>NZ_JACCFI010000001.1:1301378-2602756 GCF_013410355.1 Agromyces hippuratus | reverse complement strand
CGCCGTGCGGTTCGGCGTGACGGCCGACGAGGTGCTGGTCGGCGCAGGGTCGGTCGCGCTCCTCGCCCAGTTCATCCTCGCGGCCGCCGCCCCCGGAGACGAGGTCGTCTACTCCTGGCGCTCGTTCGAGGCCTACCCTGGTCTCGTCACGGTGGCGGGTGCCACGAGCGTGATGGTGCCGAACCGCGCCGACCACGGCCACGACCTCGACGCGATGGCCGCCGCGATCACCGATCGCACGCGCGTCGTCATCGTGTGCTCGCCGAACAACCCCACGGGCGTCGTCGTGACCGCCGCCGAGTTCGAGGCCTTCATGGCGAAGGTGCCCGCCGACCGGCTCGTGCTGCTCGACGAGGCGTACGCCGAGTTCGTGCGCGGCGGCGGTAGCGACGACGACGCCGTCGACGGCGCGACCCTCATCGGCCGCTACCCGAACCTCGTGCTGCTCCGCACCTTCTCGAAGGCATACGGCCTCGCCGGCCTCCGTGTGGGCTACGCCATCGGCCCCGTCGAACTGCTCGACGCCGCTCGCGCCACGGCGATCCCCCTCGGGGTCACGGCTGCCGCGGCATCCGCTGCCATCGCCTCGCTCGAGCCGGCCGCCGAGGCCGAACTGCTCGAGCGGGTCGGCGCGATCGCCGATCGGCGCGATCGCGTGCATGCAGCGCTCGTCGCGCAGGGATGGCCGGTGCCGCCCGCGCGCAGCAACTTCGTCTGGCTGCCCGCGGGCGAGGCGACGACCGCGGTGGCCGAGCGTCTCTTCGACGCCGGAATCGTGACGCGCGCCTTCGCCCCCGACGGCATCCGCATCTCGATCGGCGAAGCGGAATCTGTGGACATCCTCCTCACGATTCTGGGTGAGCTTGTACCGGGCTCACAAGAAGGGGACCCGCAGTAGCGGGTAGCGTGGAACGGTGGCAGCCCGCGAAAGAGAGTTCACCGCGCCGACGGTCCAGCTCCTGACCCATGAGGGCGAACTCCGTCCCTCCCCCGAGGCCGAGGCCTATCTCCCGCTCGTCGAGGCGTTGACCGACGCCGAGCTGCAGCGCTTCTACCGCGACATGGCGGTCTCGCGCCGCATCGACGTGGCCGGTGCGAACCTGCAGCGGCAGGGCCAGCTCGCCCTGTGGGTGCCGAGTCACGGGCAGGAGGCGGCTCAGGTGGGTTCGGCGCACGCCGCCCGCCCGCAGGACCACCTGTTCCCGTCGTACCGCGAGCACATCGTCGGCATGATCCGCGGACTCGACCTCGCGCGCATCTTCGCGCTGCTGCGCGGCGCCACCCTCGGCGGGTGGAACCCCGAGGAGAACGGCAACTTCCACCTCTACACGCTCGTGCTCGCGTCGCAGACGCTGCACGCGACCGGGTACGCGATGGGCCTCCAGTTCGACGGTGCGACCGCGACGGGCGACCCCGAGACGGATGCCGCGGTGCTCGTGTACTACGGCGACGGCTCGACCTCGCAGGGCGACGCCAACGAGGCCCTCGTCTTCGCCTCGAGCTACCAGACGCCGCAGGTCTTCTTCATCCAGAACAACCAGTGGGCGATCTCGGTGCCCGTCGCCCGGCAGTCGCGGAGCCCGCTGTCGCTCCGCGGCGGCGGTTTCGGCATGCCCGGCGTGCGGGTCGACGGCAACGACGTGCTCGCGAGCTACGCGGTCACCCGCCAGTCGCTCGAGGAGGCGCGCGCCGGTGACGGCCCCAGCCTCATCGAGGCCGTGACGTACCGCATGGGCGCACACACCACCGCCGACGACCCCACGAAGTACCGCACCGACGACGAGGTGGCCTACTGGGAGGCGCGCGACCCGATCACGCGCTACCGCACGTGGCTCGAGGGCCGCGGGGCATCCGCCTCGTTCTTCGCCGACGTCGAGGCCGAGGCCAACGACATCGCGGCCGACCTGCGTCGCCGCGCCCTCGACCTGCAGGCGCCGACGCGCGAGAAGATCTTCGAGCACGTGTACAGCGAACCGCACCCCCTCATGGTCGAGCAGGCCGCATGGCTCGAGAACTTCGAGACCTCGTTCGAGGGTCCGGCAGGGGGCGTGGCATGAGCGCCGCCCGCACCGAAGAGGAGAACCACGTGACGGATGTCGCGAGCGACACGCCCTCGACCGGCGAGGCCCCCGTGCGCGGCGTGCAGACGCTCTCGATGGCGAAGGCCATCAACGCGGGCCTCCGCGAGGCGCTCCGCGCCGACGAGAAGGTGCTGCTCATGGGCGAGGACATCGGCCCGCTCGGCGGCGTCTTCCGCGTGACCGAGGGGCTCTCGGCGGAGTTCGGCGACAAGCGCATCCTCGACACGCCGCTCGCCGAGTCGGCCATCGTCGGCACCGCGATCGGACTCGCGATGCGCGGCTACCGCCCGGTCATCGAGATCCAGTTCGACGGCTTCATCTTCCCCGCGTTCGACCAGATCACGACCCAGCTCGCGCGCCAGACGGTGCGCCACGACGGCAGCCTCTCGATGCCCGTCGTGATCCGGGTGCCCTACGGCGGCCACATCGGCTCGATCGAGCACCACCAAGAGAGCCCGGAGGCGTACTTCGCGCACACCCCGGGCCTGCGCGTGGTGAGCCCGTCGAACCCGCACGACGCCTACTGGATGATCCAGGAGGCGATCCGCTCCGACGACCCCGTGCTGTTCTTCGAGCCGAAGAGCCGCTACTGGCCGAAGGGCCCGGTCGACCTCGACCACGCCGGCCTGCCGCTGCACGCGAGCCGCGTCATGCGCCAGGGCACCGACGTCACGGTGGTCGGCCACGGCGCGATGATCGCGACGCTGCTGCAGGCGGCCGACATCGCCGCCGGCGAGGGGCGCAGCATCGAGGTCGTCGACCTCCGTTCGCTCTCCCCCATCGACTACGGGCCCCTGCTCGAGTCGGTGCACCGCACCGGTCGCCTCGTCGTCGCCCAAGAGGCCTACGGCAACGTCTCGGTCGGCTCCGAGATCGCGGCGACGGTGGCCGAGCGGGCGTTCTACTCGCTCGAGGCGCCGGTGCTGCGCGTGTCGGGCTTCGACACGCCCTTCCCGCCTGCCGCACTCGAGACCGAGTACCTGCCGAGTCCCGACCGAGTGCTCGAGGCCGTCGACCGCGCACTGGCGTACTGACACGGCGCGCGACGCGCGCGCTGACATGACGATGACGGCATAGACCGACTGCGAGGGTAAAGAGTATGAGCGAGATCCGATTCCCCCTCCCCGATGTCGGCGAGGGCCTCACCGAGGCCGAGATCGTGCAGTGGCGGGTCGCACCCGGCGATCGCATCAGCCTCGACCAGGTCTTCGTCGAGATCGAGACCGCGAAGTCGCTCGTCGAACTGCCGAGCGCGTTCGAGGGCGTCGTCTCCGAACTCCTCGTCGAAGAGGGCAGCACCGTCGACGTGGGCACCCCGATCCTGGTCATCCAGACGGATGCCGCGGGGCTCGTCTCCGATGCCCCCGCCGCGCCGGCCACGGCTCCGGTGGTCGACTCCGGTGCGCCAGCCGGCAGTGCCGAACCGGCCGCCGAGTCGCTGCCGATCTACGGCACCGTTCCGGCAGCCGATGCCGCCGAGGCCAGCGGCGCCGTGCTCGTCGGGCACGGCAGCTCCGGTCCGGCGGCCACGCGTCGCCGGCGACACGTCACGCCCGACGGGGCGCACGGGCATCTCGCCGCCCCCACTCCCCCGCCTGCACCGGTGAGCACGGCTCCTGCGGCCGCCGCAAGCACGGCGGCATCCGTCGCCGCACCGTCGCGACCCGCTCCGCAGCTCCCGGTGATCGCGAAGCCGCCGATCCGCAAGCTCGCCAAAGACCTGGGCGTCGACCTGTCGCGGGTCGCGCCGACGGGCCCGATCGGCGACATCACGCGCGACGACGTGATCCGCGAGGCGAGCCAGGCGAGCGTGTTCCGCAACATCCAGACGCCCGAGCGCCCCGAGGCCCGTGAGGAACGCATCCCCGTCAAGGGCGTGCGCAAGGCGATCGCGAGCGCGATGGTGCAGAGCGCCTTCCAGGCCCCGCACGTGAGCGTCTTCGTCGATGTCGACGCGAGCCGCACGATGGAGTACCTGAAGCGGCTGAAGGCCTCCCCCGACTACGCCGGGGTGCGCATCTCGCCGCTCCTCATCATGGCGAAGGCGATGATCTGGGCCGTGCGCCGCAACCCCACCGTCAACGCGCAATGGACCGACTCCGAGATCGTGGTCAAGAACTACGTGAACCTCGGCATCGCCGCGGCGACGCCCCGGGGCCTCATCGTCCCGAACGTCAAGGAGGCCCAGGCGATGACGATGGTCGAGCTCGCCACGGCGCTCGAGCAGCTCACGCTGACGGCGCGCGAGGGCAAGACGCAGCCCGCCGAGATGCAGAACGGCACGATCACGATCACGAACATCGGCGTCTTCGGCATGGACACCGGCACGCCGATCCTGAACCCGGGCGAGGTCGCTATCGTCGCGCTCGGCACGATCAAGCAGAAGCCGTGGGTGGTCGACGGCGAGGTGCGACCGCGCTTCGTCACGACGATCGGCGCCTCGTTCGATCACCGAGTGGTCGACGGCGACGTGGCCTCGCGATTCCTCGCCGACGTCGCGTCGATCATCGAGGAGCCGGCGCTGCTGCTCGAGTAGTCGTGGTCGGGTCTCGACGAGCTCGACCAACAGAGACCCTGCGGGTTGAGCCTGTCGAAACCTCCGTACGAGGTTACAGGTGCAGGTCGTACGTGATCGCCTCTGTCGTGCGCGACGACTGCGAGAACCCGGCGCCCTCGAGCGCGCGCCGAGCAGGCAGGTTCGGCACCTCGGCCTCGGCGCGGAGGATCACGACACCGGCGCTTCGAGCGAGCTCGACGACGGCCGCGACGGTGTGCGTCGACAGGCCCTGGCCGCGCACCGCTGGCACGAGGCCGAATGCGAACTCGACCGCCCCGTCGTCGCCGGGCGGACCGAACAGGTTCACTCCCCCGATGGCCGGGCCGTCTTCGCCTCGACGAACGAGGTAGGGGCCGAAGGGCGTCGGATCACCGTTCTGCTGCACCGTGCGGAGGTACTCGGCGAGCAGCTCCGGCTCGTCGGTGAAGGCGTAGGCGCCTTCCCATCCGTCGTGGGGGTCCACCTCGCCCGAGAGCACGCGCTCGGCATCGGCGACGGTGAACGGATGCAACGTGAGAGGAGCTGTCGTCGTATCCACGTGCTTCACTCTCGCACGTCGGTGCGACACTCGCCAGAGCTCTCCACAGGATGACGTGGGAATGCGGGGATCGCCCGCCGATGTTCATCCAGTGTGTCCGAATCGGTCGCTTCATGGTTTTGACAATCATTATCAATAAGACGTACGGTGGAATCATGACCACTCGAACCAGCGCATTCCGTCGACTGCCCGCGACCCTCGCCGGCGGAGCGATGCTGGCCGTGTCTGCCCTGGCGCTCGCGGGGTGCACGGCACCCGCGGCATCCGGAGCCTCTGGTGGCGGCCCTGAGATCGTGGCGACGACGACCCAGGTCGGCGACTTCACGCGCGAGCTCGTCGGTGACAGCGCCGAGGTCACCCAACTCCTCTCCCCCGGCCAGAGCGCCCACAGCTTCGACCCCTCTGCGGCGCAGCTGCTCGCGCTGTCGCAGGCCGACGCCCTCGTCGTCAACGGCGGCGGGCTCGAGAGCTGGCTCGACGACGCAGTGCAGGCATCGGGGTTCGACGGCGTGCTCATCGACGCGAGCACCGGCATCGAGCTCCACGGCACCGATGACCACGGCGACGCCGATGCGCACGACCACGACGACGACCATGACGATGCCCACGACGAGTCCGCGGCGACGGATGCCGCGGACGACGACCATGCCGAGCATGACGACGCCGACCACGACCACGGTGCCGGCAATCCGCACATCTGGACCGACCCCGAACTCGCCGAGCACATGGTCGAGAACATCGCCGACGGCCTCGCCGATGTTCCCGGCGTCGACGCCGCCGCCATCGCGCAGAACGAGACCGACTACCTGGCGAAGCTCGACGCGCTCGACGACTGGATCACCGAGAACGTCGAGACCGTGCCGGCCGCCGACCGGCTGCTTGTGACGAACCACGACGCCTTCACCTACTTCATCGACGCCTACGACGTGACCTTCGTCGGCAGCGTCATCCCGAGCTTCGACGACAACGCCGAGCCGAGCGCGGCCGAGATCGACGCGCTCGTCGACCGCATCCGCGCGACCGGTGCCACGGCCGTGTTCTCCGAGGCCTCCATCTCGCCGAAGGCCGCCGAGACCATCGCCGCCGAGGCCGGCGTCACCGTCTTCTCGGGCCCCGACGCCCTCTACGGCGACTCCCTGGGCGTCGAAGGCAGCGAAGGCGCAACGTACCTCGGCAGCCAGCTGCACAATGCGCGGCTGATCCTCGAATCATGGGGCGTCACGCCTACCGCGCTGCCCGAGGCACTGCAAGGATGACAGCCATGAACGACTCCCCCGTGCTGCGCCTCCGCGGCGCCGCGTTCACCCACCCCGGAGGCACGGGAGTCAGCGGCCTCGACCTCGACATCGCGCCCGGTGAGGCCGTCGCGCTCATCGGTCCGAACGGCGCGGGCAAGTCGACCCTGCTGAAGGGCGTGCTCGGCCTCGTGCCGCGCACGGCGGGCACGATCGAGTTCGGCGCTCGCACGTCCGATGCCGGCGCGGGCCCGTCGCATGCCGCGAACGGCATGGTCGGATTCCTGCCGCAATCGGCCGACCTCGATCCCGACTTCCCCATCAGCGTGGAGCAGGTCGTGATGCAGGGTCGCTATCGCGGACTCGGGCTGCTGCGCTGGCCCGGGCGTGCCGACCGCGCCGCGGTGCGCGACGCGCTCGAGACGGTCGGCCTCGCCGAACTCGCGAAGCGTCCGTTCGGCGAGCTCTCGGGCGGGCAGCGCCAGCGTGGCCTCCTCGCGAGGGCGCTCGCCTCCGATCCCGGTCTGCTGCTGCTCGACGAGCCCTTCAACGGCCTCGATCAACCCAATCGAGACGCGCTCGTCGAGACGCTCCGCGCGCTGAAGGCCCGCGGCGTCGCGGTGCTCGTCTCGACGCACGACCTCGATCTCGCACGTCGCGTCTGCGACTCGGTGGTGTTCGTCAACCGCACCCAGCTCGCGAGCGGTCCGGTCGACGACGTGCTCACGCTCGGCAACGTGCAGGAGTGCTTCGAGGGTGTCGAGGTCGAGATCGACGAGCACACGCTGGTGGTCCCCGGGCACGAGGGCCACTGAATGCCGACCGCGACATATATCGGTTCGAGCCGGCACGGCGGTGACGGATGTCGCTGACCGACGCATTGTTCGGAGCCTTCGCCATCCCATTCATGGGGCGGGCGCTCCTCGTCATGCTCGTGCTCGCGGTCGTCGCCGGGTTCGTCGGCGTGCTCGTGAACCTCCGGGGGCTCGAGTTCATCAGCGACGGGCTGACCCACGCCGTCTTCCCGGGGCTGGCCATCGGCCTCGCCGTCGGCGGCAGCGCCGGCCTCCTGCCCGGAGCGGCGATCGCCGCTCTCGCCGGCGCGCTCGCCCTGACCTGGCTCGACCGCGCCGGCATCACCTCCGACGCGGCGATCGCGATCGTGCTGACCGCGACGTTCAGTGTCGGCGTCATCGTGGTCTCCCGCAGCGACGACTACGCCGGCGAGCTCGAGGCGCTGCTCTTCGGCCGCGTGCTGACGATCCCGCCCGACGAGGTGCTGCCGCTCGTGGCCGTGAGCCTCATCGCGCTCGTCATGGTGCTGGTCACCCTGAAGCAGCAGCTGTACCGGGCGTTCGATGCGAAGGGGAGCCGCGCCGCCGGCGACTCGGCGCTCGTGCTCGATCTCGTGCTGAACTCGGCGATCGCGCTGGTCGTGGTGGCGGCCGCGAGCACGATCGGCACGCTGCTCGTGCTCGCACTGCTCATCGTGCCCGGCGCGGTGGCGCGGCTCACGACGGCGCGGCTGTGGTGGCTGTTCCCCGCGGCCGCGGTCTTCGCGGCCGTCGCGGCATGGCTCGGCCTGGCCCTCGGGTTCGCGATCTCGGTCGGCGCCGGCGTCGACGTGCCGGCGGGCAGCACGGTCGTGGCCGTCTTCGTCGTCGGCTACGCCCTCGTGCTGCTCATCGCCTCGATGTTCGGCCGGAGCCACGAGGCGAGACCGGCGGCGGGCCGCACTGCACGGTCCTCCTCGCCCGCCGCTCCTCGACCAGCGGTCGGGGCGGCCGAGGCTCGACCGGCGGGGGAGGGGCGCTGATGGGGTACTTCGAACGGGCGCTCATCGCCGCGATCATCATCGGCGCCGGCGCCGGGCTCGTCGGCAGCCTCGTGGTCGTGCGCCGGCGCACCTTCTTCGCCCAGGCGCTGACGCACGGCACCTACCCCGGCGCCGTGGTGGCGGCCGCCCTCGGGGTGAGCGTGCCGGCCGGTGCAGCCGTGGCATCCGTCGTGCTCGTCGCCGTCATGGCGGGCATCGCCCGCGTGCGTCGCCAGGGTGCGCAGGTCGCGGCCGGCATCGTGCTGACCGGCGGGTTCGCCGCCGGAGCGCTGCTCCAGGCGCTGATCCCGGGGCTGCCCGTGCGCGCCGAATCCCTGCTCATGGGCTCGATCCTCACGGTGAGCAACGCAGACATTCTGCTCGCGGCATGTGTCGGCGCCGTCGCGGCGCTCTGCATCTCGCTGTTCGGCAAGGAGATCGCCTTCTCGACGTTCGATCCGCACGGTTTCCGCGCCGCCGGCTACCGGGAGTGGCCGATCGAACTGCTCGTGCTCGGCCTCACGGCGGCGTCGGTCGTCAGCTCGCTGCCCGCGGTCGGCGCCATCCTCGCGATCGCCCTGATCGCGGCGCCGGCGGCAGCCGCGCGACTCATGGTGCGCTCGTTCCGGGGCCTGCTCTTCACCGCCCCGGTCATCGGCGCTGCGTCGGGCGTGCTGGGCGTCATCTCCTCGCGGATGTTCGAGATCGCGGCGGGCCCTGCGATCGCGCTGGCCGCCACGGCCTTCTTCCTGCTCGCACTGGGGATCTCCAAGCTTCGCGCGCTACCGTTGAACCGAGTCTCCATACCGGTGGAGACCGCGGAGGACGCACGGATCGCATGAAGCGCAACACCTGGCAGCGAGAGGCCGTTCGCGAAGCACTCGACGGCACCGAGGGGTTCATCAGCGCGCAGGCGCTGCACTCGACCCTGCATTCGAGCGGCTCCCCGATCGGACTCGCGACCGTCTACCGTGCGCTCGGCGATCTCGCCTCGAGCGGCGAGGCCGACTCGCTGCAGTCGCCCGACGGCGAAGCGCTCTATCGGGCCTGCAGCACGACCGGGCACCACCATCACCTCATCTGCCGCAACTGCGGGCTGACCGTCGAGATCGCCGCCGACGAGGTCGAGGCGTGGGCGAAGACGGTCGCAGCCGAGCACGGATTCACCGGCGCTGCGCACGTCGTCGACGTCTTCGGGCTCTGCGCCAACTGCACGAGGCTGCAGGCCGCGGGGGAGTAGTGCCGCGGTCGCGGAAGTGAAAACCCAGATCCGGGGGCAATTCACGCCGCACGATTTGGGTTGCCTCGACGACCTCGATACGGTGGACACGGTCCTGCAAGACCGAATCGCCCAGTCCGCGGTTCTGCATTCCGAAAACGGCATGCAGAAGCGTATGGTTCGGCGGCGTGGCATCCGGCCCCGATGGCCGGATGCAAGGAAGTCGTTTCGCCCGGTATCAGCACGGGGCTTGAGTCCAGACCTCCCGATCGCCGTCAACCCGGCCGTGACCCACGAGTCAGCCCTGCCCGATTCCTGACCGCGCACGTCGTCCGTGCGCGGCGTTCGGCGTGCGCTCCGGGAGCCTGTCCATGTCCGAAACACCAGCAATCGAGGCCGAATCGCCGGCACTCTCGGTCCGTCGCCTCACCAAGTTCTTCGGCCGCAAGCCGGCGGAGGCGCTCGCCCGACTCCGCTCCGGCGCAAGCCGCGCCGAACTCGCACCGCTCGGCACCGCAGCGGTGATCGACGCCGAGTTCGACGTGCGCCGCGGCGAGATCTTCGTCGTCATGGGGCTGTCGGGCTCGGGCAAGTCGACGCTCATCCGCACCTTGAACGGCCTGCTCGAACCGACCGACGGCACCGTCACGGTGATGGGGGAGACCATCACGGGCATGTCGCCGAAGCGGCTTCGCGAGGTGCGTCGTCGCCACGTCTCGATGGTGTTCCAGCACTTCGCGCTGCTGCCGCACCGCAACGTGCTCGAGAACGCGGCGTACGGGCTCGAACTCCAGGGCGTGCCCGCCGCCGAGCGGCGTGAACGCGCCGAGCACATCCTCGAGCGGGTCGGCCTCGGCGGCTGGGGCGACAAGATGCCCTCCGAACTCTCCGGCGGCATGCAGCAGCGCGTCGGGCTCGCTCGTGCGCTCGCGTCGGACACCGACATCCTGCTCATGGACGAGGCGTTCTCGGCGCTCGATCCGCTCATCCGCAAGGAGATGCAGGAGCAGCTCGTCGAGCTGCAGCAGGAGCTCGGCAAGACGATCGTCTTCATCACCCACGACCTCAACGAGGCGATGTTCCTCGGCGACCGCATCGCGGTCATGCGCGACGGGCGCATCGTGCAGCTCGGCACCGCCGAGGAGATCCTCACCGACCCCGCCGACGACTACGTGGCCCAGTTCGTGCAGGACGTCGATCGCTCGCGCGTGCTGACGGCCGGCAACGTGATGGAGGCCCCGCGGGCCGTCGTCACCGCCTCGGCCGGTCCGCGTGCGGCGCTGCGCTCGATGCGCGACCTGCAGACCTCGATGGTCTTCGTGGTCGGCGGCGGCCGTCGCCTGCTGGGCGTCGTGCACGACCGCGACGTGCTGCGGCTCGTGCAGCGGGGCGAGCGATCGCTCGAGCCGGCGATCAGCGACGACCACCCCGTCGTCGGCGCCGACGAGCACCTCTCCGAGCTCTTCGAGAGCGCCGTCGAGAGCCAGCTGCCGCTCGCCGTCGTCGACGACCAGGGGCGCCTGCTCGGCGCCGTGCCCCGCGTCACCCTGCTCGCGGCCCTCGGCAACGTCTCGTCGAACACGGGGGAGCACACCGTCATCGAGACGCCCGCGACGATCCCGGTCGACGTCATCACCGCGACGCTGCACCGCACGGCTCGGCCCGACACGGCGATGGCCGATGCGGCCGATGCCAGTGCAGTGGCGGCAGCGGCGGCGGAGGCCGCCGTGATCCGCGCAGAAGCCACGCGAGCGGATGCCGCGGGGGAGAGGAGCCCGGCATGAACGACTTCCGACTCCCGCTCGGCGACTGGGCCGACGCCGTCATCCACTTCATCACCGACGTGTTCGGCGGGTTCTTCACCGTCGTGCGGAACATCTTCGCCGGCTTCTACGACCTCGTCGACTTCGTGCTGCAGACACCGCCGTTCTGGATCGTCATCCTCGTGATCGCCGCGATCGCCTGGTTCGCGAAGGGCTGGAAGCTCGCCGTCGGCTCCGCACTCGGCCTGCTCGTGATCGTCGGCGTCGACCAGTGGGACAACGCCATGTCGACGCTCGCACTCGTGCTCGTCGCCTCGCTCATCGCCGTGGTGATCTCGGTGCCGCTCGGCGTGCTCGCCGCCCGCTCCGACGTGGCGTCGAAGGTCATCCGTCCGATCCTCGACTTCATGCAGACGATGCCGGCGATGGTCTACCTGATCCCGGCGCTCATCCTCTTCCGCGTCGGCGTCGTGCCCGGCATCGTCGCGACGATCATCTTCGCGATGGCCCCCGGCGTCAGGCTCACCGAGCTCGGCATCCGCGGCGTCGACAAGGAGGTCGTCGAGGCCGGACAGGCGTTCGGCGCATCGCCGTGGCGCATCCTCCGCCAGATCCAGCTGCCGCTCGCGATGCCGAGCATCATGGCCGGCGTCAACCAGGTCATCATGCTCTCGCTCTCGATGGTCGTCATCGCCGGCATGGTCGGCGCGGGCGGGCTCGGCGGCGAGGTCGTGCAGTCGCTCACCCGCATCGACGTCGGCCTCGGCTTCGAGGCCGGACTCTCGGTGGTGATCCTCGCGATCATCCTCGACCGCGTGACCGGCGCGCTCGGCACCCCGCGGAAGCAGAGCAGGCGACGCGATCAGGCGCCGTCGACGGATGCCGCGGAGCCGCTCGGCCCCGAGGCGGAGCGCCTGCCCGCGGCATCCGCCACCGCCTGACCCCGAGGCCGCACCGCGGCCCGACCCCGCGGTCCGGCCGCGGTGAACGACTCGTCGCGCGGAATCGCGCGACGCTCCCCAACACCCGTGACACAGCACACGGGAGGAAAGGAACACACATGAAGAAGCGCACGCTCACCGGAGCACTCGCACTCGGAGCGGTCTCCGCACTCGCACTCGCCGGCTGCGCCGCAGGCGCGGAGGCCGAGACCCTCGAGAACGGCGACGAGAAGTCCGTCACGATCGCCGTCTTCAACGGCTGGGACGAGGGCATCGCCGCGAGCGAGCTCTGGAAGGCCGTGCTCACCGAGCAGGGCTACGACGTCACGCTCGAGTACGCCGACCCGGCGCCGGTCTACTCCGGCCTCACGACCGACGACTACGACGTCACCCTCGACACGTGGCTGCCGATCACGCACGCCGACTACATCGAGCAGTACGGCGACGACCTCGTCGACCTCGGCGCCTGGAACGAAGACGCCAAGCTCACGATCGCCGTGAACGAGGACGCCCCGGTCGACTCGCTCGCCGACCTCGCCGCGAACGCCGAGCTCTTCGACAACCGTCTCGTGGGCATCGAGCCGGGCTCGGGCCTGAACCGGGTCACGACCGAAGAGGTCATCCCGACCTACGGCCTCGAGAAGATGGACTACCTGACGAGCTCGACGCCGGCGATGCTCGCCGAGCTGACCGCCGCCACGGAGGCCGGCGAGAACGTCGCGGTCACGCTCTGGCGCCCGCACTGGGCCTACGACGCGTTCCCCCTCAAGGACCTCGAGGACCCCGAGGGCGCGCTCGGCGAGGCCGAGGGCATCCACTCCTTCGGCGGCAAGAGCTTCGAGACGACCCACCCGACCCTCGCGGGCTGGCTGCAGGACTTCGAGATGGACTCCGAGCTG
Source organism: Agromyces hippuratus (assembly GCF_013410355.1). Classification (NCBI taxonomy): domain Bacteria; kingdom Bacillati; phylum Actinomycetota; class Actinomycetes; order Micrococcales; family Microbacteriaceae; genus Agromyces; species Agromyces hippuratus. Next base: position 2,589,707 of record NZ_JACCFI010000001.1, on the reverse strand, counting down.
CTCTTCTCGCTCGAGAACGCGATGTTCAACGCGGACGGCTCCGACGACTACGCGCCGATCGTCGAGCAGTGGATCGCCGACAACCAGGAGTACGTCGACTCGCTGACGAAGTAGCTTCAGCGCGCCACGCGAACAGGCGGGCGAACAGAGGGGGCGGATGCTGCGGCATCCGCCCCCTCTTCGTTCACTCGCCGTTCGTCGTCGAGCGCCGGCCGGTCAGCCAGCAGGCGGCGGTGCCCCGCCGGCTGCGACCCCAGGCGTCGCCGGGGCACCCGCCGGGTTCGCGGCGGCGGGGGGATTCACGAGCACGTCGTCGAACGTCGTCTTCTCCTCGGCGGTGCGCTGGTCCCATGACGGTTTCCGCGCAGCATAGAAGATGAGCGGCGGCACGCCGAGCGCGAGCACGACCACTCCGACGAGCACCGGATAGGTCCAGCCCGGCGCCCCGCCCCCGAAGCCCTCGGGCGGGATGAACCCGAGGATGAAGGCGGCCAGGCACGCGAGGAACCCGATGGTCGCGACCACGTACATCGCGGGCACGCGATAGGTGCGCACGACGTGCGGCTGCTTCGCCCGCAGCCGCATGGCCGCGGCGAACATCATCATGTACATGATGAGGTAGAGCGCCGCCGCCATGTCGACGAGCAGGATGAACGCCGTGTTGATGTTCGGCACGAAGAGGAACAGCGACGCGAGCAGCGTCACGACGATGCCCTGCACGGTCAGGATGCCGACCTGCACGCCCGCCTTGTTGCGCTTCTGCAGGAACACCGGGAGGTATCCGCTGCGCGCGGCCGCGAGGAGGCCGCGAGACGGACCCGCGATCCACGTGACGACCGAGGCGAAGGCGCCGAGCGCGATGAGCAGTGACAGCACCGGTGTCAGCCACGGCACGCCGAAGGCCTCGAAGTACCCCTGGAACGCCAGGTTGATACCGGTCGTCAGCCCCAGCTTGTCGGACGGCACGACCAGGCCGATCGCGATCGTCGGCACGATGAAGATGCCGAGGATCAGGATCGACGCGATGAGCACGGTCTTCGGATACTCCTTGCCCGGGTTCTTCAGGTCGTTCGCGTGCACCGCGTTGACCTCCATGCCCGCGTACGCCAGCACGTTCGACACGATGAGCACGATCGAGGCGAGCCCTGTGAACGGCGGGATGATCGACTCGGCGGTCAGCGGGATCTGGCTCGTCTGGCCGGTCGAGACCCAGATGATGCCGAAGATGATCAGCAGCAGGCCCGGGAAGATCGTTCCGGCGAGTCCGCTCCAGGAGCCGACCTTCGCGAAGAGGTTGCCGCCCTTCAGGGTGATGAAGGTGGAGAACCAGTAGAGCACCAGGATGACGATCGCGGTGTAGAGCCCGGAGTTCGCGAGGTTCGGGTCGAGGAACACGAACGCGAGCGACGCCGCGATGAACGCGATCTGGGTCGGATACCAGACGACGTTCTGCACCCACTGCAGCCAGATCGCCTGGAATCCCCACTTGCCGCCGAACGCCTCACGCACCCACGTGAACACGCCGCCCTTCCACCCCGTCGCGAGTTCCGCCGCGACGAGCGCCGTCGGTACGAGGAAGAAGATCGCGGGGATGATGAACAGGGTGATCGACCCGAGCCCGTATCCGGCCATCGCCGGCAGGCTCCGCAGCGAGGCGACCGCGACGACGGTCAGGATCGCGAGCTGCATGAGCGACATGAACTTCTGCGAGGTCACACCCGGTGCGCCGATCGCCGGCTTGTGCGGGACCTTGTCGAACGGGTGCGCCTTCACGTGCTCGGGCGACGGCGCGACGGTGCCGTCGGCGCGCTTCGGTGCTGCCGACCCTGCCGGGGTGCCTCCCGGCTCCTTGATGGCGGTCATGGGTCAGCCTCAGTGCGTGAAGGAGGACACTTGGCCCTCGATCGGCATGGGCGACTCGAGGGCATCGAGGAACTCGGTGGCCTCCTGGATGTCGAGGAGGAGCGACTCTGCGAGGTTCCGGCTCAGGCCGTTCCGCACGACGATGCGCTGCACCACGAGGTCCGAGAGGTTGTCGGGCATGGGGTAGGCGGGGATGAGCCAGCCCTTCAGGCGCAGTCGCTCCGAGAGGTGGTAGAGGTTCCAGTTCTCGGTGTGGCCCTGCTTCAGCTGCCATGCGAAGACCGGGATGTCGGTGCCGTCGTTCCAGAGTTCGAACGCGTCCATCTTCGCGATCTCGCCCGACAGGTACACCGCGACATCCTGCGACGCCTGCTGCACCTTGCGGTAGCCGTCCCACCCGAGGCGGAGGAAGAGGTAGTACTGCAGCAGCACCTGCGCTCCGGGGCGCGAGAAGTTCAGCGCGAACGTCGGCATGTGACCGCCGAGGTACGTGACGTCGAACACGAGGTCCTTCGGCAGGTCGTCGACCGTGCGCCAGACCACCCATCCGAGTCCGGGGTAGACGAGCCCGTACTTGTGTGCGGAGGTGCTGATCGACACGACGCGGTCGACGCGGAAGTCCCACACGAGATCAGGCTGGAGGAACGGCGCGACCATGCCACCGGATGCCCCGTCGACGTGGATCTTCACGTCGAGGCCGGTCTTCTCCTGGATCGCGTCGAGCGCCTTGGAGATCTCGGCGACGGGCTCGTACATCCCGGTGTAGGTCACGCCCATGATCGCGACCACGCCGATCGTGTTCTCATCGACGTACTTGTCGAGGTCGTGGCCGTCGAGCACCTTGTGCTCGTCGCTGATCGGCACGTAGCGCGCCTCGACGTCCCAGTAGTTGCAGAACTTCTCCCAACACACCTGCACCGCGCTCGAGAGCACGAGGTTGGGCTTCTCGGTCGACTTGCCCTCGGCGCGGCGCCGCAGCTGCCAGCGGCGCTTCAGTGCGAGCCCGCCGAGCATGCATGCCTCGGATGACCCGATGGTCGACGTGCCGATCGCGCCCTCCGCGCTCGGCGCGTTCCAGAGACTGGCGATCATCTTCCAGCATCGCGTCTCGATCGCCGCGGTCTGCGGGTACTCGTCCTTGTCGATCATGTTCTTGTCGGCGGTCTCCGCGTACAACTGCGATGCGTGCGTGTCCATCCACGTGCCGACGAAGGTCGCCAGGTTCAGGCGGGCGTTGCCGTCGAGCATGGCTTCGTCATGGACGATCTGGTACGCGGTCTCGGGCAGCGACTCGCCGTCGGGAATCCGGTCCAGGGGGAAGTCCGTCGCCTCGCCCTCTCGCGCGAAGATCGGGTTCAGCTGGTTGCGATCCCCGATTCCGGCGAACGCGTGGCTCGAACGATCCGGCGTGATCGGTTCGCTGCTGCCGCTGCCGGAATGCGATCGTGGCTTGAGATCGGTCATGGTGTTGTCCCCCGTGTTCTGCTTCGTCGTGCATGAACATGGGCGCGTCCGAGACGGCAGAGTGGGTGTCGACCCCCGGAAGACGGCCCAAACTCCGAGTGTGGCCCCCTTCGGCGAAGGGCGTCAATAGTGCAGATCGAGTGAGACCGATACGACGGCGAACCGTCGGGCTGCGTTCACCGAGCGTTCCCGGCCGCCCATCGACCGATGGCTAGAGTTGCAGCATGGCGGCTCCAGAGCAGCGCATCGGCGCCCGCGTGCCCCGGCCTCGGCGGCTGCGCCGGGAGGCCTGGGGCTTCGCCGTGGGCTCCTTCTGCTTCCTCGTCGGCGCCATCCCGTTCTACGCGGAGTGGGTGGGCGGCGTCGGGGTCGGCATCACCTTCTTCGTCGGCTCGGTCTTCTTCACGCTCGCCGCATTCATCCAGCTGAGCCTCAGCGGCCGCCGCGTTCCGAGAGGCGGCACCAGCCACGCCGACTTCTGGGACTGGTGGGCAGCGGCGGTGCAGTTCGCCGGCACGCTCTGCTTCAACGTGAGCACCGCGGTCGCGCTCGCCGCGGCCGTCGCAGACCCGACGAAGCTCGGTGCGGGTTGGCGCCCCGACGCGTTCGGCTCGGTCGCATTCCTCGCCGCGAGCGCCTTCGCCATCGTGGCGACGAAGGATCGCGGCGAGCTCTGGGACCGCGACGCCCGCACCTGGCACGGCACGTGGCTCAACATGCTCGGCTCGATCGCGTTCGCCGTCTCGGCGGTCGGCGCCTACGTCGATCCCGACACCGGCACGCTCACGAGCATGTTCTGGGCGAACCTCGGTACCCTCCTCGGCGCGCTGTGCTTCCTCTTGGCTGCACTCCTCTCGCGTCGCACGATCGGCGAGGAGCCTGCGCCCTCCGAGTGACGACGGGGCCGCGGCATCCGCTCGGTTCGGGCTCGTGTGCGGTCGCCCGCGCTCGATCTGGTAAGCTGGCTCGTTGGCTGGGCACTTCCACTGCCCATGCCGCGACACTCCCCATCGAGATCACGCGAGAGATCGCGGGCTTCCGCATGGGGAAGGTCAGCAGACAAGAGACCTTGGGAGGGGCATCCGCCCCTCGGTATTGGAGGAAACCAATGGCAGCAGTGTGCCAGGTGACTGGAGCCGTTCCCGGCTTCGGGCACAACATCTCGCACTCGCACCGCCGGACGAAGCGCCGCTTCGACCCGAACGTGCAGAAGAAGACCTATTTCGTGCCGTCGCTGCGTCGCAGCATCACCATCAACGTGTCCGCCAAGGGCATCAAGGTGATCGACGCTCGTGGCATTGAGGCAGTGGTCAAGGACATGCAGGCACGTGGGGTGAAGCTCTAATGGCGAAGGCACAGGACATCCGGCCGATCATCAAGCTTCGGTCGACCGCCGGCACCGGGTACACCTACGTGACCCGCAAGAACCGCCGCAACAACCCCGACCGCCTCGTGCTCAAGAAGTACGACCCTGTAGTGCGCAAGCACGTCGACTTCCGAGAGGAGCGCTAAGAATGGCGAAGAAGAGCAAGATCGCGCGCAACGAACAGCGCAAGGTGATCGTCGAGCGGTACGCCGCGAAGCGCCTCGAGCTGAAGAAGGCGCTCGTCGACCCCAACGGCACCGACGAGAGCCGTGAGGCCGCTCGCAAGGGCCTGCAGAAGCTTCCCCGCAACGCGTCGCCGGTTCGCCTGCGCTCGCGTGACGCCATCGACGGCCGCCCCCGTGGTGTGCTCACGAAGTTCGGTGTCTCGCGTGTCCGCTTCCGCGACATGGCGCACCGTGGCGAGCTGCCCGGCATCACCAAGTCGAGCTGGTAGTCACGTAGCTTCACGCTTCACCGAGAGGGGCGTCCCGGGTTTCCCGGGGCGCCCCTTTCGTCGTCCGCACCGCGCCATGCGGCGCGAATTCGCTCCCAGCGGACGCGACACGCCGGAGCGAAGGTGCCAGAAAGTGCCGGAAATCCGCGGGATTCCGCGGAACTCTGTTACATTCGAGGCGGCCTGAACGGCCATGGGGGCGGTTGAACGATCGTTCCCGAGAACTCACACATGCTGTACCGAACAGCGAACGTCCGAGGAGGACATTCAATGGCTGACAAGTCGCTCAACAAGACCGAGCTCGTCGCGAAGGTCGCAGCGTCGACCGGACAGAGCCAGGCCACCGTCGACGCCGTTCTCGGCGGCCTCTTCGAGGCGCTCGCCGAGTCCGTGGGCTCGGGCACCAAGGTCTCCATCCCGGGCTGGCTCGCCGTCGAGCGCACGCACCGCGCTGCGCGCACCGGCCGCAACCCGCAGACCGGCGCCGAGATCCAGATCCCGGCCGGCTACTCGGTCAAGGTCTCGGCCGGCTCGAAGCTCAAGGCTGCTGCGAAGTAACTGCGACTTCCCGAAGGGGCGTACGGCGTGAGCCGTGCGCCCCTTCGCCGTCTGCGCCGGGCACCCGCTCTGGGCGGACGCACGGGCACGGCCGTCTAGGCTGGTTCGGTGCCCCGCTCCGTTCGAGTGCTCGGCCCTGCCGCACTCATCGCCGTCGCCCTCGCCGCGACATTCGCCGGCCTCGCCTACGGCGGGGGCGCGGCAGAACAGCTGATCCAGGATCCCGGGCCCCTCGCCCGCTACGGCGTGCCCGTCGCGAAGCTCTTCGTGAACCTCGGCGCTGCGGGCATGATCGGCGCCCTCGTGCTCGCGGTCTGGGCACTCAGCCCGAAGCGACGCGAGTTCGACCTGGCGCTCGACGTCGCCGCGGCATCCGCTGCCGTCATGACGGTCGCGAGCGCGGCGACCGGCCTCTTCACCTTCCTGCTCGTCACGAGCGTGCCGTTCGACCTGAGCGATGCGTTCGGGCAGAAGCTCGGCCAGTTCGTCACGACCATCGAGCTCGGCCAGGCCTGGCTCACCACGACGCTCGTCGCGGCCGCCGTCACCGTGCTGTGCTTCGCCGTGCGCAACCACACCGCGCTCGTCTTCGTGACGGTGCTCGCGGTCGCCTCGCTCGTGCCGCTCGCCCAGCAGGGCCACGCGGCGGGCGCCGCCGGCCACGCCGCCGCCGTCACGGGGCTCGGACTGCACCTCGTCTTCGCCTCGGTCTGGCTCGGCGGCCTCGTCACGATCGTGCTGCTGAAGGGCGAGCTCGGCGCGAAGCGGCTGCCCGTCGTGCTCGCGCGCTACTCGACCGTGGCGCTCATCAGCTTCATCGTCGTCGCGCTCTCGGGTTACGCGAGTGCGGCGCTCCGCATCGGCGACTGGGACCAGCTGTTCACGCCCTACGGCGGGCTCGTCGTCGTCAAGGTGGTCGCCCTCATCGCGCTCGGACTCTTCGGCGCCGCGCAGCGCCGGTTCCTGATCGGGCGGATGTCGCGGGCCGACGGTTCCCGCACCGGCTCGTTCTGGTGGCTGGTCGTCGCCGAGCTCGCGTTCATGGGCCTCGCCTCGGGCGCGGCGGCCGCGCTCGCCCGCACCGCGACCCCGGTCTCGGAGGAGGAGGCGGGTTCGCTCGCCCGTACGCCGGCCGAGATCCTCACCGGGGAGCCGCTGCCGCCGTGGCCCGAGTGGACCCGGTTCTTCACCGAGTGGAACCCCGATCTCATCTGGCTGCTCGTCTGCGGCTTCGGCATCTTCTTCTACATCGCGGGCGTGCGGCGGCTGCGCAAGCGCGGCGACCGCTGGCCGGTCTACCGCACGGTGCTCTGGGTCTCGGGCCTCCTGCTGCTCGTCTACATCACCAACGGCGGTGTGAACGTCTACGAGCAGTACCTCTTCTCGGCGCACATGCTCGCGCACATGGTGCTCACGATGGCCGTGCCGGTGCTGCTCGTTCCCGGTGCACCGGTGACGCTCGCCGCCCGCGCCATCCGTGCCCGGAAGGACGGAAGCCGCGGCGGCCGCGAGTGGATCCTGCTCGGCGTGCACTCGAGGTTCGCCGGGTTCATCGCGAACCCGATCGTGGCAGCCCTGCTCTTCGTCGGGTCGCTCTGGGTCTTCTACTACTCGCCGCTCTTCCGCTGGACGATGCTCGACCACATCGGGCACGAGTGGATGATCGTGCACTTCCTCATCACGGGGTACCTGTTCGTGCAGTCGCTGATCGGCATCGACCCGGTGCCGTACCGCCTGCCGTACCCGTTCCGACTGCTGCTGCTGCTCGGCACCATGGCCTTCCACGCGTTCTTCGGCCTCGCGATCATGTCGAGCACCGGGCTCCTCCTCGCCGACTGGTACGGCGCGATGGGCTGGGGCACCGACGCGCTCGTCGACCAGCAGCTCGGCGGCGGCATCGCCTGGTCGATCGGCGAGATCCCGACGGTGGCGCTCGCGATCACGGTCGCCGTGCAGTGGGCGCGCAGCGACGAGAAGGAGTCGAAGCGTCGCGACCGGCATGCCGACCGCACGGGCGACGCCGAGCTCGAGGCGTACAACGCGCAGCTCGCCGCGATCGCCGAGCACGACCGCCCGCGGTAGCCGCCGGGTACGACGCCCGCGGCAGCAAGCGCTACTTCAGCTGGATGTCGATGGTGTCGTCGGGCGTGATCGTCGCCGAGAGGGCGAGCGTGAAGGTGCGGTCCTCGTCGAGCGTGTAGTAGTGCCCGTCGAAGAGCGACTGCACCTCGACCGTGATGTGCGCGACGCCCTCGGTGGGCGGCATGTCGAACGACGACTCGCCGGGTGTCAGCGTGACCTGCGGCGAGGTGACGATGCTCCATTCGGGATCACCCGTGACCCGGTCGTCGATCTCGATGCCGAAGGGGCACTCGGCCGGCTGCAGCACGGCCTGCGTCGCGCACGCGGCGAGGAATCCGTCGACCTTCGCCTGCACGCGCTCCACGAACGCCGGGGTCGGCTGCGCGTCGACGGTCACCGCCGTGCGCGCCGAGGCATCGGCCTGCACGGTGACGGGCACGGCCTCGAGCAGCTCCGAGCTGAAGGAGAACTCGTAGACGGCCGGTGCGATCGCGATGTAGGGCGTCACCTGGGTGAAGGCGGCGAGCTCCTCGCCCGACTTCAGGGCGCGCGTGTCGAGGGTGAGCGAGCCGACCGTGAACGTCGGGTTGTGCGCGGCGGTGACGTCGATCACGGCGAGCGGGCTGACCGCGAACTCCCAGCGGTTCAGCACGCCGTAGAGCGGCTCGATCGGGCGCACGTCGAACGAGGACTGCACGATCGCGTCGGCCAGACGGTAGCTCGCGGTCACCGTGTGCGTGCCGTCGCCCCGGGCGACATCACTCATGATTCGCACGTCTTCGGGGCCCGACTCGATGACACCGGAACGCAGCATCGCGGTCGAGACGTTCGCGGGCAGGCCGAGCTCCGCGAGCTCGGCCTCGTCGAGGGCGACTCCCGGGGTCGTGGATGCCTCGGCGATGTCATCGTTCGCAATGGCCGAGAGGTAGCGCTCGATGAAGCTCGAGGAGCCGTAGACGGTCTGGTTCAGGGCGCCGAGGGCGGCGATGAAGGCGCCCACGAGCAGCACCGCGAGCCCGAGCCATCCGGCGACGGACAACGGCGAGACTCGACTGCCGCGCACCCCGGAGCTCCCCACCCGCACAAGTGTACGGGGCGTCGACCGGGGGAACTGAGGCCGAGCCTTGAACGGCAGCGCCCCAGCTCCGCTCGGCGCCTGCGGCGGCCGGTTACAGTGGGATCGCCGCGCGTCGTCGTCCGCGGCATCCGCTCGCCGAATCGAAAGCGCCCCAGTGCAGAACGTCACCCTCAGCCGAGAACAGGCCGCGGTGTTCCAGGCCATCGAGGGCACGCGCGAGCACGTCTTCGTCACCGGTCGCGCCGGCACCGGCAAGTCGACCCTGCTGAACCACCTGAACTGGAACACGCAGAAGCAGATCGTGATCTGCGCGCCGACCGGCGTCGCCGCGCTGAACGTCGGCGGCCAGACGATCCATTCGCTCTTCCGGCTGCCGATCGGGGTCATCGCCGACCACGACATCGAGCAGAACGACACGGTGCGCAAGATCCTGAACGCGATGGACACGCTCGTGATCGACGAGGTCTCGATGGTCAACGCCGACCTGCTCGACGCGATGGACCGATCGCTCCGCCAGGCCAGGCAGCGCCCGCTCGAGCCGTTCGGGGGAGCGCAGGTCGTGCTCTTCGGCGACCCGTACCAACTCGCACCCGTGCCGGGCGACGCCGACGAGCGCGCCTACTTCGCGGACACCTACGACTCGATGTGGTTCTTCGACGCGAAGGTCTGGCGCGAGACCGACCTGCGCATCTTCGAGCTCGGCGAGATCCACCGCCAGCACGACGACGAGTTCAAGCACATGCTGAACGCGGTGCGGCACGGCATGGTGACCGCCGAGATCGCGGGCGTGCTCAACAGCGTCGGCGCGCGGCGGCCGTTGCCCGAGCAGGGCGCCATCACCCTCGCGACCCGCAACGACACCGTCAACCGCATCAACCGCACGCAGCTGCACCGGTTGCCCGGCCAGTCGCAGGGCAACGAGGCCGAGGTGAACGGCGACTTCGGCGGGCGGGCGTTCCCCGCCGACGAGAACCTCGAGCTGAAGCTCGGTGCGCAGGTCATGTTCCTCCGCAACGACACCGCGATCGGGCCCGAGGGCCAACGGTGGGTGAACGGCACCATCGGCACCGTCACCTCGCTCGATCGCGTCGTGCGCGTCGATGTCGGCGGCGAGGAGCACGAGGTCGAGCAGGTCACGTGGGAGAAGTACAAGTACACCTGGGACCCGATCCGCAAGAAGCTCGAGAAGCAGATCGTCGCCGAGTTCACGCAGTTCCCGCTGAAACTGGCCTGGGCGGTGACCATCCACAAGTCGCAGGGCGCGAGCTACGACACGGCGATCGTCGACCTCGGTCAGCGAGTCTTCAGCCCCGGGCAGACGTATGTGGCGCTGAGTCGTCTCACGTCGCTCGATGGGCTCTACCTCGAGCGACCGCTGCGACCGAGCGACATCATCGTCGACCGCAACGTCGAGCGGTTCATGTCGGGGGCCGATCGCGAGATCACCGCGCAGCAGCGCTGATCCGCGCCGCGGCACGCCCCGTCCGGGCATCGCCCCCGGCCGGGTTACAATTTCACCGGACACACGGCTGAGGGGAGCTAGGTGGCTGGCCAGACCAAGGTCGCACGTAGGCGGGGGATTCTCGCCGTACTGCTCGTCGGAGTGCTCGGACTGTCCGGGTGCACCGGCGGTTCCGTCGACCCGTTGGCGGCGCTCGACCCGGTCGACACCGCCTTCGGCAGTGAGCTCTCCGACCAGCTGCAGGCGGTGCTCGACGAAGCCGTGCGGCTCAGCGGTTCGAGCGGCGGCGTGGCAGGGGCATGGTCGCCGTGGTCGGGCGAGTGGACGGGCACCTCGGGCACCGTCGACTTCGGCGAGAAGTCCCGACCCGTCAGCACCGACACCGAGTTCCACCTCGGAACGCTCACGAGCGAGGTGACGTGCACCGTGCTGTTGCGCCTCGTCGAAGACGGACGTGTGGCGCTCGACGACCAGGTCTCGAAGTACGTCGACTGGGTGCCCGGACTCGACGGCATCACGCTCGGCCATCTCTGCGCGCACACCTCGGGCATCGCCGACTACTACCCGGGACTGAAGAGCAATTTCGTGTCGAATCCCGAGCGCATCTGGCCGGCCAACGAGCTGCTCTCGAGCGGGCTCGCGCTGCCGCGCGTCGCTGCTCCGGGCGAGCAGTGGGCGGAGTCGCGCACCGGGGTGCTGCTGCTGTCGATGGCGCTCGAGCGCAGCACGGGCCGCACCTGGAACGATCTCGCCGCGCAGTACGTGCTGGATCCGCTCGGACTCGAGGACACGTCGTTGCCGGCGCCGACCGACACCGACCTCGACGGCGCACTCGGCGCCTACTCGGCCGCACTCGCCACGAACGGCAAGGCCGACTGCGCCGTCATCCGCGATGACTCCGATCAGTCGAGTTCGATGGGCGGCGGCGCGGCGGGCGCGGTGTCGAGTCTCGACGACACGCGTCGTCTCAGCGCCGCGTTCGCGACCGGTGCGCTGCTCGACGAGGCGACGGCACGCAAGCAGTGGACCCCCATCCCGTTGGGCGGCGAGACTCCCGCGTGGCAGAGCTGGGGGCTCGGTGGCGCGGAGTACGGTCCGATGCGCGGCCTCGCCGGTGAGTCGCCCGGTGCCTTGACCGCCGCATTCACCGACCCCGAGACCGGCCTCACGGTCGTCGTCGCCCTGAACAACTCGACCTCCGGTGGAGCCTTCGTCCGGGAGGTCGCCTTCGCCCTCGCATCCCTCGCGTCGAAGGCGCCGCCTGCCGCCGAGCACGAGCAGCCGCTCGTCGAACTGCCCTGGTCGTTCGAGCAGGCGACGACCAAGATGAACGAACTGGCCACGTGTCCGGCACCGGATCCCGCGGCCGAACCGGCGCCCGAGGGCTGAGCGCCGCGCCCGCCTCCGCTCGAACCGACGGCAACTCCGACGCGACAGGTGAGGAATCGTCGGGGCGGCACTAGGCTGGCGGCGTCCGGACCCAGACGCCGGACGAGGGGGTTGAGTCCCATGTGTCGTTGGCTCGCGTACGCGGGAGAACCGCTCCAACCATCGCTCGTGATCCTCGACGCGCAGCATTCGCTCGTCGCCCAGTCGCTGGACTCGCCGCTCGGTGCCGAGACGGTCAACGGCGACGGATTCGGGTTCGGCTGGTATCCCGTCGGCTCCGAGCAGGGCAGCCTGCCGTCGATCTTCCACAGCGTCGAACCCGCGTGGAACGACGAGAACCTGCGCGAGATCACGGATGCGGTCGAGAGTCCCTTGTTCTTCAGCCACGTCCGCGCGGCGGCCGGGCCGCCGATCCAGCGCACCAACTGCCACCCCTTCCGGTATCTCAACTGGCTCTTCATGCACAACGGGGTGATCCACGGGTTCCACGAGTTGAAGCGCGATCTCACCTTCGCCGTCGACCGCTCGCTCTACCCGCACATCCAGGGCACGACGGACTCCGAGGTGCTGTTCCATCTCGCCCTCACCTTCGGCCTCCTCGACGACCCGATCGCCGGTATGAGGAAGGCCGTGCAGTTCGTCGAGGAGATCGGCCGGGCGCGCGGTGTCGACCACCCGATGCAGGGCACGATCGCGCTCGCCGACGGCGCGACGATCTGGGCCTTCCGGTACTCCTCCGAGGGCAGGTCGCGCACGCTCTTCCACTCCGTCGACATCCCGACGTTGCAGGAGATGTACCCGGATGTCCCGCGCCTGAAGCTCTTCGGCCAGCGGGCGCGCGTGGTGGTCTCCGAACCGCTCAACGACCTGCCCGGCGCCTTCCTCGAGGTGCCCGAGTCGACGGTCGCGATCCTCGGCACCGAGGGTTACCACTACGAGCCGTTCATGGCGCGCGCCGTGCCGGCCTGACGGGCGACCGCGACGCACCGTCCCGTACGGGCGCAAACACGCCTGCGCCGGGGCATCCGGTGCCATACTGACCTCGGCTGCACCTTGCCGGAGGTCGCCGGGTCGACCGACCCGTCCGACCGCACGTTCCACGTCGCATCGTCGGAAACGGGTTCAGATGAAGAAGTGGTCGGTGGTCGCCATCCTGGGCGCCGCGCAGTTCGTGATGGTGCTCGACGGCACGGTCATGAACGTCTCGATCTCGACCGTCGTCGACGATCTCGACACCACGGTCACCGCGATGCAGGCCGCGATCACGTTCTACACGCTCACGATGGCCTCGCTCATGCTGCTCGGCGCGAAACTCGGCGACGTGTGGGGGCGGCGCCGCGCGTTCGTCATCGGCTCGTGCATCTACGCGCTCGGTTCGCTCATGACCGCCCTCAGCCCGAACGTGCAGGTGCTGTTCCTCGGCTGGTCGGTCATCGAGGGCGTCGGGGCGGTGCTCGTGATCCCCGCCGTCGCCGCGCTCATCGCCGACAACTACGAGGGCACCGACCGCATCACCGCGTTCGCGGTCATCGGCGCGGTGTCGGGCGCCGCGGTCGCCGCCGGCCCGCTCATCGGCGGCTTCCTCACGACCTACGCGAGCTGGCGGTACGTGTTCGTCGGCGAGGTCGTCATCATGTTGTTCGTCGTGCTGTTCACGCGGGTCATCCGCGACCGCACCGCGCGGCAGACCGCGCACATCGACGTCTGGAGCGTGCTGCTCTCGGCGATCGGACTCGTCTTCGTGGTGTTCGGCATGCTGCAGAGCAAGACCTGGGGCTGGATCACGCCGCTGCACTCGCCCGAGATCGGCGGCGTCGAGATCGCGCCGCTCGGAATCTCGCTCTGCGCGTGGCTGATCGTCGCCGGCGCTGGGCTCCTGGCGCTGTTCGTGCGGCGTCAACGCCATCTCTCCGCCGCAGGCCGGCAGCCGCTCGTCGACGTCGAGCTGTTCCGGATCGCGCGGCTCCGCAGCGGACTCGCAGTGCTCGGAGCGCAGTACGCGATCACGGCCGGCCTCTTCTTCATGGTGCCGGTGTACCTCCAGATGACGCTCGGCCTCGATGCGCTCGAGACGGGCCTCAAGATCTTCCCGCTCTCGATCTCGCTCATCCTCTTCTCCATCGTCGGCACGCGCCTCTCGCGGCTCTGGTCGCCGCGGCGCATCGTGCGCATCGGCCAGATCGCGCTCGTGCTGAGCTCGATCCTGCTGCTCGCCTCGGTCGACCTCGAGCTGCAGAACTTCGCGTTCGGCTTCGGCATGTTCGTGGCGGGCGCGGCGCTCGGCCTCCTCGCCTCGCAGCTCGGCAACGTCAACATGTCGAGCGTTTCCGAGTCGCAGACGAGCGAGGTCGGCGGCCTGCAGGGCGTCTTCCAGAACCTCGGCTCCTCGCTCGGCACCGCGCTCATCGGCTCGGTGCTGATCGGGGCGCTCGCCTCGACCTTCGCCCTCGGCGTCTCGTCGAGCGAGCTCTCGGCGGAGACGAAGGCGCTCGTCAGCGAGCAGACCGAATCCGGTGTCGCGATCCTCCCGGCCGCCGATGTCGCCGACATCGCGAAGGAGGCCGGCCTCGACGAGACCGAGAGCGCCGAGTTGACCCGCATCTACACCGACTCGCAGATCTCCTCGCTGCACACCGCGTTCTTCGCGCTCATCGTGATCGCGTTCTTCGCCCTCTTCTTCTCGCGGGGCATCCCCACCGAGGTCATGGGTCGGAAGTCCGAGAAAGCGGATGCCCCACCGGTGACGTGAACCGAGGGGCACGACGAGGAACGGGGGAGCACCATGAAGGCACGCCACGAGGCATCCGATGCCACCGGCACGGCAGGCGGACCCGCCACGCCGCCGCCGCCCGACCCGACCGACTTCGCGGCCCGAGCCGAGTGGGGACGCGTCGCGCGACGCCGCTCGCCGCGCGCCGACCACGCCGACTGGGCGCCCGCCGCCGACCGTCCCGACCCGGTGGCGCTGCTCGAGGAGCAGGCGACGAACCGGGTCGCCGAGCTCATCCCGATCCGGCACGCGCGCATGATGGTCTCGCCGTTCACGTTCTACCGCGGCGCGGCGCTGATCATGGCGGCCGATCTCGCGAAGACGGCCGACTCCGGCATCACGGCGCAGATCTGCGGCGACGCGCACCTCTCGAACTTCGGCGTCTTCGGCTCGCCTGAGCGCAAGCTCGTCTTCGACATCAACGACTTCGACGAGACCCTGCCGGGGCCGTGGGAATGGGACCTCAAGCGGCTCGCGGCGAGCTTCGAGATCGGCTGCCGATCGCGCGGCTTCTCTCGCGATGAACGCCGTGAGGTGACGGTCGCGGCCGTGCGCGGCTATCGCGAGCGGATACACCGTGCCGCCGAGTCCCGCGTGCTCGACGCCTGGTACGACCGCCTCGACGCCGACACGCTCGCCGAATGGGTGCGCACCGAGCGGCTCTCCGGCCACGCCGAGAAGGAGCAGGTCAAGCGCACCGACTCGATCCTCGCGAAAGCGAGGACGCGCGACAGCATGAAGGCCTTCTCGAAGCTCGTGCGCGTCATCGACGGCGAGCTGCGCATCGCCGGGGACCCGCCGCTCATCGTGCCGGTCGAGGACCTCGCGCCGTTCGGCCGCACGCGCGCCGATGACGAGCTGGCCATGCGCGAGCTGCTGCGCGACTACCGCACGACGCTGCCGCTGGCGAGGCATCCGCTCGAGGAGTTCACCTACCTGCACATGGCACGCAAGGTCGTGGGTGTCGGCAGCGTCGGCACCAGGGCGTGGATCGTGCTGCTGCGCGGTCGTGACGATGCAGACCCGCTGCTGCTCCAGGCCAAGGAGGCGCAGGCATCGGTGCTCGAGCGCTTCCTCGCACCGAGTGCGTACGCCCATCACGGCGAACGCGTCGTACGCGGGCAGCGGATGATGCAGGCGGCCAGCGACATCTTCCTCGGCTGGCAGCGCGCCACCGGCCACGACGGCGTCGATCGCGACTTCTACCTGCGCCAGTTGCACGACTGGAAGGGGTCGTTCGACATCGAGGCCAGCGTGCCGTCGGGCGCGAAGCTGTATGCGCGAGTCTGCGGCGAGACGCTCGCGCGAGCCCACGCCCGATCGGGCGACCGGGTCGCGATCGCCGGTTACCTCGGCGGCAGCGACCGCTTCGACGAGGCGATCGCGGACTTCGCGGTGGCGTACGCCGACCAGAACGAACGTGACTACCGAGCGTTCGTCGCGGCCGTGGAATCGGGTCGGCTGGAGGCGGCGTCCGAGGTGTAGCTTCTCGCACTCGGGGGTTTCCACCCGTCAGGATCCGGGGGAGCGCCCGATGACGGCGCGTCGCGCCGGTCGCCATGCTGAGCCGCATGAGCACCGGAACCAGGACCCCAGCATCCGCATCCGCATCCGCATCCGACTCGCCGCGAGCGCCGGGAGGAGGGACGCCGCCGCCCCGCGTCGGCGGCTCGATCGCGACGCGGGCCGCATGGACGTGGGTGCTGCTGTCGTCGCTCGCGATCGCCGTCTACGCCGTCGTGCCCTATCTCACCGCCTCGCTGGCGGCGCTCTCCGAGGACGGCGCAGGCCTCGCCGCCAACTACGACCGTCAGCCCGGGTTCGTGCAGCTCGCGTTCTCCGCGCACATCGTCGCGGGCGGGGTCGCCCTCGTCGTCGGCCCGCTGCAGTTCTGGCGCGGTCTGCGCACGCGGCACCCGCGTGTGCATCGATGGACCGGGCGCGGCTACCTCGTCGCCGTGCTGGTCGCCGGCGTCGCCGGGCTCGTCATGGCGCCCTTCAACTCGGCCGGCCTCGTGGGGTTCTTCGGGTTCGGCGCGCTCGCGGTGCTCTGGCTCGCGACCGGCTGGCGCGCCTACCGCTCGATCAGGGCGGGGGATGTCGCGAGCCACCGCGCTTGGATGATGCGCAACTTCGCCCTGACCTACGCGGCGGTCACGCTGCGACTCTGGATCGGCTTGCTGCTCGGCGTGCAGGCGCTGCCCGGGGGCGAGTTCGACTTCGAGGCCGCGTTCGAGAACGCGTATGCGGCCGTGCCCTTCCTCTGCTGGATCCCGAACCTGATCGTGGCCGAGTGGCTCATCCGCCGGCGCGGGCTGCCGTCGTATGCACTGCCGGCGGCGCCGCGGCAGCCAGCCACGACGGTGTGATCCGCGGGCCGCGCGTGGCTTCGGTGGTGTGCGGCCGCGCCTGCGCTAGGTTGGCGACAGATTCATCGTCGGCGCCGGCACGGCGCCGACTCCGCGCGCCGGCGATGCCGGCTCGGTCGAAGGGCGATCACCATGTACTTCCTCAACAGCATCTGGGACTGGTTCTGGTTCTGCTTCTGGGTGTTCGCCTACGTCGCCTACCTGTTCGTGCTCGTCTACGTGCTGATCGACATCTTCCGCGACCACAAGCTCAACGGCTGGTTGAAGGCCGTGTGGGTGATCTTCCTCGTCTTCGTGCCGTTCGTGACGGCATTGGTCTACCTGATCGCGCGGGGCAAGGGCATGGCCGAGCGCTCGGCTCGCAAGCAGGTGGAGTACGAGGAGTACTCGGAGGACGAGATCCGGAAGATGTCGTTCGCTAACCCCGCAGAGGAGATCGCGAAGGCGCAGTCGCTGCGCGAGCAGGGGCTCATCACCGACGGCGAGTTCGAGGCGCTGAAGAACAAGGCCCTCGGCGGCAAGTACTGACGCCTCAGCCGAGCGGCTCGATCAGCGTCGGGTCGGCCGGGTCGACGGCGCGTGAGTTGTTGACCCGGCGGTCGACCTCGTAGTTCGAGATCGACGCGGCGACGCGTTCGGACTCGGCGGTCATGAGCGCGAGCATCTCGGCCTTGCCGTCGTCGTCGAGCTTCACCGGCGCGAGGTAGTCGTTCCATGCGTCGCGGGCGAGGAAGACGGGCATGCGATCGTGCACCTCGCCCGAGGCATCCCGAGCCTCGCGCGTGATGATCGACGTCGAGACCTCCCACTCCTCGCCGACCTTGCGCGCCGTGTAGATGCCGGCCGCGGCGAGCAGCGGCTCGTCGCCGTGCAGGAACCAGGCCTGCTTGCTGCCGGGCTCGCCGGTCCACTCGTAGTAGCCCCGCATCGGCACGAGGCAGCGCGATGAGGCGAACGCGCCCTTCCACAACCCGTTGGTGGCGACGGTCTCGATGCGCGTGTTGAACTGCGGGCGCTTCGACTCCTTCATGAACGAGGGCCGGAAGTTCCAGACCGCCGGGTCGACCGAACGCCGCACCTCGCCGGTCTCGCTGTTCTTGCGCTCGCGCACGATGGGCACGACCTCGGTCGGCGCGATGGAGAACTGGGGTCGCCAGTCGCGGTAGTCGCCGCCCTCGGCGACGAACTCCTGGATCAGCTCGTCGATCTTGGCGTCGTTCGCGAATCGTCCGCACATGCTGCCAGTCTGCACCCGGCCGCCGACACGGGGCCAGGGCGAGCGCCGGCTTGAGGGCGTGGCTGGGCCGAGCGGGGGCGGGGATGGGGCCGCCGGGCCGGTGAAGGGGTCTCACCAGCCCGGCCATCGATGACCTACGCGGGTAGGGTCGCGGTCGCATCGATGGCGCACGCACGAGCGCGCGCGTCACTCAGGGGCGAAGAGCGGTTGGCCCCCTCCTGCTCTCCGTCCGTCCATCACGACCGGTAGTGAGGAGGCTGCGAACCCGAATCGCAGTCGCCGCCGGTCGTGGTGGTGGCTCGAGGCTATCACCACGGGCACCCCCTTTCGGGGGTCGACGCGCGGAATCGGGAGTCGGGCGAGTCCAGCTGGTAACGTTCCCTTGGTCGGATGTCACGTGCTCCCTGTCGTTCAGGAGGGCGCGGGGCGTGAACCGTGCGATTGAGGTGGGTCGGGCGCGAATGCCGGAGGGGCAGCGGAAGAGCAAGCAACCGACCATCCGCGAGGTTGCCGCGCACGCCGGTGTGAGCCCGATGACCGTGTCGCGGACGCTGTCCGGTGGGGTGTACGTGCGGCCGGATGTCCAGGAGAGAGTGCTTCGCGCGGTTCGCGAGCTCGGCTATCACCGCAACGAGATCGCCCGAAGTCTTCGCCCGGGTCAGAGCAGCGGCTTGATCGGTGTGGCGATCACGAACCTCGGCAACCCGTACTACGGGAACTTCGCGCTCGGAGTCGAAGAGGTCGCAGCCCGACACGGGCGCCGCATCATCCTGGGCAACACGGGGGAGGATCCAGCACGTGAACGCCAACTCGTGTCGGACTTCATCGGCCGGCAGGTGGAGGGCCTCGTCCTCGTGCCGTCGGGGAGGAGCGGCGAGCACCTGAGTTCCGACGAGCTCGGCGGCGTACCGCTGGTTCTGGCCTCCCGCAGTCTTGACGGGCTGGATGCGGACACCGTGCTCCTCGACGATGTCGGTGGCGCAGCAGGAGGCACGAGAGCGCTGTTGGACGCCGGCCACACGCGCATCGCGTTCCTCGGCAACGCCCGATCGGTGTTCACCGGCGAGCGGCGATTCGAAGGATTCGTTCGGGCGCTCGCCGAGCGCGGTCTCGTACCCGACGATGCGCTCGTCGAACGCGATCAGCAGGACGTCGCCGCGGCTGAGACGGCGACTCGTCGACTGCTCGATCTCGATCATCCGCCGACCGCGATCTTCAGTGCCAACAACCGGAACTCCATCGGAGTCCTCCATGAAGTCGCTCGACGGTTGAGATCCGGTGCGGCTTTGGAAGCGATGCCGGCTCTCGCGAGCTTCGATGCGTTCGAGCTCGCCGGACTGATGCCCGTGCCCGTGACCATCGTCGACCACGATCCTCGCGAGCTGGGGCGGGAAGCAGCGCGACTCCTGCTCGCACGGCTCGGCCCTGAGCCCAGCGTGGAGCCGTCGCGGCGGGTGGAAATGCCCGTCCGGGTCGTCACGGCGACGTAGTCGGGCTCATCGGGAATGCTCTGATGGTCCGCATCCCGGGATCTGGTAACGTTACCAATCCATGACCACCGGAAGGCACGACCATGCGAACCGTCGCGATCGATCTGGGCGGGACCAGCGTCAAGCTGGGCGTGGTCGAGCATGGAGCGCTCGTCTCTCGAACCGAGCTCCCCCTGACTCCGGCGTTCCACCTCGGTCACGTCGCTGCAGCCGTTCATGCCCAGCTCGACGGCGCCGCGGTCGATGCCGTCGGCATCGCGGTGCCCGGCATCGTCGACCCAGCTGGAACCAGGCTGGTGGCGGCGCACGGCAAGTACGCCACCCTGCTGCAGCTGGACCTCTCCGAGTGGTCGCTCGCTGCGTTCGGCCGTCCTGCGCATGTCGAGAACGATGCTCGCGCAGCCCTGGTCGGTGAAGTCACCGATGGCATCGTGGCGGGTGCGCGCGATGGCGTGCTGATGACGTTGGGCACCGGCATCGGGACGGCCGCGATGATCGACGGTCGCCTCGTCAGGGGGCGACACGGTCACGCCGGGATCCTCAACGGCCACGTCACCGTGGACTTCGCCGGGCAACGGTGCCCCTGCGGCAACACCGGTTGCGCAGAGGCGTTCGCCAGCACCTGGGCCCTCCGTGAGGCGATAGCCGGCGGCGAGCTCGAGCCGGGCCCGGAGCTCGCCGCACGACTTCGCGCTCGCGGCGCGATCGGAGTCAGGGACGTCGTCGAAACTCGACAGGAACCGGAGTCGGCCGCGGTGCTCGAGCGCTTCTCCGAGGTGTGGGCGGCAGCGCTCGTCACCCAATGCCACGCTTACGACCCCGAGGTCGTGGTGGTGACCGGTGGGGTCATGCGGTCGGCGCACCTGATCCTCCCAGAACTCAGCCGGAGGGTGCATGAGCGGCTCTGGTCGTCATCGTTCCGGCCCCCGGTCGTCACTCCCGTGGACCCGGCGACGTCGGTGCTCCGGGGCGCCGCCGCGCTCGCATCCGCTCCCGACAACGAAGGACCCTCATGACCCCCGACCACCAGCCCGCCGTCGTGAACGAGCAATCGACCGGTTACGTGAAACTGCCCACCATCCCGCTTCCGGAAGGCGCCGAGGTGCTCACGGGAGGCGAGGCGTGGCATGCGGCCCTTCGCATCGCTCACGACCGCACCGCCGGAATACCCCTCGTCGTCGTCGACGTGTACCCCGGGGCCGACGTCGCTGCGCTCACTGCGAGCATCTCCGCCGCGCTGCCCGCCGCGGAGATCGTCGATGTCGAGGATGCTGCGGCTGCCGACCCGGCGGTGATCGATGCGCTGATCGGGCGACACCTCACCGACGATCGCGTGTTCGGAGTCATGAGCCACTTCACCGTGGACGAGTTCTACGACGGCGGCAGGGTCGAGCACGTCCGTGAGCGTGTCGCCGCGCGTCGTTCTCCGCTCGTCCTGGTCGGTTGGGGCGCCGAACTGATCGCCGGCGCGGAGGCGGACGCCCTCGTGCTGGTCGACATGGCTCGGTGGGAGATCCAGCAGCGGTACCGACGTGGCGCCGCGAACTGGCGTGCAGGCAATCACGACGAAGACGCGCTGCGGAAGTACAAGCGGGGATTCTTCGTCGAGTGGCGAACCGCTGATCGGCACAAGCGCACCCTGCTCGATCGCATCGACCTGGTCGTCGATGGCAACGCCGAGACCGAGGCGGCCGGCGCTGTCGCCGGCGAATCGTTCCGTGCGGCGATGCGGGGCGCCACCACGCAGCCGTTCCGTGTGGTGCCGTTCTTCGACCCCGGAGTCTGGGGCGGCCAGTGGATGAAGGAGAGACTCGACCTCGACCCGGCCGCGGAGAACTTCGCCTGGTGCTTCGACTGCGTGCCGGAGGAGAACTCGCTTCTCCTGGAGGCCGGGGGCAAGGTCGTCGAGGTCCCCGCCATCGACCTGGTGCTGAGTCGACCTCGCGAACTCCTCGGGGAGCGGACCCACTCCCGCTTCGGCGCGGAGTTCCCGATCCGATTCGACTTCCTCGACACCATGGGCGGGGGGAACCTGTCGCTTCAGGTCCATCCGCTCACCGACTACATCCGCGACGCGTTCGGGATGTCGTACACGCAGGACGAGAGCTACTACCTGCTCGATGCCGCCGACGACGCCGTGGTCTACCTCGGCGTCAAGCCCGACGTGGACCCGAAGGAGATGTTCGCGGCCCTTCGAGCGGCGACCGAGGGGACGCATCCGTTCGACGCGGAGCGCTACGTGAACACGTACCCGGCGAAGAAGCATGATCACTTCGCGATCCCCGCCGGTACGATCCACTGCTCGGGTGCGAACTCGATGGTGCTCGAGATCTCGGCGACGCCCTTCATCTTCACCTTCAAGCTGTGGGACTGGGACCGAGTCGGACTCGATGGTGTGCCGCGGCCCGTTCACCTCGATCACGGTGAGCGCAACGTCAGATGGGAGCGCGACGACCGGTGGGTCGAGCAGAACCTCGTCGGTCAGGTGCACGAGATCCGCCGTGAGCCCGGCCTCGTGGAGGAACGCACCGGGCTGCACGAGCTCGAGTTCATCGAGGTGCGCCGGCACTGGTTCGAGCACGAGGCCGCACACGACACCGAGGGCACGGTCAACGTGCTCAACCTGGTCGAGGGTGATGTGGTGGAGATCGTGAGCCCGACCGGCGCGTTCGCGCCGTACCGTGTGCACTACGCCGAGACGTTCATCGTCCCCGCCGCGGTGGGGGAGTACGTCATTCGACGCGCTCCCGGCTCGCGAAGCGAACGTTTCGCCACGGTGAAGGCCTACGTCAGAGGCACGCTCGCCAGCGACGCCTGATGCAGAGGCGGTCGAGATCGATGAAGGGCGGGGCCGAGAGGCGTGGCTTCCACTGGAGCGGATGACGGGAATCGAACCCGCGCTATCAGCTTGGGAAGCTGAAGTTCTACCATTGAACTACATCCGCATGCGGCATCCGCTGGCCGCCGAAGCGGCTGCAGAGGCAACGTCAGTCATCCTAGCAAGTGCGTTGCTACGCTGGCAGCGTGCTGCTCTCAGATCGTGACATCCGGGCCGAACTCGACGCGAACCGCATCGGGCTCGACCCGTACGAACCGGGCATGATCCAGCCCTCGTCGATCGATGTGCGCCTCGACCGGTACTTCCGGCTGTTCGACAACCACAAGTACCCCTTCATCGATCCGGCCGAAGACCAGCCCGAGCTGACCCACCTCATCGAGGTGCGGCCCGACGAGGCGTTCATCCTGCACCCGGGCGAGTTCGTGCTCGCCTCGACCTACGAGGCCGTGACCCTGCCCGACGACGTCGCCGCCCGCCTCGAGGGCAAGAGCTCGCTCGGCAGGCTGGGCCTGCTCACGCACTCGACGGCCGGGTTCATCGACCCGGGCTTCACCGGGCACGTCACGCTCGAGCTCTCGAACGTCGCGACCCTGCCGATCAAGCTCTGGCCGGGCATGAAGATCGGCCAGATGTGCTTCTTCCGCCTGTCGTCGCCGAGCGAGCGGCCCTACGGCTCGGCCGAGTACGCGAACCGCTACCAGGGGCAGCGCGGGCCGACGGCGTCGCGCTCGTTCCACAGCTTCCACCGCACGGATGTCGGTGTCACCGACGCCGGCTCGCGGGGCGAGTAGCCGGCAGCGCCGCTCAGAAGAACAGCAGTACGGCGGCGATGATCATCACCGTCGCCGTCGAGGCGTGGACGCCGAGCGCGACCGCCGTTCGGCCGTGGTTGCGGATGATCATGAGCGCGTCGCCGATCGGGATGAGCGCTTCGACGAGCAGGATGACGGCCGCCGCCGCCGGTCCGAAGAACACGAGCATCGCCACGACGACGAGCCCCGAGACGATGTCGCGAGGGCCCTTGATGTGTTGCCACGGCGTCACCTCGGGGGTGATCGCGCTCGTGAATCCGAAGCCCTGCCCGGTCGCGGTCGGCGCGACGAGGTACGAGATGCCGACCCAGATGATGCCCGCGGCGACGACGAGCGCGAGGGAGGCGCCGATCCAGGTCGCCGGGGTGAACTGTGCGAGGTCCATGTGATTCCTTTCGATGAAAGATTTATTGCGACGCTAGCATTCCTTTCGATCGAGCGATAGTCTCGATTCATGGCGACGAGTGAACGCATGGCACGGCGGCGTGAACAGCGACGGAGCGCGATCCTCACTGCCGCCCGCGAGTTCGCCGAGGCCGAAGGCTGGCAGGCAGTCACGTCGCGCAGGCTCGCCGATGCGATCGACTACACGCAGCCGGTCATCTACTCGCACTTCGAGTCGATGGATGCGGTGATCGACGCGGTCGCGGTCGAGGGCTTCGGTGAGATCGCCGCTGCGCTCGCGCAGGCTCGCACGAGCGCATCCCGCCCAGAGCAGGCGCTCGAGGCGCTCAGCCGCGCCTATCTCGGGTATGCCACGGCGCATCCCGCCATGTACGACGCGATGTTCGTGCGCGGCACCGGTCTCGCGTTCGCCGAAGCGAGCACGCTGCCGCAGCTGGTCGCGGGCTTCTCCGAGATCCGCGCCGTCGTGCAGCCCTTCACCGACCAGCCCGACACGCTCGCCGAGGTGCTGTGGGCGAGCCTGCACGGCCTGACGATGCTGCAGCGCACCCGCCGCGTTCCGGGCGACGGCGAGGATCGCCTGGCGGTGCTGCTCGCCCTCATCACGAGCTGACCGCGTCAGTGGGCGGTGTCAGCGGTCGGGCGTCTCGAGCCCCTCGGTCGTCACACGGCCGCCCGCGTCGGCTCCGACTCGGACTCGGACTCGGCGAGCGACGCGTCGCTCGCGAGCAGGAACTCCATCACGGCGTCGAGTGTGCTGTCGGCCCTGAGTACCCGGTTGTGACTGAGTCCCTCCGTCGCGAGCAACCGGGCTCGCCCGCCGTTCGCCGCGACCAGTCGCTCCGATTCGACGAATGGGATGCGCAGGTCGCCTCGGTCGTGCACGAGCAGCAGTGGCGTGCCGGCGGGCAGCGGATGCCGCACGGCTGAGTAGCGCTCGAATGGGTCGGGCTGCCCGCTGAAGTCGCGGGCGGCGTATCGTGCGGCGAGGGCGTCGCGAGTGGGGGTGTCGAGGCCGAGCATCGTGCCGAAGCCGTCGACGAAGACGCGAGGGTCGGCTGCGCTGGCGATGCCGACGACCCTGGTCGCGGTGACTCCGCCGTGCACGGCCATGAGCGCGGCGAGCGAACCGAACGAGTGCCCGACGATCGCGTGCCACGCCCCTTCGCGCCGGGTGAGCTCGCCGATGACATCGAGGTGGTCGACGACGTACGTGTGGCGACCGGGCGAGTCGCCGTTCGCCGGACCGTCGAACGCGATCACCCGGAACCCCTCGCTGCGGAGTTCGCGAACGAGCGGGGCGAACATGCTGGCGCGCGACTGCCAACCATGCGCGAGCAGCACGGTGCGCTCACCCGCCCCCCACTCGTAGGTGACGACATCGACGCCCGTGCCGCGGATGCCCGGGATGCGCACGGTGCCGCGACGGGCGGCGCGATGGGTCGCGAGGTCGGTGGCGACGACGGGTGCGCGCTTGCCGACGCGCCGGAAGAGCGGGAGCGCGAGGGCCGCGCCGAGGTCGGGGGAGACGCGCGCTGCGGCGCGCACTCCGGTGGCGATGGCGGACGCTGCAGACATCGGTGCTCCTCACAATACGAACGGTCGTACGCACACTATACGAACGATCGTGCGTACAATCAAGGAATGATCGAGACCGACGGCCGACGGGTCAGAGGCGACGCATCACGGCGCCTCGTGCTCGATCACGCCGTCGACCTCGCATCGGTCGAGGGCCTCGACGGCCTGTCGATCGGCCACCTCGCCGATGCCGCCCGGGTGAGCAAGAGCGGTGTCGCCACCCTCTTCGGCACGAAGGAGCGCCTGCAGCTCGCCGCCGTCGAAGCTGCCCGCCTGCGTTTCGTCGCGAGCGTCATCGAGCCGGCGCGCGACGAGCCACGAGGCATCCGCCGGATCGTCGCGCTGCTCGACGGCTGGATCGCGTACTCTCGCGACCGCGTGTTCACGGGCGGATGCTTCTTCGCCGCGACGGCCGCCGAGTTCGACGCGAAGCCGGGGCCCGTGCGCGACGCGCTCGCCACTGCGCTCACCGACTGGAGCGACTACCTCGCCGCATCGTTTCGATTCGCCGTCGCTCAGGGAGAGGTCGGCGCCGACGAGGACCCGGAGCAGTTCGCCTTCGAGGCGACCGCGCTGCTCGACGCCGCCAACACCCGTTCGGTGATGGGCGACTCGAACCAGCCCTACGTCTTCGCGCGGCGCGCGCTCGTCGCTCGCCTGCGCGCCGCCGGGGCGGATGCCGCGTCGCTCGCCCGGCTGGCCGACGTCGACGACCTCGCCGTCTGACGACTCGGCGCCCGACGATCTCGGTGTCTGACGGCCGCGTCGCAGGGGGCCACGGGGTCGATCAGGCCGTGCCGAACACGAGCGCGAGGGTGGTGTCGCCGCACGGCACGACGAACCGGCCGCCGGGCAGCACGCCGGCCGCTGCCTGGCCCTGATGCTCGTGCAGGGGCGCCAGTACTGCGGGGAGCCCGTCGAGCCGGAGCAGGGCGCCCGTCGCGTGCCGTGAATCGGTCGACGCGACGATGCGCGCCGAGGCGTTCACGAGCGTGCACGGATGCCCCGACTCGCGCAGCACCGGCAGCAGCTCCTGCTCGATGCGGGCGACATAGGCATCGGTGCCCACGACCCCGGCCATCTCGCCGTCGACCGTCACGGGCGTGGTGATCGTGACCGTGTAGTCGTCGGTGCAGAGATAGTCGACGTACGGGCCGGTGAGGTGGCGGGTGCCGGTGCGGGCGGGGGTGCGCCACCACTCGAGCGTCGTGTAGTCGCGGAACTGCTCGGCGTCGGGGTCGCTCTCGGCCTCGAGCCGGCGCACCCCGCCGTCGGCGGCGGCGCGGAAGGTGTTCGTGCCGCTCAGCCACCAGGCGAGGTGCCACGGCGCATCAGGCAGGAAGCCGGGCGCGGCCACGAATCCGGCACCCGTGATGAGGCCGCTCGAGTCGTCGAGCGCGGGACGCACGAGCGCCGAGATCACGGGGTCGAGGTCGGCGGCGTTCGGCTCGGCGACCTCCGCGAGGTGTGCTTCGAGCGTGTCGCGCCAGGTGTCGATCAGTGCGAAGAGCGGATCGATCGTGGCGGCGATGCGGTGGGCGATGGTGTCGGCAGCGTTGACGACGATGGCGGTCATGGCCTCAGCCTCTCCGGTCTTCGGCACGCGGTGCCGGTTGCTGACCCTGCTCGGGGGACTCGAGCCGGGCCTTCTCATCGATGAGCCATTCGGTGGCGGATGCGATGTGTTCGGTGGTCGCACGTCGGGCGCGTGCCGGGTCGACGCCGCGGATCGACTCGATCACCTCGACCCGTGCCTGCCTACTGCGGTCACGATACGCCTGTTCGCGCAGGCACAGCCAGAGCAGCGGGCCGGATTCAGCCTGCAGTCGGAGCTCTTCGT
Organism: Agromyces hippuratus; assembly: GCF_013410355.1. Classification (NCBI taxonomy): domain Bacteria; kingdom Bacillati; phylum Actinomycetota; class Actinomycetes; order Micrococcales; family Microbacteriaceae; genus Agromyces; species Agromyces hippuratus. The sequence continues at coordinate 2,562,651 of NZ_JACCFI010000001.1, read as the reverse complement.
GCACCAGCCGCGGCGACTGGCTCACCGCGGCGATCTCGAGCTGGAAGCGGCCCACTGCACGCCGGGCGCCGCCGGCGGAGGCGAGGTCGGCGCGCGCGTCGAGCTCGACGAGGCTCGCGAGGTCGTCGTCGCTCGCACGATCGGCGGCGACCTCCGCCGCCATGCCGGCGATCGCGGCGTAGTGCAGCGAGAGGTCGCGCAGTTCGATGCGGCTGAGGGCGCGCACGCGTGCGTCGATCATGCGCATCGAGGCGTCGCGGTCGTGGGTCACGAAGCTTCCGCCGTCGCGGCCGCGGCGAGTGAGCACGAGCCCCTTGTCGCGAAGGGCGACGAGTGCTTCGCGGGCGGTGACGACGGCGACGCCGAGGCGCTTCGCGAGTTCGGACTCGCTCGGCAGGCGCTCGCCGTCGCGCAGCACGCCCGCGACGATCGCATCGGTCAGTCGCTGCTCGACGAGCTCGGCGCGGCCGGCGCCCTCGAGGGGCGAGAACACGACGGCGCGCGTCGCATCGGAGCGGCTGGTGGCCTGCGGCATCCGACCTCCCGCGTCTGTCTCGGCGAATCCGTGACATGACCGTAACACGGGGGTATGGACATTTACATCTGGAGTCATATGATTCTGGACAGACGAACATCTGGTTTCAGATGTTTGAGGTCGCATCGAAGGAGATGTCCATGACCGACACGCAGCCGGCCATCCGCCTCACCGCACTCACCAAGGAGTTCGGCGCGGTCACCGCGGTCGATCACGTCGACCTCGAGATCGCCGCCGGCGAGTTCTTCTCGATGCTCGGGCCGTCGGGGTCGGGCAAGACCACGGTGCTGCGGCTCATCGCCGGCTTCGAGCAGCCGACGGGTGGCACGGTCGAGCTCTTCGGGCAGGATGTCACGAAGCGGGCGCCGTTCGACCGCGACGTGAACACGGTGTTCCAGGACTACGCGCTGTTCCCGCACATGAGCGTGCTCGACAACGTCGCCTACGGGCTCCGAGTGCGCGGCCTCGGGCGCAAGGAGCGGAACGAACGGGCGCTCCGGGCCCTCGCCTCCGTGCGGCTCGAGCAGATGGCCGGCCGGAAGCCCTCGCAGCTCTCGGGCGGGCAGCGCCAGCGCGTCGCCCTCGCGCGGGCCACCGTCGTGCAGCCGAAGGTGCTGCTGCTCGACGAGCCGCTCGGCGCCCTCGACCTCAAGCTCCGCGAGCAGATGCAGGTCGAGCTGAAGCAGATCCAGCGCGAGCTCGGCATCACCTTCATCTTCGTCACGCACGACCAGGAGGAGGCGCTCACCCTCTCCGACCGCATCGCCGTGTTCAACGACGGCCGCATCGAGCAGCTCGGCACGCCCGCCGAGCTGTACGAGCGCCCCGCATCGCGCTTCGTCGCCGACTTCGTCGGCACCTCGAACCTCTTCGACGCCGAGCGCTCGCGCACGATCCTCGGCCGCGACGGCCATCACTCCGTTCGCCCCGAGAAGATGACGGTCTCCCGCGCCGGCCTCCGGCAACCCGGGGTCGTCGACGTGCCCGGCACCGTCGTCGAGGCCATCTACCTCGGCAGCGGTGTGCGTCTCGTGGTCGATCTCGACGACGGCACCCGGGTCACCGTGCTCGAGCAGAACGACCGGGGCCGCCTGCACGACGACGAGCGCGGCGACCGCGTGGTCGTCTCGTGGCATGACGACGATGTCGTGCCCCTCGGCATCGAGGTGCTGCCGGGGATCTCCGGCTGAGGCACCGCCAGCGACCAGCACCACACAGCACCACACGGCACACCAGGAAGAGGAGAGAACCATGAAGCGCACCACGCACACGGCACGCCGCGGCGCGACCGTGGGCCTCGCGATCGCCTCGATCGCGATGCTCACCGCCTGCGGCACGACGTCGGGAGGCGGCGACGGCGGCGGCGAGGCCGCCACCGAACTCGGCGAGATGGAGGGCCAGGTCTCGCTGCTCGCCTGGCCCGGCTACGTCGAGGACGGCACGAACGACCCCGCCGTCGACTGGGTCACCCCGTTCGAGGAGGACACCGGCTGCGAGGTCACCACGAAGACCTTCGGTACGTCCGACGAAGCGCTGAACCTCATGAAGACCGGCGACTACGACGTCGTCTCGGCCTCCGGCGACGCCTCGCTCCGACTCGTCGCGGCCGGCGACGTCGCTCCCGTCAACACCGACCTCATTCCGAACTACGAGAACATCTACCCGTTCCTCAAGGACCAGGCGTGGAACTCGGTCGACGGTGTGGCCTACGGCGTGCCCCACGGCTACGGCGCGAACCTGCTCATGTACAACACTGAGGTCTTCCCGACCGCGCCCACCTCGTGGGACGTCGTGTTCGACGGCTCGAGCGAGTACGCCGGCCAGGTGACGGCCTACGACTCGCCGATCTACATCGCGGATGCCGCGGTCTACCTCATGGCGCACAACCCCGAGCTCGGCATCGAGAACCCCTACTCCCTCGATGAGGAGCAACTCGCCGCAGCGGTCGATCTGCTGAAGCAGCAGCGCGAGAACATCGGCGAGTACTGGTCCGACTACCTCAAGGAGATCCAGGCCTTCACGACCGGCGACACCGTCGTCGGCACGAGCTGGCAGGTCATCGAGAACGTGCTCGAGAGCGAGGGCGTCCCGACCGACGTCGTGCTGCCCGAGGAGGGTACGACCGGTTGGTCGGACACCTGGATGATCGCGTCGGAGTCGAAGAACCCGAACTGCGCCTACGCGTGGCTCGACTACATCGCGAGCCCCGAGGCGAACGCCGCGGCCACGTCGTACTTCGGCGAGGCCCCGTCGAGCGACGAGGCCTGCGAGTACCGCGAGGACTGCGAGGCGTACCACGCCGGCGACGCCGACTACGCCTCGCAGATCTGGTACTGGTCGACTCCGATCGAGGAGTGCCTCGACGGGCGCACCGATGTGAAGTGCACCGACTACGCCGCGTGGACGCAGGCGTGGCAGGAGATCAAGGGCTGATCCCGCCCACCGCGGGCCGAGGGAGACCTCGCGAGGGATCCCCCGGCCCGCGGCATCCGCTCATTCGACCTGACAGGACACGCATTTGACGCACGCGACCGTGCCCCGCCCGAGGGAGACCCCGGCCCGCCGGGTCTCCGTCTTCCTCAGCACGCACCCCCGCGCCCGGCTCGGGCTGCTGCTCAGCGCCCCGCTGTTCTGGCTCGGCATCGTCTACATCGTGGCCCTCGTGCTGCTGCTCGTGACGGCGTTCTGGTCGGTCGACAGCTTCACGGGCGAGATCACCCAGGAGTGGACCCTCGACAACATCATCGAGGTCGTCACCGGCTCGCTCTACCAGACGGTGACATTGCGCACCCTGGGCGTCGCGCTCGCGGTGACCCTCATCGACGTGGCACTCGCGCTGCCGATCGCGTTCTTCATGGCGAAGGTGGCGACCCCGCGCATGCAGCGGATCCTGCTCATCGCGGTGCTGACGCCGCTGTGGGCGAGCTACCTCGTGAAGGCCTACGCCTGGCGCTCGGTGCTCTCGCAGGACGGCATCCTCGAGTGGCTGCTCGCTCCGTTCGGCGGCAGCACACCCGGCTACGGCCTGCCCGCGACCATCATCACGCTGTCCTACCTGTGGCTGCCCTACGTGATCCTCCCGATCTACGCGGGGCTCGAGCGGGTGCCCGACTCGTTGCTCGAGGCCTCCTCCGACCTCGGCGGGCGCACCTGGCCGACGCTGCGGCTCGTGGTGTTCCCGCTCGTGCTGCCGGCGATCATCGCGGGCACGATCTTCAGCTTCGCGCTCTCGCTCGGCGACTACATCACGGTGAACATCGTCGGCGGCGCGAACCAGATGCTCGGAAACCTCGTCTACACGAACGTCGGCGCGGCGAACAACCTGCCCCTCGCCTCGGCGATCGCGCTCATCCCGATCGTGATCATCTTCGGCTACCTCTTCCTCGTGCGTCGCACCGGCGCGCTCGACAACCTCTAGGGGCGACGGATGCGACTCTCCCGACTCTCACGCACGACGCTCGGCATCGTGACCGGCGTGATCCTGCTGGTCGTCTACGTGCCGCTCTTCGTCGTGCTCGTGAACTCGTTCTCGACGTCGACGTCGCTGACCTGGCCGCCGCCCGGCTTCACGCTCGAGTGGTGGGGACGCGCGTTCCAGAGTGCCGGCGCCATGGAGGCGGTGGCGACGAGCGTGCAGATCGCGATCATCGCCACGATCATCTCGCTCGTGCTGGGCACGCTCATCTCGCTCGCCCTGCAGCGCTTCGAGTTCTTCGGGCGCGAGGCGATCAGCCTGCTCGTCATCCTGCCGATCGCCCTTCCCGGCATCATCACGGGTATCGCGCTCAACAACTTCTTCCGCACGATCATGGGGGTGCCGCTCTCGATCTGGACCGTCGTGATCGCGCACGCGACGTTCTGCATCGTCACGGTGTTCAACAACGTGATCGCGCGGCTGCGCCGACAGGGCACGAACCTCGAGGAGGCCTCCGCCGACCTCGGGGCCGGTGTCTGGACGACGTTCCGGCTCGTGACCTTCCCGCAGCTGCGCTCGGCCCTGCTCGCGGGCGGCCTGCTCGCCTTCGCCCTCTCGTTCGACGAGATCATCGTCACGACGTTCACGGCGGGGTCGGGGGTGACGACGCTGCCCATCTTCATCCTGAACAACATGTTCCGGCCGAACCAGGCGCCGATCGTCTCGGTCATCGCCGTCGTGCTCGTGCTCGTCTCGATCATCCCGATCTACATCGCGCAGCGGCTCTCGGGCTCGGAGGCGGAGAAGCGCTGAGGGCGAACGAACGGATGTCGCAGCAGACGAGGGACCCGCCGGTGGCGGGTCCCTCGTGGTGTTGAGCGGTGCGGCGGTGGCGCCGCGCCGCAGCGTCAGCCGGGCTCAGGCTCGGGTGCGACCGCGCCCGTGGCCCTCGTGGCTGGCATGGCCGTGGTCACCGCGCTCGTGCGGGTGACCGGGTCGGCCGGCATCGCCGTGCATGTGGACATGCACGTGGACGTCGTTGCGAGTCCGGCCGTGGCCGTGGCCGTCGCCGCACCGACCGTGGCCGGCACCGTGCCCTTCGCCGTGACGGTGGCCTTCGCCGTGGTGGCGACGGCCGAAGCCGCCGCCGTGGCGACGGCCGAAGCCGCGGTGGTGTCGCCGCGGCATCCGCTCGCCTTCGGCCCAGCCGAGCTCGCCGGCGATCGCCTCGAGCGAGGCCATGGTCGTGGCGAAGTCCTCGGGGCTGACGGCCCCGGCGACCTTCGCGCGGAGCGTTGCGACGCGCTCCTGCAGTGACGCACGAGCGGCCTCGCCGGCCTCGGTCAGGGCCCAGGTGCCGGGCTCGCCCTCGACCCAGCCGCGCTCGACGAGGGGCTCGACGCGCTCGGGGCGCGCTGCGAGCTTCTCGCTCATGCGGGGGTCGGTGACGGTGCCCGCCACGAGGTTGAGGCGCCGCCAGTCGCGGCGGGTGATGCCCTCTTCGGCGAAGAGGTCGCCCATCGCCTCGTCGAGGCGGCGGTCGATGACCTTGAGCCAGAAGCCCAAGGGGCGGGGGCTCGCGGAGTCGTCGTTCGTGTTCTGAGAGTTGTCGGGGGTGGTCATGGGTGTTCCTTTCGTTTGCGGAGCGCGTCGGTGTCGCGGGCGGCACTGGAGGCTCGCCCGCAGAGGGCGGGTGCGCTCGGGCGGCGTCGCCTCAGTCGGCGTTCGCTTCGACCCGGGTGGAGCACCCGATCAATTGCATGCACTGTAGCATGTATATGTACAATGACATACATGAACGCATCGAGTCAAGTCCCTCCCGGAGAACGCTCAGGGTCGGATGCCGCGGGGCCCGCCTCGAACGATCCGATCGCGTTGATCGAGCAGGCCCTCGTCACGATGCGCCGCGACCAGGAACGCCGGCGGCTCCAGCGCCGGGCCGAGCACTTCGGGCGGGAGGGCCACGACGGACACGGGGGCGGGCACTCGCACGACCACCCGCACGGGCACAGGCACGACGGGCGCCATCCTGACGAGCACCCGGGGCACGCCGACCACGAGCACGGCGAGGGTGCCGAACTCGACGATCATCGAGGCCGCCGTGGTGGCGGGCGCGGAGGTCCCGACGGTTGGGGCGGGCGAGGTCGCGGACGAGGCCCGGGTGGCGGTCCCGGCCGGCACGCGCTCGCGCACGCGGCGCGCTTCCGCCTGCTCGATGCGCTCGAGGGCGCCGAGCGCCCGCCCTCGGTGAGCCAGCTCGCCGAGGCGATCGGCGTCGATCAGCCGCGGGCGAGCCGGCTCGTGCAGGCCGCCGTCGAAGCAGGGCATGTGCGCCGCGAGGCGGACCCATCCGACGCCCGGCGGAGTGCCCTCGTACTCACGGCCTCCGGCCGGAAGCTGCTGGAGAGCGCCCGCGACACGCGCCGCGGAGCCGTCGAGACCGCGCTCGCCGCATTCACCCCCGAGGAGACGGCCGAATTCGCGCGCCTGCTCTCCCGCTTCATCGCCGACTGGCCGCGCGACTAGGCGCGCCGGCGTTTCACAGGAGGGAACCCCGTGGCCACAGCCCATGACGACGCGCGCGGCAAGCCGGCCGCCGAGCGCGCCCTGCGCCCGCAAGCTCGAACGACCGAGCGCCGCGAGGCGGTGCTGAAGGCGGCGATGAACGTGTTCGGCGCCCGCGGGTACAACAAGGGCGCCCTCGTCGAGGTGGCCGAGCAGGCCGGCATGACCCATGCGGGCGTGCTGCACCACTTCGGCAGCAAGGAGGGACTGCTCGTCGCGATGCTGAAGTACCGCGACGGCGAGGAGGTCGCCGGCGTGCCCGCGCGTGCGCAGACCGAGGGCCCGGCGTTCCTGCAGCACCTCGTCGACACGGTCGAAGAGAACACGCATCGCCGCGGCGTCGTGCAGGCCTACTCCGTGCTCTCGGGGGAGTCGGTCACCGATGGGCATCCGGCGCACGAGTACTTCCAGGTGCGCCTCGACGTGCTGCGCGAGAAGATCGCGGGCGTGCTCGGCGAAGTGACCGGCAACACCGATCCCGACGACCTCTCCGACTCGGCCTCCGCCCTGATCGCCGTCATGGACGGGCTGCAGGTGCAGTGGCTCCTGAACCCCGACGCCGTCGACATGACCCGCATCGTGGGCCGCACGCTCGACGAGATCGTCGCCCGCCTGCGTGCGCGGGCGGGCGACTGATCGCTACCTCGTCGGAGCGTTCGCCTTCACGGGGATGAGCAGGCAGAGGCCGAGCGCGATCACGAGCACGATGCCGAGGATGCCGTAGTACGGCTCGCCGCCGATCGTGACGAAGAGGGCGAAGGCGGTCGGCGCGAGGAAGCTCACCGCGCGGCCGGTTGTCGCGTACAGGCCGAAGACCTCGCCCTCGCGGCCGGCGGGGATCAGCCGGGCGAGGAACGTGCGGCTCGCCGACTGCGCCGGGCCGACGAAGAGGCAGAGCGCGAGCCCCGCGGTCCAGAACACGATCTGGCCGCCGTCGTGCAGGAAGAAGACGAGCAGGCCGCTCACCACGAGCCCGATGAGGGCCGCCATGATCACGGGCTTCGCGCCGAGCTTGTCGTCGAGTGCGCCGACCGCGATCGTCGAGATTCCCGCGACGACGTTGGCCGCGATCGCGAAGATGATGACCTCACCGGCCGAGAACCCGAAGACGGATGCCGCGAGCACGCCGCCGAACGTGAAGACGCCCGCGAGCCCGTCGCGGAAGACCGCGCTCGCCAGCAGGAACCAGACGGTGTTGCGCTGCTCCTTCCAGAGTCGCTTGATGTCGCGGCCGAGGCGCGCGTAGGAGGCGAAGAAGCCGATCTTCTCGCGCTCGACGGCGGCGGGGTTGCGGTACTCGGGCACCGCGAAGAGCACGGGCAGGGCGAACAGGCCGAACCACAGGGCGGAGACGAGCATCGTCACGCGCACGTCCATGCCGTCGTCGCCGGTGACGCCGAAGAGGCCGACCTCGGGCTGGATGAAGCCGAAGTACACGACGAGCAGCAGCACGATGCCGCCGACGTAGCCCATGCCCCAACCGAAGCCCGAGACCTTGCCGATCGAGCGCGGCGTCGAGACCTGCACGAGCATCGCGTTGTAGTTGACGCCCGCGAACTCGAAGAAGACGTTGCCGGCGGCCACCAGGAACAGGCCGAGCAGCAGGTACTCGGGGCCGGGCTGCACGAAGAACATCGCGACGGTGATGGCCACGACGATGTAGGTGTTGACCGCGAGCCAGAACTTGCGGCGACCGCTCGTGTCGGAGCGCTGACCCGTGATCGGCGCGAGCAGCGCGATGAGCAGGCCGGCGATCGCGAGCGCCCAGCCGAGCTGCGCCTCGACCGTGCCCTTCGGCCCGAACGACTCGCTCGTGAGGTAGACCGTGAACACGAACGTCGTGACGACCGCGTTGAACGCCGCGGATCCCCAGTCCCAGAGGCCCCACGCGAAGATGGGTCCCTTGCGCGCGCCGGCCTCGGCGACCGCCTCGACCTGCCCGGTCGCGACCCCGATGGTCGCAGCGGCCCCGTCGGCCGGGGTGAGGTGCGACGGCGGAAAGTTGCGGGGCGCTTCGGGCGAGCGCGGCGCGTCGGGGTCGGTCATGGGCTGCAGTCTCGTTCTCTCAGGTGAACAGCGGGTGGCGGATGCCGCGGCCGGGCAAGCCCGGGCGGCACGCTCGCACGGGCCGGGGTCCTCATCGACCCGTGGGCACTGTATCGCTGCATCGCACCCAGCCGCTCACGGCTCGCGGCCGGAGGGGCCGCGAGCCGTGTCGCCGACTACTGCAGTTCGAGCACCTCTCGGAGGATCGCGTTGTAGCTGGCGAAGTGCAGCACGCCGGACTCGAGCATCACGGAGGGCTGGTAGTTCGCGTCGTAGTCGGCCGGCGCCTGGTAGCTGCCGTCACCCTGGTGGGTGTCCTCGAGCCAGCCTTCGGCCTGCAGCTGATCGAGCCACGCCTGGCCCTGGTCGCCCACCTCCAGTCGCGCGTACCAGACCGAGACATCGCTGTTGGGCTTCGTCCAGACGCAGATGAGTGCGCCCTCGGCCTCCATCCGCTCCATGACGGGGCCGAGGAGGTACGGGTCCTCCTTGAGCCCGAGGCCGTCTTCGGCGAGGCGCGCGTACTCGGCTTCGGTGAACACGGTGTCGCAGCTCGGTGCGGCCGGGGGATCGGCCGGCGCCTCGGTCGCGGGTGCCGAGGGGGCGACGCTCGCCACGGTCTCCGCGGCGGCGCCGGAGGCGGAGGTTTCGGGTGCGCTCGCGCCGCACCCGGTCAGGACGAGGGCGAGTGCGCCGGCGGCGATCGCCGCGAGGATTTCGGTTCGAGATGCCATGCCACAGAGAATAGGAACATATCTTCCCATTCACAACGGATGTGCTCGAATCGTGACCCGCGTTCAGGGGTAGCCCTGAGAGGACGAGCCCCCGAACGCCCGCGGCTCAGCTGTAGACCTCCGCGATCAGCTCGCCGAACAACTGCTCGGCGTCGCACTCGAGGCGCTGCCGCGTGAACCAGTCGCAGACGTTGCGGCAGTCGCGATGCAGCAGGTCGAACCCCTGCGGATTCGACACCACGTCGACGACCTGCGGCAGGTCGATCGCGACCATGCGGCCGTCGTGCACGAGCAGGTTGTACGGCGAGAGGTCGCCATGCGCGAGCCCAGAGCGAGCGAGCGTGCGCATGAACTCGACGACCTGGTGGAACAGCTCGCGCAGCTCGTCGGGGGTGGCTCGAACCTGCGCGAGGCGCGGGGCCGCGACGCGGCCGTCGCCGATGAACTCCATGAGCACCTCGGTGCCGCTCACCTGCACCGGGTACGGCACGGCCGCCCCGAGCTCGGTGAGTCGCGACAGCGCCTCGAACTCGGCGGCCGCCCACTGCACGCGCGCGACCTCGCGGCCGAACGTCGTGCCCTTCGCGAGGGCGCGGGCGTCGCGACTGCGGCGAGTCGTGCGCCCCTCGGTGTAGACGGTCGAGCGGTGGAAGTCGCTGTGCTCGCTGCCGCGGTACCGCTTGGCGGCGAGCAGCACGTGCCTGCCGAGCGTGCCGGGCTCGGCATCGGGCACCGCGCGTTCGATGAGGTAGAGGTCGGCCTCCTTGCCGGTCTTGACGACACCGAGTTCGGTGTCGATCGCCGCGGCATCCGTGACGAGCCAATCGGGTCGCGGTTGCGGGCCGCGTTCGAGCGGCGTGGTGGCCGGCCAGGTCGACCAGCGTTGGCCCTCGCCCGGTTCCGTGGTCTGGAAGGCGAGGTCGCCCGCGTCGAATCGCGGGGTCGTGAAGGCAGTGGATGCCGCGTGCGCACGCACGACGGCGGATTCGTCGAGAGACGAGGTGATGTGCAAGGTGGATCTCCGAAGGTCGCGGAGGCCACCGGCCGCTCAGCGGGTGGAGGCCTCGCAAGTGAAGGGAACGTGGAGGTTCACGACAACGACAGCCATGATCGACTCCTTTCTTCACCGGATGCACCGGAGCGGGTGCTGCGCGAAACGGCAGCTTCGGCAGCTTAGGGCGTTTCACCCGTCGCGTCCAGTGTTCAGTCCCGCCCGGGTCGTCGAACGCCCGTCCTCCCGTGGGCCGCGGTAGGGTCGGCGCCATGCAGGGCGACGTGGGGCACGAGGCATCCGTCACCGTCGTGCTCGTCGAAGGCGACAGCGATCGGCTCGCGGTCGAGGCGCTCGCGGCGCGGCTCGGGCACGATCTCGCCGAAGCGGGCGTGCGCGTCGTCTCGATGCACGGCGTCACCAATCTGCACCGCCACCTCGGGGAGATCGCCGGTCTACGATCACGGCCGCGCGTGGTCGGGTTGTTCGACGCGGCCGAGATCGGGTACGTGCGGCGCGCCGTCGATGACGCCGGCCTCGGCTCGGCGACCACGCTCGACGAGCTCGCCGGGCTCGGGTTCTTCGCGTGCGACCCCGACCTCGAGGGCGAGCTGATCCGTGCACTCGGCATCGACCGCATGCAGCAACTGCTCGCCGAGCACGGAGAGATCGCGCGCTTCCGCGGGTTCCAGCATCAGCCCGCGCAGCGCGGCCGGGCGACCGATGCGCAACTCCGGCGGTTCCTCGGCACCCACGCCGGGCGCAAGGCGCAGTTCGCGCCGCTCATGATCGACGCGCTCGACCCGGCGCGCATTCCGGCGGCGATGCGGGCGCTGGTCGAGACCGCGGTCGAGCGGGAGTCGGCGCCGCGCCGCTGACCGGGTGAGCGGCGCGACGGAACCCGTCACGTGCGTCGAGGGGGCACGCGAGCCGCCCGGTCCGCCGAACCCGTCATACCCGCTGCGGCACGACGACCGTCGGGTCGGCCACCTCGATGACGACCGGACTCGCACCCGGATCGACCACGGCATCCGCGATCAGCCAGACCCGCACTGCGGCGCCGATCCCCGGCACCTGGGTCTGCAGCAGCGGTCGGCCCGACGAGGTGTGCGGCCGCCAGCTCCCCGCCAGCGCCTCCCCGGTGCCGAGCGTCACCACGAGGTCGAATGAGCAGACCGAACCGTCGTCGGAGAGGGCGATCCGCCGATCCGCCACGCTGCCGTGCTCGGCTCGAGCGTGGTCCCGGTGCTCCTGCCAGGCCTCTTGCATCGTTCGCTCGACGCCCGCCTCCTGGATCGAGCCGACCAGCATCGCCCACACTGCGACCGGAATGCCGCAGATCATGACGGTGAAGATCAGGTTGAACCACCACTCCGACGTCCCGTCGGTCCACAGCAGCACGAGGGCTGCGGCGGCGCCGACCGTCGCGACCAGGCCGGCGAGTGCGGACAGCACCCGGCCGCGGGTGCGCATTCGCTTCGGGAGCAGCAGCGACTCCGGCGCGCGGTCTGCGGCATCGAATCGCTCGATCAGGTGCACGACACGGCGGGTGGTGTCGTCGGCGGTCGGCTTCAACATGGCCGCATCGTAGATGCTGCAGGGGAACGAGTCGTGAACAGCCTCTTCCGCCCGGCTCCGGGATGTGGTTCAGTGAGCCATGGAACCGAACGCGGCCGCCGGGGGGCGGTTCAACGGACGCCTCGCCATCCTGCTCGCAATGGCCATGTTCGTGCTCGTCGTCGACACCTCGCTCATGAACGTGTCGATCTCGGCGGTGGTGCGCGATCTCGACACCACGGTGAGCGGCGTGCAGGGTGCGATCGCGCTCGAGGCGCTCGTCTCGGCAGCCTTCATCCTGATCGGCGGCAAGACCGGCGACCTGATCGGGCGAAAGCTCGCCTACATCCTCGGTCTGCTCGGCTACGCGATCGGCGCGATCGCGATGGTCTTCGCGCAGGACCTCACGGCGATCATCATCTTCTGGGCGTTCATCGGCGGCATCGGCGCGTCACTGCTGCTGCCCGCGATGCAGTCGCTCATCCACGGCAACTTCGAGGGCGCGCACCAGACCCGGGTGTACGCGCTGGTCGGGGCATCCGCCGCCATCGCCGCCGCCGTCGGGCCGCTCCTCGGAGGGTTCATCACGACGTTCCTCTCCTGGCGGGTCGGCTTCGCGCTCGAAGCGGTCATCATCGCGGTCGTGCTCGCCGGCATCGGCCTCGTGAAGGACGTGCCGTACCACGGCGACCGTTCGATCGACCTCGTCGGCGCGATGCTGTCGATCGTGGGCATGGGCGGCGTCGTCACCGGCATCCTCGTGTGGCAGGAGGGCGGCGGGTACGTCGGCCTGATCATCGGCATCGGGGTGCTCGGACTCGGCCTGCTCGTGTTCTGGCTGCGCAGTCGCAAACGCCGCGGCAAGCCGACCCTGCTCGACCCGACGCTCTTCGAGTCGAAGATGTTCCGATCGGGTGCGAGCGGGCAGTTGCTGCAGCAGATCGCCTTGGGCGGCACGATGATCGTGCTGCCCATCTACCTGCAGATGGTCTTCGAGTACAACGCACTGCAGGCGGGGCTGTCGATCGCGCCGCTCTCACTCAGCATGTTCGTCGTGGCGCTGCTCGCCGGTCGCGGACTCAAACGGCGCCCGGCGAGCATCATCCTCTGGGGGTTCGCCCTCGTCGTCGTGGGCATCGTCATCCTCGTGCCGATCGTGCCGATCGCCGACTCGGGCTGGTATCTCACGATCCCGCTCATCATCGCCGGCTCTGGACTGGGCCTGCTCGTCTCCCAGTTGAACAACTACACGCTTTCGCCGATCTCCGACGAACGTGTCAGCGAGGCTGCCGGCGTGAACTCCGCGGCCGGTTCCTTCGGCCTCTCGTTCGGTCTCGCCTTCGCCGGCGCGATCATGCTCGCGACCCTCGCCTTCACGTTCACCGCGAGCGCCGAAGCGAGCTCGGTGCTGAGCCCCGACGAACAGCAGCAGGTCTCGTCGGTGCTCGAGGAGGATGCCGAGATCATGACGAACACCGGGCTCGAGGAGCTCCTCGTCGGTCAGACGCCCGAAGTGCAGGCGGAGATCCTGCGCATCAACACCGACTCCCGCTTCATCGCCCTGCAGATCGCCCTGCTCGTGCCGATCCTCGCCGGCCTCCTCGGCATCGCGAACGCGTTGCGGATGCGGCGGCTGCCCGACCCGAAGCCCTCGGCGTCGGCCGAGGGTGCGGCGCTCGGCTGAGACCCGAGCGGTCGCAGCCATCGGCTACGACGCCGGGGCTCGGCCCGAGGAACGCCGACGAGCTCCCACGAGCGCCGCGGCCCCGAGCATGAGGCAGACTGGCCGGTAGAAGCGTGCGTCGAGCGTGCGGAACCGCTCGCTCGGGTCGGGCAGGCCGAGTGCCCGGCAGACGACGACGCCGCCGATCGCGGCTCGTGTCAGGAGAGCCAGGCCCGCGGCGCGCCGGGCGAGCACGGCGATCGGACGATCGCCGAGCGCTCCGCCGGCGACGATGCCGGCCGCGGTCGCCGTCGCCGCGACCAATGCGGTCGCGACAGGCGCCGGTGGGGCGGATGCTGATCCGACCGTCGCGTCCGCCAGCTCGGTTCGGCTCTTCGCGGGCCAGCTCGCGCCACTCGCCCAGACGGCATGCAGCACGCCCACGCTCACGAGTCCGACGGCCGCGACCGCTCTCGACGTCAGCACCGTCCCGGAGGCTGCTCGCACGAGTCCCACCCCATTCGTGCTCGTGCGAGGCATCCCCTACGGCGTGGTCCAGGTCACCGGCGGCTTCGCCTGGTCGTACAGCCAGGTCTGGAAGAAGTCGTCGAGGTCTGCGCCCGAGACCTCCTCGAAGACCGCCTGGAAGTCCTCGGCCGTGCCGGCCGAGTCGTCGTAGCGCTCGAGCCAGAGCCGCGTGCCGGCGAAGAAGGTGTCGTCGCCGAGTTCGACGCGGAGCGCGTGCAGGGTGCCGGCGCCGCGGTCGTAGACCGGGCCCTGGAACAGGCCGAGCGGGCCCGGGTCGCCGATCCGGAGGTCCCAGTACTCGTCGCCGGGATCCTCGGAGGCGTACCAGTCGTCGTACGACTCCTGCACCGTCGCGCCGCCGTCGCTCTCGTCCCACATCCAGGACGCGTACGTCGCCCAGCCCTCATTGAGCCAGATGTCCTGCCAGCGTTCCGGGCTGACCGTGTTGCCGAACCACTGGTGGGCGAGCTCGTGCGCCACGGTGCCCTCGTTCGCCGAACGCGAGTAGACCGGCCGGGTCTGCGTCTCGAGTGCGTAGAAGACGGTGTCGTCGTCGACGATCGAACCGTAGGCAATGAACGGGTAGCCCCCGAAGTACTGCTCGTAGAAGTCGATCATCTCGACTTGGCGCGACAGGCTAGCGTTCGTCGTGGCGAGCCGAGCGGCGGTCAGCTTCGTGTCGACCGCGTCGATGATCGGCACGCCGCTCGCCGAGAAGTAAGTGTCCCGCACGTCGAAGTCGCCCACCGACGCGGTCGTGAGGTAGCTGGCCTGCTGGTCGGGCGCGTCCCAGAACCAGGTGGTCCAGCCGTCGGCCGTGACTTCGGGCTTCGGCTGCACGCCGTTCGCCACGGCGGCCTTGCCCTCGGGCACGGTGATCTCGAAGCTGTAGCTGGCCTTGTCGGTCTGGTGGTCGCTGACGGGATACCACGTCATCGAGCCCTCGGGCTCGCTGACGACCATGGCGCCGTCGCGCGTGGTCACCCAGCCGTAGAGCGCCTCCTCGATGTCGACGGGTCGCGACGTCGGGCCTCCGTACTCGACGACCACCCGGGCGGTCTGGCCCGCCTTGAGCTTCGGACGGGGCTGCACGGTGAGCTCCCAGACGCGCGCCTCGTCGTTCTGCACGTGCCAGTACGCGGCACCGTCGACGACGGCCCCGGGCGCCGGAGGCGAGACGGATGCCGCGGGCTTGCCGTTCACCGTCAGCGAGGTGACCGTCATTCCGCGGAGGTCGAGGTTGAACCGGTCGAGGTCCTGCGTGGCGACGAGGTCGATCGTGGCGGTGCCGTCGAACTGCCCCTCGAGCGGTGCGGGCGCGGCCGCGGGCGGAGCGTAGGTGACGTCGAGGTCGTAGTGCTGCACGTCGTAGCCGCCGTTGCCGGCGTTCGGGAAGTACGCATCGCCGGCTCCCGGCGCGCCCGCCGTGTAGCGCGGCCCGCCCGGTGATCCGGGCGCCGCGACGGCCCCGGTCGCCCCGAGCCCTCCGATCACCGCGAGTGCGACCGTCAGGCCGCCCACCAGCTTCATCCGTCTGCCGTTCACGATCGTTCCCCTTCGTCGTCTTCCGCGTGGCGCACCTCTGCGAACTCTAGGCACCGGCGGGCGTCGCCGGTAGCCCCTGACCCGTCAGGAGCCGGTGCCGAGTCGCGTCAGCCGCGTCATCCGGTGCCGAACGCCTCTTCGGGCGTGACGAACCCGGCGCACACCCACTCGCCGGCGTAGCCGGAGTCCAGGGCGAAACTGCCGCTCAACCCGTCAGGCGACACGAGGATCGTCGACCCGCCGGAATGCCTCACTCCGCCCACCGACAGGTCGACACTGCCGGCGTGCGGCGCGGAGGCGGGGTTCTTGTAGATGGAGATCGCCACGTCGTCGCGGTGTTCGGTCGGAGCGTCGTACCCCTGGGGCATACGGCCGTCGCCCGCCTGGATGAGGAGGTCGCCGGAGTCCTGGACGATGCAGTGGCCGCCGTGCACCTCGAACGGCTCGGGCGAGTCGAACCGTACGACGAGCACCTCCCCGGGGGTCCGGTTGCCGCAGGCCTCGGCCTGCGATGTCGTCGAGGCCTGGATGGTGACCGTCGAAGGAGCGGAGGGGTGAGGACTCGTGAGTGCGAGTCCGAGGCGAGCGCCGGGCGGGAGCTCGGTTCCGAGGACCCCGCCGCCTGGGCATTCGCAGAATCCCGTGACGCAGTAGCGTCGGAGGAATTCCGTCCCGACCTCATCGGTGGCGCCGCGGGGCACTCCGATCACACCTCGGCCGCCGAAGACGGCGACGTCGATCACCTCGCTGCCGGCCTCGAAGCCGATCGTGTACGGAGCCGTCGCGAAGGGGAGGATGGTCGCCACCTCGTCGATCGAGGCACCGGTGAAGAGGATGATCCCGATCGCACCCTGCGCTGTGGTGATGTGGGGGCCGTCCGAGTCCCACTCCGGACCCACCCTGGGCTCGCGCACCAGGCGGCGGGCGATCGCGGTGAGCGCTTCCTCCCGCGGGCGGTCGAACAGCAGCTCCAGTCCGGCGGCCGTGTCGCCGGCCTGCAGCAGCGGAACGAGGTGCTGCCAGACGTCGGCTCCCTCCTGCTCGGCCACCGCGAACACGCCGAGCGCGTCGTACTCGCGCTTGGAGAGCGGGATGCGGGGCTCCCGCAGCCACTCATCCCACCTCGCATCGAAGTAGTCGGTCGGGGCGACGGCGACCGCGGCGAATGTCGCGCCGCCCTCGACCACCCAGGATGCGCCGTCCGCAACATCCGCGACGCCGCCAGCTCCGTCGAACTGGAAGCAGTGCATCACCTCGTGGGCGATCAGCGTGCGGAACTGCGGGGTGTCGATGACGTCCCAGCCCGGTTGCAGCACGTCGATCTCGCAGGCATCCATCCGGCCCGCTCCCACGTGGCTGCCCCCGATGTTCGCCCAGGCGAAGGCATGGTACTTCGGGTCCGCCACCGCATCGCTCGCGCCCGCCTCGATCGGCACGCTCAGCCTGCGCCCGAGCAGGTCCTCGAGCTCGGCCTGCACCTCGGCGACCAGCGCGGTGATGCCCCGGATGCTCTCGGTCGGCTCCATGCGGAGCGCCGGGACCACCCGGCCGCCGAGGTCGGTCCCTTCCAGGTCCGCTGCGTCACCTGTTTCTGCTTCGTCGCGCGCGCCGGATTCGAAGATCGCGTCGACCGTCGACTGCTGATCCGGGGTCAGTTCCTCCCAGTGCCGCATGAGTCCGCGGATCGCCATGGTGCCCGAGTGCACGGGAAGCTCGACGGCATCGGGATCGCCGCCGTCGATCGGGCCGAAGCCGGCGGCGAAGAGGTCGAGTGCGAGGTCGAGCGGGATGGTTCCGTCGTCGTCGAGGCGGTCACCGAGCCTCGGCCCCGGTATGACCTCGGGCGACGGGCTCTCCACCGGATCGGGAGGCGACGGTACGCAGCCGGCGACGCCGAGCAGGAGGACGAGTGCGACCCCGACGGCGCGCAGGACACCGGAACCTTCGGCTCGGTGCGACATGCGACCCCCCGATTGCACCGACCGCCACTGCCCGTGGCGCTCACGACGAAGGTATCGGCCATGAGCGGAGATGACCAGCGGCAGGTGGGTCGAGCGCCGGGAATACTGAAGACCGGCTGTGAGTTGAGTCAAGTACACTCAAGTTTCACCACCTCGACTTGACACGTTCACGGGGTGTTGAGAGGCTTGAGTCGGCAAGGCTCAAGTCTTGCCTCAGGTACTTCGGTTGCGGGCCAGCAAGGGTCGGACCGGTATCCGGCTCGTTGCTCGACGTGTCGTGCGGTGCTCCCGTGCGGCCCGGGCATGCGGGCGGGGAGAAGGAGAAACACATGTCACGTGCAGTAGGAATCGACCTCGGCACCACCAACTCGGTCGTCGCGGTCCTCGAGGGCGGCGAGCCCACGGTCATCGCGAACGCGGAGGGTCTGCGCACCACTCCGTCGGTCGTCGCGTTCACGAAAGACGGCGAGGTGCTCGTCGGCGAGACCGCGAAGCGCCAGGCCGTCACCAACGTCGACCGCACCATCGCGTCGGTCAAGCGCCACATGGGCACCGACTGGAAGACCGACGAGATCGACGGCAAGCAGTACACGCCGCAGGAGATCTCGGCGCGCATCCTGCAGAAGCTGAAGCGAGACGCCGAGCAGTACCTCGGCGACACCGTCACCGACGCCGTCATCACCGTGCCGGCGTACTTCAACGACGCCGAGCGCCAGGCCACGAAGGAGGCCGGCGAGATCGCGGGCCTCAACGTGCTGCGCATCATCAACGAGCCCACCGCCGCCGCACTCGCGTACGGCCTCGACAAGGGCAAGGAGGACGAGCTCATCCTCGTCTTCGACCTCGGTGGCGGCACGTTCGACGTGTCCCTCCTCGAGGTGGGCAAGGACGACGACTTCTCGACCATCCAGGTGCGCGCGACCGCGGGCGACAACCGCCTCGGCGGCGACGACTGGGACCAGCGCATCGTCGACTGGCTCATCAAGAAGTTCAAGGAGTCGACCGGCGTCGACGTCTCGAACGACAAGATCGCCAAGCAGCGCCTGAAGGAGGCTGCTGAGCAGGCCAAGAAGGAACTGTCCTCGAACCTGAAGGCGTCCATCCAGCTGCCCTACCTCTCGCTCACCGAGAACGGCCCCGCGAACCTCGACGAGACGCTCACCCGCGCCGAGTTCGAGAACATGACGAGCGACCTGCTCGACCGCACCAAGAAGCCGTTCGAAGACGTCATCCGCGAAGCGGGCGTCAAGCTCTCCGACATCGCGCACGTCGTGCTCGTCGGTGGATCGACGCGCATGCCCGCGGTCAGCGAGCTCGTGAAGAAGGAGACCGGCCAGGAGCCCAACAAGGGCGTCAACCCCGATGAGGTCGTCGCCGTCGGCGCCGCCCTCCAGGCGGGCGTCCTGAAGGGCGAGCGCAAGGATGTGCTCCTCATCGACGTCACCCCCCTCAGCCTCGGCATCGAGACCAAGGGCGGCATCATGACGAAGCTCATCG
Source organism: Agromyces hippuratus (assembly GCF_013410355.1). Lineage (NCBI taxonomy): Bacteria > Bacillati > Actinomycetota > Actinomycetes > Micrococcales > Microbacteriaceae > Agromyces > Agromyces hippuratus. The sequence goes on along the minus strand of NZ_JACCFI010000001.1, from coordinate 2,543,614 downwards.
AGCGCAACACGGCCATCCCGACCAAGCGCAGCGAGACCTTCACGACCGCCGACGACAACCAGCCGTCGGTCGCGATCCAGGTCTTCCAGGGCGAGCGCGAGTTCACCCGCGACAACAAGCCGCTCGGCACCTTCGAGCTCACCGGCATCGCGCCGGCGCCGCGAGGCATCCCGCAGATCGAGGTCACGTTCGACATCGACGCCAACGGCATCGTGCACGTGTCCGCGAAGGACAAGGGCACCGGCAAGGAGCAGCGCATGACGATCTCGGGCGGCTCGAGCCTCCCGAAGGACGACATCGAGCGCATGGTGCGCGAGGCCGAGGAGCACGCCGCCGAAGACAAGGCGCGTCGCGAGTCGGCTGAGACCCGCAACCAGGCCGAGCAGCTCGTCTACTCGATCGAGAAGCTCATCAAGGACAACGACGACAAGCTCCCCGCTGACGTCAAGTCCGAGGTGCAGGGCGACGTCGACGCGCTGAAGACCGCGCTCGCGGGCGACGACGACGAGGCCGTGAAGTCGGCCTTCGAGAAGCTCAACGCATCGCAGGGCAAGCTCGGCGAGGCGATCTACGCGCAGAGCCAGCAGGCCGATGCCGCGGCCGCGCCCGGCGAAGACGCGAACCCGTCTGGCGCAGAGGGCGACCAGTCCTCCGACGAAGACGTGGTCGACGCCGAGGTCATCGACGACGAGGAAGAGAAGAAGTAGCCATGGCAGACGAGAAGGAGACTCCCGAAGTCCCCGACCCCGACGCCGGTGCCTCCGACGAGGTGACGGATGCCGCGGCATCCGTCACCCCCGAGGGGCAGGCCCCCGAGGTCGACGACGACGAGGTGCTCACGGTCGACGACATCCTGAACGCGGCGAACGCCGAGGTGCAGGATCCGAGCGACGAGCACCTGGCCGACCTCAAGCGCATCACTGCGGAGTACGCCAATTACCGCAAGCGCACCGAGGCGAACCGCGAGCTCGAGCGCGAGCGCGCAGTCGGCGCGGCCGTGGCCGTGCTGCTGCCCGTGCTCGACGACCTCGACCGTGCCGAGAAGCACGGAGACCTCGAGGGCGACGCTCCGTTCGCGACCATCGCGGCGAAGCTGCGCGGCTCGGTCGAGAAGCTCGGCCTCTCGTCGTTCGGCGAGGTCGGCGAGCCGTTCGACCCGCAGCGGCACGAGGCGATCTTCCAGCAGCCGTCGGCCGACGTCGAGATCGACACGATCGCCGATGTCGTCGAGACCGGGTACACCCTCGGCGGCACGCTGCTCCGCGCAGCGAAGGTCGTCGTGAAGACCCCCCAGTAGACCCGACTCGGCCGGCCCGCGGCATCCGTTCGCGGATGTCGCGGACCGGCCGACACGGTTTTCAGACAGACTCAAGACAGACTTCAGACAGATACGAGAGAGGAGGTGCCGGTGGCCAGTCAGGATTGGTTCGACAAGGACTTCTACAAGGTGCTCGGCGTCTCCAAAGACGTGAGCGACGCGGAGCTCAAGAAGACGTACCGCAAGCTCGCACGCAAGTACCACCCCGACTCCAACCCCGGTGATGCTGCCGCCGAGGCGAAGTTCAAGGAGATCAGCGAGGCGCACTCCGTGCTCGCCGACCCCGAGCAGCGCAAGGAGTACGACGCCGTACGGGCCATGGGCTCCGGCGCTCGATTCACCGCGCCCGGCGGCGCCGGCGGCAACGGCGGCTTCGAAGACGTCTTCGGCGGCATGTTCGGCCAGGGCGGCGGAGGCCGCGGCCAGTCGTACACGTTCCAGCAGGGCGGCGACTACGACGACCTGCTCGGCGGGCTCTTCGGCGGAGGCCGCTTCGGCCAGCCGACGGGCGGCTACCGCGGCGCCGGCGGCCCCACCAAGGGGCGGGATGTCACGGCGACGACGACGCTCGACTTCGTCACCGCCACCAAGGGCGACCAGATCACCCTGCAGACCGCCGAGGGCAAGCCGATCACGGTGCGCATCCCGGCGGGCGTCGCCGACGGGCAGAAGATCCGCCTGCGGGGCAAGGGCCAGCCCTCGCCCGACGGCGGTGAGCCCGGCGACATCGTGCTGACAGTGACGGTGCGCAAGCATCCGGTCTTCGAGCGCGATGGCCTGAATCTCAGGGTCACCGTGCCCGTCACGTTCACCGAGGCGGCGCTCGGCGCGACCGTCGAGGTGCCGACGCTCGGTGGCGACCCCGTGAAGGTGCGGGTCGCTCCCGGTACGCCGAGCGGCCGGGTGCTGCGGGTCAAGGGCCGCGGCGTGAAGACGTCGAAGGGCACCGGAGACCTGCTCGCGGTCGTGCAGGTCGCCGTTCCCTCGCACCTCTCGAAGGAGGCGGAGGCGAAGCTCGAGGAGTTCGCCGCGCTGCTGCCCGACGAGAACCCCCGCGACGACCTGCTCGCGAAGGCGAAGGGCTAGGCCGTGGAGATGAACGAGAGGAGCCCGCTCTTCGTCATCTCCGTCGCCGCCGAGCTCGCGGGCATGCACCCGCAGACGCTGCGGCAGTACGACCGGCTCGGGCTCGTCTCGCCGACCCGCACCGCGGGCAAGTCGCGGCGCTACTCGATGCACGACGTCGTGCAGCTCCGCGAGATCGCCCAGCTCTCGAGCGAGGGCGTGAGCCTCGAGGGCATCCGCCGGGTGCTCGGCCTCGAAGACGAGGTCGCGACCCTGCGCGCCCGCGTGCGCGAACTCGAGGGCGCGCTCGCCGACGAGATGCTGAACCGCCCCGGTCGCCGCGTCTTCGCGGCAGGTTCGGCGGGCGAGGTCATCTCGCTCCGTGCCGGCACCCGCGTGCGCCGCGAGAACGCCGTCGTCGTGTGGCGCCCGCTGGAACGCGAGTAGCGGAGGTCAGCGACCCCAGGCGGAGGCCGGCGCCTCGATGACCTCGTAGGGGCGCGAGCTCCAATGGGTGCCGTAGCCGTAGTGGCTCGACGCCCACGCCGACGCCCAGATCGCCTGAGCGGTGGCATCGGCCGAGTCGCCACTGGCGAGCGCCGCATCGACCTCGGGGTAGCGCCCCGACTGCAGGTTCTCGGCGGCGTAGTACGCGGCCTCGATGAGGGTCGGATAGCTGCCGAGGCCTGATCCGCCACCGGAACCCTGACCGTTGTTCAGGGGGTTGTTGCGGTTCCACCAGTTGTCGGCGCCGTTCTCCTGACGCATCCACCGCATCATGAAGGTGACGTTCTCCTCGGTCAGCGGCCACTCGCCCTCGACGAGCACGAGCTTGGCCCAGTCGACGTTCGTGCCGCCCGCGACGAGCGTCTGCGCGCCGGTGGTCGCGACGTAGGACTCGTGCGAGACCGTCGGAGCTGAGACATCCGACGCGACCTCGAGGTCTTGCACGTCGCCGAGGTGCGGGGCATCCGCCGCGGCGAACGGCAACAGGCCGCCTGGCTGCGGCAGCGGTGCGAGGGCGAGCCCGGCGAGCAGGCCGAGCACCGAGAGCGTGGCGGCCGCGGTGAGCGATCGTCGGCGCGGACGCGCGCGTTCCGCCGTCGAACGCCGGGGACGCGTCACGGGCGTCGCGACCTCATGTCGCGCCGCCCGTCGTCCCCCGACCTGTGCGTCCTGCATGCGGCACCGAGGGTAGCAAACCCAGCAGGGAGCCGCACCCAGCAAGATGCGGCCCCGAGCTCGCGCCGCGGCGCGGCCGGGAACTCAGCGGATGCCGGTGGTCGCGACGACGGGCGCGCCCGCCTGGCGGCGGGCGAGCCGGCGCCGACGGAACCACTTGTCGCCCTCGACGACGACCAGCAGCACCAGCGTCAGCCCGATGCATCCGAGCCACTGCCAGCCCGTGAGCGAGACGGTGCCGAGCGCGCGCTGCAGGAAGCCGATCTCGGTCGACGCGACGATGAGCAGCACCGGCCAGACCAGGATCTTGGCGACCGCCGCGATGGGCGCCAGCAGGCCCGATTCCGGCGTCCGACGCATGAGCAGTGCGCTCAGCACGGTGGCCAGGCCGAGCACGACGTACGCCATCGTCATCGACGCGGTCGGCTCGGTCGGGCTCGGCGCGTCGGGCCCCCAGAGCAGCGGCACGAGTGCGATCAGGAAGATGACGGCGCCGTAGACGAGCCACTCGACGAGCGACACCCGATTGACGACGCCGATCCTCGGGTCGCGCGGCGGGTGGTTCATGATGCCGGGCGGGTTGGCGTCGGCGGCGATCGCGAAGACCGCGAACAGCGCCACGAAGAAGTTGATGAACAGCACCTGGGCCGGGAACAGCGCGACGCCCTCGGCGATCGAGAACGCGCTCGCGGCGAGGAACAGCATGATGAGGCTCAGCAGCTGCGTCATCTGGAACCGCAGGTACGCGGTGATCTTCGAGTAGACGATGCGGCCGATCTCGACCGCGTGCACCAGGGTCGCGAAGTTGTCGTCGGTGAGCACGAGCTTCGCGGCCTGCTTCGTCACCTCGGAGCCGGAACCCATCGCGACGCCGATGTTCGCCTGCTTGATCGCCGCCGCGTCGTTCACGGCGTCGCCCGTCATCGCGACGATCGCGCCGTCGGCCTGCAGGAGCCCGACCAGGCGGAGCTTGTCGTCGGGGGTGACCCGGCCGAACACGTGCAGGTCGGGGAGGCGACGCGAGAGCTCCTCGTCGGTCATCTGCTTGAGGTCGGCACCGCTCACGGCCCCGGTGCCGAGGCCCAGCTCGGCGCCGATCGCCCCGGCAGTCACCGCGTGGTCGCCTGTGATCATGCGCACGTCGATGCCGGCGTTGTGGGCGATGGCGACGGCATCCTTCGCCTCGGACCGCAGCGGGTCGACGATGCCGACGATGCCGATGAGCGTCAGCTCGGACACCCAGGTCATCGGCTCGGCCGCGATGCGGGCCTCGTCGCCGTCGTCGAGGAAGCGGGCGGCGATCGCGAGCGTGCGAAGCCCGGTGGCCGACATGCCCTCGAGGGTGTTCGTCGCCTCGTCGGAGGCCACGGGCACGATCTCGCGGGTCTCGCCGAGCATCGTGGTGCAGCGCCCGAGCACCACGTCGGGTGCGCCCTTCACGATGAGCACGAGCCGCTGCTCGCCGCGGTAGGGGATGCGCTGCAGGGTCGCCATGAACTTGTAGTCGGAGTCGAACGGCACCTCGGCCAGCCGGGGGTAGTCCTTGCGCGCCTGGTCGGCGTCGATGCCGAGCCTCGCGGCGAGCACCACGAGCGCGGCCTCGGTGGGGTCGCCCACCACCTCGCCGTCGGCCGACACCGTCGCGTCGTTCGGCAGGCCGACCGCGAGCCCGAGCGTCGGCGCGTCGAGCGGTTCGTCGGAGGTGCCGAGCACGCTGCCCTCGAACGAGTAGCCCTCGCCGGTGACCCGGTAGGTGCTGCCGCCGAGCCATGCCGTGCGCACCGTCATCTTGTTGAGGGTGAGGGTGCCCGTCTTGTCGGAGCAGATCGCGCTCGTCGCGCCGAGCGTCTCGACGTCGTTCAGCGACGTGACGATCGCGCGCTCCTTCGCGAGCTTGGAGGCGCCCCACGCGAGCAGGCTCTGCACGAACACCGGCAGGCCGGTCGGGATCGCGGAGATCGCGACGGCCGTGGCGAGGAAGAGCAGCTCGTCGAGGCTCTGCCCGCGGGCGAAGCCGATGAGCACGATGACGAGCACGGCGCTCCAGGCGATGATGCCGAGCACTTTCGTGAGTCCGTCGAGCTCGAGCTGCAGCGGCGACTTCTTGTCGCCGACCTGCGTGAGCAGCGACGCGATGCGACCCATCTGGGTGCGCATGCCGGTCTCGACGACGACGATGCGCGCCGTGCCGCGGGTGACCGACGTGTTCTGGAACACCATCGACGTGCGGTCGGCGAGCGCGGTGCCTGCGGCGTTCTCGGCCGGGCCCTTCGGAATGGGCAGGGACTCGCCGGTGAGCGAGGACTCCTGCGTCTCGAGGTTCGCCGACCGGAGGATCCGTCCGTCGGCGGGCACGAGATCACCGGATTCCAGCTCGACGATGTCGCCGGGCACGAGCCCCGTCGCGTCCATCTGCACCAGGACGCCGTCTCGGATGACCCGTGCCTTCGGCGTCTGCAGCTTCGCGAGCGCGTCGACGCTGCGGCGGGCCTTCACCTCCTGCTGGGTGCCGGTGATCACGTTGAACAGCACCAGGACCGCCACGATGATCGCCGTCGTGACCTGCCCGATGAGCAGCGACACGATCGTCACCGCGATGAGCATGAGCGTCATGAGCTCGAGCACCTGGCTGAGCGCGATGCGCCAGACGTTCGGCGGCGGTGCGCTGTGCAGCGCGTTGGGCCCGGCATCCGCCAGGCGCTTCGCCGCCTCGGCCGCGGTGAGCCCGCGTGACGGTTCGGTCTTCGCCTGCGCGATCACGTCGTCGGGGGCGAGCGCCCACCATTCGACGGCGTGCTCCTGCGGCGCGCTGTGCTGAGTTTCGATGGTCAATGCGGACCCCCAGAAGTCATGTCGACACTCGACAGGCTAGTCCGGCGGATGCCGCGAACGGGAGAGGAAGATGACATCGATTCGACGCGTCGTACCCTTGGGGAATGCCGATCGACCTCGACGCCCTGCGGCGTCACCCCGATGTCGAAGGTCCGGGGCTCGAGGCATCGGATGCCGCGGACCGACTGATCCTCGACGAGGCGGCGGCGCTCATCGGCGAGGCGGGGCCGGGGGAGATCGTCGTCGTCGACGACTCCTACGGGGCGCTCGCGCTCGCCGCGGCCGACGCCGGCGCGCGAGGCATCCGAGTGCACCAGGACCTCGTGACCGGGGAGCGGGCGCTCGCAGGGAACGCGGGCCGGCTCGGCCTCGAGGGCGAGGTGCGATCGCTCCCACTCGACTCCGAGCTCGTCGCGGGCGCACGGCTCGTGCTCATGCGCCTGCCGCGATCGCTCGACCGGCTCGACGAGGTGTCGCAGCTCATCACGGCGCACGCGCATCCGGCGGTCGTGGTCGTCGCCGGCGGCCGGATCAAGCACATGTCGCTCGCGATGAACGACGTGCTCGGTCGCAGCTTCGGCCGGGTCGACGTGAGTCGCGCCCGCCAGAAGTCCCGCGTGCTCTTCGCGCGCGACCCCGCAGGCGCGCCCCGAGCCTCGGCTGACGCGGCATGGCCGCGCAGCACCCGTCATGACGATCTCGCCCTCACGGTCGTCGCTCACGGCGGCGTCTTTGCCGGCACCGGGGTCGACATCGGCACTCGGTTCCTGCTCGCGCAGCTGGGCGGCGCGGTCCCGGATGCCGCGTCCGCCGTCGATCTCGCGTGCGGCACGGGCGTCGTCGCGTCGTGGCTCGCGCGAGCGCGACCAGCGCTGCGGGTCACGGCGACCGATCGTTCGGCGTCCGCCGCGGCATCCGCTCGACTGACCGCCGAGGCCAACGGGGTCGCCGACCGCGTGCACGTCACCCGAGCCGACGGCCTCGAAGGGCTCGCCGACGCGAGTGAGCGGCTCATCGTGCTGAACCCGCCGTTCCACAGCGACGCGGCGATCTCGACCGGCATCGCCGCGCACCTCTTCGCCGACGCGGCGCGCGTGCTCGCTCCCGGCGGCGAGCTCTGGTGCGTCTGGAACTCCCACCTCGCCTACCGGCCGCTCCTCGAGCGGGTCGTCGGGCGCACCCGGCAGGTCGCCCGGAATCCGAAGTTCACGGTCACGGCATCACAGAGGGCAGCGGCGTGACGAGCGGGGCCCGGGTCGCCACGAGCCAGGAGCACGAGCGGCAGCTCACGCCGGTCGAGCGCGCCCTCGACCGCGGCGCGCATCGCCTGCTCGCGGGAGCCTCGGAGCGGGGCATCCGTGCCGGGCTCATCGAGTTCCTCGTGTTCGGGGCGAAGCAGGCCTGGGCCTGCGTCTTCGGGGCCGCACTGCTCGCCGTGATCGTCGCCGCCCGGCTCTGGTACCCCGACGACGCGGCGCTCGCGCGCAACGACGCCCTCACGATCGCCGCGGTCGTGATCCAGGTCGTGATGCTCGCGACGCGCCTCGAGTCGGGGCGCGAGCTCTGGGTCATCGTGCTGTTCCACCTCACGGGCACGGTCATGGAGATCTTCAAGACCGACGCCGGTTCATGGTCGTACGAGGGCGATGGCGTGCTGCGCATCGCCGGAGTGCCGCTCTTCACTGGCTTCATGTACGCCGCCGTCGGGTCGTACATGGTGCGGGTGTACCGGCTCTTCGACCTCGGGTTCACGCGGTACCCGCGGCGCTGGCTCACGGTCGTCGTCGCCGTGGCGATCTACGCGAACTTCTTCACGCACCACTTCATCGTCGACCTGCGCTGGGTGCTCGTCGCGGTCGTCGTCGTGGTGTGGTGGCCGACGGTGATGCACTTCCGGGTCTGGCGGCGCACCCCGCGCATGCCGGTGCTCGTCAGCTTCGTGCTCGTCGCCCTCTTCATCTGGTTCGCCGAGAACATCGGCACGTGGGCGGGTGCCTGGCTCTACCCCGACCAGCTCGACGGCTGGCATCTCGTTTCGCCGTCGAAGCTCGTGTCGTGGTTCCTGCTGATGATCATCTCGGTCGTGCTCGTCACGCTCGTGTACCCGCCGCGCCCGCCGGCGCCCGTCGACACCGACGGGGTGCGGGCGCGCGCACATCGTGTCAGGCTTGGAGCATGACCTCGACGCTCGAGCAACTCGACACCGAAGACGCCGTGCGCGTCTCGGCCGAGCTGCCCTGGCGCACGGTCGTGTGGGACGACCCCGTCAACCTCATGACCTATGTGAGCTACGTCTTCCGCAGCTACTTCGGGTTCCCGCGTGCCGAGGCCGAGCGGCTCATGCTGCTCGTGCACACCGAGGGCCGCGCCGACGTGGCGACCGGCAATCGCGAGGCCATGGAGCGGCACGCCCAGGCGATGCACGGCTACGGCCTGCAGGCCACCGTCGAACGGACCGGGCCGTGATCGTCGCGGGGCTGGGCGGGGGCGAGGGCGTGCGCATCGTGCTCGAGACCGAAGAGGCGATGCTGCTGTCGGAGCTCGCCGACCAGGTCGACTCGGTGCTGCTGCTCGGCGAGGCCGACGACCCGGCCCTCGGCCGGCTGCTGCCGAACGCGTACCCCGACGACCACGATGCCGCGCACGACTACACCCGCTACACGCGCGACAGCCTCGTCGACGGCAAACGGCAGGCCGCCCAGCGCGTGCGCGACGCCACCGCCGTCGAAGAGCACGGCGGCGTCGTGCAGATCGAGCTCGACCAGTCCGAGGCGTGGGGCTGGCTGACCTTCCTCACCGACCTGCGGCTCATCCTCGCCGAGCGGGTCGGCATCGTCGACGAAGACGAGGCCGATGCCGACGAGACGCGCGACGACTACCTGCGCGCGGCCTACGAATGGGCCGGGTTCGTGCAGGGCTCGATGCTCGAGGTGCTCGACCCCATCAAGGGCTGAGCGGCGCGGTCGGCGGGTCGCGGTTGGGCGGCGGCCCCGATCGCTGGCATGCTGATGCCGAATCACCGTCGTCGTCGGCACAGCCGGAACCGCACGCGGTGCGCAACTCGAGGAGTGCCAGTGAGCCGAAACACCGCGACCATAGCGCCGCCGCAGCCGGCGTCGATCACGATCGCCCCGACGTCGATCGGGCGGGTGCTGCGGCATCCGGCGGCGAACGCCGAGTCGCTCGAGTCGATCGCACTGCTCATCGGCGCAGCGGTCTTCGTCATCGGCGGATCGGTCGCCTGGTTCGTGTTCATGGGCAAGGACCTGCCGATCGCCGGCCAGGGTTCGCTCGGCGAGTTCGTCGCGTTCGGCTCGGCGATCGCCACGCTCATCGCCTTCCTCCTCGGCCGTCTCGCCTTGCGCACGCGCAGCGCCGCGGGCTTCGCCGATGCCGCGCTGCCGGGCCTCGACGCGCCCGGCGCGCGCATCCACTGGTTCGACCTCACCGCCATCGCACTGGCCCACGCCTTCATCGCGCTGCTCGGCTGGATCGGCCTCGCCGACCTGCTCGAGCAGAGCTTCCAGGGTGCGGTCGTCTTCACGATCCCCGGCGCCGTGCTCGCGGGCGTCGGCATGGCCGTCACCGCCTACGCGGTGTTCCTCTCCGCGGCGCACCTCACGCCGATGCTGCTCTCGTTCGTGCTCGCCCTCTTCCTCGTCGTCGGTGCGCTGGCGAGCATGCTGAGCTCGAGCGATCCGCTCTGGTGGCAGATGAACCTGAGCGCGCTCGGCATGACCAACGACATCTCGGCGCTGGCGTTCAACCTGACCCTCATCATCGCCGGCGTGATCGTCACGACGATCGCGCGCTATGCGACGGCCGCGGTGCCGACGACGACGCGCGCCGAGCTTCGCGGTCGCACCATCGTGCGCGTCGGCATGATCCTCATCGGCATCTTCCTCGCCTGCGTCGGCATCTTCCCGGTCGACCAGTTCTTCGGCCTGCACAACACGGTCGCGACGGGCATGGCCGTCGCCTACGCCGTGCTCGTGATCGGGCTGCGCTGGTTCATCCCGTCGATGCCGAAGGTGTTCATCCTGCTCGGGTACGTCTACGTGGGCGTGATCGTGCTGCTCGCCGTGTTCTTCGCGACCGGGTACTACAACCTCACCGCGGTCGAGCTCGTCGCGGCCGTGCTGATCTTCAGCTGGATCATCGTCTTCCTCCGCAACACCGGCGCCATGCACGGGCAGTCGACGACGGATGCCGCGGCGACGCCGGTCCCGGTGGAGGCGCGGGTGGCGTCGCCGCAGCCGTAGGCGGCGCCGCGCTCAGCGGAGCCCGCTCAGCGGAGCCCGCGGAAGAAGGTGCGGACGTCGCCGACGAGGAGTTCGGGGACCTCCATGGCGGGGAAGTGGCCGCCGCGATCGAACTCGGACCAGTGCACGACGTTGTTCTCGCGCTCGGCGACCGCGCGGATCCCGAAGTCTCCCGGGAACACCGCGACCCCTGACGGGACGCGGCTCGGCGGGGTCTCCTGTCCCCAGCTGGCGCGACCCTCGCGGTAGAGCCGGGCGGCCGACGTCGCGGTGCCCGTGAGCCAGTAGACGCTCACGTTCGTGAGCAGCTGGTCGAGGTCGACGGCGTCCTCGGGCAGCTCGGCTGCGGGGTCGGTCCACTCCGCGAACCGCTCGACGATCCACGCGAGCTGAGCGGCGGGCGAGTCGGAGAGGCCGACTCCGATCGTCTGCGGCCGCGTCGACTGGATGACCGCGTAGCCGGCGCCCTCCTCCAGCTGGCGCTGCATGGCGGCGAGCCGTGCCTGCTCGGGCTCGCTCATCGCCGCGAACTCCGCAGGGTCGCCCGATGGGAACCCGAGGCTGCCGTTCACGTGCACGCCGATGACATGCTGCGGTGCGAGCCGTCCGAGCATCGGCGAGATGACCGCGCCGGTGTCGCCGCCCTGGGCGCCGTAGCGCTCGTAGCCGAGCCGGTCCATGAGCCCGACCCAGGCGCGAGCGATCCGCGACATGCCCCAGCCGGTCTCGTGCGTCGGGCCGGAGAAGGCGAAGCCGGGCATCGACGGGGCGACGACGTGGAAGGCGTCGGCGGGGTCGCCGCCGTGGGCACGAGGGTCGGTGAGCGGTCCGATGATCTTCATGAACTCGACGATCGAGCCCGGCCACCCGTGCGTGATGAGGAGCGGCACGGCACCGGGCTCGGGGGAGCGCACGTGCAGGAAGTGCACGTTCTGACCGTCGATCGTCGTCGTGAACTGCGGGAATCCGTTGAGCGCAGCTTCGTGCTCGCGCCAGTCGAATGTGGTCCGCCAGTGGTCGGCGAGCCCGTGGAGGTAGCCGGTCGGCGTGCCGTACGACCAGCCGACGCCCGGCAGTTCGTCGGGCCAGCGCGTGTCGGCGAGACGGCGGTTCAGGTCGTCGAGCTGTGCCTGCGGGATATTGATGCGGAAGGGCCGGATCTCGGTGCTGTCGTGAGTCATGCGAGCGACGTTACGGAGCCATCCGGACAGTTCTCGTCCGGTAGCCGATGCCCGCCGCATGCGCACCGCAGACGCGAAGAGGGTCGGATGCCGAAGCATCCGACCCTCTCAGCTGCAGGTCTGGAATCAGACGGTCTGCGTGGGGTGCGCGAGCGCCTTGGCCTTCAGGAGGTCGAACTCCTGCTGGGTGATGCTGCCGGAGTCGAGCAGGGCCTTGGCCTTCGCGATCTCATCGGACGGGCTGGCGGAGCCGGCGGTCTGACGGATGTACGCGTCGGTCGCGGCCTGCGCCTGCTTGTACTCCTTCTGCGAGCGCTCGGCCATGCTGTTGCCGCGGGCGATCAGGTACACCAGCGCGGTGATGAACGGCACGAAGATCAAGAAGATGATCCACACCGCCTTCCACCAGCCGTTGAGCTTCTGGTCGCGGAACAGGTCGCCGATGATCGCGAAGAGCGCGAAGAGGTAGGCGATGAACGCGAACGCCCAGATGAACCACCAGATCAGCTCCCAGAAATTTTCCCAAAAACTCATGTGCGTGTGCAGCCTTTCACTGTGAATGAACGCCCCCCATAGAGCGCCGCTGAGGCGAACCTATCGCGTGGCGTGGTCGCGCGTCCACATGCCGCGCGGGCGCCGGTCGTGCGAGCGTGGCGGCGCGAATCCCCGTGGCGGGGCGCCCGCGCCGGTACTCTCGCATCGGGAGGGGAACGTGGCGGACTGGGTGGCATCGCTCGACATCGACGGATGGAGCCTCGGCCTCGCCCTGCTCACGGCGCTCGCCACGTGGCTGCTCGCAGTGTTCGCCCGCAAGGGCACCCGCAAGCTGCTCGCGAAGGTTCCCGCGCTCACCCCGGCCCTGCAGACGCTCATCGTGCGCGTCGTGAACTACGCGATCATCCTGCTCGGGGTCGGCATCGCGCTCAGTTTCTTCGGCGCCTCGATCCAGCCGCTCATCGCCGTCGCGATCATCGTCGGCGTGGTGCTCGTGCTGGTGCTGCGCGGCATCGCCGACAACTTCGCCGCAGGTGTGGTGCTGCAGACCCGCCGTCCGATCTCGATCGGCGACGAGATCGAGAGCGACGGCACCGTCGGCATCGTGCAGGAACTGAACGGCCGCTCCGTCGTCGTGCGCACCGTCGACGGGCAGACCGTGCATCTGCCGAACTCCAGCGTGCTGCAGAACCCGCTCGTGAACAACAGCGCGCACGGCGCACGTCGGAGCACCGTCGAGGTGCGGGTCGCGACCGGGGGGCCCTCCGTCGACGAGGTCGGCACCGTCGTCGTCGACGCGGCCACCGCCGCGACGGGGGTGCACCGCCATGAGCCGCTCATCCTGCGCACCATCGCGCGCACCCCGGAGCGCACCGTGCTCCACGTCCAGTTCTGGCACCACCCCCTGCACGGCGTCGCCGTGCGCTCCGCGGTCGTCGATGCCGTCGCCGACGCGCTGGCATCCCACTCGTTCGACGCCGTGGTGACGAGCGACGTGCCGACCGCGCCACTCACCCCCGCAGACAGGATCTGATCGTGAGCCTCGCCATTCCGCCGCGCGACCCCGAGGTCACGCCCAAGCGCCTGCTCCTCCTCGCGATCCCCGCGCTCGCGATCGGCGTGGTCTCCGCGCTCATCCTCTTCGGGCTCGACCGGCTCGCGGCGGTGCTGCAGTCGGCCCTCTGGGACGCCCTGCCCGATGCGCTCGGCGTCGACCCGTCGGGATGGTGGATCGTGCTCGTGCTCACGATCACCGGTCTCGCGGTCGGTCTCGTGCTGCGCTACGTGCCCGGCCACGGCGGCCCCGACTCCGCGACGACCGAGCTCGTCGAGGAGCCCCAGCCGCTCAAGAACCTGCCCGGTCTGCTCCTCGTGACCGTGCTCGCCCTCGCCGGCGGCGTGAGTCTCGGCCCCGAGAACCCGATCATCGCCGTCAACACGGCGCTCATGGTGGCGGTCATCGCACGACTCATCCCCTCGGTGCCGAAGCAGCTCACGGTGCTGCTCGCGGCCTCCGCCACGATCGGTGCGCTCTTCGGCACCCCCGTTGCCGCCGCGCTCGTCTTCACCGGAATCGTCGCGGCGCTGAAGTCGGGCGGCGCACTCTGGGACCGCCTGTTCCTCCCGCTCGTCGCGGCCGGTGCCGGCGCCTTCACCATGCGGCTCGTCGGCGCCCCGCTGTTCACGTTCAGCCTGCCGCCGTACGGCGCACCGCAGGCGCTCGACCTCCTCACCGGCGCGATCGTCGCGTCGGCCGCCGCGGTCATCGGCCTGGCGATGCTCGCCGCGTTCCCGATCATCTACCGGGCGATGCACTCGCTGCGGCATCCGGTGCTCATCGCCACGGCCGGCGGGCTCCTGCTCGGACTCCTCGGCCTGCTCGGCGGTCCGATCACGATGTTCAAGGGCCTCGAGGAGATCGGCGAACTCCTCAACGACCCCGACGCCTACGACGCACCGCAGCTCGCGGCGATCGCGGGCATCAAGATCCTCGCGCTGCTCATCGCGGCGAGCTCGCTGTTCCGCGGCGGTCGCGTCTTCCCCGCCACCTTCATCGGGGTCGCGCTCGGCATGCTGGGGCACGCCCTGATCCCGTCGCTGCCGCTCGGACTCGCGGTCGGCTGCGCGATCGTCGGCGTGCTGCTCGTCGTCACCCGCGACGGGTGGATCGCGATCTTCGTCGCCGTCGCCGTCGCCGGCGACATCACGATCCTGCCGATGCTCTGCGTGATCGTGCTGCCGGCCTGGCTCCTCGTCACCGGGGCGCCGGAGTTCCGGATCCTGCCGCCGAAGAAGGACCCTGAGGCCGCACCGACCCCCTCGGCACCCGTCGGCGCCGACTGACGGCGCCGACTGACGGCGCCGACACGACGCGGTGCGAGGCGAGCGGCGCCACGAGGCATCCGCTCGCTAGTGTCGTTGTGAGCAGACGGAGGGGGACCGGTGCAGAAACCGCTGGCAGGACTCAGCAGGAGGAACGTCGTACGCGAGCTGACCGCGGGCGTCACTCTGCTCGCGATCGCGATCCCGCTGAACATCGGCTACGCGCAGATCGCCGGCCTGCCGCCGACCGCCGGCCTCTACGCGCTCATCGTGCCGACCGTCATCTACGCGCTCGTCGTCTCGTCGCGACAGCTGGTCGTGTCACCGGATGCCGCGGCCGCCGCCCTCGTCGCCTCGTCCCTCGGCGGGCTCGCGACCGCCGGCAGCGCCGACTACTCGACGCTCGCGCTCGCGCAGGCGATCATCTGCGGCATCCTCTTCGTGCTCATGTCGGTGTTCAAGCTCGGCTTCATCGCGAACTTCCTCTCGAAGCCGATCCTCGTGGGCTTCGTCGGCGGTCTCGCGCTCGACATCCTCGTGAGCCAGATCGCGAAGATGCTGGGCGTGAAGATCGACTCGGGCGGCGAGTTCGTCGACAAGGTCGGCGGGCTCGTGACCGGACTCGGCACGACCAACCCGTGGTCGTTCGTCATCGCGGCGCTCTCGGTCGCGGTGCTCATCGTCGGCCAGCGATACCTGCGGCTCGTGCCATGGGCGCTCATCGTGCTCGTCGTCGCGACGATCGCGGTCGTGCTCGCCGATCTCGACGACGCCGGCGTCGACGTGCTGGGCGAGGTGCCGGCAGGTCCGCCCGCGTTCACCTGGCCCGTCATCGACTGGTCGATGTGGCTCATGCTCGTGCCGTCGGCGATCGCGCTCACGATGGTCACGACGGCCGAGGGCCTGCTCGTCTCCCGCTCGTACGGCGAGAAGCGCAACTACTCGACGCGGCCGAACCGCGACCTCTTCGCCTTCGGCCTCGGCAACGTCGCCGCCGGCGCGAGCGGCAGCTTCGCCATGGGATCGTCGACCTCGCGCACGGCGGCGATGGACCAGGCGGGTTCGCGCACGCAGCTGCCGTCGCTCGTGCTCGCCGTCGGCACGCTGCTGCTGCTGCTCTTCGGCACCGCGCTGCTCGCCGACATCCCGTCGCCCGCGATCGGCGCCATCGTCGGCGTCGCGATCCTGCCGCTGCTCGGCATCCGGGACTTCCGCATGCTGTGGCGGGTCGACCGGTTCGAGTTCGCGATCGCCGCCGTCTGCTTCCTCGTGACGCTCTTCGTCGGATCGATCCCCGGCATCCTCGTCGCGTTCGTGCTGGCGCTCATCAACCTCGCGAAGCGCGCGGCGAACCCGCCGATCGACGTGCTCGCGGCCGGCGACTCGCCGACCCAGTCGCTCCTCGGCGAGGCGCCCCCCGGCACCATGACGGCGCCGGGCGTGATCGTCATCCGGCTCGCGGCCCCGTTGTTCTTCGCGAACGGCTCGGTCTTCGACGACGCCGTGAAGAAGGCCGTCAAGGCCGTGCCCGAGGGCACGGTGCAGCACGTCGTCATCGACATGGAGGCCGTCACCGACGTCGACGTGACCGGCGCCGAGAGCTTCACGGCGCTCGTCGCCTGGCTCGACGCCCGCAGCATCGAACTCGGCTTCAGCCGCGTGCGGCCCGATGCCAGGGAGCGGCTGACCGATCTCGGCCTCCTCGGCGACCGCCGCATCTTCGACACCAACCGCGCCGCGATCGCGGTGCTCTCGAGCACGCCGCAGCAGCGGTAGACGATGGCGGCGCTGCCGCCGGACAGGAGTACACATCCATGGGCGAGGTCATCGGCGGCATCCTGCCGCTCGCACTCGGCATCGCGATCAGCCCGATCCCGATCATCGCGGCGATCCTCATGCTGCTCTCGCCGAAGGCGAAGGGCACGAGCGTCGGGTTCATGATCGGCTGGGTGCTCGGCATCGTGGTCGCGGTCGTCGTCTTCACGCTGCTCGCCTCGATCATCCCCGAACAGGACCCGGATGCCGCGAAGCCGATCTCCGGCGTGATCAAGCTCCTGCTCGGTGCTGGCCTGCTGTTCCTCGCCCTGAAGCAGTGGCGCGGTCGCCCGAAGGACGGCGAGGCGGCGGCGCTGCCGAAGTGGATGTCGGCGATCGACTCGATGACCACGATGCGCGGAGCGGTGCTCGGCTTCCTGCTCTCCGCGGTCAACCCGAAGAACCTGCTCATGGCCGCCGGCGCCGGTGTGCTCATCGGCACGGCGGGCCTGAACGGCGGCGAGATCACGCTCGTGATCGTGATCTTCACGCTCATCGCCGCGTGCTCGGTCGCGGTGCCCGTGATCGCCTACCTCCTCGCCTCGGCGAAGATGGCCGCCCCGCTCGAGTCGCTCCGCGGCTGGCTCGTGCAGAACAACGCGACGGTCATGGCGGTGCTCCTCCTCGTCATCGGCGTGGTCATGATCGGCAAGGGCATCGGGAGCTTCTGATGACGGATGCCGCGGGGCCGAACCCCTCCGCAGACGAGACGCCGACCGGGGCGCACGTCGCGGCGCCGACCGGGGCGCACGTCGCGGCGCAGGCGGACGTGCCGACCGAGTCGTCGGCCGCACCGCCGGCTGCCGCGGTCGAGCCGCCGACACCCCGTGCTGCCGCCGGCGGTCTCGCCCACGGCACCCGGGTGCTCATCACGATCGCCGCCGCGTGCATCGTCTTCGCCGGAGTGTGGTTCGCCCGCGACATCCTCGCCCCCGCCGCGGTCGCCGCGGTCGTGGTGATCATCGCCCACCCGGTGCGCCGCCCGCTCGAGCGTCGGGGCTGGCCGAGCTGGCTCGCGACGACCGCGGTCATCGTCGTCGCGTACCTGATCCTCGCGATCCTCGGCACGCTGCTCGTCGTGGCATCCGCTCAATTCATCGGCATGCTGCCCGACTACGCCGACGAGCTCGCGACGACCGTGCAGGCCGTGTACGACTGGCTCACGTCGCTCGGAATGACGAGCGAGGCGGCCACGTCGGCTGCCGCCGCGATCGACCCGAAGACCCTGCTGGCCTTCGCCGCGGGCGTCGCCGATGCCGTGCTCGGCGCCGCGACCGCGTTCTTCTTCGTGCTGGCCTACGTCATCTTCATGGCGGCGGATGCCTCGGGCCTCAGCCGCGGCGACCGGGTCTTCGGCACCCCGGCGGGCGACAGGATCGGCGCCCGCTACTTCTCGGGTGTGCGCCGCTACTACGTCGTGAACGCGAGCTTCGGGCTCGTCGTCGCCGTGCTCGACGGCCTGTTCCTCTGGTGGATCGGCGTGCCGATCCCGATCGTGTGGGCGATCCTCGCGTTCGTCACGAACTTCATCCCGAACATCGGCTTCGTGATCGGCCTCATTCCGCCGGCGGTGCTCGCGCTCGTGGTCGGCGGGTGGCCGCTCGCCCTCGCCGTGGTGGCCGCCTACTGCGTCATCAACGTCGTGCTGCAGGTGCTCGTGCAGCCGAAGTTCGTGAGCGACGCCGTGGGGCTCAGCCTCACGCTGACGTTCTTCTCCGTCGTGTTCTGGACCCTCGTGATCGGGCCGATCGGGGCGATCCTCTGCATCCCGTTGACGCTGCTCGTGCGGGCGCTGCTGCTCGAACCCGACGAACGCTCGGGGCCGCTGCGGAGGCTGTCGGGCGACCCGCATCCGGAGCGAACCTGACGTTCCGCGGGGATTCACCGCGCCGCTCTGGCTTTTGAGGCCTGCGCGCGCGTAGTCTGCAACCACGTGAGATTGGGGAGATCATGGCGGAGTTCGAATACGGCCCAGTAGAGCTGTATGTGGTGGGGTTCGAGGGCGACCGCCCAGACCCGGGCACCCTCGAGGCGATCGGCGAACTGGTCGAGGGCGGTGAGATCCGGTTGCTCGACTTCCTCGTGATCTCTCGCGAACTCGACGGCTCGGTGCTGATCACCGAATTCGATCAGGTGAGCGACGAGTACGGGTTCGGCACGGTCGAGCTCGAGGCGATCGGCCTCGTGGCCGAAGAAGACGCCCACGAGCTCGCCCAGGGCATCCCCCCGGGCACCTCGGGCGCACTGCTCGCGATCGAACTCGTGTGGGCGAAGCGCCTCGCGTCGAAGTTCGCCCAGTCGGGCGGCATCGTGCTGCAGACCGAACGAATCCCGGCACCCGTCGTGAACGCCGCGCTCGCCGAAGCAGAAGAGGAGTAGGAAGATGCCGCTCAGAAGAATGGGACGCCCGGGACTGATCGGCATGGCCGCTCGCACCGCCGTCGTCGCCGGCACCGCCACCGCAGTCAGCGGCAGCGTGCAGCGACACCAGCAGCAGAAGGCCCAAGACCAGTACGAGCAGCAGCAGTACGAGGCGCAGCAGCAGCAGGCGCAGATGGATGCCGCGGCCCAGCAGGCCGTTTCGCAGCAGCAGGCCGCCATGGGCGTCGCGGCGCAGCAGGCGGTTGCGGCTCCCGCAGCGCCGGCCGGCGTCGACGTCGTCGCCGAGCTGCAGAAGCTCGCCGCGCTGCAGCAGCAGGGCATCCTCACGCCCGAGGAGTTCGCTGCCGCCAAGGCGAAGCTGCTCTCCTGACCGGCGAGGGACTGCGAGCCTCATGCGAGTCCTGTCCCGGCATCCGCTCGGTTGCCGGCGCTGAGTCATGACCGTCACCCTGAGGGGACTGTCCACCGCGGTGCCGGCGACGGTGCTCGTGCAGGACGAGGTGCGCGACGTGTTCGCGGCCCAGCCCGGCCTCGGTCGGCTGGGTCAGCGCATCGTCGCCACCTCGTTCAACGTCTCGGGCATCGAACGCCGGCACTCGGTGCTCGACGAGCTGCGCTGGGACGCGCACCCCGACGACCCGGTGTTCTTCGACGCCGAGTCGGGTGAGCTGCTGCTGCCGGGCACCAAGGTGCGCAACGAGCTCTACGCCGAGCACGCGACGCGGCTCTACGTCGAGGCGGGCCGCGCCGCCATCGAGGCGACGCCGGGCATCGAGGCATCCGATGTCACGCATGTCATCACCGTCTCGTGCACCGGCTTCTACGCCCCCGGCCCCGATTTCATGATCGCCCGCGACCTGGGCCTGAACCCCGGCGTCGAGCGGTACCACCTCGGGTTCATGGGCTGCTACGCATCGATCCCGGCGCTGCGCATCGCGTCGCAACTGGCGAAGGCGGATGCCTCGGCCGTCGTGCTCGTCGTCTCCGTCGAGCTCTGCACGCTGCACCTGCGCGCGTCGAACGACCCCGACACGATCGTGGCGTCGTCGCTCTTCGCCGACGGTGCAGGCTCGGCCATCGTCACCGCGCGGCCGACCGAACCGGGTGAGCGGGCCTTCGACCTCGACCGATTCGCCACCCGCATCACGCCGGTCGGCGAGGGCGACATGGCGTGGAAGATCGGCGACCACGGCTTCGAGATGGTGCTCTCGAACGCGATCCCCGCGATCATCGACGACCACATCACGGGCGCGCTCGAGCCGCTCTTCGCGCACGACGACGCGCTCGCAGCGGCGCTCGCGAGCGACGCTGCCTCCGACGCCGTGGAGCACTGGGCGATCCACCCGGGCGGGCGCAGCATCCTCGACAAGGTCGAGTCGCGGCTCGTGCTCACCGAGGCGCAGCTCGTGCCGGCCAGAGAGACCCTGCGCGACTACGGGAACATGTCGAGCGCGACGGTGCTGTTCGTGCTGCGCAACATCCTGCACTCGGATGCCGCCGCCGACGGCGACCGGGTCGCCGCGATGGCGTTCGGGCCGGGGCTGACCGTCGAGTCGGCGCTCCTGACCGTTCGGGTGTGACGGTCGTGTTCCTCGGCGGGCCGGCATGAGGTCGCTCCGGGCGCGCGACGCCGAGGCGCAGGAGCTGATGGACGGGCCCGACGCCGACCCCGTGATGCTCGCGAAGACGTACGAGCGGTTCCGGCTCGTGAACGCCGTCGTCTCGGGGGAGCGGGCCGTGTACCTGCGCTGGATCCGGCCTCGGCTGTCGCCGGTCTGGCGCACGCGGCTGCTCGACATCGGCTCGGGCAGCGCCGACCTGCCACGGCGCCTGCTGCGCTGGGCGGACGAAGACGGCCTGCGCCTCGAGATCACCGCGATCGACCCCGACGCGCGGGCGACGGCCTGGGCGTCGGCCCGGCCGCCGACCCCCGGCCTGACGCTCCGCCGCGCCATGAGCGGCGACCTCGTCGACGAGGGCGAGCACTTCGACCTCGTCGTCTCGAACCACGTGCTGCACCACCTCGACGGCCGCGAGTTCGGGGCGCTGCTGCGCGACAGCGAACTGCTGCTCGGCCCAGGCGGCCTCGCGGTGCACGGCGACATCGAGCGCACGAGGCTCGGCTACGCGGGATTCTGGCTCGGCACGCTGCCGTTCGCGGGCAACCTGCTCGCGGGATCGTACATCCGCCCAGACGGGCTCACCTCGATCCGCCGCAGCCACACGGTGGGCGAACTCGCCCCCGTGCTGCCCGACGGCTGGGCGGTGCGACGGGCATTCCCCTCGCGGCTCGAGGTGGTCTGGGGAGCGGATGCCTGAGGCATCCGCAGGCCCGGAGCCCGACGTCGAGCGGCACGCCATGCACGACGTCGTCATCGTCGGCGGCGGCCCCGTCGGCCTGTTGCTCGCGTGCCTGCTCGCGCAGCGCGGTCGCGACGTCGCGGTGCTCGAGCGGCGCACCGAGCGGTCGGGCCGCTCGCGCGCGATCGGCATCCACCCACCCGGGCTGCGCGCGCTCGGCCGGGTCGGGCTCGAGGCCGAGGTGCGTGGCTCGGGCGTCGAGATCCGAGGCGGACGCGTCACGTGCCAGGGCCGGGTGCTCGGGTCGATGTCGTTCGCGCGGGCGGGCTCGGTGTGGTCGCTGCCGCAGCTCGAGACCGAGGCCATGCTCGAGCGCCGGCTCGCCGAACTCGCGCCCGCCGCGCTCGCGCACGGCGTCGAGGTGCGACGGCTCCGCGACCTCGGCACGCACGTCGAAGTGACGGGCGACCGCGCAGGCGGGTCGGTCACCGTGCTCGCCCGCTACGTGGTCGGCGCCGACGGCGTGCGCAGCGGCATCCGCGACCTCGTGGGCATCGGCTGGGCGTCGAGGCCGGGCCGAGCGCACTACGTGATGGGCGACACCCGCGACGACACCGGGGAGCCGACGACCGCGCTGCTGCACTTCGAGCCGGCGGGCGTCGTCGAGTCGTTCCCGCTGCCGGGCGGGCGCCGCCGCTGGGTCGCGTGGGTGCGTCGACCTCCGCGTGAGGCCGGGGCGGCGCAGCTCGCCACGATCGTCGCCTCGCGGGTCGACGGCCGCTTCGACGCCGAGGCCGCGGCGGAGCCGAGCGTCTTCGAGGCGCGGCAGCACCTGGCCGAGCGGATGCACCGGGGCCGCGTGGCCCTCGCCGGTGACGCGGCGCACGAGATCAGCCCGATCGGCGGGCAGGGCATGAACCTCGGATGGCTCGACGCGGTGCTGCTCGACCGCGAGCTCGAGCACGCGCTCGAGTCGGGCGCGCCCTACGAAGCGTTCGAGCGCTACGAGCGCGAGCGGCGGTCATCGGCGTCGCGGGCGATCCGTCAAGCGGCATTCAACATGCGCATGGGCGCACCGGCCGCGGGCGCGCGACTGCGGGTGCGCAACGCCGCCGTGCGCACGCTCGCCGTGCCGCCGCTCAGGGCGGTGCTCGCGAGGGCGTTCACGATGCGCTGGCTGTAGCCGCGGCATCCGCTCATTCGCAGTTCTGCTCGCCTGAGTACCCGATGGGCGCACGAGTGCCCGCCGCGAGTGCCCCAGACCGGACTCCGCCGCGCATCGGGTACTCCGGCGCGGGGATTCGCACGCGCGGGCGCCGCGCGGGGACTCGCGCGCGGGCGCGCCGCGCGGGTCAGAGCACGACGCGCGTGAGCTTGAACACCGGGATCAGGCGCTCGGTCTTCACCTGGTAGTCGGCGTAGGGCGGGTAGGCCTCGACGGCACGCGCCCACCAGATCTCGCGCTCTTCGCCCTCGAGCTCGCGCGCCTCGTAGTCGTGCTTGTCGCCGCCGTCCTGCAGTTCGACGTGCGGGTGCTTCTTCACGTTCCAGTACCAGACCGGATGCCTCGGAGCCCCGCCGAGCGAGGCGACCGCCGCGTACTCGCCGTCGTGCTCGACCCTCATGAGCGCGGTCTTGCGGAGCTTGCCCGACTTCGCGCCGACCGTGGTGAGCACGATGATCGGCATGCCCCTCAGGGTGTTCGACGACTCGCCGTTCGACGCCTCGAACGCCTCGGCCTGCTTGCGCGCCCAGGCCGACGTGCTCGGCTCGTACTCGCCTACCAATGGCATGGATCCTCCTCGATGTCCTGTCGACGATAACCCGGTGCCGGGTCGAGGCATTCCGGCGGGGCGGCCTCAGCACCTCTGGCGCGGGCCGGCTCAGCGGTCGAGCGCACGGATCGCGAGCCACGCGGCGGTGCGGTCGTCGGCGCTGCCCATCGAGAGGCCGGTGAGCTCCTCGACACGGTGGATGCGGTTCGTGAGGGTCTGCCGGTGCACGCGGAGCTGCTCGGCGGTCACGCCCCACGAGCCGTGCTCGGCGAGGTAGACGCGCAGGGTGCGGGTGAGCTCGCCGTGCAGGCCGTCGTCGCCGCGCAGCGGATCGAGCACCTCGGAGAGGCGGGCGGCGTCGCCGGCGTCGAGTCGATCGAGCACGAGGGCCACCGTGGGCAGCGCGCGATAGCGCGACACGGTGCGGCCGTCGGTGACCGCCACGTCGAGCGCCTGCCTCGCCTCGGCGGCGGTGCGGGCGAGGGCATCGGATGCCGCAGGCGAGCCGAGCCCGAGACGGAGTGGCGTGCGGGCGTCGGCTGTGACGTCTTCGACGCGGCGTACGAGGTCGTCGATGCGGTCGTCACGGAGGAAGCCGAGCAGATGCCCCGGCTCCTCGGTGATGAGGTGCACGCTGCCGAGCTCGTCGAGCCAGCGGGTCACGAGGCGCTCGAGGTCGACCGACTTCGACCGGGCGGTCAGCGCGAACCCGGTGAGGGAGCTCTCGTGCACGCCCCAACGGCGCAGCAGCGCGGCGGCGGCCGGGCCGCCCTCGAGCAGGGTGTCGATCATCACCTCGCGCCCGAGCCGCTCGGTCGTGGTGCGGTCGTGCGTGCGCAGGATGAGGTCGAGCAGGGCCGCCGCCTGCGAGGCGAGGTCGCGGCCGCGGCTCATCGACGCCTCGCGCGAGGAGATGACGAGGTAGGCACTGAGGTCCTCGCCCGTGCCGACGGGGTGCACCTGCAGACCCGGATGCCGCACGCGCACCGGCCGGCTGAACGCGACGGCGACCGCATCCTGCACGTGCAGCCCGCCCGCGCCGGCGGTCGAGATGACCTGCCCGTGCGGGTCGAGCAGCACCGCCCAGCCGTCGATGCGCCGGGCGAGCTCGGCGACCACCGCGCCGACCCCGCCGCGTCGCGCGACCTGGGTGAGCACCTTCGTGCCGGTGGTCACGAGCCGGTCCTCCGCGGCCTGGTCGGTCGCGAGCAGGGCGACGAGCAGCGGATGCAGCACGGCGTCGGATGCCTCGGCGCCGACGACCGCCGTGGCACCCGCCGACTCGACGGCACGCCGGAGCGCTCGGGTCGCCCCGTGGCTGACGAGCACGGCGCCGCGCAGCGCATCCGATCGCGGGCCGCCGGCAGTGAGCGCCGATGCGAGGGGTTCGGCGCCGGCGACGACGAGGGTCGCGAAGCCGGGATGGCCGACGACGCTGAACTCCTCGAGCCTGAGGGCGGCGTCGACCGGCGTCGCGGGCGCGATGCCGTCGCCGATGAGCTCGCCGCCGAGCACGCGGGCGATCGAGAGCACGTCACGAGCCATGTCATCGAGTGTACGAAATGCCGCGACATCCGCTCGCCGTTCGACAATCTTCGCAGTGACTCGAGGCGACGAGCCTGCCTAGCATCGGGCGTACCCCAGCACTGATCCAAGGGAGCATCATGAAAGCCATCGTCTTCCGCGCACCGGAGACGCCGATCGAGGTCGCCGACGTCGAGCTCGCCGCTCCCAAGGCCGGCGAGGTCCGCGTCAAGATCGCGGCGGCGGGCGTCTGCCACTCCGACCTGCACGTGAAGCGAGGGGAATGGGACGCCCCGGCTCCGCTCGTCATGGGTCATGAGGGGTCGGGCGTGGTCGTCGAACTCGGCGAGGGCGTCACGTCGCTCGCCGTCGGCGACCACGTGGTGCTCTCGTGGGTGCCGCCGTGCGGCGAGTGCCGCTACTGCCGCTCGGGCCACGAGGCCCGCTGCCAGAAGGTCGCCACCGTCGTCGCGCCGAAGGGCGTGCTCTTCGACGGCACCTCTCGCCTCTCGCAGGGCGAGGAGTCGCTGCACCACTACCTCGGCGTCTCGTCGTTCGCCGAGGAGGTCGTCGTGCCGGCATCCGGCGCCGTGAAGGTGCGCGACGACGCGCCGCTCGACGTCGTCGCCGTCGTCGGCTGCGCCGTCGCGACCGGCGTCGGCGCGGTGCTCAACACGGCCGCCGTCGAGCCCGGCTCGACCGTCGTCGTCATCGGATGCGGCGGGGTCGGCCTGAACGTCGTGCAGGGTGCCCGGCTCGCCGGGGCCGAGCGCATCGTCGCCGTCGACGTGCGCGCCGACAAGACCGCGCTCGCCGTGCAGTTCGGGGCGACCGACCAGATCGACGCCTCGCAGGTCGACGCGGTCGAGGCGCTCTTCGAGCTCATCCCCGACGGCGTCGACTACGCGTTCGACGCGATCGGGCGCACCTCGACGACCGAGCAGGCGATCCGCATGCTGGGCCTCGGCGGCGCCGCCGTGATCGTCGGGCTGCCGCCGACCGGCGCGAAGGCCTCGTTCGAACCGCTCGTGCTCGCCGAGGCCGACCAGCGCATCCTCGGCTCGAACTACGGCTCGGTGCGCCCCTCGATCGACATCCCCGCGCTCGTCGACCGCTACATGGACGGCCAGTTGAAGCTCGACCCGCTGATCTCGGCGCGGCGCCCGCTCGCAGAGGCCGCCGAGGCGTTCGAGGACCTCGAATCCGGCGAAGCGCTCCGCACGCTCCTCATCCCCTGACCCCTGCAGCACCCGACTCACTGGAGAGTTCCCCATGACCACCACTTCCGAAGCGCCGGCCGCCCGAGCCGACGCCCCGACCGACGCCGGCCTCCGCCGCGGCGTCATGAGCGGACCCGAGCTCGCGGCGCAGGCGATCGCCAACATCGCTCCGAGCGCGGTCATCGCCTTCACCGCCGCCGGCATCTTCATCGGCGCGGGCAACGGCACGATGCTCTCGTTCGTGCTCGCCACGATCGTGATCCTCTCGGTCGGCTACTGCGTCGCCGTGTTCGCCAAGAAGCACGCGTCGGCGGGCTCGCTCTACACCTACGTCGCGAAGGGCCTCGGCCCGTTCGGTGCGTACCTCGCGGGTGTCGCCCTGCTGATCGGCTGCTGGGGCATCGCCGCCGGTTCGCTCGGCGGCTCGGTCTCGTACTTCAACCAGTTCCTGCTGCTCATCGGCGTGCCGTTCGAGGGCGTGTTCGCGCAGATCACGCTCGCGATCGTGCTCGGCGGACTTGCGACGCTCTTCACGATCCGGGGCATCCGCCTCTCCGCGCGCGTCTCGCTCGTGCTGGAGCTCGTCTCGGTCGCGATCATCCTCGTGCTGCTCGTGCTCGCACTCGTGTGGGCGGGCCCGAACGCCTGGGACCCCGCGCAGTTCTCGCTCGAGGGCGTGCCGTTCCAGGGCGTCGCCGCGGGCATGGTGCTCGGCATCCTCGGCTTCGTCGGATTCTCGTCGGCCGACGCCCTCGGCCGCGAGGCGAAGAACCCGTACAAGGCGATCCCGCGGGCGATCATGTGGAGCGCCCTCGGCGTCGGCGTGCTCTACGTCTTCTCGGCGTACACGCAGATCGCGATCCTCGGCGACGACCTCGCTACGGTCGCGAGCCCGCTGGAGGCGATCTCGGCGAAGATCGGCATGCCCGCGTGGTTCGGCCCGGTGCTCACCTTCGGTGTCGGCGCCTCGTTCTTCGCCGTCGTGGTGGCCCCGCTCAACGTCGTCGGCCGCATCATCTACGTGATGGGCAAGGAGGGCGTCGTCGCCGAGCGCTTCGGCCGCACCCACGAGCGTCACCTCACCCCGCACCGCGTGCTGCTCGTCGCCGGCCCGGCCGCGATCGCGCTCGACGTCGTACTGCTCGCGATCGGCGTGCACCCGATGGACATCGTCGTGTGGGTCGACACCTACGGCACCTACGGCTACATGGTCGCCTACGCGCTCGTCGCGATCGCGTGCGTCGTCTACACCCGTCGCGAGAAGATGCGCAACGGCCTGGTCTGGGTGTGCGCCACGGTCGCCGTCGTCGCCATGGCCTACGTGTTCTTCGCGAACGTGTGGCCGGTGCCGGCATGGCCGCTCAACGTCATCCCGTACCTGTTCCTGATCACCATGATCGCCGCGCTCGCCTGGTACCTGCACCTCGCCAAGCGTCGCCCCGAGGTGCTCGCGAACATCGGCAACACCGAGACCGACGCGCTCGAGGGCGTCGGCTAGGTCGCCGATCCGAATCCGGACCTCGTCGTCGCCTCAAGCCCGGCGGCGAGGTCCCGGTCCAGACCCCGCGCCTCCCTGGGTTCCCCCTACGCCATCAGGGAGGCGCGGTCTGTCGTCGTCACGGGGTCGCTCGGTCGCCGGGGACTCGACCGAGGCGCGGCCCCACGCACCCGGTGACGATCGTGATGAGCGCAGGGCGGCGGCGCCTAGGCTTCGGGCATGTCACTCGACGCATCGGTACGTCCCGAGGCCGCCATCATCGCTGCCGTGTCGCGGCTGCACGAGCTCGGATTCCAGGGGGTGCGTGTGGCGGCGAACCACTACGCCACCGGGCACTGGCGGTGTCGCGTTCTGGTGCCGGAGTCGGGCGACATGATCGGCCCGGCCCACGAGCGGAACATCCTCTTGTCGTACACGAACGGTTCGGGTGGGGATGTCTTCGGGGATGGCCGCACCGACTGGGACGTCGTCGCTCTGGCCGACCGGCTCGCCCGAGCGGCTGAGGAGGTTCCCTCGGCCGTGCGGCCCGACCCGCGGTACGCCACGTGGCTCGCCGAGTTGCGGCGCCGCACGGCGGGCGGCTGGTTCGTGATGTGGGAAGACGCATACGTGCCGGAGCAGATGTGGGAAAGCCGAGGACTGGTGAGGCTTGTCTATGCGGATCGCGCCGCCGCAGAGGCGGACGCCGCCGATCCGGCGCATTGCGGCGTGGACGAGAACGGCTGGTCGTTCACCGGCACGATGCCGGCGCCGCCCAGGCCGTGATCGATCCGAGTCGGAGTGACCGCCGATCGATCCCGAGGTGATCGCGGACATCGGCAACACCGAGACCGACGCGCTCGGGGGCGTCGGCTAGTCCCGCCGACCGGACTCCGGGCCGTCGTCGCCTCAAGCCCGGTTTCCGGCTGCATCAGAGCTGTCGCCGCAGCACGTCGTAGGCCCAGGAGGCCAGCGTCGTCGGCGTGGTGCTCTGCGCGGATCGCGGCTGCTCGGCGACGAAGCCGTCGCGGAGCCCGGTGGACATGCCGATGAGTGCGTCGACGAGGGTGGCGGGCATCCCGGCGCCGAGCATCCCGTCGCGCATCGCCTCATCCGGGATCCGTTCGACGTGGAGCGGCCGACCGGTCGCAGCCGACACGATCTCGGCGACCCGTCGCCAGGAGAGGTCTTCCGGTCCGTGCACGGCCTGGACGTGCCGGCCGTGCCACTCCGTCGAGAGCAGTCGGCTGACGGCGACCTCGGCGATGTCGCGCGGCGCGACCCAGGCCATCGGATGATCGACGGGAAGGACGATCTGCAGGCTGCCCGACCGCACCTGGTCGAGCTGGAGTTCCAGGTTGCTGAAGAAGTACCCGCAGCGCAGATGGGTGACATCGGCTCCGGTGGCATCCAGCGCGACCTCGGTGGCGGCGAGCCCGTCGATCTCGCCGGCTCCGCGGCGCTGCTCGGCTCCGACGCTGCTCTGGAAGACCACCCGCCCGATGCCGTTGTCCCCGACCGCGCGCACCGCGCTCGCCGTGGCGCGGCGGTAGTCGTCGAGCGGATCGGCGCTCACGGCGGGCGGGTCCACCCAGTAGAGCGCGTCGACACCGGATGTCGCTGCGCTCACCGCTTCGGCATCGAACTGGTCGACCGCCACCGCGTCCACCAGTGGCCGGATCTCGGGGTCGAGCCGCTCGGGATCGCGCGCCAGTACGAGGGGTCGCACTCCCGCCCGAACGAGCATGGCGACGACGTGGCGGCCGACATTGCCGGTCGGGGTGGTGACGGCGATTCGCATGATTCGAGTCCCTTCGTCGTACGTGATCGACCCAAGGTAGCGACGGTGGCGGACGGATCATGTCCGCCATTGCCCTCAGAATGGAGGAATGGAGAGCGACCCGACCGCGCGCGCCCTGACCCTGCTGTCGGTGCTCCAGACCGGCGCCGACTGGAGTGCTGCCACGCTCGCCGAGCGACTCGGCATCAGCGCGCGAACCGTGCGGCGAGACGTCGATCGGCTCCGCGGGCTGGGCTACGCGATCACGGCGAAGCCCGGGCCCGGGAGCGTGTATCGGCTCGGCGCGGGTGCGACGATTCCACCGCTGCTCTTCACCGCCGACGAGATCGCGGCGATCGTCGCGGGCCTGCGTCTGATCGCGCCGCGACTGCAGGGGGACGAGAGCGCCCAGGTCGCCCTCGCGAAGCTCGAGCAGGTGCTGCCGCCCGGGCTCCGCCGTCGCGCCGACGCGATCGACCTCGCCACCGAGGTGCTCGAAGAGGAACACGCCGTCGCGGCGCAGGACGTCGGCATCGTCGCCGACGCGGTGGCCGAAGCAGGCCGCATCCGTTTCACCTACCTCGACCGGAACGCCGTCTCGTCTGCACGACTCGTCGACCCGTATCGGCACGTGCTCGGAGCGGGACGCTGGTATCTCGTCGGCTTCGATCTCGACCGCGACGAGTGGCGCACATTCCGCTTCGACCGCATCTCCGGCGTCGAGCGCGTGCCGGGCACGTATCGGCGGCGGGAGTTCCCGGATGCCTCGATCGGCCGCTGGTTCGCCACGGACTTCGGCACGCTCGGCTGAGCGCCGCCGTCACGGGGCGTTCAGCGGTTCGCGGGCTCCCAGCCGAGGCTCGGCGCGACGTGCTCGGCGAAGGCAGCGATCATCCGCAGGTTGAACTCGACGCCGAGCTGGCTCGGGATCGTGAGCATGAGGGTGTCGGCCTCGCGGATCGCCGCGTCGCGCAGCAACTGCTCGACGAGCTTGTCGGGTGTGCCCGCGTAGGTCTTGCCGAACGTCGAACGCATGCCGTCGATGTAGCCGACGCCGTCTCCGTCTTGACGGCCGCCGAAGTAGAGCTCGTCTTCGGCGGTCGTGATCGGGAAGATCGAACGGCTCACCGAAGTGCGCGGTTCGCCCGGGTGGCCGGCCTCGCGCCAGGCCGCGCGGAACGTCTGGATCTGCTGCGCCTGCAGCTCGTCGAACGGCAGGCCGCGATCTTCGGTGAGCAGCGTCGACGACATGAGGTTCACGCCCCGGCGCCCGGCCCATTCGGCCGAGTCGCTGTTGCCGGCGCCCCACCAGATGCGCGAGCGCAGGCCGGGGGAGTACGGCTCGATGCGCTGCAGGCCGCTCGCGCCGCCGCCGAACGGCGACGAGGCATCCGCTTCGGCGATGCCCTTGCCCTCGACGGCCTCGAGGAACCGGTCGAAGTGCGCGCGGGCGATGTCGGCGCCGCGCGGGTCCTCCGAGCCGGTGTACCCGAATGCCTCGTAGCCGCGCACGACGGTCTCGGGTGATCCCCGGCTGACGCCGAGGGCGAGCCGGCCGCCCGAGATGAGGTCGACCGCTGCCGCCTCCTCGGCGAGGTGCAGCGGGTTCTCGTAGCGCATGTCGACGACGCCGGTGCCGACCTCGATGTGCCGGGTGCGCGCCGCGATCGCCGCGAGCAGCGGCATCGGCGACGCCTGCTGGCGGGCGAAGTGGTGCACGCGGAAGTAGGCGCCGTTCACGCCGAGCTCGTCCATGCCCTGGGCGAGGTCGATCGCCTGCAGCATGGAATCCGCGGCCGAGAGCTCGCGGCCGCCGCCGAGGGGGCCGTAGTGTCCGAATGAGAGCGTTCCGAAGCGTTGCACGACTGGTGGAACGACCGTGCAGCGGAGTCTATTCCTCTGCATGGATGCCGCCAGCGCGGTCTCGTCATCGCGATGATGCGCGCAGAACCTGCTGGATCTCGGCCACGACGACCTCGGGTTCGCTGAGCATGACGACGTGGCCGGACCGCGCGGCGATCACATGCCGGCCGTGTTCGGCGCGTTCCGCACGAGCACGATGCGCGGCGATGAGCTGGCGACGCCCCTCCGCTCCCACGCCGGCGCTCTTCCCTCCCGAGATGATCGTCAGCGGTATCGCGGGAACGTCGATGGATGCCGACCGCAGCTGCCGGAGGTCATCCGACATCGATGTCGATTCGGCGATCTGGGTTGCGACCGCCCCGGGCGTGTACATCTCCCGTCGCACATCCGCCCGGATCTGCGACGGGAGGGAGCCGGCCGTCAGCCCGTACACCCATCTCAGGAGACCGATGCGGGCGAGCCCGGGAAACAGGGCGTTCTGAATGCGAGTGGCCCGTTCGGTGGCCGGCGAGTAATACAGCTCGCAGTCCTCATCTGCCGGATCGACCAGCACGAGAGCGCGGATCCGCTCCGGGCGGACGGATGCGGCGAGGCGCGCGATCGGGCCGCCCCAGCTGTGCCCGACGAGCACGAAGCCGGCATCGCTCTCGCGCTCTCCGCTGAGATGATCGAGCAGATCGTTGAGGTCATCAGCGAGCTCGGGAAGCCGGCGCGACCCCGCGGCCTGCGGGCTCAGGCCGAGTCCGGCGCGGTCGTAGACGACGGACCGCGCCGTGCGTCCGACGGCCGGCTGAACGAGTCCCCAGATCGAACGAGTCGATGCGATACCGGCCTCGAAGACGACGGTCGGCCCAGGGCCGTCGATGGCCTGGAAGAAGAGCCGTCTTCCGTCCCTCGTCGAAGCCCAGCCGGGTCTTCCCTGCGGATGCATTCGGGTTCCCACTCGTGCGCTCAGATCCGCGTCGTCCGACCGAGCCATCCCGGAATGGTCGTGAACGGCTCTGCGGCGCGCAACTGCTGGAGGCAGCTGATCATGGTGTCGTAACGGTCGGCGCCGAGCTGCCGCCGCCACTCCGTCTCCCGTTCGCCGAGGAGGCGTCCGCTCGCCGCGAGGAAGTCGTTCGCACGCGGGGTGCGAGTGATGACGGATGCCCGTGCGTCATCGGGATCGACGTGGCGGTCGACCAGGCCGAGCGACTCCATCGAGGCGGCCGTCCTGGCCGCGGCCTGCTTCGTCACGCCGAGTCGCCGCGCGAACTCGCTGATCGACACACCGCCTTCGGCGATCGACTGCAACGCGAATCCATGGAGTGGCCGGAGGTCTTCGAAGCCGAGCTCTCGGAGCTGCTCGTGCAGCTCGTCGATGACCTCGCGAAACGACCCGATGAGGAGGATCGGCAATTCGCCTGGGGGGTGTTGCGCCATGAGCCGATTCTCTCGCACTTGCGGATGTTGGACAACGACGTTTACCATCTAGACAACGATGTTGTCTCAGGAGGCGACTCATGTCGATCACTCGAGTGGCTTCGACCGAAACCCGTTCATCGGGAACCGCGACCTCGGCGATGGAGACCCTGGCATCCCCGACCGTGGGTGGAAGCAACCGCACGAGCCTGTGGCGAGTCCGGATGTCCGCGGGTCAACCGGGTCCACGGCACATCATCGACTCCGAGCAGATCTGGACCGTGCTGACCGGCGAAGCATCGTTCCACTCCGAGTCCGACCAGTTCGCCGTCACTGCCGGTGACACCGTCATCGTGCCGGCCGATGTCGTGCGCACCGTCATCGCGTCGAGCGACTGCGAGTTCCTGGTGTGCGGAAGCCCGAGCGCCGTGGCCTCGATTCCGGGGAGCGACGCAGCCCCGGTCGCCCCGCCGTGGGTGCGATGAGCCCGACGCCGACGCCGACGTGGCGCCGATGCGGCGTCGCGTTCGCGTCCTGAACGCTCAGCCCCGCGCGAGCGCGAGCGAGAACTCGACGAACCCGTCGGGCTCGACCGAGACGAAGCCGAGGTTCGGCGCCTCGACGCCGAAGTCGGCGAAGGTGATCGGGATGCTGCCGGCGACCTGGCCGTCGCTGCCGTTCCAGACCGCGTCGAGGTCGACGGTCACGGTGCGCGTGACGCCCGCGAGGGTGAGCTCGCCCGTCGCCTGCACCGTCTGCACGCCGCCGACGACGGGGGCTGCGTCGACCGCGATCGGTTCGGTGAGCACGAAGGTCGCCGTCGGGAACTCGTCGACCCGCAACGCGGTCGAGCGGAAGTACTCGTCGCGGTTGCCCGAGTCGGTCTCGATCGACGCGACGTCGACTTCGAGCGACGCGGCTGTGAGCCTCAACCCGTCGACTGTGAAGCTGCCGGTCACGTCGGAGGTGCGCCCGGTCACCGTCACATCGGTGCCGTTCAGCACCTCGTCGACGCGGTAGCCCGCGAACGAGCCGCCTGTCACGGTCCACTCGCCGGTGAGATCGGATGCCTCCGTGCCCGCCTCGGCCGTCGCCGACGGCGCCGCAGTCACCGAGGGTGCTGTCTCGGGCTCGCCGACGATGAGATCGCGATAGACGATCGGGCCCGCGATGGCGGCGGTCGCACCGAGCACGAGCACTCCGGCGACGATCGAGGCGGTGATGATCTTCGTGCGCTTCTGCAATGCAGCTCCAAAGGGGTGGGGCTTCGAGCTTCGCCGATCACGGTATGAGAACGCAGTGAATGCGTCGCGACACTGTCGAGATGACGGCTGATGACGCAGACTGTCGTGCATGAGTGACCCCGACGACGCCGTCGACCCCCACGTGCTCGGCCCCGGCCTCCTGCCGACGCCCTTCACGGCCGACGAGATCCGCGCGGCGAGCGGTGCGGGCAAGCTGATCCGCATCCTCGTCGAGCAGCCCGACGGCGAGCGGTTCGAGCGCATCAATCGCTTCAGCGACTGCGATGACGAGGGAGCGACGCTCGAGCGCTGGCTCGTCGCCGCCGACGGCGGAGTCGAGGGCGAGGTCTCGAGTGGGCGGGTGACGTGGCGCGAGCTGCAGGGGCACGCCGCGTTCCCGGACGACCGCACGACGGTGACCGAGGAGACGATCGAGCTGCAGATCGGTCGCGTCGAGTGCGTGCGCTACGACACGCGCGACGAGGTGCCGGATGCCGCGGTCGAGTCGTTCTGGTTCGCCCGGTCGTTCCCGGGCATGCCGGTGCGGTTCGAGTCGCCGACGCCCGGCGGCGTCGTGCGCACCACGGTGCTCGCCGTCGAGGTGATGCGCTGACCGATGGCGCCTCGACCGGCTGACGACGGGCGGCAACGCCCGCCGATCGCTGGCGCGCCACGCGGCATCCGTCTACCGTGAAGTCGGGGGAGATTCGGCGCGGAAGTCGGAATACCAACCCTCTCGGCAAAGTTGAGTTAAGTACACTCAAGTTTTGAACGAAGGGAGAGCCTGTGGCCAACATGCAGGGTGCGCCGAGCTCGCAGGAAGAGCAGAAGTCGGCGCTCGAACAGTACGGCGTCAACCTCACCGAGATCGCGAAGGCGGGCAAGCTCGACCCCGTGATCGGTCGGGATTCCGAGATCCGCCGCGTCAGCCAGGTGCTCACGCGGCGCACGAAGAACAACCCCGTGCTCATCGGCGAACCCGGCGTCGGCAAGACCGCCGTCGTCGAAGGCCTCGCCCAGCGCATCGTCGCGGGCGACGTCGCCGAGTCGCTGAAGGGCAAGCAGCTCATCTCACTCGACATCTCCGCGCTCGTCGCCGGTGCGATGTACCGCGGCCAGTTCGAGGAGCGGCTGAAGGCCGTGCTCAAGGAGATCAACGACGCCGAGGGCGAGATCATCACCTTCGTCGACGAACTGCACCTGCTCATGGGCGCGGGCGGCGGCGAGGGGTCCGTCGCGGCGTCCAACATGCTGAAGCCCATGCTCGCCCGCGGTGAGCTGCGGCTCATCGGCGCGACCACGCTCAACGAGTACCGCGAATACATCGAGAAGGATGCCGCGCTCGAACGCCGCTTCCAGCAGGTGTACGTCGGCGAGCCGAGCGTCGAAGACACGATCGCGATCCTCCGCGGGCTCAAGGGCCGCTACGAGGCCCACCACGGGGTCACGATCTCCGATGCCGCCCTCGTCGCCGCGGCATCCCTGTCGAACCGGTACATCTCGGCGCGGCAGCTGCCCGACAAGGCGATCGACCTCGTCGACGAGGCCATGTCGCGCCTCAAGATGGAGATCGACTCGAGCCCCGTCGAGATCGACCAGCTGAAGCGGCAGGTCGACCGCATGAAGCTCGAGGAGCTCGCCCTCAAGAAGGAGAAGGACGACGCGTCGAAGGAACGGCTCGCGAAGCTGCGCGAGACGCTCCTCGAGCAGGAGCGCGAACTCGCGGGCCTCGAGGCCCGCTGGGCGCGCGAGCGGATGTCGCTGAACCGCGTCGGCGATCTGAAGAAGCAGCTCGACGACGCCGTCACGCAGCGCGACCGCGCCATGCGCGAGGCCGACTACGCCAAGGCGTCGAAGCTCGAGTACGAGACGATCGCCCGGCTGCAGCGCGACCTCGAGGCCGCCGAGCAGGCCGAGCAGGCTCCCGACGAGCCCCGCATGGTCAACGAGCAGGTCACCGAAGAGGACATCGCCCAGGTCATCGCCGCGTGGACGGGCATCCCCGTCGGCCGGCTGCTGCAGGGCGAGACCGAGAAGCTGCTGCACCTCGAGCAGGAGCTCGGCAAGCGCCTCATCGGGCAGAAGCGCGCCGTCGCGGCGGTCGCCGACTCGGTGCGCCGCTCGCGCGCCGGCATCAGCGACCCCAACCGGCCGACCGGGTCCTTCCTGTTCCTCGGTCCGACGGGTGTCGGCAAGACCGAGCTCGCGAAGGCACTCGCCGAGTTCCTCTTCGACGATGAGCACGCCATGGTGCGCATCGACATGTCGGAGTACGGCGAGAAGTTCTCGGTCTCCCGGCTCGTCGGCGCGCCCCCCGGATACGTCGGCTACGACCAGGGCGGCCAGCTCACCGAGGCCGTGCGT
Organism: Agromyces hippuratus; assembly: GCF_013410355.1. NCBI lineage: Bacteria > Bacillati > Actinomycetota > Actinomycetes > Micrococcales > Microbacteriaceae > Agromyces > Agromyces hippuratus. Next base: position 2,507,808 of record NZ_JACCFI010000001.1, on the reverse strand, counting down.
CGTCGCCCCTACTCGGTGATCCTCTTCGACGAGGTCGAGAAGGCGCACCCCGAGGTCTTCGACGTGCTGCTGCAGGTGCTCGACGACGGCCGTCTCACCGACGGCCAGGGTCGCACGGTGGACTTCAGGAACACCATCCTGATCCTCACGTCGAACCTCGGCTCGCAGTACCTCGTCGACCCCGGCCTCAGCTGGGACGAGAAGGAGCAGGCCGTGCTGCAGACCGTGCGGCAGGCCTTCAAGCCCGAGTTCGTGAACCGGCTCGACGACATCGTCGTGTTCTCGGCGCTCAGCGAAGACGAGCTCGCCGAGATCGTCAACCTCTACATCGACCGGCTGTCGGCGCGACTGCACGAGCGGCGACTGCAGCTCGGCGTCACTCCCGACGCGAGGGCGTGGCTCGCCGAGCGCGGGTACGACCCGCTGTACGGCGCGAGGCCGCTGCGCCGGCTCATGCAGCACGAGATCGATGACCGACTCGCCCGGGCGCTGCTCACGGGCGAGGTGCGCGACGGCGACACCGTCGTGGTCGGGCTCGCCGACGACGGCGACTCGCTCACGGTGGCACGGGCCGACGCCTCGGCCGACTAGGCGAACACCACGCGGCATCCGTTCGACGCAAGAGCGGATGCCGCGTCGTGCTGTCCACGGCAGGCGACGTGACCCGGTCTGCCCGCCGTGGTGATCTGCCGGGTCGCGCGTCAGTCGACGGCGACGTCGCTCTCGGAGCTGCTCTCGGGCTCGGGCGCACGCACGCCGTTTGCGCTCGCCGGGATGCGTCGCTCGAGGGCGAGTGCCAGCGCGCCGATGCCGAGACAGCCGATGACCATCACGGCGATGTAGACGGCGTCGAGGTCGTGGTCGAGCAGCAGGCCGGCGGCGACCGGCCCGGCGATCGCGCCGCCCTGGAACGCGGCCGAGTTGATCGCGTTGTAGCGGCCGCGATTGTGGTCGGAGGCGAGGTCGTTGTAGATGGCCGGTACCGTCGGCTGCAACAGGGTCTCGCCGAAGGCGAAGACGCCCATGAACGCGAGCACGCCGATGGCCGCGGCGAGGGTGTCGGGCAGCAGGCCCGCCGCGCCGAGGATCAGCCACGAGGTCGCCCAGACGCCCGCCATCACCCACATCACCCGGGTGCGCCGCTTGCCGCTGATCTTCGCGAGCACGGTGAACTGCAGCAGCACGATGACCGCGGTGTTCACCGCGAACGAGAGTCCGATCACCCGGGTCGAGACCTCGGCCACCTGACGCGCGTACGCCGGGAAGCCGGCCTCCATCTGGCCGTAGCCGATGAACATGGCGATGAACGTGAGGAGCGTGAGCCACAGCACCGCCGGCTGGCGCAGGATCTCGCGATACCCGCCCGCCGCGGCCGACTCCTCGGTCGGCTCGGCCTGCGTGCGCACGTGGCGCAGGGGGCCGAGCAGGAGCGCCATGGGGATCAGGGCGCTGGCGGCGTCGATGAGGAAGATCACGGTGAAGGTCTCGGGCGAGTCGACGTCGACGTAGAACCCGCCGATGATGCCGCCGACGCCGATGCCGAGGTTCACGAGCGCGAAGTTCACGCCGAAGTACTGCTGCCTGAGGTCGCCCGAGACGACTGCCGCGATGAGCGCGTTGAACCCCGGCCAGGAGACGCCGAAGTTCACGCCGATCAGCACGAGGGCGACGGCGGCGACGGCCGGATGCGTCGCGAACGCGAGCAGCGTGCAGCCGGCGATCATCGAGACGAGGCCGGCGAGCAGCACGGCCTTCGCGCCGAAGCGGTCGATGAGGGTGCCGCCCGGGCCGGTGACGATGAGTCCGACCACGGCGATGAGGCTCATGAGCGCGCCCGAGAGCCCGAGGTCGAATCCGCGCACCTCATGCAGGTAGATGATCGTGAACGGCAGGGTGAGCCCCCGGCCGAGCGTCTGGATGGCGACGGTCGACAGCAGCCACCGGCCCTCGGTGGGCAGGGCACTCCAGAACGTCCTCGCGCTGATCACTTCAGCATTCTGTTGGAGCCTGCCGACATTCCGCCACTCGCCGCGGAGGGATGATGCCCCGGCCGGGGTCTTCCGCCGCTGCCGCTCGCAGCGCTACTGTGGCGACAGCAGTTCGATCCCGGGGGAGGCGACATGTCTGCAGTGAACGGAGACGAGATCGGCGAGGTCGTGCTGACGCACGGCCAGCGACGCGGCATCCGATTGATCGGATTGGCCGGCGTGGTCGGCGGCATCCTGTTGATCATCGTCGCGATCATCGCCTGGATCGGGGTCTCGAACCAGCTCCGCGCCGAGAACATCACGATCCCCGACGACTCTCCGTACTTCGCGGGCAAGACCGTCGACGGGCCGGTCGACGCCTTCATCCAGGCCGGTGTCATCAACGCGCACGCGCTCGAGGCGAGCGGCGGCAAGACGTACGCCGAGCTCGACCAGGACGACCCCGTGCGCGACACCGTGATGAACGCGTCGTTCCTGCGGGCTTCGCTCTTCACCTCGGTCGTCTCGTTCGGCGTCGCGCTGTTCGCAGCCGGGGTCGGCGTGATCTTCGTGCTCTTCGGCTGGGCGCTGCGCATGCTCGTGCCCTCTCCGGCGCGGGTGTCGGCGAGAGCCACGGCTCCGCCCGCGGCGGCCTGAGACCGCCCCGTCCGTTCATGAGACGGGCGTAGGCTCCGGCACATGCTGGTGGGAGCTGGACCGGGAACCGACGGCGCCCTCGTCGTCGAGACCGAGACGGGCGCGGTGCGCGGGGTGCGCCGGCACGGCGTGCGCTGCTGGCGGGGCGTCCCGTATGCGGCGTCGACGGGCGGCGACGCTCGTTTCCGTGCGCCCCGGGCGGCGTCGGGCTGGGACGGCGTGCGCGATGCCGCCGAGTTCGGTCCGGTGGCACCGCAGAAGCGGAAGGGCCAGTTCATCGGCGCGGCGCCGAGCCTCGTGCGCAGCGAGGACTGCCTGAGCGTCAACGTGATCGCTCCCGACGATGCGGCGGGGCCGACGGGCCGGCCGGTCATGGTGTTCATCCACGGCGGCGCCTACAGCGTGGGCTCCTCGGGGGAGTACCCCCGTCAGGGCGAACGACTCGTGCGCGAGCACGGGATCGTCTACGCCAGCATGAACTACCGCCTCGGGGCGCTCGGCTGGCTCGACTTCCGCCGCTACTCGACGCCCGAGCGCCCGATCGAGGCGAACCTCGGCCTGCGAGATCAGGTCGCCGCGCTCGAATGGGTGCGCCGCAACATCCGCTCGTTCGGCGGGGACCCCGACCGCGTGACGCTCTTCGGCGAGTCGGCCGGTGCGAACTCGGTGACGACGCTGCTCACGGTGCCCGCCGCCGAGGGCCTGTTCAGCCGGGCGATCGCGCAGAGCTCGCCGGCGAACGCCGTGTACCTGCCCGAGACGACGGCGAGATGGGCTCACGAGTACGTGCAGCTGCTGAGCCGCGTGGTCGACGACGACGACCTCGAGAGCGAGTCGGTCGAGGATGCCGCGGCGATGCTGTGCACCGCCGACGCCATGAAACTCGCCGAGGCGACGACCGCACTCACGATCCGCACCCCCGACGAGGACCCCGGCACGATCAGCCTCGCGCCGGTGATCGACGGCGGGTTCCTGCCGCATCGCCCGCTCGACGCGTTCCGCGACGGGCTCGCGCACCGGGTGCCGCTCATCATCGGCACCAACGACCGCGAGGGGTCGCTCTTCGAGGGGCGCATCAGCATCCTGCCGACGACGAAGCCGCGCATCCGTGCGATCTTCGCGAACACGCGGAAGAAGTCGCGCAAGGCCATCAAACGCCAATACCCCGGGCTTCCCGATCGGCGGCCTGCGGCCGACTTCGCCGGGGACTTCACGTTCTGGTTCCCGTCGGTGAAGGTCGCGGAGCGGCATGCGCGGTTCGCGCCGACGCACATGTACCGATTCGATGCGGCCCCGCGGATGCCGCGGCTCCTCGGCCTCGATGCGACCCACGGTCTCGAACTCTTCGCGCTCTTCGAGAAGTTCGACACCCTGACCGGCGCCGGGCTCACGATGCTCGGCGGGCGCCGCATGTTCCGTGCGGTCGGGCGGCGCATGCAGGCGCACTGGGTCGCGCTCGCGGCATCCGGAGCACCGCTCGACGACTGGCCGCGATACGACGAGGTGACCAGGCGCACGCTCGTGTTCGATCGGGTCGACCGCATCGAGCTCGACCCGCGGCGCGAGAAGCGACTCGCCTGGCAGGAGTTCGTGCCGCACGTGTGAGCACGGGCGGTTTTCGACAACCGCAGTCGGGGCGGCGCGCGTAGGCTCGGAGCATGCTCGCCACCGTCATCCACGCGCCCCGTGACATCCGTGTCGAAACCGTGCCCGACCCGGTGCTCTCCACCGGCGCCGACGCCATCGTGAAGGTCGTCGCCGCGTGCGTCTGCGGCTCCGACCTCTGGCCGTACCGCGGCGTGACGCCGACCGACGAGCCGCACCGCATCGGGCACGAGTTCATCGGCGTCGTCGAGGCGATCGGCGAGGACGTCGCGGTGGTCGCCGTCGGCGACTTCGTGATCGCCCCCTTCTACGTGTGCGACAACACGTGCGCGAACTGCCGCAACGGCGTCTCGACCTCGTGCCTGAACGGCGGATGGTGGGGCTCCGACGACCGCGTCGGCGGCTTCGCCGACGGCGGCCAGGGCGAGCGCGTTCGCGTGCCGCTCGCCGACGGCACGCTGGTCGTCGTGCCCGGACCGGTGGGCGACGACGAGGTGCCCGGGCTCCTGACGCTCGCCGACGTCATGGGCACCGGCCACCACGCCGCGGTCTCCGCCGGCGTCTCGGCCGGCGACTCGGTCGCCGTCGTGGGTGACGGCGCGGTCGGCCTCTGCGCGATCATCGCGTCGAAGCGACTCGGCGCCACGACGATCATCGCGATGTCGCGGCATCCCGAACGCCAGGCGCTCGCCCGCCGGTTCGGCGCGACCCACATCGTCGAGGAGCGCGGCGCCGAGGGCGTCGCGCGGGTGCAGGAGCTCACCGGGGGCATCGGCGCCGACCGGGTGCTCGAGTGCGTCGGCACGAAGGAGTCGATGGACCAGGCGATCCGCTCGACCCGCCCCGGCGGAATGGTCGGCTACGTCGGCGCGCCGAACGGCGGGCCCGAGCTGCCCGTGCGCCCGCTCTTCAATCGCAACGTGGGCGTGAACGGCGGGGTCGCGCCGGTGCGCGGCTACATCGAGGAGCTGCTGCCCGATGTGCGCTCGGGCGCGATCGAGCCCGGGCTCGTGTTCGACCTCGAGCTGCCGCTCGCCGATGCCGCCGAGGCGTACGCCGCGATGGACGAGCGACGCGCCACGAAGGTGCTGCTGCGGCCATGAGCGAGCTGCTCGAACGGCTCGTCGCCGAAGCATCCGAACTGCAGTTCGACCGGTTCACCCTCGACGACGCATGGGTGGTCGGAGGGCGGCTGCGAGCGGCAGCCGCCGAGGCGGGGCATCCGGTCGCGATCGCGATCTGGTTCGGGTCGCAGCGGGTGTTCCACGCCGCCCTGCCCGGCGCCACCGCCGACAACGACGCGTGGCTCGATCGCAAGCACCGCGTCGTCGAGCGGTACGGGAAGGCCTCGATGCTCGTCGGCGAGGAGTTCCGCGCGAAGGGCGAGGACTTCGACGTGCACGCCCGCCTCGACCCGCGCGAGTTCGCGGCGCACGGCGGGGTCGTGCCGATCCGCATCCGCGAGGTCGGGGTCATCGGCGCCGTCGGCGTGTCGGGGCTGCCGGAGCTCGCTGATCACGAGCTCGTCGTCGCGCAGCTGCGTGCACATCTGCGTGACCGGGTCGGCGACTGACGAGCCGGTGATGCCGGCGACGGCATCCCGGTGCGGGTTGGTCAGGCGTCGATGTCGTCGAGGCGCGCGATGACGACGCCTCGCGTGCAGAGTCGTGCGTGCGCGGTCAGGCGTCGATGTCGGAGACGCGCGATGACGACGCCTCGCGTGCAGAGTCGTGCGTGCGCGGTCAAGCGTCGATGTCGTCGAGGCGCGCGATGACGACCTCGAGCAGGCGGGCGAGCTCGGCGCGTTCGGTGTCGCCGAGGTCTTGCAGCACGTCGGACTCGACGACGTCGGAGTCGCGGATCGCCTGACTGAACAGGCCCCAGCCCTCCTCGGTGAGGCTGACGAGGATGCGGGTGCGGTTGTCGGGATCGGCTGCGCGCTCGACGAGGCCGCGCTCGGCGAGCTTGTCGAGGCGATGCGTCATCGACGACGGCGCGACGTTCGTGAGCTCCGCGAGCTGGCTCGGGGTGAGGGCCTCTCCGGCTTTGGCCAGCGAGGTGACGACGGCCCACTCGCCCGAGCTCACGTCGAGGTCGGTGAGCTGCCTGACGTACCACTGGTCGAGCTTCTTCGTGAGCCCCTGCACAGCGGTGATGACCCGCTGCACCGACTCCTCGCCGCCCGCGGCGACGTAGGTGGCGACGGCGCGGCGATGCAGTTCCTGCGCTGACGGGGTGCGTTTGGCCATAGGGGCATTCTCGCACGTCAATTTCGGATGCTAATATTTCGATATCGAATAGTTCGTGTTCGAATCATCGCTTCCCCTCCCGTGACGCGCAGGCGAGGCATCCGTCTCACTCGAGACTCTCGACTCCGGAAAGGTGGCGTGCCCGTGCGCGCGAAACTGCTCATTCTCGCATCGAGCATCGGCATGCTCGGCTGGGGTGCCGTGCTCCCCTACCAGTACGCCTACGCGGCCGACACGCGAGGCTGGGGCGCCCTCGTCGCGGCGGCCGCGTCGTCGCTCTTCTCGGTGGGCGCGCTCGTCGCCGCGCCGATCGCGGGCAGGCTGGCAGACCGGTACAACCCCGTGCACGTCGCCGTCGTCGCGCAGCTGCTCGGTGCCGTCGGCGCCGCCTCGCTGGTCTTCGCCGACAGCCCTGCCGTCTTCCTCGGCGGCATGCTCGTCTTCGGTCTGGGCCTGGCCGCCGCGGTTCCCGCCAAGCAGGTGCTCGCGCTCGAGTGGTCGTCGACCGACGATCGACGCAAGGTCTTCGCGTACAAGTTCACCGGAGAGGCGCTCGGCATGGCCGCCGGCGCGTTCTTGGCCGGGCAGATCATCGACCTCGGCCGGCACGACGGACTCGACATCGGATTCCTCATGGCCGCCGCCGGCTTCGCGGTGTCGTCAGCGATCATCGCGCTCGCCGGGCGCGGTGCCCGACGCTCTGCGGAGTTCACCGCCGAGGCCGTCACCGGGCTGTCCGACGAGCGACGCCCCGGGGCGTTCCGCCTGGTGTTCGCGAACCCCGCGCTGCGCTGGACCTCGGTCATCATGATCGCGCTCGCGCTCGGGTTCTACGCGCAGTTCGAGTCGGGCATTCCCGCATACGGCATCACCGTGCTCGAGGTCGACCCCGTCGCGGTCGGCACCGCAGCGGCCGTGAACTGCATCGTGATCGTCGCCCTGCAGGTCGTGGTCGTGCGCCTCACGGCGAAGGTCAGCGCGCCCGTTCTGCTCATGGTGGTCGGCGGCATCTGGGTCGTCGCGTGGCTCGTGCTCGCGAGTGCGCAGCTCGCGCCGGGCGTCGCGTCGGCGATGTTCGTCATGACCTATGGCATCTTCGCGGTGGGTGAGACGATCTACAGCCCCGTGCTGAACCCGCTCATCGCCTCGCTCGCGCGGAAGGGCATGGTCGGCAGCACGCTCGGCGCGATGTCGGCGCTGCAGACGTCGTTCACCGCCGCCGGCCCGCTCGTCGCCGGAGTGCTGCTCGGCGCGGGGCTCGGCGACGTGTTCCTCGGCATGCACCTCGCCCTCAGCGTGCTCGCGGTCTTCGCCGCGTGGCGACTGAAGCGTGTGATCGCGGCGATGCCGGTGCGGCACGAGCCGCCGACGCGGCCGATCTCGATCGTCGACCCGGTCGACGCCTGAGCGATGCTCCGAGCGGCGGGCGGGCGGTGACGGCTCGAGCGGCGCGCGTCGACGCCGCTCGAGCCGTCGCCGAGCTCGCCGGCTCAGTCGGTGCCCGGCACGAGCACGCGCAGCGCGATCAGACTCGGGTCGCCCTCGGCCCACTCGGTGGTCAGCGCCACGTACCGCGCGGTCGCCTCGACGACCACGGAACCGCGCGGTGCGCCGGCCTTGATCGACCCGACATCGCGGAACGTGATGCCGTCGTCGCTCACCGACACGGTCGCCGCCGGGGCGTCATCGCCGTTCCACTGCGTGGTGACCGTGCCGATCGGCTGCGCCGTACCCAGGTCGGTGACCATGCGTCCGTTCGCCCCCGGGGTCCACGTGGTGCGGGTGTCGTCGTCGACCGCGCCCTGCGGTGAGGTCATGCCCTCGGGCAGCACGGATGCCGGGAACGTCAGCGTGCTCAGCGCCAGGTCGGGCATCGGGAACGGTGTCGCGCCCCGGAACGATGTGGCGGCCGCGACCTTCGGCTTGCCCACGGGCAGCGTCCGCGTCTCGCCGGTCTCGACGTTCGTCACGTCGAGCGTCCGCGTGGCGGCCGCGTCGGCACGGGCATCCCCGCCGTCCGGCCTCGCGACGCGCACCGTACGGCCGTCGACCACCGACACCGTGACGCCGGCCGCCTGCGCGGCCGAGGTCGGCACCGTGGCGCGCGGAGCGAGCACGACGGCGTCGCCCGCGGGCACCGTGACGGTGAGGTTCGAGGCATCGGCTCCGAGCACCTGGTCGCCGGCGAACAGCGACACGGTGTCGCCGACGTAGGGGACCGCGACGTCGGTCGTGACGTCGGCGCCCGTGAGGTTGAAGGCGGTGAGGTAGCCGTCGAGCGAGCTCACGAGCAGTCCATCGGCGTGCGGCTGCAGTGCCGCATCCTGCGCGGCCGTCGCGGCGGCGTCGCCCGGCACCATCTCGACGAGCATCGGACGGTCTCCGCCGCCGAGGCGGACGGTGTTGATCCCCTCCTTCTCGCTCGACACGGTGATCGGGGCCTGCCCGCCGCGCACGACGAAGCCGGCCGTGCCCTCGACGTTGATCCACGAGCCCTCGGTCGTGATGACCTGGTCGCCCGTGTAGCGGAAGCTCGCGGCATCCTGCCAGGTCTCGGCGTCGGCCGACACCTGGATGCGGTACTCGCGACCGGCCGATGCCTCCCAGCCCAGCTGCACCTGCGTGATCGCGGTGGGCGCGCCGAGGTCGACCTGGATCCAGGAGTCGGCCCGGGTTCGGTCGGCACGCGACACGGCCCAGCGCGAGGCGGGGTCGCTGTCGGTCACGCTCGACGGGGCGCGACCCGCGTCCGAGCTCGATGCCGTCGCAGGCCTGCCCGCCGCTGCGTCGACGCCGGTCGCCGTCAGCGCGCGCATCGAGTAGAGCGAGTAGCCGTAGGCGGGGTCGCCCTGCACACCCTGCATCCGCACGAACCTCGCTTCGACCGGAGCCGGGGCGGTCGCTCCTGCCGGCGTCAGGTCGACCGTGTCGAGGCGTGCGACGTTGGCGTCGGCACTGCCGGTGTAGGCGGTCTGCGTGGTCCAGGTCTGGCCGTCCGACGAGGTCTGCACGAGATAGCGCTCACCGGCGCTCGCCTCCCAGGCCAGACGCACCGAACCGATGGTCTTCTCTGCGCCCAGATCGACCTGGATCCACGAGTCCGCACGCGTGCGCTCGGCGACGGCGACGGCCCAGCGTGTCGCGGGGTTGGCGTCGGTGACGGTCGAGGCCCGGCGGGCCGGGTCCTCGCTCGATGCGGTCGCGGGGCGCCCGGCGGCGAGGTCCATCGTGGCCTCGTCAGCCGTGCCGTAGGCGTGCACCGAGTACAGCGAGTAGCCGTAGCGGGCGTTGCCCTGCTGGCCCTGGATGCGCACGAAACGCGTCGACACCGGGTCGAACGACAGGTCGTCGATGCGGGCGGCGTTCGCGTCGGCCGGGTTCGGCGGCGTCACGACGGGAAGGGTGTCGGTGGCCGATCCCTCGGCCGTGGAGTACGTGCGCGAGCCGTCGAGGCCGTTGTAGCCGCTGAGGTCGAGGTTGCGCACCGAGACGGTGCCGTCCTGCCAGCCGGCGCCGGTCGAGGCGTACAGTGCCGCGCCGCTCGGCAGCGTCACCTGGCCCGCGTAGCCGTCGCCGACGCGGAAGACGGATGCCGTGCCCTCGAAGCCGTCGCGCGGCCCGGTGTAGGTGCTCGTGTGCCGGCCGGCGACCGTCGCTGCGGAGTTCGGGTACAGGTACGGCGTCGCGCCTGACAGCGCGAACAGCCACGAGTCATGGCCCGGAACCCAAGGGAACTTCAGGAAGCCCTTCTTGCTGGATGCCGCGGCCCACGCGTTCGAGGACTGCTGCACCGAGAGACCGGGGCCGGCGCCGAAGTCGCGCACGCCGGCGAGACGGGCGAAGAACTCGTCCGGCGGTGTGGCCTGAACGACCCCCTCAACCGATTCGGCGGCCTCGACGTGCAGGAGGTACGAGATCGCGATCTCGGCGCGCGCCTCGGGTTCGTACTTCGGCTCTCCCGAGAACTTGGCGAGCCGGTCGACCGGCGCGTACGCCTGGTAGGCCTCGAGCGATGCGGCCATGTTCGCCTCGGCGCGCACGGCGTCGGGGTCGCGCAGCACCTGACCGAGGAAGGCCATCGGGATCACGTCGCGGCCATAGAGGTACTCGCGGTCGTTGACCATCGGCATGAACGGTTCGCCCTGATTCGACATCACCATCTTGATCGACTGCCAGAGCTCGGCCGAGTTCGGCTGGTGCTTCAGGTACTCGGGGATCGGCTGATCGTTCAGGATGAACTGGATCGCGTTGCGCCCGCCCGAACGCCAGATGTCGGACTGGTAGTGCGGGCCGAACGACCCGTGGTTCTCGACGAGGTACGTGTCGTAGATCGTCTGCATCGTGTTCGTCGACACCGGCTTCCCGGCGACGACGGCGGGGTTGTTGAGGTCGGCGGTGGGCTGGCCGGCGGCGTTGCGAGCCCAGTCGCCGAGCTGCTCGTTCCAGCGAGGAGCATCGGCATGGTCGGGTGCCCAGGCGAGACCGGGCGCGAGCGCCTGCGTGTACACGCCCGCCTCCTCCTGCGCGGTGTCGCCCTCGTGCTTGCCGGTGGGCCAGTCGGCCGTCCACGAGCCCGACAGCGGGTCGTTGCCGTAGTCGAGGTCTGACGTGTAGGCCGACTGCCCGACGGCGATCGTCTCGAGGTGCTTCTGCGTCGCGGCGTCGAGCTGATCCCACAGCACGCGTCCCGCGTCGAGGAAGTAGGACTGGAACGTGGAGTCCCAGAACATCTTCTTGCCCCAGGTGCCGTTCGGGTCGACGAAGCGGTTCTTGGCGGCGTAGTAGCGGATCGTGTCGATCGTGCGCTGTGTGAGCTGGTCCTTCGAGATGCCGGTGATCTCGGCGTCGTAGTCGCCGTGCGTGACGATCACGGCGTTGCCGAGCACCACCGCGAAGTTGAAGTCCTTGAACTGGTACGCGTTGATCGCCGGATCCCAGACCGTGTTCACCCAGCGCGTGTGGCGCAGCAGGGCGGCGTAGTAGTCGGCGGCGATCTCGTCAGGGGCGCCGAAGGCGGTCTTCACGGCGGGAGCGGCGGATGCCTGGGCCGCGGGTGCCAGCGCAGCGGGGGCGAGGGCGGCGAGCGGTGCGGCGAGGGCCGCCGCCAGGGCGAGCCCGATGGCGCGGTGCCGTCGGGACGTCTTCGCGTCGCGAGCGGGGGTGGGGCCGGAGCGGGCCATGGTGTCTCCTGGATTCAGCGGCCTTCGAGGTGCCGCGTGTGGATCGACAGGAGTCATGTCGGTACAACTCTGGATGACAACGCTGTCAGAACGGTTGCGGGAAGGCTAACCCGGGGGTCGTCGGGGTGTCAAGAGCGTTTCGGCGAGAGGACCGGGCCCACCCGCATACTCGACGACCGCGAGCGCCGCGAGTCGTGATCTCGACTCGCGGGGCTCGTGTCGCAGTCGTGCCCGCCTGCCCGCCCGGGCAGCGCGTTGCTCGCTACTCGCCGACGAGCACGAGTTCCGAGAGGGGCTTGCGCAGGCGCGGGGCGCTCTCGCGCTCGCGGAGCGCATCGGGCAGCGCGTCGACGTCGCCGAGCACGCCGATCGTGGTGATCGAGACGACCTCGAGGTTGTCGGCGAGGTCGAATGCTGCGTGCAGCGCGGCGGCGTCGAAGCCGCCCATCTGGTGGGTGTGCAGACCCTCGTGCTGCGCCTGGACGGTGAGGTGCGCGACGGCCTGCCCGAGGTCGTAGCGCGCCCAAGGGCGGGGCTTGCCCTCGGCATCGGCGATCTCGGCGATGTTGAGCACGAGTGCGGCGGCGGAGTCGGCCCAGACCTGGTTGAAGCCCTGCATCGCGTCGTGCGCGGTCGTGAACGCGGGGGTTCCGCGGCGGGCGACGATGAAGCGCCAGGGCTGCGAATTGTTCGCCGACGGCGCCCAGCGCGCGGCCTCGAGGACGGTGCGCAGCGTCTCGGCGTCGACGACCGCGTTCGGGTCGAAGGCGCGGGGGCTCCAGCGGTGGACCAGCGGGTCGATGAGCGGGGCCGTCGTGTCGGCCTTGCGGGAGGTGAGTTCGGTGAAGAGCGTCATGGTGCGCCAGCTTTCGAGAGGGGGAACAGAAGCAGGGGCGCCGTCGTCCCAGTCCATTGCAACGCATGGACCTGTGAGGCATTCCCAGAATGTCCCACGATGACGTGGTCACCGGTCAGGGCTGGGCGTCCGGGCTGGATGGGCAGGGGTCGCCGCCCTCGTACGATGGGCGGATGATCACCCTCGAGGGCCCGGCCGCCCGCGTGCTCTCGGCCTACACGCATCTCATGGTCGAGCGCGGCATCCGCGGTGCGACCCTCGAGAGCGTGGCGAGTCGCGCCGGCCTCTCGAAGTCGGGGGCGCTGCACCACTTCGCGTCGGTGAGCGCACTGCAGGCGGCGCTGCTCATCGAGCTGCGGGCGCAGGCGCGCCGCGACGCCGACGAGATGCGCACCGCGCCCGAGGGCGTGGTGCGGTACTACCTCGTGTCGTCGCTCGACCGCGACAGCGAGCTCGAGCTCCTCATCGAGGCCGCGTACCGCATCGGCCAGACCGGTGACGACGCCGCCCTCGAGGTGCTCCGCGAATGCCGCAGCGGGTGGCTCGACGTGCTCGCCGCCGCGACGGGCGACGAACGCCTCGCGCGCATGGTGCTGTTCGCGGGCGACGGCATGAACCACAACGCGCTCCTGGACCTGCCGGTGGGTGAAGACGTGCTCACCGACGAGCACGTCGAGGAGTTGATCGCCGCGTTCGAGGCGATGCAGTCGGGCGGCGACGCGGCCTGAGAGAGGTCCTCCCGCGCGGACACGATCCGTCGATGCGCCCGTGACCGACCGTCTGGTCGGTCTGTGTACACTTGGACCTCGCGCCTGTCGGCCCCGCCCGCACGCGTCTCCATCCTCGAGGGCGAGAAGGTACCTGATGAGCACTCCAACGGTCGGCACAGCACCCGCCACCGATCCCACGCCCACGAAGGGCCTCGCGATCGGCAAGCTCGGACTCTGGGGTTCGACCGTCATCGGCATCGCCTCGACCGCGCCCCTGTTCTCGCTCGCCGCAACCCTCGGCTACGTCATCATCGCCGTCGGTGCGCAGGCGCCCGTCGCGTTCATCCTGGCGTTCGTGCCGATGCTCTTCACGGCCTTCGCCTACCGCGAGCTCAACAACGCCGTGCCCGACTGCGGCACCGTGTTCACCTGGGCGGCGAAGGCGTTCGGCCCGCGCACCGGGTGGATGGCGGGGTGGAGCATCGCCGTCGCGGGCGTGCTCGTCATGGCGAACCTCGCCGAGATCGCCTCGGTGTACCTGCTCACCCTGATCGGCGACGGCTCCCTCGCCGAGAACCGCCTCATCGTCACCGGCTTCGGCTGCGTCATCATCGCGGTCATGACCTGGGTGTCGCTGCGCGGCGTCGAGATCGGCGAGCGCATGCAGCAGGTGCTCCTCGTGATCCAGTACCTCGCGATGGCCGCGTTCGTGGTCGGCTGCCTCATCGGCTTCTTCGGCGGCAGCGCCCCCGACCCGACCCCGGTCTCGCTCGACTGGTTCAACCCGTTCCTCGCCGACGGCACCGGCATGGTGCAGGCGATCCTGCTCGCGCTCTTCATCTACTGGGGCTGGGACACGTGCCTCGCCCTGACCGAGGAGACGAAGGACCCGCGTCGCACGCCCGGCCGCGCCGCCACCCTCACGACGGTCATCCTGCTCGTCACCTACGTGGGCATCACCGTCGTCGCCATGATGTACGCCGGCCTCGGCGACACCGGCACGGGCCTCGCGAACGAGGCGCACGCCGACGACGTGTTCACGGTGCTGGCCGGCATGGCGATGGGGCCGTTCGGCTGGTTCCTCGTGATCGCCGTCGCGATCTCGGCGCTGTCGTCGTCGCAGACGACCATCCTGCCGACCGCCCGCGGCACCTTCGCGATGGGCGTCTACCAGGCTCTGCCCGCGCGGTTCGCGAAGGTGAGCGAGGCGTCGAAGACGCCGACCTTCTCGACGACCCTCGTCGGCGTCATCGCGATCGTCTACTACGCGGGCATGAACCTCGTCTCGACCGACGTGCTCGCCGACTCACTGCTCTCGATGGGCCTCGCCATCGCGTTCTTCTACGCCATCGCGAGCTTCGCGTGCGTGTGGTACTTCCGCAGCACGCTCTTCGCCAGCCGTCGGAACTTCTTCTACCGCCTCGTGTTCCCGCTGCTCGGCGGACTGTTCATGACGTGGGCGTTCGTGCAGTCGGCGATCGACATGCTCGACCCCGACTACGGCTACTCGCAGCTCGCCGGCGTCGGCGGCGCCTTCATCGTCGGCATCGGCTCGCTCCTGCTCGGTGTGGTGCTGATGTTCGTGTGGGCGCTCTTCCCGGGGTCGCGCGACTACTTCCAGAAGCGCTCGCTCAACCGCGACACCGAGGTGCTCGCGCCCGAGTAGGGTCGGGCGAGCGCCGGTCGGAGCGATCCGACCGGCGCTGCCGGCCAGGCGCTACGCCGCGGCGAGCTCCTCGCGGATGCCGGCGACGAACGCGTCGATGTCGGCCTCGCTCGTGTCGAACGAGCACATCCAGCGCACCTCGCCGCGCGCGGCATCCCAGTCGTAGAAGCGGAACCGCTCGCGGAGCCGGTCGGCGACGCCCGCCGGCAGCGTCGCGAAGACGCCGTTCGACTGCGTCTGCTGCGAGAAGCCGAGGCCGGGCAGCTCGCCGGCCGCGATGCCAGCGTCGAGCGCGTCGCGCAGGCGCCGGGCCATGGCGTTCGCGTGGCGGGCGCTGTCGATCCAGAGGTCGCCCTCGTAGAGCGCGATGAGCTGCGCCGAGGTGAAGCGCATCTTCGACGCGAGCTGCATGTTGAGCTTGCGCAGGTACTTGAGACCAACGGATGCCTCGGGGTTCAGCACCACGATGGCCTCGGCGCCGAGCGCGCCGTTCTTGGTGCCGCCGACGCTCAGCACATCGACCCCGGCGTCGCGCGTGAACGCGCGGAGGGGGAGGTCGAGCGACGCCGCGGCGTTCGAGAGGCGCGCGCCGTCCATGTGCAGGGTCATGCCGCGCTCGTGCACGTGGTCGGCGATCGCGCGCACCTCGTCGGCGGTGTACGCCGTGCCGAGCTCGGTGGTCTGCGTGATCGACACCACGAGCGGCTGCGCGCGGTGCTCGTCGCCCCAGCCCCACGCCTCGCGGTCGATGAGGTCGATCGTGAGCTTGCCGTCGGGTGCGGGAACCGTGAGCAGCTTCATGCCGCCGACGCGCTCGGGGGCGCCGCCCTCGTCGGAGTTGATGTGCGCGGTGCTCGCCGAGATCACGGCGCCCCAGCGCGGGAGCATCGACTGCAGTGCGGTGACGTTCGCGCCGGTGCCGTTGAAGACGGGGAACGCCTCGATGCCCTCGCCGAAGTGCCGCGCGAAGACCTGCTGCAGGCGCTCGGTGTAGACGTCTTCGCCGTAGGCGACCTGGTGGCCGTCGTTGGCGGCGGCGATCGCCGCGAGCACCTCGGGGTGCACGCCCGAGTAGTTGTCGGAGGCGAAGCCGCGGACGGTGGTGTCGTGGAGCTGTTCAGTCACTGAACCATCCTCGCACTGCTGCGGAACGAGCGGATGCCGCGGGCGGCACTCGCCCGCGGCATCCGCTCGCCGTGCTCAGCCCTTCAGCGCCTCGCCCCACGGCACGCGGGCGCCGGTCTTCAGCAGCGAGCTGCGATAGATGCGCTCCCCGATCACGACCGCGAGCGCCGCGGTGGCGAGCAGGATCGCGAGCGAGACGAACGGCTCCCACCACTCGGCGCTGCCGAGGAAGACGCGCATCGGCATGCCGACGGGCGCCGAGAACGGCACGTAGCTCATGATCGCGAGCACGGTCGGGTTGTCGTTGAAGAAGATCACGAGGAAGTACGGGATCATCACGAGCATCGTCACGGGCGTCGTGACCGTGCCGATGTCCTCGGCCCGGGAGACGAGCGCCGCCGTCGCCGCGAACAGGGCGGCGAGCATCACGAAGCCGATCGCGAAGAACACGATGAACCAGATGACCGAGGGGCCGAGCCCGCCGAGCAGCACCCGCTGGCCGGTGAGCATGAGCCCGAGCAGTGCGAGCACCGCGATCGCGAGGATCTGCCCGAATGCGAGCAGGCTGTTGCCGATCACCTTGCCCGTCAGCAGTGCACGAGCCGACACCGTCGAGAGCAGGATCTCGACGACCCGGGTCTGCTTCTCCTCGACGACCGACTGCGCGATCGTCGTGCCGAAGGTGAGCGCCGACATGAAGAACACGATGCCGAAGCCGAACGCCACGAAGTACGCGAGCATCGGGTCGACCGCAGCCGGGTCGAGCAGCTCGACCGTGGGGCTCACCGAGAGTGCCGCGACGACCTCGTTCGGGGCCGACTCGAGCCCGAGCACCACGATGCCGAGCGGTTCGGATGCCGCGGGGGCCACGATCGCCTCGACGTCGCCGTCGCGCAGCATCTGCTCCGCGGCATCCTGATCTGCGGCGGGCACCGCCTCGAGCGCCGGGTTGCCCTCGACGACGTCGGTCGCGCCGGCGACCACCGCCACCTTCGGCAGCTCGGACTGGGAGCCGAACATGCTGCCGAGCACGACCGAGGCGAGCACGGCGAGCATGAGCACGCCCGTCGAGATGAGGAACGCCTTGCTGCGCATGCGCATCGTGATCTCGCGCCCCGAGATGAGCCTGACCGTCTCGACGAAGCCGGGGGCGCTGCGGTCGTCGTCGGTGCTGCGGGTGCGCGATGCGCTGGTGTCGAGAGTCACTGCACGACCTCCGTGAAGATCTGGGCGAGCGTCGTGTGCTCGCGGGTGAAGCTGATGACGTCGCCGCGGGCGACGGCCTCGGCGAGAGCGGCCCGCCGAGCGGCATCCGACTCGGCCTCGAAGACGGCCCAGCCGCCGTCGAAGTCGGCGACGCGGATGCCGGGCTGCTGGCGCAGCCACCCGAGATCGCCCGAGGTGAGGAGCTCCCAGCGGTCGGAGCCGTGCTCGGCACGGAGGGAGTCGCGACTGCCGGCCGCGGCGATGCGGCCGCCCGCGATGATGACGAGGTCGTCGCAGAGCCGCTCGACGATGTCGAGCTGGTGGGAGGAGAAGAGCACCGGGGCGCCGGATGCCGCGGCATCCGCCAGCACGCCCTGCACCGTCTCGACGGCCATGGGGTCGAGACCCGAGAACGGCTCGTCGAGCACGAGCACCTCGGGGCGGTGCACGAGCGCCGCCGCGATCTGGGCCCGCTGCTGGTTGCCGAGCGAGAGCGACTCGATCGTGTCGTTCGTGCGCTCGCCGAGGCCGAGTCGCTCGAGCAGTTCGAGGGCGTTGCGTTGGGCGGCGGCGGCGCTCCAGCCGTGCAGGCGGGCGAGGTAGACCGTCTGCTCGAGCACGCGCATCTTCGGGTAGAGCCCCCGCTCCTCGGGCATGTAGCCGAAGCGGCGCCGGTCGGCGCTCGTCAGCGCCTGGCCGCCGAGCGTGACGGTGCCGCCGTCGGACGCGAGCACGCCGAGGATGATGCGCATCGTCGTGGTCTTGCCGGCTCCGTTGCCGCCGACGAAGCCGGTGAGCCGGCCGTCGCCGACGGTGAAGCTCACATGGTCGAGGGCGAGGCGCTCGCCGTAGCGCTTGGTGACGTCGTGGAGTTCGAGCATGCCCACACGCTACGGATGTCGCGCGCCCGCGGCATCCGTCTCGCGGCGGGTTCTCGGACGCCGCTCCGCTCCCCACTCAACCGTGCGGGGGAGGCGCTCACCGGGAATCGGGTGTCAGGCCGAACGGGTGAGCGGGCGGGCCTCGAAGAGGGTGCGCAGCACGATCGTCGCGCGCACCTGCGCCGGGAGCGAGGTGCGCAGGCGCACGAGCAGTTCGGCGAGGTCGGCGGTCGTCGCCACCCGGGCGACCGCGAGGTGGCCGGCGTCGCCCGAGATCGCGTAGCAGGACTCGATCTCGGGGTAGGCGTCGAGTCGGGCGCCGAGGTCTCCGACCGACGCGGGGTCGAGCGCGGAGATCTCGAGGAAGGCGGAGACCGGCAGCCCGACCGCCTGCGGGTCGATGACCGCGCGGTAGCCGGTGATGACGCCGCGCTGCTCGAGGCGCTGCACGCGCGACTGCACGGCCGAGGTCGAGAGGCCGGTGAGCGTCGCGAGCGTAGCGAGCGTCGTGCGTCCGTCGGCGGCGAGCGCCGAGACGATGCGCTGGTCGATGTCGTTGTCGAGACGTGGTGTCGCGGCCGGGTCGCTCATGCGCTCCACGATAGTGCGCGGAACCGGCGATGGCTTCGACGGGGTTCGTGTCGCTCGACGCATGAGATAGGGTTCAGATGTTCAGCCTGGAGCAATGGAGCCCGGCTCGACCGGCCTGAGGATCGAGCAACCCCCTCCGCGACGCGCGGCAGATGTGCTCCGGGTTGATTGTGATGCCCTTCGAGTGGCAATTTTCCGACGAGATCCCTTGTATCTCGGATTTCCGCCGCACCCGGAACGGATCCTACGGATTGTTGCCGTTCGGTAAATTCCGATACGAATCGTATCTTCGTTGTTGACTATTCATCTCCTCATCATGTTCCCTTGCTAGAGATCCGAGTTCTGCATCACATGTCCGACTCATCAGCGAAGGAATATGAAACGTATGCGTGCTACACCAGCCCTCAGAAACGGGAAGGCGCGACGCCGGTTGTCCACCGTCGCCGCGGTCTCCCTCGCGGCGTGTCTCGCGATCGGCCCGGCCGCGACCTCGTTCGCGGCACCGGTCGTCGCTGAAGCGAGCCCCTCGGCGTCCGCGAGCGCCGACGCCAAGACGTTGCGCATCGCGACGGCCGGCTTCGTCGACACCTTCAACCCGTTCATCTCGATCTACCTGACGCCGACGAACATCATCCGGTACGTCTACGAGAGCCTCGTGCAGAACGACGCCGAAGACGGCTCCCCGACCGAGGGCCTCGCGGAGAAGTGGGAGGCGAGCCCCGACGGCATGACCTGGACCTTCACCCTGCACGAGGGCATGAAGTGGTCCGACGACGAGCCGATCACCTCCGCCGACGTCAAGTACACCTACGAGTCGATGATGAACGACCCGATGCTCGGCACCGCCAACGGCAACCTCGTGGCGAACTTCGAGAGCGTCGAGACGCCCGACGACCTCACCGTCGTGATCAACCTCAAGACGCCGCAGGCGCCGAACCCCGGCACCGAGATCCCCGTGCTCCCCGAGCACATCTGGTCAGAGGTCGACGACCCCACGACCTTCGCCAACGACGCCGACGTCGTGGGCTCGGGGCCGTACACGCTCGAGAGCTACTCGGCGAACCAGTCGATCACCCTCAAGGCGAACCCCAACTTCTGGCGGGGCGCTCCCAAGATCGACGGCATCCAGTACATCTACTACACGAACTCCGACGCCCAGATCCAGGCGCTGCGCGCCGGCGAGGTCGACCTCGTCACCGGGCTCACCGACACGCAGATGACGGCGCTCGAAGGCGAAGAGGGCATCACGACCCACGCGGGCACGGGCCGTCGCTTCACCTCGCTCAGCGTGAACGCCGGAGCCGAGACGCCCGAGGGCGTCGCCTACGGCACCGGCAGCCCCGCCCTCAAGGAGCCCGCCGTGCGCGAGGCGATCCGCCTCGGCATCGACCAGGAGTCGCTGCTGAAGAACGTGCTGGGCGGCTACGGCGCTCCCGCCACGAGCTTCATCCCGATCGCGTTCGAGAAGTGGCACCTGCCCGACGACGACGAGGCGATCGTGTCATTCGATCCCGACGCCGCGATGGCCAAGCTCGATGACGCGGGCTGGGTCGCCGGCGCCGACGGCATCCGCGAGAAGGACGGCAACCGGCTCTCGATCCGCCTGCTCGCCGACGCCGAGGACATCGTCGAGATGTCGGCGTCCGAGTACCTCGTGCCCTGGATGGCGGACATCGGCGTCGAGCTGAAGC
The DNA here is from genome assembly GCF_013410355.1 of Agromyces hippuratus. Classification (NCBI taxonomy): domain Bacteria; kingdom Bacillati; phylum Actinomycetota; class Actinomycetes; order Micrococcales; family Microbacteriaceae; genus Agromyces; species Agromyces hippuratus. The sequence goes on along the minus strand of NZ_JACCFI010000001.1, from coordinate 2,487,424 downwards.
TCGAGACCACCGACAGCGACACCATCTCGGACCGCACGGCGGTCAGCGACTACGACATGTACTTCTCCGGGTGGAGCGTCAACCCCGACCCCGACTACCAGCTCGGCATCAACCTGTGCTCCTCGCGTCCCGACGCTGAGGGCAACGGCGCCACGAGCCAGGACGGCTACTGCAACCCCGAGTTCGACGCCCTCTACGCCGAGCAGCACTCGGAGCTCGACGAGGCCAAGCGCGCCGAGATCGTGCACGACATGCTGCGCATGCACTACGAGGACGTCGCGCAGATCACCCTCTGGTACGGCCAGTCGCTCGAGGCCTACCGCTCCGACCGCTTCACGGGCTTCACCACGCAGCCCGCCGACAACGGCATCATCGCGAACCAGGCCGGCTACTGGGGCTACTACACGGTGGAGCCCGTCGTCGACGAGTCTTCGTCGGCCGCTGAGCAGTCCGGTCCGGGTGCCGCGCTCTGGATCGGCCTCGGCGTGCTCGTCGTCGCCGCCGGTGTCGTCACGATCGTGATCGTGCGACGGCGCAAGACCGCGGGCGACCGCGAGTAGCGTTCTCGCACTGCCCGGTCGGGTGCCGCTCACCGCGGCATCCGACCGGGCGACCGGCACGGGCGCAGGAAGAAGGAGACGGAGCGCAATGACAGACACGATCACCCCCGTGAACGCGGAGGTGCACGACGAGAAGCTCGCGGAGGCATCGCCGACGCGTTCGTCGTTCCTGAGCTACTTCGGCACCAAGCTCGGCGGGGCGCTCATCAGCCTCGTCATGGTCGTGCTGCTCGGCTTCTTCGCGTTCCGAGTGCTGCCGGGCGACCCGGTGCGGCGCATCGCGCAGGAACGCCCGATGAGCCCCGAGCAGATCGCGGAGCTCCGCAGGCAGTACGGCCTCGACAAGCCCGTCACGCAGCAGTTCCTCGACTACCTCGTCAACATCTTCACCGGCAACCTCGGCGAGAGCTACGTGTACCGCACCCCGGTGAGCGAGCTCATCGGGCAGTACCTCGGCCCGACCCTCCTGCTCACCGGCACCTCCGCGATCATCGCGATCGCGCTCGGGCTGTGGCTCGGTCAGCGCGCGGCCTGGCGCAACGGCTCGCTCTTCGACAAGATCGCCACCGGCACCTCGCTCACCCTGTGGTCGGTGCCCACGTTCTGGCTCGCGCTGATCCTCCTCATGATCTTCGGCGGCACCCTGCGCTGGTTCCCGACGGGCGGCATGGTCAGCCCCGGCGTCGAGCCGGGCACCTTCGACTACGTCGTCGACGTCGCCCGCCACATGGTGCTCCCCGTGGTCACGATGGTCGCGGTGGTCTTCGCCCAGTACCTCATGGTCATGCGCGCGTCGCTCCTCGAGGAGAAATCGTCCGACTACCTGACGACCGCGCGCGCGAAGGGTCTGCGCGACGACCTCGTGCGACGCCGGCACGCGGTGCCGAACGCACTGCTGCCCACGGTCACCCTCGTCTTCATGCACATCGGCGGTCTCGTGGCCGGCGCCGTCACGGTCGAGACGGTCTTCTCCTGGCCCGGCCTCGGCAAGCTCACCTACGAGGCCATCAGCGGCCCCGACATGCCCCTGCTGCAGGGCACCTTCGTCGTCTTCTCGACGATCATCATCGTCATGAATCTCATCGCCGACCTCATCTATCGGCAGCTCGACCCGAGAGTGAGGCGCGCATGAGCACCACCGAACAGACACGCCCCGTCGTCCAGATGACGACCCGGCAGGTCGCGAGCCGCCGGCGCCGGGCGTCCGCCGCGAAGCTGTGGCGAGAGTTCCGCTCGAGCGCCTCGGGCATGTCGGGTCTGATCTTCCTCGGCGTCGTGATCCTCCTCGCGATCCTGGCCCCGGTCATCGCCGACCGCTCGATGCTCGACGTCACCCAGCTCACCGATCAGCCGCGCTTCGCGCCGCCGTCGTGGGAGCACCCGATGGGCACCGACCACCAGGGTCGCGAGCTGTGGGTGCGCATGATCTGGGGTGCTCGCACCTCGCTGCTCGTCGGCGTCGCCGCCACGGCGATGTCGATGATCATCGGCACCCTCGTGGGCATGGCCGCCGGCCACTTCACCGGGGTCACCGGCGGCATCATCATGCGATTCGTCGACTTCTTCCTCGTGCTGCCCTCGCTCGTGCTCGCCATCGTGCTCTCGTCGGTGCTGAGCCGGGGCGTGCTCACGATCGTGATCGCGATCGGCGTGACCTCATGGGCGGCCACCGCCCGACTCGTGAGAGCCCAGACGCTCGCGGTCGAGGCCCGCCCGTACGTCGAGCGCTCCCAGGTGCTCGGCGCCGGGCACTGGCACATCATCGGCAAGCACCTCTTCCCCGCCGTGCTGCCGCTCGTGCTCGCCAACACCACGCTCACCGTCGGCTCGGCGATCATCGCCGAATCGACCCTCGCCTTCCTCGGCCTCGGCGACCCCACCCAGCAGTCGTGGGGCACGATCCTGAAGGACTCGATGGACGTCTCGGCCGCGACGAGTGGCTACTGGTGGTACGTCGTCATCCCCGGTCTCGCGATCGTGCTCGTGGTGCTCGCGTTCACCTTGGTCGGGCGGACCTTCGAAGCCATCGTGAACCCCACCCTCAGGAGCCGTTGAGCATGCCCGATCTCGTCTTCGACGACGTTTCCATCACCTATCGCACGGCCGCGTCGCGAGGTCGCGGCGACATCGCCGCCGTGCGCAACGTGAGCCTCTCGCTTCCCGCCGGCGGCACGCTCGGCATCGCCGGCGAGTCGGGCTCGGGCAAGTCGACGCTCGCGATGAGTGCGCTGCGCCTGCTGCCCGACAACGCCGTGATCGACGGCCACGTGCGTGTCGGCGACCGCAGCGTCGCCGAACTGAGCTTCGGCGAGCTGCGTGCCCTGCGCTGGTCGGAGGTCGCGATCGTCTTCCAGGGGGCGATGCACTCGCTGAACCCCGTGCGCACCGTCGGCCAGCAGATCATCGAGGCCCTCGAGCTGCACGTGAAGGACGGGTGGCGCACCGCCGAGGCCCGCAAGGCGCGCCTCGCGGAGCTGATGGACCAGGTCGACCTGCCGATCGCGAAGGCGGCCGCCTACCCGCACGAGCTCTCGGGCGGCCAGAAGCAGCGCATCATGATCGCGATGGCGCTCGCGTGCGAGCCCGACATCATCGTCGCCGACGAGCCGACCACTGCGCTCGACGTGATCGTGCAGGGCCAGATCCTCGAGGTGGTGAAGGACCTCGTGACCCGTCGGGGCATCTCGCTCCTCATGATCAGCCACGACCTCTCGGTGCTCGCCACCGCGTGCGAGCGCATCGCCGTCATGCGCAACGGCGAGCTCGTCGAGGTCGGTGAATCGCAGCAGATCTGCACCGAACCGCGCGAGGCGTACACGAAGCAGCTCGCCGACGCCTTTCCGACGATCGGCGACCCGGCCTCGCGGCTGAAGCCGGTCACGCGCCGCACCGACTCGGTCGCGACGGGCTCGATCGACGCGATCGGCGCACCGGGTGCCTCGGCGCCCGCGCGCACGGCGGCGAACGGCGATGCCGGGGCCACGGGCGAGGTGCTGCTGGAGGCCCGCAACCTCAGCGTGACGTTCCGCTCGCGAGGCAAGAGCGTTCGGGCGGTGCGCGGGGTCGACCTCGAGTGCCGTCAGGGCGAGATCGTCGCCCTCGTCGGGCAGTCGGGCTCGGGCAAGACCACGCTCGCCCGCACGCTCCTCGGCCTCGAGGCGCCCGACCAGGGCGGGCAGGTGCTCTTCCGCGGCAAGCCGCTCGGGCGCTCGACGAAGCGGCTCCGCGAGTTCCGCCGCCAGGTGCAGCTCATCCTGCAGGACCCGTCGGCCGCCCTGAACCCGAAGCTCAGCGTCTACGAGTCGGTCGCCGAGGGGCTCCGCATCCAGCGCTACCCGGGCGACGAGCGCGCGCAGGTCGCCGCGAGCCTCGAGAACGCCGAGCTGATGCCGCCCGAGCACTTCTTCGAGGCCATCCCGCACGAGCTCTCGGGCGGGCAGCGCCAGCGCGTCGTGATCGCGGGCGCCCTCGCGATGAACCCGCAGATGCTCATCGCCGACGAGCCGGTCGCCTCGCTCGACGCCTCGGCGCGAGGCGAGATCCTCGCGCTCCTGCTCCGCCTGCGCGACGAGCTCGGCCTCTCCGCGCTCGTCATCACGCACGACCTCGGACTCGCGTGGAACATCGCCGACACGGTCGCCGTGATGTACCACGGCGAGATCGTCGAGCGGGGTGCCACCGAGACGGTGCTCCTCGACCCGCAGCACGAGTACACGAGGAAGCTGCTCGCCGCGGCACCGAAGATCGTGGGGCGCGAGGGCGTGCTCGAGACGGCCCGGTGATCCGCGAGTGACCGTCCACGAGAACGCCCCGCTCTCGGGCCTGCGCTGGGTCGTCGTCACGGGCGACCGCGAGACGGTCTTCCGCGAGCTCGGCGCGCACTTCGCCGAGCGCATCCGCGACATCCGCTCGCGCGCCGACGCCCAGTGGTCGGCGCTCATGAGCCGTGTCGAGCAGGAGGCCGTCGGCGAGCGCATGCGGCGCATCGAGGCGTCCACGCGCCGGCTCTGCCCGGTCGAGTCGCGTGAGCTCGACCTCCTCGCCGAGGGCGCGGGCGTGCCCGCGTTCGACCTGTGGGTCTACAACCTCCGCGGCGATCTCGGCAGGGACGGCACCGGGTGCAGCGACGTGTCGCTCGCGACATCCGATGCCCTCGTCGTCGGCCACAACGAGGACGGCGCGGCCGACTCGGCCGACGACGTCTGCCTCGTCACCCTCGTCGTCGAGGGCGACCCGAGCATGACGGTCGTCTGGTATCCGGGCTTCCTGCCCGCCAACTCCTTCGTCGCGACCGAGGCGGGCACGGTATGGGGCCTCGACCACCTGCCCGTCGTCGATCCCGATGCGAACGGCGCCGGCCGGCACTTCGTCGCCCGGCACGCGCAACGGAGCCGCTCGGGTCGCGAGGCGATCGACCGCGTCCGGTCGGTGCCGTGCGCCGGCGGCTTCTCGTTCAACATCGGCGACCGCGAGACCGGTCGGGCGCTCATGATCGAGAACGCCGCGGGCGTCGTCGTGACGACGGATGCCTCGGCCGACGCCCCCTGCCTCTGGCACACGAACCACCTGCGGTTCGTCGGCGAACCGGGGCCGGGCATGCAGCCGGCGGCGGGAGACGAGTCGCTCGTCGAGAGCCGCACCCGCGGTGAACGCCTGAGCGGGCAGCTCGACGAACGGCGGGCCGGCCGGCCGGGCGCCGTGCTCGACGCGGAGTCGGTGTTCGCGGCGCTCCGGTCCGACGGCGTGCTGAACCGTTCGACCGGCCTCTGGACCTTCACGACGACGGTGGCCGATCTGGCGAACGACCGCATCGTCGTGCAGGGGCGCGGCGAGCCGACGACCATGGCGCTCGGTGCCTTCGCGGCCGGACGCGTGCTCGAGGCCGAGGCGCGGGCATGACGCAGGGCGGAACGGGGGAGCGCATGGAGTTCGCGACGGGATCGGGCATCACCTGGTCGGCCAAGGCGGTCGACCTCGACTCGGGCCACGTGCTCTTCGAGCAGGGCGAGCACCTCGCCCTCGACACCGCGAGCATCGGCAAGGTGTTCCTGCTGCACACGGTGCTCGAACTCGAGCAGCGCGGCGAGCTGCGACTCGACGAGCCGGTGACCCGCCGCCCGAGCGAGTGGATGGACAACTCGGGGCTCTGGTACCTGCTGCAGGCCGACACGCTCAGCATCTACGACCTCTGCGCCCTCATCGGCGCGGTGAGCGACAACGCGGCCACGAACACCATGTGCCGCCGGGTCGGCCTCGACGCGGTGCACGCGTCGACCGCGGCCCTCGGCTACACCGACTCCTCGCTCGACGACATCGTGCGCTGGCCGATCCCCACGGGCTTCCCGCCGAACCTCTCGACGGGCACCGCCCGAGAGCTCACCGACTTCGTCGCTCGGGTCGCGAAGAACGAGGTGCTGACCGAGGCCGGGTGCGACACCCTGCGCCGATGGCTCGGCGCGGGCATGGACTGCTCGATGGTGGCGTCGGCCTGGGGGCTCGACCCGCTCGCGCACTACTTCTACGACCGCGACATCTGGATGTGGAACAAGACCGGCACGACGAGCCGCGTGCGCGGCGACGTCGGCGTGGCGATGTCGCCGCAGCGCCGAGTGGCGTACTCGGTGCTCGCGAACTGGGAGCGGGGATCCGATCACCGCGACGAGGCGCTCGCGACGATGCGCGAGGCCGGCGACGTCATCCGCGACCACCTGCTGCACGGCTGAGGCGGGGGATCTCATGGCACGGCACGTGCAGTTCAGCGCGGTGCGCGGGGCGACCGGGTTCTCCCGGGGCGCCCACGCGGGCACCGTCGTCGACGACTCGGCACGCCTGAGGCCGGCGCGTGCGGATGAAGCCGACTCGTCGTCGTCACCGTCGTCGTCACCGTCGTCGTCACCGTCGTCGTCACCGTCGACGAGCCGGTGGGCCTCCGATGCCGTCGAGGTGCCGTTCCCGGCGACCGAGGCGATCCTGTCGTGGCACGCGATCACCCCTCCGGGCACGTGGATCGAACTCGAGCTCAGCGCCAGGATCGCCGACGGGTCGTGGAGCGCCTGGTTCGTGCTGGCTCGGTGGGCGGAGCGCGACGATGCACCGGGGGGCGTCCGTCGCACGTCGGTGCCGGGGCAGCGGGACACCGATGCATCCGTGCACGCCGACACCTTCGTCGCCGCCGAGGGCCGGGCGTTCACGGCGTACCGGCTTCGCGCGACCTTCGCCCGCGGTGACGACGCCCGCGCCGACGCATCGCTCGTGATGGTGGGGGCGATGGTCTCTACGATCGACGACCCGACGCCCGGGTCCCAGCCGGCGCGCGACCGGCACGGGAACGGGCACGGGCACGACGGCGTCGACCGGGGCGGCGCCCGCGGCCTCGCGCTCGACGTGCCGCGGTTCTCGCAGCAACTGCACCGCGGGGCGCGCCTCGAACTCGGCGGGGGCGGCGAGGCCTGGTGCTCGCCGACCTCGACCGCCATGGTGCTCGGCTTCTGGGGCCGGCTGCCCTCCGAGCAGGCTCTCGCCGGCATCGAGGCGCCGAACGGCGACCCCCAGGTCGTCTGGGCAGCCGACGGCTGCTACGACCACGGGTACGCCGGCACGGGCAACTGGTCGTTCAACGCCGCGTTCGCCGCACGGAACGGGCTCGAGTCGTTCGTCACCCGGTTGCGCTCGCTCGACGAGGCCGAACGGTTCATCGCCGCAGGCATCCCGCTCGTCGCCTCGGTCGCGTTCACGCGCGACGAGCTCCCCGAGGCGGGTTACGTGACCGAGGGGCACCTGCTCGTCATCGCGGGGTTCACCGTCGACGGCGACGTCGTCGTGAACGACCCCGCGGCGCCTGAGAACGCGGCCGTTCGGCGGAGCTATCCGCGCGCGGCCTTCGAACGCGCCTGGCTGCGGAGCGCCGGCGGCAGCGGCGGCGTGGTCTACGTGATGCGCCCCGCCGACGTGCCGCTGCCGGCTGCGCCCGGTGAGGAACGCAACTGGTGAGCGGGGATCAGCGGGCGAGCAGGGCCGTGAGCAGCTCGATGCGCTCTCGCAGCGATGAGAGCAGCAGGTGCTCGGTCACCGCGTGGGCGCCGCCGCCGCGGGGGCCGAATCCGTCGATCGTCGCGACACCGAGCGAGCCGACGAGGTTCGTGTCGCCGGCACCTGCTGCGGGCCGGCCGCTCGCCGACTGCCCCAGAGCGGATGCCGCGCGCCCCACTTCCTCGAGCAGCTCCTCGTCGCCCGCGCCCGCCTGCCACGCCGGGCGGCTCGTCAGCACGACCGTGCGCACGACCGCACCGGAACGGATCGGGTCGAGCCGGGCGAGCGCGTCGAGCACGTGTCGCTCCGATCCGGCGTCGACGAAGCGGAGTCCGATCTCGGCGGAGGCCGCATCGGGCACGACGTTCGCCCTCGCGCCGCCCGAGACGGTGCCGACGTTGCAGAGCACCGGGGTGGTCGCGGAGGCCTCGGCGACGATCCCGCGCACGACGAGCAACTGGTCGACGAGCTCGTCGATGGCCGAGACGCCGTTCTCCGGGTCGAGCGCGGCGTGCGCCGCCCTGCCCTCGACCTCGAGCCGCAGCCGCGTGCTGCCCGCGCGCCCGACCTTGAACGCGCCGTCGGGGTGCGGCGACTCGAAGCCGATGACGCCGGCGACGCCGTCGAGCGCCGTCCGCACGAGCTCCTGCGAGGTGGGCGAGCCGACCTCCTCGTCGCAGTTGACGAGGATCCGCACCGCGCGCCTCGGTCGATCCCGCAGGATCTCGAGCGCCGCGAGCATGATCACGAGCCCGCTCTTCATGTCGAAGACGCCCGGGCCGCGCACGACGTCGCCGTCGACCGACCACGGCACGTCTCCGGCCAGTGCGCCGTGGTCCCACACCGTGTCGGAGTGGCCGAGCAGCAGGAGCGGAGCCGCATCAGTCGAGCCGGGAACCTCGATGACGAGGTGCGTGCCCGCCTCGGTGACGACGGCCCGCACCTCGCTCGCGAGCGGCTCGAACCACTCCGTGAGCACCCGGGCGATGCTCGCGCTCGCCGCCGCGTCGAGCGAAGGGGTCTCGATGCGGACGAGCTGCTCCAGGCGCTCGAGCACCGTGTGCCACGCGGCATCCACCGCTGCCCCGACCTCTGCTGGCGTCATGTCGCTCCTTGTCGAAGATATGAAGCATATGGTAGCAACACCGTCGAGCCGTGGTCGAAGAATTCCGGGCGAAACGCACGATGATTTCGCTGGACGTGTCAATTATATGATTCGTATAATGAACAGCGTGACCGAAGCGCAGGCGCGAGACCGTGGGGCGGGCGAGATGCTCACCACCCATGAGCTCTCGAAGTACGAAGACTTCCAGCAGGCGAGTGCGCTGTACCGACGCGTCTTCGGATACTCCTCGGAGGAGCTCGCGCTGAACAGCAACCTGCTGAGCGCGCTCGTGCGGAACGGCGGGTCGGCGATCGGCGTGCGGTCGGCCGACGGCGAGCTCATCGGCTTCGCATACGGATTCCTCGGGTCCGACGAGTCGGGCGTCTTCCACTATTCGCAGGCCGCGGTGGTCGAGCAGCACGCGCAGGGCCGCGGCGTCGGACGGCTGCTCAAGCTGCGCCAGCGAGAGGTCGTGCTCGCCTCGGGGGTCTCGACGATGCGCTGGGCGTTCGACCCCGCCCTGGGGCGCAACGCCCACTTCAACTTCGACATCCTCGGGGCGCACAGCGCCGCATTCGTGCGCGACTACTACGGGCGCCCCGGCACCGACCGGCTGCTCGTCGACTGGCCGCTGGCGACAGGCGCCGACCCCTACGCCGAGGCCCGCGCCGAGCGAGCCCCTGCCTCGCTCGCGGGTGCCGAGCCGGGTGCGGCGATCGCGCACGGGGACGGCCGGTGGGTGGTCGTCCCGAACGGCGAAGCGGGCACGGCCCGGCTGCACGACACGATGCAGCACCTGCACGAGCAGGGCTTCGTGCTCGTGAGCTGCCGGCGCATCGATTCGGGTGCATCGGCCTACCTCGCCGTGCCGGCCACGGCAGGCGGGCGGCACCGATGACGATGCAGGCGCGCAGCGACGAACAGCTCGAGCACGAACAGCTCGAGCACGAACTCAACCGCACGCTGAGCTCGCCCGAGGCGCGGTTCGGCATGCGCATGCGCAAGAACCTCTCTGCCGAGGGGCTCCAGGACCGCGTGATGGAGACCGAGGCGGCCTCGCTCGAGAGCACCTTCGCGCACCTCCGGGCGAGCGCGGCCGTGCCGCAGGCAGCCGCGATCATCCTCGGTTCGCGGCGCAAGTTCATCGCCGGTGCGGGCAAGTCGGCGGCGTACGCCGCGCTCTTGAACGCCGACCTCGCCGCGACGGTGCCGAACGTCTACCTGATCGACGGGCATGCGCTGAACCCGCTCGACGTGCTCAGCGACGTGCGCTCGACCGACGTGCTCATCCTCTTCTCGCTGCGCCGCTACCGCCGCGAGACGGTCACGCTCGGCCGGCTCTTCAGCGAGGCGGGCGGTCAGCTCGTCGTCTTCACCGACAGCGACGAGGCCCCGCTCGCGCCGTTCGCGACCTCGCTCATCGTGCTGCAGACCGGATCCGCGTCGTATGCCGACTCGCCGACCTCGGTCGCCGCCGTCTGCCACCTGCTCAGCACGCTCACGACCGCGAGCGCCAAGGGCGCCCGCCGCCGGCTGGCGACGCGCGACGAGCTGAACCACGAGATGAACCTGTACTTCGACCACCGGAACGACGAGGACGCACCATGAGGGTCACCCGCATCGAACTCTTCCAGGTGAGCCTGCCCCTCGTGCACGGCTTCCAGACGAGCTCGCACCGCAAGACCGGCCTCGAGCACATCCTCGTGCGGTTCACCGACGACGCCGGTGCCATCGGATGGGGCGAGATCGCCTCGCCGAGCGACCCGTACTTCACGGCTGAGAACACCGAGACGGCCTGGTCGATCGCGACCCGCTACCTCGTGCCGCTCGTGATCGATGCCGAGTGGCAGCACCCGAGCGAGGTCGACGCACTCTGGCAGAAGATCCGCGGCCACGAGTTCACGAAGGCGGGCTTCGCCGGGGCGGCGTGGGATCTCTGGTCGAGGTCGCGCGGCATCCCGCTGGCCGAGGCGCTCGGCGGCACCCGCACCGAGGTCGCCGCCGGCGTCTCGCTCGGCATCGAACCGACCATCGACGAACTGCTCGCGCAGGTGGCGGTGCAGCTCGACGCCGGCTACGGCCGGGTCAAGCTGAAGATCGCACCGGGCTGGGACCTCGACCCCGTGCGCGAGGTGCGCCGTGCATTCCCCGACCTCCTGATGCACGTCGATGCGAACGGCGCCTACGCGAGCGACGACGACACGATCGCCCGCCTGGCCGGGTTCGACGCCGAGTCGCTCAGCATGATCGAGCAGCCCTTCGCGCCCGGCGACTTCGTAGGTCATGCGCGCCTGCAGGAGCGCATCGAGACGCCGGTCTGCCTCGACGAGTCCGTCGTGCGGCTCGACGACCTGCGCACCATGATCGCGCTCGGTTCCGGCCGGGTGCTGAACATCAAGGTCTCCCGCATGGGCGGTCTGACGGTCGCCAAGGCCGCGCACGACCTCGCCGGCGACGCGGGCATCCCGGTGTGGTGCGGCGGCATGCACGAGTTCGGCATCGGGCGGGCCGCGAACCTCGCCCTCTCCTCCCTCGAGCACTTCAGCTACCCCTCGGATGTCTCGGGGTCCGACAAGTACTACGCACGCGACGTGATCGTGCCGGCCGTGACCGCACGCGACGGCATCGTGAAGGTGCCGACGGGCCCCGGCATCGGCTTCGAGGTCGATCCGGCCTGGATCGAGCAGAACCTCGAGCGCCGCTTCGACTCCGATGAGCGCGCCGCGCCGAACGACACGCGAGCCGGGGCGTCCGCTGCCGTGCTCGTCATGGTCGACGACGCGGCCGAGGGCGGCCCGGTCACGCCGACCCCCTTCCGTTTCGCCGACCTCGACGCGCCGCAGCTCGACGTGCGCGACCTGAGCGCGACGCGCGGCGACGGCATCTTCGAGACGCTCGGCGTGCACCGCGGCCGTCCGCAGGCGATCGAGGAGCACTTGCAGCGCTTCGCCCGCTCCGCGGCGATGCTCGACCTGCCCGCGCCGAAGCTCGACGTGTGGCGCGACGCCATCCACGCTGCGATCGCAGCGCACGACAGCCCCGCCGACGGCTTCGTCAAGTTCGTGATGACGCGCGGAGTCGAGGGCGCCGGCGTGCCGGTGGGCTGGGTCCACCTCGCCGACGCCGCCGACTTCACCGTGCCGCGCGAGCAGGGCGTCGCCGTCGTCACGCTCGACCGCGGGTACCGCCGCGACGTCGCGCGCACCTCGCCGTGGCTGCTGCAGGGGGCGAAGTCGCTGTCGTACGCGGTCAACAAGTCGGTGCTGCGCGAAGCGGCGCGGCGCGGGGCCGCCGACGTCATCTTCACGAGCAGCGACGGCTTCGTGCTCGAAGGGCCCTCGTCGACGGTGCTGCTGCGGTTCGGCGATCGCTTCGTCTCCCCGCCGAGCGACGACGGCATCCTCGCCGGCACCACCCTCGCGAGTGCGATCGAACTGCTCGCCGAGCTCGGCCACGAGACGCATCGCGAGCCCGTGCGCGTCGAGCAGTTGCCTTCGGCCGACGACATCTGGCTGCTCTCGAGCACGCGCTCGGCCGTCGCCGTCGCCGAACTCGACGGCGTGCAGCGCGCCTTCGACGCCGAACTGACGGCCCGGCTCCAGACCCACCTGATCTCCCGAGACCACTGAGGACGGCGACATGCAGTACGAGCGATTCGAGATCCCCGTCTTCGACGGGCACAACGACCTGCCGTGGACGGCGCGCGCGGAGCGCGGGTACTCGGTCGAGGGGCTCGACGGCACCGAGCTGACGCACCACACCGACATCCCGAAGCTGCGCGAGGGCGGGGTCGCCGGCCAGTTCTGGTCGGTCTGGGTCGACTCGGCGATCGAGGGGGCTGCCGCCGTGCGCGCGACGCTCGAGCAGATCGACTTCGTGCACCGCATGGCCGCCCGGTACCCCGAGACGTTCGAGCTCGCGACGACCGCCGCGACGGCGCGTCGCGCGATGGCCGCGGGCCGGATCGCCTCGATGATCGGCGTCGAGGGCGGCGGCCAGATCGACGGCTCGCTCGCGGTGCTGCGCGAGTACGCCAGGCTCGGCGCGCGCTACCTGACGCTCACCTGGACCTCGACGAGCGACTGGGCGGACTCCGCGACCGATGAGGCACGGCACGGCGGGCTCACCGAGTTCGGTCGGGAGGTCGTGACGGAGATGAACCGCATCGGCATGCTCGTCGACCTCGCGCACGTCTCGGTCGCCACGGCCGATGCGGCGCTCGACACCTCGACCCGGCCGACGCTCGTCAGCCATTCGAGCGCCGCTGCCCTGAACCCGCATCCGCGGAACATGCCCGACCGCGTCATCCGCCGGGTCGCCGACGGCGGCGGCGTCTACATGGTCACCTTCGTGCCCTCGTTCCTCACGGCCGACCGCCGCGCCTGGGTCGACGCGGGGGAGACGGGACCGAAGCCTCCGGTCACCGTCGCCGACGCGGCCGACCACGTCGAGCACGTGCGCAACGTCGCGGGCATCGAGGGCGTCGGCCTCGGCGGCGACTACGACGGCACCGACGACATGCCCGACGGGCTCGACGACGTCTCGGGCTACCCGGTGCTGTTCGCCGAGCTGGCCCGCCGCGGCTGGACCGAGGACGAGCTGCGCAAGCTCGGCACCGAGAACGTGCTGCGCGTGGTCGCGGCATCCGATGACGACTACCTGGGATTCACGGGTGCCGGCGCGAGCCGACCCGTCGAGAAGTGAGAGCGAGAACCGAGATGGAGACAGTGCACGCCGGCCCGAAGGTGCTCGTGGTCGTGAACTCCCGCCCGAGCAGCCTGCGGCGCATGCGGCCGTGGCTCGAGGAGTCGGGGCTGGATCTCGTCGTGGTCGTCGGCGAGGAGGGGCTGCCCGACGACCTCGGCTCGTTCGACGGCCTGATCATGCTCGGCGGCGGGCTCATGCCCGACGACGACGATCGCGCACCCTGGCTCGCCCGGGAGCGCGAGCTCGCCGCCGAGGCGATCGCCGGCGACATCCCGACCCTCGGGGTCTGCCTCGGCGCGCAGATCCTCGCCCACGTCGCGGGCGGCGAGGTGCGGGCCGAATACGGCACCCCCGAGCGCGGCGCGACCCCCGTCTTCGTCACGGAGCAGGGCGCCGACGACGCCGTGCTGTCGCCGCTCTCGCCGGTCGCGCACGTGATCGAGAACCACCAGGACATGATCACCCGCCTCCCCGACGACGCCGTGCTGCTCGCCTCGAGCGAGGCGTGCGTCAACCAGGCCTTCCGGCTCGGCCGTCATGTGCGCGGGGTGCAGTTCCACCCCGAGGCGGGCGCGCTCGACCTCGAGAAGTGGGACGATGCCGCGCTCGCCGCAGCCGGCCTCGACAAGCAGCAGCTGGTCGAGGCGGCCCTCGTGCACGAGCAGGAATCCGCGGCGCGCTGCGCCCGGCTCGCGACGGCGTTCGCCGCCGAGGTCGTGGCCTCGCGCGTCGCGCGCGTCGGCTGAGGCCCTTCCGGCCGCGGGGTTCCGGATGTCGCGGGGGCTGGTTATCCTCGCAGGGTGACCGACGAGCCCGGCGGATCCGGACCGGGCGAGGCGCTGCAGGCGGCGCCCGCCCCGGGGTCGCCTGCGCCAGGGGCGCCTGCACCCGTCGTGCCGCCGCCCGGTGGCATGCGCACCTTCGTGCAGGTGCTCGTGAACACGATGATCGCGAACGTCACGACGAGCTTCCTCTGGTTCGCGCTCACCTTCTGGGTCTACCTCGAGACGCGGTCGGTGCTCGCGACGGGCGTCATCGGCGGTGCGTACATGCTGCTCATCGCGCTCTTCTCGATCTTCTTCGGCACGATCGTCGACCGGCACCGCAAGCACGGCGTCATGGTGTTCTCGAGCCTCGTGTCACTCGGCTCGTTCACGGTGGCCGGCGTGCTCTACCTGGTGCAGCCCGAGTCCGCCCTGCTCGATCTCGGCGGTCCGTGGTTCTGGCTGTTCTCCGGCATCATCCTGTTCGGCGCCGTCGTCGAGAACATGCGCAACATCGCGCTGTCGACGACGGTGACCCTGCTCGTGCCCGAGGAGCGGCACGCGAACGCCAACGGCATGGTGGGCACCGTGCAGGGGCTCGCATTCCTCGTCACGAGCGTCTTCAGCGGACTCGCGATCGGCATGCTCGGCATGGGGTGGACGCTCGCGATCTCCATCGCGGCCACCCTGGTCGCACTCGTGCACCTCTGCTTCGTGCGCATTCCCGAGGCGCACCCGGTCGTCGACCGGGACCACTCGCCCGCGATCGACCTGCGCGGCAGCATCGCCGCCATACGCGGAGCGCCGGGCCTCTTCGCGCTCATCGTGTTCTCGACGTTCAACAACCTCATCGGCGGCGTCTACCTTGCGCTCATGGATCCGTACGGCCTGACCCTGTTCCCGGTCGAGGCGTGGGGCATCGTGCTCGGCATCTCCTCCTCGGGATTCATCATCGGCGGCATCGTGATCGCGAAGTGGGGCCTCGGGCGCAATCCCATCCGCACCATGCTGCTCGTCGTCATCGGCATGGGGTTGCTCGGGGCCCTGTTCACGATCCGCGAGTGGTGGGTGCTCTACGGTGTCGGCATCTGGCTGTACATGACGCTCATTCCCGCGGTGGAGGCCGCGGAGCAGACCGTCATCCAGAAGGTCGTGCCGTTCCGGCGGCAGGGCCGCGTGTTCGGGTTCGCGCAGGCCTTCGAGGCGGCGGCCGCTCCGATCACCGCCTTCCTCATCGCCCCGATCGCCGAGTTCTGGATCATCCCCTACATGGAGTCCGCCCAGGGGCAGGCGACCTGGGGCTGGCTGCTCGGCGAGGGCGAGGCCCGGGGCATCGCCCTGGTGTTCCTGTTCAGCGGGCTCGCGATGGTCGTGCTCGCGCTCTTCGCCTTCGGCTCGCGCTCCTACCGGCTGCTGACGGCGGAGTACCTGGAGGGTGCGCCATCAGGGCCAGGGGTCGGTGCGACCGACGCCGATGAGTCGGATGTGTCGGATGCCGCAGGCGACGCGGCGGACGCACCGTCCCGCACCGCCGACGGGGCGTCGGCCGAGCGCCGGTAGGCCGGCTCAGCTCAGCTCAGCCGGTACGTCAGGCCGAGATGGCCGCTCGGGTGCGAGGCCACGTGGTCGAGTTCCAGCGGGCGATCGCCGAGGTCCGCCGGGGTGAACGGACGCCCGGCGCCGATCAGTACCGGCACGACGCGCAGGCGCAGCACGTCGACGAGCCCGGCCCGGAAGAGCGCGTCGGCCAGCGTGAGGCTGCCCCAGACGACGATGTGCTCGTGCTCGGTCTTGAGGTCGGCGACGGCCTCGGTCGCGGTGCCGCGGAGGATCTCGATCGATCCCTCGCCCCACGGCGCGGACTCGAGGGCGTTCGACATCACGAACTTCGGCAGGCGGTTGATCGGCTCGGCGACGACTTCGACCTCGGGGTCGGCGACCGGCCAGTACTCGGCGAACATCCGGTAGGTGTTCGCGCCGAGCAGGATCGCATCGACGTCGGCGAGGAACGCGAGCTGGTCGTGGTCGTTCGGGTTGCCGCCCCGGGCGGCGCCGATGAAGTCGAGGCCGCCGTCGAGGTCGGCCGCGTACCCGTCGACGCTGACGATCTGCTCGACCGTGAGCCGGCCCATCAGCGCTGCCCTCCGTCATCGAGCGGGCCGCCGCGCGGAGCCTCGAGTCGCGCGTCGAGCACGTCGAAGGCGCTCGCCCAGCCGTCGTAGACGTTCTCGTCGCCGGGCACCCCGTCGATGCCGACGAGGTGGAACGTCATCTCGGTGCGCTCGCCGAGGTCGGCCAGGGTCACGGTGATGATCGGGGCGTCGTCGTCGCCAGGCATGCCCCAGGTGAAGACGAGCCGCTCGGGCTCGACGACCTCGTGGTAGACGCCGGCCGTCGGGTACTCTGAGCCGTCGGGGGCGATCATCGTGTAGCGGTAGCGCCCGCCGGGGCGCACGTCGAGCTCCACGGTCTCGCGCGGGGTCACGACGCTCTCGGGGTGCCACCAGGCGGACGCCTCGTCGGGGTCGGTCCACGCGCGCCAGATGGCGTCGCGCGGCGCGTCGAAGACGCGCGTGATGGTGAACTCCTTCGTCGCGGTGCCGGTCTGTTCAGGCATCGGTCGTTCCCTTCCTCGTGCGGAGGTGCTCGTCGAGCTGGTCGAAACGCGCGTTCCACTCGCCGCGATGGCGCTCGACCCAGGCGGATGCCTCGTCGAGCGGCTCGGTGCGGAGGGTGCAGGTGCGCCACTGGGCCGATGCGGTTCGCTCGATGAGCCCGGCGCGCTCGAGCACCTTGAGGTGCTGGGAGATCGCGGGTCGGCTCATCGCGAAGGGCTCGGCCAGTTCACCGACGGTCGTCGGTCCGCCGCGGAGGCGCGAGAGGATCTCGCGTCGCGTCGGATCGGCGAGTGCCTGGAACACGAGGCTGAGCTCGTCGGGCCCCTGCTGCATGTAAGCAACTCCTTAATTAATGATTTGCTTACGATACGTCGACCGCACGCCGGCGTCAAGAGGAGAATGACGCGATGACCGACGATGTGCGCCAAGTGCCCGACGAGCGCGAGGTGCGAAACCTGCAGGGCGCCCTCGACTCCTTCACCGAGCACTGGCAGCCCCACCGCCTCGCGAGCGTGAACGACTACGACGTCAAGGTCTTCAAGGCGCAGGGCGAGTTCACCTGGCACACGCATCCCGACACCGACGAGTTCTTCATGGTCGTCTCGGGCAGGCTCGTGATCCAGTTGCGCGACGGGGACGTGGAGCTCGGTGCCGGGGACGTCTACGTGGTGCCGCGGGGCATCGAGCACTGCCCGCGCGCCGACGGCGAGGTCTCGGCGATGCTCATCGAACCGCGCGGCACCGTGAACACGGGCGACACCCCGAGCGAGCGCACGGCGCAGCTGCGCGAACTCGGCTGAGCACGCTGCACACACCGCGTGCGGGCATCAGCGCTTGGCCCGCACGACCCCGTGCTCGTAGGCGTAGACGACGGCGTGCACACGGTCGCGCAGCCCGAGCTTCATGAGCACCTTCGACACGTGCGTCTTCACCGTCGCCTCGCCGACCCAGAGGCGCTCGGCGATCTCGGCATTCGAGAGGCCGACGGCGAGCTGCTCGAGCACCTCGCGCTCGCGGTCGGTGAGCGTCTCGAGCTCGGGCGCCGGCTTCGGCTCGTGACCGGCTGCCGGCGCGAGCGCGGCGGGCTCAGCAGTCGCCCGTGTCGCCACGGCCTCGATCACGCGCCGCGTGACATCCGGCGACAGCAGTGCGTCGCCGCGTGCGACCACCTGCACCGCCTCGATGAGCTGCTCGGGGCTCGAGTTCTTCAGCAGGAACCCGCTCGCCCCCGCCTCGAGGGCGGCGAACAGGTAGTCCTCGCGGTTGAAGGTCGTGAGCACGAGCACGGCGGCGGCGGATGCCTCGTCGGCGGTGATGCGCCGAGTGGCCTCGAGTCCGTCCATGCCCGGCATCTGCACGTCCATGCAGACGACGTCGGGCGAGAGCGCCGCGACCGCGGCGATCGCCTCCTCGCCGTTCGCGGCCTCGCCGACGACCTCGATGCCGTCTTCGGAGTCGAGGATCGTGCGGAACCCGCCGCGCACGAGCGACTGGTCGTCGACCACGAGCACCCTGATGCTCACGCAGGCACCTCCTCGGCCCGGCGCAGCGGGAACTCGGCGCGCACGAGGTAGCCGCCGCGCGCCCGCGGTCCGAGTTCGAGGCGACCGCCGGCCGCGGCGACCCGCTCGCGCATGCCCACCTGGCCGAGGCGGCGGCTCGAGGCATCCGTTGCCGTGTCGTTCGTCGGTCGCAGCACGGGGCCGGTGTTGGTCACCTCGATCTCGACGGACGCGCCGGCCCAACGCACGCGCACCTCGGCCGTCGCGGCGGCACCCGCGTGCTTGCGCACGTTCGTGAGCGCCTCCTGCACGATGCGGTAGGCGCTGAGGTCGACGACCGCGGAGACCGGAACCGGGTCGCCGACGATCGCGAGCGTCGTCGGCAGGCCGCCGGCCGCGCTCTCGGCGACGAGCTCGTCGAGGCGCGCGATGCCCCGCGTCGAGGTGCTCGTGGTCGCCGGCTCGCGCTCGCCGTCGGCCAGGCCGAGGGCGTCGTCGAGCACCGGGACCGCACCCGTCTCCGCATCGCCGCGGAGGGTGCCGAGCAGCCCGTGCAGTTCGTCGACGGCATCGCGGGCGCTCGACTCGATCGAGGAGAGCGCGGCGGTCGCCGCGGCCGGGTCCTTCGCGAGCACGCGTCGCGCGGCGCCCGCCTGCACGCCGATCACCGAGACGTGGTGGGCGACGACGTCATGCAGCTCGCGGGCGATGCGCAGCCGTTCGATGGCGACGGCTTGAGCGCGGGTGCGCTCGCGCTCCGACGCGAGTTCGGCGGTGCGCTGCTCGAGCTCGGCACGCGACCGCGCCGAGCGGTAGGCGGTGTCGCCGAAGTACCACGCGCCGCCGAAGTAGAGCAGGTTGGTGAGCACGTTGATCAGGCCGTACGCGAGGTAGGGCGAGAGCGTTCCGTCGCGGGAGAAGTCGGGCAGGTAGTCCTGCACGGCGGAGTAGTAGACGAGGCCCCAGAAGAGCCACCCGAACATGCCGGCGACGATGACGCCGCGCACGATCGTCGCCCGGCGGCGGCTGCGACTCCAGGCGCCGACCGTGTAGATCGCGACGAACAGGCAGATGTTGCTGAAGAGCGCGTCGCCGACGGGCACGACACCGCCGACGATGAAGGTGACGGATGCCACGAGCGCCACGATCTCGGGGTGCAGGCGTCGTGCCGCGAGCGGCAGGGTCATGGCTGCGACCCAGAGCACCGAACCCCACCACGGGGCGGCGTCGCCCTCCGCGTCGCCCTCGCCCCAACCCGCGAATCGGTAGAGCACCACCGTGGCGGCCGTACCGACGGCGAGCACCAGAGCGAGGATCACGTCGTTGCGGATGGCGCGACGGCCCGGTCGCGGGCGGACCCACTCGACGCCCTCGACGACGGGCGGAGCGGTGTTCTCGGTCATCCGTCCACGTTATCGACGCGGAGGAGCGTCGGGATCCGCCATGCGACGGAGAATCAGCGCGGCGCTCGACGCACGTGACTCCGTGCGTGCTCGACCGCGGGGGCGAGCTCGTCGAAGAGGTGATTCTGGTGCCGGAGCGAGGCGATCACGCCCACTCGTTCAGCCAGACGCAGGTGCCGCGTCTGGATGCCCTTGACCAGGACGGTCACGCCGCGCCGTTCGAGTGCGGTGATGAGCTCGGTGATGACCTGGGCTCCGGTGGCGTCGAGGATCTGCAGCTGCGACATCCGGATGATGACGACCTCGATGCCCCGGATGTCGCCCACGCGCTCGAGCATGCGCTCGGCGGCGCCGAAGAAGAGCGCCCCTTCGAGTCGGAACAGGGCGATGCGTTCGTCGCCGGGCTCGGCCGGGCCCGGCAGCTCCTCGCGGTGCACGCCGCTCGAGCGGGCGAGTGCGCGCAGGGCGAAGAACGCCGCGGCGGCGATGCCGATGAGCACGGCGTAGATGAGGTCGAAGCTCACCGTGATGATCGCGGTGACGCCGAAGACGATCGCGTCGGCCCGGGTCGACCCGACGATGGTGCGCACCGTCGCGATCGAGATCATGCGGAACGCCGTGACCATCAGCACGCCGGCGAGTGCGGCCAACGGGATCTCGGCGACGACCGTCGCGCCGAACGAGACGACGAGGAGCAGCAGCACCGCGTGGGTGATCGCAGCCAGCCGGGTGCGACCGCCCGAGCGCACGTTCACCGCGGTGCGGGCGATCGCCCCGGTCGCCGGCATGCCGCCGAAGAAGCCCGCAGCGACGGACGCGAGGCCCTGGCCGACGAGTTCGCGGTCGGCGTCGTACGGGCCGGTTTCGGAGATCGAGGCGGCGACGCGCGCCGACAGCAGCGACTCGATCGCAGCGAGGGCGGCGACGGCGAACGCCGGGCCGGCGAGGCCTGCGAGCGTCGTCCAGTCGGCGCTCGGCAGTGCGGGCGCGGGAAGGCCGGCCGGCAGCTCTCCGATCGTGTCCACCGGCAGTCCGAAGCCGGCCGCGATCGCACTGACCGCCACGATCGCGACGATCGAACCGGGGAAACGGGGATGGATGCGCGGCGCCACGAGCATGATCGCCGCCACCACGGCGACGATGCCGAGGCTCCATGCGAACTCCGGCCACGCGGCAGTGGGAACCGCCTCGGCGGCGGCCAGTGCGGCGTTCGGGCTGGGTCCGGGGGCGACGCCGAGCGCCGCGGGCGCCTGCTGCAGGAAGATGATCACCGCGATGCCGAGTGTGAACCCCTCGATCACCGGCCATGGGATGTAGGTCACCGCGCGGCCGAGGCGCAGGGCGCCGGCGGCGAGCACGATGAGCCCGGCGAACAGGCAGACCACCGCGAGCACTCCCGCGCCATGCGCGGCGATGATGGGGCCGAGCACGACGACCATGGCGCCGGTCGGACCGGACACCTGCACGTTCGAGCCGCCGAACACCGCGGCGACGAACCCGGCGACGATCGCCGTCACGAGGCCGCTCTCGGCGCCGGCGCCGGAGCTCACGCCGAACGCGAGCGCGAGCGGCAACGCGACGATGCCCACGGTGACGCCGGCGGCCAGATCGCCTCGCCAGGTGCGGCGGAGGTCGCGGTAGTCGGATGCCGCGGGCGCGAGGCTGCGCAGGTGGCGCGCCGCCCGTCGCCACGGGCTCGCGGAGGCCGTCGTCGACCCGGTGGCGGGCAGGCCGGACGGCATCGGACTCATGCCGGCACGCTCACCGGCGGGATCTCGGGCAGCCCGCCCTGGTCGACGAGCTGGCGCTGGGTGGTCTCGAGGATCTCACCGAGCAGCGCGCGAGCCACGCGCAGCAGGTCGGCGACCTGGGGATAGGCCAGCCGGTAGTAGACGAGGCTGCCGCGTCGGTCGGCCACGACGAGCCGATTGCGACGGAGCACCGCAAGGTGCTGCGACAGGTGCGATGCCTCGAGCGAGGTCGCCGCGATGAGCTCCGAGACGGATGCCTCGGGCGCGGTCGAGAGCACCTCGAGGATGCGGATGCGGATCGGATGGGCGAGGCCCTTGAAGAGGCCGGCCTTCACCTCGTACAGCGGGCGGTTGGGGTCCGAGAGCATCGGCATCTCCATGGGTTTATGGATTGATGAAATCATCATGCCACACCATCCCCGCTGCGCGGATGCCGCGCTCGCCGCTACGCTCTCGATCCATGACCGCCGAACCGGGGCCCGTGCCGAACCTGCCGCTGCGTGAACGTCCGTTCGACTGGTTCTTCATCGTGGTCTTCTCGCTCTTCACGATCACGAGCCTGATCAGCGACATGCTGCCGACGCTCGGCGTCGACATCTCGCAGCCGTCGGCGAACTTCTTCGTGAACTCGAACTACTGGTACGCGAGCGACACCGACCCGTTGTTCATGGAGCCGCCGGTGTGGATGCGCATCGTCACCGGGCTCTCGGCCTTCGTCTACATGCCGTTCTACATCCTGCTCGTCATCTCGCTCGTCCGCGGCTGGAACTGGATCCAACTGCCCAGCGTCATCTACGCGACGATGATCTCGACCATCACGGGCATCATCGTGTTCGGCGTCGAGTTCTTCGGCGAGCCCGAGTGGCAGACGACCAACCCCGTGAAGTTCCTCGCATTCAACCTGCCGTACGTGCTGATTCCCATCGTGCTGCTCGTGCGTATGCGGAAGCCCGAGCCGTTCACCCGGCGGTTCTGAGCGCAGCGGATGCATCGGCTCGTCGAGCCGTCGAAGCCGTCGAAGTCGTCGAGCGTCAGGGCTCCAGCGAACCGTGACGGAGCCCGATGTGATCTCGAAGCCGCCCTCGACCTGTCACGCCGTCTTGCGTTCGGGTGGTGCGTGGTCGTGGTCGAGTCGATCGGCGAGTCGGGTGGGTGAGGTGGTCGACTTGCGCCAGCTGCCGCCCGGGTCGAGCCAGGCGGGTGGCCGGATCTCGGGCACCCCGCGTCGCATGCGGATGCCCCACCCCGATGAGTCGATCGTGCGGTGATGGAACCAGCACAGGAGTACGCCGTTCTCGGTGTGAGTGGGGCCGCCGCGTGCGTCTGGGATGACGTGGTGGATCTCGCACCAGGCAGCGGGCACGGTGCAGCCGGGGATGAGGCAGCCGCCGTCGCGGAGGGTGATCGCCCGTCGTTGGTGCGGGGTGAAGCAGCGTTCAGGTGAACCGAGGCGGATGATGCGGCCCGCGGCGTCGGAGACCACGGTCTGGATGCCTCCGGTGCAGACCATGTGCCGCACCGCGCGGAGTGAGATCGGCAGTTCGACGCCGTCGGCGTGCCCGGCACCGGAGCCGGTCTCGAGGTCGACTGCCCGAACGCTGACGAGCACCGTCGGTGCTGCGCCGCCGATGCTCGGGTGTTCGCCGGACCGTGCCGCGGTGTCGATGATCGCGGCGAGCACGTCGTGCCGTTGCTGTTCGGTGGTGCGGGTCTCGGCCTGCACCGCGAGGTCGGAGCGTTCGGCGCCGGTGAGGAATCCGCCGCCGCTGCGGGGCGAGAGGTGCGCATCGAGGAGGCGCTTCAGCTTCGCCGCGACCTCGGGCAGCAACTCGCCCGAGATCTGGATGAGTCCGTCGCGTGCGCGCCCGACCCGGAACCCGCGCCGGCGCATCGCGCGTTCGTCGTCGGGTTCTGTTCCGTCTTGATCCAGGAACACCGCCCACGCGCGGGCCTGCACGGCGAGCTCGTCGGCGCTGGCACGCACCGGTGCCGCGTCACCCGTGCCGGTCGCCTGGTCGACGAGTTCACGCTCGGCGACATCGAGTCGCGTGGGGTCGGCCACGGTGCGGGTGCGACCGAGTTCCCGAACGATCGTCGCTGCCGCGTCGAGGCCGAGCGAGCCTGCGACGAGTGCAGCGGCCACGTGCGGGTGCGCCGCCGGCACGGGCTGCCCGGTCAGGCCGGTATCGGCCAGGGTCGCCCTACCGACCGAGACTCTGCGGCGCGCCTCGGTGCCCGAGACCTGCGTGACTCGTTCGATCAGTTCGGCCGCAGACCGGCACCCCTTGCGCGTCGACAGGCGCCCGGCGCCGAGTTCGACCCGGCTGCGGTCGGCGACCTCACCGGCGAAGGTGGCACGGTGCGCGTCGAGCAACCGCCCGACGCCTTCGAGCGCCCCCAGTGCGACGAGCAGTTCGTCATCACCGAGCCCCCGCGGTGGGTCGAGATCGAGCGCGGCATGAAGCGCCGAGCGTACCTGCTCGAGCGCCTCGGGAATGCCTGCCATGTCGACCACACTGCCACCACCCACCGACATTCGAACGACCGATAAAACGCCCGCTCACCTGCTATTTCGACCGACTCCTCCTCCACAGGAGGTGAAATGTGGAAGTTCTCCACAGCCGAGCTCGGTTCAGCCCCCGACCTCACCCCAGCGGCTCGGCCTCGAGATCGCGCACGTGGTAGAACTCCTGATCCCAGAGCGCGTAGATGAGCCACGTCGGCAGGATGTACGACTCCTGCATGTAGTTCGACTGCGAGGCGTGGATCGTCCAGCCCTCGTGCTTCTTCGCCACCTCGGCGCTCATGGCGTACTCGGGCTTCGGCTGGTTGGCGACGACGAACGCGCCGGCCTCGCCGCCGAAGATCGAGAGCGCACCCGACGGGCTGATCGTGGAGACGAGGTGCTTCGGTCCGGTGTAGGCGCCGCCCGATGCCTCGAGTTCGGCGATCGCGAGCTCGGTCACCCGGCCCATCTGCATGTGATCCTCGTGCCCCGTCGCCCCGCTTTCGGGCCAGAAGCCGACGACGATGTCGGGCTGCACCCGCTTCATCTCGGCGACGACGCGCGCGACGAGCTCGTCTTCATCGGCCTCGGGCACGCCGCCGTCGGGATAGTCCCAGACGACGTGGCGGTCGACGCCGAGGTTGAAGCTGTTCTTCAGCGCCTCGGCCCTGCGGATGTCGCCGAGGTCCGCCTGCCGCGCGACCACGGGGGTCTGGTGCCCGGCCTCGCCCTGGGTCGCCGTGATCATCGCCGTGTACGCGCCGCCCTGGTGGGCGCGGAAGAACAGTCCGTTGACGGTCTGCTCGTCATCGGGGTGCGCGAACACGCCGAGCACGCGCTCGCCGTCGAGTTCGGCGACGATCGAGTCGACGCCCCTCGCGGTGGGTTCGTGGAAGAGGTGGCGACCCGCCCAGTAGACCCCGCCGAGCAGGGCGAGGATGACGGCGGCGACGACGATGAGCGCGACGGTGCGCTTGCGCATGGGCGGGGGCTCCCGGTACGGATCCGCGTCGGGTTCGCGGATGGTGACGAGCAGGCTAACCCGAGGGGCGCCGAATTCCGAATCCTGCTCAGTATCGGGTGAGGTCTTGTCACGGGGAAGATATCTTCCTATTCTCTTCCCATGGCACGCAGACGCGAAGGACGGCTCGTCGACCTCGAGGTCGACATCCTCGCCGCAGGCATGGAGCTCCAAGGAGACGACGGCGAGTTCTACGGCTTCGCGCTCGCGAAGCGCATCGCCGAGCGATCGGATGCCGCCGCGCTCACCGCGCACGGCACGCTCTACAAGGCGCTCGCCCGCCTGAGTGAACGGGGTCTCCTCGAATCCGTCTGGGAGGATGCCGCGATCGGTGAGGCCGAGGGGCGCCCGCGACGCCGCCTGTATCGCGTCACGGGTGCCGGCGAACTCGCGTACCGCACCGAGCTCGAGGCGCGGCGGGTCGTCGCTGCCGCCCCGGCGAAGGCGGCCTTCGCATGACCGCCGAGCGCATCGACGGTGCGCTCGAGGGGCGTGAGCTCGCGACATCCGCTCATTCACGCGACCGCGCCATGCACGGCGGCGACCGTGCCGTGCATCGCAGCGACCGTGCCGTGCTGGCCTGGGGCCGCTGGTACACGCGCGACCTGCCCGATGACCTCGCCGCCGACCGCCTCGCCGAACTCGAGTCCGACGTCTTCGAGGAGCGCACGGCAGCGGGCGATGCGGCCGGTGTCGGCCGTTCGATCGTCGGCCGCGCGATCCGCGGGGTTCCCGCCGACCTCGCCTGGCGGGTCGCCCGGCTGCGCGGCGTCTCGCTGACGGCACCGAAGGGCACCTTCCCGCTCGCGCTGCCCGCACTCGCGCACGTCGCGACCGCGATGCTGCTCGCCTGGGGCGTGCTCATCGTCGTGCGGGTCGGGGCAGGCATGCTCGACGGCTCGTGGGCCGGCGCGTGGGACCTCGTCGCCGCCGGGGTCGTCGGTCTCGGTCTCGCCCTCATCGGCTCGGCGCTGACGATCGTGCCCGAGGCGCGCTGGCTCGGCGCGCTCTGGCTCGCCGTCGCGAGTTACGTGCTGCTCCGCTTCGGCATGTACACGCTCATCGCCACGAGCACCACGCTCAGCGCCTTCTACTCCTCGGCGCTCGTCGAGGCGATCCTCATCAATCGCGTGCTGTCCGCCGCCGGGGTGCTCTTCTTCGTCTCGATGGCCGCCTGGTGGCTGCCGTCGGCCAAGGCCCTGTGGGCCGCGCGACCCGAGCGGCCGCACCGTTCGCCCATCATCGACCCCGAAGGAACCATCGCATGAACGTGCAACGCATCGCCGCCATCGCCGCGATCACGGGCGCAGTGCTCGGCGGGGCGTCCATCGTCGCGCTCGGCGCGGCCGCGTACACCGCCGGCCAGCCGCAGGTCGAGCTCGTCTCCTCCGAGATCGACGACAGCGCCGAACCTCGCCCCGAGCAGACGGCGGTTGCCGCACCGGCCGGAACCGGCCAGACCTCGCAGGTCGCCGCGGCATCCGGCATCGATACGAACGCCGCCGACTACAACCCCTACCTCGACCCGCTGAGCGACCAGTTCGTGACGCCCGAAGCCCGCTCGGAGTGGCTCGGCAAGCAGGTCGTCATCCGCGAGTGCATGGCCGACGCCGGCTTCGACTTCCTCGAGTGGCAGTGGTGGCTCGGCGGCAGCCCGCAGCCGACCGGACTCGACTACGAGACCACGATCCTCTGGTCTCAGGCGCTCTACGGACCCGACATCTACAACCCCGGCGGAGGCTGCGCCGAGGCGGGCGACAAGGCCGAGGTCGAGGCACGCGAGGCCGGGCAGCCGCTCGGCGCCCCCGAGACGCCCGTCGACCCTGAAGCGCCGACCGAGCGCGAGATCTGGCTCGAGTTCCAGCAGCGCGTGCGCGACTGCATGGCCGAGGCCGGGCATGAGTACCTCTACTTCGAGTGGTGGAACCCCGACGGGTCGGAGGCCCAACCACTCGACCTCACGGAAGCCGAGCGGGCCGAGTGGACGCTCGCGCTCGACGGCAACGCCGCCGGCGGCGCGGCCTACCGCTGGGAGGACGCGGGCTGCTGGGGCCGCGCCGTGCACGAGTCGGGCAACGACAACATGCACTGAGCCGGTGCGTTCACTGCGTGCACGAGGCCTGGGCCCGGCGGATGCCGCGGCTCAGGCCTTGACGCCCTTCACCTTCTCCTTGAGGAAGATGAGGGGCAGGAGCCAGGTGCCGAGTGCGGTGATGATCCAGATGGTGAGGGTCGCGAGCACCCAGGTCACCCAGCCGTCGATCGTGATGCCGCCCGGGAAGAGCGACGCGATCAGCAGCGCCACGAACGTCGAGACGAGGCCGATGCCGCCGAGGATCGCAGACGCGTGCTGCCGCGCGACGTTGAAGATGAACGGGCCGAGCACCGCCTGCGCGATCGTGAAGACGACGATGGCGATGAGGAACCCGCCCCACTCGATATGGAAGTCGGGGAGGATCCACGACGCGACGAGCAGGCCGATGGCGACCGTCACGAGGGAGATCAGCGTGCGGATGAGGAACCGGATCATGCCGCGAGCGTAGCGGGGCGGCGGATGCCGCGTCGAGCAGCGCGCCGCGGCGGCATCCGCTCGGGCAGTGCACGACAGTACCCGATGATCGACCGTGGCGGTGCGCGCGCGAAGCGAGCAAGATATGTCGCATGGCCGAACGCGCGACGCGCGAGGAGACGGCACCGAACCCGGCGGCGCGCCGGGTGCAGGCGGCGTACTTCACGTTGCTCATCGGCAACACGCTCGCCGCCTCGTTCATCTGGGGCGTCAACACGCTCTTCCTGCTCGACGCCGGCCTCACGAACTTCGAGGCGTTCGCCGCCAACGCCTTCTTCTCGGTGGGAATGGTGATCTTCGAGGTGCCGACGGGCGTCGTCGCCGACACCCTCGGGCGACGGGTCTCGTACCTGCTCGGCACCGTCACGCTCGCCGTGACGACGGTGCTGTACTACCTGCTGTGGGTGGCCCATTCGCCGTTCTGGATGTGGGCCATCGTCTCGGTGCTGCTCGGGCTCGGCTTCACCTTCTTCTCGGGTGCCGTCGAGGCGTGGCTCGTCGACGCGCTCGCCGCGACCGGCTACACGGGCGGCCTCGAACGGGTCTTCGGGCGCGGGCTCGCGCTCGCGGGCGCGGCGATGTTCATCGGCTCGATCCTGGGCGGCGTGGTCGCCCAGGCGACGAATCTCGGGGTGCCGTTCCTCATCCGTGCGGGCATCCTCATCGTCATGTTCGTGGTCGCGGCGGTCGTGATGCACGACCTCGGGTTCACGCCGGCCGGGCGCGCGCACCCGATCCGCGCGACGAAGGAGGTCTTCAACGCCTCGGTGAAGTACGGGCTGGGGCGGCGCCCGGTGCGGTACGTCATGTTCGCGTCGTTCTTCACGACGGGCGTCGGCTTCTACGTCTTCTACGCGCTGCAGCCCTACCTCGTCGAACTCTGGGGCGACACGGGCGCCTACTCGATCGCGGGTCTCGCCGCGGCGATCCTGTCGGGGTCGCAGGTCATCGGCGGGCTCGTGGCGCCGTGGGTGCGCCGGCGCTTCCGCAAGCGCACGACGACCATCATCCTGAGCCTCGTCGTATCGAGCCTCGTGCTGCTCGCCCTCGGCGTGAACCGGAACTTCTGGATCGCGCTCGTGCTCCTCACTGTCTGGGGGCTCGTCGACGCGGCCGCCGGCCCGGTGCAGCAGGCGTACCTGAACGACATGATCCCGTCGCAGCAGCGCGCGACCGTGCTCTCGTTCGACTCGCTGCTCGGCAGCACGGGCGGCGCCGTGATCCAGCCGGTGCTCGGCCGTTCGGCCGACCTCTGGGGCTACCCCGGATCGCTCGTCGTGAGCGGCGGCATCCAGGCCCTCGCCGTGCCGTTCCTGTGGCTGAGTCGCAGGCAGGGTTCGCCGGCGGATGTCGCGACCGACGAGTCGCCCGAGAGCCCCGAGGAGATCACGGAGCAGGGGCCGCCAGTGGGGTAGTTCACCCGCTCATCGGCCGATTTCACGGGTTCGCCCCCCGTTCGGGGGACGTGTACCATGGCTCGGACACGCCCGAGCGGCCGGCTGGTCGTTCCCGAATCGCGGCGGGAGGTGCCCGATGCGGAAGACCGTCCTCTTCAGTGCTGCTGTCGCGGCACTCTTCATCGGCTCGATCTTCATCGGCGTCGCCGCTGCCACCACCGGTGCGCCCGTGCTCTACGACGCGCGTTCGCCGCAGCCGGTCGCGACGGGTTCAGACGGCTTCGACGTCGATGCGGGCGAGGCGCAGGGCGGCGACCAGCACGCCCCGGTCGACGGCGCCGACACCGATGGCGCTCCGTTGCCGAAGCCGACCCCGCCGCCGAACGCGACTCCGCGCCCGACGCCCGCTCCGACGCCCACGCCGAATTCGACGCAGCCGCCCGCGGCGGACCCGGTGCCGACGCCCGACGAGCAGCAGGCCTGGCTCGGGTTCCAGCAGCTCGTGCGCGAGTGCATGACCACGGCCGGCCACGAGTACCGCGAGTGGGAGTGGTGGACCACCGAGCCACGCGACCCGACCTCGACGGCCCCGGCGATGCCCGAGGGACTCACCGCCGACGGCGAGGCCGCATGGCGGCTCGCGCTCGAGGGCGACGGCGGCGAGAACGACGGATGCCTCGGCGAGGCCGTGCGTGCCGACCAGTCGCGTCCGGTCGTGCCGCCCGCCGCAGCGCCGACCCCTCCGACCGAGGCGCCGACGCCCGCTCCCTGAGACATCCGCGATCGGGCCGGACGGTCGAAGTCGGCCGGTGGGTTCAGGCCGACAGCGTCTCGACGCGCCCGTTCAGCTCAGCGGCATCCGCTGCCCAGAGTTCGACGACCTCGGCGGCGAGCCGATCTTCGAGGCCGGCGAGGGCCTGCACGCGGAAGGTGACGGCCGCGGCGGTGTCGCCCGCCTTGGCGAAGCCCTGCGCGAGCGAGCGCATCCACGACTCGCTCGCCGCCTTGATCGCGGTGTAGTTCGCGCCGCCCGCGGTGGGCCGGTCGACCGTCGTCGACGAGACGATCGCGATGCGGCCCGCGGGGGAGGCCACGAGGTCGTCCCAGAACGCACGGCTGACGTAGCGCAGCGCCGTGAACGACCGCTCGAGCACGCGGTAGTCCTCTTCGGTCTGCCCGGCGATGCCGCCGCCGCCGCGCCAGCCGCCGACGAGGTGCACGACGCCGTCGAGGTCGCCGACCCGAGCATGCACGCGCATCGCGAGTTCGAGCACGTCGTCGCCGTCGGTGAGGTCGGCGCGCTCGCCGATGACGCCGGGCAACTCGGCCTCGAGCGCCTCGAGGCGCCCGTCGTCACTGCCGACGGCGACCACGCGGGCCCCTGCGTCGAGCAGGGCACGGGCGACCGCCCGGCCGGAGGCGCTCGTCGCGCCGGCGATCAGCACGGTGCGGCCGGCGAGGCCGGTGGGCTGGTCGGTCATGTTCGGCTCCACTTCGAGCTGTTCGGAATCAGGCGAACGGACGCTGCTCAGGACGGAATCCATGATCCTGTCCTGAGCAGCGTACGTCGTCCTGAATCGGTGCGGCGGTCAGGCGTCGGCGGCCGTGATGCCGACGGTCGACTCGATGACGGGCTTCATCTTCTTGTCGAGGGCCTCGTAGAACATCGACAGCGGGAACTCGTCGTCCATCACGAGGTCGGTGTAGCCCTTGGGCGGGCCGGCGAGCACCTCGCGCGGCAGGCCCTCGGCCCACACCGACGCCGGGTTCGGCGTCACGACGCTCGTGACGAGGTCGTAGGCGGCGAGCCAGTGCACCGTCTTCGGGCGGTCGATCGACTTCCAGTAGAGCTCGTCGATCGCGTCGCCGAGTTCGACGACCGCGTCGGGCACGGCGTCCCAGTCGAAGCTGAGCGAGACGTCGGTCCAGTCGAGCACGTGCTTCTGGTGCAGCCACGCGAACAGCAGCTGGCCGCCGAGTCCGTCGTAGTTGCGCACGCGCGATCCCGTGATGGCGAAGCGGAAGATGCGGTCGAAGATCACCGCGTACTGCACGAGCTTGCCGGTGGAGCGCATCTGCTCCTCGGCCTCGGTGAGCTCCTCGCCGGCGGCGAGGCGCGCGTTCAGGCTGCGCTCGATCTTCACCGACTCGCGGAACGCGGTCAGGTCGCACCGCAGCTCCTCGAGCGAGTAGAGGAAGAACGGCATGCGCTGCTTGATCATGAACGGGTCGAACGGCAGGTCGCCGCGCATGTGCGTGCGGTCGTGGATGATGTCCCACATCACGAACGTGCGCTCGGCGAGCTCCTGGTCGTCGAGCAGCGCCGCCGCGTCGGCGGGCAGCTCGAGCTTCGTGATGTCGGATGCCGCGCGCACGACGCGGCGGTAACGCGCCGCCTCGCGGTCCTGGAAGATCGCGCCCCACGTGAACGTCGGGATCTCGCGCATCGCGACCGTCTCGGGGAACAGCACTGCCGAGTTCGTGTCGTAGCCCGGCGTGAAGTCGACGAGGCGCAGGCTCACGAAGAGCTTGTTGCCGTAGTCGCCGGCCTCGAGCTCTGCGATGAACTCGGGCCAGATCGTCTCGACGACGAGCGCCTCGACGTGCCGGTCGGACGAGCCGTTCTGCGTGTACATGGGGAAGACCACGAGGTGGCGGATGCCGTCGATGCGGTGCCGCTGCGGCTGGAACACGACGAGCGAGTCGAGGAAGTCGGGCACGCCGAAGCCCTCGGCCTGCCAGCGGCGGAAGTCGACGACGGATGCCGCGAGGTACTCGGCCTCGTGCGGGAACCGCGGCGCGAGCGCTTCGATCGACTCGACGATCGCGTCGACGAGACGGGATGCCTGTTCCCTGCTCCCTGAGCCCGTCGAAGGGTCGGATGCCTCGGGCACCGAGCCGTCCTTCACCTGCAGGCCCTGGAGCGCGGTCGCCGACTCCTTGAGGCGGAGCCACGCGGCATCCGTCTCGACGCCCTCGGCGAGCGCGAGGTCGGCGGCGGTCACCGCGTCCTCGAGAACCTCGGGTTCGCCGATGATGGCGTCGATCGTGGTGTTGCTCGACATGTGAACCTCCGATCCTCGATGAGGGGTGAGTGCTGCGAATGGATGCGCGCGACGCGAATCGCCGTGCTCTTCAAGGCTACGAGCCGAGGCTCTGCGATTGGTTGTGCTCCGGCGCGGGATTCTTGCGTGGGCGCAAGATATCGCGACTGAGATCGCTACGGCGCGCAGCACTTCCCGGACCAGCCCGGGAGCCGGTGTTCGGGCGCGGGCGGCATCGAGGCGGCATCGGAGCGGGTGCAGCCACTGACCCGTGCCGGTGCGGGCACGTGTGCCGACCGCGCCGATGTCGACGGGCAGTCCAGTGGGCGTCCGGATGTCGCCCCGTCTGGGCGTTCCTATCGTGAGGGATATTCAGTTATTGAACCCGAGTGGAAGGACAGGATCATGAACACCACGAAGACGGGGTCGGCGGCCATCGGTGCAGTGGCGCTCCTCGTCGTGCTCAGTGCATGCGCAGGGGTGCGCGACGATGTCGAATCGGGGAGCGTGCCGCAGTCGCAGCACGAGCTCCAGCAGTCGGCCCGGCAGGAGTCCGACGCGATGCGTGCCGAGCTCCACGCCGGCGCGACCTCGGTGCAGTCGTTCGCGACCGCCGAGGGGATCCGCAGTGCCAAGCAGACCGAGGCCCGCTCGGTCGTCGGACCGTCGCCGTCGAGCGTCGAGGGGATCCGCAGTGCGAAGCAGTCGGAGGCTCGGGCCGACGTCGGCCCGTCGGCGGCCGAAGCGCAGGGGGTGCGTCTGACGAAGTACGGGGAGGCTCTGGCCGCCGCCGAGTCCCTTCGTCAGCACGAGCTCGAGCACGGCGCGTCATCGGACCGACTCCGGTGACCCGCGACGACCCGACGGGGCCCCGGCAGACGCCGAGGCCCCGTCGCATGCGCGCGGATGCCTCGAACGAGGCTGTCGTACGCCACACGACATCTCGCCCCCAGGATCGTGCGGTGTTCCGCGCGCAGCGGTGAATCGAAACGTCATGCTGTGACGCCCCGAGTCGCGTGCTGGGACATGGGCACCCCTCTCCATTGACGCCGGCTCTCGGGCGCTGTCAGGATGCGATTCGGCAGATCGTCGATCCCTAGAGCAAGGAAACCTCCCACATGACCACTCCCGCTCCCGCCCCCGTGTCCGCACCGTCGGCGCCCGCCGAGAAGTGGAACGTCCTCGCGATCGTCGGCTTCGTGCTCTCGCTCCTCGGCACCAACATCGTCGCCATCGTGCTCGGGTTCATCGCCCTGAGCCAGGTGAAGAAGTCGGGTGAGCGCGGCCGCGGCCTCGCGCTCGCTGCCGTCATCATCGGCTTCGCGTCGATCGTGCTCTACATCATCATCTTCATCGCGACCTTCGCGTTCGTTGCGGCGACCCCCGCGGTCACGTCCTACTGAGTCGTCGACGAGACCACTCGCACGAAGTCCCCACACGGCGCTGCCGGTGGGGACTTCGTCATCTGACGGCCGTCAGTGCACGAGGGCGGCCGTCGTGGTCGGCGCGCCGGTCGCTGCAGGCGTCGCCCGCCCGGCCGGCAGCAGCAGGGCGATGAGCGCCGAGGCGAGCAGCACCGATGCGCCGACCACGACGGCCGGCTCGGCGCCGACGGTGTAGTCGGCGGGGGTGAGTGCGCCGCCGGCTCCGGTGAAGACCGCCGTCGAGACGGCGATGCCGAGCGCGACGCCCACCTCGCGGAGCATCGAGTTCGTGCCGCTGGCCTTCGCGTGGTCGTCGGGCTGCATGGTCGCGAGCACGGCTGTCGCCGACGGGGCGAACACGAGGCCCATGCCGACGCCCGCGAGGATGAACGGGGCCACGAAGGCCGAGTACTCGGTGTCGGCGTCGAGCAGACCCGTCAACCAGAAGAGCGCCGCCGACAGGGCTGCGAGGCCCGCGACGATGAAGGCGCGCGTGCCGACGCGCCCGGCGAACGCCCCGGCGAGCGGCGCGACGACCATCGGGGCGAGCGTCCACGGCGAGGTCTGCACCGCGGCTTCGAGCGGGGTCGCGCCCTGCACGACCTGCAGGAACTGGATGAGGATGAAGATCGACCCGAACGCGCCGAAGCTGAAGCCGAACCCCGCGAGATTCGCGACCGTGAAGCTGCGATCGCCGAAGAGTCGGAGCGGCAGCAACGGCGCCGAGGCGCGTGACTCCCAGACGACGAAGCCGACGAGGAGCACGCCGCCGGCGATGAGGCTGCCGAGCACCTCGGCGCTCGACCAGCCTGCCTCGTTGCCCCGCACGATGCCGTAGACGAGGCCGAGGAGGCCGAGTCCCGAGAGGGCGAGGCCGAAGACGTCGGCGCGGAGCCGGGCGCCGAAGCTGTTCTGCAGTGCGAGCAGCACGAGCGCGATCGAGATCACGCCGACGGGCACGTTGATCCAGAAGATCGCCTGCCAGGCCCAGCCCTCGATGACCGCGCCGCCGACGAGCGGTCCGGTGGCGACGCCGAGGCCCGCCACCCCGCCCCAGATGCCGATGGCGAGGGGGCGGCGTGCCGGCGGCACGGCGCCCGCGAGCAGGGTGAGCGAGAGCGGCATGATGGCGGCGGCGCCGAAGCCCTGCACGGCTCGCGCGGCGATGAGCTGGCCCGGATCGGTGGCGAGGGCGGCGAGCGCCGAACTCAGCGTGAACACCGCGATGCCGATGATGAAGAGGGTGCGTCGCCCGAATCGGTCGCCGAGGGCGACCGCCATCAGGATCGTGCTCGCGAACGCGAGTGTGTACGCGTTCATGAACCACTGCAGCTCTTCGACGGATGCCCCGAACTCCGCGTGCAGCACGGGCAGCGCGTTGGTCATGACGAGGTTGTCGAGCGTCGCCATGAACATCGGCAGTGCCGTGGCGAGGAGGACGAGCCAGAGCGGACCCGGTCGTCGGGCGCCGGAACGACGCGTGGAGGGGCGTACTGCGGCATCGAGGGTGGTGGACACGACGGCGCTCCTTGTTGTTATCGGATGATTACAACGAACTGTAGTAATCGACTGATAACATGTCAACCATGACGGTCGAATCGGTTCCCACGGCTCCGCGCATGAAGGCGGCCGACCGCCGCGAGCTCATCCTCGAGGCCGCCACCGCGGTCTTCGGCGCGAAGACCTACGTCGGCACCACGACCGACGAGGTCGCCCGGGCCGCCGGAGTCAGCCAGCCCTACGTCGTGCGGCTCTTCGGCACGAAGGAGAAGCTCTTCATCGAGGTCATCGATCGCGCGTACGACCGCATGATCGACGTGTTCCGGGCAGCGCTGCCGGGGGCGCCGGAGGGAGTCGGCGAGCGCATGGGCACGGCGTACACCGAGCTCCTGGTCGAGCGCGGCATGCTCCCCGTCGTCGCGAACTCCACGGCGCTCGGAGGCGAACCCCAGATCGGCCGCGTCGCCCGCGCCGGGTTCAGCCGCATCTGGCGATTCCTCCGTGACGAGGCGGGGTTCACACCCGAGCAGGCCCGCGAGTTCATCGCCACCGGCATGCTGATCAACACGATCGTGGGCCTCCGGCTCACGGGTGATTACGGCGACGAGGTCTCGGCGACCGAGGTGCTCGACGCCTGCTTCCCCGACGCCGTCGAGAAGGTGCGAACCCTGCTGCCCGCCGCCGGCGAGCCCTGGTGACGCCTCCGAGATCGCCAGCGTCGACCGAGGCGGGCGTGCGCCATGATGTGTGCATGGTCGAATCCCCGGCGGAGCCCGCAACGAGGCCGAATCGCACGCTCATCGTGATCCTCTCCGTGATCGGCGTGCTCGTCGTCGTCGCCCTCGTCGTGGTCTTCACCCGCGGCACGCCACAGCTCCTCGACGAGTCCACGCCCGAAGGCGTGGTGCAGCGGTACTCGACCGCCGTCATCGACGGCGACGAAGCGGCTGCGGTCGACTACCTCGTCCCCGAGCTCGGCGACCCCTGCCGCGAGTTCGACGGCGGATACTCCCAGGACCTGCGCGTGACCCATGTCTCGACGACGCAGCACGATGACACCGCCGAGGTGCAGGTGCTCATCACCACCACCTACGATGCCGGACCCTTCGACTCCTCGAGCTACGAGGAGAAGGCCGAGTTCGAGCTCGTCGGGAACGGGGACGGCTGGCTCATCGAATCGACGCCCTGGCCGCTCACGATCTGCGAGCCCGCGGTGGTGGACTGATGAGCAGCGCGCAGGGCACCGTTCGCCGCCTGATCGTCTACTCGCTCCTCTTCGCACTCGTCACGATCGCCGCGATCGGCGTCGCCGGCCTCCTCGAGCGACTGCTCGGCGTCGGCACCGAGTTGGTGTTCGGCAGCACCGTCGACCTCGCCCGTTCACTCGCGTTCGCGCTCATCGGCGGCCCGCTCGCGGCCGTGCTGTGGTGGTCGGTCTGGCGTCGGCTGCACGACGGCGCCGAGCGCGCATCGCTCGGCTGGGGCCTCTACTTGACCGCCATGTACACCGTGGCGCTCATCGTGGCGACCTCGATGCTCGTCGGCACGGCAGCGTCGCTCGTCGACGACGCCTGGCGACCCGGCACCTTCGCCGCCTTCGTCGTCTGGGCTCTCGTCTGGGTGTGGCACCGATGGATGTGGCGGCATCCGGTGAAGCATCCGGTCCGGCTGCAGACCGTGCCCGCGGTCGCGGGATCCGTCTTCGGACTCGTCGTCGGTGCCGGTGGGGCCGTCAACGCCCTCGGAGCACTGTTCGGCGCCGCGATCCGCGGCATCTCCCAGACCACGATCGCGGGCAGCCCGTGGTGGCAGCTGCCGGTCGACGGGCTGATCTGGGCGGTGGCCGGCGCGGCGATCTGGTGGTGGCACTGGCACCGGGAGGGCGCCAAGCGACTCGACACGGGCCTCGCCTCCGTGACCCTCGTGGTCGTCGGCGTGATGGCTGCGGGCCTGCTGATGCTCGGCGGACTCGGCACGTCGCTCTGGGTCGGGCTTCGGATCGCCTTCGACGCCGGCGCGTCCTCCGATGAGATCCTGCGTCCGCTGGGGGCCGCGATCGCCTCGGCGCTCGTCGGCGCGACGGTGTGGACCTACCACCGTCGGATCGCCGCCGGCCGGTCCGACGGCACCCGCCGGGCGAGCATGCTCGTCATGTCGGGGGCCGGGCTCGTCGGGGCGGCCACGGGCATCGGCATCATCGTGAACAGCGTGCTCGCCGCGCTCGTCGACCCGTTCGCGTCATCCGACACCCGCTCCCTCCTGCTCGGCGGCATCAGTGCGCTCGTCGTCGGGGGGCCCGTCTGGTGGTTCAGCTGGCGGCCGACCGAGCGCGCCGAACCGGCGGAGATCGCCTACCCCGGCCGCCGGATCTACCTCGTGGCCGTGTTCGGACTGAGCGCGATCGTCGCGCTCATCACCCTGCTCGTGGTCGGCTTCCAGCTCTTCGCATTCGGGCTCGCCTCGACGAGCGGCGCGAGCCTGATCGACCAGATACGCGCTCCGCTCGGCCTGCTCGTCGCCACCGTGCTCGTGTTCGGGTACCACTTCGCCGTGTGGCGTCGCGACCGGTCGGTGATCGCGGCAGCGGGGCCGGCTCCCGAGCAGCGGGTCGGCCGGGTCATCCTCGTGGCCGGCGGCGAGACGACCGAGGTCGAACAGGCGATCCGCGCCACGGGTGCCTCCGTCACCCTCTGGCGGAGGGCCGATGTCGCGGCCGGCACCGAGACCGAGCACGCAGCCGAGCCCGAGCCGCCCATCGAGGTCGAGACCGCTGCGCGCCCCGATCCCCGTGCGATCGTGGCCGCGCTCGACGGCGTCGCCGCGAAGCGCGTGCTCGTCATCGCGGGGCCGGGTGACCGCGTCGAGGTGATCCGCCTGGCCGACTGACGGGCAGGCCGGGCGCGATTCCGTCGATCGAGCGGATGCCGCGGCATCCGCTCGTCGTCAGAGCACCTTCTGCATGTGGATCGCGGCCGTCTCGTAGCCGAGCGATTCGTAGAGTCGGATCGCCGGCGTGTTGTAGCCGAAGACGTTCAGGCGCAGGTTCACCGCGCCCTGGTCGCGCGCGACCTCCTCGGCGAGCAGCATCACGCGGCTGCCGAGCCCTCGGCGGCGGTGCGTCTCGTGGATCGCGACGTCCCAGATGTACCAGTTGGCCGGCTCGCTCATCGGGCCGATCCACAGCCAGCCGGCGTCTTCGCCGTCGGCCTCGACGGTGAAGAGCAGGTGCCCGTCGATGAGCCGCCCGTCGGGGAAGTACTGGTCCTCCGAGGCGCGTCGGCCGACGACCGCCTGCTCGGCGGTGTCGCCGGCGCGCTGCCGCGCCTGCTCGTACGCCGCCATCGCGACGGGCAGCCAGGCGGCCGTCTCGGCTTCGGTCTTCGGTCGGAGTCGAACGTCGTCGGTCATCCGCCCATGGTGCCACGACGTCGATCGCAGGGGGAGGGGTGCCCGGCGGTCCGGATCCGTCGAATCGCGGCGCAGTGTGGCAGGCTTCGCCCATGACCGCCTCGCTCCGACCGCTCGACCGCGCCCGGCTTCCCGAGTGGATCGACCGCAGCGCCGGCGAGTACGCCCGCGATCTGATCGCGACGGGCAGGTCCGAGGAATGGGCCCTGCAGCACGCGGCGGAGGGGATGGCCGAATCGTTCCCGGGCGGCGCGCCGACCCCCGGCCACGAGGTCTTCGACGTCGTCGACGACTCGGGCATCGCGGTCGGCTACCTCTGGATCGGCCCCGACACGAGCGGCGACGACCGGTCGTGGTGGATCTGGGACGTGCTGATCGAGCCCGAGCACCGGGGCCGGGGTCTCGGGCGCGAGGCGATGCGCCTCGCCGAGGCGCACGCCAGGGCGCAGGGCGCCCACTCGATCGGCCTCAACGTCTTCGCGTTCAACGCCGCCGCCCGCGGTCTCTACGAGTCGCTCGGCTACGAGACGACTTCGATGCGCATGGCCAAGCGCCTCGACTGACCGCGGCGAGCGGATGCCCCGTGGTGGGCGAAAATGGTGGGATGACGAGAACGGTGCGCGGCGCGAGGGTCCTGATCACCGGCGCGGCCGGGGGCATGGGTCGCATGTACGCCGAACGGGCGGTGGCCGAGCACGCGGCATCCGTCACTCTGTGGGACCGCGATGCGGCCGCCCTCGCGCGCACCGTCGACGAGCTCGGCGCGGTCTCGCGGGGGCGCACGCGCATCCAGTCCTTCGTCGTCGATGTCGGCGATCTCGGTGCGATCGCGAAGACCGCCCAGCGCGTGCGGCGCGAGGTCGGCAACCCCGACGTGCTCATCAACAACGCCGGCATCGTGCGCGGCAACCGCAACTTCTGGAACACCGACAACGGCGACGACACCCGCACGACCATGCAGGTCAACGCGCTCGCGCCGATGTACATCGCCCGCGAGTTCCTGCCCGGCATGATCTCGAACGCGTATCGTGCGGCGCGCATCGTGAACATCGCGAGTGCCGCCGGCACGCTCGCGAACCCCCGCATGGCGGTCTACGCCGCGTCGAAGGCGGCGCTCATCGGCTGGAGCGACTCGCTGCGACTCGAGCTCGAGCAGTCCGACCACGGCAACGTGAAGGTGACCACGGTCACGCCGAGCTACATCGCGACCGGCATGTTCGCCGGTGCCCGCGGTCCGGTGCTCGCGCCGGTGCTCGACCCCGGATACGTCGTCGACCGCGTGTGGCGGGCGATGCTCGAGGGCCGGCCCCTGCTGGAGCTGCCGAGGAGCGTTCGCTTCTCGCGGGCG
The DNA here is from genome assembly GCF_013410355.1 of Agromyces hippuratus. Taxonomy (NCBI): domain Bacteria; kingdom Bacillati; phylum Actinomycetota; class Actinomycetes; order Micrococcales; family Microbacteriaceae; genus Agromyces; species Agromyces hippuratus. The sequence goes on along the minus strand of NZ_JACCFI010000001.1, from coordinate 2,447,768 downwards.
CTGCGCGGACTGCTGCCGACGCGCGTCTTCGACCGCGTCGTCGGCGACGGCTTCGGCGTGTACCGCTCGATGGACCGGTTCACGGGGCGCCGCTGACACCGGGCGCCGCAGCGCTCGCGCCGCTGACACCGGGCGCCGTATCGCTCAGAGCCCGTGCTCGCCCAGCCAGTCGCGCAGCACGCTCGTGAACTCCTCGGAGCGCTCGACGCTCGGCAGGTGCGCGGTGCCTGCGAACCGAACACCCGTCGCATTCGGCAGGCGCTCGAGCAGGTGGTCGTACGCCGCGAGCACCGGGCTGAGGTCGTACTCGCCCACGGTCACGAGCGCGGGCAGCCGGATGTCGCCGAGCCGCTCGTTCGCCGGCGGTTCGAGCGGGAGCATGGTGCCGTCGTCGGTCGCGTGCGCGGCGTTCGGGGCGTTCAGCTCGTACGCCCGTCGCACGAACCCGGGATCGACCTCGGCCTCGGAGCGGAGCGGACCCACGGCCCACACAGCCGCCTCGAGGCGCATGAGCAGCGCCGCATCGACCGCCGGGTCGATCGCCTCGATCTCGTCGAACCGTCGCTGCTCCTCATCGGTGAGCGGCAGGTCGGGGAATCCGCCCGGTTCCGAGCCGACGGTCACGACGCCGCGCACACGGTCGGGGAAGGCGAGTGCGGTGTCGAGCGTGATGCGCCCGCCGCGGCTCGCGCCGATCACGGTCGCCTCGGCGATGCCGAGGTGGTCGAGCAGCGCGATCGCGTCGGCGTGGTTCGCGAACGGCACCGACTCGTCGTGGCGCGTGCCGCCGAACCCGCGGGGGTCGTACCGCACGACGACGTGGTCTTCGGCGAGGGCATCGATCTGCTCGTCCCACATGCGCAGCGTCGCGATGCCGGCGGGGATCAGGAGCAGGGCGGGCGCGGAGGCGCGTCCCGCCGACTCGTAGTGGAGTTCGGCACCGGGAACCGTGAGCGTTGGCATCCCCCGATGCTACGCACTGCGGTCGACCCGCCGTCACGGCGTGCGCTCAGTCGTCGTCGCCCTGGTCCTGCTTCTTGTCCTTCTTGTCCTTGTTGCCGTTGTTGTTGCCCGGGCCGCGGTTGTCGTTGTCGTCGTCGTCGTCCTCCGACGGCGTCGGCGTGGGCGTGACGGAGTCGGTGACCTCGGCGGCTTCGAGATCGGCCTGCACGAGCGCGATCGCCTCGCGGATGTCGGCGGCCTGCTGCTCGCCGATGGTGCCCGAGTCGACGGCCGCGGTCACGTCGTTCTCGAGCAGGGCGAGGGCGGCGATCGCGCCGAGATAGTCGCCGTCGGCAGCGCGATTCGCGACCTGCACGACCGAGGAGTGGAGATCGGCGCTGACCGCTTCAGGTGATTGACCGCAGGCGGCCAGCCCGAACACGAGCGACCCGGCGAGGAGTCCGGCGCCGACGATGGTGCGAGGTCGTGCGTGCATCATCGCGTCACCGCCTCCTCGAGCTGCTCGAGATGCACGCCGAGCTCGCCCGGCAGGGTCGGCAGCGTCTCGGTGGGCACGGGCTGCGGCCCGGTGAGGCTCGCGACCACGGGCGGCACGAGCAGAGCGATGCCGATCGCGATGACGAGGAGCAGCCCGACGGCGATCGCCGGACGCACCCAGCGGCGCGAGGGGGTCGGCGCCGGCTCGAACGCGGACGCCACAGCCCGAGCGGCGACGGCCCCATCGGCACCCTCGGGGGTGCCGAGCACGGCCGTCGTCGCGGTCGACGAGGCTGCGACGGTGCGCGAAGCGGGCAGCACCAGGGTGGGGGCATCGGATGCCTCGAGCAGCACGGTCGCCGCGGCATCCGCTCGGGTCGCCTCGGTCGCCGAGGGCTCCGCCACGCTCGGCAGCCGGCCGGCCGCGATCGCGACGTCGAGGGCGGAAGGCCGATCGGATGCCTCGCGCGCGGTCATGCCGCGCAGCAGATCGACCCACTCGGGGCCGAGCTCGACGGGGATCTCGGGGTCGCCCACGAGGCGGGCGGCTGCCGCCTCGACGGCCGGGCCGGGGAACGCCTGCCGCCCGGTGCGCGCCTCGAGCAGCACGAGCCCGAGCGAGTAGATGTCGGACGCGGTGCCCGGCGCACGGCCGCTCACCTGCTCGGGGCTGAGGTAGCCGGGCGTGCCGACGTAGGCGCCGGTGCGCGTGAGGCGAGCATCGTCGATCAGGCGGGCGATGCCGAAGTCGGCGAGCTTCGCATTCCAGGCGCGAGTGGGCAGGTGAGCGGGTGCCAGCAGCACGTTCGCCGGCTTCACGTCGCGGTGCACGATGCCTCGCTCGTGGATCACGTGCAGCGCTTCGGCGAGGTCGGCGGCGAGCCCCGCGGCATCCGCTGCGCCGACCGGGCCGTGCTGGAGCGTCTTGCGGAGGTCCTGGCCGTCGACGAGCTCCATCACGAGGTACTCGCGATCGGTGGCGGGGTCGTGGGCGGCGTCGTAGAGGCGCACCAGTGCGCGGTGCTCGACGCTCGCGAGCAGCGCCGTCTCGGAGCGGCGCCGCGCCGCGTCGTCGATGCCCTCGGCAGCTTCGGCGAACACCTTCACGGCCACCGGGCGGCCGAGGCTCAGGTCTTCGCCGCGATAGACGCTCGCCATGCCGCCGCGGCCGATGAGCCCGTCGAGGCGGTAGCGGCCATCGAACGTCACGCCCGTGAACGGGCCGTCGCCGGGTCGGTCGGGGGAGCTGGTCACGTGTTCGAGCGTATCGCCGCCGGCTGGGAGACGGACGAATCGCGCGATGCCGGACATGACCTGGGTAGGGCATGATTCGACGAATGGAGACGTGGCGATGAACACCACGAACACCGATGGACTTCGCGGGCTCGACGAGGATCCCGATCTCGACCGGATGCTCGGTGCGGCGGCGCGCCCCAGCACCGGGCTGACACCCGAGGTGCGTTCCCGGCTGGCGGCGATGGCGGAGTCGGCGATGGCGCCGGACCGGCCGTCGCATCGGCGGCGGGCGGCTCTCGCGGCTGCCGTGCTGGCACCGGTGCTGCTGGTCGGGGGAGCGGGTGCGGCGTTCGCCGCGACCATGGTCGATTGGTCGCAGTTCTGGGGCACGAGCACGAGCGCGACCACCGAGTGGCAGGCGTGGGCCGAGGATCCCGATGCGATCGTCACCTACTCGTTGCCGGGCGGCGGCGCCTGCGAGCTGCGCCTCGGAGACGTCACCTACAGTCCGGACCCGGCTCGCCCTGACGGCGTGGAGGCGGATCCGCGGTCGGCCGATGCGGTGCGCGACTACCTGCGGGCCGGGGACCTCTTCACCGAAGCCGATGTCGAGAATGCGATCGTCTCGGGCCGAGTCGTCGACGAGAACTTCATCGAGGAGGACGACGGCTCGAGGACCCGGTTCGGGTACGGCACTGAGAACTACGACGCCGACGTCGAGTACAACATGGCCGTCACGAGCGCGATCCAGAACCGGATGACGGAGTACGTCGAGGGTCGAGGCCTGCCGATGGTCGGCGTCGGCTGGTCGGGCCAGGAGAAGTGCACCGGGGTCGACGAGTGATCGGCCGCAGTCGGTCGCGCGACGAACGCGACTACGCGGCGCTCATGGCCGAAGCTTCCCCCGACCTGCTCGCGTACTTCGAACGCCGGGTCGGTGCCGACGGCGCCGACCTGCTCGCGGAGACGATGCTGATCGCCTGGCGCCGCAGGTCGGAGCTCCCGCGGGAGGTCGAGCCCGCACGCATGTGGCTGTTCGGCGTCGCGCGGAACGTGCTCCGCAACGCGGCCCGCAGCGAGGCGCGGCGCGAGCGTCTCGGCGGCGCCCTCCGTGAGGTGCTGACGGCCCGCCCGGTCGAGGATCCCGCGGACGTCGTCGCGATGCGGGATCTGCTCGAGCGGCTCGATCCCGACCTCGCCGAGATCGTCACCCTCGTGCACTGGGACGGCTGGTCGCTCGTTGAGATCAGCCGGCTGCTCGGCATGCCGGCGTCGACCGTGCGGGGCCGGTACCAGCGAGCGAAGGAGGAGCTCCGCGCGCAGCTCGCGGTGCGGACGCCGCGCTGACGTGAGCACCGGGGAGCGGGCGCGTCAGGGCGCGGGCGCCACCGGCGCCGCCCCGCCCGGTCAGCAGCAGTCGTCGTGCTCGTCGCCCTCGGCTTCGCGCTCGCCCGTGAGCACCGACACCGGCACCGTGCACGCGTCGCCGCGCCAGGCCTCGATGCCCTCGCGCACCGCGAATGCGGCGATGACGAGTGCGGCCACCGAGTCGGCCCACGCCCAGCCCAGCAGGCTGTTCAGCAGCAGGCCCACGAGCAGCGCCGCCGAGAGGTAGGCGCAGATCAGCGTCTGCTTCGAGTCGGCGACGGCTGAGGCGGAGCCGAGTTCGCGGCCGGTGCGGCGTTCGAACCACGACAGCAGCGGCATGACGGCGAGGCTCACGGCGGCGAGCACGATGCCGATCGGGGAGTGCTCGGGCTCCGATGCCCCGAGCAGCGCGCGGGCGGCGTCGATGGACACGAACAGCGCCAGGCCGAAGAAGGAGACGGCGATGAGGCGCAGGGCGACGCGCTCGCGCTTGTGGGGGTCGGGGGCGGCGAACTGCCAGGCCACTGCGGCGGCCGAGAGCACCTCGACGATCGAGTCGAGGCCGAAGCCGATGAGGGCGGCCGACGAGGCGACCGAGCCGGCGGCGAGGGCGACGATCGCCTCGATCACGTTGTACGCGATGGTCGCCGCGACGATGAGCCGGATGCGTCGCACGAGCACGACGCGGCGCTCGGGGGAGAGGGCGGCGTCGGCGCGCCGGCCCGGGGTGCCCGGCGTGCCCGGGCCGGGCGTCAGCGGTACGGACGTCATGCGCAGGTGCATCCCTCGCTCGAGCAGCACGCCGGGTCGACGACGAGCACGAGCCGCAGCAGGTCGCCGAGCGCCGGTGCGAGGTATTCGCCGGCGAGCCGGTACGAGGTGCGCCGACCGTCGGGCACCGCCTCGACGAGCCCGCAGCCGCGCAGGCAGGCCAGCTGGTTCGACATCACCTGCCGTGAGACGCCGAGCGACTCGGCGAGGTCCGACGGGTAGGCGGGCGCCTCGCGGAGCGAGAGCAGGATGCGGGCGCGGGTCTCGTCGGAGAGCGCGTGCCCGAGGCGCGCGAGCGCCGCGGTGTGGGTCAGGGTCGCCGTTTCAGTCACGAGGTGCTCGGTCACGTCGGTGACGATACAGCAGATCGTGTATTCACAAAAGCCTGTATCGAACGGATGGCACGGCTCTCGCGGCGCGGCGGCGCGCAGACGCCCGAGTCGACCGCCTAGAAGATCATCGGGCGATCGTCGTCGTCATCGCCGATCGCGAGGTCGACGAGCACCGGCACGTGGTCGCTCGGGGCGTCGCCCTTGCGCTCGTTGCGGTGGATCGAGGCATCGGTCACGGCCTCGGCGAATGCCGCCGACCCGAGGATGAAGTCGATGCGCAGCCCCTCGTTGCGCGGGAACTTCAGCTGCTTGTAGTCCCAGTAGGTGTAGCCCTCGGGGATGCGCGGGCGCACGACATCCGTCACGCCGGCGTTCTCGAGCGTGAAGAACGCCTGACGCTCGGCCGGCGACACATGCGTCGTGACGCCTTCGATGACCGCCGGGTCGCCGTTGTCCTCATCGAGCGGTGCGATGTTGAAGTCGCCCATGAGCGCGAAGGGCGCTTCGGGCCGAGCGGATGTCTCGGCGCGCGTGTACTCCGTGAGCGCCGCGAGCCAGTCGAGCTTGTACGTGTAGTGCGGGTCGTCGAGCGAGCGGCCGTTGGGCACGTAGAGGCTCCACACCCGCACGCCGTTGACCGTCGCGCCGATCGCGCGCGCCTCCTGCGGCTGGTCGGGGCCTTCGAGCCCCTTGAGGAAGCCGGGCATGCCGGGGAACGAGGTCTCGACCTCGCCGATCGGCGAACGGCTCGCGATCGCGACGCCGTTCCACTGGTTCAGGCCGTGGATCGCGACCTCGTAGCCCGCCTCTTCGAACGCCTCGATCGGGAACTGCTCGGGCTTGCACTTGATCTCCTGCATCGCCAGCACGTCGACGTCTTCGCGCACCATCCAATCGACGGTGCGCGCCACGCGGGCGCGGATCGAGTTGACGTTCCAGGTGGCGATGCGCATGGTCCCAGCCTATTCGGCGGCACCGACGCGAGGCCGCGCCGGGTGAGTCAGGGGCGCAGCCGCTCCCGCAGCGAGGGACGACCGACCCGCGGCACCACGATCCAGAACACCGCGAGCAGGATGAGGCTGACCCCGAGCGCGATGAACCCCGCGACCTGGTTCACGGCCACGTCGAAGATGAGGCTCGCGACGCCCGCGGTGAGGAACGAGACGACGACGAGCAGGGTCAGCAGGATGCGGTTGGCGATCCGCACGACCCGCTCCTTCTGGTGTTGTCCGGTGAGCTCGCGGTGCAGGATCACGGGCGCGAGACCCAGCATCGTCGCCGTCGCGGCGAGCACGACGAGCACGAGGTAGAGGGCGAGCTCGTAGCGCTCGAGCTCGGCGAACGTCGGCTGGAACGCCACCGCGAGCAGGAAGCCTGTGATGATCTGCGTGCCGGCCTGCACGGCGCGAAGCTCCTGCAGGACATCGTTCCACTTGCGGTCGAGACGCTCGCCGTACGTCTCCCGGCGGGTCTCGGTGTGCTCGCCGTGGACGTCGGCGGGATCGGCGCGGGCGGGTTCCACGTCGTCGGCGGCGGCTTCGGATTCGTGCGCCATGGCCGAATTCTGGCAGCGGCACCACGGAAGCTGCAAGGATCGAGTCAGTATCCATGGAGCGGGGGGTGGCCGTGAAGTTCAGCATCGAAGGCATCGGGGGTCTGCCCGAGATCACGAAGGGCGCCGACCTGGCCGCGCTCATCGTCGACGCGACCGACCTCGCAGACGGCGACATCCTCGTCATCACCTCGAAGATCGTCTCCAAGGCCGAGGGGCGCGTCGTGCAGGCCGCCGACCGCGAGCAGGCCATCACCGACGAGACCGTCCGCGTCGTCGCGACCCGCCAGTACGAGGGCGGCGTGACCCGCATCGTCGAGAACCGGCAGGGCGTCATCGGCGCGGCTGCCGGCGTCGACGCATCGAACGCAGCCGACGGCACGGTGCTGCTGCTGCCGGTCGATCCCGATGCCTCCGCACGGGCGCTCGCCACCGGCATCCGTGCCCTCACCGGTGCGCGGGTCGGCGTCATCCTCTCCGACACGCTCGGCCGGCCGTGGCGCGAGGGCCAGACCGACCTAGCGATCGGCGCGGCCGGCGTGCACGTCTTCGACGACCTGCGCGGGTCCACGGATGCCTCGGGCAAGCCGCTCTCGGTCACCATGCCGTGCGTGGCCGACGAGATCGCCGGCGCCGCCGAGCTCGTCAAGGGCAAGTCGTCGGCCGTGCCCGTCGCGGTCGTGCGCGGCCTCGGGCGATTCGTGGGCGACCTCGACCTGCCGGGGGCGCGGTCGATCCAGCGCCCCGCCGAGCGCGACCTCTTCCGCGTCGGCGCCGACGAGGCGTACAACGAGGGGTACCGCGACGGCTTCGACGAAGCGCAGTCCGAGGGGCCGCTGGCCGCCGCGGAGTGACCCTCCGGCGGCAGACACCCCGCCGACCCGCGAAGATGGAGACGTGTCAGCACACATCGGCTACGCCGCCATGCTCGAGCGGTTCCCTCCTGCGGAGGCCGTCGCGCTCAGCGCGCTCGCCGAGTCGCACGGGTTCCGCGGCGTCATGGCGAGCGACCACTTCCAGCCGTGGGTTCCCGCGCAGGGCGAGTCCTCGTTCGTGTGGAGCGTGCTCGGCGCGATCGGTGAACGCACTCGCGGCGACTTCGGCCCGGGCGTGACGACACCGGGGTATCGGATGCATCCGGCCGTCGTCGCCCAGGCGAGCGCGACGCTCGCGGCGATGCATCCGGGTCGCCACTGGCTCGGCCTCGGCTCCGGCGAGGCGCTCAACGAGCACGTCGTGGGCCCGTACTGGCCCGAGGCGCCCGACCGCATCAACCGCATGTTCGAGGCGGTCGACGTGATCAGGAAGCTCTTCACCGGCTCGCTCGCCGGCCGGGACGTGCGCCACTCCGGCCAGCACTTCAAGCTCGAGGCGACCCGACTCTGGACGATGCCGGCCGTCGCGCCCGAGATCCTCGTCGCGGCATCGGGTCCGGTGACCGCAAAGCGCGCGGGTCGCACCGTCGACGGCATGATTACGACGGGCGCCCCCGCCGAGAAGCTCGCGGCCCTGCTCACCCGGTTCCGCGAGGGCGCGCGCGAGGTCGGGCGCGATGCCGCGCGCATGCCGAAGGTGCTGCAGCTGCACCTCTCGTGGGCGCCCACCGATGAGGAGGCGATGCGCGGCGCGCTCACCGAGTGGCCGAACGGCGGGCTGCGCATCCCGCGCGGCGACATCCGCTCGCCCTTCGAGTTCGAGCAGCTCGCCCGCACCGTGCGCCCCGAGGACTTCGCCGGCCGCATGGTCGTCTCGGCCGACCCCGACGTGCACCGCGCCGACATCCAGCGCCACCTCGACCTCGGCTTCGACCGCATCTACCTGCACAACGCGGGCCGCGACCAGGCCGCGTTCCTCGAGGTCTTCGGGCGCGACGTGCTGCCCGGGCTCCGGGCATGACCACGGCGGATGCCGCGGGGCCGGCCTCGGCCGCGACCCCCGCCTGGACCGTCGTGATCCCCGTGAAGGCGCCCGCCGGTGCGAAGACGCGGCTCGCCGCGGCCGTGTCGCCGGCCGAGCGCGAGGCGCTCGCCCGGGCGTTCGCCCTCGACACGATCGCCGCGGCACTCGCCGCTCGCACGGTCGCCCGCGTCATCGTGGTCGGCGATGACCCCTCGCTCGCCGGCGCGGCCGAGTTCCTGCCCGAGCCGGCCGACGCGCCGCGGGGGCTGACCCGCGCGATCGCGCACGCCATCGCCCATGCCCGGGTGGGCGACGACGAGGCGGACCTCCGCCCCGTGGCCGTGCTGCTCGGCGACCTGCCGGCCCTCGCGCCCGAGCAACTCGACGCGGCGCTCGAGTCTGCGTCGCGGCATCCGCTCGCCTTCGTGCGCGACGCCGACGGCACCGGCACGACGCTCGCGACCGCTTCGGCTGGGATCGTACTCGCGCCGCACTTCGGCGCCGACTCGGCCGCGCGGCATGCCGCCGCCGGGTTCGTCGAGCTCGCGGCATCCACGGGTCTCAGGCGCGACGTCGACACGATCGACGCGCTCGCCGACGCGCTCGCGCTCGGCGTCGGACCGCTGACGCGGGTTGCAGCTGCAGGCATTTCGTTGCGGGGCGGCGCCGGCGCTCGTTAGCAGTGCTGCTGTTCACGCTGCTTCTCCGACCGAGCCCCGACCGGGCGGCGCCGAGCCGCGCTGATCGTGCGAGGATCGAAGCATGACGCTCACCCTCGGATACAAGGCCTCAGCCGAGCAGTTCGCCCCGCGCGAGCTCGTGGAGATCGCGGTCGCGGCCGAAGCCAACGGCTTCGAGTCGGTGTTCACGAGCGACCACTTCCAGCCGTGGCGGCACGACGGCGGGCACGCGCCGTTCTCGCTCACCTGGATGGCGGCTGTCGGCGAGCGCACCTCGACCATCAGGATCGGCACGAGCGTCATGACTCCGACGTTCCGCTACAACCCCGCAGTGCTCGCGCAGGCGTTCGCGAGCCTCGGCTGCCTGCACCCGGGGCGCATCATCGCGGGCTTCGGCACCGGCGAGGCGCTGAACGAGATCGCCACCGGCTTCCGCGGCGCGGGCGAGCAGCAGTGGCCCGAGTTCCGCGAGCGCTTCGCGCGGCTCCGCGAGTCGGTGCGCCTCATGCGCGCGCTCTGGACCGACGACGAGCAGGTGAGCTTCGAGGGCGAGTACTACTCGACCCACGACGCGTCGATCTACGACCGACCGGATGTCCCGGTGCCCGTCTACATCGCCGCAGGCGGCCCGACCGTGGCGAAGTACGCGGGTCGCGCGGGCGACGGCTTCATTTGCACCTCGGGCAAGGGCATGGAGCTCTACACCGAGCAGCTCATCCCTGCGGTGAAGGAGGGCGTCGCGGCCGGCGGTCGTTCCTACGACGCGCTCGACCGCATGATCGAGATCAAGGTCTCGTACGACACCGATGCCACGGCCGCGCTCGAGAACACGCGGTTCTGGTCGCCGCTGTCGCTCTCGGCCGAGCAGAAGCACGACATCACCGACCCGGTCGAGATGGAGCGTGCCGCCGATGCCCTGCCGATCGAGCAGATCGCCAAGCGCTGGATCGTCGGCAGCGACCCCGACGAGGTCGTCGCCGGCATCAAGCAGTACGTCGACTGGGGCTTCAACCACCTCGTCTTCCACGCGCCGGGTCACGATCAGGCGCGATTCCAGGAGCTCTTCGCGCGCGACCTGGCACCGCGCCTGCGCGCGCTCTGATTCTCACGGGCGACGAGGTCGGGCTCAGGGAGCCGGTTCGACCACCAGCCCCGTGCCGCCGCCGCGCCGAACGGGTTCGGCGACCGCCGTCATGAGTCCGTCGGCGCCGACCTCGATCGCCGCGACCGCACCGATCTCGACCGGCGGTCCGAACGTGTGGCCGTATGGTGCGAGCTCGGCAGCGTAGGCGTCGAGGAACGCCTGCTCGGCCGAGATGTTCACGGTGTTGCGCTGCGATGCCCGCGGTACCGCGACCGCCTCGGGCAGGGTCATGCCGAGGTCGATGCGGTTCACGAGCACCTGCGCCACGGTCGTGATGATCGTGGACCCGCCCGGCGAGCCGACCACGTAGCGCACGTCGCCGCCATCGAGCACGATCGTGGGCGACATCGACGAGCGCGGGCGCTTGCCGGGCTCGACGGTGTTCGGATCGGCGGGGTTCGGCACGAAGTTGAAGTCGGTGAGCTCGTTGTTCAGCAGGAATCCGCGCCCCGGCACGGTCATGCCCGAGCCGCCCGTCTGCTCGATCGTGAGCGTGTACGAGACCGCGTTGCCCCACTGGTCGACGACCGAGAGGTGCGTGGTCGAGATGTTCTCGGTGTCGACGGGGTCGGCACCGGCGGCGATCGCGCAGCCCGCCGCGTCCAGCGGCGCCGGCGCCACGGGCTTGACCGATGCGGCATCCGGATCGATCAGGCAGGCGCGCGCGTCGGCGAAGTCCTGGCTCAGCAGGGTCTCGGTCGGCACGTCGACGAACGCCGGGTCGCCGACGTAGGCGTTGCGGTCGGCGAAGGCGTGGGCGGTGGCCTCGAGGTAGAGGTGCAGGGCCTGCGGCGTCTGCTCGCCCGCGAGGTCGTAGTTCTCGAGGATGTTCAGCGATTCGCCGACCGTCGTGCCGCCCGACGACGACGGCGCCATGCCGTAGACGTCGAGTCCGCGGTACTCGAGGTGCGTCGGGTCCTGCTCGAGCACCTCGTAGTCGGCGAGGTCATCGGCCGTCAGGAAGCCCGGGTACGCGGGCAGCGTCGCCGCCGGATCGACCTGCGGATCCTGCGCGATCGCGGCGATCTCGTCGGCGAGGGCTCCCTCGTAGAAGACGTCGGTGCCGTGCACCGCGATCTGTCGAAGCGTCTTCGCCAGGTCGGGGTTCGTGAAGGTCGACCCGACCACCGGTGGTGCGTCGTTCGGCAGGAACAGCTCGGCCGTGGCGGGGAACGCCGCGAATCGGGCCTGGTTGGCCGCCGTCTGCTGGGCGAACGTCTCGTCGACCCGGAACCCGCGCGTGGCGAGCAGGATCGACGGCTTCAGCATGTCGTGCAGCGACTCGGTGCCGTAGCGGGCGAGCGCGGCCTCCCAGGTGGCGAGCGTGCCCGGCACGCCGACCGAGAGTCCCGACGACACGGCGGCGGCGAAGGGGTACGGCTGACCCGTCACGGGATCGATGAACGCATCGGTCGGCATCGTCGCGGGCGCGGTCTCCCGCCCGTCGATTGTGGTCACCTCGCCGCTCGCCGCGTCGAAGTACACGAAGTAGCCGCCGCCGCCGATGCCCGCGCTGTAGGGCTCGGTGACGCCGAGCGCGGAAGCCGTGGCCACGGCGGCGTCGACGGCGTTGCCGCCCTTGCGCAGCACCTCGAGACCCACGGCGCTCGCCTCCGAGTCGACGGATGACACGGCGCCGCCGAAGCCCGTCGAGGTCGACGGCGCCGGCGGCGCCGGGCGCCCGGCGGCGACCAGGCCCGCGGTGGCCGGCTGCGCGGAAGCCGGAGCGGCGGCGGCGAGCGCACCGACCGCGAGCGTTGCGGCGAGTGCTGCGCTTAGGCGACGAAGCGCGGTGCGGCGGACGACGTTGACCATGATGGAACCCCCCGAATTGGGTACAACCTGGCAGATGACCTCACCGTAGACCTCGGCAGGGTCGGTGGCAACGGGTTGACGCAGACCGGCGACGCCTCGGCGGGGTCAGTGCAACCCGGGCCGGTTCACGCTCGGCGGCAGCGCGCAGTAGTCGTAGTAGACGCGGGTCGGTGCTGACTCGTCGGTGACGTCGACGATGACGGATGCGCCGGAGTTCGGCAGTTCGTCGCCCGCGAGCAGCCAGACCGAGAAGTGCCAGATGCCGCGCACGGCGTCGTCGAGCAGACCCCGGCCGTCGGCGACGAGCACGGTGTCGTCGGATGCCCCGGGCAGGGCGCCCGCGCGGAAGGGCTCCACCACGTCGGCGCGCAACGCTGCTTCATCGGCGTCGCCGACCGAGACGCGGATGACGGTCTGCCCGTGCGAGGTGAGTGCTGCCGCAAGGTCATCGGCGAAGCGTGCGGCATCGGCCGTCGAAGCCGCCTCGACCGCGATGAGCCGGCGGCCCCGCGAAGCGTGGTGCAGGAACTCCTCGACGATGCCAGCGAGCAGTTCGTCGCGGGGTTGCGCCTCGTAGGCCGTTCGCGTCATCCCCTCAGGCTACGCGGGGGAGGGGCCGTTGGAGGATCCGCCTACGCGACATCGGCTGCCGCGGGAGCGAACCGGCAATCGGTTGTCCAGTCACCGATACAACGCGACGTCGGTTGTCGTCTGTGGCGCGATGCGAACACGCTACCTGCTCGTGAGCGGTGGTTAGCTTGTCGTCATGGTCGGGGCGATCGGATGGCGGGAGATCCTCTCGTGGCGGCTGCGGCGTCAGTTTCTGAACGGTCCAGGCGCCACCTCCGTAGGGGAAGTGGTTCGACGGCTGGTTGCGGTGCCGTCATGGTCGGGAGACGCCGAGCTCGCGATCGGGTCGCGAATGCGACGTCCGCATCCGGGAGCTGTAGCGGCTGCGTTCGCGGAGGGACATCTCGTCAAGACATTCGCGTTCCGCGGATCGATGAACTACCTCGTTCCCGAAGACGCTGGAATCTATCTCGCGCTCCGAGCGGTTGGGCGACAGTGGGAACTGAAGAGCTGGCGCGAGTTCTACCGCCTCGAACCCGCGGACTGGCCGGTGCTCCGCGCGGTCGTGCGCGACGCACTGTCATCCGGTCCTCTCAGCCAGCGCGATTTGGCCGACGTGGTCGTTCGTGACGCGCGATTCTCGCACCTCACCGTGGCACTCACTGATAAGTCATGCACGTTCCTCAAGCCCTTCGCATGGCAGGGCGACCTCAGTATTGCCCCACCGCGGGATGGCGTGCTGATGCTGCAGTCGCCGACGGTCGCATTCGGTTGGTCGGGCATTCCGGAACCCGAGGATGCCGGGCCGCAGGCTCTCCGCGCGTACCTCTCCGCCTACGGGCCCGCGTCTGCCGACCACCTGCAATACTGGCTCGGCGATGGCCTCAGCGCCGGCCGCAAGCGCATCGCGGGCTGGATCGCACGCATGCTCGAGGACGAGATCGTGACGATCGACGTCGAAGGCGATGAGCTGCTCTGTCATGCAGACCATGTCGACGATCTGGCGTCGGAGCCGGCATCGGGCGTCATTCATCTGCTGCCAGGACTCGATCCGTGGCTCCTCGGCGCGGGCACTGCTGACGTGCACATCGTCCCGCCTGACCGGCGTACAGAGATCACCCGCGGCGCCAATCCGGTACTGATCGACGGTCGGGTCGAAGGCACTTGGAAGATCACCGAGGATCTGCTTACCGTGACGACCCACGACGGAGCATTCTCGCGCGACACGCTCGAGATCGCGCGCGGAAGACTCGCCGAGGTGCTTGGTCGCGAGATCCATTCCGACGTTCTCTGACGCCGCGTCCCCCAAGCGGATCCCTTTACGGACGTGCACTCAACGACGGTGCCGCCTTGCCCCGCGCACGAATCCTGAGCGGACGGACGAATCGACGAGTGCAGTCCGTAGCCGTTTGCACTACTGCAGCTGGTCCCGGCGGCGTGTCAGGTTCGCGGTCTCGGCGGTATTGCCCGCCAGATCGATGGCTTTGTCATACGCGGCGCGCGCGTCTTGGCTGCGGCCCAACCGGCGCAGCAGGTCGGCACGCGTGGCATAGAACGCGTGATAGCCGTTCAACTCCTCTTCGAGCCGATCGACGGTGACAAGTGCCGATTCCGGGCCGTCGAGTTCGGCGACCGCGATGGCCCTGTTGAGGGCGATGATCGGTGAAGAGTCGACGTTCACGAGCTGATCGTAAAGGGCGAGGACCTGTGACCAGTCGGTGTCGCGGATGTCACGGGCGGACGTGTGCACCGCGCCGATCGCCGCGAGGATCTGGTAGCGACCGGGAACCTGACCGGCCGCGGCGGCGACCAGGCGCTCGCGCACCAGCCGATGACCCTCAGCAATGAGCGTCGGGTCCCAGGTCCCACGGTCCTGCTCGTCGAGCGGAATCAGTTCCCCGTCGACCGAGATCCGGGCGGTACGGCGGGCTTCCGTGAGGAGCATCAGCGCCAGCAGCCCAGCCACTTCGCCATCCTCAGGCATGAGGGCACGGACCAGGCGAGTGAGCCGGATCGCCTCGGCCGTCAGGTCGGCACGTACCGGGCCGGCGCCTGGCCCGGTCGCCAGGTAGCCCTCATTGAAGACCAGGAAGAGCACCGCGAGCACTCCGGAGACGCGTCCCGGGAGATCCGCCGCAGACGGCATCCGGTAAGGGATGCGAGCTGCCTTGATCTTGGCTTTGGCGCGGGTTATCCGTTGCCCCATCGTGTTCTCGGGGACAAGGAACGCGCGGGCGATCTCGGCCACGGTCAGACCGCCGATCATGCGCAGGGTCAGCGCGACCCGGTTCTCCATCGCCAACGCCGGATGGCAGCAGGTGAAGATCAACCGGAGCCGGTCGTCGTCAATTGCACCGATCGACTCGGGCGGTGCGTTGTCGAACACCATCTGAGCCTCCTTGTGCTTGCTGTCGCGTTGGTTCTCGCGCCGCAGTCGATCGATGCCCTTGCGGTTCGCGGTGGTGGTGAGCCAGGCGCCTGGATTGGGTGGCACGCCGTCGGCCGGCCACCGGGCGACGGCGGTCGCGAAGGCCTCGGCCGCGGCCTCCTCGGCGAGGTCGAGGTTTCCGAAGCGTCTGGTCAAGCCGGCGACCACCCGGGCCCACTCGTCACGGTATGCCCGGGTGATCGCGTCCTCGGCGTCGTTCACGCGAACGGTCGCACCTCGATCTTCCGGTCGCAGACCTTCGAAGCCTCTGCGGCGAGGGTGAGTGCAGCATCCAGATCGGGCGCCTCCCACACCCAGAGGCCGGCGAGGTATTCCTTCGACTCCACGAAGGGTCCGTCGCAGATCACCTGCTGCTCGCCCCGGTTGTCGATGACCGTGGCCGCGTCAGGGTTCGCGAGTCCGCCCGCGAACACCCAGTAGCCGTCGGCGATGAGACGCTCGTTGAACGCGCTGATCCCCGGCCGCTTGTCCGAACTGCCGGGAGTGCTCATGTCGTCGATCACGGAAACGAGGTACTGCATCTGAAGATCCTCTCCTTCGGTTTGTGTCAGCGCTCCCACTCAGGTCGCGCGTCAATGTCATTGCGGGCCAGCGGGATGCGCGAGGTCGTAGGCGCGCGAGATCTTCGCCGGGACGACCATGCGCCAAGCATCGACGACGAGCTCGCGGGCCTCGGCCGGCTCGAGGACTGCGAGATCGGCGTGGACCCAGTTGAAGCGCAGATCCGAGTCCGAGGGCATCTGGAACTTGCGCGCGTTCCCCCCGACGAGTGCTGCCCGCTCCTCCTTCGGGAAAGCGAACCCCATCACTTTCTCGTCGAGTGAGAACGCGACGTAGACCATCCGACCGACGCGGAACTTCAATCGCCCGCGCACGTAGGCATGGTAGGAGCGCTCCAACTCTGCGCCCAGCGCGTGAACGTCGTCGATGACCGCCATGTCTACAGCCTCTCAGGCATATCCGACACGGAGCGATCCCCGGATGTGCAGGTGGGGCGGAGTGGGGTCACGCTTCACGGCGGGCTTCCTCAGGCCTTCACGTGGCCGCGCGCCTCGACGATCCTGCCGTCCCGGACGCGGATCAGCTTCACGCCGTGTACGTCGATCGGACGGCATCAGAAGGTTGCGTAGTCAGGGCGGCCAGTGGGCCGATACGTCTGGATCATCACTCCCTTCGAATCGGAACGCGAGTCGACCAGCTTCATCGCGATGTCTCGACCTGGGTCTGCGAAGAGTCGGGCTCCCTGCCCCAGGACCACGGGGATGATGATGAGTTCCATTTCGTCGACGAGGTCCTTCTCGAGGAGCCACTGGATGAGACGGCTGCTTCCGTGTACTTGCAGTTCGCCGTCGCCGCTGGCTTTCAGGTCCGTGATGGCGGCGAAGAGGTCGTCTCCGAGGACTGCTGTGTTCGGCCATTCCGGTTCCGTCAGTGTTCTGGATGCCACGTACTTCGGCTTCGAGTTCAACGCCACTCCAATCGGGTGTCGTTTCAGGTCCTCGATGGTGCCCCAGAATTCGTGGAGGATGTCGTATGTTCGGCGGCCGAAGAGGAACGCGTCGGCCCGCTGGAACGTCGCGGCAATGTGGTCGCGGGTCGTGTCGTCACCCGCTCCCCTCGCCCATCCTCCGCGTTCGAATCCTCCCTCGAGGTCTTCAACAGTTGGGCCGCCGTTGCCCTGAGTTACTCCGTCCAGAGTGAGCTGCGTGATCGTCGTAAGTTTCATCGGCCTGGTTCTCCATGACTTCGGCACCCACGTTGGGGGCCGTTCATGAAGTCAACGAACGACTCCGCGCGAATCCGACACCAATCGAGAAACCTGTTCAGACAAGAAGTCTCACGGCGAGCACTCCGGATCGAACGGATCCCGGCACCGGGAACGTCGACTACTCGCCGTACCTGCCCGCCAGGAGTCGGCGGCCCTACCGACGACCTCACCAGTGCACGGGCGTGGAATGGCACGCGGACCCAGCCGTTGTCGAACGAGAACGAGCTGCATTCGCTGCCCGATACGCTCTGCGCGGCACACGCCCGCGCTGTGTGACGGCGGGTGTCTACCCCGCGTCTACGTGGGCGAACGTTCGTCCGGCACTCGAATGGACTGGGAACAGCTCGGCCCGCCTGCGCTCCTCGAGCGACGAAGGCCTCATCATCCTCGCGCTCCGGGCCCAAGCTCCGCGGCGCGTTCATCAAGGGCGGCGACGAGCTTGCGCATCTCCTCGTGCAGATGGTCGGCATCGCGGTCGCTGTAGTGGAACGTGCTGAAGACCTTTGCCACGAGATCCTCCCCCCGTTCCTCGAGCTTGCGGCCTCGTGTGGTCAGGCGTACCAGCACGGATCGCTCGTCGGTGGTACTGCGCTCGCGCGTCACGAAACCGGCCGCCTCGAGCCGCTTCAGCAGCGGTGACAGCGTGCCAGAGTCGAATCGCAGCGCGGCGCCGAGTTCTTTGACCGTCTGTGGATCGCGATCCCACAACACGAGCATGGCCATGTACTGCGGGTACGTGAGCCCCAACTCGCGTAGCGCGGGCCGGTAGGCGTTGTCGAGCTCTCGTGCAGCGACATGCACCGCAAAGCAGGCTAGATCATCGGGCAGGACTCCCATGGGGAGTATCTTACGTCCATTTGACAGCACACATTTGAGTTGTGTACAACTAAATTGCTGCCAATACAACTTGAGGAGCTACCCCCATGAACGCGATATATACCGCCGTAGCCACGTCTTCGGGACGGGACAGCCGTGCCGTCACATCAGACGGCCGGCTCGACGTCATGCTCGCCATGCCGAATGAGATGGGCGGAACTGGTGAGGGAACGAATCCAGAACAGCTGTTCGCTGCGGGGTACGCAGCCTGCTTCTCGACGTCGCTCGGGATAGTGGCGAAGCGCATGGCGATCGACGCCCGCGACGTGGCAGTCACCGCGGAAGTGAGCCTGGTTCCAAGGGTGGGCGGCTCGGGCTTCGCACTTGCAACTGTCCTTCGGGTCGAGTTGCCCGAGCACATTGCGGAAGGTTCCGCCCGAGCGCTGATCGACGCAACGCATCAGGTCTGCCCCTATTCGAACGCGACCCAGGGCAACATGCCCGTCGAGATCGTGATCGAATGACTCAGCCCCCTAAGGACCGGATGGCGATCCGCCTGCGGGCGGGGCTAGTGAGCGATGTCCCTAGCCCGAAACAGCAACACGGCGAAGACGAGGAAGATGCCGGCGCCGATCCACCCGCTGACTGCGCCGAGGTTGGGCAGCAAGAACAGGGTGATCGCGCCGAGCGCAACGAGCACACCTGCAAGAACTGCGAACAGCCTCATGCCGTAGAGCGAGATGAACACGAGGTAATGCGCGCCGACGATGATGAGCGATGCCGGGAAGAAGAGAAGAGGCTCGTACTTGCCGAGCACGATCGCAACGAGGAGTCCGAGCGGCACGGTGAAGGCGGATTGCATCGCCAAAGCGGCAGAGGGATGACCCTTCGGGAGCGCAACGGGGCCACCCATGAACTTCAGGACGAGCGCTGCCAACGGGAAGATCAACATGCCACCGAAGAACAGCACAGCCATGCCGGCGGCAGGTGAAACCCAGAAGAAGACCGCAGCCGCGACGGCCCAGATGATCGCGGAGACGAGCGGCCCGGAGAAGCCGCCACGGTAGATACGCCTCACGTCGGCCTGGGCTTGCAGAACGTCCACGTCGGTCCTCATCCAGTCGGGCCGAGTCACCTACGGCAGATGCGTCAACGCTCATCAGAACGCGCCGGACCAATCATGGCGTAGTGCCGCGCCGCGGCTCCACCCCACCTCTTTTCCGAAAGCCGGTCGCTCCCCGCCTCACCTACTCGCGTTGTTCGGCGGGCTCGTCGTCCTCGAGATAAACCGTGCCATACAAGTCGACGCCGAGCTCGGCGATCTGGCCGACTAGATCTGCGGGCAGCACGAACCCGCCCTGACCCGAGTCCGAGTCGGCGGACCACCAGATCCGTACTTCGCAATCAGCCGGAAGAATCTGGATGCGTCCGGTCGCAGGGCGGCTTCGGTCCACCAGCTGCCTGAGCGCACGCGTGCCGGTCTGATCGTCATCGGTGTTCGCGAGCGTTCCGACATCGATGGACCACACGTGGTGGTCGTGAATGCGACCGGAGCGAAGCGCTGTCCCTTTCCGCCTCACCTCGCTGGGCTCCATCGCGAGCAGTTGAGAAACAGCCTCCGGTTCTGTTTCGGTCGAAGTCACAACGAGTGATGCTCTGCCAGACCGAATCATGCCCCGAGCCTAGGGCGACATCACGTCTGAGGATCAACGGCGTTCGTAACCCGGTCGGCAGTCGCTTCAGTGAGGTCGAGAGTTCAAGCCCCGCTACTCAGATCGTGTCTGACGATGATCGCAAAGGGCGAAATCGGATGTAACTACTGGCAGTAGGCTCCTCGCCATGCCTCTTGCTGCACTCGTGATGGTGATCTTTGTGTTCTCCATCATGCTCCTCGTCGCGGTGGTCGCGATTCTCTGGCCAGCCGCGCTCGCCCGGTTGAATGCAGCGGGCCTCCGTACGCTTCCGGTCGCTGCCCCGAAATCAATGCGCGAGCAAGCTGCGTCGAACTCCACGCCCGGCATGATGCGTTTTTGGGGCATCGGCGCGATTATCATCCTCGCCGTAGCAGTGCCCAGGATCGTCAGCTCGGTGCTGGAGGACGGCATTCAGGAGATCGGATCCGAGACAGACTCGTGGCTAGCGTGGCCGATCTACGCAATCGGCCTCGCTCAGATCGTGTTCGGATCGAGCCTTCTCATCTGGTCCCGCCGGATCTTCAAGCGGCTTCGAGTCAAGTTCGATGAGAGTGGCGCGGACCTTCGCAGGTGGATGGTTGTCGTGGTGGGTTCCGTGGGGCTCGGAATGGGGGCGGTCTCACTGTTTGTAGCCGCCTCACTCGCTTGACAAGCGGCGTCCGCATGCCGGTCGGTCACCGATTCTCGCGTACGAGACGTAGCGCCGAGGGACACCCGGCAAGCCGAGATTCCCGTCTACCCCGCCCGGGCAGCTGTCCCGGTGGCGGTGCCCCCAACGCTTCACGCGTGAGAGCAGGATCACGGTGACGGCGCTGACTCCTTCGTGATGCCCTCAGGCGTTCGGTACTTCGGTACCGACTTCTTCGAGGACATCCTTGCGGGGATCTCCTCACGTCGAGGATGCTCCGTCGCTGTTGAGCGATGCTCCGTCGCGTGCGCCGAAGCCGAAGTGGAACGCCGATCGCCCCCTATGCTCGCCGCATGGAGTTCCTAGTGACCGGCATCGCGCTGTGCGTCTTCTTCGGCGGCATCAGCCTCATCGGCGCGCTGCGCCGGATCGCGGACGCGACCGAGGAGATCGCACGCAACACCCGCGACCGCGCAGAGGTCGATGCGCCGCAGTAGGCGCTGAGTCCATCGGCCCGCGGGTCACGAGCGCGCGTCGAGCGCGACCTCCGATGCACGCGCCGACGAGACACCCGAGTAGGCGATGATCGGCCGCCCCGTCGAGGGATGCGCGAGCACCTCGACCTCGACCCCCCAGACCTCGCGGATGAGCCCGGGTTCGAGCACCTCGGCCGGGGCGCCGGATGCCACCACCCGCCCGCCGTCGAGCACGATGACGTGATCCGCGTACGCAGCCGCGAGGCCGAGATCGTGCAGCGCGGCGAGCACGGTGCGCCCCGAGGCGGCGAGCGTGCGGAGCAGCTCGAGGCTCGTGAGCTGCGCGCGCACGTCGAGGTGGTTGGTCGGTTCGTCGAGCAGCAGCAGCTCGGGTTCCTGCGCGAGCGCCCTCGCGAGGTTCACCCGCTGTCGTTCGCCGCCCGAGAGCGTCGCGTACTCGCGCATCGCGAGCGACTCGAGGCCGAGCACCGCGAGTGATTCGGCGACGACGGCGTGATCGCGCTCGCCGAGGCCCGACCACGGGCCGACGTGCGGGGTGCGCCCGAGCGCGACGACTTCGTGCACGCGCAGCTCGGGGGCATCGTGCGTCTCCTGCTCGGCGAGGGCGATGCGGCGCGCCCGGTCGCGTCGGCGCAGTGCGGCGAGGTCGCTGCCGGCGAACGCGAGCGCACCGGCATCCGCTCGCTCGATGCCTGCGATGAGGTGCAGCAGGGTCGACTTGCCGGCGCCGTTCGGGCCGAGGAGCGCGCCGAGGGAACCGGCGGGAACCGTGACGTCGACGTCATCGACGATGAGCCGGCCGGTGCGCGAGAAGCGCACGCGGGAGAGGTCGAGTCCGTCGGTCACGAGACCCTCCGTCGCATGAGGAGCACAGCGAACACCGGGCCGCCGATGAGGGCGGTGATGATGCCGACGGGCAGCTCCCTGGGGTCGAAGAGCGTGCGCGCGGCGGTGTCGGCCCAGACCAGGAACAGCGCGCCCGCGAGTGCCGAGAGCGGCAGCAGCGCGCGGTGGCGCGAGCCGACGAGCAGGCGCACGCCGTGCGGAAGGATCAGCCCGACGAACCCGATCGATCCGCTCACGGCGACGAGCGCCCCGGTGAGCAGCGCGGTGCCGCCGAGCAGCAGCACCCGGCTGCGGCCGACGTGCACCCCGAGCGCGGATGCCGCGGCGTCGCCGAACGCGAAGGCGTCGAGGGTGCGGGCGCTGGCGATGAGCGGGATGCCGATGGCGACGAGCGCCCCGCCCGCGATCGCGACCGAGACCCAGTCGGTGCCGGCGAGCGAGCCGAGCAGCCAGTTGAGGATCTCGCGGTAGCTGTCGCCGGTGGCGCTCCAGAAGATGACGAGGCTCGTGACGGCGCCGAACATCGACGAGACGGCGAGCCCGGCGAGCACGGTGCGGGTGGGGGAGAGCCCGCCCCCGGGGCCGCGACTCGAGCCGCGACCCGCAGCACCCGCGAGGGCGAGCGTCGCGATGAGGGCGGCGAGGGCACCGGCGAACGCGGCGAGCGGCAGCAGCAGGCCGACGCCGAGCACGATCACGACGACCGCGCCGACCGAGGCGCCGGAGGAGAGGCCGAGCAGGTACGGATCGGCGAGCGGGTTGCGCGTGAGCGCCTGCATGACCGCGCCGCAGAGTGCGAGACCGGCGCCGACCGCGGCGGCGGTGAGCACCCGTGGCATCCGCAGCTCCCAGACGATGCCGTCGCGGAGCGGGCTGAGCGTCGGCTCGCCGATGCCGAGGTGCGCCAGCACGCTCGCGACCACGTCGCTCGGAGCGAGTCCGGCCGGTCCGATGGTGACGGCCGCGATGACGGATGCCGCGAGCGCCGCGCCGAGCGCGACGGCCCAGAGCACCGTGCGGCCGCGCCGCCGCTTCGCGGGTTGAGGAGCGAGCGCAGCGAGCGTCTCGAAACCTTCCCCGGGGGCGGTTTCGACAGGCTCAACCCGCAGAGACTGCTCAACCAGCGGGGTCTTCATCAGCCGAGCGCCCCGAGCTGCTCGACGAGCGACGAGACCGCGCCGACGTTGCGCACGCCGGCCTCGGTCGCCGGGAAGTCGACGACGAGGTACCGCTTCGCCTGCACGGCGGGCAGTGCCGCCGTCGCCGCGTTCGACTCGAGGTGCGCGATCTTCTGCTCGGCGGTGTTCCACGCGGCGTCGACGAGCACGATGACGTCGGGGTTCGCGGCGACGATCGCCTCCCAGCCCATCGAGGTCCACGTGTCCTCGACGTCGGCCGCGATGTTCTCGAGGCCGGCGGCCTCCATGATCATCTGCGGAGCACCGATGCCCGCGCCGACGAACGGCGTCTCGTCACCCGAGCTGTACCAGAGCGCCGTGAGGCCGTCGGTGTTCGGCTCGATCGCGTCGAGCTCGGCGCGCTGGGTCGCGACGAGGTCGGCCGCGGCATCCGGAACGCCGAAGATGTCGCCGGCCTCCTCGAACTCGCGGAAGACCTCGTCGAAGGTGAGCGGGTTCGGCATGTAGCCCTCGCCCTTGCACGCCGCGGGGGCCACGTAGCTCGCGACGCCGAGCTTCGCGAGCGTCTCGCGATCGCCGGCACCCTCGGCCGAGAGGTTCGACTCCCAGCCGGCGAAGACGAGGTCGGGCTCTGCGGCGAGTGTCGCCTCCTGCGACGGCACCTTGTCGGAGAGCACGTCGATGCCCGCCGCGGCGTCGGCGTACGCCTCGGGCGCCGGCCCATCGCTGAAGGCCGAGCCGATGACACGGTCTTCGAGGCCGAGGCCGAGGGCGAGCAGCAGCTCGAGGGTCGACGACTTGATCGTCACGACCCGCTCGGGCGCCGCGTCGAAGGTGACCTCGGTGCCGCAGTTGTCGATCGTGAGCGGGAACCCCGATGCCGCGGCGTCGGGCGCGGCATCCGCGTCGGCGGGGCCGGCGGCACTTCCGGTCGCGCACCCGGCGAGCAGGAGCACGGCGGCGACGGGCGCGGCGATGAAGAGGGAGCGGAACGTGGGCATCAGGCCTCCGGATGGCGTGCGAGTAGGGCACCGACAAGTCGGGGACTCGCAGCCCAATGCCGGGCCGCACACGCCGATCAGATCCGGACCGGCGGGTCGGCTCAATCCTAGACCGCGAGGTCGAGCGCCGCACCGGCGAGGTCGGCCGACGTGTCGAGGTCGCGCATCCACAGGGGCACGGATGCCGCGGTGAGCCCGATCGCCTGGAGCGGCGCGAGCGCAGCGGCATCCGTCTCATCGACGAGCCATCCGTCGAGCAGGCCGCCCTCACGCCGCGAGCCGTAGTGCCGGCCGACCCCCTCGGCGCTCGTCTCGACGCCGATCACGGGCAGGCACGCGTCGGCCATGCCGCGCACGACCTTGCCGCCGATGATCGGCGAGACGCCGACCACGGGCGCCGAGGTCTCGGCGAGCGCCTCGCGGATGCCGGGTACGGAGAGGATGGTGCCGATCGAGACGACCGGGTTCGACGGGGCGATGAGCACGATGTCGGCCCCGACGATCGCCTCGACGACCCCGGGTGCCGGGCGGGCCGTCTCGATGTTCCGCTGCCGGAACGCGATCGCGGGCAGGGTGGCGCGGTAGCGGGTCCACCATTCCTGGAAGTGCATCTCGCGTTCGCCGTCGAGCTTGTCGGGGTCGGCGACGAGCACGTCGGTGTCGACTTCGGTGTCGGTCGCGGGGACCAGCTGCACGCCGAGCGGCCAGCGCTGCTGCAGGCGATGCGCCACCTCGGAGGGCGTCGCTCCGTCGCGGAGCCACGCCGTGCGCGCGAGGTGCGTGCCGAGGTCGAGGTCGCCGAGGGTGAACCATGGCCAGCCGACGCCCCACTCGCGCAGCTCTGCGGCGACGCGTTCGGTCTCGCCTGCCCGGCCCCAGCCGCGCTCGGTGTCGTTGACGCCGGCGAGCGAGTAGAGGAGCGAGTCGAAGTCGGGCATGAGGCGCACGCCGGCGAGCCAGATGTCGTCGCCCGTGTTGACGATCACGGTGACGGATGCCTCGGTGCCCCCGTCGCCGTCGGGCCAGCGCCTGGCGCACTCCTCGCGCACGCCGCGCACGAAGCGCGAGCCTCCGACTCCGCCCGCGAGCACCGTGATCTGCACCGTTCAACCCTACGGCCGTGTGCGAGCCCGATCCCGACTCGCACACGACTCGTGGGTTCTGCGAGAGGTCAGGCCGCGGCGTCGGCCGCGAACACCGGGATCTCGTCGATCGAGCGGTAGACCGGGATGCCCCTGGCCTCCGCGATGCGCACGTCCTGATCGGCGCCGTGCGAGGCGCCCTCGAGGCGCAGCACGGCGTCGCAGTGCTGCAGCAGACGGTGGGCGGTCGTGTACATGACGTCGCCCTCGACGGGCGATGAGCCGGCGGATGCGTCGTGGCCCGAGGCATCCGTCGACGCCACGCGCAGGATGGGCAGCGCGACCCATTCGCCGATCATCGGCACGTGGCCGCGTTCGTAGATCGGCCAGGAGGCCTGCTCGAGGCGTTCGAGGTTGCGGGCGATGCGGGCGGGGTCGCCGTCGGTGCCCGAGCGGTAGGGGCCGGCGATGAGAATGAGCAGTGGTTTCGACATGCTCGCCACCATAACGTGCAAGAATGTGTAGAAACAAGGAGGAACGTGCATGTTGACCGCGCAACGCCGTGAACTGCTGCTCGAACTGCTGCAGCGCGACGGCCGCATCGTGGCCGCCGATGCCGCGGCCGATCTGGGTATCTCCGAGGACACGATCCGCCGCGACCTCCGCGAACTCGCGGCGGCGGGCCTCTGCCAGCGCGTGTACGGCGGAGCGCTGCCGGCCTCGCCGGCCACCTCGCCCTACGAGGCGCGCACCCGCATCGAGCCCGAGAGCAAGCACCGCATCGCCGCGGAAGCCGCCGCACTCATCGAACCGGGCGCGACCGTGCTGCTCGACGGCGGCACGAGCACGCTCGCCCTCGTCGGTGCGCTCCCGCGCTCACTGCACGCGACCGTCATCACGCACAGCCCGACCATCGCCGTGGCGCTCGCCGAGCACGAGCACATCGAACTGCAGCTCATCGGCGGCCGCGTCTACCGGCACTCGATGGTCACGTGCGGCGCGATCGCCGTCGAGGCTCTGCGCGAGGTGAGCGCCGACCTGTTCTTCCTCGGCGTCACCGGGGTGCACGCCGAGGCCGGCCTCACCACGGGCGATGCGGAGGAGGCGGCCATGAAGCGCGCGCTCGCGCGCTCGGCCGCCGAGACCTACGTGCTCGCGAGCACCGAGAAGATCGGTGCGGCCTCGACGTATCGGGTGCTGCCCCTCGACGAGGTGGCGGGAGTCGTCACCGATGCGGATGCGGCTTCGCCGGCGATGCTCGAGCTCGACCGCGCCGGGGTCAGGCTCCTCACGGCGAGCTGAGCCGCACCGACTCGCGGAGGGCTGGCGCTCGCGGCCCGCCGGGTACACGAGGCGACCGCCGTTTCGTCGGGTCGAGCCCGCAGAAGGCTGGCGCTCGCGGCCCGCCGGGTACACGATGGGACGGACAGCACCGCACCGGCGCGGGAGGCCACATGAACTCGGCATCGACCCCCACCCACCGGACCGTCGCCCTCGTGGGCGCCGCAGGTTCCGGCAAGACGAGCCTGCTCGAAGCGCTGCTGCTGCGCGCCGGCGCGATCCCGAGGGCGGGCAGCGTCGAGCAGGGCACCACGACCGGCGACCACGAGCCCGAGGAGATCGCGAGAGGCATGACCCTCGGGCTCTCGCTCGCCCACCTGGGCTGGGCCGCACCCGACGGCGTCGAGCACACGATGACCCTGGCCGACGCGCCGGGCCATCCCGATTTCGTCGGCGGTCTCGACACGGCACTGGCGGTGGCGGATGCCGCGTTGCTGACCGTGAGCGCGGTCGACGGCGTGACCGCGGGCACGCGCTTCGCGGCGGCCGCCGCACAGTCGGCCGCCGTGCCGCTCATCGTCGTCATCACCCAGGAGGACAAGGCGCGGGCCGACTTCCGTCGGGTGCTCGGGGAGCTCCGCGAGGTGTTCGGCGACCGACTCGTGGCGCTCGAGCTGCCGCTCGGCGAGGAGCACGACTTCACCGCGCTCGCCGATGTGCTGAGTGAGCAGGCACTCGTCTACGACGACACTGGCCATCATCGCGATGAAGCGCTGCCCGCCGCGGTCGAGCCCGAGGAGCACCGGCTGCACGTCGAGGTGACCGAGGAGATCGTGTCGCACGACGACGAGCAGCTCGAGGCGTACCTCGACGGGCGCGAGCCCGCGGCATCCGATCTCGAACGCACGCTCGCACGCGAGGTCGCGGCGGGCCGGGCGATCCCGGTGGTCGTGTGCTCGGCGCTGACCGGCGCCGGTGTCGACCGGGTCGCCGACCTCGTGTGCGCCCTCGCGCCGTCGGCGCTCGAGCACGACGGTCGCATCGTGATGGGCGGCACCGAGGTCGCGGTGGCCCCGAACCTCGATGGCGACACGGTGCTGCACGTCTTCCGCACCGTGGCGGACCCGTTCGTCGGGCAGGTGTCGATGTTCAAGGTGCTCTCGGGCGTCGTGCACCCGAGCGATCGGCTGGTCAACGCCACGACCGGCGCCGACGAACGCCTGCACGGGCTCTTCCGCCTGCGCGGGGCCGAGCACCTGCCGGCCGACGTGCTGCGAGCCGGGGAGGTCGGTGCGGTGGCCAAGCTCACCGGCTCGCCGACGGGCACCCTGCTCTGGACTCGCGCGAGCGGCAGCGCCGAACCCGCGCCGCTGCCGCATCGCGAACCGGTGTTCGCGCTGAGCCTCACCCCGGCCACGCAGTCCGACGACGAGAAGCTCATGACCTCCCTCGGCCGCATCGTCGCCGAGGATCCGACGCTCGTGATCGACCGCACGGGCGGTCACGCGATCCTCCGCGGCCTCGGCGACACGCACCTCGACGTCGCCGTCGAGCGACTCGCTCGCGTCTTCGGCGTGCACGTCACCACCTCGCCGGCGCCGATCGCGTACCGCGAGACGATCGCGGGCAGGGCGGAGGTCGAGGGGCGGCTCAAGAAGCAGTCGGGCGGGCACGGCCAGTTCGCCGTCGTGCAGCTGCGGGTCTCGCCGCTGCCGCTCGGCGGCGGCTTCGAGTTCGTCGACTCCGTCGTCGGCGGGGCGGTGCCGCGGTCGTACATCCCGGCCGTCGAGAAGGGGGCACGCGATGCCCTCGCTGCGGGCGGTCCGCAGGGGCATCCGGTCGTCGACGTGCGGGTCGAGCTCGTCGACGGCAAGTCGCACTCGGTCGACTCCTCCGACATGGCGTTCCGCACCGCGGCCTCGATCGGGGCGAAGGCGGCGCTGGCCGAGGCGGGCACGGTGCTGCTCGAGCCCGTGTCGCTCGTGACCGTCACGGTGCCGAGCGACCTGCAGGGCACGGTGCTGACCGATCTGTCGGGTCGCCGCGGGCGGGTCAGCGCCACCGAGGTCGTCGGCGACGGCCGCGCCCGCATCGTGGCGAACGTGCCGGAGGCCGAGCTCGGGCGCTACGTGCTCGACCTGCGTTCGATCACGGGCGGTCGGGCGGAGCTGACGATGAGCGCCGACCACTACGCGAAGGTGCCGAGCAGCGCGAAGGCGTGACGGGCGGCTCCCGCACGCCGGCGCGCCGTGGATGCCGTGTCGGGGGAGGCGCCCGGTCAGTACCCGCCCGCGACCACGTGCTGCGCCGCCGTCGCGAGTGCATCCGCGACCTCGTCGGCGTCGTCGCGCACCATGCCGACGGTGACCCGCACGTAGTCGCCGCCGGATCGGGCGCGGCCGTTGCCCGAGCCGTTCCCAACGTTCCCCGCCGCCGCGAGGAACGGCGTGCCCGCCGCGACGCGCACCCCGGCTGCCGCCAGCTGCACGAGCGCCGAACGCTCGCTCAGCACCGGCATCCAGAGGTTCACTCCGTCGGCAGGCGCGACCGGCACCCCGCGCGCCCGGAGCGCATCGCCGAGTGCGCGCTGCCTCGTGAAGTACTGGCGCCGCGCCTCGGCGACGGCGTCGAGCGAGGTGCCGTCGGTGAGCAGGTCGAGCAGGATCGTCTGCAGCATCCTCGACGTCCAGCCGGGGCCGAGCATGCGACGCGCGGCGATGCGGTCGACGAGGTCGCGCGGCCCGCCGACCGCGGCGATGCGCAGATCGGGCCCGTGCGACTTCGAGAAGCTGCGCACGTGCACGACCTGCTCGGGCAGCCAGGTGCCGAGCGTCACGTCGCCGGCGGTCGAGATCATGCCCGAGTGGTCGTCTTCGATGACGACGACGTCGCCCGCGCGTTCGGCCGATCGGATGACGCGCGCCAGCGCCTCGGCGCGGCCGACCGTCATCGACGCCCCGGTGGGATTCTGCGCCCGTGGCTGCAGCAGCACCGCGACGGGCTGCTGGTGCAGCGCCCGGGCGAGCCCCTCGGGCGTCATGCCGGCCTCGTCGACCGCGACCGGCACGGCCTCGGCGCCGAGCAGGTCGAGCAGGTCGAGGAACGGAGGGAAGCCCGGGCTCTCGACGACGACCCGGTCGCCGTAGCGCACGACCTCGTCGAGGGTGCGCGAGATCGCGTCGAGGGCGCCGTCGACGACCATGATCGTCTCGGTCTCCGACGGCCAGGAGTCGGCGAGCACCGCCGCGAGCCCCGGGATCACGGGTTCGGCCTGGTAGCTGCCGGTCTCGGCGCGCGCCGAGACCCGCGAGAGCGCCGGACCGAGCGCCGGCAGGAGGAGCGGGTCGGGCGTGCCGCGCGAGAGGTCGAGGCGCACGGGATCGTTCGGGGCGGCCATGCCGCGCATGCGCGGCGCGAGCCAGCCCTGCGAGAGCGGACGCACGAAGCTGCCGGCCCGCCCGCGGGACTCGATGAGCCCCGTGCGCGAGAGCGCCTGCCAGGCCTGGCTCACCGTGGCGGGGCTGACGCCGAGCTCGCTCGCGAGTTCGCGCACGGTGGGCAGCCGGGTGCCGGCGGCGAGCTCGCCCGAGTTCACGAGCCGCGCGATCACCCCGGCGATGCCGCGCGGGGTCGGCTCGCCGAACTCCGCGAGCGCGATGAGCTCCGCGCCCTCGAGTCGAATCGCAGTCATCCGAGATCCATTCACATGAATACCTGACACGACCATTGCCTCCTCACGACGTGAGGGACAAGATAAGTAACCACAACGTCACAGTGTGAAACACAAGAGAAATGTTCACGCCGAACAATAACAGAACGGGTCGCGCACCCGTTCGGAAGCTCCGGACGACGGCGTCCGCAGCACAGCCTCGGCGTCACAGCACCACCCGGTGAGCACCTCTGTTCCACGCCCATCGAGTGCACGGCAACGACGCCGACCGACTCAGGAGGCAACATGACGATCGTCCGAGCGGCCATCACGCAGACGACCTGGACCGGCGACAAGGAGTCCATGCTCGACAAGCACGAGCAGTTCGCCCGTGACGCGAAGGCGCAGGGCGCCCAGGTCATCTGCTTCCAGGAGCTCTTCTACGGCCCGTACTTCGGCATCACCGAAGACGTGAAGTACTACGACTACGCCGAACCCGCCGACGGCCCGATCGTGCAGCGCTTCGCCGCGCTCGCGAAGGAACTCGGCATGGTCATGGTGCTGCCGATCTACGAGGAGGAGCAGCCGGGCGTCTACTACAACACCGCGGTCGTCGTCGATGCAGACGGCACGATCCTCGGCTCGTATCGCAAGCACCACATCCCGAACCTCGACAAGTTCTGGGAGAAGTTCTACTTCCGCCCCGGCAACCTCGGTTACCCGGTGTTCAACACCGCCGTCGGCCCGATCGGCGTCTACATCTGCTACGACCGGCACTTCCCCGAGGGCTGGCGCGAGCTGGGCCTGAACGGCGCGCAGATCGTCTTCAACCCGAACGCGACGAAGCCCGGCCTCTCGAACCGGCTCTGGGAGATCGAGCAGCCGGCCGCCGCCGCAGCGAACGGCTACTTCGTGGCCGCGGCCAACCGCGTCGGCCTCGAAGACAACGAGTACGGCGACCTGGCGGTGAACTTCTACGGCAAGAGCCAGTTCTGCGACCCCCAGGGCAACATCGTGGGCGGGTACGGCTCCGAGACCGACGAGGAGGTCGTCGTGCGCGACCTCGACATGGACATGATCCGGAACGTGCGCAACGCCTGGCAGTTCTACCGCGATCGCCGCCCCGACTCCTACACCTCCATCCCCAAGCCGTAGGTCACCGGTTTCGAGACGGCGCCGGAGCGCCTCCTCGACCCGCAGAGACGAAGGAGCACCAATGGCCACCACCCTCATCAGCGGCGGCACCGTCGTGAGCGCCACGGGCCGCGCCGCCGCCGATGTGCTCGTCGATGGCGAGACCATCCGTGCCGTGCTCGAGCCGGGCGCCGCATTGCTGGGCACGGATGTCGCGGCATCCGTCGACCGCGTGATCGACGCCACCGGCCGGTACGTCATCCCCGGCGGCATCGACGCCCACACCCACATGCAGCTGCCGTTCGGGGGCACCGAGGCATCCGACACCTTCGAGACCGGAACCCGCGCGGCCGCGTGGGGCGGCACGACCTCGATCATCGACTTCGCGGTGCAGACCTACGGGCATCGCATCGAAGACGGGCTCGCCGCATGGCACGAGAAGGCCGCGGGCAACTGCGCGATCGACTACGGCTTCCACCAGATCGTCGGCGACGTCAACGAGGCGTCGCTCGCGACGCTCCGCCGACTGCCCGACGAGGGCATCACGAGCTTCAAGATGTTCATGGCCTACCCGGGCGTCTTCTACTCCGACGACGCGCAGATCCTGAAGGCCATGCAGGTCTCGCGCGACACGGGCATGCTCACGATGATGCACGCCGAGAACGGCCCGGCGATCGACGTGCTCGCCGCCCAGCTCGTGGAGCAGGGCAAGACCGACCCGTTCTACCACGGTGTCGCCCGGGCCTGGGAGATGGAGGAGGAGGCGACGCACCGCGCGATCATGCTCGCGAAGCTCACCGGCGCCCCGCTCTACATCGTGCACGTGTCGGCGAAGCAGGCCGTCGAGCAGCTCGCCTGGGCGCGCGACAAGGGGCAGAACGTCTACGGCGAGACCTGCCCGCAGTACCTCTACCTCTCGCTCGAGGAGCAGCTCGGCGCATCCAGCGAGCAGTGGGGGCACTTCGAGGGTGCGAAGTGGGTGTGCTCGACCCCGCTGCGCTCCCGCGAGGAGGGCCACCAGCAGTCGATGTGGCAGGCGCTGCGCACGAACGACCTGCAGATGGTCTCGACCGACCACTGCCCGTTCTGCATGAAGGACCAGAAGGAACTGGGCTTGTCCGACTTCCGTAGGATCCCGAACGGCATCGGCTCGATCGAGCACCGCATGGACCTCATGTACCAGGGCGTCGTCACCGGCGAGATCACCCTCGAGCGCTGGGTGGAGCTCACGAGCACCACGCCCGCGCGCATGTTCGGCCTGTACGGCACGAAGGGCGTGATCCAGCCGGGCGCCGACGCCGACATCGTCGTCTACGACCCGAACGGCCACACCTCGATCGGGCTCGACAAGACCCACCACATGAACATGGACTACTCCGCGTGGGAGGGCTACGAGATCGACGGCCACGTCGACACCGTGCTCTCGCGGGGCAAGGTCATCGTCGATGGCGACCAGTACCTCGGCGCCAAGGGCGACGGCCGGTTCCTCAAGCGCGGCCTCAGCCAGTACCTCATCTAGACACCCGGTTTCGAGACGGCCGCGAGCGGCCTCCTCGACCCGCAGACGAAAGGGAGCACGGATGGACTTCGGAGCGGTCCTGCAGACCAACCCCCCGGCATCGCGCACCATCCAGCTCGCGAAGCTCGCCGAGAACCACGGGTTCACGCACGTGTGGACCTTCGACTCGCACCTGCTGTGGCAGGAGCCGTACGTCATCTACAGCCAGATCCTCGCCGAGACCCGCAAGGTCAAGGTCGGGCCGTTCGTCACCAACCCGGCGACGCGCGACTGGACGGTGACGGCATCGATCTTCGCGACCCTCAACGAGATGTACGGCAACCGCACGATCTGCGGCATCGGCCGCGGCGACTCCGCGGTGCGCGTCACGAACGGCAGGCCGACGACGATCGCCGAGCTCCGCGAGGCGATCCACGTCATCCGCGAGCTCGCGAACTCCCGGCCGGTCGAGTACCACGGCTCGCAGCTCCAGTTCCCGTGGAGCCACGGCTCGGAGCTCGAGGTGTGGGTGGCCGCGTACGGCCCGATGGCGCTGAAGCTCACGGGCGAGGTGGGCGACGGATTCATCCTGCAGCTCGCCGACGTCGACATCGCAGCCTGGATGATCAAGCACGTGCGCGACGCGGCGGAAGCCGCCGGGCGAGACCCGATGTCGATCAAGTTCTGCGTCGCCGCGCCCATGTACATCGGCGACGACTGGGAGCACATGCGCGAACAGTGCCGCTGGTTCGGCGGCATGGTCGGCAACCACGTCGCCGACATCGTCGCGAAGTACGGCGCGCACGGCGCGGTGCCCGACGCGCTCACCGACTACATCACGGCCCGCGAGGGCTACGACTACAACGAGCACGGCCGCGCGGGCAACGTGCACACGAGCTTCGTGCCCGATGAGATCGTCGACCGGTTCTGCGTGCTCGGCACCGCCGAGCAGCACATCGAGAAGCTCGAGCAGCTGAAGGCGCTCGGGGTCGACCAGTTCGCCGGCTACCTCCAGCACGACAATAAAGAGGAGACGCTGCGGGTCTACGGCGAGACCGTGATCCCGGCGCTCTCCGAGCACCTCACGGCCAAGGCATGATCGAGACCGGCGTGCGCGAGACGAGGGCGACGGATGCCGCGGCGCCGGCGCCGGGCCCGCGTGCGCCGCGTCGCCCCGGGCGGGCGGGCCGCGAGCTCGGCCGCTGGGCCTGGGGGCTCGCCGGCATCCTCGTCATCGCGCTCATCTGGGAGGGCTACAAGCTGCTGGGGCCCGCCGACGGCGTCGTGCTCGGCGAGCTCCGGGTGCTGCCGCGCACGACCGACCTCGCCATGCCCCACATCTGGGACATGGGCGCCCGCCTCGCCGAACCCGTCACCCGGGCCGACGGCGCGCTGCCGCTCTGGAGCGTGGTCGCACTCGCCGCGCTCACGACGCTCGGCATCGCCGCGGCCGGATGGCTCGTGGGCGTCGTCGTGGGCATCGGCCTCGCCCTCGTGATGCAGCGCTGGCGCCTCGCCGAGTGGGGCCTGCTGCCGTGGATCGTGATCAGCCAGACCGTGCCGCTCATCGCGTTCGCGCCGGTCGTGAAGAGCTGGGGTTCGCGCGTCGAGATCGGCTCGTTCGAGTGGCAGGACTGGATGTCGGTCGCCCTCATCGCGAGCTACCTCGCGTTCTTCCCGATCGCGATCGGCGCGCTGAAGGGGCTGCAGTCGCCCGACCGCATCCACGAGGAGCTCATGCAGACCTATGCGGCGGGCTACTGGACGACGCTCGTGAAGCTGCGGTTCCCGGCATCCGTGCCCTACCTGCTGCCGGCACTCCGCCTCGGCGCGGCCAACGCCGTGATCGGCGCGGTCGTCGCCGAGGTCTCGACGGGCCTGCAGGGCGGCATCGGTCGCATCCTCATCCAGTTCGCCGGGCAGGCGTCCGGCGATCCGGCCAAGGCGTGGGCGCCGATCTTCGGCGCGATCGTGCTGGGCCTCGTGGCCGCCGGCTCGATCGCCCTGCTCGGCGTGATCCTCAAGAACTACCGACGAACGGAGGAGGCCGCATGAGCGAGCCCCAGGGGTTTCGACCGGCTCAACCGGCAGCAATGCCGACGCAGCCCGCGGCCGTAGCGGCCGTCGAGGTGCGCGCCGTCGACAAGGTCTTCGAGACCCGCACCGGCCAGGTGCAGGCGCTCGATTCGATCGACCTCACGGTCGCCGCCGGCGAGTTCGTCTCGCTCATCGGCCCGAGCGGCTGCGGCAAGTCGACGCTCATGCGCCTCATCGCCGACCTCGACGACCCCTCGAGCGGCACGCTCGCGGTGTTCGGCAAGAGCGCGCGACAGGCGCGCCTCGACCAGGAGTACGGCATCGCGTTCCAGTCGGCCGGGCTCCTGCCGTGGCGCACGGTCGCGGGCAACGTCGCCCTGCCGCTCGAGTTGCACGGCGCGGCATCCGCTGCTCGCAATGCCCGCGTGGCCGAACTGCTCGACATGGTCGGGCTCGCCGACTTCGCCGACCGCTACCCCGACCAGCTCTCGGGCGGCATGCAGCAGCGCGTCGCGATCGCCCGATCGCTCGCCGAGCAGCCGCGACTGCTGCTCATGGACGAGCCGTTCGGCGCCCTCGACGAGATGACGCGCGAGAAGATGCAGTCCGACCTCGTGCGCATCTCGGCCGAGACGGGCGCGGCCGTCGTGTTCGTGACCCACTCGATCCCCGAGGCGGTGTTCCTCTCCGACCGCGTCGTCGTGATGTCGCCCCGCCCCGGCCGCATCCGCGAGATCGTGCCGATGCGCCTCGGCGCCGACGCGAAGCGCGCCGCTCGAACCGATGAGCTCCGCGAGGAGCGCGCGTTCTTCGACATGGTCACCGCGGTGCGCGAGGCGCTGCACGGCGGCGCACCGGTGGGCACCGGCCCGCGCGGAGTGGAGACGCGCTGATGAGCGCGACCGCCGCACCGACGGGTACGAGGCGACGGGCCCGCCCCGCGCGCATGAGTCCGCGCACCGAGACGACGCTGCGCATCGTCGCACCCGTCGCGGTGGGGCTCATCGTGCTCGGCGCGTGGCAGTTCCTCGTCAGCGTGGTGGGCGTCTCCGACTACCTGCTGCCGAGTCCGGCCTCGATCATCGAGGAGTTCATCGCGTACTGGCCCTCGATCGCGCAGGCGATGCTCATCACCGGCACCAACGCGCTCGTCGGCCTCGTTGTCGGCTCGATCCTCGGCATCCTGCTGGCCGCCGTCGCGGCGCGGTGGCGGCCGATCGACCAGATGAGCGCTCCGGTCGTGGCCTCGCTCGCGGTCATCCCGATCGTCGCCCTCGCCCCCGTACTCAACTCGATGTTCGGCGCCGACAGCCAGTTCGGCCGCCAGGCCATCGCCGCGATCGCGTCGTTCGTGCCGGTCTTCATCAACACGCTGCGCGGGTTCCGTCAGACGACGCCGGTGCACCGCGACCTGATGAAGGCCTACGCCGCGAGTTCCGGCCAGGTGCTGCGCACGCTCACCCTGCCGACCGCACGGCCCTTCATCCTCACCGGCATCCGCATCGCCTCGTCGCTCGCCGTGATCTCCGCCCTCGTCGCCGAGTACTTCGGCGGCCCGCGCGGCGGCCTCGGCGGACTCATCTCCACGTCGGCCGCATCCAGCGCCTACGCGCGCGCCTGGGCGTACGTGCTGGCGTCCATCGCCCTCGGGCTCCTCTTCTATCTCGCGACGCTCGCGCTCGAACGGCTGCTGCAGCGCCACACGCCCCAGGCGCGACGACGCCCCTGACCCCGACCACCGCGGCCCGTGCCCGGCGGAACCAGCACCACCGCACGCACCGAGAACCATGAAAGGACTGACATGAACCACAGCAGACGTCGCCTCGCGACGATCGGCGGGGTCGCCCTCGCGGCGGCGCTCGCACTCACCGCATGTTCTGGATCCGGCGGCGGGACCGGGGAGACCGACGGGGGCGGCGACGGCGACCTCACCCCCGTGAAGCTCCAGCTCCAGTGGCTGCCGCAGGGCCAGTTCGCCGGCTACTTCGCCGCCGTCGACCAGGGCTTCTTCGAAGAGGAGGGGCTGGACGTCGAGATCATCCCCTCGGGCGGCGACATCGTGCCGCAGGACGCCCTCGCGAACGGCGACGTCGACTACGCGATCGCCTGGGTGCCGAAGGTGCTCGGCTCGATCGAGCAGGGCGCCGAGCTCACCGACATCGCCCAGATCTTCCAGAGGTCGGGAACGCTGCAGGTCTCGATGGCCGACTCGGGCATCGACTCCGTCGCCGACTTCGAGGGCAAGAAGATCGGTTCGTGGGGCTTCGGCAACGAGTGGGAGATCTTCGCGGCCATGGCCGCCGAGGGACTCGACGCCACGACCGTGCAGATCATCACGCAGGACTTCAACATGAACGCCTTCCTGCAGGGCGACATCGACGCGGCCCAGGCGATGACCTACAACGAGTACGCGCAGCTGCTCGAGACGGTGAACCCCGACACGGGCGAGCTCTACCAGTCCGAGGACTTCAACGTCATCAGCTACGAAGAGACCGAGGGCGCCATGC
The DNA here is from genome assembly GCF_013410355.1 of Agromyces hippuratus. Lineage (NCBI taxonomy): Bacteria > Bacillati > Actinomycetota > Actinomycetes > Micrococcales > Microbacteriaceae > Agromyces > Agromyces hippuratus. The sequence goes on along the minus strand of NZ_JACCFI010000001.1, from coordinate 2,410,935 downwards.
TCCAGGACGCCATCTGGGCCGACACCGCACGGCTCGCCGACGACACCGACTACCAGGACACGACGGTCAAGTTTCTGAAGGCCGTCATCAAGGGCTGGGTCTACGCCGCCGAGAACCCGCAGGAGGCGTCGGACATCACGATCGCCGCAGGCTCCGGTTGGGGCCCGAGCCACGAGCTCTGGATGGTGAACGAGACGAACAAGCTCATCTGGCCGTCGCCCGACGGCATCGGCATCATCGACGAGGACGCGTGGAACAAGACCGTCGCCGGCGCCCTCGCGGCCGTGAACGAGTCGGGGGCGCACCTCATCACCGAGGAGCCGCCGTCGACCGCGTACACGAACGACTGGATCCAGCAGGCGCTCGACGAGCTCGAGGGCGAAGGACTCGACCTCACCGGCGAGGGCTTCGAACCCATCGACGTCACCCTCGAGGAGGGCGGCAACTAGCGAGCGGATGCCGCGCGGCCGGTGCAACCGGCCGGCCGCGCGGGATCACTCCACCACCAACCATCACTCCCACCGCGACGGAACGGACAGGAAAGGGCACCGTGCCATGACCGACAACCTCACCGAGGGCCTCGACGAGCTGGCCCGTGAACTCGACCGAGACCACGTCTTCCACTCCTGGTCCGCGCAGGCGAATCCGTCCAACCTCGTGATCGCGAGCGGTCGCGGCAGCCGCGTGTGGGATCACTCGGGCCGCGAGTACCTCGACTTCTCGAGCCAACTCGTGAACGTCAACATCGGCCATCAGCATCCGTCGGTCGTGCAGGCGATCCGGGAGCAGGCCGAACTCCTCACCACGGTCGCGCCGTCGACCGTGAACCTCGCGCGCGGCGAGGCCGCCAAGCGCGTCGTCGAGCGCGCGCCATCCGGGTTCCGCAAGGTCTTCTTCACCAACGGCGGCGCCGACGCCAACGAGAACGCCATCCGCATGGCGCGGCTGCACACGGGGCGCGACAAGGTGCTCTCGACCTACCGCTCGTACCACGGCAACACCGGCGCGGCGATCGTCTCGACGGGCGACTGGCGCCGCATCCCCAATGAGTTCGCGCGGGGGCACGTGCACTTCTTCGGCCCCTACCTCTACCGTTCCGAGTTCTGGGCGACGACGCCCGAGCAGGAGTCGGAGCGGGCGCTGCAGCACCTCCGGCGCGTGATCGAGGCCGAGGGTCCCTCGTCGATCGCCGCGGTCCTGCTCGAGACGATCCCCGGCACCGCCGGCATCCTCGTGCCGCCGCCCGGCTATCTCGCCGGCGTGCGCGAGCTCTGCGATCGGCACGGCATCCTGCTCATCCTCGACGAGGTCATGGCGGGGTTCGGCCGCACCGGCCGATGGTTCGCCTTCGACGGCTACGACGTGCGGCCCGACCTCATCACCTTCGCGAAGGGCGTGAACTCGGGCTACGTGCCGGTCGGCGGCGTGATCATCTCCGATCCGATCGCCGCGACCTTCGATGATCGGGTGTTCCCCGGCGGTCTCACCTATTCGGGACATCCGCTCGCGATGGCCTCGATCGTCGCCGCGCTCGACGCGATGGCGTCGGAGGGCATCGTCGACAACGCCCGCGAGATCGGGGCCACGGTCATTGGCCCGGCGCTCGCCGAGCTCGCCGAGCGTCACGCCGCGATCGGCGAGGTGCGCGGCGAGGGCGTGTTCTGGGCGATCGAACTGGTCGCCGATCCGGCGACCCGCGAGCCGCTGCCGGCGGCGGCGACGGGCCGCCTCAAGTCCGCGCTCGTCGAGCGCGGGCTCCTGCCGTTCGTGCAGGACAACCGCATCCACGTCGTGCCGCCGTGCGTCGTCACGGCCGACGAGGTCGCCGACGCGATGGTGATCTACGACGACGTACTCCGCACCGCACTCGAAGGAGAGGGCTGAACCATGAGCCAGACAGACCAGGCAGACCGGAACGACCGGACGGACCGGGGCGACGCGCAGGACGCGTCGCTCGCCGAGACCCAGCCGCTCGACGGCGGACTCGCGTCGATCGAGCACTGGATCGACGGGGCATCCGTCGCCGGTGACGGGGCCCGCAGCGGGCCCGTCTACAACCCGGCCCGCGGCGTCGAGCAGAAGCGCGTTCGCTTCGCCTCGACCGACGACGTCGACGCCGCGGTGCAGGCCGCAGCCCGCGCGTTCCCCAAGTGGCGCGACACCTCGATCGCCAAGCGCCAGCAGGTGATGTTCGCCTTCCGCGAGCTGCTCAACGCCCGCAGCGGCGAACTCGCCGCGATCCTCACGAGCGAGCACGGCAAGGTGCTCTCCGACGCCGCCGGCGAGATCGCCCGCGGACTCGAGGTCGTCGAGCTCGCCTGCGCGATGCCCGGCTATACGAAGGGCGAGTACTCCGAGAACGTCTCGACGGGCATCGACGTGTACTCCATGCGGCAGCCCGTGGGGGTCGTGGGCATCATCAGCCCGTTCAACTTCCCGGCGATGGTGCCGCTGTGGTTCTTCCCGCTCGCGATCGCGACGGGCAACACGGTCGTGCTGAAGCCCTCCGAGAAGGACCCGTCGGCCGCGATCTGGCTCGCCCGGCTCATGCAGGAGGCGGGCCTGCCCGACGGCGTGCTGAACGTCGTGCACGGCGACAAGGTGGCGGTCGACGCGCTGCTCGAGCACCCCGTCGTGCGCTCGATCTCGTTCGTCGGCTCGACGCCGATCGCGAAGTACATCTACGCGACCGCGACGGCGAACGGCAAGCGGGTGCAGGCGCTCGGCGGTGCCAAGAACCACATGCTCGTGCTGCCCGACGCCGACCTCGACCTCGCCGCCGACGCCGCCGTCAACGCCGGCTTCGGCTCGGCGGGGGAGCGCTGCATGGCCGTCTCGGTCGTGCTCGCGGTCGACTCCGTCGCCGACGAGCTGGTCGAGAAGATCAGCGAGCGGATGTCGCGGCTCACCACCGGCGACGGCACCCGCGGCTGCGACATGGGGCCGCTCATCACCCGCGAGCACCGCGACAAGGTCGTCGGCTACCTCGACGTGGCGAAGACCGACGGGGCGACGGTCGTGGTCGACGGGCGCGAGACGCCGATCGACGGGGACGACGACGGGTTCTGGCTCGGCCCGACCCTCGTCGACAAGGTGTCGCTCGAGTCGTCCGTCTACCGAGACGAGATCTTCGGCCCGGTGCTCGGCATCGTGCGCGTCGACGGTTACCAGGAGGGGCTCGACGTGATCAACGCCTCGCCCTACGGCAACGGCACGGCGATCTTCACGAACGACGGCGGGGCCGCCCGGCGGTTCCAACGAGAGGTGACGGTCGGCATGATCGGCATCAACGTGCCGATCCCGGTGCCCGTCGCCTATCACTCGTTCGGCGGCTGGAAGGACTCCCTGTTCGGCGACGCAAAGGCCTACGGCGCGCGCGGCTTCGACTTCTACACGCAGGAGAAGGCGGTCACGTCGCGCTGGCTCGACCCGAGCCACGGCGGGCTGAACCTGGGGTTCCCGCAGCACGACTAGCTGTACCCGGCCATCAGGTTGGTAGCAGGCGGCTGATTGGCGGGTGGCCTCCGAGCGCGCTGTGGCGTCGTTCAGTGTTGTAGTGCTCGATCCACGGCGCAAGTGCCGCGGCGCGTTCTGCGTTGCTTGTGAAGGCCTGCCGGTAGGCCCACTCGGTCGCCAGGGTCCGGTTCAGTCGCTCAACTTTGCCGTTCTGCCAGGGGCAGTGGGGCTTGATGAACTTCTGCCGGATTCCGTGGGTCGCACAGACCTCGCGGAGCGAGTACCTGTAGGCCCACGCGTTGTCGGTGATCAACCGCTCGATGCGGGTGATGCCGCTGGCCGCGAAGTAGACGATCGCACGCTCGAGGAACGCAGCGCATGTCGACCCCTTCTCGTCGGTGAGGACCTCGCTGTAGGCCAGCCGGGAATGGTCATCGACGAGGGAGTGGACGTAGTCGAAGCCGACCTTGGTGTTGCGGTCGCGTTGGATCGACCCACTGGCTCGGCCGTGGGCCCGCCAGCCGCCACCGTCAGGGATCCGGCCGAGCTTCTTCACATCCATGTGCACCAGCTCGCCCGGCCGGTCGCGTTCGTAACGTACGGCGGTCTGCTTTGATGAACGGATCACCTCGCCGGTGATCGGGTCGCACTCACGCAGGTAGGGCACGTTGTGGCGGCGCAGGATCCGAGACACCGTCCGTGCGGGCACCCCGACCATCGGGCCGAGGACGTCGGGGCCGCATCGCTCGCTGGCCCGTGCAGCGAGGACCTGCTGTTCGATCTCGTCGCTGGTCCTCGTGGGCATCGTGTGAGGCCGTGAGGACCGCGTCGCGAGTCCGGCATCGCCTTCGGCGGTATGGCGGTCGATCCAGGTCTTCACGCACTTGCGGGAGACCCCCATCGCGGCGGCGATATGGGCTTGGGGCCAACCGGCTTGGTGGCGTTGGATGATCAGTCGGCGACCGTGAACGGTCAACCGCGCACTACCGTGGGACACGAGAACCTCCGGTGGGTCGTGGGCCTTAGACAAGCCACATCCCACTCGGAGGTTCTCGTTCGTTCAACCAGGCTCGCCGCTACCAACGTCCTGGCCGGGTACAACTAGCGCCGAAGTTCGCGCTCGGCGCGATGATCTGCTCGACCAGGCCGGTGTCGAGGTCGGCGGCGGGGTCGCGGCGCACGACGATGGCCCGAACGCGGCGAAGGCGGCTGATGCCGCCCGGGCGGAGTTCCGAGCGTCGAGCCCGAGCTAACTCGAGCGGCTCGACCGCCCGAAGGCCGCGATGCGCGCGCTCGCCTCCGGCGTCGCGAAGGCGGCGCCGATCGTGCGCGCCTCGTCGTCGAGCGCCGTCTGGAAGTCGCGGGTCACCCCCGATCGCACGAGGCGCTTCGCCTGGCCGAATGCGGCGGTCGCCCCGTCGATCCAGCTCTGCGCGATCGCGCGCGCCCGGGCCTCGAGCGCGTCGGGTGCGACGACCTCGGTGACGAGGCCCCAGTCGAGTGCCTCGGCAGCGGTGAGGGTGCGCGAGGTCAGCGTGAGCTCGAGCGCGCGGCGGGTGCCGACGGCCTCGGGCAGCAGCGTGCTGACGCCGCAGTCGGGCGTGAGCGCGACATCCGCGTACCGGCTCGCGAACGTCGCTTGCTCGGAGGCGATGATGAGGTCGGCGACGAGCATGAAGCCGAGGCCTCCGCCGGCGACCGGCCCCTGCACGGCGGCCACGATCGGCTTCGAACTCTCGCGGAGCGTGCGGTGGCCGTCGTGGATCGCGTCGGCGAGCGCCGTGATCGTGGCCGACGCGGACTCCGCGCCGCTCGACTCGGCCGCGGCCGCGAGCTCCGACATCGCCCGCACATCGCCGCCTGCGCAGAACGCGCGGCCGTTGGCATCGAAGAGCACCGCGCCGATGTCGTCGCGCTCGGCGATCTCATGGGCGAGTGACTGCCAGCGGGCGATCGCGTCGGGGTCGACGGCGTTCAGCCGGCTCGGGCGGTTGAGGGTGAGGCGGGCGAGCCCGCCCTCGACTTCGAACAGGATCGCGTCATCGCTCATGAACGTGGAGTCTACTTCTCCGCTCGGGACACCCCGTGTCGCACCGGACCCTCGATGTACGTGGTCCCGTGCGATTCGAGTGGTCCCGAGCGACCTGTGCGCCGCGCGGCTCGGTTCAGGCGACGGCGTGCTCCTGCTCGAGCCGCGAGGCCCGCGCCACGAGCACGTCGAGCACGGTGCGCACGGCGAGGCGCTCCGCGACATCCGGCCGCACCAGAGCCACGATCTGCCGAGCGGATGCCACGCCGCGCAGCGGCTTCAACACGATCGAATCGGGCACGGTGCCGCTCGTGAACCGCGGCACGAACGCGATGCCGAGGCCCGCCTCGATGAACGCCTCGATGATGCGCATGTCGCTGAAGCGCTGGCTGACCGTGGCACGCTGTCCGGCCTGCTGCTCGATCGCGTGCAGGATGCGCTCGAAGGGGAACCCGGGCGGCACCCCCAGCCAGGTCTCGTCGACGAGGTCTGCGGGGGTCAAGTGCGATCGGCCGGCGAGACGGTGGTCGGCGGGCAGGCCGATATCGAGCGGCTCGGTGAGCAACGGCACGGCCTTGAGGCCGCGGCCGCCCCAGGGCAGCACGCCCGGCATGGTGTGCGCGAGCACGATGTCGAAGTCGGAGGTGAGGTCGGCGAACTCGGCCGCCTCGGGGTCGAGGTCGGTCGCGCGCACGACGAGCCCGGCGACCTCGGCGAGGTCGGTGAGCACGGCGGGCAGGAGGGTGGCGCCGACCGTCGGGAACGTGACGAGCGAGACCTCGCCGCTGGGGTGGTTGCGGAACTCGTCCCACAGGGCGGTGGCGCGTTCGAGGGCGACGGCGACATCGGCGGCGCTGCGGGCGAGGGCGTGCCCGGCGCTCGTCAGCACGACGCCGCGGCCGCTGCGCTCGGTCAGCGGCATTCCGGCCTCGCGCTCGAGCACCTTCAGCTGCTGCGAGACCGCCGAGGGCGTGCGGCCGGTGGCCTCGGCGACGGCGGTCACGCTGCCGCGCTCCGCGAGCTCTCGAAGCAGGTCCAACCGGCGTACGTCCATGTAGCCAGACTACATTGTCGTTGTAGAATCGTGAGCTTGTGCTGCACTATCATTCGCGATTCAATTGACGTATCGAACTCGTGCAATGGGGCATCGACTGCTCGATCCCCCGCTCGTACTTCGAAAGGAATCACCATGGTCTTCGTGCTCCTCGGCGCCGTTTCCATCGCCGCCGTCATCGGCTCGATCGTCGTCACCGCTCGTGACGGCTACCGTCGCCAGCCGCGAGAGACGTTCGCGCGCACCGTCTAGGTCCGCGAATCCCGGGGGTCCGTTCCCCGGAACACCGGGCCGTCGCGCGGGAAGAGGGGCAATCCTCCTCCTGAGTCGCGGGGCCCGACTGCAGGGCCGCCGCGCGGGGGAGGGACACCCCGCGGGGCGGCCCTTCGTCATGCGTATCGGGATGTACTGGGGGGATCCCGATGCGTGCCCGCCTGCCCCGCGATCGACGATTCGCACCCGCGTCGACTCGGCCGCCGCGCCTCTCGACGAGGCCGATGATCTCCCGCTAGCGTGTGGCCGAAGGTTCGACGTTTGGGGGAACGATGGCGCATGTGGTTGCGACCGGCGCAGGCAAGGCGATGATGGAGCGGCGGGCCGACCCGACGCACGACTACATCCTGAAGCTCACCGGCAAGGAGCGCCCGCGCGTGCTCTTCGTCGGCACGGCGACCGGCGACGACGCCGCGTACATCGTGAGCTTCTACACGACGTACGACTCCGACCGCTGCGCACCGCATCACCTGCCCCTCTTCCACCGGGCGGTCGACGACCTCGCGGGCTTCGTGAAGGGCTTCGACGTGATCCACGTCGGCGGCGGCAACACGGCCAACATGCTCGACGTCTGGAAGCGCCAGGGTCTCGGCGAGATCATGCGCGAGATGTGGGAGGACCCGAACTCGAACACGGTCTTCACGGGCGGCTCGGCCGGCGGCATCTGCTGGTTCGAGGGCGGCACGACCGACAGCTACGGGCCCACCCTGCAGGTGCTGCCCGAGGGGCTCGGCTTCCTGCACGGCAGCTTCTGCCCGCACTACGACGCCGAAGACCAGCGCCAGCCGCTGTTCCACGCCTCCCTGCTGAGCGGTGAGCTCGCCACGGGCTACGCCGTCGGCAACCTCCAGTCGCTGCACTTCGAGGGCTCCGAATTCGTCACGGCGATCAGCCCGGTCGAGAACCCGCTCGCGCTGAAGGTCGAGGCGATCGACGGGAGGATCGTCGAGACGCCCCTGCCGACGCACGTGCTCGCGAGCACCGGCCCCATCGTGAAGGGCCCCTCGTCGTGAACGACAACGTCTGGATCCTCGTCGCCGAGCTGATCGTCGTCATCCTCGCGATCTACATGGGCACCCGCACGAGCGGGATCGGCCTCGGCGTCTGGGGTCTCGTCGGTGTCGCGGTGCTCGTCTTCGTCTTCGGCGAGGCGCCGGGCAGCGCCCCGGTCGACGCCGTGTTCATCGTCATCACCGTCATCACCGCGGCATCCGTCATGCAAGCCGCCGGTGGCATCGACTGGATGGTCTCGGTCGCGTCGAAGGTCATCAAGAAGCGACCGAAGTCGGTGGTCTTCCTGGCCCCGGCGATGTCGTTCCTCTTCACCGTGGGCGCCGGCACGGGCAACATCTTCTATCCGCTGCTGCCCGTCATCTACGACGTGTCGTACCAGCAGAAGATCCGGCCCGAGCGGGCGCTGTCGGTCTCGGCGGTCGCCTCGCAGGTCGGCATCCTCTGCTCGCCGGTCTCCGCGGCGACCGCGTCGATGGTCGTGCTGCTCGCACCGCAGGGCGTCGACCTCGGCAAGCTGCTGCTCATCATGTGGCCGGCCTCGATCGTGGGCCTCGGCATCGCGGCACTCGTCATGGTCAAGCACGGCAAGGAGCTCGAGGACGACCCCGAGTTCCAGCGCCGCCTCGCCGAGCACCTCGTGAAGCCGGCCGTCGTGGTCGACGCCGACAAGAAGCTGCCGCGCAGTGCCGTGCTCTCGGCCTCGATCTTCCTCACCGGCGTCGGCGTCATCGTGCTCTTCGGCCTCTTCGAGGGGCTTCGCCCGGTGATCGGCACGGATGACGCGGGCGACCCCGTGCGGGTCAGCATCACCGTCATCATCGAGGTGATCATGGGCGTCATCGCAGCGCTCATCTTCCTCACCTGCAAGGTGAAGGCGGCGGATGTCCCGAAGCAGTCGACCTTCCCGGCCGGCATGGTCGGCGCGATCGCCCTCTTCGGCATCGCGTGGCTCGCGAACACCTTCGTCGCCGCGAACAACACGCTCATCGTCGACGGTCTCGGTTCGCTCGTCTCCGGGTCGACGGCGTTCCTCGGTGCGCTGCTCTTCGCCCTCGCGCTCTTCCTCGTCGCGATGCTCACGACGAGCCAGTCGAGCGCCACGAACGCGATCGTGCCGATCGGCATCACGATCGGACTGCCCGCCCCGCTCCTCGTCGGGCTCTGGCCGGCGGCGATGGGCATCTACACGCTGCCCGCGAACGGCAGCCAGGTCGCGACGGTCGCGTTCGACCAGACCGGCACGACCAAGATGGGCAAGTTCGTCTTCGACCACTCGTTCCAGCTGCCGAACCTCGTCTACGTCGTCGTCGCGATCCTCGTGGGCGTGGCGCTCTCGTTCGTCATCGTCTGATGGCGGAGGCGGCCGAGCAGGCGCTGCTCCGCAGGTTCCTCCTCGGACTCGCGGAGGGCATGAACGCAGCCGCCGACTCGACCGACAAGATCCGCGACACGCTCGTGACGGTGTCGAGCGCCTACGGGCGCGACGACACCGACATCGTGGTGCTGCCGACCGTGATCCTCATCGAGACGGGCGCGGGAAACGAGGGCAGGGTCGCGATCCGGTCGTCGGTGAACGCCTCGTTCCGGTTCGACCAGATCGCGGCGCTCTACCGCCTGATCGAGGTCGCCCGTCGCGCCGAGATCACCCCGCTCGACGGCATCACGCGGCTGAACGAGATCGGTGCGATGAAGCCGTCGCACGGATGGCTCGTGCGCACCTTCGGTCACGCCGTACTGACCACCGGGCTCGCGCTGCTGCTCGCGCCGACGTGGCAGGGCGCGGTCGTCGCCTTCGTGCTCGGGGCCCTCATCGGCGTCGCGAAGCTCGTGCGTTCGCCGACGCTGCAGATCGTCTTCCCCGTGTTCGCGGCGTTCGCCTGCGCCACCGCGGTGTTCCTCATCGCCCCGTACTTCGCGGTGGGCGACCCGATCAGGCTGCTCATCGCGCCGCTCGCGACGTTCCTGCCCGGCGGAGTGCTGACGACCGCGGTCGTCGAGCTCGCGGCAGGCCAGATGCTCGCCGGCGCCTCCCGCCTCGTGTTCGGACTCGTGCAGCTCTCGTTGCTCGCGTTCGGCATCCTCGCGGCGGGCACGCTCGTCGGGGTCGCCAGCTCCTCGTACGTGCCGCTCGACTCCGGCGAGGCCTTCCCCTGGTGGGTGGCGGTGTTCGGAGTGCTGCTCTTCGCGATCGGCAACTACCTGCACTTCTCCGCCCCGCCGCACACGTTCGGATGGGTGCTGCTCGTGCTGCTCGTCGCCTATACCGGCCAGGTCGTCGGCGGGGCGCTGATCGGCGCATCCGTGAGCGGGTTCGTCGGCGCTCTCGCCATGACCCCGGTCGTGCTGTGGATCGCGACGCTGCGCAAGGGCGCCCCGTCGCAGCTCACCTTCCTGCCGGCGTTCTGGCTGCTGGTGCCCGGGGCCGCCGGTCTCGTCGGACTCACCGAGGCGATCGGCACCACGAGCGGCTACGAGGACTTCGGCGAAGCACTCGTCTCGATCATGTCGATCGCGCTGGGCGTGCTCATCGGCACGGCGCTCTACCGGGTCGTGCATCAGGGCGCGGAAGAGATCGCCGACTTCCACATCGACGTGCCGGCAGCGCTCGTCGAGGAGGAGACGCCGCCGTTCTGGGCCCGACTCGTTCCGGGTACTCCTCGCTCGTTCTGGGGCGGACGCGGGCGGTCGTCGAAGGGCCGACAGCGAGCGGATGCCCCGTCGCCGCCGTCGCCCGACGTCGAATCCGCCCCTTCCTCTCAGGCAAGCGGGTCGTAGAGTATTCGGGTGACCCTCCGAGAGCCTCAGCCCATCGACGCCGTGCGCGCCCAGTTGATCGACTTCATCGCGGCAGACGCCGTGTTCCACGGGGACTTCACCCTCACGAGCGGGAAGAAGGCGACCTATTACGTCGACCTCCGCAAGGTGAGCCTCGACCACCGCGTCGCTCCGCTCATCGGACAGGTCATGATCGACCTCATCAAAGACGTGCCCGACGTGGTCGCCGTCGGCGGCATGACCATGGGCGCCGACCCGATCGCCTCGGCGATCCTGCACCAGGGCGCTGCCCAGGGCCTCGCCTACGACGCCTTCGTCGTGCGCAAGGAGCCGAAGGACCACGGTCGCGGCAAGCAGGTCGAGGGTCCCGACCTCGCCGGCAAGCGCGTGATCGTGCTCGAAGACACCTCGACCACCGGCGGGTCGCCGATCAAGGCGATCGAAGCGCTCCGCAAGGTCGGCGCCGAGGTCGTGGCGGTCGCCGTCGTGGTCGACCGGGCGACCGGTGCCCGCGAGGTCATCGAGGCCGAGGGCGTGCCCTACCTGTACGCGATCGGCCTGGAAGACCTGGGGTTGGCCTGATGAGCGGCGACGGGCAGGGTCTGGGGGGCGACGGAGCCGATTGGCTGCTCGCCCAGTTGGCGGGCGGCGATGCGCCGCGCCGCGACGTCCCGTCACCGCCCGTCGCACCGCCCGTCCAGCCGGCGCCACCGGCGCAGCAGGCCGCTCCTCCCGCGGCGCCGCGCACCCCTGCTCCGCGCCGCGAGGAGGTGCTCGACTGGTTCTCCGAAGCTCCGGCGCCGAGAGCGGATGCCGCCACGAGCGTGCTTCCCGTGGTCGGTTCGCCGGCTCCGCGCACCCCTGAGGTGCCGCAGCAGCAGGTGCCCGTGACCGATGCGGCCGGCTCGCCCACGCCGTCGTGGACCCCGCCGTTCGCGGTCGGCCTGCCGCATCAGCCGCCGGCCGGCGCCCCGGTGCACCTGACCGCGGTCGAGCCGCCCGTCGGCGCACCCGCCCTTTCCCCGACCCCTCCCGTCGCGCCGGTGCAGCCTCCCGCGGCCGTGCCTCCCGCCGCGGCGTGGCCGCCGGCTGCGCCTGCGGCGCCTGCTGCGCCTGCCGCTCCGGCTGCCGCCTGGCCGCCCGTCGCGCCTGCGGCCCCGGCTGCCGCCTGGCCGCCCGTCGCGCCTGCCGCACCGGTCGCGCCCGCAGCTCCGGCTGCTGCTTGGCCGGCGCCTGCCGTGCCCGTCGCTCCGGCCGCCGCCCCGGCGACGCCGACGACTCCGCCCGGGCCGGTGACGCCGACCGCTCCGTTCGCGCTCACCTGGGGTGCCGAGAAGGAGCTCTCCTCCGAAGACGCGATCCGCGCGGCGTTCCGGAGTCTCTCCGAGCCGCCGTCGACGACGACCGACGGCCCAGGCGCCGTGGCTCCCGCGGCGCCGCCCGTCGAGCCGCAGTCGCCGGTCGCCCCGCAGGCCCCGGCCGAGTCGACTGCTCCGGCCGAGTCGCCGTTCGCCGGCTTCGCGCCCCCGCCGGTGGCACGGCAGTCGTTCACCCCGGTGCAGCAGACCGCACCCGCAGCGCCCGTGCAGCCGGCCGAGCCCGTCGCGCCGGTGCATCCGACCGCATCGTCGACCGCGCCGGCAGCGTGGGGCGCCACTGGAGCGGCCGCTCAGCCGTCGGCTGCGTCGTCGGCGTCGCCCGCCGCGCCGATCGACGACGAACTGTGGGCAGCGCTCCAGGAACCCGAGCGGCCGTCGGTGGCCCCGGTTCCGCCCGTGGCCCAGGCCCGGGCGGCGGCTCCGGTCGCCCCGGTGCCGCCGGAAGGTCCGTTCGCCAAGCTGCAGCCGACGGCCCCGTCGGCTCCGTCGGCTCCGACGCCCCCGGCGGCCGAAGCCGCCCCCGAGGTTCCGCTCCAGCAGGTGGAGCAGCCGCGTCCCGAGCGCGACCGCTTCGCGGCATTCGCCGCCGACACCACCGATCCGTTCGCCGCACTGACCGCGACCCGGGCCATCCCGATCCAGCCGGCAGCGGCAGCCGCAGCAGCGGCCACCGCCGCGACGTCGGTGCCGGTGCCGGCGGCAGCGGAGTCCCCGGTGCCGCAGTTCGGTCGAGGTGCGGTCGCGCCCGAGTCCGCGACCCGGGCCGAGCCCGAGGTCCGCAGCGGGTTCCCCTTCCTCGAGGTGCGCGGCACGGCCGCAGCGCAGGAGGACGCCGTGGTCGGTGCACCCGCCCGCGAGGCGAGCGCGTTCAACACCACGCCGTTCCCTGCCTTCGCCTCGGTGGGCGGAGGCGACGACGACCCGACGCGAGAGCCGCCCGCCCCGGTCGACGATCTGCTCGCGTCACTCGGCGGCGGTGCACCGCGTTCCCGCTCCGCTGAGCCGACACCTCCTCCGGGCGGCACCACTCCCGCGACGCCGGCCGTGCCGACGGGTCTCGACGCGCTCGGGCTGGGCTTCGGCGATGACGACGACGATGATGATGACGAAGACGCCTCCGTGCCGCCGGCGCCGACCGCCGACGACCGGGCCGCCTCCGGCATCCGGGGCCGATTCTTCGGTGCCTCCCGCGACGATGACGAGGCCGAAGGCGTCGACGACGATTCGCCGATCGCTCGGGAGATGGCCGACACCGGCTACTTCTGGAATCTGACGCCGGATCCGAACGCACAGGACCCGAAGGACAGCCCCGTCTCGGTGGCGACCGCGTTCCTGGGCGACGCCGTGGCCGATGGCCCGGCCCCGACCGACCTGTTCGCGGCCGCCGACGCCGAGCCCGCATGGGACGACGAAGTCGGCCTCGAGACCGCGGATCCGGAGTGGTCGTTCACCGACGGCGCGGCACCGGGCGACACTGCGCCGTATGGCGACGACCTCCGTCTCGCCGCAGCGGCGGCCGACCAGCGGCAGCCGTCCGAGGCATCCGACGATGACGAGTTGAACGCGCTCTTCGGCGGTGCCGCGGGCTCGGCGGCCGCGAACGATCCGTTCCGTGCTCAGAGCGGCCGGCAGGCCGCGGCATCCGGCTTCGCGGCGCAGGGCACCGGCGGCATCGGTCCGCAGCGCACCGGCGGTGCCGGCGGCGTCGGCGGGTCGGGCGGCAACGACGGCCCCGGCCGCGGCGGTGGCGCCGGCGGCGGAGCCTCGACGCCCCCCACGGGCCGCAGCCGCACCACGCGCACCCTGATCTGGGTCGCCGGCGGACTCGTCGTGCTGCTCGTGCTCGCCGGGCTCTACTTCTTCGGCACCCAGCTCGCCGGCGGGGGAGCCGGGCAGGCGAGCGAGAGCCCGTCTGCGAGCACCTCCGAGACGCCCGTCGCCGCGCCGACCGCTCCGCAGCCCGCCGGCGTGCACGCGTGGAACACCCTCTTCGGCGGCGAGTGCATCGAGCCGTTCGAGTCGGTCTGGGCCGAGGAGTTCACGGTCATCGACTGCGCGACGCCGCACACGGCTCAGCTCGTGTACCGCGGCACGCTGCCGGGTGACGAGGCCGCACCCTTCCCGGGTGAGGCTGCGCTCGCCGAGCAGATGCCGACGCTGTGCCGTGCCGTCGGCGTCTTCGACCCCGCGCTCGTCGCCGGTATCCCCGACCTGCAGGTGCAGGGCAGCTTCCCCGTGACCGAAGAGCAGTGGGCCGAGGGTCAGCGCACCTACTACTGCTTCGCCAATCGAGCGGGCGGCGAACCGCTGACCGCGTCGATCATGGGCCCCGGCCCGGCGGCCTGACGACATGACGTCCGGTGGCGGCGACGGCGACTCCGGTGGCCGGGTGGTCGTCGTCGGCTCGCTGAACGTCGACTCGACGAGCTACGTCGCCTCGTTCCCCGAGCCCGGTGAGACGATCCGGGCCCACGGCTTCCAGGTGGCGCTCGGCGGCAAGGGTGCGAACCAGGCGGTCGCGGCGCACGTCGCCGGCGTGCCGGTCGAGTTCATCGCCTGCGTCGGCGACGATGCGAGCGGCGCGTTCGCGCGCGGAACGCTCGAGCGGCTCGGGCTTCCGACCGGTGCGCTCCGAACCGTTCCGGATGCCCCGACGGGCGTCGCCCAGATCACGGTCGCCGACTCGGGCGAGAACACCGTGATCATCACCGGCGGTGCGAACCTCGCCCTCACCCCGGCGGTCGTCGACGCCGTCCGCGATCGGGTCGTCGCGGCGACGATCGTGCTCACGCAGGGCGAGCTCCCGGCGGCGACCATCGATCGCCTGGCGGTGGTCGCGACGGAGCTCGGCACCCGCTTCGTGCTGAATCTCGCGCCACCGGCGCCGGTCTCCGCGGCCACGCTCGGCGCCGCCGACCCGCTCGTGCTGAACGAGCACGAGGCCCGGGCGGTCGGCATCGGCGCGGATGCCCCGGCCGGCGCGACCCTCGACGAGTGGCGGGTGCTCGCGGCATCCGCTGCCGGCGGCATCGCCCGCTCGGTGGTCGTGACGCTCGGTGCGGCCGGTGCCGTCGCCGCCGACGCGACCGATTCGTGGACCGCGGCCGCGCCGCAGGTGCCGGCGGTCGACACGACCGGGGCCGGCGACGGGTTCACCGGCACCCTCGCTGCCGGCATCGCCGAGGGGCGCTCGCTGCCCGAGGCGCTCGGCATCGCCGTCGCGGCCGGTGCCCTCGCCGTGCAGACGCGCGGCACCGTCGACTCCTACGCCCCGCGCGCGATCGTGCTCGCCGCGGCCGGCGTCGCCTCCTGAGCCGCCGCGCACTCCGAGCAACCCACCTGAGCCGGTTACCCCTCACCACCCGCCGACCCCGACGAGAGAACGAGACCCGCATGCCCATTCCCGTGATCATCGACTGCGACCCCGGACACGACGACGTCTTCGCGCTGTGGCTCGCCGCGGGGCATCCGTCGCTCGATCTCGTCGCGGTCACGACGGTCGGCGGCAACGTGCCGCTCGAGCACACGACCCGGAACGCCCGCATCGCGCTCTCGGTGGCCGGGGTTACCGACGTGCCGGTCGCGGCGGGTGCGGCCGGCCCGCTCGTGCGACCGCTGCAGACCGCCGAGTGGATCCACGGCGAGAACGGGCTCGGCGGGCCCGTACTGCCCGAACCGACCGTGCCGCTCGACCCGCGCACGGCGACCGAGCTCATCGCCGACGTGCTCGAAGCATCGGCCGAGCCGGTCGCGATCGTCGCGACGGGGCCGATCACCAACATCGCGATCCTGCTGCGCGACCGGCCCGAGCTCGCCGGCCGCATCCGCGAGATCGTCTGGATGGGCGGCTCGACCGAGCGCGGCAACGCGACGCCGTACGCCGAGTTCAACGCCCTCGTCGACCCGAGGCCCTCGACCTCGTCGTGACGAGCGGCGTGCGGTTCACGATGGTCGGCCTGAACGTCACGCACCTCGCGCTCGTCACGCCCGCCGTGCGCGAGCAGATCTCGTCGCTCGGCACTGGGACCGCGGCCTTCGGTGCCGAGCTCTTCGACTTCTTCTGCCGCACGAACGACGAGGTGTTCGGCATGCCCGACGGGCCGCTGCACGACCCCGTCGCCGTCGCGGTGCTCGCCGACCCCGGCTGCGTCGAGGTGCTGCGCGTTCGACTCGACGTCGAGCTCGCCGGCACCGAGACGGCCGGCGCGACGAGCGTCGACCTCGACGGCATGCTCGGGCGCGAGCCCAACGCGTGGGTCGCGGTCGGACTCGACGTCGAGCGGTTCTGGGCGGGCGTCGCGGCATCCGTCGCCCGGCTCGCCTAGCGGGCGGCTCGCCGAGCGGGCGGCGCGCCGCGGATCGGTTCGAATCGCCCGACCGCCTGCGTCGAGATCGCCCGACCGGAACGCCCCGACCGCGCGTAGAGTGACGGATATCGGAGGGGGCGGCATGGACGGAGCAGTCTGGATCGGGATCGTCGTCATCATCGTGGTCGCCGTGGTGTCGGTGATCGCGATCGTGTTCCTCCGGGTCACCGGCAAGCGGCTCGGTGCCGAGCCCGACGGCGAGGAGGCGAAGGCCGAGGCCGAGCGTCTCAAGGATCAGGGCCGTCGCGACGGCGGATGGATGGTCTGAGGTCTCGTCTGAGGCCCCGGGAAGGGAGACGACCATGGACTGGACCTTCTGGCTGGGCATCGTCGTCATCGCCGTGCTGTGGGGCGTGACGCAATGGGTGTTCTCGCTGCGGCGGCACTCCGAGAAGACCCGCGGCGCGAACCGCGAAGCCGCCGATGCGATGAACGACGTCGAGCGCGGCAAGGAGCAGGGCCGCTTCTGGTCGGGCTTCGGCGACTGATCAGCCGTCAGCCGTCGGCTGCCGGCCGTGGCGCAGCACTCGCGAGATGGATCGTCGCTGCTCCGGCCACGCAGACCAGCACGATGCCCGCGATGGTGAGCGGATCGAGGAGCTGACCGAGCAGCAGCATGCCGATGATCGCGGCGAGTGCCGGGTCGAACGAGAACAGCACGGCGACCGTGCGGGCGGAGGTGAGCCGCACTGCGAGCATGTCGCAGCCGAACGCGATGAGCACGCCGAGCACCGCGGCCGCAGTGAGCGGTGCGAGATCACCAGTCTCGACCGAGGGCAGCGCGGCGATGCCGAACGGCGCCGTGAGCACCGCAGCCACGATGACGGCGATCGCGAGGTCGTGCAGCGGGTTGGAACGCGGACGATCGGGGGGCGTGGTGCGCCCGATGCGTTCGGCGAGCAACGTGTACGCGGCGAGCGAGACGCCGGCCACGCCGGCGGCGATCAGGCCGATCGGGTTCACCTCGGGCGTCGGGCGTGCGATGAGGCCGACGCCGCCGAGGCCGAGCAGCGGGAAGACCACGAGGCGCAGTCGTCGCACGCCGAGGGCGGCCAGGAGGAAGGGGCCGAGGAACTCGACGGTGATCGCGACCCCGAGCGGCACGAACTCGAGCGCGACGTGGAAGCACACGTTCATCGCCGCGATCGAGGTGCCGTAGGCGAGGAGGGCGAGCCATTCGGCTCGAGTCCTGCCGGTCGGTCGGGGGCGGATCACGGCGGCCGCGAGCGCCGCCGCGATCGCGAAGCGCAGCCCGCTGACGCCGAGCGGGCCGAGTCGATCGAACATGCCGTGCGAGATGACGGCCGACACCTGGACCGACGTCGAGGCGATGAGGAGCACGCCGAACCCGAGCAGGGCGCGGCGGAGGGTCGTTCGGGAGGTTCGCATGGGTCGAGCCGAATTCGTCGAGTAGGGTCAACGGGCCCGGGGTGGCCGGGCGGTGCTCGCTGTGCGGGGGAAACCAGTCGCTCTCGGTGGAGAGCCGGACGCAACGCGTGCGACGCTACGGATCGGGTCGGGCCTCTGCCTCGGGGCCGCCCCGGGCGTCTGGTCAGGGCAGGCACTGAGGCATCCGGTTCCACGCAGCTCGCCGGCCGCGGCGGGTTCGGCCGACCTGCTCCGATGGGCCCCGGTCTGCTCCGATCGGCTCAGGCGAGTGAGCGGATGACGCCGGCGAGCCGGGCGACGGCCTCGTCGATGAGGGCGTCGGAGAGGTTGCCGTAGCCGATCACGAGTGCCTCGACGTTCGGCGTCGCGCCCGAGGCGCGGTACCCGGTCAGCTCCGATACGGCGATCTCGGCGTCGGCCGCCGCGCGCCGGACGGCGCCGGCGTCGATGCCCGGTGGCAGGTCCAGCACGGCGTGCATGCCCGCGGCGATCCCGGTGACCGCGAGTCCGGGGAGTTCGCGTTCGAGCGCGGCCAGGAGGGTCGCGCGACGTCGACGGAACCGGCCGCGAGCGGCACGCAGGTGCCGCTCGAGGTCGCCGGCCGTGATGAACTCCGCGAGCGCGACCTGGTCGAGCGTCGACGGTCTCGCTCGATCGGCGAGCGGCACGCGTTCACGGAGCGCTCGCGGCATGACCGCCCACCCGAGCCCGAAGGCCTGTGCCATCGACTTCGACAGGGAACCGACGAGCACGACGTGCTCGGGCGCGAGCCCCTGCAGCGCTGCGATCGGCCGGCGGTCGTAGCGGAACTCGGCGTCGTAGTCGTCTTCGATCAGCACGCCGTCGACCTCGCGGGCCCACCGCACGATGGCCTCCCGCCGGGCGGGTGACAGCGCTGCTCCGAGCGGGAACTGGTGGGCCGGCGTGATGAGCGCCGCGCGTGCGCCGGTGCGCCGGGCGGCGTCGATCATCGCGTCGACGTCGACTCCCGAGGCGTCCACCCGGACCGGCACCGGGGTGAGTCCCGCCGTGGCGGCGATCTCACGCAACCGCGACCAGCTCGGGTCCTCGACGAGGAGCGCCGTGTGGCCGGCCGCACGGAGACCCGCGGCGACCCCGACCATGGCATCGGTCGCGCCGTGCGTGATCACGACGTCGTCGGGAGCGGCGTTGACGCGACGCGATCGCGAGAGGTAGTCGGCGACGGCCGTGCGGGCGAGCGGATGCCCCAGCCGGTCGACCACGGTGAACTCGGCATCGGGAAGGCGATCGAGCGCGCGCCGCACCGCGCCGGCCCACCGCGCCCGGGGCACGTGGCGCAGGTCGGGCACCCCTGGTCCGAGATCGAAGCGCGGCCGACGGTACTCCGCCCGAAGCGGCACGACGGCCGGCTCGCGGTCAACGGTTCGCACGTCGTGCGCGCCGGGCGCGAGCGGATGCCTCCGGCCCGCCGGCACTCGCGTGCCGGACCCGACCTTCGCCTCGAGGAACCCCTCGGCGACGAGCTGCCCGTAGGTCTCGGTCGCCACCCAGCGGGAGATCCCGAGCGTCTCGGCGAGGGTGCGGCTCGGCGGGAGGTCGGCGCCGGGCGGGAGTCGTCCCGAGCGCACCGCTTCGCGGATCGCCCGTTCGAGACGATCGCGGAGCGGTGCCGGGCCGGGCCCGAGGTCGAGCAGGGTCTCCCAGGCGAGCACCGGGCCCGATCGAGACATCCAGCCCCCTCGTCGTGGTCACCGCAGATCGCCGTCGCCGATTGGTCTGGTGAAGCATCCGCTGATTGGAGTGTAATGCCGAGCCGAATGATTCGTACGCTCGATCCCGTCACCCCACCACGTCACGGAGGAACCATGCGATACCGCACGATCGGCAACGGCACGACGAGCTTCGACGTCTCGACGATCTGCCTCGGCACCATGCAGATGGGCACCAGGATCGACGAGGCCACCTCGTTCGCGATCCTCGACCGCTTCGTCGAGGCCGGCGGCACGTTCATCGACACCGCCAACAATTACAGCTTCTGGGATGGCGGCTACGGCCGCGACAGCGAAGACGTCATCGGTCGCTGGCTCGCGAGCCGCGGCGGCCGGGATCGGCTGCGCATCGCCACGAAGCTCGGCGCCGCGAAGCAGGATCCGGCACTGCCGCTCTCGAACACGGAACCGACGAACTTCCAGGGCCTCGGAGCCGAGGTCGTCGACTGGGAGGCGCGCGAGAGCGCGAAGCACCTCGGGGTCGATCACCTCGACGTCGTCTACGGGCACGTCGACGACCTCGAGACTCCGCTCGCCGAGACCGTCGGCGCCTTCGGCGCGCTGCAGGAGGAGGGGCTGATCGGCATCTCGGGCATCTCGAACGTCGCCCTCTGGCGAGTCGTCGAAGCGCGCGAGGAGGCGCTGCGCCATGGCATCGCGCCCTACGGTGTCGTGCAGCAGCAGTACAGCTACGTGTACCCCCAGCCGAGACTCGGCCGTCAGAACTTCGTGACGCCCGAACTGCTCAGCTACGCGGCATCGACCGGGGGCGACGACCGCCCACCGCTCGCCGTCACCGCCTACTCGCCGCTGCACCAGGGCGCGCTCACGCGAACCGACAAGCCGCTCTGGGGCGGGGTGAACCACCCGACGACGGTCGCACGCATCCGGTTGCTGCACGAGGTCGCGCGCGACATCGGGGCGACCCCCAACCAGGTCGCACTCGCCTGGCTGCTCGGCCGCGAGGTGCCCGTGATCCCCGTCACAGGCCCCTCGAGCGTCGCGCAACTCGACGAGGTGCTCGGCGCAGCCGAACTCGACCTCGATCCCGAGGTGCGCGACCGGCTCGACGCCGAACCCGAGGAGCTGCCCGCGGTGAAGCGGCGGGCGGAGCGCGACGCGGCCTAGTCGTCGTCGTCCTCGTCGTCGGCCTCCGCCACGCTCAGGTCGTCGATCGCGAGGTGCTCGTCGAGCTGGCAGTACACGACCATGTCGGAGTACTGGGTCGGTGCCTCGTAGACGAGCACGAGCGTCGCGTCGGCGGAGACGATGACGCCCTGCAGCTCGAGTTCACCGGCGAGCCGGTCGTAGTCCTCGGACGTGACCGCGTGACCGGTGCCCTCGTACGCCGAGTCGGTGAGTTCGCGCACGACGTCTCCGTCGATGCGGGAGAGATCGTCTGCGGTCGGGCGGCTGAGCGCACGTTCGGCGATGGCGCGCTGTTCGGCCGGTTCGACGGGCTCCTCGTCGACCGCGAACAGCACGGCGACCTGGCGATCGCCCGGCAGCACGGTCGCGGCGACCAGCTCGCCGTCGTCGTCGTCGACGTCGGTCAGCTCGATCATCGTGGTCTCCTCGTCTGGTTGGGCGGTCTACAGCTCGGTCTCGACCGGCGCCTGCACGACGAGGTCGGCGACGCCCTTGAGGATCTCGTCGGGCCGGAACGGGTACTTCTCGATCTCGGCCTGGTCGCTGATGCCGGTCAGCACGAGGATCGTGTGCAGGCCGGCCTCGATGCCCGCGACGATGTCGGTGTCCATGCGGTCGCCGATCATCGCGGTGTTCTCGGAGTGCGCGCCGATCTTGTTGAGCGCCGACCGGAACATCATCGGGTTGGGCTTGCCGACCACGTAGGGCTCCTTGCCCGTGGCCTTCGTGATGAGGGCGGCGATCGCGCCGGTCGCCGGCAGCGGGCCGTCGGCCGAGGGGCCGGTGGCGTCGGGGTTCGTCACGATGAAGCGCGCGCCGTTGCCGATCAGGCGGATCGCCTTCGTGATCGCCTCGAACGAGTAGTTGCGGGTCTCGCCGACGACGACGAAGTCGGGCGCGGTCTCGGTCATCACGAACCCTGCGTCGTGGAGCGCCGTGAGGATGCCGGCCTCGCCGATCACGAAGGCGGTGCCGCCGGGCACCTGCTGCTTCAGGAAGTCGGCCGTCGCGAGCGCGCTCGTCCAGATGCGGTCTTCGGGCACGTTGAGGCCTGATGAGCGCAGCCGCGCCGAGAGGTCGCGCGCGGTGAATATCGAGTTGTTCGTGAGCACGAGGTAGGGCGTGCCGGCGTCCTCCCACTGCTGCAGCAACTCGGCGGCGCCCGGCAGTGCGTGGTTCTCGTGCACGAGCACGCCGTCCATGTCGGTCAGCCAGCACTCGACTTCTTCACGTCGTGACATGCTCCCAGCCTAGAGCGCGCAGGTCACGGCACGATGTCGAGCGGATGTCGGGCAGGCTCGCCTCCCGATCGTGCAGCATTCCGCGAGCCGGCCGCGGTGCACCGGTCTCGGTGCACCGCGGCGATCGACCGGATCGATCAGACCTCTTCGGCGAGGCGTCGGGCCTCGGCCGCCTCGGCGAGACGACCCAGCGCCTCGAGCGAGTCGGCGAGGGCGATCCGGCCGAGCGCGACGGCGTCGGCCTGCCCGTCGAACCGCTCGATCGCCTGGCCGATGAGCACGAGCGCCTCGTCGTGACGAACCTCCGACTGCAGCACCCGTCCGGCGAACAGCATCGATCCGCCGGCCGGCCGTGTCGCGCCGACCGCCTCGAACAGCTCGGCCGCGGTCAGCGCGGTCGCGACGGCCTCTTCGGGGCGCGAGAGCGCGGCCAGGCCGCGTGCCCGCGAGTCGACGACGTCGGCCAGCAACCAGTCGGCGCCGTGCTCGCGGGCGAGCGCCGCGACCTCGTCGAGCTGGTCGAGACCGTTCGGTTCGCCGTGTTCGAGGCTGACCTGGCCGAGCAGGTGCAGCGCATCGGCGAGCGAGGCGACCGTCTCGGGGTCGCGGCGAGCGTCGGCGACGGCTCGTTCGAGCACTTCGATCGCCTCCTCGGCGTACCCGAGGCCGGCGAAGAGTCGGCCGAGGTCGGCCAGCACGGCGACCGCGCTCGGCCACGCCTCGGCCTCCTCGAACAGCTCTGCGGCGGTGTGCCACGCGCCGGATGCCGCGGCGAACTCCTCTTCGCCGCGAAGCGCGGTGCCGAGCAGGTGGAGGGTCTCGGCGCGTGCGGCCGGCGGTGCGCCCGCGGCGACCTCGGCCTCGAAGACGTCCTGCAGCAGCTCGACGGCCTCGCCGGTGCGTCCGGCGCGCAGGAGCTGTCGGCCGAGGCCGTAGCGCACGCCGACGAGCCCGGGCGACTCCGCCAGCTCGGCGTGCTGCACCGCGAGGCGGAGCCTCGCGACGGCATCGTCGGGTCGCGCGAGGTCGTCGAGGATCGCGGCGGAGAGCTGGCAGTCCTCCACGACCCGCATCCGCGCGTCGATCGCGAGGTCGTGTTCGAGTGCCGCCTCCGAGGCCGCCAGCGCGGCCTCGAGGTCGCCGCTGCCGGCGAGCAGCCGCGCGCGGAGCCGGTGCGACTCGGCACGGCGGACCCGCGTCGGTTCGGCGGCGATCGCACGGTCGAGGAGGGGGAGGGCGGTCGCGGGCTCCTCGCCCTGGGCCGCGAGGTAGGCAGCGAGCTGGAACGCCGCGCCGACGAGCATCGGTTCGGGCTCCGGAGCCCGGTCGAGCACGGCGATCGCGGTGTCGGCCGCGGTGCCGGCGCCCTCGAGGTCGCCCGCCTCGGCTCGTACTGCGGTGATCCGCAGGGCGACACGGGCCGAGAGGTCGTCGGCGCCCGACTGCAGCGCGGCGCCGAGCTCCTGTTCGAGCACGGGCAGGTCGGAGGCCGTGGCCGAGCCGGCGAGCAGGAGGCCGTGGCGTGCGAGCGCATCGGCGAGCAGCTCGTCGCCGGCGGCGCGCAACGCGGCGATGCGGGCGGGCAGCTCCTGCTCGGCCTCCTCGAGCCGCGACGCTGCAACCAGCACCGCGAGGCGGATGCCGATGAGTTCGGCCCGGCGGTCGTCAGCGACGGATGCCGCGGCATCCGCCTCGAGCACGGCGAGCCCGCGGTCGGCCGCTGCGAGTGCCCGGTCGATGTCGCCGAGCGCGGCGAGTTCACGGGCGCGGTCGACCCAGCCGCCGGCATCGACGGGTTCGGCGGCGACGACGGGCACGGGAATCGCGAACGCCTCGCCGGTGATCGCCACGTCGTAGCGCTCGGCGCGGAGCGCGCGCGTGGCCTGCAGCCGGTCGGCGAGGTGGCTGTTGCCGTTGCGGCGGTCGAATTCGTCGCCGATGGCGGCGGCCGCGGCCCACGCGGCAGGGCTGAGCTCGGCGGCGGTCCAGGGGCCCGTGTGCGCGCCGAAGAACGGCTCGAGCTCGGCGGAGTCGGCCCCGCGCACGACGGTGTCGCCGTGTCCGGCATCGACGACGGTGTCGAGCAGCAGCCCGGTCGCGGCGAGCGCGCTGAACTGCGCGCGCTGGTTGAGCCGGTCGTGTGCGATCCAGGCGATGTGGCGTTCGAGCATGGCGAGGCCGCGCGCCTCGTTGCCGGTGATCGCACAGAACACCAGGTGGTTCGCGATGATGCCGATGTTGTCGGCGTTGCCGCGGGCGTCGCGGTAGCTGCGCAGGTGGAAGGACTTCGCACGGTCGAGACGGCCGGCGCGGAGGTACGGCAGCAACGCGTCGGAGAGGGCGTGCTCCGGCTCCTCGCCGCAGCTGAAGCCGCCTTCGACGATCTCCTCGTAGAGCGAGATGGCCTCGTCTTCGCGTCCGGTCGCGGCGAGGTAGGCCGCGCTCTCGCTGCGCACGCAGGCGTCGCAGTGGCTGTAGTCGTCGCGCTCGGTGGTGGTCAGCACGCGGTAGGCCTCGGCGGCCTCGTCGAGCCATCCGTTGGCGAACGCCGCACCGAAGCGCGCCATGGCGACCCCGCTCTGGCCGACGCCGGCGCGTTCGTACCGCGACTGCATGTCGTCGAGCACCCCGCGGATGTCGGCGGCGGGGAATGCGGGGCTCGCCGAGAGCGTGCCCGCCATCCACTTGTACTGCCAGAGCAGGTCGCTCGCGCTGTCGTCGGGCTTCGCCGGGAAGCGGGCCGCGTCGGCGTCGTGCTTGCCGAGGCACCAGGCGAAGGAGCTGAGCAGTGCGTCGGTGTCGCCGGTCATGTTGGCCGACGATGCGAGACGCATGCGCGCGCGGTATTCGGAGAACTCGTCGCCCGAATCGATCGCGATCGCGATCGCCTGGTCGATCAGCGCACGCTCCTCGGGTCCGAACGGCGTCTGGTCGACCTGCTCGAGCAGTTCGTCGATGCGGATGGTTTCGGACACGGTTCTCCCTTGGCGGTCGATGATCGGAGGTCTGGGTCGGAGGCTGGGCGGGCCGGGGTCAGCGGGCGAGGCTCAGCGCGACGAGGTCGGTGAGTGCACCGGTCAGCATGGCCCGTTCGCTCGCACGGAGTGGTCGGTGGCCGGCGAGCAGCGCCTGCACGTACAGCAGCCGGATGGTGCGGTCGAACACGGCGTCGTCGACCTCGCCGGCGAGTGTGCGCACGAGGGTGTTGTCCCAGTTGAGGCAGAGCTTCGCGCGGGCGGCTTCAGCGCCGCCGCTCGTGAGGCTCGACCGGTTGCCGTCGATCCTGCCGAGCACCCCGCTCCAGAGCGGGCCCGTGAGGTCGCGTGCGGCGCCTCGGGTGATCGACCGCAGCACCTCGGCGTCGGCGAGGTAGAGGCTCGCGAGGTCGCCGGGCGAGAAGCGGCGCACGCTCGGCTCGCAGCCGACCTCGGCGAGCACCGCGCCGGCACGGGTCTCGAGCGCGAGTGCCGCCGCACGATCGGCCAGCGGCGGCGGGTCGAGCGAGTCGAGCTCGCCCGAGACCGTCACCCGTTCGAGCGTGACGCCGTCGAAGAGCAGCGGCAGGCGGCGCAGGATGTCGGCCTCGTGCACGTATCCGCCGTTGACCACGGCGCGCGACGCCGGCACGATGCCCGCGATCTGGCGGAACTCGTCGACGGTCTCGGTGAACCGCACATGCGGATGGCTCCGCACGAGCTCGTCGATGGTCATCACCCCGATCGAGGTCTCCACCGTCAGCCAGCGCGTGATGAAGCCCGCGAGCTCGTCGTCGTGAAGCAGGAGGGACTTCAGTCCCAGATGGTGGATGCCGACGAACTCGGCGAGGCGCGCGGGGCGCTCGACGGCGAGCCGCATCACCCAGGCGCGGATCGCGGCACCGAGCTCGGCCCGGGTCGCCTCGAGCGATTCGTCCTCGATGAGATGCTCGCGTGATGCAGTCGGCCGCAGCCCGTTCGAGTCCACGACCGCTCGCGCGAAGAAGGCCCAGTCGGGCAGCAGCTCGTCGGCCCGCGGGTCGACGAGCATGCCGCCGAGGTAGACGCGGTTCGCCTGCCGGGCACCGGGCGTCGGCGGAAACGGCAGCACGTAGGCCGTGCCGTGCGTGTCGGTTGCGGTGGAGTGCACCTCGATGACCTCGAACGGCGCGCCGCCCACGACGTCGCGCCCGAGCTCGGCGATGCGATCGCGAGCCTCGGCGCGCGCCTCGCCCGTGAGGGCGAACACGGCCGGCCGGCCGATGCCGTCGAAGCTCCCGTCGCCTGTGCCGACGAGGATCGGGATCGGCAGGTACTCGGCATACCGGCGTGCGAGCTCGCACAGGCTCGTCGGCGAGCAGAGCTCCGCCTCGTCGGCGCGCGGCACGAGCGAGACGGTGGTGCCGACGGCGATACCGGATGCCTCGGCGCCCTCGAGCACCCGCACCGTGAAGGTGCCGTCGGTGCTGCCGACCCACTCGACGGGGTCGCCGCCGCGTGCCGAGCGGGAGCGCACGACGATGCGGTCGGCGATCATGAAGCAGCTGAGCAGGCCGATGCCGAACTGTCCGAGGAATCCGGCGCGAGGCAGGTCGAACAGGTCGCGCTTCGAGCTGCGGCCGACCGTGGCGAGCAGTTCGCCGACCTCGTCGGCGGTGAGGCCGACGCCGTCGTCCTCGAAGCGGAGTGCCGGCTCGTCGGCCGTCGGCGGGTGGATGCGCACGCCCCACGCGGCATCCCGGCGGCCCTCGTGCTCTGCGCGAGCCGTGATGGCGTCGCGCCCGTTCTGGATCAGCTCGCGGAGGAAGACGTGCGGGCCCGAGTAGATGTGCCGGCTCAGGAGGTCGACCACGCCGCGCAGGTCGACCAGGAACGGACGCGTTGCGGGCGTCTGCTCGCCGGTCACGCGGTCAGCCAGATCGCGCTGGCCGCGCCGTTCGGCAGCTCGTGGCTCTCGCCGGAGATGCGCACGCGTGCGTTCGCGTCGCCGTCGAGGGCTTCGATCTCGAGCTCGACCCCGGGGTGCACGCCGGCGACCTCGAGGCCGCGCAGCAGGCCCGGATCGCGATCGCTGATGCGGATCACGCGTCCGCGATGCCCGGCCGCGGCCTCGTCGGCGCGCACGAACGGTTCGGCGGCGATCGAGCCGTCGGCGGTGGGGATCGGGTCTCCGTGCGGGTCGCGCAGGGGCCTGCCGAGTCGTGCGTCGATCGCCTCGAGCAGGCGGTCGGAGATGGCGTGCTCGAGGATCTCGGCCTCGTCGTGCACCTCGTCCCAGCCGTAGCCCATCTCCTGCACGAGCCACGTCTCGATGAGCCGGTGGCGGCGCACGACGGCGAGTGCCTGCACGGCGCCCGCCTCGGTGAGTCGCACCGCGCCGTAGGGCACGTGCGAGACGAGGCCCTGCGCCGCCATCTTCTTCACCATCTCGGTGACCGATGACGGGGCGACCCCGAGCTTGCCGGCGAGCACCGAGGGCGTGATGGGGTCGGGCTGCCACTCGGTGTGCGAGTACACCGTCTTCAGGTAGTCCTCGATCGCGGGGTTCTTGCTGCTGGGCATCGGCCCCAGACTATCGGGAGCCCCGCGGCCGCGCCGGGTGCCGGGCTCCGCGTCAGGCCCCGGTGAACACGAGCCAGAGCAGCACGCCGTTGAGGGTGATGAGGAAGACGGACGCCGCGATGCCCGCGGCCGTCGTCGCCCAGTGGTTCCTCCAACGCCCGAGCACGCCGGCCTTCGCCGTGAGCGCCACGAGCGGGATGAGGGCGAAGGGGATGCCGAACGAGAGCACCACCTGGCTGAGCACGAGGGAGATGGTCGGGTCGAACCCGAGCCAGAGGATCGTGAGCGCCGGGATCAGGGTGACGAGCCGGCGGAAGATGAGCGGCACCCGGATGTGCAGCAGCCCGTGCATGATCTCGGCGCCGGCGTAGGCGCCGACCGAGGTCGAGGCGAGTCCCGAGGCGAGCAGGCCCACGGCGAAGAGGGTCGCGATGACGGGCCCGAGCGCCACGCCGAGCGCCGCGTAGGCGCCCTCGAGGCTGTCGGTGCCCTCGACGCCCGAGAGGTTGACGGCGGCGAGCAGCAGGATGCAGAGGTTCACGGTGCCGGCGATCGCCATGGCGATCGAGACATCCCATCGGGTCGCGCGCAGCAGCAGCCCGGTGGGCACGTCGGTCGCCGTGCCGGGCAGCAGCTCGGGGGCCTCCGACCTGCGGCTGATGCCGAAGCCGTGCCACGCGGGCTTCGGCGTCGCTGCCGATGGGGAGGTCGACAGCGACGCGGCACGGCGCGTGACGAAGCGGTCGCGGCTGAGCGCGGAGTGCGCGTAGATCGCGTGGGGCATGATCGTCGCGCCGAGGATGGACGCGGCGAGCAGCACCGAGTTCGCGTCGGCGAAGCGCGGCACGAGCCCGCCGAGGAGGCCGGCCGGGTCGGGCGGCGCCACGAACACGCCGACGGTGAAGCCGATCGCGATGATGATGAGCAGCCCCATGATGACGAACTCGAAGGTGCGCGGCCCGCGTCGCGACTGCAGCACGAGCAGCCCGATCGAGACGGCGCCGGTGATGAGCCCGCCCCACACGAGCGGCACGCCGAACAGCAGGTTGAGCGCGACGGCGCCGCCGATGACCTCGGCGAGGTCGGTCGCCATCGCGACGAGCTCGGCCTGCAGCCAGTAGGCGCGACGGCCCCAGCGGTTGCGGATGGTGCCGCCCAGCACCTCGGGCAGGCTCCGGCCGGTGACGATGCCGAGCTTGGCCGAGAGGTACTGGATGAGCCACGCCATGACATTGCCGAGCACGACGACCCACACGAGCAGGTAGCCGTACTGCGCCCCCGCGGTCATGTTGCTGGCGACGTTGCCCGGGTCGAGGTAGGCGACACCGGCGACGAGGGCCGGGCCGATCAGCCACGCGACGCGGGGCACGGATGTCGCGTGCCCACGATCCCCGTCGGCGGCGCCGTCGGGCGCGGGTCCGTTCGTGGTCGTCTCATCGTCGAGCGTTTTCGGCATACCGAAAACCTAGCAAGATTTCGGCGCACCGAAAAGTCTCGAACCGCACATTTCGAGTGGGTCGCATCCGCGCCCCGAGGGTCCGGATGTCGTTCGCGAGGAGGAAGGCGCCGATACCCGCGGAGGATGGTCGAGGCGCGCCGACCGGGTCAGCCTGAATGCATGGACACACCGACGAGCACTCGCACGAACATCCCGAAGAGAACGCACACCCCGACCATCCGGTTCTTCCGTTCCCGCCGTCTCCTGGGCGCCATCGGCGCCCTCGCCCTCGTCGGCTTGGGCGCGGCTCACACGGTGACCAACGCCGGCGGCTTCGCGACCGACCCGGATGCCTCATGGCCGCTGTTCCTGGTCTTCGGGGTGGGCATCAGCCTCGTGCTCTGGGCGATCGCCGTCATCGCGTGGCGATACTCGCGCCGCGGAGTCGGACGCGTCACGCGCGTGATCATCGTGGTCGTGGGCGTGCTCCTGTGCCTGATGGCCGTCAACGTGCTGCGCGTGCACCCCGAGATCATCCTCTCGCCGGCGGGACCCGGGCTGTGGTCGCTCATCGGAGGCCCGGCGCTGCTCGCCGCGGCGCTGCTGCCGGGGCGGGTGAGGTAGGCCCGTGGAGCATCTCTCATCCGAGGATCGAAGCGGTGGAGCCGCGTCGAGGAGGCTCCGGGCTCTCCGATCGGTGCCGTGGTGGATCTCGGCCGCATGGGCCGCCGCCTATCTCGTGGCGGGTGCGGCATGGGGTCTCGGTGCATCGGGATACCCCTTCTCCGGCGGCGGGGCCGGGCCGCGTGCCTCGGTGATGGATCCATTGCCGAGCCAGGTCGGCGGCTGGATCCTCGCCGGGGCGGCGGCGCTCGCCGGGGTGCTGGTCGTGCTGATCGCGCGTCGTCCGGCTGCTCGCGTTCCCGCGGCCGCCGCCGTGCTCGTCGGCGTGGCGTTGGCCGTCGTCCTCACGGATTTCAGGGTGCTGGTGTTCGCCGCCTACTTGCCGGTGATGGCCGTTGCGGCCCTCCTCGGTCACGTCGACCCGCATATCATGGCGACAATGCTCATCTGGCCGAACATCAACCAAATGGTTCTGATGATCGCCGGTGCCGGCCTCACCTCCCTCGGCATTCGCGGCCTGATGGCACGGAATCGCGCAGGCGAGATGACGGCCGATCACCCGGCACCGGGGCTGCAGGCCGCGACCGCGCTTCGCGTGGGCCGTTGGGCGACCGGCGTGGCCGTCGTCATTCCCGTCGGGTACGCGGTCACGCGAATCGGATGGTTCGCCGGCGTGCCGATCGGCATCAGCCCGAGCTTCATGCAGCGGCTCGACGATGCCCACGCCGCACCCATCGGGGCCGGTCTGGGCGGCGTCGCCCTCCTCGGGGCCGTGCTGACCCTCGGCCTCGTCTGCCCCTGGGGCGAAGTCTGGCCGCGGTGGGTGCCGTTCCTGCGCGGGCGGGCGATTCCGCCGCGGCTCCCCGCCTCCCTCGCGATCGCCATCTCGTTGCCGATCATGTCGGCGGGCCTGATGTACGTGAGGAAGCGACTCGCAGGCGAGGAGTTCGGAGCGACCGGGGCGGAGCACGAGCCCGGAGCGTGGTTGCCCGAGATGTTCTTCCCGTTGTGGGGCGCGGCGCTTGCGATCGCAGCGCTCGCCTACCTCCACAGGCGAACCGCCGGTCAGGAGCTGCTGCGCCGATCCACAAGCCCACGAGGTCTGGTGAGCGGATGAACTCCATCGTCGACGCAGGGCCCACGACCGACGGGCGGCGGGACGGCCTGTTCAGGAGGAATCCTGCGCTCACCGATCTGATCGTGGCCGCGGCCTACGCGATTCCGCTGGGCCTCGTGTCGCTGCGCCTGCTGCAGCTCTCCGACAGCCCACTCGTGTGGCGGGTTCTCGCGGGGGTCGCGGTCGTCATGCTGCATGTCGCGACGGCGCTGCGGCGCCGTTGGCCTCGACTCGCGTTCGGCATCGGCGCGGGAATGGCACTGGTGCTCGCGCTGCTTCCTCCGTTGCAGGATGCCGCGGGGAACGCGTTTCCGGCGTTCGCGTTGCCGAGCATCCTCGTCTTCGGGGTGCTCGTGTTCACCGCGGCGCGCGTGCTCGGCGCACGCGCCAGCTGGGCCTGCTTGACCGTCGCGCTCGCCGTGGCCGCCGTCGTCGTGGTTCGGCTCTGGAATCCGCAGGTCTGGGGCAGGCCATCCGACGACGGCGAGCTCATCATCTGGCGTGCGGCGCTGACGCTCGGCATCACGGCGACGATCCTCTGCCTGTGGGCGCTGGGCAGGCTCGCCAGGGTGCGAGACGCCCATTTCGCGGAACTGCGGGAGAAGGCAGAGCGGGCCGATGCCGACCGGGCGCGGGAACGTGCGGAGGCGGCTCGCGCCGAACGGGATCGCATCAGCCGAGAACTGCACGACATCGTCTCCCACTCCTTGGCGGTGATGGTGAGCCAAGCCGAAGGCGGCCGGCTTTCCGATCCGACCGCGCCCACTGCCGCGACGTTCGCCACGATCTCGAGGATCGGCCGCGAGTCCCTGCAGGACATGCGCGGGCTGCTGGGCGTGCTGCGGTCGGAGGTCGGAACCGAGCGCGTGCCCCAACCGGGCCTGGCAGATCTGCCGGCGCTGGTGAGCCGGGTGCGCGAAGCGGGCGTGAAGCTCGTCGACGAGGCATCCGGTGACCAGCGTCGGCTGCGCCCCGCAGCCGACCTCGCCGCGTACCGTGTCGTGCAGGAAGCACTGACCAACGTGCTCAAGCATGCAGGGCCCTCACCGAGGGCCGGTCTCAGCCTCGACTGGAAGCCCGACCGGCTCGTCATCCGCATCCAGGACTCCGGCGCCGGCCCCCGTGTCGACGATGACGCGGGCGGTGCCGGGCTGGACGGCATGAGGGAGCGGCTGCAGATCATCGGAGGCTCGCTCGAGATCCGTGCTCGGGCGGGCGAGGGGTTCACCCTCACCGCGACCATCCCCTACGACGACCGGAGACTGCCGTGATCCGCCTGCTGATCGTCGACGATCAAGAACTCCTCCGACAGGGGCTGGCGATGGTGGCTCGGTCCCAACCCGACATGGACGTCGTCGCAGAGGCCGGTCAGGGCCGCGAGGCGCTCCGAGTGCTCGAGACCGAGCAGATCGATGTCGTCGTGATGGACGTCCGCATGCCGGTCATGGACGGCATCGAGGCCACACGGGAGATCCAGAAGCTCGACGATCCTCCCAAGGTGCTCGTGCTCACGACCTTCGACCTCGACGAGTACGCGTTCGACGCGCTCGGTGCCGGAGCGAGCGGGTTCATCCTGAAGGACGCGCCCGGCGAGGAGATCATCGCCGCCATCCGGCACGTCCACGACGGCGACGCCGTCATCGCTCCGGCGACCACCCGTCGCCTCCTCGACCATCTCATCGCGCCGACCGCTGACCCCGACGCCGTCCTGCGCAAGCTCACCGACCGGGAGCGAGACGTCTTCCTCGGCCTCGCGCGCGGCGATTCGAACGCGGAGATCGGGGCGCAGCTCTTCCTCTCCGAGACCACGGTGAAGACCCATGTCGGGCGCATCCTGAGCAAGCTCGGCCTGCGAGATCGGATTCGGGCCGTGGTGCTGGCATACGAGACGGGGGTCGTCTCCCGCCGGACGTCAGGCGTCGACGGCGTGGACCGGAAGGACGACGGACCGCGCCCGTAGCGCGGAGGCCGGGTCGCCGCCGCGGCGATATCTCGTTCGACGACCGAGACCGGCCTCGCCCCGGCCCGTCGCGCACGCACCGGGCCGTACCCTTGCATGGTGGAAGCCGAATCGACCCCCGAACCCGCCCTGACCCACGGCGTCGGGCCGTGGCCGGGCGGTGAGGCCGAGTGGCCGGATGAGCCGCACTTCGACCCCGAGCTGCTCGAGCACGGCGACACGCGCAACGTCATCGACCGGTACCGGTACTGGCGCATGGACGCGATCGTCGCCGACCTCGACGAGCACCGGCACCCGTTCCACGTGGCCATCGAGAATTGGCAGCACGACATGAACATCGGCTCGATCGTGCGGAGTGCGAACGCCTTCGCGGCCGACACCGTGCACATCATCGGCCGTCGCCGCTGGAACAAGCGGGGCGCGATGGTCACCGACCGCTACCAGCACGTCGTCTACCACCCGGATGTCGCGGCCTTCGCCGAGTGGGCGCACGAGGCATCCGTGCCCGTGATCGCCGTCGACAACGTCGAGGGCTCCGTGCCGATCGAGGCGTTCGCATGGCCCGAGCGCTGCGTGCTGCTCTTCGGACAGGAGGGCCCGGGGCTCTCGCCCGAAGCGACCGCAGCCGCCGACGCGATCGTCGAGATCACGCAGTACGGCTCCACCCGTTCGCTCAACGCGAGCGCCGCGGCCGCGATCGCCATGCACTCGTGGGTGCTGACGCACGCCGTGCCGCCCGCTGCAGGTTGAGCCCGTCGAAACCTGAGCCCGTCGAAACCTGAGCCCGTCGAAACCTGAGCCTGTCGGAACCTGAGCCCGCTCACGACCGGGTTTCAGCGAGCTCAACCGGCAGATGCCTGACAGACTGGGCCCGATGACGGTCATCGACAACGCGATCTACCGCGACGGCACGCGCGTCGCGACCCCGACGTCCCTCGACGAGACGTTCGAGCGGCGCGCCGAGCACGGGGGCTTCGCATGGATCGGGCTCTACCGGCCGACCGACGCCGAGCTCGATGCGCTCGCGCAGGAGTTCGGCCTGCACCCCCTCGCGGTGGAGGACACGCGCAAGGGCCACCAGCGGGCCAAGCTCGAGCGCTACGGCGACACCCTCTTCGTGGTGCTGCGCCCTGCGCGCTACCTCGACGAGGTGGAGCAGGTGGAATTCGGCGAGCTGCACGTGTTCATCGGCCTCGACTTCGCGATCACGATCCGCCATGCCGAGTCGCCGAACCTCGCGCGGGTTCGCCGTCGCCTCGAGTCCTCGCCCGAGTTGCTCGCGAAGGGCCCCGAGGCGGTGCTCTACGCCGTGCTCGACGAGGTCGTCGACGAATACTCGCCGGTCGACCTCGGGCTCGAGAACGACATCGACGAGATCGAGGAGCAGCTCTTCTCGGGCGATCCCGAGGTCACTCGGCGCATCTACGACCTCGCGAGCGAGGTCATGGAGTTCCAGCGCGCCACCCGGCCGCTCGTGGGCATGTTCGACGCCCTCGAGCGCGGCTTCGAGAAGTACGCCATCGACCTCGAGCTGCAGCGGTACCTGCGCGACGTGAAGGACCACGTCATCCGCATCGTCGAGCGCGGCGACACGTTCCGCCAGCTGCTGCAGAACGCCCTGCAGGTGCACTCGACGCTCGTGGCGCAGCGGCAGAACGAGGAGACGAAGGTGCTCTCCGAGGCCGCCGTCGCCCAGAGCGAGCAGGCCAAGAAGGTCTCGAGCTGGGCGGCGATCATCTTCGCGCCGACGCTCGTGGCCGGCATCTACGGCATGAACTTCACGCACATGCCCGAACTCGACGAGCGATGGGGCTACCCGTTCGCGATCGCGCTGATGCTCGCCTTCGCGGGCGTGCTGTACGGGCTCTTCAAGCGCAAGGGCTGGCTCTGACCGTCGTCTTCTCCCGGCCCGTTCGCGCGGCCTCTTCCCGCGGCATCCGTTCGCGGTTACCGTTGGGGGCATGACCGAGATCACCGATGATCTGCCCGCTCGACTCATGCATGAAGAGCACGCCGGATGGCGGGCGATCGTCGAGGGTCGGGGCGGTGAGCACTACCAACGTGCCATGACCCGCGACGCCCTGATGATCGTCGACGGCGCCGCGTTCGGGCGCGACGAGATCCTCACGGCGATGCGGAGCGCGCCGCCGTGGGACGAGTACCACCTGCACGAGCCGGCGGTGATCCGGCTCGGCGATCGTGCCGGCATCCTCGTCTACCGGGCGGTGGCGCGTCGGGGCGACGACACGGTGAACCTCCGCATGTCGACGACGTACCTCATCGAGGGCGGCTCGTGGCGGGTGGCGGCGCACCAGCAGACCGCCGCCTGACCCGGGCCCACTGTTCGAGAGCCCGCTCCACTGTTCGTGTCCCCCGGTTTGGGGTACGCCTGCCGGTGTGCATCGGCCTACCCTTCAGGTGTGCGCGGTACCGGCGACGTCGGCACTCGCACCGGGTGCGTCACTCCATCTGGCAGCGGCACCCGAGACCCGAGTCGAGGGGAGACTCACCGATGTCAACCATCACACGCCGTCTGACGGCAGGGCTCGCCGCAGTGCCGTTCATCGCGATCAGCGTGCTCGGAGCCGGCGCCGTCGCCAACGCGACGTCACCGGTCGACGGCGACCACAAGGTGCCGTACTGCCACGCGACGCACAGTGCCAAGAACCCGTTCGTCTACATCGAGACCGACAAGATCGCCGTCGTCAAGGCGCACGCGAAGCACCAGGACGAAGAAGACGTCTACCCGGGCTTCTGGTACGACGACCACGGCACGCCGACCTGGTTCGAGGGTCGTGGCGACCCCGACTTCGCCGAGAACGGCTGCACCGGGGAACGTCCTCCGAGCTGAGCAACTGCCCGGCTCGGCGGTCGATCAGCAGGGGGAAGCGATCGACAGCTCGGGTGGGCCGCCCGGGGGGACGGCTCGCCCGAGTGATCTCGCCGCGGTGCTCGTGCGTCAGTCGGTGCCGAGGTCGAACGCGGAGGCCTCGTTCGCGGCATCCGTCGCGACGTCGAGGTCGGACTCGGCCGGACCCGCGAGGATCTGCGCCGCATCGCCGACGGCGAGGTCGCCGACGAGCGCGGCGGTCGCGCCGCCCACGAGGTTGAGGTGCGCGTACTGCTCGAGGCGGGCGCGCGAGTCGGCGATGTCGAGGTTGCGCATCGTGAGCTGACCGATGCGGTCTTCGGGGCCGAACGCCTGGTCGCCGACGCGCTCCATCGAGAGCTTCTCGGGCTGGTAGCTGAGCGACGGGCCCGTCGTGTTCATGATCGTGTAGTCGTCGCCGCGGCGCAGGCGCAGGGTGACCTCGCCGGTGACGGCCGAGGCGACCCAGCGCACGATCGACTCGCGGAGCATGAGTGACTGCGGGTCGAGCCAGCGGCCCTCGTACATGAGGCGCCCGAGGCGGCGACCCTCGTTGTGGTAGTTCGCGATCGTGTCTTCGTTGTGGATCGCGTTCACGAGGCGCTCGTAGGCGATGTGCAGCAGGGCCATGCCCGGTGCCTCGTAGATGCCGCGCGACTTCGCCTCGATGATGCGGTTCTCGATCTGGTCGCTCATGCCGAGGCCGTGGCGGCCCCCGATGGCGTTCGCCTCGAGCACGAGTGCGACGGCGTCATCGAAGACGACGCCGTCGAGCGCGACCGGCCGGCCCTGCTCGAAGCGCACCGTGATGTCTTCGGTCGCGATCTCGACGTCTTCGTCCCAGAACTTCACGCCCATGATCGGCTCGACCGTGGTGATGCCGGCGTCGAGCTCCTCGAGCACCTTGGCCTCGTGCGTCGCGCCCCAGATGTTCGCGTCGGTCGAGTACGCCTTCTCGGCGGAGGCGCGGTACGGCAGATCGCGCTGCTGCAGCCACTCGCTCATCTCGGCGCGGCCGCCGAGCTCGGTGACGAAGTCGGCGTCGAGCCACGGCTTGTAGATGCGCAGGCGCGGGTTGGCCATGAGGCCGTAGCGGTAGAACCGCTCGATGTCATTGCCCTTGTAGGTCGAGCCGTCGCCCCAGATGTCGACGCCGTCTTCGAGCATCGCGCGCACGAGCAGCGTGCCGGTGACGGCGCGGCCGAGCGGGGTCGTGTTGAAGTACGCCTTGCCGCCCGAGCGGATGTGGAAGGCGCCGCACTGCAGCGCGACGAGGCCCTCTTCGACGAGCGCGGCCCGGCAGTCGACGAGGCGCGAGATCTCGGCGCCGTACTCGATGGCGCGGCCGGGAACGGCCTCGACGTCGGGCTCGTCGGGCTGGCCGAGGTCGGCCGTGTAGGTGCAGGGCACTGCACCCTTCTCGCGCATCCACGCGACCGCGACCGAGGTGTCGAGGCCGCCGGAGAAGGCGATGCCGACGCGTTCGCCGACGGGCAGGCTGGAGAGGACTTTCGACATGCCCACCAGCCTACTTGCCGGTCGCGCCCTCCTGCTGCGGTGCGTCGTCGGCTCGCCCTAGCCCTGCCGCACCTTCGGCAATAGACTCGCGCCACCGGCCGCGCGGCATCAACGTTGCCTCCGCTCGTCGCACCCTCTGGACGGGCCGGTCCGCCTGCCGACCCGGCCGGCGGTACTCCACTCGTGTCGAACGGAGACAGGGATGAACAAATCCAGACTGGTCGGGGTGGCCTCAGCAGCCGCCCTGGCGATCGGCCTCATCGGGGCGGCTGCGGCACCCGCAGTGGCGGCGCCTGCCGCGGCCACCGGGCCGGAGACCGGCTACCTCGTGCTCGCGCCGCAGGGCAAGAGCGTCGCGAAGGCGGCGGCACGCGTCGCCGCTGCCGGAGGCACGGTCGTGGCCTCGTACGACCAGATCGGCGTGCTCGTCGTGCGCTCGACGAACACGGCCTTCGCGAGTTCCGTCGCGGGAGCGGGCGTCCAATCCGTCGCCTCGACCGAGGGGCTCGGCACGACGCTCGTCGACGACGAGGAGTCCGTCGCCCTCGACGCATCCGCGGTCGACGCCGCCGGCGACCCGACGGGCGAGCAGTACTGGGGTCTGCAATGGGACATGACCCAGATCGATGTCGACCAGGCGCACGAGATCACGACGGGTGACCCGTCGGTCGTCGTCGGCGTGCTCGACTCGGGCATCGACGCGACCCACCCCGACCTCGCGACGCAGGTCGCGAAGGACCAGAGCGCCTCGTGCATCGGCGGCGTGGCCGACACGAGTGAAGCGGCATGGAGCCCCACCACCTCCGACCACGGCACGCACGTCGCCGGCACGATCGCCGCTGCCATCAACGGCGTGGGCATCGCGGGCGTCGCTCCGGGCGTGAAGGTCGCCTCGGTCAAGGTCGTCGACGACGACGGCTTCATCTACCCCGAGGCCGCGATCTGCGGCTACCTGTGGGCGGCCGACCACGACATGCCCGTCACCAACAACAGCTACTTCATCGACCCGTGGGAGTTCAACTGCGTGAACGACCCGCGTCAGCGACCGGTGTGGCAGGCCGTGCAGCGCGCACTCGCGTACTCCACGGCGCAGGGCACCCTCACGGTGGCCTCGGCGGGCAACAGCAACGTCGACCTGCAGCACAAGTTCATCGACTCGTCGAGCCCGAACGACGGCAGCTACCCGGTCGAGGATCGCACCATCACGGGCGCGTGCCGCGACCTGCCTGCTGAGGCGCCGGGCGTCGTGACGGTCTCGGCCGTCGGCCCGAACGAGCAGAAGAGCTACTACTCGTCGTACGGCCTCGGCGTCGTCGATGTGACGGCTCCCGGCGGTGACACCCGCTTCCGCACCGGCGGCGTCTCGTCGACCCCCTCCGACGGCGTGCTCTCGACCGTCTACCCGGGCGGCGGCTGGGGCTACAAGCAGGGCACCTCGATGGCGGGCCCGCACGTGGCCGGCGTCGCGGCGCTCGCCGTGTCGGCGCACCCGGGCATGAAGCCGGGCGCACTCGCCTCGCTGCTCGAGCGCACCTCCGAGTCGCTGCCGTGCCCCGACGGCGTCTTCGAACCGCGCCCGGGATGGCCGGCCGTCTGCACCGGTGGTGAGCGCAACGGCTTCTACGGAGCCGGTAACATCAACGCGCTCAACGTCGTGCAGTAGCAGTCCGAGCGGATTCGCAGCGAGGGGTCGGACCGAATGGTCCGGCCCCTCGTGGGTTTCGAGAAGCCGGTTCGCTCCTCCTCAACCCGTGAGTGCCCCCGCGATAAGGTTGAGTGTGACTCCAGACCAATCAGCACCGGAGCCCGAGCCCTCGCTCGCCGATGAACCAGAGGTGCGCCAGGCGATCGCCGACGGCGATCGGGCGTCGGTCGCGGCGGTCGTCACGGGACATCCGTCGTCGCCGCTCGCCTGGACCGAACTCGCCGACCTCGCCGATTCCGAGGGGCGAACGCTCGAGTCCTTCGCCTTCGCCTCCGTCGCCGCCGACCTCGCCCGTGAGCAGCTCACCGCCGGCGGCTGGCAGCCGGGCGACCCGGTCTCGTGGTCCGACGAGCCCAACCGCGCCTATCTGCGCGCCCTCGACACTCAGCGGCGTGCAGCCGAGGGCCTCGGCCTCGACGAGCGCGCCGCCCGACTCGCCGATGAGCTCGCCACCGCCGACCCCGAGGCCCCGGCGCGCATCGCTTCCGAGTTCACGCCGACCCAGCTGATCACGATCGTGGGCGGTGCTGCGGTGCTGTTCGAGCCCGCGGCATCCGCTGAGGCGATCGTCGGCGACCCGATTGCAGAACCCGCCGCGACCGACGCGGCGGCAGGAGAGGACTGACATGCCCGCGGCCGTACTCATCGGTGCACAGTGGGGCGACGAGGGCAAGGGCAAGGCGACCGACCTGCTCGGCTCGCGCCTCGACTACGTCGTCAAGTTCAACGGCGGCAACAACGCCGGCCACACCGTCGTCATCGGCGACGAGAAGTACGCCCTGCACCTGCTGCCGTCGGGCATCCTGACGCCCGGCGTCACGCCCGTCATCGGCAACGGCGTCGTGGTCGACGTCGAGGTGCTCTTCGAAGAGCTCGAGGGCCTCGAAGCGCGAGGCGTCGACGTCTCGAAGCTGCGCATCTCGGCCAACGCCCACCTCATCACGCAGTACCACCGCACGCTCGACAAGGTGACCGAGCGGTTCCTCGGCAAGCGCCAGATCGGCACGACCGGTCGCGGCATCGGCCCCGCCTACGCCGACAAGATCAACCGCGTCGGCATCCGCATGCAGGACCTGTTCGACGAGAACATCCTGCGGCAGAAGGTCGAGGGCGCGCTCGACCAGAAGAACCACCTGCTCGTGAAGATCTACAACCGTCGGGCGATCTCCGTCGACGAGATCGTCGACGAGCTGCTGTCGTACGTCGACCGTCTGCGTCCGATGGTCACCGACACCGCGCTGCTGCTGCACCAGGCGCTCGAGCGCGACGAGACCGTGCTCTTCGAGGGCGGCCAGGCGACGATGCTCGACGTCGACCACGGCACCTACCCCTTCGTCACCTCGTCGAACGCGACGAGCGGCGGCGCGATCACCGGTTCGGGCATCGCGCCCAACAAGATCGACCGGGTCATCGCGGTGATCAAGGCCTACACGACCCGTGTCGGCGCCGGCCCGTTCCCGACCGAGCTCTTCGACGAGTGGGGCGACTTCCTCACCGAACAGGGTCACGAGTTCGGCACGACGACGGGGCGCAAGCGCCGCACCGGTTGGTACGACGCCCCCATCGCGCGGTACGCGTCGCGCATCAACGGCGTCACCGACTTCGTGCTCACCAAGCTCGACGTGCTCACCGGCATCGAGCGCATCCCCGTCGCCGTCGCGTACGACGTCGACGGCCAGCGCTTCGACGAGGTGCCCGTCTCGCAGTCCGACTTCCACCACGCGAAGCCGATCTACGAGGAGTTCCCCGGCTGGACCGAGGACATCTCGGGTGCCCGCGAGTTCTCCGACCTGCCCGCCAACGCCCAGTCGTACGTGCGCGAGCTCGAAGCGATGAGCGGTTCGCGCATCTCGGCGATCGGCGTCGGCCCCGGCCGCGACGAGATCGTCACCCTGCACGACCTGCTCGGCTGACGCGACACGCGACACGCGACACGCGACACGCGCTGACGCGCCGAACGCCGACGGCTGTCGGCGAGCCCTTTCCTCCCCCCGTACGTCCTCGATAGGGTCGAATCGGGTGTCCCTTCGACGGGCACCCGATACAGCCCAGGGGCGGTCGCATGGCCGAGGGCGAAGGGGAGAAGATGTCGATCATCCGTCGTACGCTCGCGGGCGTCGTGGCAGTCGTGTTCGCGATCGGGCTCACGACTCCGGCCGTGCTGCCGGCCGTCGCCGCACCGGATGACGCCGTCTTCCTCCTCACGAAGAGCGTCAACCCCGACACCTCGCCGTACGAGCCGGGCGAGCAGTTCAGCTACACGATCGAGCTGACCTGCAACAGCAACCTCGTCGACACGTGCGTCGGCGCGGAGCTCAACGACACGCTGCCGGCGCCCCTGATCTTCGATCCATCGGTGAGCCCCGCCGTCTCCGTGAGCGGTGGCGGCACGAGCACGGCGGCGGTCGGTCCATCGGACTTCACGGTCGACTTCACCACGCAGGGCGGTGCCGGCATCGGCCAGCCGGCCGGAACCAAGGCCTCGATCACGGTCTTCGTGCAGGTGCCCGATGACATCAGCGCCGACTACAACGGTGCGAGCATCACGAACACGGCTTCGGCGACCGGCACCAACGCGCTGTCGAAGGATGCCTCGGCGACGATCACGCTCGAGGTGCCCGAGGTGCTCGATTCGACCGTGCAGAAATCGGTCGACGACCACCAGCCCGACGGCGCGCCCGGCATCCCCGCGCTGCCCGGCCAGCCCGTCGACTACACGATCGGCGGCGGCAACGCCTCGAACCGCTCGGTCGACGAGATCGTCGTGCAGGACCCGGCAGATGGCGTCGCGAGCCCGTTCGACACCTACTTCGACTTCACCGGCATCACCTCGATCACTCCGCCGGCGGGCGCCGACCAGGTCTCGGTCGAGTGGCTCGATGCCGACGGCGTGTGGCATCAGGACTACTCGGGCGCGATTCCCGCCGACACCTCGGGTATCCCCGAGGTCGACCCGCTCTCCGACGTGAAGGGACTGCGCTTCACCTTCAGCTCGACGACCGGCCAGCTGCCGCCGACGCCCGCAGGCGAGGAGGCATCCATCGGCATCGGCGCCGAGACGAACGAGACTGTCGAGACCATTCCAAGGGACCAGGCGGTGGAGGTGCCCAACACCGCGTCGTCGAACATCGTCGTGCACGGCGACTCGAGCGTGCCGAAGACCGCCCCGGGTGATGCGGTGGTCTCGAACACCGGACCGTTCGTCGAGACGACGAAG
Organism: Agromyces hippuratus; assembly: GCF_013410355.1. Classification (NCBI taxonomy): domain Bacteria; kingdom Bacillati; phylum Actinomycetota; class Actinomycetes; order Micrococcales; family Microbacteriaceae; genus Agromyces; species Agromyces hippuratus. The sequence goes on along the minus strand of NZ_JACCFI010000001.1, from coordinate 2,369,073 downwards.
TCGTTCGCGAATCCGAACCTGCTCGCCGGCCAGCAGACCACCGCGACGATCACGTCGACCAACGGGTTCCGCCCCGTCACCTCCATGGTCATCCAGGAGCCGACGCCGGGCTCGCCCGACCTCGGTGAGCAGGGCCTCGACTTCGACGGGTTCACCGACGGCGTCGTGTGGCCGCCGAACGCCACCGGGGCCTCGGTGACGTACGTCTACGACGACGGCACCGAGGAGACCCTCACGGCAGACGCCCCGAACACCCTGCCTGATCCGACGACGGAGGGCGTCGTCGGCTTCACGGTGACCTTCACCGGCCCGATCATCCAGAACGCCGCCGCGACGCTGCCGTTCACGGTGACGGCGCAGCCCGTCGACACCGAAGACGTCGTGAGCACCAACGACACGACGACGACCGTCACCGACGAGGTCGGGCTGTCGGGCACTGACGAGGACTCTGCCGACATCACGCGGCAGCCCGGCCGGGTCTCGACGACGATCGAGAAGAACATCGCGCGCGACGAGGTCTGGGCGGTGCCCGGCACGACGACCGACGTGAGCTTCCTCGCGAACGTGAACGACCAGCAGCCGAATCCCTCGACGATCGGTTCCGAGGTGCTGATCGTGAGCGACCCGGCCGACCCGCAACCCGGCGACCCGGTGACGCCGTTCTGGAACACGTTCGACGCCAGTCAGATCGTCGCGGGCGTGCCGGCGAACGCCGATCTGCAGGTGCAGTACTGGAACGGCGAGGAGTGGGTCGACCTGCCGGGCGGCCAGCTCGACGGCGAGGGCGACCTGGTCGTGACGATCCCAGCCGACCTGCAGGACGACATCGAGGGCATCCGCTTCGTGTACACCCCGAAGTCCGGCGAGCTGCTCCCGCCGGGATTCCAGGTCGCCCCGACGATCACGGTCGAGACGCGGGAGGACTTCCGCGACGGGTCGGGATCGGTGGCGGATGCCGCCGAGGCCGCCAACCCCCTGACCGTCGCCAACACCGCGGGCTCCGAGGTCGAGAACCCCAACGACACGAGCCCTGAAGACAACACCGCGACCGACGGAGATGAGATCGACCTGAAGCCGATCGACGGCGGCGGACCGGGGCCCGACCTCTTCGAGAAGCACTGGATCGTCGACCCCGCCGAACCGCTCTTCGCGTTCAGCGGCGACCGCCGCACGGCTCGCATCTCGTGGTCGACCGAAGGCCTCCCGTTCGACTCGGTGGTCATCACCGACGATCCGACCGCAGGCCCCGACTACAGCGACGCGACGATCGCGCAGTCGACCTTCGATGCGTGGAACCTCGTCGAAATCGCCGCGATCGACAGCGCCCTCGACCCGACCATGCAGTACGACCGAATCGCCGCCGTCGAGCTGTTCAACGGCGACACCGGCACATGGGACGACGTCACGGATGCCGCGTGCGGCGACGGTACCGCGTGCGACGGAGCGTTCCCCGGCTACACGCTGTCGGCCGACGAGGTCGCCTCCACGCGCGCCGTGCGCCTCACCTACGAAGAGGGATCCCACCGCGGCGACGGCACCGGCCCTGTCGAAGGGTCGGGCGTCGCACCGTCGTACGGGCACGACCGGGACCTCGACCTCGTCTTCGAGTTGCGCGACTTCACACGCAGCGACGGCGGGCCGGTGACCGGCGACCTGCACCCGGATGAGACCTACAACTCGGGCCAGGCGGGCGTCGTCAGGAACACCGCCCAGATCGTGGGTACCGGGGTGCAGCCGATCACCGAGACCGATGCCGACGAGATCACGATCCTCGACGCCGCAGTGAACGTCGAGGTGACGAAGGCGTTCGACCCGGCCGAGCTCCCCGTGCCGGCACCGGACACGCCGCAGGCGGACTATCCGCTGACGACCGCGACGATCACCGCGACGAATCAGACCGAGGCCGCCGTCGAGACCCTCGAGGTCAGCGACCCGGCTCCGGGCTCGGCCACCACGGCGTACGACTACCTCAACCTGTACTCCATCGACTCGATCACGGTGCCGGCGGATGCGACCTCGTCGACCGTGATCTTGACCCGCGAGGGCGGCGCCGATGACGCGCCGATCTCGATCGACGCGGCGCTCGCGCTCACGTCGGGCGACCTCGCCGACGTGATCGGCGTGACGGTTCGCCACACCGACCCCGGGGGCATCTCGATCCTCTCGACGTCGTCGAGCACAGTCCTACTCACCTTCCAGATGCGCCAGATGCATCGCAGCGCCGCGGTCCCGATCGTGGTCGGCGACCTGGCGACGAACGTCGCCGGCGCCGAGGTGACGCGACCGGGCGGGCTGCCGCTCGACGAAGCGGCCGGCACCTCGACGGCGACGCTCCCGTTCGTCACAGCGACCTACGGTGTGGCGGCGACGAAGGAGATCACGCCGGAGTCGCGGTATGAGAACGAACCGCGTGACGGTTACACGGTCGCGCTCACCGGCCAGCCGACCGGCAACGTGCGCACGACCGTGCTCACGATCACCGACGACGAGCCCACGTTCTGGAACGCCTTCGAGTTCGCCTCGTTCCCGACTGCGACGCTCCCGCCGAACCTGCACCAGCTGCAGGTCTCGGCACTCGTCGGAGTCGAGTGGACGATCCAGCCGGTGACGAATCGGCTCGTCTACACCTGCGGCGGTTCGGCGGATCTGACCGCCTGCTGGGTGCCCGGCGACTGGCAGGACGCAGCGGCCGATGGCACCGTGCTGCCGGTGCTGCCCGACGGCGTGGACGCGGCAGACGTTCGCGGCTTGCGGTTCGCGGTGCGCGTCGACGACGACCTGTCGAACTGGGAGAACCCGGTGAACCCCATCGTGCCGATCTCGTTCACGGCCGATCGCCTCGAATTCCTGCATTACGGGCCGGCTGGCGAAGTCGACTCCGTGCCGGTTCCCTCGACCCAGCCGGGTCAGCCGCTGGCGCCGGGTGAAGAAGTCCACGGTCGGACGACCGACATCGTCGACGTGCACGGCGTCGGCGCCTGGGACGAGGAGGGCGGCACGACCTGGGAGGCGGACGACGTCGCCTCCGACTTCACGCAACTGCTGCACCTGCAGAACGCCATCAAGGTCGAGAAGACCCCGGGCAACGGCTCGGATGGCGCAGCCTCGCAGCAGTTCCCGCCCACCGGCGCGATCCCGTACCGCATGACCGTCACCAACACCGGTGACTGGCCGATGACCGGGCTCGAGCTCACCGACCAGGTCGCGACGGACGCCAGCGGGTCATTGCTCGTGCCGCAGCCCGGCGCCGACCCGGTGTTCGGGTTCACGCTGACGGCCGGCGACGGCACCGTGCTCGACGCGAGCGGTTTCTCGGGCGAGCTCGACACCGCCACCGGGGTCGTGACGATCGCGGTTCCCGACGGGTTCGTCTTCGAACCGGGCGACGTGCTGGTGATCTCGGCCGCCCTGCAGTTCCGGCCCGGCCTCGCACCGGGGACCCCCGTCGGCAACACGATCTCCGCGACGAGCGACCGCACCTTCGACACGTGCGAATCGACGGCATTCGCCCAGCCGGTACCCGCGACGCAGGTCGTCGACGACTGCGCGTCGAATACGACGGTCAACCCGTCAGCGGCGGCCCCGATCGCGCTGCAGAAGGGCGTGCGAGGCGTCGGCGCCGGAATCCCCGGTGCAGCGCCGGGCGACGCGAACTACGACGATCTCGGGGTGCTCAACACGACCGACCCGGACTCGGCCGACGCATGCGCCCAGCCGAACGCCCTGATCCCCGGCTTCTACCTCAGCAACTGCGTTCCGATCACCCGCCCCGGCGGCATCGAGCGGTGGGCCATCGCCTTCACGAACCTCGGCAACGTCCCCGTGGAGTCGATCGGCGGCATCGACGTGCTGCCGGCGATCGGCGACACCGGCGTGACCATCGGCACGAACCGCGGCTCCGAATGGTCGCCGGTCTTCCTCGGCAACGTCACCATCCTCGACCCCACCATCTCGTTCAGGAGCTACTACCTGACGACGGTTCCCGCGACCGCCTGCAACGCGTCGGACATCGAGTTCAGCACCCGCACGACGTCGATGCCGACCGATGACCCGTGTTACGGCGATGTGAGCACGCGCGACTGGATCGAGTTCACCGACGCCACGCCGGCGGCCGAGCTCGCCCAGGCCAGGGCGATCAAGGTCGTCGTCACTTGGCCCGACGGGCGGGGTCTCTCGCCGCGGGCGTCCGGTGGGCTCACCTTCGACACGCAGACCCCGTACTCGAACCCCGCCGCGGTGGACGGCGGACTGCCCATCGCGTGGAACGCGGTCGCGGCCGGTTCACGTGCCGAGTTCGATGCCGAGGAGATCTACCAGGGTCCGGTCGAGCCGGTGCGTTCGGGCGTGGCCGTGCCGACCGGTGACATCGCACTCGAGAAGGAGGTCGTCGTCCCCGATGACTGGCCTGCCGAGTGGCCGCTGCCCGCCTCCTACGACTTCGACGTGCAGTGCGTTTCGGGGGGTGAACCGGTCTCGCTCGTCGACGGCGACGGAAGCCCTTCGTCTCCGGTGACCGTGCCGGCCGATGGTACCGAGGTCGTCTTCGGCGAGGGCACGAACCTGCCGATGTACTCCGAGTGCACCGTGCAGGAGATCGCGGCACAGGGCTCGACGGTCACGTACGACCCAGCCGGTGCCGACGGCCGCTCGGGCGAGGTGACGGCGCGCCGAGACCTGACGTCCCGGCCCGACATCCATCACCCGGCGCCTGACGGCTCGGAGCTGGAGCGGGTGACCGTCACGAACACCTACGAGCTCGGCGGGTTCACCGTCAGCAAGGCCGTCGACAACGGCGGCGCCGAGAACCAGAGCGGCGACGACATCGTCTACGACACCGTCTACCGGTTCAACGCGAGCTGCGTGTTCGATGGCGAGACGGTGTTCGACGTCGACTTCGAGCTGACGGCCGGCGAGTCGCTGCCGTTCGAGCCGCTGCCGGTGGGTTCGGTCTGCACGGTCGAGGAGACCGATCAGGCCGGTGCCGACACGTCGATCGTCGTCACGCAGGACGGCGTGGAGGACGACCGCGGCGACGTCACGAGTGCGGAGTTCACCGTGCTGCCCGACGACGAGACCGGCCAGTCGGTCACCCTCGTCGCCGTGACGAACAGCTACTCCGTCGGTTCGGTCGAGATCGTGAAGTCGGTGACCGGCACCGGTGCCGACGCATGGGGCGGCAGCTTCGGCGACTTCGAGGTGCGGCTCGTCTGCACGCTCCCGGCCGCGGACCCCGATACGGTCTACGACGGCACGCACACCCTGACGAAGGATGCCCCGGGCGACGTGTGGCTCGTCGAGAACCTGCCCACCGGGGCGGAGTGCGACGTCACCGAGATCGACGACGGCGGTGCCACCGCGTCGTCGGTGACGCCCGAGACGCCGATCATCGTGGGCGATGCCTCGGCCGAGGACCCTGTGCGGGTCGACATCGACAACGAGTTCCGCACCGGGGCGGTCGACGTGCTGAAGTCGATGTCCGGCCCCGGAGCAGGTGACTTCTCCGAGGGCGAGTACGTCTTCGAGGTCGTCTGCACCTACGAGGACACGACCGTGGTCGACGAGGAGCTCGTCGTGGTGAGCGACGGCGGCGACGGGCCGTTCCGGAGTCGGACGATCACCGGCATCCCAGTGGGAGCGGAGTGCGTCGTCACCGAGACGGATGCGGGCCACGCGGATGACCCGGCGGCGCCGGTGACCGTCACGATCGCCGACCAGGCCGAGGCGGGCGTCGAGACCGTGGTCACCGCCGGGTTCGTCAACGAGTTCTCGCTCGGCACCGTCGAGCTCACCAAGGAGGCCGACGGTGAGGCAGCCGACGCAGAGTACGTCGCCGACGCGGTGTTCACGGTGCAGCTGACGTGTCAGGTGGAGGTCGACGGAGAGCTCGTCACGCTCTACGACGGAGCGATCGAGATCGCTGCGGGGGAGACGATCGAGGTCGTCGACGCGAACGGCGACCCGGTGCACCTGCCGGGTGGCACGCACTGCTTCGCCACCGAGACGGATGCGGGCGGCGCATCGAGCGCGACGGTCGACTTCGACTCGTACGAGAACGCGGCGATCGTCGAGGCATCCGACACGGCGCAGTTGTTGACGATCACGGCGACGAACACCTTCGACAACGGCGGCATCGAGCTCGAGAAGACGGTGAGCGGTGCGGTCGACCAGGCCGCGGGCAAGTCCTTCACGATCGCACTCACCTGCGTGCTCGATCGCGGTGCGAACGACCCGTACTTCGCGCTCGACGCCGAGTCGGTGACGATCACGGCTGGCGAGACGAAGCGATTCGACGAGCTGCCGGTCGGCGCCGAGTGCTGGGCCGAAGAGGTCGACGCAGGCGGCGCGGTGGAGGTCGCCGTGAGCGCGACCGAGGCGAACCCGGTGGTCGTCGGCGACGACGAGATCGTGACCATCACGGTCGACAACCGCTTCGCCCCGCCGCTGCCCGCGACGGGCTTCGACGGCGACGCGCTCGCCGCACGCCTGACCTGGGCGCTGCTCCTGACGGGCGGCGGGCTGGCGCTCGTCGCGTTCGTGGTCGTGCGCCGTCGGCGGAGCCGGGCCGAGCTGAGGCTGGGCACCCGCTGAGGCACGGCACTCTCTGAAGCGGAGGAACGAAGAACGCCCGGCCGGGATGTCCCGGCCGGGCGTTGCTCGTGGAGCGTCGCGCGTACTACGGCGTGACGATGGCGAATGCCTCGTCGCCCGGGTCGATGACCCCGAGCAGCCGCTCGAGCACCGAGGCGTCGCCCTCGGTCGCGACGCCGGCTGACGTCGAGTCGCCGCCGAGGAGCGCCAGGAGTCGGCCCTTCGTGAGGCTGAGCGTGAGCTCGACGTCTCCGGCGCCGTTCTCGAGGTAGATCAGCACGCCGTTGCGAAGCGTGATCCGGAAGCGGCGGTCGAGGTCGGTGAGCACGATCGCGAACGCGAGGTCGAGGTCCCACGCCTTCGGGCCGTCGACCTTGATCGCGATCGCGTCGAGCATCTGCTCGGGCGTCAGCTGGGCGAGCATCGACGGGGCCGCGGTCTTCGTCGGCGTGCCGAAGTTGCCGACGCGCAGCTCGGTCGCACCCGAGAGGAAGAAGTTGCGCCACGTGCCGTTCTCGGAGCCGTACGCCAGCTGTTCGAGCGTGTCGGCGTACAGGGCCCGAGCCGCCTCGTGGCGCTCGTCGACGAACACGGCGTGGTCGAGCAGCGTCGCCGCCCAGCGGAAGTCGCCGGAGTCGTAGGCGGCCTGTGCGAGCTCGACGACGCGGTCGATGCCGCCCATCGCGTCGACGTAGCGGGTGGCGATCGCGCCCGGCGGGTGCGGCCAGAGGCGTGCCGGGTTGCCGTCGAACCAGCCGAGGTAGCGCTGCACGATGGCCTTGACGTTGTGGCTCACCGAACCGTAGTAGCCGCGCGTGCTCCACGCCTGATCGAGTGCCGGCGGCATCTCGAACATCTCCGCGGCCTCGGCTGCGGTGTACCCGCGGTTGACGAGGCGGAGCGTCTGGTCGTGCAGGTAGGCGTAGAGGTCGCGCTGCACCGAGAGGAACTCGACGATGTTCTCGCGGCCCCAGGTCGGCCAGTGGTGCGAGGCGAAGACGGCGTCGGTGCGATCGGCGTATCGCGTGATGGCCTCGGTGAGGTACTGCGACCAGACGTGCGGGTCGCGCACGACGGCACCGCGGAGCGTGAGCAGGTTGTGCAGGTTGTGCGTCGCGTTCTCGGCCATGCAGAGTGCGCGGTAGCGCGGGAAGTAGAAGTGCATCTCCGACGGCGCTTCGGTGCCGGGAGCCATCTGGAACTCGATCTCGACGCCGTCGACGGTGTGCGTCTCGCCCGTGGTCGTGATCTCGAGCGTCGGCACGATCATGCCGACGGCTCCGGTCGACGTCGTCTGGCCGAGGCCGGCGCCCACAGCACCCTGCGGCCCGCGCTCGAGCGCGGCGCCGTACATGTAGCCCGCGCGCCGCGCCATCGCCGTGCCGGCGTAGACGTTCTCGGCGACCGCGTGCTCGACGAAGCCCTCGGGGGCGATGACCTGCACCGCGCCGGCATCGACCTCGGCCTGCGAGGTCACGCCGAAGACACCGCCGAAGTGGTCGACGTGCGAGTGCGTGTGGATGATGGCCACGACCTTGCGGTCGCCTCGGTTCGCGCGGTACAGCGCGATGGCGGCGGCCGCGGTCTCAGTCGAGATGAGCGGGTCGATCACGATGATGCCCGTGTCGCCTTCGACGATCGTCATGTTCGAGAGGTCGATGCCGCGCAGCTGGTAGATGCCCTCGACGACCTCGTAGAGGCCCTGGCGCGCGACGAGCTGCGACTGCCGCCACAGGCTCGGGTGCACCGTCGCGGGCGCCTCGCCCTCGAGGAACGCGTAGCTGTCGTTGTCCCACACGACATCGCCGGCGTCGTTTCGCACCACACCGGGCTCGAGGGCCGCGATGAAGCCGCGATCGGCATCGTCGAAGTCGCGTGTGTCGTCGAACGGCAGCTGCGCGAGTGCCGCCGCCTGTTGTGCCCGGATGGTGTCCGTGGCCGGCTTGTGATCCATTGAGTGAAGTTCCCCCTTCGTGGGCGTGATCGCCACTTCCATCGTGGCAACCCGGCTGCCGGGTCGCAAGCGAGCGCGCCCCTGGCGCGTCGCCGAGCCGGGCGGGGACGACGAAGGGGGCGGATGTCCGTGACATCCGCCCCCTATCGAATCCGGTCGACTACTTCTCGGTGCCGACGGCCCCGTCGATGTTCTCGCGAACACCATCGATCTTGTCGTGGTGCTCTTCGGGGACGACCTTCTTCGCGGCCTCCGTGACCCCGTCGAGCAGCTTGTCGCTGATGTCCTCCGCCTGCTCGCTGTCGAGCGCCTCGGCGATCTTGTCCTTGTTCTCCTCGATGAAGTCTTGCGCCTTCTTCGTGATGTCGTCCAGAGAACCCATGGCCCCCCACCCTTCGTTCGTCGTGGTCGTGCTCCCGTCATCGTAGGGGTGCTGCCGGTCGAGGGGAAGGCCTGCGAAACGAGACGATCCGTCTCGTCGCTGATCGGCCACGTGCGCGCTACCGGCGCGTGGCACACTCGAACCGTGACTGCGCAGCGCCCCGCCGCCGACGAGCTCGTCGGCCGATTCATCCGCCTCAACCCGTTCGAGGTCGCCGACATCCCCGAGCTGTACCGAGCGCTCTGCCGGCCCCAGGTCTTCGCGGGAGGCTACGGCGGCGGTCCCGCCGGGCTGCCCGCGGATGCCGACGCCTACGACGCGTTCGCGCGCGATTACTACTCGGCCGGCGAGACGGCGATGCCGTGGACCGTTCGCCTGTGCGGCGGCTCCGGCGATGGGCGCGTGGTCGGCGCCACGAAGCTCGCCGACTTCGACCTGCCGAACGAGTCGGCGCACATCGGCTGGACGGCCTACGACCCCGGCGTCTGGGGCAGCGCGGTGAACCCCGAGGCGAAGCTGCTGCTGCTCGACCTCGCGTTCCGCAGCGGGTTCGGCCGCGTGAAGATCCAGGCCGACGCGAACAACGCGCGTTCGCGCGCTGCGATCGAGCGGATCGGGGCGCAGCTCGACGGCGTGCTGCGCCGCCACAAGCGCCGGGCCGACGGCAGCTGGCGCGACAGCGCCGTGTACTCGGTCATCATCGACGAGTGGCCCGAGGTGCGCGCCGGTCTCGAAGCGCGACTCGCCGAGTACGGCGAGCAGCCGGTCGAGGTGCGCGAGCGCAGCTAGCCCCAGAGCTGCAACGCGCCGTCGATCATCGCGGCCACGCCGCCGGCGTACGCGATCACGATCACGGCGAGACGCGCCACATGATGGGGGATGCGGCGGTGCAGGAGCTCGCCGAGGCCGAGGCCGACGAGCAGCGCGCCGATGACGAGCGGCCAGGCGCCCGGCTCGAGCTCGGGCAGCGCCCACCCGGTCGCCCCGAGCTTGCCGACGAGCGAGGCAGCCCCGATCACGACGAAGTAGGGCTGGGCCGTGGCGGCGAAACCCGCCTGCGGCCAGCGCGTCGCGACCGCGTAGACGCTGAGGGCCGGTCCGCCGACGCCGGCCGACGCGTTCATGAACCCGGATGCCGCGCCGGCCACGATCGCCGGAAACGGACCCGTCGCGACGTGGTCGGTGCGGGTGACGGCGAGCGACACGGTGAGCGCCACGACCACGAGCACGCCGACACCGAGCTGGAGCACCGGCCCCGGCAGGCGTGCCGCGACGAGCGCGCCGACGGCGGTGCCGACGAGCGCCGGCACGACGAGCCATCCGAATCGCTGCCAATCGATGTGTCGCCAGACCCTCGGCAGGATGAGGAGCGAGGAGAGCACCGCGCAGAGGTTCACGAGCACGACGCCGTCGAACGGGCCGAGCAGGATCACGAGCGCGGGTGCGGCGATGAGCGCGAAGCCCATGCCCGTGATGCGCTGGGCCAGTGCGCCGACGAGCACGGAGACGGCGACGGGCAGGAGCACCGGGCGAGTCTACCCGGGCGGCTCCGTCGGCTCTCGGCGGGGCTCGCGGCGGGGCTCGCGGCTCAGCGCATCGAGCGGCGGCGCACTCGGGTCGTCGCGATCGCCGAGGCTCCGACGACGAGCGTGCCGAGTGCGATCCACGCGGCGGCACCGAAGGCGGGGTCCACGCCGGTGGCCGGCAGTGTGCCGGTGGGCGTCGAGCCGCCCGCCGGCGGCGTGCTGGGCGGTGTGGTCGGGGTCGGTGCATCCGCGAGCAGCACGAAGTCCTGGTCGCTGAACGCCTCGCCGGCCTCGGTGATGGTGACGGTGAGCGTCGTGGGCCCGACCACGGTGTACCCGGCCGGAACCGTCAGCGTCATCGTGTACTCGCCGGGCGGCAGGGCGTCTGCCGCGTAGGTGCCGTCGGGGCCGCTCGAGATCGGCGTCGACCCGTCAGGGCCGGTGATCGTGATGGTCGCGCCGGGGAACGGCGTGCCGTCGTCGGCGGCGACGGCACCCTCGATGCTGCCGGTCTTCGCGATGGCGAAGTCGACACCGGTCACGTCGTCTACCGCCACCGACTCGCTTCGCGTCGCGGGCCCCACCGCGATGGAGCCGTCGGGCGTCGTCATCTCGATCGTGTAGTCGCCCGTCGGCAGGAGCGGGAAGCGGTAGCCTCCGTCGGCGCCGGTCACGGTGGAGCGGGTGCCGCCCGGGCCGGTCGCGGTGATCGTGACGCCGGGCACACCGGCACCCGCAGCGGTGACCGTGCCCGAGAGCATCGGGTTCGCCGCGACGACGAAGTCCACATCGGTGATCGGCGTCTCGACGCCGTCGGGGATGGTGAACGGCGGCGGGCTCGTCGTGACGGTGTAGCCGTCGGGCGTCGTGATCGTCGCCGTGTGCGTGCCCACCGGCACGGTGTCGAAGAGGTAGTCGCCGTTCGTGTCGGTCGTCGTGGTGATGCCGTCGATCGTCACCACGACCCCGGGCATCGGATTGCCGTCGGAGTCGGAGACGTTGCCCGAGACCGCGACCGGCACGATGTCGCGGATCGTGAAGTCGACCACGGCGTCGGCGGTCGACAGGTCGGCGGGCTTGCGAGAGGCGTCGACGGCGATCTTTCCCGTCGACAGCACCGCCTCGACGGTGTACCCGTCGGTCGCGAAGAAGCCGGGGAAGCCGTAGAGGCCGCCGCCGGCAGTGGTCGTGGTGCCGACGATCGTGCCGCTGGCGTCGACGAGGTTGAGGGCGACTCCGTCGACCGGGTCGGTGCCGGCGTCGGTGACGGTGCCCGTGATGTCACGCGCCAGTGAGGCGAACCAGGTCTGGTAGACCGGCAGCCCCGATCGCCGGGCGAACACGAACGTGAGCGAGGAGATCGGCACCGAGGGCTCGAACCAGGCCGATGCCCCGCTCGTGTCGGCGGCGGCCGCGTTGCCCGTGAGCGTGAGCGTCGTGGGATTCCAGCTCGGCACGTCGGCCGCGTCGCCCGCGCACGAGGGCTTGCCGACGACGCCCGGAGCGCAGTAGTTGAACCCGCCCCGGAACCCGAGTTCGTCGGCTGTGAGCGCCGCACCGTCCGCCCCGACCGCCGAGATGCGCACCTGGTCGGCGTCGATGTCGCCGAGCACGAACGTCCAGTTCGTCGACGGGGTCGGGGTCGGGAACGAGTACGTCGTCGTCGAGGCGCCCGCAGGCGTGTCGGCCTTCGGGCGGAGGTTCAGGTAGGGCTGGTTCTGGCTCGAGCCGTACTTCGCGCCGACCGGAGTGCCCTGTGCGAGCCAAGCGGATGCTCCGGAGATGACGCCGACCTGCCCGGCCCGGGAGTCGCTCGCGACCGAGGCGGCGAGCGCGGGCTGCCCTGCGAGCGTCATCGTGGTCTGGAAGGCACCGCCGGCGCCGGTGAGCGGCGCCCAGGCCGCCCAGCTCGCGGTCGTCGCGGCCGACGCCGGTGCGATCGCGACCGTCGTCACGACGGCTGCGGCGATGAGGCCGGCGAGACCGGCGATGAGCATGCGATTCCCCCGAAGCATGGCGCACAGCCTATTCGACCGACCCGGGCCGCGCACCCCCCGGTCGGTCAGCGCACGCGCCGCTCTGGAACGTGCAGTCGGGTGAGGAACGCGTCGGTGCCGCGCGGGATGCCGCGGTGATCGCCGCGCGAGACGAGCACGGTCACGAGCACGGCGAGCGGCACGGTCCATGCGGCGGGCTGCTCGAGGAACGGGCGCAGCGCGGGCACCGCAGCCGTGAACAGCGGGCCGCCGAGGATGGCCGCCCCCGAGAGCAGCGCGCCAGTGAGCATGCCCGCGATCGCCCCTCGCGCGGTGAGCCCGCGCCACCAGATGCCGAGGATCAGCATGGGGCAGAGCGTCGACGCCGTGAACGCGAAGACGAGTCCGACGCTGCCGGCGAGACCGGCCGACTCCGTCGAGAGCGCCACGATGAGCGGGACGAGCGACGAGACCACGGCCGCGATGCGGAAGCCGCGCACGCTGCCGCCGAGCAGGTCCTGGCTGATCACGCCCGCGAGTGAGACGACGAGCCCCGACGAGGTCGAGAGGAAGGCGCCGAACGCACCCGCGATGACGAGGGCCGTGAGCAGTTCGCCCCAGAGTCCCGGCACGAGTCGGCCGGGCAGCAGCAGGATGAGCGCGTCGGCCTCGCCCGGCGCCGCGAGGTCGGGAGCGAAGGCCCGCCCGAGCAGCCCGAACGCGGTCGGGAAGAGGTAGAACACCGAGAGCAGGGCGAGCACGATGACGGTCGTGCGGCGGGCGGCGACGCCGTCGGGGTTCGTGTAGAAGCGCACGAGCACGTGCGGCAGCCCGAGGGTGCCGAGGAGCAGCGCCACCATGAGCGAGACCGTGCGGTAGACGTCGAGGTCGCCCGGGCCGGCGGCCGGAGGGAACGCCTCAGCGGGCGTGAGCCGGGCGGGCGGCTCGCCGCCGCCGACGATGAGGAGCAGCGCCACCACGGGAACCGCCAGCGCGGTGAGCTTCAGCCAGAACTGGAACGCCTGCACGAAGGTGATCGAGCGCATGCCGCCCGCCGCGACGATGACCGCGACGAGCACGGCGACCGCGACGGAGCCGACCCACGAGGGCAGTCCCGTCGTGATGCGCACGGTGAGGGCGGCGCCCTGCAATTGCGGCACGATGTAGAACCAGCCGATGACGATGACGAGCGTCGAGGTCACGCGCCGGGCCGTCGTCGACTCGAGGCGTGCCTCGGTGAAGTCGGGGATCGTGTACGCCCCGGAGCGGCGGAGCGGCGCCGCCACGAAGAGCAGGAGCATGAGGTACCCGGCCGTGTAGCCGATCGGGAACCACAGCCCGCCGGCGCCCTGCAGCAGGATGAGTCCGGCGATGCCGAGGAACGAGGCCGCCGAGAGGTATTCGCCGCCGATGGCGGAGGCGTTCCACCACGGCCGCACGGTGCGCGAGGCGACGTAGAAGTCGCTCGTCGTGCGCGAGACCCGCAGCCCGTAGAAGCCGATCAGGGCCGAGGTGAGGGCGACGGCGGCGATCGCGGCGTAGCCGATGACGGGGTTCACTCCGCCTCCGTGAGCGAGCGGTAGCGCGACTCGTTCCGCGAGGCGGCGCGCACGTAGAGCCCGGCGACCGTCAGGGTCAACGGGTAGATGCCCACGCCGAGCAGCAGCCACGACGCCGGCACGCCGAACACGAAGCTCGAGTCGAGGTCGGGCACGAGCGCGATGGCGAGCACGAAGAGCGCGGTGGCCACCGCGAAGCCGATGGCGAAGACGACCGCGAGTCGCAACTGCGAGCGGATGAGCGACCGCACGTAGACGCCGGCGATGTCGCTCGTCGGCCCGGCGCCGTGCGGCGGCGACGGGCGAGCGGATGCCCCGCCCCCGCCCGGTCGCGGGGCGGTGACGCGAACCCGGGGCGGCGGCCCCGCGGCATCCGCTCGCCCGCTCGACGACTCGGTCACGCTACGTCCTCGGGCGGATGATCGTCTGGTCGAGCCGGTCCCGGAGCGCCGGCAGCAGCCGCCGGCTCACGGGCAGCTCGGCCTGGCCGACCGTGACGCTCGGGTGGTCGGAGCCCAGCCGGATGCGGCTGAGGTGCGCGAGCGACACGAGGTACGAGCGGTGCACCCGCACGAAGCCCGATTCGGCCCACTGCCGCTCGAGGTCGCTGAGCGGCACCCGCACGAGGTAGCTCGCCTCTTCGGTGTGCAGCCGGGCGTAATCGCCCTGCGCCTGCACGTACCGCACGTCGTCGCGGCGGATCATGCGGGTGGTGCCGCCGAGCGTGACGGCGATCATCTCGGGCTCGGTCGTCGCCCCGGCCGCGGTCTGGCTGGCCGCCCCGGCCTTCAGCGCCTCGACGATGCGGCCGACCGAGCGATGCAGCCGCTCGGTGCGCACGGGCTTCAGCAGGTAGTCGACCGCGGCGAGGTCGAACGCCTCGAGCGCTCCCTCTTCATCGGCGGTGACGAAGACGAGCACGGGGCGGTGCTCGAACCTGGCGAGCGCCCGGGCCAGGTCGAACCCCGTGAGCCCGGGCATGTGGATGTCGAGGAACGCGGCGTCGACCGGTTCGCGCGTCAGCAGGCGGATCGCCTCCGACCCCGACGATGCCTGGTGGATCACGCCGATGCGCGGATCCTGCCCGAGCAGGTAGGCGAGCTCGTCGATGGCGGGCTGCTCGTCGTCGGCGATGAGCACGGAGATCATGGCTCAAGTCTCCCATCGGGGGTTCCGGCCGACGAGGGGCGTCGCGGCCCCGACTTCGGCACCCGCATGCGCACGAGCGTGCCGGCGCCGACGTTGGTCTCCACCACGAGTCCGAGCTCGTCGCCGTAGACCTGCCGGAGGCGCGCGTCGACGTTGCGGAGCCCCACGTGCTCGGCGTCGGCCGGGCCGCCCGCGAGCACCGCGGCGAGCACCTCGGGGTCGATGCCGACGCCGTCGTCCTCCACGCTGATCTCGGCGAACGCGCCGGAGTCGGCGGCCGTGATCGTGATGCGCCCGCCGCCCTCCTTCGACTCGAGGCCGTGCCGCACGGCGTTCTCGACGAGCGGCTGGATCGAGAGGAACGGCACCACCGTCGAGAGCACCTCGGGGGCGATCTGCAACGTGACCTTCAGGCGCTCGCCGAAGCGCGCCCGCTCGAGGCGCAGGTAGCTGTCGATGGAGCGCAGCTCCTCGGCGACGGTCGTGAAGTCGCCGTGCCTGCGGAACGAGTACCGGGTGAAGTCGGCGAACTCGAGCACGAGCTCGCGCGCCTGCGCCGGGTCGGTGTTGATGAACGAGGCGATCGCGTTCAGCGAGTTGTAGATGAAATGCGGGCTGATCTGCGCGCGCAGTGCCCGCACCTCGGCCTCCGCCAATGCGGCGCGCGACGCGTCGAGCTCGCCGAGCTCGACCTGCGCGGCCACCCAGTCGGCGACCTCGCCGGTCGCACGCACGAGGCCGGCTCGAACGGGGGAGGCGAAGGCGACGATCGCGCCGAGCGCGCCGGTGCCGCCGAGGATCGGGGCCACGACCGCATCCGTCTCCCACGCGCCGATCGGGATGCGGCGCTGCACCTGCTGCCGTCCACCGGCGATCGCCGTGGCGGCGAGCCGCTCGGCGACGGCGCGCACGGCCTCGTCGCCGTCGATCGCGATGGTGCCCGAGCGATCGACGATTGCGAGGCTGTCGCAGCCGAGCAGCGCCCTGAGGTGCTTGCCCGCCCGCGCCGCGTCGAGTTCGTCGATGCCGCCGCGCAGGTGCTTCGCCGCCTGCGAGGCGAGGTGCAGCGTCTGGTAGGTCGCCTGCTCGGCGTCGGTGCCGAGTTCCTTCGACGTCAGCACGATGCGCCGCAGGAACACGACGAGTCCGACCGCGAGTGCTCCGCCGGCCACGCCGAGGGCGGCGGCGAGCAGCATCGACTCGGACATGCACGACAGCGTAACCGCTCTCGCCCGGCCGCTCGCTCGTCGTCGCGCATCCGCCGTTCGTCGCACCGTGAACGCCGTTCGGCGACGACGAACGGTACCGACCCCACGCCGATGCGCGAGCGCGCGAGAGTTGCCCCACTGCATCCTGCAGGCGGCCGGGCCCCCCGCCCGCCACGACCCCGAAGGAGACTCGCCATGGGCAACGATGCCCTGAGCGCGGAGACCGAGACGGCCCCACCCGTCGACTATCCCGCGGTGCAACAATCCGAAGAGTTCCAGCGACTGCGTTCGAAGCACCGGAGGTTCGTCTTCCCCGTGCTGGCCGCATGCCTCGTCTGGTACCTCGCCTACGTGCTGCTCGCCGGCTACGCGCACGACTTCATGTCGACGCCCGTGTTCGGCAGCGTCAACGTCGCGATCCTGCTCGGTCTCGCGCAGGTCGTGACGACCTTCGCCGTGACCACCTGGTACGTGCACTACGCCAACAAGGAGCTCGACCCCATCGCCGAGGAGATCCGCGATGAGATCGAGACGGGCGCGACGTTCACCGCAGAGGAGGCGACCCGCTGATGCTGCACTTCGAAGCCGCGAGCACCTCGCCCGGCGAGCCCTGGCTGAACATCGCCATCTTCGGCGCCTTCGTCGCGATCACGATGATCATCGTGTTCCGTGCGAGCCGCAACAACAAGACCGCCGCCGACTACTACGCCGCCGGCCGCTCGTTCACGGGCGGTCAGAACGGCTCGGCGATCGCCGGTGACTACCTCTCGGCGGCGTCGTTCCTCGGCATCGTCGGCGCGATCGCGATCACGGGCTACGACGGGTTCCTCTACTCGATCGGGTTCCTCGTGGCGTGGCTCGTCGCACTGCTGCTCGTGGCCGAGCTGCTCCGCAACACGGGCAAGTTCACGATGGCCGACGTGCTCTCGTTCCGACTGAAGCAGAAGCCGGTGCGCATCGCCGCGGCGACCACGACGCTCGTCGTCTGCTTCTTCTACCTGCTCGCCCAGATGGCCGGAGCCGGCGGTCTCGTCTCGCTGCTCCTCGGCGTCGGCGATCAGCTCGGCCAGGCGCTCGTCATCACCGTGGTCGGCGCGCTCATGATCCTCTACGTGCTCATCGGCGGCATGAAGGGCACGACCTGGGTGCAGATCATCAAGGCGATCCTGCTCATCGCGGGCGCCGGCGTGATGACCGTCTGGGTGCTCGCGATCAACGGCTTCAACTTCTCGACCCTGCTCGACAACGCGGTCGCCGCGACGGGCAACCCCGAGATCCTGAACCCGGGCCTCAAGTACGGCGTCTCCGAGATCGCGAAGGTCGACTTCCTCTCGCTCGGCCTCGCGCTCGTGCTCGGCACCGCGGCCCTGCCGCACGTGCTCATGCGCTTCTACACGGTGCCCACCGCGAAGGAGGCCCGCAAGTCGGTCGTCTGGGCGATCTGGCTGATCGGCATCTTCTACGTGTTCACCCTCGTGCTCGGCTACGGCGCAGCGGCCCTCGTCGGCGCCGACGTCATCGCGGCGGCACCCGGCGGCCCGAACTCCGCAGCACCGCTGCTCGCGTTCGAGCTCGGCGGGCCGCTGCTCCTCGGCCTCATCTCGGCGATCGCGTTCGCGACGATCCTCGCGGTGGTCGCGGGTCTCACGATCACGGCGGCGGCCTCCTTCGCCCACGACATCTACGCGAGCGTCGTGAAGAAGGGCAAGCCGGCGCCGGGCGCCGAGGTCAAGGTCGCCCGTCGCACCGTCGTCATCATCGGCATCGTGGCGATCATCGGCGGCATCGGGGCCAACGGCCAGAACGTGGCGTTCCTCGTGGCGCTCGCGTTCGCGGTCGCGGCATCCGCGAACCTGCCGACGATCGTCTACTCGCTGTTCTGGAAGCGCTTCACCACGCAGGGCGCCCTCTGGAGCATGTACGGCGGCCTCGCGTCGGCGATCATCCTCATCATCTTCTCGCCGGTCGTCTCGGGTTCCGAGACGTCGATGCTGAAGACCGAGTCGATCGATTTCGCGATCTTCCCGCTCTCGAACCCCGGCATCGTCTCGATCCCGCTGGCCTTCTTCCTGGGCTGGCTCGGCACGGTGCTCGACAAGAAGAAGGAGGACCCCGCGAAGCAGTCCGAGATGGAGGTGCGCTCGCTCACCGGCGTCGGAGCCGAGAAGGCGACGCAGCACTGAGAACCTCCCGGCGGCGAGAAGTCCCACTCGTCGCCGGGAACCAACTTCGACGCGGCGGGAATGCCTGCCCGTGCCGCGTCGTCGAGTGAAGAGGCGGATGCCGCAGCAGCACGCTGCGGCATCCGCCCTCGTCGTTCGTGCCGGGGGTGAAGCCTGCTCAGCGCACCTCGACCTGGCTGCCCGACTTCACGTCGAGGCTCACCGAGACGTACGACGGCAGCTTGCCGGCGAGATCGTCGCGGTACTCCTCGAGCGGCGGCAGGTCACCGCCGGGGCTCTCGACGCCGACCGTGGCCTGCAGCCCGTTCCAGCTGACGCCCGTGATCGAGGCGCCCTTCGTGCCGTCGAGCCAGTCGTTCGTGACGGAGTGCAGGGTCACGGTCCACGAGGCGACGAACGCGATGATGAGCGAGTTCACGACGAGCGGGATCGCGACCACCGCGGTGAGCACGCCGACGATCGTGTAGGCGCGTCGCCGGTTCGCGCCCTCGACGGCCTCGGGGTCGCGCGGATAGCCGGCGAGGGTGAAGACGAGCGATCCCGCGATGATGAGGGCCACGACGTTCGAGAGGAACAGCATCGAGGCGCCGAAGGCCGCGTCGAACTGGCCCTGACCGAGGCTCACGCCGACCACGCCGAGCGGCGGCACGAGCGAGATCGAGATCGCGACGCCGGGCAGGATGTTGCTGAGGTCGCGCCGGCACATCGCGAACGCCCCGGCGAGTCCCGTCGCGAACGCGGCGAGCAGGTCCATGAGGGTCGGCGCGGTGCGGCTCGTCACCTGCGGGTTCGTCGTGAGCTGCTGGGGGTCGGGCAGCGTGTACGAGAGCAGCATGCCGAGCACGACGACGGCCACCATGCCGCCGACGAGCCAGAGCACCGAGCGGCCGACGAGCGAAGCCCGACCGGTCACGATGCCCGCGGCGATGCCGAGGATCGGCGTCGAGAGCGGGGCGATGATCATGGCCCCGATGACGGTGGCGGTGGAGTCCCCGATGATGCCCGCGATCGCGATGATCGCCGAGAGCAGGAGCATGATCACGAAGCCCGTGCGCTTGGCGCGCACGTCGCCGTGGTCGAGGTCGAGCTGGTCGAGCAGCTCCACCGCCGGGTTGCGCCGGTTCGCCGGAATGAGCAGGCCTGCCACTGACGACATGCGCTGATGATCTCAGTCGAACCGAGCGGATGCCGCGGCGCAACGCCGGAACGCGGCGCCGCGGCATCCGATCACATGTTGATCATGTGCCCCGCGAGGCCGTGGAACGTCTCCTGCAGCGCCTCCGACAGCGTGGGGTGGGTGTGCACGTTGCGGGCGAGCTCGAGTGCGCCGAGGTCCCACTTCTGGGCGAGCGTCAGCTCGGGCAGCAGCTCCGAGACGTCGGGGCCGACCATGTGGCCGCCGAGCAGTTCGAGATGCTTCGCGTCGGCGACGAGCTTCACGAAGCCGATGGGTTCGCCGAGCCCGTTCGCCTTGCCGTTGGCGCTGAACGGGAACTTCGAGACGACCACGTCGTAGCCCTCGTCGCGGGCCTGCTGCTCGGTCAGCCCGAAGCTCGCGACCTGCGGCGAGCAGAAGGTCGCGCGCGGCATCATGCGGTAGTCGCCGAGTTCCATGGTCTCGGCGTCGCCGATCGTCTCGGCCGCCACGACGCCCTGCGCCTCGGCGACGTGGGCGAGCATGAGCTTCGCGGTGACGTCGCCGATGGCGTAGATGTGCGGCACGTTCGTGCGCATGCGCTCGTCGATGCCGATCGCGCCGCGCTCGGTGAGGGCGACACCGGCGGTCTCGAGGCCGAAGCCCTCGACGTTCGGCGCGAAGCCCACGGCCATGAGCACCTTGTCGACCTCGAGCGTGCCCGGCTGCCCGTCGGCCGCGGTGTACGAGACGGTGACGGAGGACCCGTTGTCGACGACCGACCCGACCTTCGTCGAGGTGAGGATCGGCACGCCGAGGTTGCGGTACTGGCGGGTGATCTCCTTGGAGACCTCGACGTCTTCATTCGGCAGCGCTCGGTCGAGGAACTCGATGACCGTGACCTCGACGCCGTAGTTCTTCAGCACGTAGGCGAACTCCATGCCGATCGCACCGGCGCCGACGATCGCGATCGAGCTCGGCAGCTCGCGAGCGAGGATCTGCGACTCGTAGGTCACGACGTTCTGCGAGAGCTGCACGCCCGGCAGCAGGCGCACGCGCGAACCGGTCGCGATGATCGCGTTCGCGAACGTGAGCTGCTCGGTCGTGCCGTCGGTCTTCGCGACGTCGATCGCGTTCGGGCCGGTGAACGAGCCACGGCCGTCGAACTCGGTGATGCCGTTCTTCTTCATGAGGAAGTGCACGCCCTTGACGTGCTTCTCCGACACCTGGCGGCTGCGGTCGAACGCGACGCCGAAGTCGAAGTGCACGTCGCCCGAGATGCCGAACGTCGCGGCCTGGTCGTGGAAGATGTGGGCGAGCTCGGCGTTGCGCAGCAACGCCTTCGACGGGATGCACCCGACGTTGAGGCACACTCCGCCCCAGTACCTCTCCTCGATCACGGCGACGCTGAGGCCGAGTTGGGCAGCGCGTACCGCGGCGACGTAGCCGCCGGGACCTGCGCCGAGGACGACGACATCGAAATGGCTGGTCATGGCTTCCAGACTATGGTCGCGGCGGTGCCGCCGCACCGGGGAATCGGAGGCGGCCGGGCCGCAGCGGATGCCGCGACTGCCGAGCATCGGCGGATTCCGGACATGCACCCCGGCACCCGTGTCGGGCGGTCGGCGGCCGGGCGTACGCTCGACCGGTGAGCACCAGCACCGCACCGAACGCCGTCGCCGCGGCATCCGCGCCCTCGCAGCCGAACCGGCTGTCGACGTGGCTGCAGTTCCTCGGCATGGGCGTCGTCTGGGGCGCCAGCTTCCTCTTCATGAAGGTCGCCCTCGAGGGCGTCGGGTTCACGCAGGTCGCGTGGTCGCGGCTCGTGCTCGGCGGCCTCACGCTCGGGGTCATCGTGCTCGTCATGCGGCCGCGCGTCACGTCGCCGGCCGGGGAGCGCGGGCCGGTGCTGCCGCGGCAGCCCATCGTCTGGCTGCACTTCACGGTCATCGCGATCAGCGGATGCGTCGTGCCCCACATGCTCTTCGCGTGGGCCGAACTGCACGTCTCGTCGAGCCTCGCGTCGATCTACAACGCCGTGACCCCCATCACGACGGCGCTCATGGCCACCCTCGCGTTCCGCGTCGAGAAGCTCGCCGCCGCGCAGTGGGCGGGGGTGCTCGTCGGCATCGCGGGCGTCGTCGTGATCATCGGGCCATGGCAGTACGCCGCGCTCACCGGCAGCCTGCTCGGTCAGCTCGCCTGCCTCGGCGCGGCCGTCTGCTACGGCTTCACGTTCGGCTACACCCGCAAGTTCCTGAGCACGCGGCCGATCGCGCCGGCGACGTTCGCGTTCCTCAACATCGGCATCGCGGGCGCGATCATGCTCGTGCTGACCCCCGTGATCGCCTGGCAGCCGGTCGAGCTCGACCTCGCGATCGTGGGCTCGCTCCTCGCGCTCGGCGTGCTCGGCACGGGCCTCGCCTACATCTGGAACATCAACGTGCTGCGTGCCTGGGGTCCGACGAACGCGTCGACGGTCACCTACGTCACGCCCGTGGTCGGCGTCGCGCTCGGGGTGCTGCTGCTCGGCGAGCGCTTCTCGTGGCACGAGCCGATCGGCGCCGTGCTCGTGCTCCTCGGCATCCTGCTCGCGCAGGGCCGCCTGCGCCTGCCGCGCCGCGCCGCCGCCTGACCCGCGCACGCCGCCCGCCCGCGCACGCTGCCCGCCCGGCGCGCGCCTCCACTGTTGCGGCGGCGCCTCGGACCACTCCTATCGCACGGGACACCCGACATCACGGGTCCGGTACGACACGAGTGGTCCCGACCGCAACGGAACTCGGGGGTTGACAGTCGCGCGCGCACATGGTTGGTTAGTTACACAAGTAATGAACCAACCAAGGTTCAGCGCAGCAGAAACACGGCAGACAGTTGGGCGGGTATGGACGAATCGCGTCCGATCTTCATCCAGATCGCAGAACAGATCGAGAACGACATCATCGAGGGCACGCTGCCGGAAGGCGGCCAGATCCCCTCGACGAACGAGTTCGCGGCGTTCCTGCGCGTCAACCCGGCCACCGCACTGAAGGGGGTGACCCGCCTTGTCGACGACGGCATCGTGGAGAAGCGAAGGGGCATCGGCATGTTCGTGACCATCGGTGCCCGCGAACGGCTCATCGAGCGCCGGCGGGCGGGCTTCGCCGCTGAATTCCTCAGACCACTCATCATCGAGGCCGAGAAGCTCGGCATCGGCATCGACGAACTCGCGGGCATGCTCCGCGCGGAAAGGATCCAATCATGACCCGCACAGTGGTGCACGCCACCGGGCTCACCAAGCGCTACGGCTCGTTCACGGCCGTCGACGCAGTCGACTTCACGCTGGAGGAGAACCGCATCTACGGCCTGCTCGGGCGCAACGGCGCGGGCAAGACCACGATCATGCAGCTGCTGACCGGCCAGCTCTTCGCGAATGCCGGGCGCCTCGAGGTCTTCGGCCGCGAGCCCGCCGAGCACGCCGACGTGCTGCGTCGCATGTGCTTCATCGCGGAGTCGCAGCGCTACCCCGAGGACTTCACGCCGGCGCACGTCTTCACGGCCGCCCCCTGGTTCTTCGAGAACTGGGATGCCGCGTTCGCCGAGCAGCTCGTCGCCGACTTCCGACTGCCGGTGAAGCGTCGCATCAAGAAGCTCTCGCGCGGGCAGCTCTCGGCCGTCGGCGTCATCGTGGGCCTCGCGAGCCGCGCACCGCTGACGTTCTTCGACGAGCCCTACCTCGGGCTCGACGCGGTCGCCCGGCACATCTTCTACGACCGCCTGCTCGAGGACTACGTCGCACACCCTCGCACCGTCGTGCTCTCGACCCATCTGATCGACGAGGTCGCGAACCTGCTCGAACACGTGATCCTCATCGACCAGGGGCGGATCCTCCTCGACAGCGACGCCGACGAGGTTCGCGGCTCGGCGACCACCGTCGCCGGCCCGCGCAACGTCGTCGAGTCCTTCGTCGCCGACCGGCCCGTCATCGGGCGGGAAGGCCTCGGCGGACTGGCATCCGTCACGATCGACGGCCGTCTCGACCAGCGCGACCGCATCCAGGCGGCCGAGCTCGGCCTCGAGCTCGCACCCGTCTCGCTCCAGCAGCTCATCGTCCACTTGACCGGCACCGACCTCGCCGGTTCGACCGAACAGGAGAACGCAGCATGACCGCCGTAGCGACCGCACCCGTCGTGCGCACCGAAGCCCGCTCGCGGGCCCACGAGATCTGGCGCATCGTGCGCCTGCACGCCGTCAACCCGTGGATCTTCTTCGGCATCCCGTGGATCATCATCGGCGCCGCGTGGGCGATCTCCGTCATCATCACCCTCATCATCAGGGCGGGTTCCGGCGGCGCCGTGACCACCGAAGACCTCGACAACATGCGCTACAGCTGGGCGGTGCTCTCGCCGCAGTGGTACCTCGTCGTGGTCGGCGTGCAGGCGATCGGACTCACCTTCTCGTTCGCCCTCGGCTTCGGCACGACGCGCCGGGACTTCTGGGTCGGCACGAGCGTCATGTTCGTGCTCGTCTCGGTCATGTACGCCGTCGCGATCGCGACGCTCGTGCAGCTCGAGATCGCCACCGGCGGCTGGTGGCTCGGCACGCACATGTTCGACGCGCTCTGGTACGGCCAGAGCTGGATCGTCGACTTCTACACGAGCTTCGCGCTGCAGCTCCTCGTGCTCTTCATCGGTGCGAGCGTGACGACCGTGTACATGCGGTGGCGCATCCCCGGCATGCTGATCCTGCTGTTCAGCGTGATCGCACTGCTGCTCGTCGCGATTGCGGTGCTCACCCTCAACGGCTCGTGGCCCGCGGTGTTCGCGTGGTTCGGCAGCATCGGCATCGTCGGGGTCTTCAGCGTGGTGCTGGCGCTCGCAGCCGTCTCCGCCATCATCGGATTCTTCGTGATCCGGTGGGCCACGCCCCGCTGATCGAACGGGCTTCAGGCCGCGGCGCGGCATCCGGTGGGGGTCGGATGCCGCGCCGCATCCGTCTGCCCGGCGGGCGCCGTCATCCGGGAGGATGACGCGGAGACGCGCGAATACGGCGCGCGACCGACGCGCTGCCCCGGCCCGCCCCGGCAGGCTCGAGGGTATGAGTTCCTTCGTGATCGAGGCATCCGGCCTCAGCAAGTCGTTCGGCCAGACGCACGCCCTCGCGGGTGTCGACCTCCAGGTGCGCACCGGGGAGGCGATCGCCATCATGGGCGCCTCCGGCTCGGGCAAGACGACCCTGCTGCACTGCCTCGCGGGCATCACCCGCCCCGACGCGGGCGCGGTCGGCTTCCAGTCGGGCGCGGGGCGCGTCGAGGTCACGGCGCTCAGCGAGCGCGAGCGCTCGCGGCTGCGCAGGGAGGCGTACGGCTTCGTCTTCCAGCAGGGGCTGCTGATCCCCGAGCTCACCGCGGTCGAGAACGTCGCGCTCGCGCTCATGCTGAACGGCATGCCGCGTGCCCGCGCCGAGGAGTACGGGCGCGGATGGCTCGCCGCCCTCGGTCTCGCCGGCATGGAGGACCGCCGCATCGGCCAGCTCTCGGGGGGCCAGGCGCAGCGCGTCGCGATCGCGCGGGCGCAGGTCACCGGGGCATCCGTCGTCTTCGCCGACGAGCCGACCGGCGCCCTCGACTCGGCCACCTCGGCCGAGGTGATGCAGGCGCTGCTCGACTCGACGACCGGTCAGGGCCGCACCCTCGTCGTCGTCACGCACGACGCGGAGGTCGCCGGCAGGTGCTCGCGCATCGTGGACATGCGTGACGGCCGCATCGTCGGCGAGCGGGTGCCCGGGGTGACCGCGTGATCGCCCGCGTCGCGTGGCTGCTCGCCCGCCCGGGCAGCGCCGGTGCCGCGGCGAGCGTCCTGCCCGTGACCGCCTTCGCGATCGTCACCGCGCTGCTCCTCGTCGTGCTCGGCGGCGCCCAGTCGTTCTGGACCTGGAGCGACGACATCGGCGTGACCTATCAGGCGCTCGCCGTCATCGCCCTCGTGCTGCTCGTGGTGCCGCTGGCCTCGCTCGGCGGCGCAGCCGCCCGTCTCTCCGCACGGCGGCGCGACGACCGGCTCGCGACGCTGCGGCTCCTCGGCGCGACGCCTGCGACGGTGTCGGCGCTGGCCGTGATCGAGTCGGTCGTGCTCGCTGCGGTCGGCGCGCTCATCGGCGTGGTGCTGTACTTCCTGCTCGTGCCGCTCGTCGCGCTCATCCCGTTCCGGGGCGAGCCGCTCGGCATCGACGGCGTGCTGCTCGGACTGCCCGCGCTCGCCGCGGTGTTCGCGGGCGTCGTGCTCCTCGCTGCGGCGAGCGCCGTGCTCGGCCTCCGCCAGGTCGTCATCTCGCCGCTCGGCGTGCGCACGAAGCAGGACGCCCCGAAGCTGCACTGGCTGCGCATCGTCATCGGCGTCGCGGTCATCGCGCTCGCGTTCCTCATGATGGCCGTGCTGCAGGTGGCGGGTTCGGTGCTCGTCATCCTCGCGATGCTCGGGCTCGCGTTCGGCGGCACCATCGCCGTGCTGAACCTCATCGGCCCGTGGGTGATCCGCCTCGTCGCGCAGTCGCAGGCGCGACGCGCGAAGACACCGGCGCGACTCCTCGCGGCACGCTCGGTGCTCGAGTCGCCGAAGGCGGCCTGGCGGCAGGTCTCGGGTGTTGCCATGACGAGCTTCATGGCCGTGTTCGCGGGCACCGGCATCGCCCTGCTCGGCTCGTTCGGCGAGGCCGGTGACACCCAGTCGATGCAGCTCTTCGCCGACATCCGCACCGGCATCCTCATCACGGTGATCGGTTCGTTCCTCATGGTCGCGAGCTCGGTCGGCGTGAACCAGGCAGCAGGCATCCTCGACCGCGGCGAGCTGTACCGCTCGCTCGACATGCTCGGCATGCCGACGCCGACGATGGACTCGGCTCGTCGCCGAGCGGTCATGTCGCCGCTGCGCATCACCGCGATCGGCTCCGCGGTCACCGCGGCCGTCGTGATGCTGCCCCTCACGGGTGCGGCGATCATCGTCGCGCCGCTCTCGCTCGCGGTCATCGCCGGCGTGCTCGCGGCCGGCATCGGGGTCGTGTGGCTCGGGCTGCTCGCGACGAAGCCGATGCTCGAGCGGGCGGCGGCGGGCGCCTGAGCCCCGCCGGCCGAGCCCTGTGCGGTTGAGTCTGTGCGGGTTGAGCCTGTGCGGGTTGAGCCTGTCGAAACCCCGGGATGAGTTTCGACAGGCTCCACCCGCAGGGGCGATCAGGCTCGCGTCATCGTCGACGGGTAGCCGCCGTCGCCCGGGTACACCCAGGCGCCGTCGACGACCCGGTCGTCGGCGCCGAAGGTGCCCTGGAAGTAGGCGGGTCCTCCCTTCGCGCCGCCCCAGATCGTGAGCACGTCGCCGACGAGTTCGTAGACGTAGTCGAGCGTGTTGCCCGCCGAATCGTAGAAACGCGAGACGATATCGGCGCCCGCGGGCTCGCCGAACGGGTGCAGGTGACCGATCACCTCGAGGCCCGTGATCGGCTGCCCGAACTGGGTGAGTTCGACGTGCTGCAGCAGGAAATGGCCGCCCGCCATCCACTCGTAGCGCACGGTGCCCTCTGCGCCACCGGTCAGGACCCAGGTGCCGACCAGTCGGTCGAGCGCTCGCACCTCGGGCGAGGGCTCCTGCTGCTCGCCGAGGCCGAAGGCGTCGATGTCGCTCGTGTCGGGGATCGCGGTGTCGTCGTTCATGGTGGTTCCTCTCGTTTCGCGGCGCATCGGTCTGCGCCGTCACGGATACCTCGGAGCCGGCGGTCCGGCCTTGACATCCGAGCGGGAGATCCTCCCCGAATGAATCTCCTCGGCGATGTCAATGCGGTGTCGTCGGCTCCGAGGTAGCGGTACAGGAACGATTCCGAACCCATGGGAGGACACCATGACCGCACACCTCGATCACCAGGCACGCATCGAGCCGCCGACCGGCGCTCGCCGCGAGTCGACTCGCCGCCTCGCCGTGGCCGCTGCGCTCGCCGGGCCGCTCTTCTACGCCTCGGCGATCATCCAGATGCTCACGCGCTCCGGCTTCGACCTGCGCGTGCATCCCATCAGCCAGCTCTCCACCGGGTCCCTCGGGTGGATCCAGATCGCGACATTCGTGCTCACGGGCCTCGGCGTGATCGCGCTCGCGATCGTGCACCGCAGGGTCGTCGTCGAGGGGCTGGGGCGGCGTGCCGCGCCGCTCCTCATCGGCGTCTTCGGCGCCGGGCTCGTCGCGGCCGGGTGCTTCACGATGGATCCGCAGCTCGGCTTCCCGCTCGGAGCGCCGCAGGGCGTCGTGCCGATGTCGTGGCACTCGGTCGTGCACTCGGCGGCCGCCGCGATCGCGTTCACCGCGCTCGCGGTCGCCTGCATCGTGCTGCTCGTGCGCGACATCCGTCGCCGCGCCGTCTGGCCCGCCATCGGCAACGGCGTGACCGCCCTGGTGCTGCTATTGCCCGTCACTCCCGAGAGTGCGAGCGTGCAGGTCGCGCTCACCGGCGTCGTCGCCTTCACCTGGACGACGGTGGTCGCGCTGAGACTCCGACGGGCCGCGTGACCCCTCGATCCCCATCATCGATTCGAATAGCGTGGCGTCGACCGCGCCGTCTGGAAGGACACATCATGAAGTTCCTCGTGCTGAGCTACACCCCGGCCGCGAGCTGGGATGCGGCGACCGCCGATGCCCCGACCGAGGAGGCGCTCGCCGCGTTCGCGATCTACCAGCAGTTCGAGACCGAACTGCGGGCGACCGGTGAGTTCGTCACGAGCGAGGGCCTCGGGCATCCCGCCGTCACCACCACGGTGCGGAAGACCGAGTCCGGCGTCGTCGCCACGGACGGGCCGTTCGCCGAGCTGAAGGAGGTGCTCGCGAGCTTCGCCGTCATCGACGTCGCGAGCCTCGAACGGGCCCGCGACATCGTCAGCCGAATGGTCGAGATGCTCGGCGAGCCGATGGAGATCCGCCCGATCATGGGCGACGACTTCGCCTGATGGCACGCGACCGGGAGGTCGAGCACCTGCTGCGCTCCGAGGCGCCGCAGGTGCTCGGCGCGATCGTGCGACGATTCGGCCGCTTCGACGTGGCCGAGGACGCCGTGCAGGAGGCGCTCATCGCCGCGAGCCGGCAGTGGCCGGTCGACGGCGTTCCCGACGAACCACGCAGCTGGCTCATCCGCGTCGCCTATCGCAGGATGATCGACCTGCTCCGCTCCGAGCAGGCGGCGCATCGCCGTGAAGCGGAGGCTGCGGCATCCGACCCCTCGCTCGTCGACCCGACCGCGCCGGGGCCCACGGTCGTCGATCACGACGACAGCCTGCACCTGCTCGTGCTGTGCTGTCACCCGGCGCTCAGCGCGGCCTCGCAGATCGCGCTGACGCTGCGTGCCGTCGGCGGCCTCACGACGGCGGAGATCGCACACGCCTACGGCGTCTCCGAAGCGACCATGGCGGTGCGCATCAGTCGCGCCAAGCAGCAGCTGAAGCGGGCCGGCGCCCGGTTCGAGCTGCCGCCCGACGGGGACCGCCGCGCCCGCATCGAGGCGGTCATGCGCGTGCTCTACCTCATCTTCAACGAGGGGTACACGGTCAGCGCGGGTGACGAGCTCGGTCGTCGCGACCTCGCCGAGGAGGCGATCCGCCTGACCCGGATGCTGCAGCGCATGCTGCCGGGGGAGGCCGAGCCCGAGGGGCTCACGGCACTGATGCTGCTCACCGAGGCCAGACGGGCGGCTCGTACGGGGGCGTCGGGCGAGCTCGTGCCCTTGGCCGACCAGGATCGCGGGCGATGGGACGCGGAGATGCTCGCCGAGGGGAAGGCACTCATCGAGCGCGCGTGGCGCCGCCGCCGCGTCGGCACCTATCAGTTGCAGGCCGCGATCGCCGCCGTGCACGTCGAGGCCGCTTCGGACGACGCGACCGACTGGCCGCAGATCGCCGCGCTCTACCTCGGGCTCGAACAACTCGAACCCACGGCCCCGGTGCGCCTCTCCCGGGTCGTCGCCGTCGCGCACGCCTACGGTGCGCAACGAGGCCTCGCCCTCCTCGACGATCTCGATCGAACGCACGGACTCTCGGAGGATCCGCTCGTGAGCGTCAGGGTGCGCGCGGTTCGCGCCCACCTCCTGGGGCGCTCCGGTGCGCACGCGCTCGCCGGGGAGGAATTCAGGGCGGCCGCGGCGATGACCGGCAACCTCATCGAGCAGCAGTACCTGGAAGACCGCGCCGTGCGGATGGAAGTACGCTCGAAGCATGAGTGACGGGTCCTTCGACGAACGTGATGCTGCCATGAGCGAGCTGCTCGGCATCCGATCCAGCATCGACAACATCGACGCGGCACTCATCCACCTGCTCGCCGAACGCTTCAAGTTCACCCAGCAGGTCGGCCGGCTGAAGGCGACGCACGGGCTGCCGCCGAGCGACCCCGACCGCGAGCGGCGCCAGATCGCCCGGCTCCGCAATCTCGCGATCGACGCGCACCTCGACCCGGCGTTCGCCGAGAAGTGGTTCAACTTCGTCGTCGCCGAAGTGATCCAGCACCACGAAGAGCTCGCCAATGGCGCGGCCGCTTCGGGCGCCGCCGACGAGCTGTGAGCCCCGGGCAGTGAGCTGGTACCCGGCGGCCATGCCGTCGCAGGCGGGCAAGCGCTACCTCGTGACCGGCGCAAATGCCGGCATCGGGTTCTTCACGGCGGCTCGGCTCGCCGGGGCGGGTGCGCACGTCGTGCTCGCCGGGCGCAGCCCGGAGCGGCTCGAGGCGGCGATGGCCGCGATCCGCGGCGCGCGCCCCGAGGCATCCGTCGAACCGCTCGTCATCGACGTCGCCTCGCTCGCCTCGGTGCGCGCCGGCGCCGCTCGCCTGCTGCACCGCCCGTCGTTCGACGGCGTGGTGGCCAACGCGGGCATGGTGCACACGCCGGCCACCCGGCTCGAGTCACCCGACGGCAACGAGCTCGTGCTCGCGACGAACGTGCTCGGTCACTTCGCACTGCTCGAGCAGTTGCTGGGGCACCTCGCACCGGGCGCGCGCATCGTCACGCTCGGCTCGTTGTCGAGCCGGCTCTCGACGTTCCGCATCGACGACCTGCAGCAGCTCGAGCACGGCTACGACTCCTGGCGGGCCTACGCGCAGTCGAAGATCGCCACGCAGGTGTTCGCATTCGAGCTCGACCGACGGCTTCGAGCAGCGGATGCCCCGGTCGCGAGCATCGTCGCCCACCCCGGTTATTCGACCGGCGGCAGAACGCCGCGCGTACCGGGCGTCAACGAGCCGTCGACCGCGAAGCGATTCCGCGACGCGCTGCAGGCGGCGTGGGCGCAGGGCAAGCATCGCGGCGCCGAGGTGCCGTTGCACGCACTCACCGCGCCCGGCGTCGAGGGTGGCCAGTTCTGGGGACCGCGCTGGACGACGAAGGGCCCGCCCGCCCTGCAGACCCCCACGCGCACGTCGACGGATGCCGCGATCGGCGCCCGCTTCTGGGCCTTCGCCGAAGACGCCACCCGCACGACGTTCACCGTCGGCGCATGAGCGAGCCCGCCGAGCAGCCTCGGTTCTTCGCCCGGCCGAAGGTCCGCCGCATCCTGTCGCGCATCGTGGTCGCCGTCGGCATCGTGCTGGCCGTGATCGGCGTCGTCTCGGGCCGCTACGGGTGGCTCTTCGCAGGCATCATCGTCGTCGGCCTCGGTGCCGCGATGGGGCCGGGGCGCATCCGCCGCTGAAACGAACGCGCTTCGCGAGCGATCAGCCGAGCACCACGGTCGTCGGCACCGGGTTCGCGAAGAGGTCGAGCACCGGGCAGTGCGCGTCGACGGTCTCGCGGAGGGCCTCATAGCGTTCGGAGCTCTCGGGGCCGTGGAGCTTCACGGTGAGCCGCACCTGGTTGAAGCCGGCCCGCACCGACTCGTCGATGCCGAACAGCTTGCGCGCGTCGAGGTCGCCCTCGGCCGTGATCTCGATGTCGTCGAGCTGGATGCCGAGTGCGCCGGCGTACAGCCGGTAGACCACGATCTGACACGAGATGAGCGCGCCGAGGGCGTACTCCACCGGACTCGCGGCGACATCGTCGCCGGCGAGCTCGAAGCGGTGGCGTCCGGCGGTGATCGCGCTCGCGACGGCACCGGTGCCCCGGCCCGTGACGGTGTAGGTGAGGTGGGCGGCATCGGGGCTGCGCTCGATGCGGTCGGCCCAGGCTGCGCCGGCTGCGGCGAGTCGCTCCGCGCGCTCGGCGGGTGGGAAGGCGGTCGTGGTGGTGTCGTCGAGGAGGGTCATGCCCGCACGATATGGGGCGGCGGAGGTCGGCTGCTCGCAGCCGCGTCACCGGGCGCAACGCATCGTCACACGGCGAAGAGTCGCAAGCGGTTGCGACCCGCCCGAGAACGCCGTTCGCGGTTCACCTTCCGGTAACCACGCCGCCGCCCGGCGTTGGACAGGGCTGCCTACGTTGGGGCAACGGAACACACAGCATGCGCCTGCACCGGGCGCAGCGGTCACGAAAGGTTTCCGATGAAGCTCAACACCAAGGCCTGGCCCGCGATCGCCGCAGCGGCCCTGCTCACCGTCGGCCTCGCCGCCTGTTCGTCGCCCTCCGCGGCCGACGACGCCGAAGCGGATGCCTCGGGCGCGAAGTTCGCCGTCGACGAGAACACGCTCGTCTTCGGCGTGGTGCCCGACTCGGTCGACACCGAGACGAACTACCAGCCGCTCATGGACTACATCGCGCAGGAGACCGGCAAGACGGTCGAGTACCACGAGTCCACCGACTACGCCGCGCTCATCGAGGCCGCCGTCGCAGGCAAGATCGACGTCGCCTCCTTCTCGGGCTTCACCTATGTGACCGCGACGAACAACGGTGCCGCCCTCACCCCGATCTCGTCGATCATCACCGAAGAGGGCCAGGAGCCCGGCTACTTCTCGCAGGCGATCGTGCCCAAGGGCAGCGCCGTCACCGACCTCGCCGGCTTCGAGGGCAAGAAGGTCTGCTTCGTCGACCCGTCGTCGACCTCGGGCTACCTGTTCCCGAGCTACAACCTGCTGAACGAGGGCATCGACCCCGAGACCGACGTCACCCCGGTGTTCGCGGGCAAGCACGACGTCTCGGTCACCAAGACCGGTGAGGGCGTCGAGTGCGAGGCCGGCTTCGCCGAGGACAGCGAGGTCGCCAAGAGCGACAAGGTCGAGGTCGTCGCGGAGACCATGGTCCCCGGTGCTCCGATCGTGCTCTCGAACACGCTTCCCGAAGAGCTGCAGACCCAGCTGACCGACATCCTCGGCGAGGTCACGATCGACGAGATCATCGCCGCCGGCATCGACAGCGCCGACAGCGATGCGTTCCGCAGCGTCTTCTTCGCCACCTCGCCGGTGGACGACGCGTACTACGACACCATCCGCGACATCTGCGAGCAGACCAACGCGGAGCAGTGCCAGGGCTGACGCCTTCGCACTGTACACGCTCGAGAACGCACGGAACACGGAACACGGAGCACCGAATGAGCACGCCAGTCGACAACGGGGATGCAGCCGTCATCGAGGTCACCGGACTCACCAAGGAGTTCGGCCGCACCGTGGCGCTGCAAGGGGCGTCGCTCACGGTCGCGCGGGGGGAGATCGTGGTGCTCCTCGGGCTCTCGGGGTCGGGCAAGTCGACGCTGCTCCGGCACCTCGACGGCCTCGAGACCCCGACCGCGGGTTCCGTGCGAGTGCTCGGCCAGGAGGTGCCGCGCCTCACGGGGCGGCGCCTCCGGGCCCTGCGCAGCCGCTTGGGCTTCGTCTTCCAGCAGTTCGACCTCGTGCCCTCGCTCACCGTGCTCGAGAACGTGCTGACCGGCGCGCTCTCGGAGCTGCGCGGGCCGCGCATCGGGCTGTGGAGCTACCCGCGGCGCCTGAAGCTCACGGCGCTCGCCCACCTCGACCGGGTGGGCCTGCTCGACCGGGCCTACCAGCGCGCCGACACCCTCTCGGGCGGCCAGCAGCAGCGCGTCGCCATCGCACGCGCCCTCATGCAAGGCCCCGAGATCCTCCTCGCCGACGAGCCCGTCGCCTCCCTCGACCCCGAGTCGAGCGAACAGGTCATGTCGCTCATCCGCGAGATCGCGATGGACGCGGGCCTCACCGTCGTCTGCAGCCTCCACCAGGTCGACCTCGCGCTCTCGTGGGGCGACCGCATCGTCGGCCTCCGCCACGGCGAGGTCGTGCTCGACACCCCAGCCGAGGGACTCTCCAAGGCCGAGGTCATGGAGATCTACGGCCGGGTCGCCACCTCGACCACCGAACTCGAGGCGATCGAGGTCGAACTCGCGGATGCCGCGGCCGATGCCGCGTCCGAGACCCGCCTCGCCGACGGCGCGCTGCGCTCATGAGTCTCGCCACCGCCACGCCGCCGGCCCCGTCGGCGCCGCCGCCCGCACCGTCGCCCTCGGTCGCCGAACGCGCGCCCCGCCGCCGCGTCTCGCCGGAGCGCATCGCCGCGACCCTGACGCTCGGCGCGATCATCGTGGCATCCGTCATCGCCCTCGCCGACTCGGGCATCTCGATCCCGAGCATGATCGAGAGCTGGGGCAACGCCGAGCGGTTCTTCGCCCGCGTCGGCACCATCACCTTCCCCGAGACTGGGGAGCTCCTCTACCTGACCGCCCTCACGATCGGCCTCGTGCTCTGCGGCACGCTGCTCGCCGCGGTCATCTCGGTGCCGGTCGCCTACCTCGCGGCGTCGAACACGACGCCGGGCCGGGGCTGGCAGGCCTTCGGGCGTTTCGTCACGGTGCTCACTCGTGCGATCCCCGACGTCGTGCTCGCGATGGTCTTCGTGCTCATGTTCTCGCTCGGGTCGCTCCCGGGCATCCTCGCGATCGGCATCCACTCGGTCGGCATGATCTCCAAGCTCTTCGCCGACGCGATCGAGCAGATCGACGAGGGGCCTCGCCTCGCGATCCGCGCCGCGGGCGGCTCGAAGCTGCAGGAGTTCACGAGCGGCATCCTGCCACAGGTGCTCCCGTCGTGGGTCGCGACCGTGCTGCACCGCAACGACATCAACCTGCGCGGCTCGGTCGTGCTCGGCTACGTCGGCGTCGTCGGCCTCGGCATGGAGATGTCGTTCGCGTTCAAGTCGCTGAACTACTCCGAGGGCCTCGGCATCGCGCTCGTGATGTTCGCGCTCTGCGTCGTCATGGAGATCGTCTCGAGCGTCGTGCGCCAGGCGATGCTCGGCGGCGCGCCGACGGGGCGCGGCCTGGGTGACCGGGTCGTGCGCCTCGCCGGTCGAGCCGGCGGGAAGCGCGGTGTCGAGACCACGCCGGTCGCTCGACCGGCGGTGTCGCACGACCTCGACGCGGCGCTCCGCCGCCCGTGGGACGCCGTACGGATCCGCAACGCCGTCTGGGGCTGGGTCGCACTCGCGGTCGTCGTCGGCAGCGTGCTCGTCTGCGACATCCAGTGGGGCGACCTCGTCACGTTCTGGGCGAAGGTCCCCGCGATCGCCGTGCAGTTCTGGCCGCCGAGCTTCGGCAACTACGACGCCGCCACGATGTTCGGCGCGATGGCGCAGACGATCGGCATCGCCCTCGCCGCGACCCTGCTCGCCTTCGTCGTCTCGGTGTTCGTCGGCTCGCTCGCCGCCCGCAACGTCGCCCCGAACGGCACGGTGCGCACCTCGATGCGGCTGCTGCTCGTCGTGATCCGCGGCATCCCCGAGGTGATCCTCGCGATCGTGCTCATCGTCATCACCGGCCTCGGCAGCCAGGCGGGTACGCTCGCCCTCGCGTTCGGCGGCGTCGGCCTGCTCGGCAAGCTCATCGCCGACTCGTTCGAAGAGGTGAAGCAGGGGCCCGAGCGCGCGCTCCGCGCCACCGGCGCGAGCCGCGGCCAGGTCTACGCCTCGGCGACGTTGCCGCAGGGCACTCGGGCGCTCATCGGCCACAGCTTCTACCTGCTCGACACGAACATCCGTGCGGCGACGATCCTCGGCATCGTGGGCGGCGGCGGCATCGGCTACTACCTGCTGAACGCCGGCCAGGGCTCGAATTACGCGGTCGTGACCGCGATCGTGCTGATGATCCTCGTCACGGTGCTGATCGTCGAGGGCATCGCGATGTGGATGCGGCGGGTGTTCCGATGAGCGCGGTGATCGGCGCGGCCGGCTTCGACGTCGCCGTGGTCGGCTCGGGCATCGTCGGCCTCGGCGCCGCACTCGCCGCGCACCGGCGGGGGCAGCGGGTCGTCGTGATCGAGCGGGGCAGCGAGCCCTCCGGGGCATCCGTGCGCAACTTCGGACACCTGTGCTTCACGCCGCAGGCCGGGCTCGCCCGCGAGTTCGCGCTCACCTCTCGTGAGCTGTGGCTCGGACTCGCCCTCGACGCCGGCGTGTGGCTGCGCGAGTCGGGCACCCTCGTGGCCGCCCGTCGCGACGATGAGTTCGCGGTGCTCCGCGACCTCGCTGCGACGCGCGGCGACGAGGTCGAGCTGCTCACGGCGGCCGAGGCCGAAGAGCGGATGCCGCTCGCCTCGGGCACGGCCGTCGGCGGCGCGTTCCTGCCGCTCGACCTGCAGGCGAACCCTCGCCAGGCCGTCATCGCACTCGCCGCGCACCTCGAACGGGAGGGCGTGGAATTCCGTCGCCGCACCACGGTCGGCGCCGTGCGGCCCGGCCGCGTCGAGACGAGCCGCGGCCCGATCGACGCCGGCCGCGTGATTGTCGCGGTGAACCACGACCTCGACCTGCTCTACCCCGAGCTCGCCGAGCGCCACGGCATCGTGCGGTGCTCGCTCGACATGATGCGGGTCTCCGCCGAACTGCGGATGCCGCTCGCCGCGCCGCTCCTCACCGGGTGGTCGCTCGTGCGCTACGGCGCCTTCTCGGCGACGCCGGCCGCAGCGGCGCTCCGCGAGCGACTGCACGCCGAGCGGCCCGACCTCGCAGCGCTCGACCTGAACCAGATGTACGCGCGGCTGCCCGACGGCACCCTCATCGTGGGCGACACCCACTCGCGCGGGGCCACCGTCGCGCCCTTCCAATCCGAGTTCGCCTTCGAGTCGATGCTCGGTGAGACCCGCGCGCTCTTCGGCGTCGAGGAGCTGCGCGTCGTCGAGCGCTGGCAGGGCGTCTACGCGAGCGGGCCCGACGACTTCCTCATCGAGGAGATCGAACCCGGCGTGCACCTCGCAAGCGCGACCACGGGCATCGGCATGACGACGGGCCTCGGGCTCGCCGAGCACGTCGTCGCCGGCTTCACCGGCGAACCACGATGCTCCGGCGGCTCGCAGATCTCCGGCGACTCGCGGATCTCCGGCGACGCGTCGGCCTTCGGCCCGGCACTCACGACCACCCTGCAGAAAGGCGCATCATGACCTCGAACACCACCACCGGCCTCTCCGCCGACGAACTCGCCGAGCGCGACGAACTGGTCGAGCAGACGGAGACCGGCGAGGTCGACCTCCGCGCGCTCTCGGCCGACCAGCTCGACGACCGACTCGACCGACTCGCGGAACTCGACGACGACGACTTCGACGACGACGACGAGGAATCCGGTGACATCGAGCTCATCGTGCTCGACATGGCCGGCACCACCGTCGCCGACGACGGGGTCGTCGAGCGGGCGTTCGCCCTGGCTGCCGAGCGCAGCGGCATCGCCACCGGCGAGGCCTTCGACGCCGCGCTGCAGTACGTGCGCGACACGATGGGGCAGTCGAAGATCGAGGTGTTCCGCGTGCTCGCCGATGGCGACGAAGCCGCCGCGCAGCGGGGCAACGCGGCCTTCGAGGGAGCGTACTCCGAGCTCGTCGCGAGCGAGGGCGTCGCCGAGATCGCCGGCGCGGCCGACGTCATCAGGGAACTGCGGGGCGCCGGGGCATCCGTCGTGCTCACGACCGGGTTCTCGCCCGAGACGCGCACCGCGATCATCGACGCGCTCGGCTGGCACGACCTCGCCGACCTGCTGCTGTCGCCGGCCGACGCCGGACGCGGTCGCCCGTACCCCGACCTGCCGCTCACGGCGTTGCTGCGCACGGGCGCGAGCGCGGTCGACGCGATGGTCGTCGTCGGCGACACCGTGAGCGATGTCGCATCGGGCGTCAACGCGGGCGCCGGGTTCGTGGTCGGCGTGCTGAGCGGCGCCCACGACCGCGAGGCACTCGAGGCCGCCGGCGCCGACGCCGTCATCGAGAACATCACCGAGCTGCCCGCGCTGCTCGGCCTCCGCGGCGAGTAGGGCGATGTCGATGCACACCGTCGTGCGGGTGGGCGACCTCGACGTGATCGTCAAGCCCTCACCGGTCGCCATGGTCTGGTACGAACCCGGCCGCCCGCACGAGGCGCTCGCGGCGCCCGGCGTGCGGCTCGCGCCCGGCGAGGCGCTCGTCGAGGTCGAGCTCGCGACCGTCTGCGGTTCCGACGTGCACACCGTCAGCGGCCACCGCTCGGCCCCCGCGCCGCTCGTGCTCGGGCACGAGCAGGTCGGCCGCGTCGTCGCCGTCGGCGACGGCGCCGTGCGGGCCGACGGGTCGCCGCTCGCGCTCGGCGACCGCGTCGTCTGGTCGGTCACCGTCAGCTGCGGCGACTGCGACCGGTGCCGCAGGGGGCTCGCCCAGAAGTGCCGCACGCTCGCCAAGTACGGACATGAGCGCGTGCACCGCGGCTGGGAGCTGTCGGGCGGATTCGCCACTCACGTGCAGTTGCGCGCCGGTACCGCGACGGTGCGTGTGAGCGAGACGCTGCCTGCAGCCATCGCCGCGCCCGCCTCCTGCGCGACGGCCACCGCGGTCGCCGCCCTCGACGCCGCTGCGGCGCGGGTCGAACTCGACGGAGCCCTCCTGCTCGTGACGGGGGCGGGCATGATCGGGCTGTCGGTCGCGGCAATGGCCGTCGAGGCGGGCGCCGAGGTCATCGTCGCGGACCCGGATGCCTCGCGGCGCGCGTTCGCCCGGCGGCTCGGCGCCGTCACGGTCGACCCGCTCGCCCGCGGCGCCGCGCCCGAACGCCTCGACGCCGTGCTCGCCCGCTTCGCGGAGCGCGGGCTCACCGAGGTGCTGGTGGCGATCGAAGCCTCGGGCACGGCGGCAGCGGTGCGCACCGTGCTCGACGTCATCGGGGTCGGCGGCGTCGCCGTGCTCGTCGGCAGCGTGTCGCCCGGGTCGGAGGTGAGCCTCGACCCCGAGACGATCGTGCGGCGCCTCGCCACCGTGACCGGTGTGCACAACTACACGGCGGTGCAGCTCGAGCGCGCGGTCGCGTTCCTCGAGCGGGCATGGCAGCAGCTGCCCTTCGAGGAGCTCGTGGGGGCGACGCATCCGCTCGCCGAACTCGACCTCGCGCTCGAGGAGGCCGCGACGGGACTGCACGTGCGCGTCGGCGTGGCGCCTGGTCGCCGTCTGATCTGATCCGAGATTCTGGGGCCGACGGGAGCCGGGGGACGTAGGCTGATCGAACCATGCGCGTGATCAGCTACAACCTCCGCAAGCACCGGGCGAGTGGCGAGCTCGTCGGCCTCGTCGAGCGCTACTCGCCCGACATCCTCTGCCTGCAGGAGTGCGACACGCAAGACCTGCCGCAGCAGATCCACGATCTGCAGCTCGCCGACGCGACCCAGCGCAACCGGCTCGGCCTCGCGCTCTACTACGACGCCGAGCGGTTCCGGGCGGTGCGCATCCAGGCCTTCGCACTGAAGAAGTCGTTGCACGACCGGCTGCTGCGGCCCGCGCACGAGCGCCTCATCGGTGTGCGGCTCTTCGACAACGAGGCGCAGCGCGAGCTGATCGTCGCCTCGTTCCACGCGGCGCCGTTGACCGCGCTGAACTCGCTGCGACGCCACCAGATCAAGTCGGCCCTCGGAGAGCTCCAGTTCCTCGGCCCCGGCCTGCCCACCCTCATGGTCGGCGACTACAACTACCCGATCTTCAAGGAGAACCTCGGCGAGAAGGTGCGCGACTCGGGCTACGACCTGACGCTCAGCGACAAGCGCACGTATACGCGGTACAAGTTCTTCCGCGGTCACTTCGATCTCGCGACCTCGGTCGGTCTCGACATCGCCGGCGTCGAGACGCTCGCGCGCGGGTCATCCGATCACATGCCGATCCTCGTCGACGCCGACTACAGCGTCGCGGTGCCCGCGAGCGCCCCGTGATCGGTCGCGAGCTCGCCCTCGCGCTGCGGGACGCCGGACTCGTGTGGACCCCCGAGTCGGGCGACCGCTTCGCACTCGACCTGCCCGACACCGTCGAATCCGAGGTCGAGGCCGAGGTGTTCACCGTCAGCGAGATGACGATCGAGCCGCAGGCGTTCTCGACCGACACGGTGCTCGGCTTCAACGGCACGACCGAGTGGGCGCTCGACTCGGTGTCGGTCGGAGACGCCGTCTGGCTGCCGCGCGAAGACCAGCTGCGGGAGTTGCTGCGGGCGACCTTCCGGGCGCTCCGACGCCTCGACGACGCGTTCGAGGTCGAGATCGAGCTCGGCGGCGAGACCCGCCGCTTCGAGCACCCCGATGTGGCCGAGGCGTACGGCCTCGCGCTGCTGGAGCTCATCGGGCGTTCGCGATGACGGATGCCACGGAGCCGCCGTCGGCTCGGTCGACCGGGTCTTCGGGCGTGCTTCGGGCGCTCGACGCCGCCGGTGCCACGGCCGCGGCCGAACTCGGGCGTCACGGCGCTCGCGACGAGGCGCTCGCCGAGTACGTGCCCGAGCGACGCACCCTCGGCGTTCCGCGTGCGGCCCGGATGACGCCGCTCGGCCGGGTCTGGCGCCTCGGCGTGCTGCTCGTCGACCCCGACGGACGGCTCTTCGCGACCGGCCGGGTCGTTCGTGCCGAACGCCCCGTGCGGCGGAGCGCTCCCGCCGCGTCGATCGCCGAGCAGCGTGCCTTCGCCGCGGCCGCCGTGAAGGGCGGCTTCGCCGAGGGCGAGACCGTGAACTTCGGTGCCGTACCCGTCGACCCCGACGAGCTCGTGCACGCCGCGGCATCCGGACCGCTCGTGGTGGTCGGCGACGCGCTGTTCGTGCGCTGGAACCCGGCGCAGCCCGATGCTCTGACGCCGCTCGATCGCTACCTCGCCGACCGTGTGGATCTGCTCGTGAATCCGCCGTCGGGCGCCTGAGCTGTTGACGTCGCGTTCCCGTTTGCTAGGGTCGACGATCGTGTCCTGCAATTTCTCCGCGCTGATCATTCGGCCCCGCACCGCCTGAGGCGGAGCGACCGAACCATCACACGCGTCCCTCCGCCTCGGCCATGACGACCCTGGCCGCGGTGCTCCTTCGGCGCGCCCGGCTGACGATCCTCGCCAGCGGAGTTCACATTGCGTACGCACAACCCTTCTTCAGTTCCCTTCTCGTCTTCAGCTTCCCGTTCGGGCCAGTCTGCCCGCGCTCGTCGAGCGCCCGCGCCGGTGTCTGCGTTCGACCGTTCGCCGGTCGTCGGCGGTCGTCACGAACTCGGCCAGAACTTCCTCGTCGACCGCCGCATCATCGACAGGGTCGTCGCACTGACGGCTGCCACTCGCGGCCCGATCGTCGAACTCGGCGCCGGCAGCGGCGCGATCACCCGCGAACTCGCGGCGCTCGGCCGGCCGCTCACCGCGCTCGAGATCGACGGGCGCCGGGCCGGTTCGCTCCGTCGTGAGTTCGAGCACGACGCCGACGTGACGATCCTCGAGGCCGATGCGCTCGCGTGGCGGTTTCCCGCGGCACCCCACGTCGTCGTCGGCAATGTGCCGTTCCATCTCACGACGGCCATCATGCGATCGCTCCTCGCCCGCGGGCACTGGACCGACGCGATCCTGCTCACCCAGTGGGAGGTCGCGCGGCGCCGTTGCGGGATCGGCGGTTCGAGCCTGCTCACGGCCCAGTGGGACCCGTGGTTCACGTTCCGCCTGCACGAGCGCGTGCCGGCTCGGGCGTTCAGGCCGGCGCCGTCAGTCGACGGCGGTGTCTTCACGATCGAGCGGCGCCATGAGCCACTCGTGCCGACGGCAGACCGTTCCGCGTACCAGGCGTTCGTCGCCGAGGTCTACCGGGGGAAGGGGCGCGGACTCGCCCAGATCCTCCGCCGCACCTCGCGGCCGGTGCCCGCTGAGCGGGTTCGCGGGCTGCTGAGCTCCGTGGGTGTCGCTGCCGACGTGTTGCCGAGCCGGCTCACCGGCGCGCAATGGGCCGCACTCTGGGCCGGGTTGCGCCCGACTACCGGAGGTCGCGGCTGATGCGGATGCCGAACGGGTGCGGGCCGGCGGCGAACCACACGATGGAGCCGACGAGCGGGAAGCAGATCACCGCGATCGCCCAGATCCAGCGCTCGAGTTCGTTCAGCTCATCGCTGCGGATGATCAGCGACACGACCCAGACGATGGCGGCGAGGTACGCGATGCCGACGATGATCGCGAGGAGGTTCCACACGAAGAATCCGTCCATCGTCTCGCTCTCATACGCCTGCCGGTCGGCCGTTGCGCCGACACCATGGCCGACAGGCTACCGCGAGAGCCGCGGCATCCGCTCGCGCCGAACGCTCATGGAACTCGCAGGCCGGGCTTCCCATCGTCGTCCCCGGTACCGCGTTCGGAGCCCAGCGTCTCCTGCTCCTGGATCGACTCGATGATCGAGTCCTGCAGTCCCCGCTGCCCGGTATGGAGCTCCTGGTACTTCTCGCCGGCGCTCATGAGCGGCCCGAGCGCATGCCGGAGGCGCGAGCGGGTGCCATGCGGCGCGCGGAACCAGCGCACGACGATGCCGACCACGATCGCGAGGGCGAACAGCGCGACCGGCACCCAGATCAGGGCGAGCGGCCACGAATCGGGGGCCATGCTCAGAATCCGTACGGCGTGATCGGGGAGAGGGCGCCGTCGCGCAGCGCCTCGAGAATCGCGAGTTCGTGCGGCACCACGGGATCGGGCAGGGCGTCGAGCGGGAACCAGCGGAGCTCGACGGCCTTGTCCTCCATGAGACTCGGCTCACCGCGCCACGCCGTCGCGCTGAAGAACACGTCGATGCGCTCCTCGATCGCGCGGTGCGGGGCGCCTCCCGTGCGGTGCATGACGGTCAGCACGGTGAGCGCCGACTCGTCGAGCTCGACGCCGAGTTCCTCGCGAGTCTCGCGCGCGGCTGCGGCGAGCAGCGACTCGCCCTGCTCGACGTGGCCGGCGGCGCCGCACGCCCAGTGCTCGTCGAAGTAGCCCGTGCCGCGCCGCAGCTGGAGCAGCACCTCGTCGCCGCGCCGGAGCACGACGTAGGCGGCCGGGATGACCGCGAAGCGACCATGGGACGCCGCGTAGGCCTCGGTGTACGACTCGGACTGGGTCACGGGGTCTCGATACGCTTCGCTACTCGACCAGCGGCTCGGCCGGTCGGGTCAGTAGCCGACGATGGGGCCGAACGCGTCGGCGAGCGGCGCGCGGTTGATGCCGCGCAGCTCGTCGATCGAGACGGTGAAGAGTCCCTGCACCTCGAGGGCTCCGGATGTCGCGTCGGTCACGCCGATGCGGCGCACCGGGTAG
Source organism: Agromyces hippuratus (assembly GCF_013410355.1). NCBI lineage: Bacteria > Bacillati > Actinomycetota > Actinomycetes > Micrococcales > Microbacteriaceae > Agromyces > Agromyces hippuratus. The sequence continues at coordinate 2,325,987 of NZ_JACCFI010000001.1, read as the reverse complement.
TCGCGCCCATCGCAGAGGCCGCGGAACTTCACGTCGTCTTCGCGCGGTACCGTCACGATGACGCGGCCCGTCGACTCGGAGAAGAGCGCGGTGGCGAGGTCGATGTCGGCGTCGCCGGCGACCTCGTCGAGCACGACGCGGGCACCGAGGCCGAAGCGGCCGACCGCCTCGGCGAGGGCGATCGCGAGGCCGCCGTCGGAGAGGTCGTGCGCCGAGTCGATGAGGCCCTCGATCGCCGCCGCGTTCAGCAGCTCGGCGAGGCGCTTCTCACCGGCGAGGTCGACGGCCGGCGGGCGACCGCCGAGGTGGCCGTGCACGACGCCGGCCCACGCGGAGCCGTCGAGCTCGAGCGCGGTGTCGCCGAGGAGGTAGATGTTGTGGCCGTCGTCCTGCCATCCCGACGGGATGCGGCGGGCGACGTCGTCGATCACGCCGAGCACGGCGATCACGGGCGTCGGGTGGATCGGCACGTCACCGGTCTGGTTGTAGAACGAGACGTTGCCGCCCGTGACGGGGATGCCGAGCTCGAGGCATCCGTCGCTGAGGCCTTCGACCGTCTCGGAGAACTGCCACATGACCTCGGGGTTCTCGGGGGAGCCGAAGTTCAGGCAGTCGGAGACGGCGGCGGGCACCGCGCCCGAGACGGCGACGTTGCGGTACGCCTCGGCGAGCGCGAGCTTCGCGCCCTGACGGGGGTCGAGCTGCGAGTAGCGGCCGTTGGCGTCGGTCGCGACCGAGACGCCGAGGCCGGACTCCTCGTCGACGCGCACCATGCCCGCGTCGTCGGGGTAGCTGAGGGCCGTGTTGCCGAGCACGTACTTGTCGTACTGGTTCGTGACCCACGCGGCATCCGCCTGGTTCGCCGAGCCGACCAGTTGCAGGAACTGTGCGCGGATCTCCTCGGGCGTCGCCGGGCGGTCGAGCTTCGCGGCCGTGTCGGCCTGCAGCGCGTCGATCCAGGTGGGGTAGGCGACGGGGCGCTCGTAGACCGGGCCGTCGACGGCGACGGTGCGCGGGTCGACGTTCACGATCTCCTGGCCGTGCCACATGATGCTCAGGCGACCCGTGTCGGTGACCTCGCCGAGCACGCTCGTCTCGACGTCCCACTTCTTGACGACCTCGAGGAAGCCGTCGAGCTTCTCGGGGCGCACGATCGCCATCATGCGCTCCTGGCTCTCGCTCATCAGGATCTCTTCGGGCGTGAGCGTCGGGTCGCGCAGCAGCACGTCGTCGAGCACGATCGCCATGCCGCCGTCGCCGTTCGACGCGAGCTCGGAGGTCGCGCACGAGATGCCGGCCGCGCCGAGGTCTTGGATGCCCTCGACGAGGTCGCCCGCGAAGAGCTCGAGGCAGCACTCGATGAGCACCTTCTCGGCGAAGGGGTCGCCGACCTGTACCGCGGGGCGCTTGGTCGGGCCGCCCTCGTCGAAGCTGTCGGACGCGAGGATCGACGCGCCGCCGATGCCGTCGCCGCCCGTGCGGGCGCCGAAGAGCACGACCTTGTTGCCGGCGCCCTTGGCGTTGGCGAGGTGCAGGTCTTCGTGGCGCATGACGCCGACCGCGAGGGCGTTCACGAGCGGGTTCGCCTGGTACACCGGGTCGAACCAGGTCTCGCCGCCGATGTTCGGCAGGCCGAGGCAATTGCCGTAGAAGCTGATGCCCGAGACCACGCCGTGCACGACGCGCGCGGTGTCGGGGTGGTCGATGGCGCCGAAGCGCAGCGCGTCCATGACGGCGACCGGGCGTGCACCCATCGAGATGATGTCGCGCACGATGCCGCCGACGCCGGTCGCGGCGCCCTGGAACGGCTCGATGTAGCTCGGGTGGTTGTGGCTCTCGATCTTGAACGTGACCGCCCAGCCCTCGCCGACGTCGATGACGCCCGCGTTCTCGCCCATGCCCACCATGAGGTTCTTCTTCATCTCGGGCGTGACCTTCTTGCCGAACTGGCGAAGGTAGATCTTCGACGACTTGTACGAGCAGTGCTCGCTCCACATGACCGAGTACATCGCGAGCTCGGCGCTCGTGGGGCGACGGCCCAGGATGTTGCGGATGCGCTCGTACTCGTCGGGCTTCAGGCCCAGGGCGGCGTACGGCTGCTCCTTCTCGGGAGAGGTCGCCGCGACCTCGACGGTGTCGAGCACCGGAGTGCTCCCTGAGCCTGTCGAAGGGGCAGCGGTGTTGGCGGTGGCTTCAGTGGTCACGAGTGGCGAGCTCCAGAGAACGGCGGCGGGCGGATGCCGCGGGGCGAATGCCTGACCCTGCAAGTGTACCGGCCGTGCTCAGTCGAGCACGGCCGGTGGGTCCTCCCCGCAGCGGCCGCTCAGCTGCCCGTCGAGTTCGGTGCGGATGGCTGCGTGCCGTTCTTCGTCGGCGGTGTCGGCAGCGCCTTCTTCGTCGGTGCCGTCTGCTTCGCCTTCGTGGGCGTCGCCGGCAGCGGCTTGGGCGTGCCCGACGCCTTCGCGATGCCACCGGCGCCGCTCGAGGTGCCCGCCGCGCTCGAACTCTGGCTGCTGTTGACCGACGGTGTGCCGCCCGACGTCGCGTTGCCGGTGGCGGTGCCGGCCGGTTTCGCGGCTGCCGCGGCATCCGTGCCGCCGAACTTCGCCCGCTTGCCGTAGGGCGCACCGAACTTCACGGTGCCCTCACCCAGATCGATGTCGATCAGCGGGTTCGGGTCGAACATCTCGGCGGTGTCCTGCCACTTCTTCGCGGCGGCCCGATCCATGCCGGCTCCGAGCGTGGCGAACGACGTCGGCAGGTGGTTCGCCGTGCCGGCGTCGATCCAGGAGCCGATCGGTCCGAGGGCGCCGAAGCCCGACATCGTGCCGGCGGCGTCGCTCTTGTCCCAGGCCGCCCGAACGATGTCGTTGGCCTTCGCGATGGTGAAGAGCGCACCACTCGGGTCGGTGTACCTGATCGCGTTCGAGCCCGCGTAGGCATAGGAGGCCTGCAGTTCGGGAGCCTCGATGATGCTGAAGGGCTCGCTCAACGCGGGATCCACCGTCAGGAACAACTCACGCCTGGCGTCGTACCAGCGCTCGCCGAAGTCGATCAGGCTCCGCCGCTCGTCGGTGTAGGCGCCGGCGTACTGGTACGCGGTGCGGTACACCGTGGAGTGCTCGTCGATCCACACCTCGCCGGTCGGGAAGTACTCCTGGTGCTGGAACGCCTGGCCGCCCGCATCGGTGACGACGTTGGTGCTGCCCTGCAGGTCCTTGTGGAGGAAGTACCGCTGCCCCTCGGGTGTGTACGGATCATCGCCGGGGTCGCGCTGCTGCGCGATCAGTTCGTCGTCGATCCAGATCTGCTTCGTGAGCTCGTTGCCGTTGCGCACGGTGACCCACGGGTTGATGAACGCGGTCTCGCCGTTCGGGCCGCGTTCGATGACCCGCCGGCCGGCATCGTCGTACGCGTACTCCGTCGTCTCGCCGTATTCGTCGACGAGTTCCATCTTGCCGGCCCAGTTCCAGGTGATCTCGCGGGTGATCTTCGCCTTCTTGCCGGTGCCGTTGACGATCTGGACGAGCTCGCCGTCGGCGTCGTAATGGAAGGTGTCCTGCCCCTGGGTGCTGACCTGGTGCGGACCGTCGGCGTCGAAGGTGCGGGTGAACGAGTACGAGGTGTCGGCCTGCACCTTGCTGCCGAGCTTGTCGACCTGCATCTTCCGCTCGACGTTGCCTGCGTCGTCGAAATCGAGATCGAACGTGAAGCTGCGCGTGTTCTTCCACACCGCAGCGGAGCCGGAGGTGAAGGTGAGCCGGTCGTATGCGTCGTAGGTGTACGTCATCGAGACCGGGCTGCCGAACAGGTTCGTCACCGTCGGCGGCACGTTGTTCGAGTACGTCTTCGGATTGCCGACCACGTCGTAACCGTATGACTGGTCCTGCACCTCTCGGTACGCGACGGGGTTGCCCTTCAACGGGCGATCCGCCGAGACGGTGCGCACGTTGCTGAGCCAGCGGGTGAGCGGCTCGTACGTCCACGACGTGGTCGCGCCGTTGCCGTAGTCGATCGCCGCGGGCGTGAGGAACTCGTCGTAGCGACGGTCGGTCACGTAGTCGTAGTGCCAGGTGGTCGGTTCGTCGGTGTAGAGCGGGTTGCCGTCGGCGTCGAACATCGGGTTGCCGTCGGCGTCGAGCTGGGGCACCTGCACGAGACCGGGCTCGTCGCCCACGACCGACTTCGTCAGACCGCCGGCGTCGTAGTCGTAGGTCAGCACCTCGCCGTCGGGATAGGTCATCGTCGAGATTCGGCTGAGCCCGTCGTAGACCCATTCGGTCGTCCACTGGAACTTCTCGTCGCCCGGCTGCCAGTTGTGCAGCTTGATCTCGCTGAGCTGGTTGGTCGTGTTGCCGAGCGCGTCGTACTCGAGCGTCACCACGCGGGCGGCGTCGTCGATCTGCACGATCCTGCCCGCGCCGTTGCCGGCGGCTCCGGCCTCGCCGTACGTGTACGTCACGTCGGGCGTGTCCTCGGGGTAGTCGACCTTCACGAGGTTCTGCAGCTCGTAGTGGTAGGTCGTCTCGACGTCCTCCTCCCGCAGGGTCGGCGAGACCTCCTTGATGACCTTGCCCTCGGTGTCGAACCAGGTCTCGACCAGGCCGCCGTCGGGGGTGTCGGTCGTCAGCTTGTTGCCGACTCCGTCGTAGGTGTGGGTGGTCGCGTTGCCGGCCACGTCGACGACCTGCAGCAGCTCCCCGAGCGGGTTGTACTCGTAGGTCGCCGTCTTGGGCGGCAGCAGGTCGAGCGGATTCGGCGTGGCCGGGTCGAGCGGCTGGTCGTCCATCCGCAGTTCGTTGCCGCGGATGTCGGTGAAGGTCGTCGTCACCCGGCCGCGGGGGTCGGTGCTCGCGGCCTGCTGCACGGCGACTCCATCGCCGCCGAGCTCGGCGTCGCCGAATCCGTACGTCGTCGCCGTCACGCGCGCGCCGGGCTCGGTCTGCTTCGTCTCCTGGTCGAGGAGATTGAACTCGTGCGTCGTCTTCGTCGGGGCGGGCGACGTCGCCGTCTCGTACACGGTCTGAGCGACCGTGTCGAACGTCGGCCGGTAGACCTCCGCCTCATGGCCGAACAGGTCGTACACGACGGCGCCGCTGACGACCCGGCCCTCGAGAGGGACCCCCTGGGCGTTCACGGCGCGCGCGTCGCGCTTCTGCTGGGTGATGCGGCCGATGCCGTCGGCGAACTGCACGGTCTCGATCGGGTCGTCGTTGAACGCATCGGCGTGCCGGGCGATCGCATAGCCGTAGCCCGGGGCGCTCGGGTGGTACTCGAACGTCACGGCGCCGGCCTGCAGCGGGTTGCTGATCGAGGCGAGACGCGACAGGTCGTCGTAGGTGTACGACGTCGTGTTGTCGTTCGCATCGGTGCGACTCGCCACCTTGCCCGAGCTCCAGTCGAAGGTCGCGAACGAGGTCATGCCGGTGCGGAGCGGATCAGGGTCGGTGTCCGCCTCGTAGTCGAGGAACACGTCGACCTCGTCCTGGCTGTCGAAGTCGTACTCGGTGACCTCGGCGATGTTCGCATGGCCCACGTTCGTGTCGTAGATGTACTCGACCGCGTAGCGCACGCCGCCCTCTCCCTCGGGGTAGACGATGCGGTTGTAGCTGCCCCACGCGTCGTACTGCAACTCGGTCACGGCGGACTCGTCGTCGCTGATGCGCTCCTCGAGGAGTGTCACCGACTGGTTGTCGCAGACCGAGTCGCGCCCGTCGCGCTGCCGGAGGATGCCGCCGTCGGAGTCGTACATCGTGATGACGGCCGGCACGCTCACCCACGTCGGGCAGACGTCGGGCGAGAAGATCGGCGACGCCTGCTCGTCGGTCGGCATCGGGTAGAACGGGGTCTCGCCGAAGCATCCGACCCCCGAGTCGTAGTCGCCGTTGCCGTCGAGCTCGACCTCGGAGGCCGAGATCTGGCAGTCGGAGTAGTCGGTGACGGTGAGCACGTCGTCGGCGTCGGTCTCGAGTTCGCCCTCGTCGAGCTGCTCGAGCACGTTGCCGAGGCCGTCGTAGACGAAGCTCACGCTCGTCTCATTGCCGACGGTCGTGCCGTCGGCCGCGAAGTACCGTTCCTCGCTGTCGGTGACGAGCGGGGCGAACGACCAGGTGAGGGACTCGGTGCCGCTCAACGCGGGGATCGCCGTCGCGACGTCGACGAGATCGGCCTCGGCGAGCGGGTCGAAGCCGCCGGGCACGCCCTGCACGTCGCGGATGCCCCAGTCGAGGGTCGCCGCGCGGAGCTTCGTGTCGTTCCTGCCGTCGCGCACGGTCATCGAGGTCTGCAGGCCCGCGACGAACACGTTGTCGTTGAGGTACTCGGTCTCGGTGATCCGCTGGGCGACGTCGCTCGGGTCGAGCTCCCGCTCGGTGACCTTCGAGAAGCCGAGGCTCTGGCGGAACAGCCGGTCGAACCGCGGGTTCTCGTAGTCGAAGGCCGACACCGAGACATCCACGCCGTCGCCCGTGCGCCCGTCGTCGACCTCGACGCGGCTGAGCGCCCAGGTGGAGTCGGGGTGGTCGACCGTGTTGCCGTAGCGCTCGTAGTCGAGGCTGACGGTGCCGCCGAGCGGGTTCACGACCGCGGAGAGCAGGTTGGTGCGGCCCGTCGTGTTGCGCTGCACGCTCACCTCGTGGTCGTCGGTCGAGGCGAGCGAGTCGACGAATCCGTCGCCGTCGATGTCCTCGAGCGTGACCTCCGAGAAGCTCACCGAGTTCTGGTACGACGCGCCCGGGTTGACGACCAGGTAGCACGCCACGACGCACAGGGGGCCCGCGTAGACCGTGAAGTCGACGCCGCCGCCGATGCCCTGCGAGCGGTCGTAGGTGACCTGCGGCGAGGCGCCCAGATCGGCGACGCCGACCCCCGACGCCCGCGCGAAGTCGCCGAAGTCGACGGCAGGGGCGAGGCCCGAGCCGGTGCCGAACTCGACCGTCGGCTGCCCGCCGGCCGAGGCCTTGTGCAGTCGGTCGGGAATGCCGTCGCCGTTCACGTCGATCCAGGCGAACCGAGCCATGTCGTAGTTCCAGTTGAACGAGAGCCCGCCCGAGAACTCGCCCCACGGCGTCGCGAAGCCGGCCGAGGCGTGGCCGCCGATCGACTCCTGCGTGTTGAACCCGCCGGTCGCGAGCGGGAGCGCCGCATCGGCGAAGTCGTAGCCGAGGTTGTAGCGCACGAACACGCCGCTCGGGTTCGTGTAGACCACGTCGGGCAACCCGTCGCCGTTGACGTCGGCGAGCTCCTGCGACATCGGCGCGGTTCCGTCGCCCTTCGGGATCTCGGATGCCTCGGCGGGCGGGCCGTAGTCCGCCGAGAGCGGCCCTCCCGAGGGGCCCGACTCGTTGGGGTTCGTGAACCCGAGGTCGAGGCCGCCGCCGATGCTCAGGCCGAAGCCCGCGCCGAGTCCCGGGTCGCTGTCGGCCGCCTTGCCGCCCTTCGAGGCGGCGTTGCCCTGCGTCGTGTTGGTCTTGCCCTTGTTGTTGGCCGCGATGTCGACGAGGCCGGCGTCGAGGCCGCCCGAGGCGTTGATGGTGAGGTCCTGGTTGACGAGGTCGCGTCGCTCGCTCGGCCCGTCGACGGACTTGTAGAGGATGCCGCGCTGGCTGGTGTACTGCACCTGCTCGGGCGTGATGACGTCGGGGTAGCCGTCGCCGTTCAGGTCCTCGTAGTCGACGAGGCTCCAGCTCGGGCCGACGCCGACCGACCCGCCGAGCGGACCGAAGCCGAAGGCGAGTGAGAGCGAGGGGCCGGTGACCGAGATGCGGGTGACGCCGTCGGCGGCCCCGCCTTCGTCGAGGCCGAGCGTGACGGTGTCGGAGGCGAGCCGTGACGAGCGCATCCGGTCGGCGGACGCGGCGAGGTTGTCGCGCGTTCCGCGCCACTGCGGGGCGTCGATCGGGTCGGCCTCGGTGCCGAGCGAGTCGGGGTTGAGCAGCGGCAGGTATGCGTACGAGGGGTCGATGTCGGGCTCGGCCTCGCACTCGGTGATCGAGCCGGTGCACAGGTCGTCGAAGCCGTCGGCCGGCTCGGTGGCCTGTTGCGCGTCCTCGTCGATGACGAAGGCGTCCTCGTCGACGGGCGTGGTCGCCAGGGCTCCACTCGCCGTGTAGCCGGCGATGCCCCAGCCCCGGTATGCGAGCGGGAAGATGCCCTGCCGGCCGGTCCAGGTGAGCGCGACCGGGGGCGTCACGACGTCGGGGGACGCCGTGTCCTCGCCGAGCGTGACCGTGATCGCCTCCTGCGAGAGTGCATCGGAGAGCGCGGGTTCGCGCGCGCTCAGCTCGAACCAGTACTCCTCGCCGTCGTCGAGCCCGATCGTCTCGTCGTCGCCGAACGGGTCGGTGAGGTCGACGACCGTCTCCTCGGCCGACGCCGCGAGCGCCACCGACCTCTTCCACTCGAGCCCGTCGCGGGTCTTGATCGTCAGCACGACGTCACGGCTCGGCAGTTCGTCGACGATCGGGGTGAGCACGGCGTGCTCGATGCGGAGCTCGTCGTAGCCTGCGGTCTCGTCGGCCGCCCAGGGCGCGCTGACCTGCGCGGTCGACCGGTTCGGATACTGCTCGATCTCGGGGGCGAGCTCGACGCGCTTCGTGTCGGTCAGCACACCCTCGATCGTCTTCTGCACCTCGATCGGGTCGCCGTTCTCGTCGGTCGCGGCGGTGTAGTGGATCGCCGGATTCCACGAGATGGCGGTCAGGTCGATGGTGGAGTCGACCGCGAGGTGCGTGTGCAGGCTGTCGGTCTCGGGCTCGTCGCCGGCGACATCGGGGTCGGCCGCGACCGGGCCGGACACCGAGACATCCGCCTGGAACTCGATGGTGCCGACGAAGTCCTCGGGAATGACGCCGTCGACGATGGGCACGGCCGCGCCGCCGCCCTCGGGGGTTCCGGCGGCGTCGGGGATGTCGACCTCGATCACGTCAAGCGGGTCGGCATCGGTGCGGTCGAGCACGAGGCGCAGGTCGTCGCTCGTCGCCTTCGACTTCACCACGGTCGTGGTGAACCGCACGGTGCCGTCGTAGGGCATGACGACGCGCGTGTTCGGCCGGCCCGCCAGGGTGAAGTCGGCGGCGGCGTCGTACGAGGTCTGCGAGAGTCCGTTCACATCGAGCGGGATCTCGGTCGTGTCATCGGGTACCGGGTCGACCGAGCCCTCGTCGACGACGGCGGCGCCATCGATCGCCGTGTAGACGACCTGCGGTGACCAGGCGACCTCGTCGTGGGCGCCGTTGTCGAGCGAACCGACGCGGAAGTAGATGCGGTCGCCGCGCTGCACGTCGAGCGAGGTCGGCGTGTCGAACGCCTGGTCACCAGCCGCGGCGAGGGTCTCGGCGAACTCCTGCTCCTCGTTGAGCTGGATGGCCACGCGCACACCGTCGTCGGTCTCCGCGCTCTCGGCGGGGTCGAGTACGGCGGCGCCCTCGACCGAGACCGTGCCGTCGAACGGTGCGATCCAGCGGCGTACGGTGTCGATGGGCGGGGATGCCTCCTGCAGGCGCTGCTGCAGCAGGTCGAGTTCGGTGCTGTTCACCTCGGGTGCCATGCCGCCGTCGGCCAACGGCACGGGAGTGCCGGTGCTGCCGGCGAGGAAGGTGGGGACACCGCTCGTCAGCCGGTTGAAGTACACCGCGCCCTCGTGCACGAGGTCGGGCAGCCCGTCGGCGTTCGCGTCGGTGAAGTACACGTCGCCCCACGCGACGGCTCCGCCGACGCCGAACGACGCGGTCACGATGATGTGGGCCTCGAGGGACACCTGGAGCTGGAACTCGTGGTCGCGCGAGAGTCCCTTGCCGCTGAGGGTGGTCAGCGCGATCGGCTCGCCGAACTTCTGCTCGCCATCGGGTCCGCCGAGGTTCAGCCGGTACCAGACCGAACTCGCGGTCGCCTGGCCGTCCTGCTTCCAGACCTTGTCGGGGAGGCCGTCGCCGTTGAGGTCGATGAGCTCCTCGATGCCGTCGGTCTGGCCGCCGCCGATCTGGATCGAGGCGCCGAACGAACCGACCTTCTGCGGCACTGCGGGGTTGAAGCCGATGTAGACGTGCCCCTCGGCGGAGTTCGACTCGGCGCCGCCGAGTGCGCCGCCCGAGATGTTCTCATCGAGGAAGGCGCGGTCGCCGATGTCGTCGGCATCGCCCGTGTCGCCCGTGTCCCACGTCGGGTCGGTCGCGAAGCCCGCGTACGAATCCGGGCCATCCTGCACCTCGTTGAAGTACTCGAAGGTGTGGGTGACCGCGGCGGCGGTGCCGGCGCCCTGGGTCACGGTCGACAGCAGGGTCTTGCCGAACGGTCCGGTCGCGTAGCCGAGGTCGTAGCGGGTGGCGAGCTTGTCGTAGACGCGCCCGCCGTCGACCTCGAGGTCGCCGTGCCAGACCTCGACGCTCGCGAGCTGTTCCGCGAGCAGGTCGAGGTAGCGCCCCGTCGCGTCCAGCGTGGTGTCCATGCGCAGCCCGTACGGCAGGTTCGTCGACGGGTTCGTGCGCTCGGTCATCCGGACGAAGCGGATCTCGTACGGCGGCTCCTCGTGGTAGCCCTCGACCGGGTGGTTCTCGTCGGACGCCTCGGCGGCCTCGGTGTAGAAGATGCTGCGCAGGTAGGTGTGGCGTGCGCAGAGGGTGTCGACGTCGTCGACGCACGCGGCATCCGCCACCCAGACGCCGTCGGTCTCGTCGAAGCGATAGGTCAGCAGGTCGTAGTCGTAGCGGAACATGTTGACGCCGACGTCGCGCTGCGCGGAGAGCAGCCACTTGACGATGTTGCCGTCGTCGTCGACGACGACGGAGTCGGGGTCGAGTGCGCCGGCGTTGGGGCCCGGGTCCACGGAGCCGTCGGTGACGCCGAGCGGGCCGCCCATGGGGCCACCTGCGTCGGGCACGGCGCCGTACCAGCGGATGCCGCCCATCTTGTCGCGGACCTCCCACCAGTAGTTCTTCGGTCCGTCGCCGTGTCGGATGATCTGCTCGTACTCGGTCTCGACCTGTCGGGTGAAGTCCTGGCGGTCGGCGATGCGGTTCTCCCACGTCTCGCCGAGCGCGTTCGGCACGAGCATCGTGCCGTCGAGCGAATACGACTCCGATTCCTTGGCCGGGTCGAAGTAGGGCACGCCGAAACTCGTGTCGACCTCGACGGTGCCGATGCCGAGGTCCCAGCCGACGCCTGCCCAGCTCGAGTCGGTGGCGGAGGTGTAGTCGAGCGAGAGCTCCGGGGTCATGCCGCGGCCCTGCGGCACGAGGATCGGGTACGACAGTCGGGCGCTGCCGTCGCTGGATGCCTCGGGCGCGTCGATGAGCGCGAGGCCGTCGGATGGATCGGCGTACTGCAGCCCGTCGAAGGTGCCGTCGCCGAGTTCGTCTGGTGTGAGCATCGACTCGCGTGCGAGCGGTTCACCGGGTTCTGCACCCCCGCCGAATCCACCGGTCGCGGCGATCGCTCCCGTCGCGACCAGAGCCAGTGCGGCGACGACCGCCACCGTCTTCACCGCGGTGCGTCCTGCAGACATGGCAGTCCTCCGTCATCAGTCGGGTAGGCGGCGGGTGCTGCGACGCACCGGGCCACCCCAAGTCGACCCCACAACTGGTGCCGTGTCCTGAAGGAAACCTTCAATTACCCTTCAAGCAGACGGTTTCGGAAATCCGCGCGGACGAACGGATGGCGCATGACCGGACAGCTCGGCGACCCCGCGTCATTCGTCACGCCCGCTGCGTACTACTTCGCCGAGCACCGCTTCGAACCGCCGAGCGGCCGCCTGATCCGCGGCGAGCTGCGCCTCCGGCTGCGGCCGAAGACCGCCGCGGTCCTCCTCGTGCTGCTCCGGCGAGCCGGCGAGGTCGTGACGAAGGCCGAGCTCATCGACGAGGTGTGGGACGGAACGACGAGCGACGAGTCGGTCGCGGTGTGCGTGGCCGAACTGCGGCGGGCACTCGGAGACCACCCGAGCGACCCGCGCTGCATCGCGACCGTGCACCGGCGGGGCTATCGGTTCGTGGCGCCGGTGACGACCGCCCCGCAGTCCGCGGAGGCCGAGCCCGCTGCGGCCGGCCGAGCGGTCGAGCTCGCCGAGCTCTCGCGATGGTGGGACTCCGCTCGCTCGGGCACGCGCACGGTCGGGTTCGTCGCGGGCGAGGCCGGCGCGGGCAGGACGACCCTCGTGCACGACTTCCTCGCCGGGATCCGCGCGATCGACGGATGCTCGGCGGACGACCCGGTCGCCATCGGCGAGGGCCGGTGCGTCGACGGGCCGGGCGGCGAGCCCTACCTGCCGTTCCTCGACGCGTTCTCCGCGATCTGCCGCGGCGCGAGCGGGGCACGGATCCGCGAACTCCTGTGGAAGCTCGCGCCGACCTGGCTGCTGCAGATGTCGGGCATCGTCGATTCGTCGGCGCTCGACGCGCTCCGGCGTCGCGTTTCCGACCGGCCGGCCGGCCGGCTCATGCGGGAGGCGGTCGAGGTGCTCGACGCGATGGCGGTCGTCGCCCCCGTCGTCCTCGTCATCGAGGACCTCCACTCGGGCGACCGCTCGACGATCGACCTGTTCGCGCACTTGGCGCAGCGGCCGACCCGGTCACGGCTGCTGCTCGTCGCCACCTATCGCCCGGCACCGGCGGGCGCCTCGGGGGATTCGCTCGGCGAGGTCATCGGTGGCCTGAGCGCCCTGCGGCGGTGCGAGCACCTCGAGCTTCCGCCGCTCGGCCTCGCTGCCGTGGCGAGCGTGCTCGCCGCGCGACTCTCGCCCGGCGTGCCGTCGGACGCACTCGCAGCGGAGGTGCTCGAGCGCACCGAGGGCAATGCGCTGTTCGTCACGATGCTCGCCGATCGGCTCGCCGTCGAGGGGGCGCTGCGCGAAGCCGACGGCGTGCTGCAGACGAGCGCGCCGATCGCCGCGCTCGGCATCCCCGACGGCGTGCGGCGTCTGATCGCCGATCGGCTCTCGCGGCTGCAGCCGGGCGACCGCGACCTGCTCCAGGCGGCCGGCGCGTGCGGCGTCGACTTCGCGGTCGTCGAGGTCGAGGCGGGCCTCGCGGCACTCGCGGCGGCCGCGCACCGAGGGGCGGGCGACGAGGTCGATGTCGCACTCGCGCTCGCCGACCTCGCCGATCGCACGGGCATCATCGTCGAGGCCGATCCGATGACCTGGGCCGACGGCAGCATCGGCGAGCGCTACCGATTCGTTCACGCGCTCGTGCGCGATGTCGTGCACGAGCAGCTCGGCGGGGCGGGCCGGGTGGCCGTGCACCGCGCGATCGGGGCGCGGCACGAGGCGGTGGCGATGCCCGTCGCGTGGGCCGGTGCCACGGCCGAGCACTTCGAGCTCGGGCGCGACCCCGCGCGCGCCGTCGTGCACTACGTGCGCGCCGCGGACGCCGCGCGCCGCCGTCTTGCACCGGGCACGGCGCTCGACCTCGCACGCCGCGGCATCGCCGTCGCCGACGGGGCGGGGGCCGTCGTGCCGGCCTCAGCGCGGCTCGGACTCCAGCTCTGCCTCGTGGCGGCGCTGCTCGAGGAGCACGGGCCCACGTCATCGGTGGTCGCCGATGCCGTCGACACCGCCGAGGTGCTCGCCGACGCCGTCGGTCGCGGCCCCGAGGTCGTTCTGGCGCGCCACCTGTTCTGGAGCGTCGCGTTCATGGCGGGCGACTTCTTCGCCGCCTCCGCGCGACTGGCCGCGATGGAGGCGGCGGCGGCCGGCGTCGAGGATCCGGCGCTCGAGCTCCAGATCGCGGATGCCCGTGCGCTGACGCTGCTCGCCGAGGGCTCGCCGGCGCTCGCGCTCGAGGCCGGCCGGGTGGTGGCGGCCACCGCCTCCTCCGCGGCATCCGACTCGGTCGACGGCGAGCGGCCGCACCGACGCTCGGAGGCTGCGGTGCTCGGTCGATCCAGCGCGGCGGTCGCGAGCTGGCTCGTCGGCTCGGCCGACGATGCCAAGCGCTTCGCGCACGACGGACTCCGTCTCGCGCACGAGACCGGCACGGCAGGCGTCGTCTGCCGCAGCCTCTGGCCCGTCATCGCGGTGCACCAGCTTCGCGGGGAACGGCGACGGGTGCAGCATCACGCGAGCGAGCTGGCCGGGGCGGCCGAGTTCGAGCACCCGCGCTGGGCGGCGATCGCCCGGGCGTTCGACGCATGGGCTCGGCTCGACGAACCCGATCCCGCGCCGGCGGCGGCCGAGGTGCAGCAGTCGGTCGAGCGTCTGCTCGCCGACGGCATGGGCTTCGGGCGGCCGTACCACCTTGGTCTGGCAGCGGAGGGCGCCGCCGCCTGCGGCGACACGGAGCGAGCGGTCGTGATCATCGATTCCGCACTCGCCGCGGTCGCCTCGACGGGCGACCGGTGGTATCTCGCCGAGCTCCTCCGCCGTCGAGCTGAGGCACTGCTCACGCTCGCCGCGGAGCATCCGTCGGGGCGGCTCGGGTTCACGCGGGCGGCCGATGCCCTGCTCGACGAGTCGCTCGCGATCGCGCGGTCGCAGGGCGCCCGCGCGCTCGAGGTCCGCGCGCTGACGACGGTGGTGCGCAGCGCACGATCGGTGGCGGACGGCCCCGTGGCGTCCGCGACGATGCTGCGCGACCTGCTGGGCGTGCTCGGCATCGGCGTCGGACCGGTCGACCGGCTCGCGGCCGAGCTGGCGCTGCGCGGCACGGGCTTCGGTCCGGGCGCGCCGGTCGAGTCGCCGACGGGCACCCTGCTGGGCTGAGCCGGCGCATGCCACGAGGCATCCTGTGCTGCTGAACGGCGAACCGGTAGAATGCTGAGTGGTCGTCGCATTCCCGGCGGCCCTGGGCGCGCACATCAGCGCGCAGTCGACCCGCCGTTGCGCTCGCGGAGCCCCGCCCCGCGCCCGCGGGAACGCCTCCGTTCAGGTTCCCATTTGCCGTCCACTCCGTTCTATTCCACCTCCTCCACTCCGGCCGTGATGCCGCCCTTCCCCTGGCTGGGGCTCATCGTGCTCGCCGCAGCGGTCTTCCTCTCGGTCACGATCGAGATGATCCCGACCGGCCTGCTGCCCGACATGAGTCGCGAGCTCCAGGTCGGCGAGCCGCTGATCGGCCTGCTCGTCACCGTCTTCGCGGCGACCGTCGTGGTGCTCACCGTGCCGCTCGCGAGCCTCACGAAGCGGGTGCCGCGCCGCACGCTCATCGTCATCAGCCTCGCGGTGCTCGCGGTCAGCTGCGTGCTCACCGCGCTCGCGCCGAACTACGGCACGGTGCTCGCCACCCGAATCCTCGGCGGCGCCGCCCACGGTCTCTTCTGGTCGGTCGTCGGCGCCTACGCCGGTCACCTCGTGCCCAAGGAACAGCTGGCCCGCGCCGTCTCGATCAGCGTCGCGGGCGGTTCGCTCGCGTTCGTGCTCGGCGTGCCGCTGGGCACCGCACTCGGCCAGGCGTTCGGCTGGCGCCTCGCCTTCGCCGGCATCGGCGCGCTGACCCTGCTCGGGGCGCTGCTCGTGTGGCGCTTCCTGCCTCCCGTGCGTCACCACGCCGGTGAAGCGGATGCCGCGCCCCTGCGTCTGCGCAGCGATCCCACGTTCGTGCCGGTGCTCGTCGTCTGCCTCATCACCGCCGTCACGATGGTCGGCGCCTACACGTTCTACACGTACGTCGCGCCGTTCATCACGGATGTCATGGGAATGGCGCCGAGCGCGATCAGCCCGATGCTGCTCGCCTACGGCATCGCAGGCGCAGTCGGCCTGCTGCTCGCCGGCACCGTGCTCGGTCGTCGCCCGACGGTCGGCCTCGTGGTGGCGCTCGTCGCGACGACGCTCGGCGTCGCGGGGCTCGCGCTCTTCCCGCAGGTGCCGGGTGTGGGCATCGCCTGCTTCCTGTTGTGGGGCACGGCGTTCGGCGCCCTCCCGCCGATGCTCAACACGCGCCTGCTGCACTCGGCGTCCTCGCGCATCCGCGACGCCGCAGCCTCGTTCTACACGACGGCGTTCAACTCCGGCATCGGCGGCGGGGCGCTCCTCGGCGCCATCCTCTTCGGCGTGATCGGGCTCGGCGGCCTGCCCTGGGTGTTCGTGGCGCTGCTCGTGTGCTCGACGACCGCCCTCGTCTGGACGGCGCTCGTCAACCGCGTGCACCACTGAGCGGGCGCGCTACTCCGCTCGCGAGAACGCGGCGGCGCGCTCGACCTGGTCGCGCGTGAGCGCGACCCCCGTGTAGCGCTCGAACTGCGCGGCGGCCTGCATCGCGTGCACCTCGGCACCGCTGATGACGAGCTTGCCGGCGGCGCGACCGGCTGCCACGAGCGGCGTCTCGGCGGGGAACGCGACCACGTCGAACACGACGGATGCCGCAGCGAGGTGCGCCTCGGAGAACGAGAGCACCGCGGCATCCGCGCCCTGCATGCCGAGCGGGGTGACGTTCACGATGACGTCGGCTCCGGGCTCGGGGTCGGCGGCCGTCCACGCGTAGCCGTACTGCTCGGCGAGCGCCGGCCCGAGCGAGGCGTTGCGCGCGAGCACGGTGACGTCGTCGAAGCCCGCGCCGCGGAACGCCGCGACCACGGCCTTCGCCATGCCGCCCGACCCGCGCACGAGCACGCGCTGCGCCGGGTCGAGCTCGTGCTCGGCGATGAGCTGCGCGATGGCCTCGTAGTCGGTGTTCGACGCGGTGAGCACGCCGCCGTCGTTCACGATCGTGTTGACCGATTCGATCGCCGCGGCCGAGGGCTCGACGACGTCGACGAGGGGGATGACCGCCTCCTTGAACGGCATCGACACGGAGCATCCGCGGATGCCGAGCGCACGAACGCCGCGCACGGCGCCCTCGATGTCGTCGGTCGTGAACGCCTTGTAGACGAAGTTCAGTCCGAGCTCGTCGTAGAGGAAGTTGTGGAATCGGGTGCCGAGGTTCGACGGCCGACCCGCGAGCGAGATGCAGACCGACATGTCCTTGTTGAGGATGGGCATGTCACCATTCTGCGCTCCCGCGGGAGGATCAGGCGTCGCGGCCCCCGGGCGGGCCGATCACGAGGAGGCCCGCGAAGACGACGACGATGCCGACGACCGCGAGCGAGATGAGCAGCACGGGGCGCGCGAGGAACCAGCGCAGCAGCCCGTTGACCCAGTTCGAGTCGGCCGGGTGATCGGTCTTCTCGCGGCGCCAGTCGCCCTCGAGGTGACCCTTGCGCACGAGCCACAGATCGAACGGGATGGTCGCGTAGGGCACGATCGCGGTGAGCACGGCGAAGGCGATGCGGCCGACGTTCCAGCGCTGGTTGACGCCGACGATGACCGCGGTGAGCGCGTACGAGAGGAACACGAATCCGTGGATCGACCCGCCGACCAGCACCGCCCACTCGACGCCCGCGGCGTACTTCAGGATCATCGCGACGATCAGGATCGTCCACGTGACGGCCTCGGCGAAGGCCAGGGCGCGATAGAGGCGTTTCGGTGACACGGAATGCTCCAGAGTTCGGGGGATGGTTCCATCCTCGCAGCCGCATCTGGACGGAGGCATCGAACGAACGATTGATTCCCCTGCGGGTCGAGCCTGTCCTCTGCGGGTCGAGCCTGTCCTCTGCGGGTCGAGCCTGTCCTCTGCGGGTCGAGCCTGTCCTCTGCGGGTCGAGCCTGTCGAGACCCGCCCCGGTTCCGACCGGCTCAACCCGCACCAGCACTCCGCGGTAGCCTTGGGCGGTGACCGAGCAGTCTGCACGCGAGCTCGTCTCGAGCCTCATCGCGTCGATCCCCGATTTCCCCGAACCCGGCGTGACGTTCCGCGACCTGACACCCGTGTTCGCGAGTGGGCCGGCACTGCACGCGCTCGGCACCTCGCTGTCCGAGCCGTTCGCCGGCCGGTTCGACGACATCGGCGGTGTCGAGGCGCGCGGCTTCCTCATCGCGGGCGCCGCCTCGGCCATCTGCGGTGCGGGCGTGCTGACCATCCGCAAGGCCGGCAAGCTGCCGCGCGCGGTGCTGCGCGAGGACTACGCGCTCGAGTACGGCACCGCCGCACTCGAGGTGCACGAGGGCGAACTGCCGCCGGGCTCCCGCGTGCTCATCGTCGACGACGTGCTGGCGACCGGCGGTACGGTCGCCGCCGCGGCGCGTCTCGTCGAACGGGCGGGCTGGCAGGTGGCAGGCATCTCCGTCGCGCTCGAGCTCGAGGGACTCGGCGGCCGCGAGGCGCTCGGCGACCGCTACGAGATCTTCTCGCTGCTGCAGTACTGAGCGCCGGTCGGGCGAGCGGATGCCGCGGCATCCGCCTGTGGAACCGTCGTGGTCGTCGTGGACATTCCTTGGTAGCGTGTGCCACCGAACGAGGAGGTCCGATGCAGGACAGCATGCCGAAGCGAACGTTGTGGTGGGGCATCGGCCTGTCGGTCGGCGGTGCCGTCCTGGCCACGTACGTGCATCCGGAGCTCTATGCGACCGTCTGGCTCAACACCGAGCCGGGGCAGACCGTGCTGGTCCTCTGGCTCCTGGCGATCGACCTGTTGAACTCACTCGTGCTCCCCCTCGGCACCGCGCTCATCGCGGCATCCCTCGTGATGTTCTACATCCGCGGTCGCACGCGGCTCGCCGACGCCGAGCGACCGAAGCGCTGGGTGCTGCCCGATCCGCTCGAGCGTCGCACCGACCGCTGAGCCGGCCTGCTCCGGCGTCTCACGGCGAGCGTCACCGGCGTCCGCCGTCGAGCCGCAGGGTCTCGCCGGTGAAGAACGGGGCCGACATGATCCACAGCACGGCATCGACGATGTCCTGGACGGTTCCGGTGCCACCGACGAGCGTCCGGGAGGCGGCTGCCGTGAGGAACGCCGCCTTCTCCGCACCGCGGGCATCCCAAAGACCTGAATCGATGATCCCCGGAGAGATCGCGTTCACGCGCACCGGGGCGAGTTCGGCGGCCAGGTGCTGGGCTGCGAACGCGATGGCGCCGTTGGTGATTCCGGTGGCGTAACTCCCGGAACCGGGACGCCACGCGACCTGGCCGGAGAAGAGGGTGAGCGACTGCCGGATCTGGAAATGCTTGGCCAGCAGGAGGGGCCCGGTGATCTTCGCCGCCATCGCCTCCTGCACCCGCGAGAGCTCCATCTCGCGGATCGGCGCACTGTAGGTCATGCTGGCGGTCGAGATCAGGTGATCGACGGGTCCGATGCGCTGCGCGGCCGCAGCCACGGACGCCTCGTCGCGCAGGTCGATGCGCAGTGTCCTCTCGTCACGCGGCGTGTGCGATGAAACGGTCACGCGTGCGTCCTCCGCGTCTGCGGCCGCCGCGATGGCAGCGCCCAGGCGGTGGGTTCCGCCGATGACGAGGACGGTGGTGTCGGCGAATCTTCCAGTCATGTTCTGCTCCGATCGGGTGTGATGCACTCGACGCTATGGAAAGGTAACTGGTGACTTCAACGTAACCGGAGGGTTCCCTATGGCGTACAACATCATGTCCGCGAGCTGCCCATCGCGTATCGTGCTGCGGCGCATCGGTGCACGATGGACGGTGTTCATCGTCAACGCGCTCGAACACGGGCCGATGCGATTCACCGCGCTGGCGACCCGAATCCAAGGGATCACTCCGAAGGTCCTCGTGGAAACGCTCAGGTCTCTGGAGGAAGACGGCCTGGTCTCCCGAACCGTCTTCGACGAGAACCCGCCTCACGTCGAGTACGAGCTCACGGAACTCGGCCGCTCGCTGCTGGTGCCGCTCCGCGCCGTGAGGGAATGGGCCGAGGAACACGTCCCCGCGGTCCTCGCCGCCCGCGCCGCTCTGGGGCCGACGGACGCCAGATAGTTCGCGCCGCCCGTCCGTGCCCCGATTCAGCGAGTCTGCCGACGGACGATCTCGGTGATCCAGATCGGCGCGAACGGCGAGGTGCAGTTCGGCGGGGTGGGGTAGTCCTTCAGCACCTCGAGGCGCTCGCCGATCTCGAGCGCGCGTGCGCGGTACTCGGGGTGGTGGATGCCGATGTTCGCGAGGGTCTCGTTCATGGCCCACTGCAGGCGGTCGGGAGCCGGCTTCATGTGCGCCTCGATGAGGTCGAGCAGCCCCGGGATGTCGAGCCCCTCGGGCGACTTCGCGACGCGGGTGGTGGTCAGCGCCCAGCCGGCGCTCGCCACGACGGGGTCGGCGTCGTCGAACCAGGCGACGCGCAGCTCTTCGACGTGCGGGTTCTTCTTGACGATGTAGTTGACGAGCCAGTCGTGCACCTTGGGCACGCGGGCCTCGCGGAGCATGGCGTCGAGCTCGGCCGCTGAGTACTGTTTCGGGCGGCTGATCAGCAGCGCCACGAGCCGGGCCGGGGTATCGCCCGTCGCCCAGAGTTCGCGGGCGAGCTCGGGCTGCGTGCCGACCCGTTTGGCGACCGCACGGAGCTTCGCGAGGTTCACGCCGTGGTCGTCGCCGTGGCGTTCGTTCACCGCCCGCACCTTGGGGTCTTCGAGGGCGGCGAGGTCGGCCATGATCTCGCCGACGGTGGCCCGCGGTGCTGCTGTCGTCGTCACGTGGCCTCCTCTGCGCTGCGTTGTGCTGCTCGTTCAGCCTACGTCGACCCGCTGCGGGCCGATGCGGCCGTCAGACCGTGGTGCTTGCCTCGTCGAGCCCGATCAGGTACGCGGCATTTCCGCGCAGCGCGGCCTCGTAGCGCAGCACGTCGGGCGTGCGCACCGTATCGGCGGCGAAGGCGAGCAGCTCGCCGACCGCGGCGTCGCTGCGGCCCGCGGCGTGCAGCCCGAGCGCGTGGAACAGGCGCACGGACTCGGAGTCGGGGTACTCGGCGCGCGCCCGGTCGAGCGCGGCGAGGGAGTCGTCCATGCGGCCGAGGATGCGGAGCGTGCTGCCGTACTGCAGCAGGCACCGACGCAGCGGGTCGCCGGCGAGTCCGGCGGCCAGCGCCTGCTCGTAGTACCCGAGCGCGGTCTCCTCCTCGCCCGCGGTGTCGTACGAGCCGCCGACCTCGTAGAGCACGTACGGGTCGCCGGGGTGGTCGGCGAGCACGGCGAGGAACTCGTCGATCGTCGGCTGCATGTTCGCGCGGTCGCGGCGCTCGAAGATCTCGCGCAGCGTCGTTTCGAGCTCGGGGGAGAGGGTGGCGGTCATCGTTCCATCATCGCGGTCGTCGGCGCGATCGGGGTCGTCGGGCGAGCGCGTGAGCGAGCGGATGCCGCGCGCCCACCGCAGCACGAGGCATCCGCTCGCTCACGGCTCAGGCGGAGGCCGCCTGCTCGCGCGCCCGCAGGTCTTTGCGCAGGATCTTGCCGGCGCTCGACTTCGGGATCAGCTCGATGAACTCGACGACGCGCACCTTCTCGTGCGGCGCGACGTGTGCCGTCACGTGCGCGATGACCGTGTCGGCGTCGAGGTCGGCCCCGGGCTGCACCACGACGAAGGCCTTCGGCACCTCTTGCCCGTCGGCGTCGAGCACGCCGATCACGGCCGCGTCGGCGATCGACGGGTGGCCGAGCAGCACTGCCTCGAGCACGGCCGGCGCGACCTGGTAGCCCTTGTACTTGATGAGCTCCTTCAGCCGGTCGACGATGCGGTACACGCCGTCGGCGGTCACCGTGGCGATGTCGCCCGTGTGCAGCCATCCCTCGTCGTCGAGCATCTCGGCGGTCGCCGCCGCGTTGCCGAGGTAGCCCTGCATCACCTGCGGGCCGCGGATCCAGAGCTCGCCGGGCTCGCTCGTGCCGCCGTCGGCCGGTGGCTCGACGTCGACGCCCGTCTCGACGTCGACGAGGCGCGCCTCGGTGTTCGGCACCAGGAAGCCGATGGACGAGCGGTCGAGGTCGTCGCGGTCGGTCGGGATCACGTGCGTGACGGGGCTCGTCTCGGTCATGCCGTATCCCTGGGCGACCGTGCAGCCGATGCGGGAGGCGACGAGTTCGGCGAGGGCGCCGTCGAGCGGAGCCGCACCCGAGAAGACGACCCGCACGCTCGAGAGGTCGTGCTGGTCGACGAGCGGATGCTTCGCGAGCGCCACCGCGATCGGCGGGGCGATGAACACCCAGGTCGCCCGGTGCTCGCTGATGATGCGGAGGAACTCGACGAGGTCGAACCTCGGCATCGTCACGAGTGCGGCCCTGAGCTTGAGGGCGTAGTTCAAGAGGGCCGTCATGCCGTAGATGTGGAAGAACGGCAGCACCGCGAGCACGCGGTCGTCGGGCACGAGGCCGATGGAGCCGCGCGCCTGCTCGATGTTCGCGACGAGGTTCGCGTGGGTGAGCATGACGCCCTTCGGGCGGCCCGTGGTGCCCGAGGAGTAGGGGAGCACGGCGAGGTGCGTCGCCGGGTCGAACGAGACCTCGGGCGCCGGATGACCCTCGCCGAGCAGGTCGCGCAGCGACGGGTGCCCCTCGGCGCCGTCGAGCACCACGAGGTGGTCGTCGGCGATGCCGAGGCGCGCCGCCGCGGCCTTCGCGCCCGGCAGGAGGGGGGACACCGTGAAGAACCAGGTCGCACCGGCATCCGTCAACTGGTTGGCGATCTCGTCGGGCGTGTAGAGCGAGTTGATCGTGGTCGCCGTCGCGCCCGATCGGAGGATGCCGTGGAAGACCGTCGCGAAGGCGGGCACGTTGGGGCAGAGCAGCGCGACCACATCGCCGACGCCGACGCCGCGGGCCGCGAGCGCCCCGGCGAGGAGCCCGATCTGGCCGACGAGCTGGCGGTAAGTCGTCTCGGCGCCGCTCGTGCCGTCGATGAGCGCCACCCGATCGAGTTCGGCGTCGGTGAGCCCGCCGAAGAGGTAGTCGTAGATCGACGTGTCGGGAACGGTGAGGTCGGGGTACGTGCTCCTGGCCATGCGGCGATCTCCTTCGATCTGCGGGTGGAAGCCATCATGCGGCATTCGCGCGGTCGGGGGAAGAGCTGACGACGGCTCGGTTGTTTTGATGAATTCAAAACAACTGATAGGTTCGAGACATGACCTCGAGCGGCACCGACGAACGCGAACTGGCCGCGGCGCGCCTTCGCGGAGCCGGGCTCAAGGTCACCGAATCGCGTCTCGCGGTCTTCGACGCGTTCCAGCCGGGCGAGCACCTCGATGCCGACGACGTGTTCACTCGGGTCGCCGGGGCGCTGCCGACGACATCTCGGCAGGCCGTCTACGGCGTGCTCGGCGCGCTCGCCGAGGCGGGGCTGCTCCGCAAGATCGAGCCGGCCGGCTCGCCGGCGCTCTACGAGACCCGCGTCGGCGACAACCACCATCACCTCGTCTGCACCGGCTGCGGCAAGGTCTTCGACGTCGGCTGCGTCGTCGGCGAGGCCGCATGCCTCACGCCGAGCGAGACGCACGGCTTCCGCATCGCCACCGCGGAGGTCACCTTCTGGGGCCTCTGCCCCGAGTGCAGCGCGAGCGGCGTGCTGAGCTGAGCCTCGCCGGTCGCACCGGCACCCTCGCACCCGCATTCGATCAACCATCCCGCGCCGGGCCGATCCGGCGCGCCCCGAAACTCGGGCGCTTCCCTACCCGCGCCCCGCCGGCCCCGGCCGGCGATCCCAGAGAAAGAACGAAGAGAGAAGGACGCCTTGTCGGAACCCACCACGACGCCCACCACGACGCAGACCGGAACCGCGGTCGCCAGCGACGCCCACTCCCTCACGATCGGCGCCGACGGTGCGACGGTGCTGCACGATCGCTACCTCGTCGAGAAGCTCGCCCAGTTCAACCGCGAGCGCATCCCCGAGCGCATCGTGCACGCCAAGGGCGGCGGCGCATTCGGTCGCTTCGAGGTGACCGCGGACGTCTCGGCCTACACCCGTGCCGCGGTGTTCCAGCCCGGCTCGAGCGTCGAGACGCTGCTGCGCTTCTCGAGCGTCGCCGGCGAGCAGGGCTCGCCCGACACCTGGCGCGACGTGCGCGGCTTCTCGGTGAAGTTCTACACGACCGAGGGCAACTACGACATCGTCGGCAACAACACGCCCGTGTTCTTCATCCGCGACGCGATCAAGTTCCCGGACTTCATCCACTCGCAGAAGCGCCTGCCCGGCTCGGGCCTGCGCGACGCCGACATGCAGTGGGACTTCTGGACCCTCTCGCCCGAGTCGGCGCACCAGGTCACGTATCTCATGGGCGACCGGGGCCTGCCGAAGTCGTGGCGCGAGATGCACGGCTTCGGTTCGCACACCTACCAGTGGATCAACGCCGAGGGCGAGAAGTTCTGGGTGAAGTACCACTTCCGCTCGCAGCAGGGCGACCTGCACCTCGACGCCGAGAGCGCCGAGGCGATCGCCGGAGCCGACGCCGACTACTACCGCCGCGACCTGCACGAAGCGATCGAGGCCGGCAACCACCCGAAGTGGGACCTGCACGTGCAGGTCATGCCCTACGACGACGCGAAGACCTACCGGTTCAACCCGTTCGACCTCACCAAGGTCTGGCCGCACGCGGACTACCCGCTGATCCCGGTCGGCACGCTCACCCTCGACCGCAATCCGCAGAACTTCTTCGCCGAGATCGAGCAGGCCGCCTTCTCGCCCGCGAACACGGTTCCCGGCATCGCGATCAGCCCCGACAAGATGCTGATGGCGCGCGTGTTCAGCTACCCCGACGCGCAGCGCTACCGCGTGGGCACGAACTACAACCAGATCCCGGTGAACGCGCCGCACGCGGCATCCGTCGCCAACTACTCGCAGGACGGCGCCCAGCGCCACGCCTTCAACGCGCCCACCACTCCGGTCTACGCGCCGAACTCGTTCGGCGGCCCCGTGGCGTCGGCCGAGGCCGCGGCCGAGGGCGGCTGGGAGAGCGACGGCGAGCTCGTGCGCGCCGCGTACACGCTGCGCTCGGACGACAGCGACTTCGGCCAGCCGGGCACGCTCTACCGCGAGGTCTACTCGCCCGAGGCGAAGCTCCGCCTGCAGGCGACGCTCGCCGGCCAGGCGGCCTCGATCACGATCGACGAGATCCGCGAGCGGTTCTTCCAGTACTGGACGAACGTCGACGCCGACCTCGGTGCCGTGCTGCGCGCTGCGCACGCGACGGCGGTCGCCGCGGCCGACGGCGCCGCCGCGTAGTCGAACAACCCTGAACGGGCCCGGATGCCGCGCGGCATCCGGGCCCGTTCACGTGTGCAGCGTGCTCGCCCCTCGGGCCCCCGGCCCCGAGTTGCCACTTCTTGTCGGATCGGGTGCACCCGAGGCGACAAGAAGTGTCATCTCGAGTGGCGTGCGAGGGCCTCCTCGACGATCTCTGCGACGGCCGTGTGCGCCAGCTCGCGGTCAGCGGCCACGAGCCCGATGCGGGTGCGCCGATCGAGCACGTCGTCGACGTCGAGCGCCCCCTCTGCGAGCACCGCGAACTCGATCTCGGCGCGCGTGACGTCGATGCCGGGCTCGATGCGCTCGGCGGGGTGGGCGCAGCGGGCGAGGTCGAGCACCGCGGATGCCTCGGCGCCGTAGCGGGCCACGAGCGACGCGGGCAACTCGGGTCGGGTGGCCGCGGGCGCGACATCGGCCGGGACCGGAACCGCCGAGCCGGGCGCTCCCACCAGGGCGAGCGTCGCGGTGCGGCAGCCGGGGTCGGCGAGGCCGGCGTGCCGGCACGCGAGGTCGACCGCGTCGCGGGCCATCGCCCGATACGTCGTGAGCTTGCCGCCGAGCACGTTGAGCAGGCCCGCCTCCGAGACGGCGACGTGATGGCGGCGGGAGATGTCGGCGGTCGATCCGTCGCCGCCCGTGTCGATGAGCGGACGGAGCCCGGCGAAGGCGCCGAGCACGTCGTCTCGGCCGAGCGGGCGTTCGAGGGCCGACGACACCGTGCGGAGCAGGAAGTCGATCTCCGCGTCCTGCGGCTGCGGCACGTCGGGCACCGGCCCGGGGGCATCCTCGTCGGTGAGGCCGACGACGACCCGTCCGAGCTGCTGCGGCAGCGCGAAGACGAAGCGGCTGATCGACCCCGGGTGCGGCACGGTGACGGCGGCGGACGGGTTGCCGAGCGCGGCGGCGTCGAGCACGAGGTGCGTGCCGCGGCTCGGCCGCATGCGGATGCCGGGATCGAGATCGCCCGCCCAGACTCCGGCGGCGTTCACGACGACCCGTGCCCGCACGCGAAGGGAGTCGCCGCCGACCGTGTCGACGAGCGTCGCGCCGTCGGCACCGGCCTCCGACACGCGCACCCGGGTCAGCACCGTGGCGCCGTACGCGGCAGCCGTGCGGGCGATGGCCACGACGAGCCTGGCGTCGTCGACGAGTTGACCGTCGTGCGAGAGCACTCCGCCTCGCAGACCCTCGCGGAGCAGGGCGGGGGCGAGCCGCAGCGCCTCGTCGCGACCGATGCGGCGCGGATGGGCGAGCACGTCGCCCGGCGTGCGAGCGAGCATGCGCAGCCCGTCGCCCATGCCCATGCCGACGCCGCCGAACACGCGCTGCTTCGCCGAGACGGATGGCACGAACGGCAGCAACTGGGGGAGGCTCCGCACGAGGTGCGGTGCCACGCGCGTCATCAGGATGTGCCGCTCCACGGCGCTCTCGCGCGCGACGGCGATGTCACCGGTCGCGAGGTAGCGCAGTCCGCCGTGCACGAGCTTGGAGCTCCAGCGGCTGGTGCCGAAGGCGAGGTCGTGCGCCTCTGCGAGCACGACCGACAGGCCGCGGCTCGCGGCGTCGAGCGCCACGCCGGCGCCCGTGACGCCCCCGCCGATCACGAGCAGGTCGACCGGCTCGCCGCGCGCGGCGAGCGCGTCGAGGTCGCGAGCCCGTCGGTTGCCGTGCAGCGCGGCGGAATGCGCAGCGCCGGGGGGGCCGGTGGGGTTCAGGGGCGGAGGTGTCCGTCGAGTGCGTGCCAAAGTTCGCTGCTCCAATGCGGCTCGTCGATGAGGGCGGAGACGGTGTTGTGCGAGAGGATCGCCGACTGGGCGATGAGCAGGAGCATGACCGCGAGGTCGCCCGGCGCGCCGGCGCGCACCGAGCCGCCCTGCTGGGCGAGTTCGATCGCGGCGGAGAGCCACTGCAGGATGACGCGCTGGCTCTGGCCGATGCGCTGCAACGTGTAGCGGGTGAAGACCTCGGGTTCTCGTTCGAGCAGGCGGCCGTAGAGCGGGTCGGTTCGGAACAGCTCGGAGAAGCGCATCACGTCGCGCACGAGGTCGCTCCGTGAACGGGCGGGTTCGGGGAACTGCTCGATGAGCGAGACCGTGGCGCGCAGCAGTGCCGCACGCACGATCTCGTCGGCGCTCGCCCAGCGGCGGTACACGGTGGGCCGGCTGACCCCCGCGTTGCGGGCGACCTCGGCGACCGTGACCCCGCCGACCCCCCGCGCGGCGATGAGCTCAACGGCGGCGTCGAGCATGCGCGTCTCGGCCTCGTCCCAGACGGGCCGGTCGAGCAGGGCGGCTTGACGATCTTCCATGATGTGTCACACTGTAACGCATGGTCGACGGAGACACCTCCCCCACCGCCGCAAGCGCCGGCGACGAGACATCCACCCCGATGCGGTGGAACGGCTGGGGTGACCCCGCGAAGGCGAAGGAGCTGCCGCTCGCGGTGCGGGCGCTGCTGCCGGTGATGCTCGGGCGCGTGCCGAAGCCCGAAGCCGCCGTCGCGCTCGACGAGGTCGAGCTCGCGCCGTCGGCACTCGATGACGCGGATCGGGCCGCGCTCGCCGCGGTCGTCGGCGACGCGCACGTCGCGAGCGACGACGACGCGCGCATCCGTCACTCCGGAGGGCGCTCGACGCCCGACCTGCTCCGCCGTCGCGCGCGTCGACAGGATGCCCCCGATGCCGTCGTCTCGCCGGCCGACCACGCCCAGGTCGTCGAGGTGCTGCGGCTCGCCGGCTCGCGCGGCATCGCCGTCGTGCCGTTCGGCGGCGGCACGAGCGTCGTGGGCGGACTCGACCCCGAGCGCGGCACGCACCGCGCGGTGATCGCCCTCGAACTGCGCCGCCTCACCGGGCTCGTCTCCCTCGACGAGACGAGCGGCGAGGCCGTGCTGCGCGCCGGCACCACCGGGCCCGAGGCCGAACGGCTGCTCGGCGAGCACGGGTTCGAGCTCGGGCACTTCCCCCAGAGCTTCCGCTACGCGACCATCGGCGGCTTCGCCGCTGCGCGTTCCTCCGGTCAGAACTCCGCCGGCAACGGCCGCTTCGACGCGATGGTCACGGGCCTGCGCGTCGCGACGCCGACCGGCGAACTCGACCTCGGCCGTGCGCCCGGATCGGCCGCGGGACCCGACCTCCTGCGCCTCTTCCTCGGCTCCGAGGGGGCGTTCGGCGTCATCACCGAGGTGCGGGTGCGCGTGCACCGAGCGCCCGCGGTGCGGCTCGCCGAGGCGTGGAACTTCCCCGACTTCGCGGCGGGCGCCGATGCCCTGCGCCGGGTCGCGCAGCTCGGCACCGGCCCGACCGTCATCCGCCTCTCCGACGAGGCGGAGACCGGTGTCTCCCTCGCCCAGGTCGGCCGCATCGGCAAGGCGCTCGCGAAGGGCGCGAGCGCGGTCACGATCTTCGAGGGAGATGCCGAGCTCGCGGGCGAGCGGCGGGCCCGCACGGCGCAGGTGCTGCGCGAGTCGGGCGGCGTCTCGGCCGGCACCGCGCCCGCCGAGGAGTGGGTGCACGGACGCTTCAACGCGCCGTACCTCCGTGACGCCCTGCTCGATCACGGCGTCTTCTGCGAGACCCTCGAGACCGCGACCACCTGGGCGAACCTCGAGCGGCTGAAGCGTGACGTCACCGCCGCGATCACCGACGGCTTCGCCGAGCAGCGGGCCAAGTCGCTCGTGCTCTGCCACGTGTCGCACATCTACCCGACCGGCGCCGCGCTCTACTTCACGATCCTCGCGGGCGTCAAGGGCGACCAGCTCGCCGCCTGGGAGCCCGTGAAGGCGTCGGTGAACGACGCGCTCATGTCGGGCGGCGGCACCATCAGCCACCACCACGGCGTCGGGCGCGACCACGCCCCGTGGCTCGAGCGCGAGATCGGAACGGTGGGCCTGCGGATCCTCCGCGCCGTCAAGGCGGAGCTCGACCCCGCCGGCGTGATGAACCCCGGTGCGCTCCTCGAGCCCGGGAGCAACTGACATGACCGGGCACATCGCCGTGCTCGTGAACCCCAGCTCGGGTCGCGGCCGCGGCGCCGCTGCTGCAGCCCGAGCCGTCGAACGCCTCGAGGCGCTCACCGACGAGGTGCGCGTGTTCGCGGGCGACTCGGTCGACGACACGCGGCGGCTCGCACGCGAGGCCGTCGCGGGTGCTCCGCGCGCGCTCGTGGTCGTCGGCGGTGACGGCACCCTCTCATCGGTGCTCGATGCCGTCGTGGGTTCCGGCGTGCCGATCGCACTCGTGCCCGCGGGCACGGGCAACGACCTCGCGCGTGCCCTCGGCCTGCCGTTCGAGGCATCCGACGCCGGTTCGGCGGCCGCGGAACTCGCCCTGCACGGCACGCCCCGCGCGATCGACGTCGGCGAGGTGGAGTCGGCGGCGGGCGTCGCGCGATTCCTGACCGTCGCAGCGCTCGGCTTCGACGCGCACGTCAGCGAGCGCACCAACCGGCTGAAGTGGCCGCGCGGGCGAGTTCGCTACTACCTCGCGATCCTCATCGAGGTCGCGCGGCTCCGCCCGATGCCGTTCGCCGTCGCGTTCGACGGCGGGCCGATGCGCCCCATGCCGGGCACCCTCATCGCCGTGGGCTCCACGCGCAGCTACGGTGGCGGTATGCCGGTGTGCCCCGACGCCGACCCCGCCGACGGCCTGCTCGACGTCACGCATGTCGCACCGCTCGGGCGTGCGAAGCTCGTGCGCCTCTTCCCGCTGCTGCTGCGCGGCAGGCATGGCGAACGGCACGAGGTGACGACGGTGCGGGCGACGCACGTCGAGGTCGACGCGCCGGGTCTCGTCGTCTACGCCGACGGCGAGCGGGTGGGCGCCGGGCGGGCGCGCATCCGGGTGGTGCCCGGTGCGCTCACGATGCTCGTGCCCGCTGCGGTCGGCGCGACCGATGAGCCCGACGAGCCGGACGGGTCCGGCCCCGACGCCGGGCCGGACCGCCACGGGGAGCTCGCGGCATGACCGGCTTCGACCACGACGTCGTCATCGTCGGCTCGGGCTTCGGCGGGTCGGTCGCGGCGCTGCGCCTCGCCTCGAAGGGCTACCGGGTGCACGTCTTCGAGGCGGGTCGCCGCTTCGCGGACGCCGACTTCGCGAAGACCTCGTGGGATGTGCGGCGCTACCTCTGGGCGCCCGCGATCGGATGCTTCGGGGTGCAGCGCATCCACAAGCTGCCGCACGTCATGGTGCTGGCGGGCGCCGGCGTCGGCGGGGGATCGCTGAACTACGCGAACACCCTCTACGAACCCGGCCCTGCCTTCTTCGAGGACCGGCAGTGGCGCGGCCTCGCCGACTGGCAGGCCGAGCTCTCCCCGCACTACGCGACGGCGAAGCGCATGCTCGGCGTCGTGCCCGAGTATCCGCACTCGGGTCCGGTCGAGCAGATCATGGCGGATGCCGCGAACGACCTCGGCGTCGGCGACACGTTCCGTCGGGCTCCCGTCGGGGTGTACTTCGGCCGCCCCGGCGAGACCGTGCCCGATCCGTTCTTCGGGGGAGAGGGCCCCGACCGCACCGGATGCACGCTCTGCGGCAACTGCATGGTCGGCTGCCGGGTGGGCGCGAAGAACACCCTCGCGAAGAACTACCTCGCGCTCGCCGAGCGGCTCGGCACGACGATCGAGCCGCTCCGCACCGTCGTCGAGGTGCGTGAGCGCCCGGGCGGCGGCTTCACGGTGACGACCGTGCGGAGCGGTGCGTGGGTCGGTCGCGCTCGCCGCACGGTGACCGCGGAGCAGGTGGTCTTCGGTGCCGGCACGTGGGGCACGCAGCAGTTCCTGCACCGCATGAAGGACTCGGGCGCGCTTCCCGGCCTGTCCGACGCGCTCGGGCGCCTCACGCGCACGAACTCCGAGGCGCTCGATGGGGCGGTCGCGGTCTCGGTGCCCGAGGGGCTCGGCCTCGCGAGCGGCGTCGCGATCACCACCTCGTTCCACGTCGACGAGCGCACGCACGTCGAGAACGTGCGGTACGGCCCGGGGTCGAACCTCATGGGTGCGCTCGCGACGGGCCTCGTGCCCGGCGGTCGCCCCCTGCTCGGGCGGCTCGGCGCGTTGATCGGCGGGGCGCTGCGGCATCCGATCACGACCCTGCGCCTGAGCTCGCTGCGGCGCTGGAGCGAACGCGGCATCATCGCGCTCGTCATGCAGACGGCCGACAACTCGCTCACCCTCTCGCTCCGACGCCGCTTCGGGCGCACGGTGCTCACGAGCGCCCAGGGCGAGGGCGAGCCGAACCCGAGCCACCTGCCCGGTGCGCACCTCGCCGCCCAGGCGATCGCCGCCCGCATGCAGGCGGCCGGCGGCGTGCCCGCGGCGGCGCGGGGCTCGTGGCCCGAGGTCTTCGGCATTCCCCTGACCGCGCACTTCCTCGGCGGTGCCGTGGTCGCGGGCGATCCCGAGCACGGCGTCGTCGACCCGTACCACCGCGTGTGGGGCCACCCGGGGCTGCACGTCGTCGACGGTGCCGCGATGCCGGCGAACCCGGGCGTGAATCCGTCGCTCACGATCACCGCCATGGCCGAGCGCGCCCTGTCGTACTGGCCGCGCCGGAGCGCCGCCGATGAGCGGCCGACGCAGGAGGAACTGCTCGACCGACGCGGCTGAGGCACTCGCAGCCCTGTCGGTCGATCCGACCCGCGAGTAGCATCTGCGCCATGGCCGAGTTGCCGGATTTCTCTGACCTGCGAGCGCTCTACGTCAACTGCACGCTGAAGCGAAGTCCTGAGCCGAGCAACACCCAGGGCCTGATGGACGCGAGCATCGCCCTCATGCGCGGGCGCGGCGTGCACGTCGACACCGTGCGGTTCGTCGACCTCGAGGTCGCGACCGGGGTCTACCCCGACATGCGCGAGCACGGCTGGCCGGTCGACGCCTGGCCCGACGAGGTGTGGCCGCTCGTCGAGGCCGCCGACATCCTCGTCATCGGCGGGCCGATCTGGCTCGGCGACAACTCGTCGGTCACGAAGCGGCTCGTCGAGCGGCTCTACTCGATGAGCGGCGAGTTCAACGACCGCGGCCAGTACGTCTACTACGGCAAGGTCGGCGGCGCGATCATCACCGGCAACGAAGACGGCGTCAAGCACTGCGCGATGAACCTGCTCTACAGCCTGCAGCACATCGGCTACGCGATCCCGCCGGGTGCCGACGCGGGCTGGATCGGCGAGGCCGGCCCCGGCCCGAGCTACCTCGATCCGGGCTCGGGAGGCCCCGAGAACGACTTCACCAATCGCAACACGACGTTCATGACGTACAACCTGCTGCACCTCGGGCGGCTGCTGAAGGACGCGGGCGGCTTTCCGGTC
Organism: Agromyces hippuratus; assembly: GCF_013410355.1. Lineage (NCBI taxonomy): Bacteria > Bacillati > Actinomycetota > Actinomycetes > Micrococcales > Microbacteriaceae > Agromyces > Agromyces hippuratus. The sequence goes on along the minus strand of NZ_JACCFI010000001.1, from coordinate 2,293,712 downwards.
GGCGGCAACCTGCGCGCCGACTGGGACGGTGGCGACCGCTCCGGCTTCGAGGCGAATCCCGAGTACCGCTGACCGCGCAGGCCGTTCGCCGCAGCGGCGCCGGAAACGGCAACGGGCGGCCCGACCGGGCCGCCCGCTGCAGAGGTGTGGAACTACGCGTCGACGAGCGCGCGCTTCACGATGCTCGTGAAGAAGCCGAGGCCGTCGACGCCGGAGCGCATCGCGGCGGCGGTGTCGGGGCCGAAGCCGGGCTCGACCGCGTGCTCGGGGTGCGGCATGAGGCCGACCACGTTGCCGCGGGCGTTCGAGATGCCCGCGATGTCGCGGAGCGAGCCGTTGGGGTTCACGTCGACGTAGCGGAAGACCACGCGGCCCTCGCCCTCGAGCCGGTCGAGCGTCTCATCGGAGGCGATGAAGCCGCCCTCGCCGTTCTTCAGCGGGATCGTGATCTGCTGGCCGGCCTCGAAGTCGCCGGTCCAGTCGGTCGACGCGTTCTCGACCGTGAGCACCTGGTCGCGGCAGATGAACGAGCCGTGGTCGTTGCGGATGAGCCCGCCCTCGAGGAGGCCCGCCTCGGTCAGCATCTGGAAGCCGTTGCAGATGCCGAGCACGGGCATGCCGGAGTTCGCCGCGGAGACGACCTCGGTCATGATCGGGCTGAGCGAGGCGATCGCGCCGCAGCGCAGGTAGTCGCCGTAACTGAAGCCGCCGGGCAGGATCAGCGCGTCGACGCCCTCGAGGTCGTGCGAGCCGTGCCAGAGGGCGACGGGCTCGGCCCCCGCGAGGCGCACCGCACGCTGGGCGTCGCGGTCGTCGAGCGAGCCGGGGAAGGTGATGACACCGATGCGCATGGCGAGCCCGCTCAGTGCGTTTCGCCGGCGGGGGCGCCGAAGCCGTCGTCGGTCACGGATGCCGCGCCGGACGCCTCTTCGGCGAGCTCGGCGTTCGTCACCTCGTAGTGGATGCCGACGACGTCCTCGATCACGCCGTTGGAGAGGATCTCCTCGGCGATCTCCTGCACCTGTGCGCGCAGTGCGTCGTCGACGGGTCCGTCGACGGTCAGTTCGAATCGCTTGCCGATGCGCACGCCGCTGAACCCGGTGCGTCCGGTGCGGGCGAGGGCGCCGGCGACGGCCTTCCCCTGGGGGTCGAGCAGTTCGGCTTTGGGCATCACGTCGACGACGATGGTGGGCACCGCGGTTCTCCGTCCGGTGTCGAAAATGTGGATGCGTCGATTCTACCGGGGCGCCGAGGCATCGAAGCATCCGCCCCCTGCTCGTGCGTCAGCGCCGGCTGACGGCCCTGATCACGAGACCGATGCCGACGATCACGGCAGCGCCGGCGGCGATGACGAGGGCGGGGTTCTCCCGGTACCGTGCCTTCACGTAGCGGACGCCGTCGTCGGCGACCTCCCTCGCGCCGGCGACGGCGGCGCTGGCCTGCGCGGCGACGGCGTCGACGGTGTCGGCTGCGGCGTCGCGGGCATCGTTCAGCACGTCGCCGACGGTGTCGGATGCCTGCCCGGCCGCTCGGGCCGTGGCGTCCCCGAGCCGATCGGCGCCCGACTTCACGGCTCGCGCCGCGTCTGCCGCGGCGTCGCCCACTGCGTCGGCGGCGTGATCCGCGTGGTCGCGCGCGGTCTCGGCCACTCGGTCCGCCGAGTCCTTCGCAGCGGCCGTGACGTCATGCTGAGTGCGATCCGTGTCGGTCATCAGTGGCTCCCTTCGCCGGGGTGATCGGGTCATCCCATCGGATGATCGAGTCATCGTACGCTCGCGAACCGGGAAGGGCCCGGATCGGCCGTCGGGCTTGCCACGGCCCCGTCGGGATGCTAGCGGGGTCGTCGAGGGGAAGTTGCAGGGCACGCGTTCCATGCGTATTATTCCGAGCGGAATAATTGCACGGGAACGCGAAGGGAACGCGGATGCCGCACCTCAACCCGCTCGCCTTCTCGGCGCTCGGCATGCTGATCGACGCGCCCATGCATCCCTACGAGATGTTCCAGCTGATGCTGGCGCGCCGGGAGGACCGCGTCGTCAAGGTGAGCGCCGGGTCGCTCTACCGGGCGGTCGAACGGCTCGCGCGCGACGGGCTGATCGTCGAGAGCGCGACCGAGCGTATGGGCAATCGGCCCGAGCGCACCGTCTACACCGTGACGGATGCCGGGCGGGCCGCGTTCGACGAGAGCCTCGAGGAGATGCTGGGCCGCAGCGCCGACGAGTTCCCCGAGTTCCCGCTCGCCATCGGCGAGGCCCACAACCTGCCGGCGGAGCGGGTCGTCGAACTGCTCGGAGACCGGCTCGACTCCATCCGCGACGACATCGCCTGGTACGACGCTGCGGCCGTGCGCATCGCCGAGAAGGGCAAGCCGAAGCACGTCGTGCTGAACGTCTACTACAGCAGGGCGATGCTCGCCGCCGAGGCCGAATGGCTCGCGGCGACCATCGACGAGCTCCGTTCCGGCGAACTCGAGTGGCCGCGGGCCGCTTCGTCCGCCTCCCCTCAGACCTGACCCCGTTCCGGAGGAACACATGCAGACCGAACGCAAGCCATGGCCGGCCCTCTGGGCGCTCGTCATCGGCTTCTTCATGATCCTGGTCGACTCGACCATCGTCTCGATCGCCAACCCCGCCATCATGCGCGACCTCGGCACCGACCTCACCGCGGTGCTGTGGGTGACCTCCGCTTACCTGCTGGCGTACGCCGTGCCGCTGCTCATCACGGGTCGCCTCGGCGATCGCTTCGGCCCGAAGAACGTCTACCTCGTCGGCCTCGCCGTGTTCACGCTGTCCTCGCTCTGGTGCGGTCTCTCCGATGACATCACCATGCTGATCGTCGCGCGCGTCGTGCAGGGGCTCGGCGCCGCGCTGATGACTCCGCAGACGATGGCGGTCATCACCCGCATCTTCCCGCCGCAGCAGCGCGGTGCGGCGATGGGCCTCTGGGGGGCCGTCGCCGGTGTTGCGACGCTCGTCGGCCCGATCCTCGGCGGGCTCCTGGTCGACTCGCTCGGCTGGGAGTGGATCTTCATCGTCAACGTGCCCGTCGGCGTCGTCGCGTTCATCCTCGCGGTGCGGCTCGTGCCGAAGCTCGAGACGCACCAGCACTCCTTCGACTGGCTCGGCGTGGTGCTGAGCGCCGTCGGCATGTTCCTCGTGATCTTCGGCATCCAGGAGGGCGCGACCTACGACTGGGGCACCATCACCGGACCGATCACGGTCTGGGGCCTGATCATCTCGGGCCTCGTGGTGCTCGTCGCCTTCGTGGTCTGGCAGCGCTTCAACCGCAAGGAGCCGCTGCTGCCCCTCGACCTCTTCACGGATCGCAACTTCGCGCTGTCGAACGCCGCGATCACCTTCGTCGGGTTCGCCATCGTCGCCATGCCGCTGCCGCTCGCGTTCTACTACCAGGTCGCTCGCGGCCTCGAGCCCACGCAGGCCGCGCTCATGCTCGTGCCCATGGCGGTCGTGTCGGGCGTGATGGCGCCGTTCATCGGCCGTCTGACCGACCGCGTCGACCCGAAGTGGATCGCGTTCGCCGGCTTCACCATCACCGCCGCCGGCCTCGCTGCGATGTCGCTGCTCATCACGCCCGACGTGGAGCTCTGGGTGCTGCTCATTCCCGCCGCGTTCCTCGGCCTCGGCATGTCGGGCATCTGGGCGCCCCTCGCATCGACCGCGACGCGCAACCTGCCGCCGCACCAGGCCGGTGCCGGTTCGGGTGTCTACAACATGACCCGGCAGTTCGGCTCGGTCTTCGGTGCAGCGGCGATCACCGCGCTCATGAACGGCCGGCTCGAGGCCAACCTTCCCGGGTTCTCCGAGGCCGGCGGTGAGCAGTCGACCACGGCAGGCCAGGCGTTGCCGCCGCAGATCGCCGGTGGATTCACCGATGCGATGTCGCAGTCGCTGTGGCTGCCGGTCGTCGGGTTCGCGATCGGCGCCGTGCTGGTGCTGTTCTTCGCCAAGCCCAAGGTGACGGTCGACTGGGAACAACGGGGCGCCGCCGCGTCGACGGAGGTCGCCGGCCCCGCGACGGGCCCGCTCACCTCGGTCGACTAGGGCCGAGGCCGGGCCGGGCCGAAGCCGAAGGTCAGGCGAGCACGGCGCGTTCCTGCAGCACGGAACTCGACAAGTCCTCACCTTGAGAGGATCCTTTGAGCCATGAACATCGTGGCCAAGATCCTCGCGGTGCTCGAGGGCCTCACGTTGATCACGGTCGGCGTGCTCGAATCCTCCTTCTACCGCAACCCCGCCTTCCATTCGATCTTCCTGATCGAGCCCGACGAATACGACGCAGTGCAGCTCTGGGTGGTGAACGTCGGCTGGTACAACATCTTCATCGGCCTCGGCGTCATCTTCGGCGTCATCCTGGCCTCGACCGGTCGTGTCGCGGCGGGGCGCGCGATCGTGCTCTTCGGCAGTGCGATGCACGTGCTGCTCGGCATCACGCTCCTGATCACGGAGCCGGCGCTCTGGGCGAATGCCCTCGGCGAGGCGGGACTGGCGCTCGCGGTCATCCTCGCGATCGTGATCGGCGATCGGATGTCGCGGCGCGATGCCGCTCCCGCCACCGGGTGACGCGCGGCAGGTCGGCCGAGGCCCGTGCTAGGCGAGCCCCGCGCGTTCCTGCAGCACCGTCTTCAGGGTGTCGCGGGTGGCCGCGAGCCCGCGGTGCACCTCTTCGAAGCTCGTCGACAGCGGCGAGAGGCCGATGCGGAGCCCGCCCGGGTCGCGGTAGTCGGGGATCACGTCCTGCTGCCACAGCCTGGCGGTGACCTCCCGCATCGCGGGGTGCTGCAGGGTGACGTGCCCGCCGCGCTCCTCGGGGTCGGCGGGGGAGGCGAGGGTCACGCCGAGCGGCGCGAGCCAGTCGTCGGCGAGGGTGATCGCGTACTCGGTGAGCGCGATCGACTTCTCGCGCAGCGCCGGCATGCCGGCCTCCTCGATCATCGCGAGCGTCTCCTCCATGGCGAGCATGCCGACGATCGGCGCGGTGCCCGAGAGGAAGCGGCGGATGTCGGGCACCGGCTCGTACTCGGGCCCCATCGCGAACATGTCGGTCGTGCCCCACCAGCCCTGGATCGGCTGGGCGATCGCCGCCTGCAGGTCCTCGCGCACGTAGGCGAACGCGGGGGAGCCGGGCCCGCCGTTCAGGTACTTGTAGGTGCAGCCGACGGCGAGGTCGAAGCCCCAGAGGTCGGCCTTCACGGGCACCGAACCGGCCGAGTGGCAGAGGTCCCAGAGGATCAGGGCGCCGGCGTCGTGCGCGATGCGCGTGAGCTCGGGGGCATCCGCCAGATAGGCCGACCGGTACGCGACGTGCGAGATGACGACGAGCGCCGTCTCGGGGCCGGCCGCCTCGGCGAGCTGCTCCGGCGTCACGCCGGCGGAGGTGTCGACCTCGATCCAGCGCAGGCGCATGCCGCGCTCGCGTGCGATGCCCTCGAGCACGTAGCGGTCGGTCGGGAAGTTGTCGGTGTCGACGACGATCTCGCGCCGCGCGGGGTCGCGGGCGACCTGGGCGTCGACGGCCGCTCGGGCGAGCTTGTAGAGGAGCACCGTGGTCGAGTCGCCGATGATCGTCTGGCCGGCCTTCGCCTCGATGACGGAGCGGCCGATGCGGTCGCCGATCTCGGTGGGCAGCTGCAGCCACGCCTCGTCCCAACCGCGGATGAGGCGCCCGCCCCAGTCCTCCCGCAGGAACCGCTCGACGCGCTCGATCGCCGAGACGGGCGGGCGTCCGAGCGAGTTGCCGTCGAAGTAGACGACATCGGTCTCGGCGCCCGCGAAGCGCTTGCGGTAGTGCGCGAGACCGTCGGCGCGGTCCATGCGGCGGGCGAAGGCGAGGTGGGGGTCGTGGGTCACCGGTGCTCCAAATCGTCAGTACTGCTGCAGGTCTTCGGCGGGCGAGAGACCGGCGGCGGCCAACCAGTCGGGAAGCGCGTCGAGGCTGGCCGGCGGCTCGCCGGGCACGAAGGTCGCGACGGCGCCGTCGCCGACCTCGTCGACTCCGACGGGCCACGGGTCGGTGAGCGAGGCGATCACCGCGGATGCCCCGAGGCCGGCGCGCACGAGCAGCGCGAGTTCGGCGGGGTTCACGCCGAGCGGCTGCTCGCCGTTGCCGAGGTCGGTGCCGTAGAGCACCCGCCCGCCGGCGGCGTGGAAGCGGCCGAGGTTGTCGAGCGCGATCGCGGCCTCGGGGGTCGGCTCGCCGTAGCCGGCGACGAAGAGCGTCGAGATCCAGCACTGCCCGGCGGCGACCGCCCGGGCGATGAGGTCGTCGTCGAGGCGCTCGGTGAACGGGGTGTGCGCGAAGGCGTCGACGCCGGCGTCGATCGCGAGCTGCGACATCCCGTCGCCCTCGACGTGCGCGACCACCGGCACGCCGGCGGCGTGCGCGCTCGCGACGACCGCCGCGAGCGTCGCCGCGTCGAGCACGGGGCCCGCCGCGCGGTTCAGCGCGACCTTGATGACGGATGCCCCGAACGCCAGCTGCTCGGCGACCGCCGTCTCGGCCGCGGTCGGCAGGGCGGCGCGGTCGTCGCCCGCCTCGACGACGATCTCGCGGGCGCTGCCGGGCGACGCCCACGGCCGGTCGACCGGGTAGCCGCCGGGGGCGGTGAGGAAGCTGCCCGCGAAGGCGACCCGAGGCACGCCGTCGCGACGGGCGTACGCCGCGATCGTGTCGAGCGGCCCGCCGAGGTCGACGACGCCCGCGAGCGCGGTGTCGCGCAGGGCATCGGGCCCGACCAGCATGAGGTGCACGTGGTGGTCGATGAGCGGCGGCAGCATCGTGCCCGTCTCGCCGGGGCGCTCGGCGCTCATCGAGCGGCGCACCCGCAGCGCACCGGGCCCGAGGTCGAGCGGTGCATGACCGAGGGAGCCGGCCATGGTCAGCCCGGGATCTCGGTGCGCACGGCGTAGAGCTCGGGGAAGAACGTGAGGTCGAGCGCCCGCCGCAGGAAGCTCGCGCCGCTCGAACCGCCGGTGCCCGTCTTGCTGCCGATGATGCGCTCGACGGTCTTCAGGTGGCGGAATCGCCAGAGCTGGAAGTTGTCCTCGAGGTCGACGAGCTCCTCGCAGGTCTCGTAGGCGGCCCAGTGCTCGGAGGTGTCGGCGTAGATCGAGGCGAACACCGGCACGAGCTCGGGGGCGAAGGTCCACGCCTGGGTGACGTCGCGCTCGAGGATCTCGGCCGGGATCGGGTAGCCGGCGCGGGCGAGCAGGCGCAGGAACTCGTCGTAGAGGCTCGGGGAGTCGAGGGCATGGCGGAGGATCGCGGTGGCCGCGGCATCCGACTCGAAGACCTGCATCATCTTCGCGTTCTTGTTGCCGAGCACGAACTCGACCGCGCGGTACTGGTACGACTGGAACCCGCTGGCGTTGCCGAGCACGCCGCGGAACTGCGCGTACTCGGTGGGCGTGAGCGTCGCGAGCACCGACCACTGCTCGGTCAGCGTCTTCTGGATGTGCTTGACACGCGCGATGCACTTGAGCGCCGGCGCGAGCTCGTCGGCGCGCAGCAGGTCGCGCGCGGTCTCGAGCTCGTGCAGTACGAGCTTCAACCAGAGCTCGGTGGTCTGGTGCTGGATGATGAACAGCAGCTCGTCGTGGTGCTCGGGTCGCGAGATCGGCTGCTGCGCCGAGAGCAGCGTCGGCAGGTCGAGGTAGCCGCCGTAGCTCATGCGATCGCTGAAGTCCGTGACGACGGATGCCTCGATCGTGCGGGTGTTGGCTTCGATGCCGTCGATGGCGTCGTCGCCGGGCTCGGTTGGCTCAGTAGTCACGGCCCCAGCCTAACCACGGGGGATGGCCGACGAACCCGATCGGCGTCAGGCTGACGTCGCGCCCGTGCCTGCTCCCGTCTCCGCGACCGTCGGCCGCGCCGCCGCCTCGTCGCCGTCGACGGGGTCGTCGGTCGACCGCACCTCCTTCTTCAGGATGTGCATCGACTGGCCGAGGCTCTTCGCGAGCGCGGGCAGCTTCGGCGCGCCGAAGAGCAGCAGGATGATGAAGACGACGACGAGCATGTGCCAGCCGGTGAGATTCGCGAACATGTTCCCAGACTTCCCTGTCGTGTGGTCGTGCGGCGAGTGCCGATCGCATCAGCACAACACATCTGACATCAGATGTCCAGTGCGTCGCGTGCTACGGTGAGCGCCGGGAATCGAGCACCGAGAGGCCGCATCATGCACGTCGATCTTCCAGAGTCCGAACTCCGCACCTATCTCGGCAGCGGGCGCGAGCCGGCCGACTTCGACGAGTTCTGGGCGGGCACGCTCGCCGAGGCCCGCAGCGTTCCCGTCGATGCGACCATGACCGCGACCGCCACGCCGATCGTCACCCTCGACGTCTACGACGTGGCCTTCCGCGGGTTCGGCGGCCAGATCGTGCGCGCCTGGCTCCGCGTTCCCGCCGGCGCCGACAGGCCGCTGCCGACGATCGTGCAGCTGCACGGCTACGGCCGGGGTCGCGGCGATGCCGTCGAGAACCTGCTCTGGGCGTCGGCGGGCTACGCCCACCTCGAGCTCGACACGCGAGGCCAGGCCTGGAGCGGCTCGCGCGGCGCGACCGGCGACGAGGCCGGCTCGGGACCGCACGTGCCCGGGTTCCTCACGCGCGGCATCGAGAGCGCCGAGGAGTACTACTACCGACGCCTCATCACCGACGCGGTGCGGCTCACCGATGCGGCACGCGAGCTGCCGCTCGTCGACGGTGACCGCCTCCTGGTCACGGGCATCAGTCAGGGCGGGGGTCTCGCGCTCGCAGTCGCGGGGCTCGTGCCCGGACTCGCGGGCGTCGTCGCGCGCGTGCCGTTCCTCTGCGACTTCCCGCGCGCCACCGTGATCACCGACGCGCGGCCGTACCGGGAGATCGCCGAGTACCTCGCGCACTACCGCGACCGCACCGAGGCGGTGCTCGACACGCTGTCGTACTTCGACGGGGTCAATTTCGCCCGCCGCGGCACCGCGCCGCTGCGCGTGACGGTCGCGCTCATGGACGCCGTGTGCCCGCCGTCGACGGTCTTCGCGGCCTACAACAACTCGCCGGCACCGAAGTCCATCACGGTCTGGCCCTACAACGGCCACGAGGGCGGCGGCGTCGACGACGACATGCTCGCGCTCGACGCGTTCGCCGAGATGGTCGGCTGAGCGGCGGTCGACCGGGAGCCGGGCGGCCGTGCGGGCTCAGCGGCGGGTGGCCGCCTTGTCGAGTGCGCGCCGCAGCGGCAGGTAGTGCTCGATGACGGCCTCGCGGTAGCGCGCGGCGTCGCCGGATGCCGCGGCCTCGAGCATCGCGCCGTGAGCGTGCGCGGTGTCGACGATGTCTTCGGCGGGCGCCAGCCCGAGCATCGGGTAGACGATCGTGTTGACCTCCCAGAAGGCGGCGACGAGCTGGCCGACGAGCGCGTTGTCGAGGTAGCCGAGCAGTCTGGTGTGGAAGGCGAGGTCTTCGGCGGCGAACGCCTCGCCACGTGCGGCCTTCGCCGTCATCGCCGCGACCAGCTGCTCGAGTTCGGGGTCGTGGGTGCCGTCGAGGGCGGCCACGATCTGTTCCGCCATGGCGAGGTCGAGCGCCTCGCGCACCTCGACCACCTCGCGGAGCGCGGCGACGCTGTCGTCTTGATCGACGACTCCGCGGAACACCAGGCCCTCGACGAGCGGCGCCAGGGAGAGCTGGCCGACGTAGGTGCCGTGGCCGTGGCGCACCTCGACGATGTCGAGCGCCGCGAGGGTGCGCATCGCCTCGCGCACGCTCGAGCGGCTGACCTCCAGTCGGGCGCAGATCTCCGCCTCGGTCGGCATGAGGTCACCGGGGCGCAGGCCCTCGGTGAGGATGAGGTGCTTGATCTGGTCGGTGACCGATTCCCGGCGTCGCGATGGTCCGGAGAACATCTGCGTCACAGTCAGATCACGTGTCGTCATCTTCGGCTTGACCTCTCGCTCGGTTGGGGCTAGCTTCAGTGTACTCAGATACGACGTCTGATGTCCGATATCCAGGAGAATTCATCCAATGTTGAAGGAAACGCTCCGAGTGGAGACCAGCCGCAGGGTCTTCCTCCAGGCCGCCGGTGCCATGGGAATCGTCGCAACGCTGGCCGCGTGCAGCGGCCCGGCGTCGACGAACAAGCCGGCCGCGAACGAGACCGGTGCGCCGGCCGACCCGAACGGCACCATCGATGCGGGCATCTCGTATCCCCTCTCCACCGGCTTCGACCCCATGACCACCACGGGCGCGGTCACCGTCGCCGCGAACTGGCACACCCTCGAAGGCCTCGTCGAACTCGACCCCATCAGCCGCGAGCCCTATGCCGCGCTCGCCGCCGATCTGCCGTCGGCAGACGGCACCACGATCACGGTGGCGCTCCGCGAGGGCGCCGTCTTCCACGACGGCAGCCCGGTCACGGCCGACGACGTGGTCTTCTCCTTCCAGCGCGTGCTCGACCCCGCCAACAACTCGCTCTACCGCACCTTCATCCCCTTCATCTCGGGCGTCGAGAAGGTCGACGACAACACGGTCGAGATCACGCTCAACCAGAAGTTCTCCCTCGCCGTCGAGCGCCTCTCGGTCGTCAAGATCGTTCCGCAGGCCATCGTCACCGCCGACCCGGCGGCGTTCGACGCACTGCCGACCGGCACCGGCCCCTACAAGATCACGAGCGCCGTCAAGGACGACAAGCTCACCTTCGAGCGCAACGAGGCCTACACCGGCTCGCGACCCGCGCTCGCCGCAGCCATGACCTGGAACCTGCTGTCGGATGCCGCGGCTCGCGTCACCGCGGTGCAGTCGGGTCGCGTGCAGGCGATCGAGGACGTGCCCTACATCGACGTCGCGAACCTCTCGAAGGACTCGACGGTCGAATCCGTGCAGTCGTTCGGCCAGCTCTTCATGATGTTCAACTGCGAAGCGGCCCCCTTCGACGACGTGCGCGTGCGCCAGGCGTTCCGCTACGCGATCGACTACGACAAGCTCGTCGACGTCGGCATGCTCGGGCAGGCGACCCCCGCCACGAGCTACCTGCAGCAGGAGCACCCGTCGTACCAGAAGGCGAAGACCGTCTACACGTACGACGTGAAGAAGGCGAAGAAGCTGCTCTCCGCCGCAGGCGTCTCCGACCTGTCGATCACGCTGCTCGCGACCGACACCAGCTGGGTGAAGGACGTGCTGCCGCTCATCAAGGAGGACCTCGACGCCGTCGGCATCGCGACCACGATCGACGCGAACCAGTCGGGCGCCCAGTACAAGATCGTCGACTCCGGCGCCTACACCGTCATGGTCGCGCCCGGCGACCCGTCGGTGTTCGGCAACGACGCCGACCTGCTGCTGCGCTGGTGGTACGGAGCCGACACGGTGTGGCCGTCGAAGCGGTACCGCTGGGCGGACTCCTCCGGCTTCGCCGAGCTCACGGCGCTGCTCGACGACGCCGTCGCGACCGGCGACACCGAGAAACAGGCGAAGCTCTGGGGTCAGGCGTTCGACCTGATCGCCGAGGAGTGCCCGGTCTACCCGCTCGTGCATCGCAAGCTCCCGACCGCGTGGGACGCGGACGCGCTCGCCGACTTCGAGCCGCTCGCGTTCACCGGCCTGTCGTTCCTCGACGTGGCACGCCGAGGCTGATCCGACCACCGGGGGCCGACCGCCTGGTCGGCCCCCGGTTCTTCCTGAGGAGCAATACCCTGTGACCACGCTGTTGCGGCTCATGGTCCGCCGACTGGCGGTCCTGCCGATCATGGTGCTCGGCATCACCGCCCTGGTGTTCTTCGTGATGCAGTTCGCCCCCGGCGACCCCGCGATCAACGCGCTCGGCGAGAGTTCGTCGGAAGAGGCCCGCGAGGCCTACCGCGAACAGGCCGGCCTGAACGACCCGATCCTCGTGCAGTACCTGCGGTTCCTCGGGAACCTGCTGCGCGGCGACCTCGGCACCACGGTGCCGCCCGCCCAACCCGTCTCCGAGGCGATCGCCACGGCGTTCCCGCTCACCCTGCAGCTGACCTTCCTCGGTCTCCTCATCGCCGGCGTGCTCTCGCTCGTCATGGGCGTGACCGGGGCGCTCTATCGCGACCGCTGGCCCGACCAGCTCACCCGCGTGCTCTCGATCGCCGGCATCGCCATCCCGTCGTTCTGGCTCGCGATCCTGCTCATCCAGTCATTCGCCCTCGGCCTCGGCTGGTTCCCCACCGGCGGCTACGTGAACCCCGGCGACTCGGTCTCGGGCTGGCTGAACTCGATGACGCTGCCCGCCATCGCGCTCGGCATCCCCGTCGCGGCTTCGCTCACCCGGGTCGTGCGCACCTCGATGGTCGAGGAGCTCGACCGCGACTACGTGCGCACCGCGATCGGCAGCGGGCTGCCCCGCCACGTCGTCGTCGGACGCAACGTGCTGCGCAACGCCCTCATCACCCCGGTGACCGTGCTCGGCCTCCGCATCGGCTACCTGCTCGGCGGCGCCGTCGTCATCGAGGTCATCTTCGACCTGCCCGGCATGGGCAAGCTCATCCTCAACGGCGTCACGAACAACGACATCAACCTCGTGCAGGGCGTCACGCTCACGATCGCCCTGACCTTCGTGCTCGTCAACATCATCGTCGACATGCTCTACCTCGTCATCAACCCCAGAATCCGGACGGTGTAACGATGCGTCGCTCTCTCGCCGAACGGCTGAGCACCCCGGGCCAGCGCTTCGGCGCCATGCCGGTGGGGGCGAAGATCGCCGTGGCCTTCCTCGCCCTCGTGGTGCTCGTCGCGATCTTCGCGCCGCTCGTGGCCCCCTACGACCCGCTCAAGTCCGGCATTCCCGCCCAACCGCCGTCGTGGGAGCACTGGTTCGGCACCGACCGCAACGGCCGCGACATCCTCTCCCGCCTGATCTACGGCGCGCGGTACTCGCTCGCCATCGGCATCGGGGCCACGACGATCGCGCTCATCGTGGGATCGATCGTCGGCTCGATCGCCGCCACCGGCCCGAACTGGCTGCGCGAGGTCGTCATGCGCGTCCTCGACATCATCATGTCGTTCCCGGGCATCGCGCTCGCGATCGTCTTCGTCGCCGTCTTCGGCAAGGACCTGCCGGTGCTGATCTGCACGATCGCGTTCCTGTACGTGCCGCAGATCGCGAGGATCGTGCGCGCCAACGTGCTCGCGCAGTTCGGCGAGGACTACATCGCCGCCGAGCGGGTCATGGGCGCCCGCATCTCGTACATCCTGTTCTGGCACGTGGCCCGAAACTGCGCCGCGCCGATCCTCGTGTTCGTCACGGTGCTCGTCGCCGACGCGATCGTCTTCGAGGCGAGCCTCTCGTTCATCGGCGCCGGGGTGCAGGACCCAGCTCCCTCGTGGGGCAACATCATCGCCTCGGGCCGCAACCTCCTGCTCAGCGGCGGCTGGTGGGCGACGTTCTTCCCGGGCATGGTGATCCTCATCACGGTGCTCTCGCTGAACATCCTCGCCGAGGGCGTGACCGACGCGCTCGTCAAGCCCGGTGCGCGGCGACGCACGGTCGACGCCGCGGCGGAGACCGCGGCGGCGGATGCCGCCCTCGACATGACCGTCGAGTCCGAGTCGGGCTACGACCCGTTCCCCGACACGGCATCGGTGGCCCTGCAGACGATCGCGACCTCCGCCATCGGGCGGGAGGCGGCCGAGGCCGCGGCGCGCAGCGGCGCCCTGCAGGCGCACCTCGCCGAGCTGCGCGTGGCCGAGGCATCCCGAACCGACCGGCTCGTCTACACCGCCGACGCCGATGCGCTGCTCGAGGTGCGCGACCTCAGCATCCGCTTCCCCGACCGGCACGGCGACGTCGCCGTGGTCGACGGCGTGAGCTTCTCGGTGCGCCCCGGCGAGACCATGGCGCTCGTCGGCGAATCCGGGTGCGGCAAGTCGATCACGAGCCTCGCGATCATGGGCCTCCTGCCCGACACGGCCGTCATCACCGGGCAGGTGCGCTTCCAGGGGCGCGACCTGCTGACGATGCCGCCGAAGGAACGCCAGGCGCTGCTCGGCCACGAGATGGCGATGGTCTACCAGGACGCGCTGAGCTCGCTCAACCCGTCGATGCTCATCCGCACCCAGCTCGGCCAGCTCATCAAGCGCGGCGGCACCCGTACCGCCGAGGAGCTCATGCGCCTCGTCGGCCTCGACCCCGACCGCACGCTCAAGAGCTACCCGCACGAACTCTCGGGCGGGCAGCGGCAGCGCGTGCTCATCGCGATGGCGCTCACGCGCAGCCCCAAGCTGATCATCGCCGACGAGCCGACGACGGCACTCGACGTGACGGTGCAGGCGCAGGTCGTCGACCTCCTCAACGAGCTGCGCGAGAAGCTCGGCTTCGCGATGGTCTTCGTGAGCCATGACCTCGCCCTCGTCGCCGAGCTCGCGCACAAGGTCACCGTGATGTACGCGGGCCAGGTCGTCGAGTCGGCACCGACGACGAGCCTGCTCATGCAGCCGCAGCACGAGTACACGCGGGGCCTGCTCGGCTCGGTGCTCTCGATCGAGGACGCCGCCGATCGCCTGCACCAGATCCCCGGCACCGTGCCGTCGCCGCGCGACTTCGTGACGGGCGACCGGTTCGCGCCGCGATCGGTCGAGGGCCGCCCGGTCGGCGACGCCCGGCCGGAGCTCCGCCCGATCGACGGTTCCGACCACTACTACGCAGCACGCGCCGACGAGGCCGGGCTCCGACCGGAGGTGACCCGATGAGCGGCGACGAGATCCTGCGCCTCGACGACATCCACGTGGTGCACAAGGCGCGCACGGGCACGCTGTTCAAGCGCGACCGCGTGCACGCCGTCAACGGCGTGAACCTGGCGCTGCGCCGGGGCGAGACGATCGGCATCGTCGGCGAGTCGGGCTGCGGCAAGTCGACCCTCGCCCGCGTGATGGTGGGGCTGCAGGTGCCGACCTCGGGCACGGTGAGCTTCCGCGGTGCGCCGCTCGAGCGCCGCACTCCCGCGATGCGCGCGGAGTACGGCCGCGCGGTCTCGGTCGTCTTCCAGGACCCGTCGACGGCGTTGAACACGCGGATGTCGGTGCGCGACATCCTGCTCGACCCGCTCAACGTGCACGGCATCGGCACGAAGGCGCAGCGCGAGGCGCGCGTCGTCGAGCTGCTGCAGCTCGTCGGGCTCCCCGCCTCTGCGGCCGAGGTGCTGCCCGGCCAGGTCTCGGGCGGGCAGCGGCAGCGCGTCGCCATCGCGCGGGCGCTCGCGCTCGACCCCGACGTGATCGTCGCCGACGAACCCACGAGTGCGCTCGACGTGTCGGTGCGCGCCCAGATCCTCAACCTCCTGAGCGACCTGAAGGAGCGGCTGGACCTCGGCATGGTCTTCATCTCGCACGACATCCAGACGGTGCGCTACGTCTCGGACCGCATCGTCGTGATGTACGCCGGCCGCATCGTCGAGGAGGGGCCGGCCGACGACGTGCTCGCCGACCCGCGCGACGCCTACACGCGCACCCTGCTCGGCGCGGCGCCGAGCCTGCTGCACCACCGGTGACGACCCAGGCGCGCCGAATCCCGGCCGCGTCGTCGCACCACCCTTCCACGAACCACCTGATCCACGAACACCAGGAGCTCCAACGTGACCACCCCCGCCTTCCGCGGCGTCATCCCGCCCGTCCTCACCCCGCTCGATGCGTCGGGCGCCTTCGACGAGACCGCGTTCGAGCGCCTCGTCGAGCGGCTCATCGCCGGCGGCGTGCACGGACTCTTCGTGCTCGGCTCCTCGGGTGAGGTCGCGTTCCTCTCCGACGACGAGCGCACGCGCGTGCTCGAGGCGTCCGTTCGGGTCGCCGCCGGCCGCGTGCCCGTGATCGCGGGCGTCAACGAGATGACGCCCGCCCGCGTCATCGGCCAGGTGCGTCTCGCCGAGGCCGCGGGCGTCGACGCGATCGTCGCGACCGCGCCGTACTACGCGCGCCCGAGCGCCGCCGAGGTCGAGACGCACTTCCGCACCATCGCGGCGGCCACGTCGTTGCCGCTCTTCGCGTATGACGTGCCGGTGCGCGTGCACTCCAAGCTCGACCACGCGATGCTCGTACGCCTCGGAGTCGAGGGCGTGCTCGCCGGGGTCAAGGACTCGAGCGGCGACGACGTCGCGTTCCGCCGCCTCGTCATGGCCAACCGCGCCGCCGGCAGTCCGCTCGCACTCTTCACCGGCCACGAGGTCGTCGTCGACGGCGCGTTGCTGGCCGGCGCCGACGGGGTCGTCCCCGGCCTCGGCAACGTCGACCCGGGGCGCTACGTGCAGCTCTTCGACGCGGCGGGCGCCGCCGACTGGGTGCGCGTGCGCGAACTGCAGGACGAAGTGGCCGAGCTCTTCGAGATCGTCTTCCAGGCGAACGGCGTGAGCGGCGAGGCGGCAGGTCTCGGTGCGTTCAAGACGGCGCTCGCCCACCTCGGCGTCATCTCCTCGAACCGGATGTCGCAGCCCGTGCCGTCGCTCGAAGGGGACACCGTCGCCCGCATCACCGCGATCGTCGACCGCGCGGGGCTCTCGGCCTGATGCGCGCCGCCATCGGCGTCGACCTCGGCGGCACGAAGACCGCCGCCGGGCTCGTCGGCACCGGCGGCGCGGTGTTCGACCGGGCGTGGGCGCCGACGCCGGCGACGCTCGGTCCCGGCGCGGTGCTCGACACCGTCGTGCAGCTCGTGCGGGCGCTCCTCGACCGTGCGGGCACGGATGTCGTCGTGAGCGGATGCGGCGTGGGCTCCGCCGGGGTCATCGACGCGGCGAGCGGCGCGGTGGCCTCGGCGACCGACTCCCTGCCCGGCTGGACGGGCACGCCCGTGCGCGACGTGCTCGCGGCCGAGCTCGGCATGCCCGTCGCCGTCGTCAACGACGTGCACGCGCACGCCCTCGGCGAGGCGCTGCACGGCGCGGGCGCCGGCGCGCCCACCGTGCTCATGATCGCGGCGGGAACCGGCGTCGGCGGCGCGCTGGTCGTCGACGGGCGGGTGCATGCCGGGCGCCGCGGGGTCTCGGGGCACTTCGGCCACGTGCCCTCCATCGAGGCCGCCGGCAGGCCGTGCACCTGCGGTGGCGCCGGGCACCTGGAGGCGGTCGCCTCCGGTCCCGCGATGTGCGCCGTCTACCGTGAGCTGAGCGGCGACGACTCGGTGGCCGACGGCCGCGAGGTGGTGCGGCGTGCCGGGGCGGGCGACGTGCACGCCGCGGCATCCGTCGCCCTCGCGGGCCGTGCGCTCGGCGGCACGATCGGTGGTCTCGTGAACGCGTTCGACCCCGACGTCGTGATCGTCGGCGGCGGGCTCGCGGCGGCGGGGGAGTCGTGGTGGACCGCGCTCCACGACGCCGCGGGCGCCGAACGCATGTCGCTGCTCGCCGACACGCCGATCGTGGCCGCTGCGCTCGGCGCGGACGCCGCGATCGTGGGAGCCGCAGCCCTCGTCACCCCCAGCAGCACGGAGGACCCAGCATGACCGACCTCGACCTCAGCACCCTGCGCGGCGGGCTCATCGTCTCGTGCCAGGCGTATCCGGGCGAGCCCATGCGGCACCCCGAGACGATGACGCAGATCGCCGAGTCGGCCGTGCGCGGCGGCGCGGTCGCCGTCCGGGCGCAGGGGATCGCCGACGTGCGTCTCATCCACGACCGCGTCGCGCTGCCGCAGATCGGGCTCTGGAAGGACGGCGACGGCGGGGTCTTCATCACGCCGACGCTCGACCACGCGCTCGCCGTGGCGCGTGCGGGCGCCGAGATCGTCGCGATCGACGGCACGCGTCGCGAGCGACCCGACGGGTTGGGGCTCGCCGAGACGGTGCGCCGGCTCCGCGAGGGGACCGGGGTGCTCGTCATGGCCGACGTCGGATCGGTCGCCGACGGGCTGGCCGCGGCGGACGCGGGCGCCGATCTGGTCGGCACGACGCTCTGCGGGTACACCGACGAGCGACCGAGGACCGATGGCCCCGACCTCGAGGTGCTCGCCGAACTGGTCGCGCGGCTCGAGGTGCCGGTCGTCGCCGAAGGGCGCGTGCACACGCCCGCGCACGCTTCGTCGTGCATCGACGCCGGAGCGTTCGCCGTGGTGGTCGGCACCGCGATCACGCACCCGGCGACCATCACGGGCTGGTTCGCGCAGGCCGTCGCGCGCTGAGCGAGTCAGGCTCCCAGATCTTCCGCGGGGTGCCGACACGGCGGGCATCCCCCTTGCCGGAAACACCGGCAGGCGCCCGCCGCGTCGCAACCGCTCCCCCCAGAGCGGTCGTCACCCCAGTTTATTCGGGTAAACGGAGCTGACCCTCCGAATCATAACGGATCGACGCGCGTACAGTGAAAGCGTGAGCTCATCCCAGTCGCCCCGCCGCGATGCGCGGCGCAACCACGAGCGGCTGCTCGTCGAGGCGAAGCAGCTGTTCGCCGAGCGCGGCATCGACGCGCCCCTCGACGAGCTCGCGGTGCGCGCCGGCGTCGGAGCCGGCACCGTGTACCGCCACTTCCCCAACCGCGACGCGCTCGTGCGCGAGCTCTACGACGCCGCGGTCGCCGACCTGCACGACTTCGCACCGCAGTTCCTCGCCGCGGAGACGGGGTGGCAGGCGATCGAGCTCTGGCTCGAACAGGTCAGCGGATGGCTCGCCGCCTCGCCGCACCTGCCGGCGGTGATGCGCCGCGTCGCCGAGCTCGATCCGAACCACCGCCCGGCCACCGAGTTCGTGCCGATGATGGACGCCGTGGTCGCCCGCGCCCAGGCCGAGGGGTCGCTGCGCCCCGACGTCACCGCGGTCGATCTCAGCGTGATGGTCGACATGCTCGGCTCGCTCGGCCAGTACGGCGCCGCCTACCTGCCCTACTGGCGCCGCCAGCTCGGCGTCATGCTCGACGGGCTGCGCGCCCGGCCCGACGTCGCGCCGCTGCCCGGCGAGGGGCAGGCGTTCGAGGCGTTCCACGACATGTCGCACGCGAAGGGGCCGACGCAGCCGAGCGGCTGACCTCGTGCCGCTCGGCCGATCGAGCCTGTCGAGATCCGCGCCGCGCGCTGGTTTCGACAGGCTCGACCCTCGCAAGCTCAGCCGGCGGCGCGCACCACGACGAGGTTCGCCCACGGGTCGTCGAACGCGAGGGTGAGGCCGTCGTCGCGGGTGGCGACGCGGTAGTGGCCCATGCGCTCGCCGAGTTCGCCGAGGTCGTCGGCGCTCGGCACCACGATCTCGACCGTGCCGAGTCCGAGCGCGAGGGCGCGCCGGCCCGCGCCTCGGCTGTTCCACGTGTTCATGGCCATGTGGTGGTGGTAGCCGCCCGCCGAGACGAAGAGCGCCTGGTCGCCCATCTCGGCCGTGGTCTCGAAGCCGAGCCGTTCGACGTAGAACTCGCGGGCGCTCGCGACGTCGCCGACCGAGAGGTGCACGTGGCCCACGACGGCGTCGCCCAGCCCGGTTCCGGATGCCGCGGCGGACGCCCCGCCCTCGGTGAGGTGCTCCCGCAGGTACTCGTTGGGATCGAGGTGGAGCGTCGCCATCTCGATCGTGCCGTGCGCCCAGCTCCACGTCGAGCGGTCGCGGTCGAAGTAGAGCTCGATACCGTTGCCCTCGGGGTCGGTGAAGTAGAAGGCCTCGCTGACGAGGTGGTCGGCGCTGCCGGTGAAGGTGCCCGGATGCTTCGTGGCGATCGAGTAGATCGCGGTCGCGAGCGCCTCGCGCGTGTCGAAGAGGATCGCGGTGTGGAAGAGCCCGGCGTCGCGCGGCGAGGCGTGGCGCAGTTCGGGCGCGTGCTCGAGGATCACGATCGGCGTGGTGCCGCGGCCGAGCACGGCGACGGGGCCGTCGTGGCTCAGGAGTTCGAGGGTGACGGCGTCGCGGTAGTAGCGGATCATGGCGTCGAGGTCGCCGACGCGCAGCGTCACGGCGCCCATGCCGGTGTCGGCGGCGAGGAGTCCCGCGCCCTCCGGCGCTCCATTGGTTGTAATCACAACTAATGATAACCCGGTGATCCGGCCGGGCATTCCCGAGTCGGGTCTGGCGCTCGGGTGCCGGGTTGCCTACCGTTGGAGGCACCGGCTCCCGGGGATCGACGGGGAGCCCTCCTGAGGGGATGAAGACATGGGCATGGACAACCTGGTGCTGTACGTGGCGACCTACGACGACGACGCCGTCGCCACCGACCAGTACCGCTCGCTCAAGGACGCCGAGGCGTCATCCGATCTCGAGGTCGTGTCCTCGGTCGTGATGCGCCGCGGCGACGACGGCCGGGTCGCCGTCGACGAGCACGGCACCGGCCAGGTCGCCGCCGGTACCTGGATCGGCGGCGCCGCCGGACTCGTCGTCGGACTCTTCGCGCCCCCGCTGCTCGCCGCGACGGCCATCGGAGCGGGAGTCGGTGCCATCTCGGGCGCGATCGCGAAGAAGCACGACGAGAAGAAGGTGGGCCTCGAGCTCGAGGAGTACCTGCCGAGGGGGTCGTCGGCCATCGTGGCCGTGCTCGACGACAAGTACCTCGACCGCATCGACGCCGTGCTGACGAAGTACGCCAAGAAGGTCGACAAGGCGATCGACCGCGACGACTACGAGGCGCTCGAGAAGGCGATCAGCGAGGGCGGCGACAAGATCGCCAAGGCGATCGCCTCATAGGTTCACCCTCTGCAGGTCGAGCCTGTCGATACCGGTACCGGATCTCGACAGGCTCGATCAGCAGAAGCGGGCTCGATCGGCAGGGTCCGGTCAGGCCGCGCCGGCCGTCAACCGGACGAGCAGCTCGCGGTACTTCGCGGCGGTCTGCTCCACGATCTCGTGGGGGAGGGTCGGCGGCTCCTCCGAGACGTCCTGGTCCCAGTTCGCGGCGAGCCAGTCGCGCACGATCTGCTTGTCGAAGCTCGCCATGCGCAGCTCGGGCGTGGCTGCCGTGGCGTACGCCTCGGCGTCCCAGTAGCGGCTCGAGTCGCTCGTCAGCACCTCGTCGGCGAGCGTCACGATGCCGGTCGCGCGGTCGGCGCCGAACTCGAACTTCGTGTCGGCGAGGATCACACCGCGGGCTTCGGCGATCTCGGAGGCGAGCGTGAAGATCTCGAGCGAGAGCTCGCGCAGCTGGGCCGCGACGACCTCGCCGACGAGTTCGACGGTGCGCTCGTAGGAGACGTTGACGTCGTGCTCGCCGAGCGGGGCCTTCCACGCCGGCGTGTAGATCGGTTCGGGCAGGCGGTCGCCGTTCGAGAGCCCCGCGGGCAGCGGGAGGCCGCCGATGGTGCCCGTCGCCTGGTACTCCTTGAAGCCCGAACCGGTGAGGTAGCCGCGCACGACGCATTCCACGGGGAACATGTCGAGCGTGCGGCAGAGGGTGCCGCGCTCGGCGAGCTCGGCCGGCACCTCGGGCAGCCCGAGCGACTCGAGGCGGTCGTCGAGCGGGTGGGCCAGGTGGTTCGGCACCTGCGGCAGCTGGTCGAACCACCAGCGGGTGAGGCTCGTGAGCATCGCGCCCTTGCCGGGGATCGCGGGCGAGAGCACCTGGTCGTAGGCGCTCACCCGGTCGGTCGCGACCACGAGCACGATCGGCGAGAAGGTCAGCGGGTCGCCGGTCCAGGAGTCGTCGTCGATGAGCAGCTTGGTCGGCACGTACAGGTCGCGCACCTTGCCCGAATAGACGTGGGTCCAGCCGGCGTGCTCCTGCGTGTCACTCATGGTTCCCCCTATTCGGCAACGCGTGCGGCGATGTCGGTGCGGTACTGGCCGCCGTCGAGGCGCAGGTGCCCGAGGGCCTCGTATGCGCGGCGACGCGCCTCGGCGAAGCCGTCGCCGACGGCGACGACGTTGAGCACTCGGCCGCCGGTCGCGAGCAGCGGCAGCTCCTCGGCGCCGTCGCCGGTCGCCGCGCCGATCGCGGTCGCGGCGTGGGCGAGGTGCACTCCGGGCACGGATGCCGCGGCCTCGATGCCCTCGATCGCACGCCCGGTCTGGGGCGCCTCGGGGTAGCCCTCGCTCGCGAGCACGACCGTGACCGCGGCATCCGCTCGGAAGACCGGTCGCGGAAGGGAACCCAGCCCGCCGGTCGCCGCGGCGAACAGCAGGCCCGAGAGCGGCGTCTCGAGGCGCGGCAGCACGACCTGCGTCTCGGGGTCGCCGAAGCGGGCGTTGAACTCGATCACGCGGATGCCGCGCGAGGTGAGGATGAGGCCCGCGTAGAGGAGGCCGATGAACGGCGTCTGCTCTTCGGCGAGCTTGCGCACGGTGGGCAGTGCGATCGTCTCGATGACCTCGTCGACGAAGGCCGTTTCGCTGCCGAAGCGGCCGCCGCGGCCGTCGGAGGCGTCGTCGAGCCACGGCAGCGGCGAGTACGCGCCCATGCCGCCCGTATTGGGGCCGGCATCGCCGTCTCGGAGGCGCTTGTAGTCCTGCGCCGGTGAGAGCGGCAGCACGTTCGTGCCGTCGGAGAGGAGGAAGAGCGAGACCTCCTGGCCGTCGAGGAACTCCTCGATGAGCACGGGGCCCTGCTGCAGGTAGTGGGCGGCGTGGGCGATCGCCGCGTCGCGGTCGTCGGTGACGAGCACGCCCTTGCCGGCCGCCAGGCCGTCGGCCTTGACGACGTAGGGGGCGCCGAACTCGTCGAGCGTGGCCCCGACCTCGTCGAGGGTGTCGGCGAGGTTCGCGCGCCCGGTCGGCACGCCGGCGTCCTGCATGATGCGCTTGGCGAACGTCTTCGATCCCTCGAGCGCCGCGGCCGCCTTGCCCGGACCGAACACGGCGATGCCGCGGGTGCGCAGGGCGTCGGCGACGCCGGCGACGAGCGGCGCCTCGGGGCCGATGACGACGAACTCGATGTCGTTGTCGAGCGTGTAGTCGGTGACGAGCACCGGGTCGGTCGGGTCGAGCGCGATGGTCGTGACGCTGCCGCGAGCCGAGGACGTGGGGGATGCCGCGATGCCCGCGTTGCCCGGCGCCGCGATGATCTCGTGGCCGGCCTCCTCATCGAGAAGCGCGAGGATGATGGCGTGCTCGCGCGCGCCCGAGCCGAGGACGAGGATTCTCACCGGTTCAGGCTACCGCCTCGGGCCGCGCGGCCCCGCCTCGTGACCTCGTGTGCGGATGGGGCGACGGGCGCGCGCGAGGCGCGGTGCTGCGAGAATGGTGCGGGTGAGCTCAGCAGACACGACCGGCGCCGATGACGCGCAGACCCCGGCCGGCCTCGACGACGGGCCCGAGCCCGGCGCATCGGGCCACCGCCTCTTCTGGTGGGTGCTCGGCATCGCCGCGTTCATCGTGCTGATCGACCAGGCCAGCAAGTGGTGGGCCGAGGCCGAGCTCGGCGACGGCACCACGATCCCCGTGATCGGCGACCTCATCCGCTTCGTGCTCGTCTACAACCCGGGCGCCGCGTTCTCGATCGGCACCGAGTACACGTGGATCTTCGCGATCCTCGCCGGCGTCGGCGCGATCGCCGTCGTGTGGTTCGCCTGGCGCGTGGGGTCCGTCGGCTGGACCATCGCCCTCGGCCTCATCCTCGGCGGCGCCGTCACCCACCTCGGCGATCGCCTGTTCCGCGACCCCGGCTTCGGCCGCGGCCACGTCGTCGACTTCATCGGCTACGGCAACTGGTTCATCGGCAACGTCGCCGACATCGCGATCTTCGCGGGCGCCGTGATGATCCTCGTGCTGACGTTCATGGGCATCGCGCCCAAGGGCGGGCGCGTGCACGACGAGGACTGACGGCGGGCAACGAAGGCCGCACTGACGGCGGCGGACCGCCGGTGGCAGAATGGCCGACATGGCACGCGTGAGGATCGGCGACGACATCGGGCGGGCGGCCGTGACGCTCGTGCAGGCGGTGACGGCCGAGGGTGAGGATGCCGCGACCTCCGTCGACCGTTCGACCCTCGCGCTCGCGGTGCGCTACTCGCTGCAGCTGCTCGCCGAAGAGGCGCCCGGTGGCACCGTCGAGGTGCGGGTGCCGCCGTTCGGCGCCGTGCAGTGCATCGAGGGTCCGAAGCACACGCGCGGCACCCCGCCGAACGTCGTCGAGACGGATGTCACGACGTGGCTCGCCCTCGCGACCGGCAGTCTCTCGTGGGTCGACGCGCGCGCCGCCGGGCGGGTTCACGCCTCGGGTCAGCGCGCCGACCTCGGCGACGTGCTGCCGATCATCCGCTGACGCACGCCGGGTCCGAGGCGGGCGAGAGCCTTCGTCGAGCAGTCGGCGTGGTCGCAGCGAAATGCGGGACAATGGAGGGGTGACCGACCCCGTGAACACCCCCGAACCCGACGAGCGCAGCACCGAACCCGGCGCCGAGGCATCCGTGCCGCTCGAGACCGAGGTCGAGCGCGACATCGTGACCGTGCGTCGCGCCCCGCGCTACTCGCGGTTCATGACGCTGGGTGCCCTCGTCGGCGCCGTGGTCGCGCTCATCCTCACCGTGAGCTTCCCGGCCAACGACGAGTTCGACCTGGGCCAGGTGTTCGGGTTCCTGCTGCTCGCGTGCGCGGCGATCGGTCTCGCACTGGGCGCGCTCGTCGCGCTGGTCATCGATCGCGCCACCGCGCGTCGCGCGAAGTCGGTCACCGCCGAGCACGAGACGATCCACCCGGTCGACGAGTAGCGGTATCCGTCTCACGGGGGAGGCCGACCGCTGCCCCTCGCGTGCATACTCGGTCGTATGAGCGACACTCTCTTCACCCCGGGAGCCGACGTGATCACGACGCGCGGACGCGGCGCGATCGTCGATGTGCGGGCCACGCCATCGGGCAAGTTCGTCTTCGGGGTCGAGAATGCCGACGGCGAAGTGAGCTACTTCACCGAGAAGGCCGTCAGGCTCGCGGGGAGCGAGGACCGCGCTAGCTGAGCTGCGTGCGCTCCACCCAGCCGAGGTACTCGTCGGTGACGGTGCCGGTGACGTACTCGCCCGTGAAGCACGACAGGTCGAGCTGCTCGATCGGGGTGCCCTCGGTGATCGCGGCCTGGAGGTCGGCGACCTCCTGGTAGATCATGTGGTCGGCGCTGAGCTCCGAGGCGATCTCGGGGATCTTGCGGCCGTAGGCGATGAGCTCCTGGCGGCTCGGCATGTTGATGCCGTACACGTGGGGGAAGCGCACCGGCGGAGCCGCCGAGGTGAACGTCACCTTGTTGGCGCCGGCCGCACGGGCCATCTCGACGATCTCCTTCGAGGTCGTGCCGCGCACGATCGAGTCGTCGACGATGAGGATGTTCTTGCCCTTGAACTCCGTGCCCATGGCGTTGAGCTTCTGCCGCACCGAGCGCTTGCGCTCCGCCTGGCCGGGCATGATGAACGTGCGGCCGACGTAGCGGTTCTTGTAGAAGCCCTCGCGGTACTCGATGCCGAGCTTCTGCGCGACCTGCATCGCGGCGGGCCGCGACGAGTCGGGGATGGGCATGACGACGTCGATGTCGCCCTTGTCCATGTGGGTCTCGATGGTCGTCGCGAGCCGGTCGCCCATGCGCAGGCGCGCCTCGTAGACCGAGATGCCGTTCATGATCGAGTCGGGGCGGGCGAGGTAGACGTACTCGAACGAGCACGGCACGAGCACCGGGTTCTTCGCGCACTGGCGCGAGATCATCTGGCCGTCGAGGCCGATGAAGATCGCCTCGCCCGGGTGCACGTCGCGCACGATCTCGTAGCCGCCCGATTCGAGCACGAGCGACTCGGAGGCCACGATCCACTCGTCCCTGCCGTTGTCGGCGGTGCGGCGGCCGAGGATGAGCGGGCGGATGCCGAACGGGTCGCGGAACGCGAGGAGGCCGTAGCCGGCGATCAGCGCGATGACGGCGTAGGAGCCCTCGACGCGCTCGTGCACCTGCTCGACGGCCGTGAAGACCTGGTCGGGGTCGAGGTCGAGGCCGGTGATCTGGCCCTGCAGCTCGGTGGCGAGCACGTTCAGCAGCATCTCGGTGTCGCTCGTCGAGTTCACGTGACGGCGGTCGATGCGGAAGAGGTCCTCCGACAGCTCGCGCGTGTTCGTGAGGTTGCCGTTGTGCACGAGGGTGATGCCGTACGGCGCGTTCACGTAGAACGGCTGGGCCTCCTCTTCGCGCTCGGCGGCGCCCTTCGTCGCGTACCGCACGTGACCCAGGCCCATGTTGCCGATGAGCGAGCGCATGTCGCGGGTGCGGAAGGCCTCGCGCACCTGCCCGCGCGCCTTCGTCATGTGGAAGATGGGGCCGTCGGCCGTCGCGATGCCAGTCGAGTCTTGACCGCGGTGCTGCAGCAGCAGCAGGCTGTCGTAGATCTGCTGGTTGGCCGGTTCAGTGGAGACGATTCCGACGATGCCGCACATGCGAGCGATGGCTCCTCGAAGGTGGGGGAAGTGTCCGAGCAGGACTCCTCAATCCTCGCATACGCGCGCCGGTGAGCCGGCTGAACGCAGGCTGCTGCTCAACTGAGCAGATGCGAGCGCGGAATCAGTACTCCGAGGGCTTGGCGAGCACGGCCATGGTGCATCGCGAGACGCACACGAGCTTGCCCGCGGCATCCGTGATCCTGATGTCCCAGACCTGCGTCGTGCGGCCGCGGGTGAGCGGCGTCGCCTCGCCGTAGACCCACCCCTCGGCGACCGGTCGCACGTGGTTCGCGTTGATCTCCATGCCCACGCAGTAGAACTTCGACGCGTCGACCGTGAGCGTCGCGCCCCAGCTCGCGAGCGTCTCGGCGAGGGCGACGGATGCTCCGCCGTGCAGCACTCCGCCGGGCTGGCGCGTGCGGTGGTCGACCGGCATGCGCCCCTTGAGCGAGTGCTCGGTGGCCTCGGTGATCTCGATGCCGATGGCGCGGATCATGGTGTCGTCACGGGCGTTCGCCCACTCCAGTGAGGGCTCGCCGAACCAGATGCTCATGCGGTCGAGTCTGGCACCTTCTGCGAGTTGAGCCTGTCGCACTCTGCGAGTTGAGCCTGTCGAAACCCATGTGCGGGCAACTGGGTTTCGACGGGCTCAACCCGCAGTGGGGGTTTCGACGGGCTCAACCCGCAGAAGCGCCGGCTCACGCGAGCTCGGCGATGATCGGGTGCATGGCGTCGTCGAACGCCGAGGCATCCGACCGCAGCGAATCGGTGACGGCGACGGTCATGTCGCCGATCCACCAGACGCCGACCCCGGCGAGCGGCACGACCTCGACGTTGAGCTCGAACGAGTGGGCGCGGCGGCCGACCTCGCGTTCGTGTTCGGCGATCGTGCCGGCGTAGGCGCGATACGAGTCGCCGCGACGGGCGGCGGAGGCGCTGCGGTAGCCGTCGTGCGCCCATTCGGCCCATCCGCGGGCGGCCTCGGCATGCGGCACGATGGCGGCGGCGAGCACCTCGGCGCCCGAGGTGGGCAGGGCGACCTCGGTCTCGTACACGTCGACGAGCTCGAGCGGTACGGCGGACGGATGCGTCTCGGGCTCGACGGTCATGGCCCACCACGCCCGCCACTGCTGCTCGAGCCGGTCGTGCTGGTCGATCTCGAGGCGGTCGCCGACGGCACCGACGTCGCGCAGTCGCGGGAGCTCGACGGGGGAGGCGATGGCCAGCGCCTCGCGCAGATAGAGGGCGAGGAGCACCGGGCGACTCGCGTTCTCACGGATCACCCACGATGGCGTGCCCCCCGGCTGCATGGCTGTATTTTAGTCCGCGTTTCGCGCTGCGGCACGGATCGGCACGCGGGGCGCGCCTGCGTCGCGGGTACGCTGGACGGGTGACCTCGAACTCGTCCTATGCCGCTGCCGGAGTCGACACGCAGGCGGGTGACCTCGCCGTCGAACTCATGAAGGCGTCGGTCTCCGCCACGCACGGGCCGAACGTGCTCGGCGGCGTCGGCGGATTCGCCGGGCTCTTCGACCTCTCGTTCGCCAAGGACTACACGCGTCCGCTGCTCGCGACCTCGACCGACGGCGTCGGCACGAAGATCGCCATCGCGCAGGCGCTCGACAAGCACGACACGATCGGGCAGGACCTCGTGGGCATGGTCGTCGACGACATCGTCGTGGTGGGGGCGAAGCCGCTCTTCATGACCGACTACATCGCGTGCGGCAAGGTCGTGCCCGAGCGCATCGCCTCGATCGTCACGGGCATCGCCCGTGCCTGCGCCGAGACCGGCACCGCCCTCGTCGGCGGCGAGACGGCGGAGCACCCGGGCCTGATGGGCGCCGACGACTACGACGTCGCGGGCGCCGCGACCGGCATCGTCGAGGCCGACCGACTGCTCGGTGCCGACAAGGTCGAGTCGGGCGACGCCGTCATCGCGATCGCCTCGAGCGGCCTGCACTCCAACGGCTTCTCGCTCGTGCGGCACATCCTCACGAGCGCCGGCATCGGGTACACCGACGCCTCGGCAGAACTCGGCACCTCCTGGGGCGAGGCCCTCCTCGAGCCCACGCGCCTCTACACCGGCCAGCTCGTCGAGCTGCTCGCCGGCCCGCACGGCGACGCCGTGCACTCGCTCTCGCACGTCACCGGCGGCGGCATCGCCGCGAACCTCGCCCGCGTGCTTCCGCTCGGCTCCTGGGTCGAGCTCGACCGCTCGACCTGGTCGCCCGCCCCGGTGTTCCGCGTGCTGAACGACCTCGCGGGCACCACGCTCGAGTCCACCGAGGGCACCTGGAACCTCGGCATCGGCTTCTTCGCCGTCGTGCGAGCGGATGCCGCGGCATCCGTCATCTCGGCGCTCGGCGCCCTCGGCCTGCCGTCGTGGCAGGCGGGCACCGTGACGATCGGCGGCCGCGACCTCGCGGGCTTCGAACAGGGCGCCAAGGGCGTCGACGGCGGCGCCGTGCGACTCGTCGGTTCCTACGCGGGCTGATCGGGCGACATCGTGCGCACGCCGATCTCGATCGGACTCATCGGCACCACCGATGCGTCGATCGTGGCGGCGCTCGCGCCGCGCATCGAGCGGCTCGGGTTCCACACGCTGTGGCTCAACGACGTGCCCGGCGGCGACTCGCTCGCCGGCCTCCGCATCGCTGCAGGGTCGACCGAGCGCCTCGGGCTCGCGACCGGCGTGATCCCGCTCGACCGGCGCCCGGCCCCGACGCTCGACCTCACCGGGATCCCTTCCGATCGTCTGAGGCTCGGCATCGGCTCGGGTCGCGCCGAGCACCCGTTGGCGCTCGTCGCCGACGGCATCACCGTGCTGCGCGAGGCGACCGACGCCGAGATCATCGTCGGCGCCCTCGGGCCGCGCATGCGCCGGCTCGCTGCCGAGCGGGCCGATGGCGCACTGCTCAACTGGCTGACCCCGCACGCTGCGGCGGCCACGACCGCCGAGCTCCACGAGACGGGCGGCGCTCGCCGTGCGCGGTCGGTGCTCTACGTGCGCACCATCGCCGAGGCCGATGCCCGCGCGGAACTCGAGGCCGAGGCCGAGCGGTACGAGCACGCGCCGGCGTACGCCGCGAACTTCGCCCGCCTCGGCATCCGGGCGATCGACGCGACGATCGACGGCGCGCGAGATCTCGGCGGGTACGACTCCGCGGTCGACGAGATCGTGCTGCGCGCGATCACGCCGAGCGGGTCGCTCGGCGAACTCGAACGATTCGTCGAGACGACCGCCGCGTGGGTCGAGCGCAGCGCCTAGCGCTTCACCCCGTCGCATCGAACAGCGGATGCCGCAGCATCCGCCGTTCGGTCACCGCTCCGCCGGGCCTCGAGGGCCGGGTGTCTCGCGGTGGTGCGAGGTCGTTGCGAGCTGGGAGCGGAACGCGCGCCTATGCGCGCTGTTCGTCTCCCGCGACGTAGGTGTCGTCATCGTCGGCGGCATACTCCGCCCACTTCGACGCCTCTTCGCTGTACTCGTCATGCGGCGAGCTCGTGAGCTCGCGCTCAAGCGCGTTGTAGTCGGTGTTCGGGCTGAAGTACTTCAACTCCCGAGCGACTTTGGTGTGCTTGGCTTTCTGACGGCCGCGCCCCATGCGTGACCCCCTTACGGCATCTGGCCGGGTGGGATTTGGTCTTCACCCGGCGCTCATCTGATAAATGAATTCGTCCAACCGCCAGTTTAGCACCGCCGCAGACACGGTTCGGCGTACGGCACGGGCATGCCCGAGGTCGTATGGTGGGCATTCGGCTCGCGTGCTGCGAGCACACAGCAAGCCATGCTGAGATTGTCAGGTGATGACGAGCCCCGAACGCGTGAAGGTCGTGGTGATCGGCGCCGGACAGGCCGGCCTGTCGGTCGCCTTCTACCTGCGTCGGTTCGAGCTGGTCGCCGACCAGGACTTCGTCCTGCTCGACCGCGCACCCGGTCCCGGCGGGGCGTGGCAGCATCGCTGGTCGTCGCTCCGACTCGGCACCGCGCACAAGGTCAACGACCTGCCCGGCATGGCCGAGCTCGGCCTGAGCTTCGACACCGCCGACCGCAACCTGCCTGCGAAAGACGTCGTCGCCGACTACTACGACCGGTTCGAGCAGCACTTCGACCTGCGCGTACGGCGCCCGATGAACGTGCGCCAGGTCGTGAACGCCGGGGTCGACCTGCAGGTGCGCTACGAAGACCTGACCCCGCAGCCGCTCGAGGAGCAGAAGGCCGCTCGCGGCCTCTTCGGGCGCCGCCGCAAGACCTTCGAGGAGCCGGCGGAGCCGACCGCACCGCAGCACGAGATCAGCACCCAGTTCCTCGTGAACGCGACCGGCACCTGGGGTTCGCCGTTCGTGCCGTACTACCCGGGCATGACCGAGTTCGCCGGGCGCCACGTGCACACCTCCGACTTCACCGACGCCGAGGACTTCCGCGACAAGCACGTCGTCGTGGTCGGCGGGGGCACCTCGGCGATCGGCTTCATGCTCGAACTCGAAGAGGTCGCCGCCGGGCTCACCTGGGTCTCCCGTCGCCCGATCGACTGGCTCGATCGGCAGGAGCTCGACCTCGAGGGGGCATCCGCCGCCGTCGCCATGCAAGACGAAGCGGCCCGCTCCGGTCGCGCACTGCCCTCGATCGTCAGCGGCACCGGGGTGCCGAAGAGCCGCCGCATGGCCGCGGGCATCGAGCGCGGGCTGCTCGTGGCGCGTCCGATGTTCGATCGCATCGAGGCCGACCGCGTCGTCTGGGACGGCGAGAACTCGGGCATGGCCAGGGCCGACGTGATCATCTGGGCCACCGGGTTCCGCCCCGACCTGCGCCACCTCGCCCCGCTGAAGCTGCGCGAGAAGGCCGGCGGCATCACGGTGGGGCAGGGCGCGGCGTGGAGCGACCCGAGGATCTTCCTCGCGGGCTACGGACCGCAGGCCTCGACGATCGGTGCGAGCCGGGCCGGCCGCATGATCGCGCGCCAGATCATGGCGATGCTCTGAATCTGCGGGTTGAGCTCGTCGAAGCCCGAGTGCGGGGTTTCGAGACGGCGCTGGCGCGCCTCCTCAACTCGCAGGGGGCTCGGTGACCGAATCGTACGACTCCCGCACGAGCTCGGCGAGCACGTCGAGGTCGACCTTCGCGAGGTCCTTGAGGTAGAGGCAGGTCAGGCCGGTCGAATGCGGGCCGAGCCGATCGAGCAGCTCGGGGTCCTGCGTGAGCCCCGGAACGAGGTAGACCGTCGTGGCGCCCTTGCGGGGCGAGAACGCCGCCGCCGGAGCGTCGCCCTCGCGGCCGCTGTCATAGACGTAGTGGTACTCGCCGAACCCGATGATCGTCGGGCCCCACATGCGCGGCTGCTCACCCGTGATCCGCGAGAACAGCTCGAGCAGCGTCTCGGCGTCGCGGCGCCGAACCGGGTGGGCGACCTGGTCGATGAACTCGTTTACCGAGGCATCCGTGAACTCAGTGGCCATGTCGGCAGCCTAACGCCGGCGGCCCGGTTGCCGGCTGCCTAACGCGGGCGCTTCTGGTTCGACTCGGCGAGCGGGCGGCGCGGCACGGGGCGCACGGGCTCGCCGCGTCGGTCCTGGCCGGGGAGCGGCCGCGAGCGGCGACCGTAGAGCAGGTCGGAGGAGTCGAGCAGCCACGGAACGAGCGCGACCGTGACGCCGTGCACGAGCAGCAGCTTCTGGCGGATGCGCCGGGCCTTGTGGTTGTGCAGGACGTTCTCCCACCAGTGGCCCACGATGTACTGCGGCATGTACACGGTCACGACCTCGGAACCGTGTTCCTCGCGCCGGGACTTGATGTAGGTGATGAGCGGGTAGCTGAGGTCGCGGTAGGGCGAGTTCAGGATGCGCAGCCTCACGTGGATGTTCTGCTTGACCCAATCCTTCTTGAGCTGCTTCGTCTGCTCCTCGTCGAGCGAGACGTGGATCGCCTCGAGCGAGTCGTGGCGGGCGGCGATCGCGTAGTCGAGCGCCTTGAGGGTCGGCTTCTGCATGCGGCCGACGAGCACGATCGCGTGGTCGCCGGTGGCGCCGAAGGTCGTGGTCGGGTCGACCTCGATCTCCCGCTCGACGTCGCGGTAGTAGCGGTTCACGCCCATCATCAGGAAGAACAGGATCGGCATCAGCAGGAACACGATCCACGCGCCGTGCGTGAACTTCGTGACCGTGACCACGATGAGCACGACCGCGGTCATCGCAGCGCCGATGGCGTTGATCACGAGCGCGCGCAGGATCGCGCCGCGGGTCAGCGGTGCGGAGTCGTCGGCATCGGCGCCATGCGGGGTGCGCTTCGGTGCGCCCTTGGCCGGATGCCGCAGTCGCGAGAGCTCGCGCAGCCAGTGCCGCACCATGCCCGTCTGGCCGAGCGTGAACGAGACGAAGACGCCGATGATGTAGAGCTGGATCAGGACCGTCAGGTTCGCCTGGAAGATCAGCAGGATCAGGGATGCCGCGAGCGCGAGGATCACGACGCCGTTCGAGTAGATCAGGCGGTCGCCGCGGGTCGACAACGACTTCGGCGCGTAGCCGTCGCGGGCGAGCACCGAGCCGAGCAATGGGAAGCCGTTGAACGCGGTGTTCGCCGCGAGCAGCAGCACGAGCGCCGTCGTGGCCTGGATCACGTAGAAGGCGATGGTCGCGTCGCCGAAGGTGGCGGCGGCGACCTGCGCGATGAGGCTGCGCTGCGGCTCGGTCGCGCACTCGGCCCAGCCGATCAGGTGGCATGGATCCTCTGCGTAGTGCACCTGCGAGATGAGCGCGACCGCCGTGAGGCCGGCGAAGAGCACGATCGCGATGCCGCCCATGAGCACGAGCGTGCGCTGCGCGTTCTTCACCTTGGGGCGGCGGAAGGCCGGCACGCCGTTCGAGATCGCCTCGACGCCGGTGAGGGCGGAGCATCCGCTCGCGAAGGAGCGCAGCAGCAGCAGGATGATGCCCGCCTGCGTCAGCGACTCCGCCTCGACGCCGAAGGTCGCCGACTCGGCGACCGGCGGATCGCCCATGAACGTGCGGGTCAGGCCGACGACGATCATCACGAAGACGCTGCCGATGAAGAGGTACGTCGGCACGGCGAACGCCTTCGACGACTCGGAGACGCCGCGCAGGTTGATGGCCGCGAGGATGATGACGAACACGATGGCGAGTTCGACCCGGAACGGGTTCAGCTCGGGGATCGCGGAGATGATGTTGTCGACGCCCGACGCGACCGACACGACGACGGTCATGACGTAGTCGACGAGCAGGGCCGACGCGACGACGAGGCCCGCCTTCTCGCCCAGGTTGCGGTGCGCGACCTCGTAGTCGCCGCCGCCCGAGGGATAGGCGCGGATGAGCTGCCGGTAGCTCGCGACGACCGTGACGAGCAGGACGACGACCGCGAGCGCGACCCACGGGGCGAAGCTCAGGAAGGCGAGTCCGCCGACCATGAGGATCATCACGAGCTCCTGCGGTGCGTACGCCACCGACGAGAGCGGGTCGCTCGCGAAGATCGGGAGTGCGAAGCGCTTCGGAAGGAGCTGGCCCTCGAGTTTCTCTGTTGGCAGCGGGTCGCCGATGATCCAGTGCTTCGGCGACTTCAACTCAGCCGGCGGTGTGTCCGCCTCATTCGTCACGGCGGTCGAGACTACACCCGCCTCAGGCGGTGTCAAGTACGGCGCACAGCGGCGCCTTGTAGAGTTGTGGCGATTCTTCGAACACTCGACTTCCGGGGGCACTTGTGAACCGTGCGGCGCAGCTCGCGCGTGGCTCGGCCACCGCCGTCGTCGCCCTGTTCCTCGCGGCCTTCTCGCACGGCGTCGCCGCCGGCGAGGCTCCCGGCGCGGTCGGCCTCGTGCTCGCGGGCATCGTGGCGCTCGGGGCATCCGTCGCCTTCGTCGGCCGCCGCTCGACCCCGCTGCGCACCACCCTCGCGGTGATCGTCAGCCAGGGTGCGTTCCACCTGCTGTTCGGCGTGGGTGCCGGCGCTTCGAGCGGGTCGTTCGTCGTCAGCGGCGGCGGCCATCACCAGGCGGTGGCCTTCGTCGACGGTGCTGCGGGAGCCGCGGGCACCGCGCCGACCGGGCATGTGCACGCCGACACCGCCATGCTCGTCGGCCACGCGCTCGCCGCGGTCGCGACGATCGTCTACCTGCTCGCCGTCGAGCAGGCCGCATGGCGCACCCTCACCACGGCCGCGCGCCGCTTCGCGCTGCGACTCACCGAACCGGTGCCGTCGCTCGCGCAGCTCGTTCCCGGCGTTCGCCGCGTCGTCGCGACGCGGGTGCCGCAGCTCCGATCCCGTCTCCGCTTCACCGCGCTGGGCTCGCGCGGCCCGCCGCTCGCCCTCGCCTCCGCGTAATCCCGCCGATCGGCGGAACCAGAGCATTCCGGATGCCCCTGCGGCCCTGCTCACTCATCGAGCGCCGCCGGATCCCGGACCCGAGGAGAGAGACTCCCATCGCAATGAACACCCAGACGACCGCGGTCGCCGCCACGACCACCGACCGCACGACGCGCCTGCGCACCATGGTGCTCGCGGCCGCGGCACTCACCGTCGCCGCAGGCATCACCCTGGCCGGCGCGTCGCCCGCCTTCGCGCACGACGAGCTCGTGGGCTCGAGCCCCGAGCCCGGCCAGGTCTTCGACGCCGCCCCGACCGAGGTCGCCCTCGACTTCTCGAACGACATCATCGAGGTCGGCACGGCGATCGTCGTGGTCGACCACCACGGCGGCGACGTCGAAGTGGGCGACCCCGTGATCGCCGGCGCGCACGTGACGGCCGCACTGCCCGCAGACCTCGAGGGCGACTACCAGGTGCGCTGGCGCGCCGTCTCGAGCGACGGGCACCCGATCGAGGGCACGATCGACTTCGGAGTCGGCGCCGATGCCACCGGCGCCTGGACCGAGGAACCGGCCCATGACGACGCGGCGACCGAAACGGAGCACGCCGACGGCGACCACGCCGAGGGCGACCACGAAGCCGATGAGGCCGCGCAGAGCGGCCCCGACGGATGGGCCGTCGCCGGCTTCGTCGTCGGCGGGCTCGGCATCCTCGCGCTCATCGCCGCCGTCATCCTGAACGCGAAGCGCAAGAGCGCCGGCCCCGGCGCGGGTTCGGGCGACGGTTCGGGCAGCGGCACGTCCGGCACGTCCGGCACGTCCGGCACGTCCGGCGACGACGCCTGAGCCCGGGGGAGCAGAACACATGCGTTCCACCGCGATGACCCCTGCCCTCGGCGCCGCGCTCGCGGCCGTGCTCGCCCTCGGCGGGTGCGCCGGCGGCCAGCCTGCCGAGACCCCCGCCGCATCGGTTCAGGCCGAGGCTGCGGCATCCGTGACCGTCACCGACGCCTGGATCAAGGCCGGCGACGACGGCATGACCGCGCTCTTCGGCATGGTCGACAACGGGGGCGCGACCGCGATCACGCTCTCGGGCGCCGAGACCGACGCCGCCGAGATGGCCGAGCTGCACGAGACGGTCGAGTCCGACGGCGCCATGACCATGCGCGAGAAGCAGGGCGGCTTCGAGATCGCCGCCGGCGGACACCTCATGCTCGAGCCCGGCGCGAACCACGTCATGCTCATGGGCCTGACCGGCCCGCTGCAGGCCGGTGACGAGGTCACCGTCACCCTCTCGTTCTCCGACGGCTCGACCCTCGACGTGGTCGCGCCCGTCAAGGACTACCAGGGCGCGAACGAACAGTACGACGAAGGCCACGAGGCGCACTGATGACCGGAGAACCCGGCGGCTCCGGGTTCTCGCGGCGGCATCTCCTGTTCGGAGGTGCCGCCGCGGCCGGAGCCGGTGCTGCGGTCGCGCTCGGCGCGTCGGCCGCGATTCGGGCGGGCAACGGTGCCGCGGGTGCGGTGGCCGACGGCGCCGGTGGTGCCGTCTCGGCGACCGCCGTCGGCGAGGCGATCGTGCCCTTCCACGGCGTGCACCAGGCGGGCGTCGAGACGCCGCCGCAGTCGCACGCGGTCTTCATCGCGCTCGACCTGCTGCCCGAGGTCGATGCGGCGGCGCTCCGCCGTATGCTGCGGGTGCTGACCGACGATGCCGCGCGGGTGACGCAGGGGCGCGCGCCCCTCGCCGACACGGAACCCGAGCTCGCCGCGGTGCCCGCGCGGCTCACCGTCACGTTCGGCTTCGGCCCGGGGCTCGTCGCCCGTGCCGGCGCCGAGACTCCGAGCTGGTTGCGGCCCCTGCCGCCGTTCGGCATCGACCGGCTCGAACCGCGGTGGAACGACGGCGACCTGCTGCTGCAGATCGGCGCCGACGACGCGGTCACGGTCTCGCACGCGGCGCGCATGCTGCTGAAGGATGCGCGCAGCTTCGCGGCGGTGCGATGGACCCAACGCGGGTTCCGCCGTGCGGCGGGATCGGAGCCCGAGGGCCGCACGATGCGCAACCTCTTCGGCCAGCTCGACGGCACCGTCAACCCGAAGCCCGGCACGGCGGACTTCGACGAGCTCGTCTGGTCGATGGGGGAGCCCGCGTGGATGGCCGGCGGCACCTCGATGGTGCTGCGGCGCATCGCGATGGACCTCGACGGGTGGGACCGGGTCGATCGGCCCGGGCGCGAGGCATCCGTCGGGCGCACGCTCGCCTCGGGCGCCCCGCTCACGGGGGAGCGCGAGCACGACGAGCCCGACTTCGAGGCGCTCGGGCCGGTGGGCTTCCCGGTGATCCCCGACTTCTCGCACCTGCGGCGCTCGCGCAGCGACGTGCCGGGGGAGCGCATCTACCGGCGCGGGTACAACTACGACGAGGCGCCGGCCGGGCCGTCCGTGTCGGATGCCGGGCTGCTCTTCGCCTCGTTCCAGGCCGACGTCGACCGGCAGTACGTGCCGATCCAGCGGCGACTCGACGAGCTCGACCTGCTCAACGAGTGGACGACGCCTGTGGGATCGGCGGTGTTCGCGATTCCGCCGGGCTGCGCTGAGGGAGGCTACATCGGCGACACGCTCGTGTGAGCCTCACCGCTCGTCTGCCGCGGAGCGAGGAGGCGGTGCGAGGTCGACGACCCAGTCGTTCGTGTGCAGCACGAGACCGGGCTTCACTTCGAACGCCTCCTCGCCGAGCAGCCGGAAGCCCGCTTTGCGGCAGACGGCGTTCGACGGCGGGTTGTCGACCCGTGGGTAGGCGTGCACCTGCAGCACCTCTCGGGCGGCGCGCGCGACGTCGAGCATCGCGATGACCGCGGCGGGGGCGATGCCCTGGCCGCGATACTCGGCCTCGACCGACCAGCCGGCCTCGAGGGCGGGCTCGCCGTGCCGGTCGTGCTGCCAGTAGCCGACCATGCCGATGCCCTCGGGGTGCCCCGGGATCACGATGCGGAACTGGTGGGCCGTGCCCTCGCGCTGCATGCGGAGGTAGCGCTCGTGCCGGGCGAGCACCTGCTCGTCGTTCTCGGGGCCGCCGAGCTGGTCCATGAGCTCGTGCGTGTTCGCGCGGTGCAGCAGCGCGAGATCGTCGTCGGACCAGGGGTGCAGCTCGATGTCGGGCATGCCCTCATCACACCACTGCCCGCCGACACGAATGCAGGAGGGCGGCGCCCCGGGGGAGGCGCCGCTCGGTTCAGGGTCGGCGGGGCCGGGCGGGGTGGTTAGTGGTCGCCGAGGGTCGCGAGCACGTCGGCTCGCACCTGCGCGAGGCGCGCGCGCAGCAGGGTGACGGTCTCGGGGGTGACCCGCCCGCGGCTCGCCCGCGTGCGCAGGTCGGTGCGCAGCTGCTGACGGAACTCGCTCAGCACGAGGTCGGCCTCGTGCACCGCTCGGCTCGTCTCGGCGCGGGCGTCGCCGCCCCACGACGTCGAGGCACCGGCGCCACCGGCCGTGCCCGCGGCCGACGCGGAGGTCTTCGTCGACGCGCGCTTGGCCTCGCGGGCGGCGCTCGCGAGCTCGGCCCGGAGCGACCGCATCGCGTCGTTGACCTCGGCCCGCACGCCGTCGGCGAGACGGCGCACCGAGTCGGTGACCTCGTTCTCGATGCCGTCGAGTTCGTCACGCCGTGCCTCGAGCTCGGCGCGACCGGCATCCGTGATCTCGTAGACGGTCTTGCGGCCGTCGGCGGACTTCGAGACGAGGCCCTCCTCCTCGAGCTTCGAGAGCCGCGGGTAGATCGTGCCGGCGCTCGGGCTGTACGTGCCGCCGAACCGGTCGGAGAGCGCCTGGATCAGCTCGTAGCCGTGCCGCGGCTGCTCGTCCAGCAGGGCGAGCAGGTAGAGGCGCAGGCTACCGTGGGCGAAGACGGGCGGAGTCATGCGGATGCCTCGTCGTCGCTCGCGCCCGAACCGGTCGCCGCGTCGCCGCGGCTCGCGCCCGAGACATCCGCTGCCGTGTTCGCCTGCTCGCGGCGCATGACCGAGATCGAACCCGAGACGCTGTTCGCGCCGAGGTCGAGCCAGGTGCCCGAGAGTTCGCCGGTGACGCGCTCGAAGCCCTTGCCGAGCATGCCCTTGATGGTCGTGTCGTCGATGAGCACCGTGCCGCCGACGGTGTTGATGCGGTACCTCGCGCCGGATCCGGGGGCGAAGCGCACCGTGAGGTCGCCCGCGACGGTGTTGGTGTCGATGCGGTCGGGTGTTCCGTAGGCGTCGAGGATCATGTTGCCCGAGACGGTGTCGGCGTTGAACGAGCGGATGTCTCCGGTGGCGACGACGTCGCCCGACACCGAGTGCGCGGTGATGCGGCCCGTGTGGTTGCCGGCCGAGACCTCGCCCGACACGGTGGAGAGCTCGACGTCGCCCTCGTGATTGTCGAGCACGAGATCGCCCGAGACGGTCGAGAGCTTGGCGTCGGTCGTGAAGCCCGAGACGAGCGCGTCGCCCGAGACCATGCCGAGCTTCATGACGACATGACGCGGGGCGAGGATGGACACCTCGGCCTTCGCGTTGCCGGCCCAGCCCTTGAACACGTCGATGAAGTTGTCCCATCGCAGCTGCGGGTGGTCGATCTCGAGGGCGTCGCCGTCGATCTCGATCTTCAGGTCCTTGCCGGTGACGTTCGAGACCTCGATGCGGGCGCCGGGCTCGTCGTGGGCGATCACGTCGACCTTGCCGCCGATGAGGCTGACCTTGAGCTTGCGAACCAGTTCGAGGTCGATGACCCGGGTCTCTCCGGGGTTGACGACCCACTTCTCGATGGACATGCGGTGCTCCTTCTGTCGCAGTTGCGTTCCGTGCGAGGTGCGGATGTCGCGGCATCCGCTGCCCTCGAAGTCTGTGACGCGATATATCGCGTATCTGATGATGATCACGATATATCGCGTTTGCGCGAGATGCAAGTCGGTCATTCCAGCGGATATACGATCCGGCGCGCCGCGTGCGACTCGATCGGCACGGGGTGGCGGATCGTATATCCGCGGGAATGACCGGGTGCGGGGCGTTTGACATTGACGCGGCGTCAAGCTTTACCGTGGCAGATGTGAGTGGGAACGCCCTGATCACGAGAGACACGAGAGAGAGGAGCCACCGTGGACTGGTCGATCCAGGAGATCGCGAAGCTCGCCGGCACGACGAGCCGCACGCTGCGTCACTACGACGACATCGGGCTGCTCGCGCCGACGCGCATCGGTTCGAACGGCTATCGCCGCTACGACGACGCCGCGCTCGTGCGCCTGCAGCGCATCCTGCTGCTGCGGGAGCTCGGCCTCGGCCTCCCCGCGATCGGCGAGGTGCTCGACCGCGAGGTGAGCGCCCCCCACGCGCTGCGCAGTCACCTCGAGTGGCTGCGGGGCGAGCAGCAACGGCTGGCGCGGCAGATCGCGTCGGTCGAGCACACCATCGATGCACTGGAAGGAGGTGAACGATTGATGGCGGAGAACATGTTCGACGGCTTCGACCACACCCGGTACAAGGAGGAGGTCGAAGAGCGTTGGGGCACGGACGCGTACGCGAAGAGCGACGCATGGTGGCGCTCGATGAGCGCCGACGAGAAGGCGGCCTGGCAGCAGCGGATGTCGCAGCTGGGCCGTGACTGGATCGCGGCGTTCGAGCGGGGGATCGACCCCGCGGGCGACGAGGCGCAGGCGCTCGCGCAGCGCCAGTTCGACTGGCTGCGCGGCATTCCCGGTACGCCGGGCGGCGGCGGTGCGGGTCCGAGCAAGGAGTACTTCCTCGGCCTCGCCGAGATGTACGTGGCCGACGAGCGCTTCGGCGCGAACTACGGCGGCCGGGCGGGTGCCGAGTTCGTGCGTGACGCGATGACCGCGTACGCGGAGCGCGAGCTCTAGCGCTTCGTCGCCTCCGACGCGGAGGTGCAGTCGCCCCCGAGGTGTCCCGACCTCGGGGGCGACTGCCGTCTCGGCGCGGTCAGGCCGCGGGTTCGGCGGATGGCACGGGAGCGACGGATGCACCGGGCGCCGCGACACCCGCCGGCTCGACGTTCGGCTCGGTCGGTGTCGTGGCCGCAGGGCGCTTGATCGCGAACATCGGGATGGTGATCCCGCACAACGGGCCGACGAGCAACGCGAAGGCGACAGTGCCGATGCCGACGTTGCCGCCGAGCAGCCATCCGGCGGCGAGCACGACGAGTTCGATGCCGGTGCGCACGATCCAGATCTTCCAGCCGGTGACGCGGTGGAGGCCAGTCATGAGCCCATCGCGCGGGCCTGGGCCGAAGTGCGCGCCGATGTAGAGGCCGGTGGCGATGGCGAGCACGACGATGCCGGCGGGCAGCAGCAGCACGCGCACCCAGAGGTCGAGGCCCGGCGGGATGAGCCAGAGGCCGAGGTCGGCCGCGGGGCCGACGAGCAGCGCGTTCATGACGGTGCCGAAGCCGAGTCGTTGCCGCAGCGGGATCCAGAGCAGCAGCACGAATCCGCTGATGATGACCGTGATGAGCCCGAACTGCAGGCCCGTCTGCTTCGCGATGCCCTGGGTCAGCACGTCCCACGGGGCGACGCCGAGCTCGCCGCGCACGATGAGGGCGATGCCGATGCCGTAGAGGAGCAGGCCGACGAAGAGCTGGACGAAGCGGCGCACGAGCACCGGCGTCGGGTCGGGGGAGGCGAAGCGGATCGAGCGGGGCATGGTGCAATCCAATTGCATGATTGGCCTGTTCGCAAAGAGCCAATTCGTCTAAAGTGGCTCGCATGGCGGAGTCCACACTGACGGCACGGGCGCTCGAGAACCTGCTCGGGGACTGGCGCCCGGGCGCCGGCAGCGCCTATCACGCGCTCGCCGAGCGCATCCGGCTGCTCGTGCTCGACGGGCGCATCCCCGTCGACACCCGGCTGCCGGCCGAACGCGATCTCGCCGAGCGCCTCGGGCTCAGCCGCACGACCGTGACCGCCGCGTACGGGCATCTGCGTGGGCAGGGCCTCGTGTTGAGCGTGCGCGGCTCGGGCAGTGTCGCGCGACTTCCGGGTGCTCCGTCCATCCTGCCCCCGGCTCCGGCCGCCGACTACATCGACTTCTCGAAGGCGGCTCCGCCGGCCCTGCCGTGGCTGCCCGACCTCGCCCGACAGGCCGTCGAAGACCTGCCCGAGCATCTCGGCGATGCGGGATTCGACCCGATCGGCACGCCGGCGCTGCGTGCGGCGATCGCCGATCGGTACACGGCGCGCGGGCTCCCGACCACGCCGGAGCAGATCATGGTCACGATCGGCGCGCAGCACGCGATCGCCCTGCTCTCACGGGCGCTGATCGGCCGCGGTGATCGGGCGATCATCGAGGCGCCGACCTATCCGCACGCCTACGAGGCGCTCCGGGCGGCCGGTGCCCGCCTCGTGCCGGTCGG
Organism: Agromyces hippuratus; assembly: GCF_013410355.1. Lineage (NCBI taxonomy): Bacteria > Bacillati > Actinomycetota > Actinomycetes > Micrococcales > Microbacteriaceae > Agromyces > Agromyces hippuratus. Next base: position 2,251,769 of record NZ_JACCFI010000001.1, on the reverse strand, counting down.
AGTCTCGCCGCGCGACCACGCCGACCCCGCCGGCCGGGCCGAATCCGAGGCGCTCGTGCGCGCGATCGGGCACTCCAACCCCGTCGCCGCCTACCTGATGCCCGACTTCCAGAACCCCACAGGGCGGTCCCTGACCGCCGAGGCGCGCGAGCGCGTGCTCGACGCGGCCGCCAGGCAGGGCACCGTCATCGTGGCCGACGAGACGACCGGCGAACTCGACATCGATCGCCCCGAGTCCCTGCTGCCGATGGCCGCCTACGGCCCGGCCGTCATGGTCGGCTCGGTCGGCAAGACCGTCTGGGGCGGCGTGCGCGTGGGCTGGATCCGCGCCGACCGGCCGCTGATCCGCCGCCTGCTCGCGGTGCGGTCGCCCGGAGACCTCGGTACGCCGATCATCGAGCAGCTCCTCGTGACGCGTGCACTGCCGCACATGGACGACATCCTCGACCTGCGCCGTGAACAGCTCCGCGCCGGACGCGACCGTCTCGAGGGGCTGCTCGCGCAGGCCTTCCCCGAATGGCAGGTGCCGCACGTCGACGGCGGCATCGTGACCTGGGTCGGCCTCGGCTCGGCGGTGAGCTCCCAGCTGGCACTTGCCGCTCGCTCGCAGGGACTCATCATCGCCGCCGGCCCGAGGTTCGGCATCGACGGCGCCTTCGAGCGTTTCCTGCGGCTGCCGATCTGCTATCCGGCCGAGACGATGGATGCCGCGGTGCAGGCGCTCGCCCGCGCCTGGCGCTCGCTCTCGGGGGCGGCGCCCGTGCCCGACCAGAGCCTGCTCGCCTCGGTGATCTGAGCCGCGGGCGGTTGGGCCGCGACCTCGCTGGGCCGCGACGCCGCTGGGCCGGCGCGTCCCGTCTGTTCACACGTTCGACGCGTGACGTCCACCTCGCTCCCACCGGCAGGTCGCCCCGTTCCGCCAGCCTGACGGCGTTCCCCCGCCTCGAGCCGCTGGAGTGTGCCCGACATGCCCGTTCGCCCCCTGTCCGTCGCCGCGCTCGCCGTGGCATCCGTCATCGCAGGCGGCGCACTCGCCGGGTCCGCGCTCGCGGTGCCCGCCGAGGCCGCGCCCGGCGCCGCCGCCTTCCACCGCACGGCGACGTATCCCGTGTTCCAGAACCTGCCGGAGGGCGTCGACCCCGCGTCGGAGACGGTCGCGGAGATCTCGGCGATCACGCCCGACGGTTCGACCGTCGTCTACACCGACGCGCTCGGCAAGCGCATCGGATTCCTCGACGTGACCGACCCGGCGAACCCCGTCGGCGACGGCACCATCGAACTCGCATCGATCGGTCACGCCGACGACCAGCCGACCTCGGTCGCGGCCTACGGCGACTTCCTCCTCGTCGTCATCGACGAGACGGGCGGTGCATTCACCGAGCCCTCCGGCCGCCTCGACGTGATCCGTGCCGCCGACCGCACCGTCGTGCGCAGCATCGACCTCGAGGGCCAGCCCGACTCGATCGCGATCTCGAAGGACGGCGCCTACGCGGCGATCGCGATCGAGAACCAGCGCGACGAGGAGGCGACGCCGCCCGGCGGTAAGAAGGGCGACCTGCCCCAGCTGCCCGGCGGTTTCGTGCAGGTGCTCGGCCTCGGCGCCGACCCCGCAGCCTGGTCGATCGACGCGGTGCCCTTCCTCGAAGAGGACGGCTCGCCGATCGACGTCATCGCCGCGGCCGGTCTCGACACCCCGACCGACCCCGAGCCCGAGTACGTCACCATCAACGCGAAGAACCAGCTCGCGGTGACGCTGCAGGAGAACAACGGCATCGTGATCGTCGACCTGCCGACGCGCGAGGTCGTGCGAGCCTTCTCGGCCGGGTCGGTCGCCGTCACCGGCATCGACACGAAGAAGGACAAGCGCATCGACCTGACGGGTTCGATCGGGCAGGCCCCGCGCGAGCCCGACTCGATCGCGTGGATCGGCGATGACCGCCTGGCGACCGCCAACGAGGGCGACTGGAAGGGCGGCACCCGCGGCTGGACCGTCTTCGACGCCGCAACCGGCGCCGTCGTGTGGGACGCGGGCAACTCCTTCGAGCGCCTCGCCGTGCAGCACGGCCTGTACAACGACGATCGCGCAGCCAAGAAGGGCAGCGAGCCCGAGGGCCTCGCCGTCGCCGAGTTCGACGGCGTGCCGTACGCGTTCGTCGCGAGCGAGCGCTCGAACTTCGTCGCCGTCTACGACGTCAGCGACGCGGCATCCCCGGTGTTCCGTCAGCTGCTGTTCGCAACGAACGGGCCAGAAGGCATCCTGCCCGTGCCCGGCAGCGACCTGCTCGTCGTCTCGAGCGAGACCGACGACGCATCGACCGGCGTGCGCGCCGCAGTGAACCTCTACTCCTTCGGCGCCGAGACGACGTCGCAGCCCTCGCAGCCGAGCATCGTCTCCGACGTGGTCGGCGGCGCACCCATCGGCTGGGCGGCGCTCGGCGCGTTGAGCGGCCACCCGAGCGATGCCGGCGCCGTCTACGCCGCGAGCGACGTCGCGGTCTCGCCGAGCACGGTCTACGCCCTGGACGTCTCGCAGACCCCGGCGCGCATCACCTCCGCGCTGCCGGTGACCGACGGCGGGGTGGCGGTCGCGCTCGACATCGAAGGCCTGCAGGCACGGGCCGACGGCGGGTTCTGGCTCGCGATCGAGGGCGCCACCGGCGCCGAGAACCGGGTGCTGGGCACGGATGCCTCCGGAGCCGTCGTCGAGACCGTGGCACTGCCCGCCGAGGTCACGGCGCACGTCGCCAAGTGGGGGCTCGAGGGCGTGACCTCCATCGGCAGCGGTGCCGACGAGCAGCTCTGGGTGGCGCTGCAGCGGCCGCTGTGGGTCGACCCTGCGGTCACGGGCGCCGATGCAGCGACCGTCGACGGCGCGAACCTCGCCCGCATCGGCCGCTACGACGTGGCATCCGGTGCGTGGTCGTGGTTCGGCTACCCGCTCGAGTCGACGGCCGTCGCCGGCGACTGGATGGGCCTCTCCGAGATCACCGCGATCGACGACGACACCCTGGCCGTGATCGAGCGGGACAAGCTCAACGGCCCCGCGGCTGCGGTCAAGCGCGTGACCCGCGTCGAGATCCCGGCGACGACGCCCGAGGCGGGCACGCTGCCGGTGCTCGAGAAGACCACGGCGATCGACGCGCTGCCGGCACTCCGTGCGACCGGCGGCTGGACGCAGGAGAAGCTCGAGGGCTTCGCGGTCGCAGCCGATGGCGCGCTGTACGGCGTCACCGACAACGACGGGCTGAAGGATGCCACGGGAGAGACCGTGTTCCTGCGCCTCGGCGCGGCCGACGAGGTCTTCCCCGGCGGCGACGGCGGCCCGGGCGGGCCGGGCGAGCCCGATGCGCCGAGCCTCGTGCTCGGTGCCGGGTCGGTGGTCGCGGGCGGCTCGCTCGAGGTGCGCGGGGCGGGCTTCGCGGCCGGCTCCGAGGTGCGGCTCGAACTGCACTCCGACCCCGTCGTGCTCGGCGAGGCGACGGCCTCGGCCGACGGTGCGCTCGACTTCACGGCGCGCATCCCCGCCGCGACGGCGCCCGGTGCGCACACGATCGTCGCCGTGCTGCCCGACGACACGACGGTGACGGCAGCGATCACCGTGACCGCCGCGTCGAGCGGCGCCGGCGGCGCGGGCGGTTCCGAGAGCGGTGCCGATCTCGCGAGCACCGGCATCGACCCGACGGCCGCGATCGTGGTGGCCGCGTTCGTGCTGCTCGTGGGTGCGGCATCCGTGCTGATCGCGCGGCGCCGCACGGCGTAGGGGAGTGCGGGGCGGCTCGACGACTGCGCTCGTCGGGCCGCCCCGACCGGCCGCGGTTCGGGCACACCGCGGCCTGCCGTGCCGCACGGGTCTGCGGCACGGAGTCTGTGGGCAGTGATCTGCCGGGGGTGCGAGCCCGGCGCCGGTAGGGCGGCGCCGGGCCCATCCCGTTTCGCTAGCGCTTCAGCGCGAACCGCCGGACTCCGACGAGCACGAGCCCCGCGAGCACTGCAAGTGCCGCGAGCCCGAGGCCCGAGGCGTCGGCGCCCGTGGATGCGAGCGTCGACGCGTCGGCGCCGTCGCCGGTTCCGCCCGAACCGCTGCCCGAGGCGACCGTCGTGCCGCCGCCGTCACCCGGTGAGGCGGGCGTCGTCGGGTCGGTCGGATCCGTCGGGTCGGTGGGGTCCACCGGGTCCACCGGATCCACCGGGTCCACCGGGTCGGTCGGGTCCGTCGGGTCCGTCGGGTCGACGACGGTCGTCGCCCCGTCGGTCTCGCTATCGCCGATCACCGAGATGGCGTTGCCGCCGATCGTCACGGGCAGGGACAGGTTCGGCAGCAGCTGTGTTCCCCCGAGCAGCCCGCCGTTCCCATCCGTCGTCGCCGAACCGCCCCCGGTTCCCGGCGTCACGACCGTCTCGGCGCCGGTCGACGTGCTGTCGCCCAAGCCCGAGATCGCATTGCCTCCGATCGTCACCGGCAGCGACAGGTTCGGCAGCAGCTGCGTGCCGCCGAGGATCCCGTCGTCACCGCTGGTCTCGGCCGATCCGCCGGCCGGCCCGGAGCCCGAACCGACGCTCGTCGCCGCGCCCTCGCTCGTCGAGTCGCCGATGAGCGAGATCGCGTTGCCGCCGACGGTGATCGGCACCGCTGCGTCGATGATCGCCTGGGTGCCGCCCAGGACCCCGTCGTCGCCGCTGGTTGCGGCGTCCGTGCCCGAGCCGGACCCCGTGCCGGTTCCCGACTCGACCGCCGTCCCGGCATCGGCGCTGCTGCTGTCGCCGATGACCGAGATGGCGTTGCCGCCGAGGGTGATGGGAATCGACACGTCGACGAGCGCCTGCGTGCCGCCGAGCAGGGAGTCGACCCCGCTCGTCTCCGCGGCTGCCGGCGCAGCTGCGCCTGCGTCCGCGGCGGGTGCAGGTGCCGGAGCGACCTCGGTGGTCGCGTCGTCCGTCGATGAGTCGCCGACGACGGAGATGGCGTTGCCGCCGATCGTCACCGGCACCGACACGTCGATGAGCGCCTGGCTGCCGGAGCCGATCCCGTCGTCACCCGACGTCACGGCGGCCGGTTCGGCCGTCTCCCCGCCGGTGACCTCGGTGCTCGCGTCCTGCGACGACGAGTCCCCGATGAGCGAGATCGCGTTGCCGCCGAGCGTGATCGGCAGGTCGATCGAGATGCCCGCCTGGGTTCCCGACAGGATGCCGTCGTCGCCCGTCGTCTCCGACGCGTGGGCGACTCCGGCTCCGAGGAGCGAGAGGCCCCCGGCGAACAGGGTCGCATAGAGCGCCCTCAAAAGCAGTTTCTTCATTTCCAGTCCTCCTGAACTGATGGGTGAGGTCGCTCCCAGGGCAGGGAGCGATGACCGTCTTCCGCCTCACGAGCAGGCGGAACGGCCCCCGTCAGTCAGGGGTGGAGTCGGTGTCGTAGACCGGTGACGACGGCAGCGCGTCATCGACCGAGTGGAGTGCGAGCGACGCGAGTGCGTCGAGTTCGAGGGCGGCGTAGGCCGCGTCTGAGGTGCCGGATGCCGCGCCGCCGCCGCTGCCCGCGGCGCCGGTGCCCGAACTGCCGCCGAGTGCCGGCCCACCGAGCGCGGGCGAGCCGTCGCCGCCCGGCGAGCCGCCCTCTGAGGGCGCGATCTCGCCGATCTCGGAGTCGATGGCAGGAGCCGGGTCGGCGCTGCCCGTGGGGACGGTGGCGTTCGAGGGCACGGCGTCATGCCCGCCTGCGGCAGTGCCGGGCGGTGCACCGGTGCGGCCGGGCGGCGACGGTTCGCCGGGTACCTGGCCTCCCGGGCCGCCTGGCTCGCCGGGGTCGGTGCCGTCGGTACCGCCCGGAAGCAGGGGGATCGACGGAATCGGGGGGAGCACGCCGCTGCCGTCGGTGGGCAGGGCGGGCGTGGTGCCGACGACGGTGCCGAGCGTGTCGTCGACGAGGCCGGCAACCGGTCCGAGCACGCCGTCGACCGTTCCGTCGGGGAGCAGCGCTCCGACGATCGGCAGCTCGTCGACGATGCCGTCGACGAGTCCGGCGACCGGGGCCGTGATGCCGCTGACGGTGTCGCCTCCGGCGATGCCCGAGACCGTGCCCGTGACGCCGTTGACGATGGTGCCGACGGCCGCGTTGCCGCCGCCGACCACGGTGTTCGCGGTCTCGGTGACGGTGTCGACCGCTTCGGGCACGACCGCCTCGACGGGTTCGGCCACTGGGTCGGGCAGCGCCTCGACGACGGGTTCGACGACCTCGTTGACCGGAGCGACGACCGTCTCGACGACGCCGTCGACGAGGCCGCCGACGGCTCCCGTGACCTCGGTCACGCCGCCGAGCAGCGAGCCGACGGTGCCGAGCAGGCCGCTGCCCGAGTCTCGTTCCTCGGCCGAGGCGCTCGGGGCGCTCGAGCAGAGCGAGATGACGAGCCACACAGCGGAGAGGGAGGCGGCGAGGAGGGCGTAACGGAGCCACGGCACCTGCCGTGCAGCATCCGCGGAGCTCATCGTCACCCCTCTTCGTTCCCCTGCTGGCCACCCTACGGGGGGTTCTTCCCGTGAGGATACCCCCCGGATGGGGGACACTTCGCCGACGTGCCGAGCGCGGATGTCGCGTGAATTTCACCGGCATGTGATATCCACGGCGACCGCGCCTGCGAGAATCGAGCAATGCACCTGCTCGCCGCGCTCAGCATGAAGAACCGTGCCCTCATCGCGCTCATCACCGTCGTCGTCGCGATCTTCGGCGGAATCTCGCTGACGAGCCTGAAGCAGGAGCTGGCGCCGTCGATCGAGTTCCCGCAGCTCTCGATCGTGACGAGCTACCCCGGCGCATCGCCCGACATCGTCAACACCGACGTCTCGACCCCGATCGAGACCGCGATCCAGGGCATCACGGGTCTCGAGTCGACCTCGACGACGAGCTCGACCGGCCTCTCGCGCGTCACCGCGAGCTTCACCTACGGCACCGACCTCGCCTTCGCCGAGCAGAAGATGCTCTCGGCCGTGAACCGCATCGCCGGCCAGCTGCCCGACGACGTCGACCCGCAGGTCATCGCGCTCAGCCTCGACGACTTCCCGGTGCTGCAGATCGCCGTGACCGGCGCCGACGACATCAGCGCGCTCTCCGACGAGATCGAGCGCACGACCCTGCCCGAGATCACCGACGTCGACGGCGTGCGCGAGGCGAGCCTCGTGGGCGAGATCGGCCAGCGCGTCACCATCACGCCCGACCCCGCCGAGCTCGCGACGTACGGCATCACCCAGCAGGCCATCCGCGACGCGCTGCAGCAGAACGGCCTGCTCGTGCCGGCGGGCACGATCACCGAGGGCGACTCGACGTTCGCCGTGCAGACGGGCACGCGCATCCAGAGCGTCGACGAGATCGCCGAGCTCCCGGTGCTCGGCGCCACCGAACAGGTTCCGGATGCCTCGGAGGAGACGCCGACCGACGGAACCGAACTGCCCGACGGAGCGACCCTGCCCGACGGAGCCGAGCTGCCCGAGGGCGCCGCCGCCACGACGAGCGTGCCCGCATCGATCACGATCGCCGACGTGGCATCCGTCGAACTGACCGACAACCCCGTGTCGAGCATCTCGCGCGTGAACGGCGAGCCGGCCCTGACCATCTCGGTCACGAAGCTGCCCGCCGCGAACACGGTCGAGGTGTCGAACGCCGTGACGGCGCTGCTGCCCGACCTCGAGTCCTCGCTCGACACGACGAACCCGGGCGCGACGTTCACGGTCGTCTTCGACCAGGCGCCCTACATCGAGCAGTCGATCGAGTCGCTCGCGACCGAGGGCATGCTCGGACTCCTGTTCGCGGTCATCGTGATCCTCGTCTTCCTGATGTCGGTGCGCGCGACGCTCGTCACCGCGATCTCGATCCCGACGTCGGTGCTCATCACCTTCATCGGGTTGCAGGCCGCCGACTACACCCTGAACATCCTGACCCTCGGTGCGCTCACGATCGCGATCGGCCGCGTGGTCGACGACTCCATCGTCGTCATCGAGAACATCAAGCGGCACCTCATCGAGGGCGTCGACAAGGCCTCGACGATCGTGCACGCCGTGCGCGAGGTCGCCGGGGCGATCACGGCCTCGACCATCACCACCGTCGCGGTGTTCCTGCCGCTCGCGCTCGTCGAGGGCGTGACGGGCGAGCTGTTCCGGCCGTTCGCCCTGACGGTGACGATCGCGCTCGTCGCCTCGCTCCTCGTCTCGCTCACGATCGTCCCGGTGCTCGCGTACTGGTTCTTGAAGCCGGCGAGGCTCGCCAAGCACGAGGACGAGGCCGAGATCGCGGCCGCCGCGTTCGTCGACGACGTCTGGCTCGCGCCCGAGCTCCGCGACGAGACCGGCTCCTCGGGGCTCCCGAGGTCGACGGGCGCACCCGCGACCGCGACGGCCGTGAAGCCGAAGCCGAAGCCCGTCGCTCCGGCCGACGAGCTCGAGCACCCCTCGCGCCTCCAGCGCGGCTACCTGCCGATCATCGAGTGGACCCTGAAGCACGGCGTGGTGACGCTCGTCGTCGCCGGTCTCGTGCTCGGCGGCACCATCGCCATGATCCCCCTCATGAAGACGAACTTCCTCGGCTCGTCGGGGCAGAACACCTTCCGCGTGACGCAGGAGCTGCCGATCGGCACGAGCCTCGACGCCATGGACGAGGCCTCGCAGCCCGTCGAACAGGCGATCCGCGACACCGAGGGCGTCGAGACCGTGCAGACGTCGATCGGCTCGGGCAGCGGCCTCACCGCGGCGTTCGGCGGCGGCGGCTCGACGATCACGTACTCGGTCACGACCGATGAGAACGCCGATCAAGACGCCCTGCAGGCGAGCGTGCGCGACGACCTCGACGCGCTCGACGACGTCGGCGAGGTCACCCTGGCCGCGTCGAGCGGCTTCGGCGCCTCGAGCGACATCGAGGTCGACATCACCGCCTCGAACGCCGAGGACCTGCAGGCGGCCACCGACGCCGTCGTCACCGAGCTCGACGGCATCGACTCGCTCGCGCAGGTGAGCTCGAACCTGTCGGAGTCCCAGCCGTACGTCGCCGTCGAGGTGAACCGAGCGGATGCCGCGGCAGCGGGCTACTCCGAGGTCGCCCTCGGCGGGTTCGTCTCGGCCGCGATGCAGCCGCAGCGCGCCGGAACCGTCGTGATCGACGAGAAGACCCTCACGATCTACCTCACGACCGACAACCCGCCCGCGACGATCGAGGAGCTCTCGGCCCTCGAGGTGCCGACGCCCGCCGGCCTCGTGCGGCTCGATTCGCTCGCGACCGTCGAGAACGTCGACGGACCGGCATCCGTCACGACCGTGCAGGGGCTCCGCAGCGCGACCGTCTCGGCGACGCCCGCGGGCGACGACCTCGGCACGGCGAGCGGGGCCGTCGCCGCGGCGATCGACTCGGTCGACCTGCCGGCCGGCACGACCGCGTCGATCGGCGGCGTCAGCGCCGACCAGCAGGAATCGTTCTCGCAGCTCGGGCTGGCGCTCCTCGCCGCGATCCTGATCGTCTACATCGTGATGGTCGCGACGTTCCGCTCGCTGCTGCAGCCGCTGCTGCTACTCGTCTCGGTGCCGTTCGCGGCGACCGGCGCGATCGCGCTGCAGGTCATCACGGGCGTGCCGCTCGGCGTCGCCTCGCTCGTCGGCGTGCTGATGCTCGTCGGCATCGTGGTGACGAACGCGATCGTGCTCGTCGACCTCGTGAACCAGTACCGCGATCGCGGCATGACCGTGCGCGACGCCCTCGTGCACGGCTCCTCGCGACGTCTCCGCCCGATCCTCATGACGGCGCTCGCGACGATCTTCGCGCTGCTGCCGATGGCGCTCGGCATCACCGGGCACGGCGGCTTCATCTCGCAGCCGCTCGCGCTCGTCGTGATCGGCGGACTCGTGTCGTCGACCGCGCTCACGCTCGTCGTGCTGCCCGTGCTCTACAACCTCGTCGAGGGCGGTCGCGAGCGGCGCCGCGCGAAGCGGGCCGCGAAGGCCGCGGGCGAGGCGGATGCACCGACGACCGCCCCCGCCCCCGCTGCGGCTGCGGCATCGGACGCTCCTGAGGGCGAGGTCTCTCCCGGCGACGGGATCTGACGCAGCGTTCCGGTGACGTCGCGGCCGGCCCCGAGGGCTAGTCGGCGGGTGGAGCCGGCGGCGCGAGGGCGGCGATCTTCGCGAGCAGCGACGCCCGCTCCTGCTCGTTGCCGGTGAGTCGCGCGGCGGTCTCGAGCTCGCTGCGCGCCTCGCTCGTGCGTCCGAGCCGGCGCAGCAGTTCGCCGCGCACCGCGGGCAGGGGCGCGTAGCCCGCGAGCCGTCCGTTCGCGACGAGCTCGTCGACGATGCGCAGCGCGCTCGCCGGACCGGTCGACATCGCGACCGCGACCGCGCGGTTCAGGTCGACCACGGGCGAGGGCGCGAGCCGACCGAGCGCCTCGTAGAGCAGCACGATGCGCGCCCAGTCGGTGTCGTCGACGGATGGCGCAACCGCATGGCACTCGGCGATCGCCGCCTGCAGGCCGTACGCCCCGCGTCCACGTCCGATGGCATCGGCTCGGGCGAGTGCCGCCTGGCCTCGTCCGATCTGCGCGCGGTCCCAGCGCGAGCGGTCCTGCTCGTCGAGGGGGATCGGGGTGCCGTCGCGCGCGGTGCGGGCCGCGAAGCGCGACGCGGTGAACTCCATGAGTGCGACGAGGGACTGCGCCTCGGGTTCACGGGGCATGAGGCCCGCCACCATGCGGCTGAGCCTGAGGGCCTCGGCCGAGACATCCGGTCGCACCCATTCGTCGCCCGCTGCGGGCAGGTAGCCCTCATTGAAGATCAGGTAGAGCACCTGCAGCACCGAGGCGAGCCGGGCGGCGTACTCGTTCGGCTCGGGCACCTCGAACGGCACCTTCGCCGCCGCGAGCGTCTTCTTCGCCCGCACGATGCGCTGCTGCACGGTCGCGGTGGGCACGAGGAACGCGCGCGCGATCTCCTCCGACCCGAGGCCGCCGACGATGCGCAGCGTGAGCGCGATCTGCGCCTCACGTGAGAGCACGGGGTGGCACGACACGAAGATGAGCCGCAGGATGTCGTCGTCGATGGTGTCGGGGTCCCAGAACGTGTCGGATGCCTCGGCGCCCTGTTGCTCGAGATCGCGGGCGAGCGCGGCGTACCGCTCGTCGAGCCGCTCGCGGCGGCGCCACCCGTCGATCGCGCGGCGCTTCGCGACCGCCGTGAGCCAGGCGCCGGGCTTGTTCGGCACGCCCTCGGCCGGCCACTGCCGCAGCGCCTCGACGAGCGCCTCCTGCGCGAGGTCCTCCGCCTGGCCGACGTCGCCGACGAAGCGGGTGAGCGTCGCGACGATGCGCGCGGACTCGATGCGCCAGACGGCGGCCACGGCGCGCCGGGCGTGGTCGGCGGCAGGGTCGGCATCGCCGCTCGCCGGTTCGACCGCGCCCGGGGCATCCGTGTCGGTCATGTCATTCGGCCGGGTTCGCGGCGCTGAGGCGACCCTCGGCCTCTGCACGCCAGCCGGCCTCCTTCTGGATCCACTCGTTGTCCTGCGGGAAGTCCTCGAGCTCGTTCACCCGGCGCACCTCGAGCTTCGAGCCCGGCCCCAGGGGGCAGCGCTTGGCCCACTCGGCCGCCTCTTCGGGGCTCGAGGCCTGGATGATCCAGAAGCCGTTGAAGAGCTCCTTCGTCTCGCCGTACGGGCCGTCGGTGATGACCGGGGGAGTCGAGTCGAAGTCGACGACGAAGCCCTCCTTCGCATCGGACAGGCCCTCCCCGCCGAGCAGCACGCCCGCCTTGATGAGCGACTCGTTGTAGGCGCCCATGGCGGCGATGACCTCGGTGAAGTCGAGGTTCTCGTAGTCCTCGACGGCCTGGTCGTTCGAGCGCATGATCAGCATGTACTTCACGGTGATTCTCCTTGTTCGGGAAGGGGCCGGATCGCCCGCCTCACTCTGGCGTCGAACGGGCGACCGCCGGATCGACATCGCTCCGAGAATTTCTCTCCCTCATGCTGTCACGCGGCAGGGACTTGCGTCATTGATACCCTAGGGGGGTATAGTGGTGGTGACCGACGAAAGGATCGAACCATGACGCTCGCACCAGAAGGCAGGACCGAGATCGACCTCGACGGCGGCGGGTGCTCCTGCTGCGCGATCGACGCGTCGACCGATGCCTCGGCTCCCGCCGAGAACGCGGTCGACGGCTCCCTCGTCGAAGCGAGCTTCGGCGTCGCCGGCATGACCTGCGGCAGCTGCGTCGCCCACGTGACCCAGGAGCTCACGGCGATCGACGGCGTCGACGCCGTCGACGTCGAGCTCGTCAACGGCGGCGTCTCGGGCGTGACGGTGCGGAGCAGCGCTCCCATCTCCGACGCCGCGATCGCCGCGGCCGTCGAGGAGGCCGGATACCGGGTGGCGGAGCGATGAGCGCCGCGGCCCGTGCCGGCGCCCGTGCGACCGTGCGCCGCCGCGGCATCGCGCGAACCCTGCCCGCCGTCGCCCTCGGCATCGCCGGGGTCTTCGCGCTCGCGGGCTGCGCCGCGAACGCCGGCGACCCCTCGGGCGGCGGCCACGACGGCCACTCGATGACCGGCACCGAGGGCGAGGCGCCCGCGGGCGCCGGCACCGCGGCCGACGTGATGTTCGCGCAGATGATGATCCCGCACCACGAGCAGGCGCTCGAGATGAGCGGCATCGTGCTGGCGAAGGACGGACTCGACCCCGAGGTCGTCGTGCTCGCCGAGGAGATCCAAGCGGCACAGGGTCCTGAGATCGCCCAGCTCGAGGCCTGGCTCGAGGAATGGGACGCCCCCCGCGAGATGCCCGACGGCGGGCACGGGATGAGCGGCATGCTGAGCGATGACGAGCTCGCCGCGCTCGAGACCGCCGACGCGGCCACCGCGTCGCAACTCTTCCTCGAGCAGATGATCGAGCACCACGAGGGCGCGGTCGACATGGCCGAGCAGGAGATCGGGAGCGGATCGCACGAGGGTGCCATCGAGATGGCCGAGGCCATCGTCGCGACCCAGACCGCCGAGATCGAACGGATGCAGGCTCTGCTCGGAGGGTGACCCGAAGGGCTACGGTCGAGGTGGGCGATGCCAGCCCGGCGTCGGAGGCTCCGTCCACGACCCGCGGTGGGCTCTGGTGCCGACGAGCGCTGCGCTGTTAGGTTCGCGGCGGAGGTGCGCATGCGTAGAGCACGGGGATCGATGGCGGTCGGTACGGCGCTGCTCGTTCTGGCGACGCTGGCCGGGTGCTCCGGTTCGAGCGCGGGTGCAGACGCGTCGACCGCCACGCCGGAGGCGACGGATGCCGCGGCGCAGGTCGTATCCATCCCCGTGCCCGAGTTCGCCCCGTGGCCGGCGGGCGACCCGTTCACCGATGCCGATGTGGAGGCCGCGCGCCTCACTGAGGCCGACCGCGGCTGGCAGACCGTGCTGGCGACCTATCCCGATGCGGTGCGGCCCGAGGTCGCGTTCGCGGCGTACGTGACCGACGAGAATCGCGTCGACGTGACGCGCGCCTGCTTCGAGGCCGCCGGGCTGCCGATCGACGAGGGCCGCACCGGCCCCGACCCCGACAGCCCCGTCGTCTCGATCGGCACGTCGACGACGACGGTCGAGGAGGCGATCGCGTTGTACTCGTGCCGGGTCGCGCATCCGGAGAAGCGCACGTCAGCGCCGCCGAACGCCGAGCAGCTCGGCTGGATCTACGACTACCTGACCGAGTACTACGGCCCGTGCCTGGCCGAGAACGCGATCGAGGTGGCACCGGCTCCGCCGCGTGACGAGTTCGTGGCGAAGTGGCCGGACCAGGGCTGGTTCCCCTCGAACACCCGGTCGATGTACGACCCCGAATGGGACGCCGCACTCGAGGAAGCCTGTGTGGACCCCGACACCGCGATCATGACGGGCCTCGTGGATCGGGAGGGCGGATGACCGCCGACCGGGGCGGCATCGGCTCCGGTCGTGCCGTCGAGCCGCCCCGCCGCGGCGCGTCGTCGGGCGTCGACGAGCTGCCGGTGGAGCCGCCTCGCTGGGGCGCCCACGGCCCGCCGCAGGAGGCGTACAGCCGGGTCGGCGACACCGAGCGCTACCGCCCGCTGCATGCGTTCGCCCTTGCGCTCGCCGACGACCTCGAAGCGGAGTTCGACGTCGAGCGCGACGTCGAGCCGCCGGTCGAACCCTGGCTCTCCGAGGGCGTCGAGGTCGTGCGCGCGGTCCGGCTGCGTCCGAGAGCGGATGACGCGGCGCCGATCGTGATCGGCCTCACCTCGTTCCCCGGCCTCGTGATCGGATGCGGCGAGTTCACGAGACTGCCGTCGCCGTTCTGCGGATGCGATGCGTGCGACGAGCATGTCGACGACTCGGTCGCGTCGGTGCGCGAGCACGTCGACGCCGTCGTGACGGGCGGCTTCGCCGAGGCATCCGGCGGCTGGGCGTCGTTCCGCACCGAGCGCGGGTCGAGCGAGGGCGGCGGCCCCGGCCCGTTCGGCCCGCACCGCGCATGGGCGGCGTGGCCGCGCCGATCTGCGGGTTGAGCCCGGTCGAGCGTTCTTGCGGGTTGAGCCTGTCGAAACCCCGCTCCGTGAGGCGGTTTCGACAGGCTCGACCCGCAGACGCGCCTCAGCTCGCGCGCTCGAGCACTGCCCGGGTCGAGGCCTCGGGCCGCAGGTCGAGGCGGCGCAGCAGTTGCGCGTTCGCCGCGACGATGACGGTCGAGAGGCTCATCAGGATCGCGCCGACCGACATCGGCAGCACGAACCCGATGGGCGCGAGGATGCCGGCCGCGAGGGGCACCGAGACGAGGTTGTACCCGGCCGCCCACCAGAGGTTCTGGCTCATCTTCCGGTAGCTCGCCCGCGACAGCTCGATGACCGAGATCACGGAACGCGGGTCGCTCGACGCGAGGATCACGCCGGCCGAGGCGATCGCGACATCCGTGCCCGCGCCGATCGCGATGCCGACGTTCGCCTGCGCGAGCGCCGGGGCGTCGTTGACGCCGTCGCCGACCATCGCGACCGAGAGGCCCTCGTGCTGCAGCTCCTGCACCTTCGCGGCCTTGTCTTCGGGGCGCACGCCCGCATAGACCCGGTCGATGCCGAGCTGCGCGGCGACCGTGCGGGCCACCGGCTCCGCGTCGCCCGTGATCATCACGACCTGCACGCCGAGCGCGTGGAGCGCGTCGACCGCCTCCTTCGACTCGGGCCGGATCTCGTCGGCCAGCGCGATGGCGCCGGCGACCTGGCCGTCGACGAGCACGTGCAGCACCGTCGAGCCGGCTTCGGCCCAGGCGACGGATGCCGTGAGCGGCGCGAGGCCCTCGCGCTCGAGCATGCCGGGGCCGCCGACCTGCACGGCCCGGTCGTCGACCGTGGCGCGCACGCCGATCGCGGCCGAGGCCTCGAAGCCCTGGGCGGCGCGTGTCGCGAGTCCGCGGTGAGCGGCCTCGGCGACGATCGCCTTCGCCAGCGGGTGCTCCGAGTCGCCCTCGGCGGATGCCGCGAGCACGAGCACATCGTCGAGGTCGTGACCCGGCGCGGCCGCGGCATCCGTCACCGCGGGCTCGCCCTTGGTCAGCGTGCCGGTCTTGTCGAAGAGCACCGCGCCGACCGTGCGCATCGTCTCGAGCGCGAGGCGGTCGGTGACGAGCACGCCGCCCTTCGCCGCACGCTCGGTCGCGATCGACACGACGAGCGGGATGGCGAGGCCGAGGGCGTGGGGGCAGGCGATCACGAGCACGGTGATCGTGCGGATCACGGCGTCGTCGGGGTCGCCGAGCAGGGTCCAGGCGATCGCGGTGATCACCGCGGCGCCGAGCGCGAACCAGAAGAGCCAGCCGGCGGCGCGGTCGGCGAGGCGCTGTGCACGCGAGGTCGAGGCCTGCGCCTGTGCGACGAGCCGCTGGATGCCCGCGAGTGCGGTGTCGTCGCCGACCGCGCCGACCCGCACACGGATCGCGGTGTCGGTCGCGACGGTGCCGGCGACGACGTGCGCGCCGGGGCCGCGGGCGACCGTCGACGACTCGCCGGTGATCATCGACTCGTCCATCGCGGCGGTGCCGTCGATCACCTCGCCGTCGGCGGGCACGCGGCCGCCGGGGCGCACGATGACGACGTCGCCGACCGAGAGCTCCGAGGGGGAGACGGTCTCGATTGCGAGGCTGCCGGTTGAGCCTGTCGAAGCCCCGCCGGTCGAGCCCGTCGCGACCACCCGCTCGGCCTCGTCGGGCAGCAGTGCCGCGAGCGCGTCGAGTGCGCTCGAGGCCTGCATGATCGAGCGCATCTCGATCCAGTGGCCGAGCAGCATGATCACGATGAGGAGGGCGAGCTCCCACCAGAAGTCGAGGTGGTGGCTGAGCAGGCCGAGGCTCGCGCCGAGCGACGCGAAGTACGCGACCGTGATCGCGAGGCCGATGAGCAGCATCATGCCGGGCTTGCGGGCCTTCAGCTCCGACCAGGCCCCGGTGAGGAACGGCTTGCCGCCCCAGAAGTACATGACCGTGCCGAGCACCGGGGAGATCCACGGGATCACGGGGTTGTCGGGCAGCGAGTAGCCGAGGATCGACGCGAACATGGGGCTGAACGCGATCGTCGGCACGGCGATCACGAGCATGATCCAGAACAGGCGGCGGAACTGGCCGACATGGTCGCCGTGCCCCCCGTGCCCGCCATGGCCGCTCATGTCGTGACCTGCGTGCTGGTCGTGGCCGCCGTGGCCGCTCATGTCGTGGCCCGCGTGCGCGCTCATGTCGTGCCCCGCGTGCGGGTCGGGCGCCGTCGTCGCCGGCGCGTGCTGGTGCCCGGCATGCGAGTCCTGCGCACTCGTGTCGTGCCCCGCGTGACCCTCGTGCCCCGCGTGACCCTCGTGCCCCGCGTGACCCTCGTGCCCCGCGTGACCCTCGTGCCCCGCGTGACCCTCGTGTTCGTGTCCGCCGTGCGTCGTGCTCATCGATCTTCCTCCGTCGTCAAGCTCGAATCGAGCTTATACCCCTAGGGGGTATCTGTCATCAGGTGGAAACGCCTGTTCGCCCGAACTATTCCCGAGTCGCCGCGAACATGTTCCGACGGTAGCAGCGGATGCCGCGGGGTTCGCGGATCGAGAACAGGGGCGCGCGCGGCATCCGCATCGTGCTGTGATGTCCGAATGGAGATCCTGATCCTCGGCGGTACCCAGTGGCTCGGTCGCGAACTCGCCAGGCAGGCGTTGCGCCGCGGGCATGCGGTCACCTCGTTCGCGCGAGGGGAAGCCGGCGCGACGGCCGCGGGCTCGGCCTTCGTCGCGGGCGATCGCTCGGAGCCCGGTGCCTACGACGCCGTCGCCGGTCGCGAGTGGGACGCCGTCATCGACGTCACCCGACAGCCGGGATTCGCGCGCGGCGCCGCCGCGGCGCTCGCCGAACAGGCGGCCCACTGGACCTTCATCTCCTCGGGCAACGTCTACGCCGCCCAGAACGAACCGGGCGCCGACGAGTCGGCCGAGCTCATGCCGCCGCTCGAGGGCGACGAATCGACCGCGGAGACGTACGGCGAGGCGAAGTCCGCCATCGAGGCGGCGTACCGGCAGGCCCTGGGCGACCGACTGCTCGTGGTCCGCCCCGGCCTCATCGTCGGACCCGGCGATCCGTCGGGCCGCGGCGGCTACTGGGTGGCGCGAGCCGCTCGCAGCGACGACCCGATGCTCGTGCCCGACATCCTCGACGACGCCGTGCAGGCGATCCACGTCGAGGACCTCGTGGCGTTCACGCTCGACGCGATCGAGCAGGGGCGTACCGGCGCGTTCAACGCCGTCGGCGAGCGCACCACGTTCGGCGACTGGCTCGAGCGCTCGCGCGCGATCGCCGGTCACGAGGGCGAGGTCGTCGCCGTCTCGCCGGAGTGGCTCGCCGAGCAGGGGGTGGCCGAGTGGTCGGGCCCCGAGTCGCTGCCGTTGTGGATCATCGACCCCGAGTGGACCGCCTTCCTCGACCGGTCGAACGCCGCCGCACTCGCCGCGGGCCTGCGCCTGCGGCCGTTCGACCAGCTGCTGCGCGAGATCCTCGAGTGGGAGCGCAGTCAGGGGCTCGATCGCGAGCGCGGCGCCGGGCTCACCGCCGACCGCGAGCGCGAGCTGCTCGCGGCCCTCCGCGGCTGAGGCGGTGCGTTCGCCCGCCAGGTGAGGTCGCCGACCAGGTGACGCCCGCCTCGGCGGCGAGTACCATGCCGCCCATGGTGCGAAGGTGCCTCCGCGGAGTCGCGGCATGCTGACCGGCGAACTGGTGACGCTCGCCCCGGTGCGGCATGCCGACCTGCCTGCGTTCTACGAGGCGCAGGTCGACCTCGGCAGTCGCGGCGCCTACTTCCCGCTCACGGTCGTGTCGGAGCCGGTGCTCGCCGCGCGGTTCGCCGCGACCGGATTCTGGGAGCGCGACGAGGGCACGCTCCTGATCCGCGTCCGAGCCGACGACGATCGCGACACCCGCGTCATCGGGCACATCGAGTTCTTCATCCCGGTGGACTACTGGGACGCGTACGAGCTCTCGTACCGGCTGTACGACCCGGCCGAGGCCGGCCGCGGCTACGTGACGGAGGCGGTGCAGCTGCTCGTCGACCACCTCTTCGGCACCAAGAAGAAGCACCGCATCCAGCTGGTGATCGTGCCCGAGAACGGTGCCAGCCGGCGCATCGCCGAGAAGTGCGGGTTCACGTACGAGGGCGTCGCGCGCGGCGCGTTCTTCAACGCGGGAACGAATCACGACGTGGCGGTCTACAGCCTCCTCCGCACCGATGCGCGACCCTGGCGTACGAGCGAACGACCGTGAGTCGTCCGGTATCGCAGACACGAGCGATGGCGGATGCCTCGGCTCGCGGCATCCGTCATTGCTAGCGTCTGACCATGGGCACCGCTGCGCTTCCGAACGATCCGCTCTGGCCACGGGCCGGTGACTGGCCGCCGCTCGACGCGCTCGGTGCAGGGGAGCGCGCCGATCTCGCGCTGCTCGGGGTGCCGGCGTTCAGCACGTCGCTCTCGCCGACCGGCGCGCACGCGACGCCCGCGGCGATCCGCGCGGCGCTGCGCCGCTACAACCCGACCCTCATGGCCGATCGCGAGCGTCGCGGCGACGCGCGTTCGCTCGACGACCTCGTGTTCGCCGACGCCGGCGATGTCGGCGAGCCCGACGGGCCCGAGGGCGAGGCGCGGGTTCGTGCGGCGGTCGCCGCGGCGTCGGCCCGGGCCGGCACCGTGGTCGCGCTCGGCGGCGACAACTCGTTGACCTCGCCCGTGGCGCTCGGCGCCTGGGGCGAGCGGCTCGCGACGGCGGGGCTCATCACGCTCGACGCCCACTACGACCTGCGCGACGGCGTGAGCAACGGCTCGCCGGTGCGGCGACTGCTCGAGGCGGGCCTCGACGGCCGACGCATCGTGCAGATCGGCATCGCCGACTTCGTGAACTCCCGCGAATACGCCGACCGGGCCCGCGACGCCGGCATCACCGTCGTGCACCGCGACGAGCTGCACCGCCGCCCCATGGGCGATGTGTTCGCCGAGGCGCTCGAGATCGCCGGCGCGGGCGGCGGCCCGATCCACGTCGATCTCGACGTCGACGTGTGCGACCGCGCGGTGGCACCCGGGTGCCCCGCATCGGTGCCGGGCGGCATCTCCGCGTACGAACTGCGACAGGCCGCACGCGCGGCCGGAGCCGACCAGCGAGTGGAATCGGTCGACCTCGCCGAGGTCGATGCCACCGCGGATGCGCCCGACGGGCGTACCGTACGACTGGCAGCACTCTGCGTGCTGGAGGTCGCCGCGGGCATCGCACTGCGCTGACAGGGCGCCCCGATCGAGGCGCACACGATGAACACGGGAACGGAACCATGAAGACTGTCCTGCTGGTGCGGCACGCCAAATCGAGCTGGGGCGACCCAACGCTTCCCGACCACGAGCGCCCATTGAACCATCGGGGCCGGCGCGATGCGCCGAGGGCGGGTGAGCGACTGCGAGAGCGCGGCGTCGTTCCCGACGTGATCGTGACGAGCACGGCGGTGCGCGCCCGCTCGACAGCGGCGATCCTCGCGCAGGCGCTCGACCTCGGATCCGATCGGATCCTGGAGGACGACCGTCTCTACGGTGCCTCCCCGGAGGGTCTGCTCGACATCATCCGGGCCCTCGACGATGAGTTGACCGGCGTCATGCTGGTCGGCCACAACCCCGAGGTCGGCGAGCTCGCCTCCCGGCTCTCGGATGAGATCGCCGAGATGCCGACCTGCGCCGTCGCCGAGTTCCGATTCGACGTCGCGGACTGGGCCGAGGTCGGCGCGGTCGCGCCGGTCGCGGTGCTGTTCGAGGCTCCTGCTCGCGACCGGTGACGGCGCGCCCGCCGGTGACGAGTGCGTGACGACTGACGATCACCGGGCGATCGGACGGCGGCATTTCGGCGTCCATCGGCCTCGCCGAGGTCGATGCCTCCGCGGATGCGCCGGACGGGCGTACCGTACGATGAGCGGCACTCCGCGTGCTGGAGGTCGCCGCGGGCAAGCACTGCGCTGAGCAGGGCGTGCGCGTGACCGACCCGACGGAAGGACGCACCGTGAAGACCCTCGTGCTCATGCGCCATGCGAAGTCGAGCTGGGACTCGCCAGGCCTCCCCGATCACGATCGCCCGCTGAACGATCTCGGCAGGCAGGATGCGCCGCGCATGGGCCGGCGACTCGTCGAACGCGGCATCGAGCCCGACGTGATCATCACGAGCACCGCGGAGCGCGCACGGTCGACGGCCGCACTGGTCGCGGGCGAGCTCGGCACCCCCGCCCGCCGCATCATCGCCGACGAGCGGCTCTACTCCGCGTCCGTCGAGACGATGCTGCGGGTCATCCGCTCGCTCGACGACCGGCTCGCGGTCGCGATGCTCGTCGGCCACAATCCCGAGATGACCGAGCTCGCGACCCGTTTCTCGAAGACCGCCGAGGCGATGTCGACGGCGGCGATCGCCGTCTTCACCTTCGACGCGGCATCGTGGGCCGACGTGCGTGCTGCGACGAGCGCGGGCAAGGTCGCCGCGCCGCCGATCGGGGTGACGTTCGACGCCCCCGACCGCACGCACGATCGGAACCGGTGACAGCAGCCCCCGGCAACACTAGGGTCGATGCCAACGGGAGGGAGCGAGATGTCGTTCATCACCAGGGGGTTCAGCGGGCGCAGTCGTGAGCGAGACGAACGACTGCCACCCGGCCAGACCCTCGTCCACGACTTCCCGGTGCTCTCGGCCGGGCCCACGCCCGAGGTCGACACGGCCGAGTGGGAGTTCACGATCCGCACCGAGTCTGGCGAGCACCGCTGGAACTGGGACGAGTTCACCGCCCTCGCGATCGACGACGTCGACACCGACATCCACTGCGTCACGCACTGGTCGAAGCTCGGCACGAGCTGGCGCGGCGTCTCGCTCGACACGCTGTTCGAGCACGTCGAGACCGAGCAGGAATACGTCATGGCGCACAGCTACGGCGGCTATACGACCAACGTGCCGCTCGACGAGCTGCTCGACGGCAAGGCCTGGGTCGCGTTCGAGTTCGACGGGGAGCCGCTCGAGCCCGAGCACGGCGGCCCTGCGCGGCTGCTCGTGCCGCACCTCTACTTCTGGAAGAGCGCGAAGTGGGTGCGCGGCCTCGTGATGATGGATCAGGACGAGCCCGGATTCTGGGAGCAGAACGGCTACCACCTGCACGGCGACCCGTGGACGGAGGAGCGCTACTGGTGAGCGAGGCCACCGCGCAGACGACGTCGCCGGCCGCTGCGTCGGCTGCCGCGGTGCCCGCGGTGCCCCGATCGGGCTGGCACGTCGCGACCGTGGCATCGACGCGTCGCGAGACGCCGAACGCCTCGCGCATCGAGCTCGAGGTCGACGGATGGCCCGGCAACGCCGCCGGCCAGCACCTCGATGTGCGGCTCACGGCCCCCGACGGCTACACCGCGACCCGCTCGTACTCGATCGCGTCGTCGGGCGCGGGCACGCGGGTGACCCTCGCCGTCGACAGGCTGCCCGATGGCGAGGTCTCGCCGTACCTCGTCGACGACGTGCGCGCCGGCGACATGCTCGAGGTGCACGGGCCGCTCGGCGCGTTCTTCGTGTGGGCGCCGGATGCCGCGCACGCCGCCGCGGCCGTCGATGCCCGGCCCGTGCAGCTCATCGCCGGCGGTTCGGGCGTCGTGCCGCTCTACGCCATGGCCGAGGCGCACGGTGTCGCCCAGGACCCGACGCGGTTCCGACTGCTCTACTCGGTGCGGAGCCCCGACGACGTCTACTTCGCCGACGAGCTGCGGCGCCTCGCCGAGGCATCCGCTCCGCTGCAGCTCGACCTCGTCTACACGCGCCGTGCGCCCGACGGGTGGCGGACGCCGCCCGCGCGCATCACGCGCGAGGTGCTCGAGTCGGCCGTGATCCCGGCGGCCGAGCGGCCGCGCGTCTTCGTCTGCGGCTCGACGGGCTTCGTCGAGCGCGTCGCCGACTGGCTCGTCGAGCTCGGCCACGACGCACGATCGATCCGCACCGAGCGATACGGAGGCACCTGATGCAGCATGTCGACGGCAACGCCCTGGCGGGCCCGCTCGCCGAGTTCTTCAGCTTCGACGCGACGACGGCGACGGCGCGCTGCAACGGGTGCGGCGCGCTCGGCGAACTCGCCCGCGCGATGGTCTACCGCAGCGGTGCCGGCACCGTCGTGCGCTGCAGCACCTGCGACCACGTGCTCGCCACCCTCGTCGAGACGACCGACCGCGCGTGGATCGGCCTCAGCGGCATCAGCGCGATCGAGGTGCGGCGGGGCTGACGCCGTCTCCTCACCCTGCGACGACCGCGCCGTCCTTCCAGACGCGCCCGATGAGCGGCACACCCGGCCGGTAGGCGAGGTGCACGTGGCTCGGCGCCGTGAGCTCGACGAGGTCGGCCCGCATGCCGGGGCGGATCGCACCGACATCCGTGCGCCGCAGCGCGAGGGCGCCGCCCGCGGTCGACGCCCAGACCGCTTCGGCCGGGGTCATGCCCATGTCGCGCACGGCGACGGCGATGCAGAACGGCAGCGAGCTCGTGAAGCTCGAGCCCGGGTTGCAGTCGCTCGCGAGGGCGACCGTGACCCCTGCCTCGATGAGGCGTCGGGCGTCGGGGTAGGGCTGGCGGGTCGAGAACTCGACGCCCGGCAAGAGGGTGGCGACCGTGTCGGATGACGCGAGCGCCGCGACATCCGCATCGCTCAGGTAGGTGCAGTGGTCGACCGAGGCGGCGCCGAGCGCGACGGCGAGCTGCACGCCGGGCCCCTCGCCGAGCTGGTTGCCGTGCACCCGCACGCCGAGGCCTGCTGCGGCGCCGGCCTCGAGCACGCGTCGCGACTGCTCGGCGGTGAACGCGCCCCGCTCGCAGAAGGCGTCGACCCACCGCGAGTGCGGCGCGCACGCGTCGAGCATGTCGCCGACGACGACGTCGACGTAGGCCTCGGCGGCGCCGTCGGCGTCGCCGCCGAACGCCGGGTCTTCGCGGAACTCGAACGGCACGACGTGCGCGCCGAGGAAGGTGACCTCTGACGTGACTTCGCGAGCGAGCCGCACGAGCCGCTCCTCGTCGGCGACGCTCAGGCCGTATCCGCTCTTGATCTCGAACGTCGTGGTGCCCTGCGCGTGCAGCTCGGCGACGAAGCCGGCGAGCCGTGCCCGCAGCTCGTCGTCGCTCGCGGCCCGCGTGGCCGCCACCGTCGAGCGGATGCCACCCGCCTCGTACCGCTGCCCGGCCATGCGGGCGGCGAACTCGGCGGCGCGGTCGCCGCCGAAGACGAGGTGCGAGTGGCTGTCGACGAAGCCCGGGATCACGGCCCTGCCGCCGGTGTCGACGACCTCGACCTCCGCATCCCAGATGGAACGATGCTCGGCGCCCTCACGGCGGTCCTCGCGTTCGATCCGGCGGTCGAGGTGCTCGTCGGCGTGGGTGGCGCTGCCGACCCACGCGATGCGGCCGTCTTCGACGAGCACGGCGGCATCGCGCACGATGCCGAGCGGTCCGCCCTCGCGGTCGGGCGAGGGGTCGTTCGTCACGAGCTCCCCGATGCCGGTCAGCAGCATGCGCCCCGCGGCGCCCCCGTCGCTCATGCCTCGAGCATAGGCACGCGCAGGCCGCGTTCGCGAGCGACCTCGACCGCGCGGTCGTACCCGGCGTCGACGTGACGCATGACGCCGGTGCCCGGGTCGTTCACGAGCACGCGGGCGATCTTCTCCGCCGCGAGCTCGGTGCCGTCGGCGACGATCACCTGGCCGGCGTGGATCGAGCGGCCGATGCCCACGCCGCCGCCGTGGTGGATCGACACCCAGGTCGCGCCCGAAGCGGTGTTGAGCAGCGCGTTCAGCAGCGGCCAGTCGGCGATCGCGTCGGAGCCGTCGGCCATGGCCTCGGTCTCGCGGTACGGGCTCGCGACGCTGCCCGAGTCGAGGTGGTCGCGGCCGATCACGACGGGCGCGCTGAGCTCGCCTGAGGCGACCATCTCGTTGAACTTCAGGCCCGCCAGGTGGCGCTCCTGGTAGCCGAGCCAGCAGATGCGAGCGGGGAGGCCCTCGAAGTGCACCTTCTCGCCGGCCTGCGTGATCCAGCGGTGCAGATGCTCGTCGTCGGGGAACAGCTCGAGGATCGCCTTGTCGGTCGCGGCGATGTCAGCAGGGTCGCCCGAGAGCGCCGCCCAGCGGAACGGGCCCTTGCCCTCGGCGAAGAGCGGGCGGATGTAGGCCGGCACGAAGCCCGGGAAGGCGAACGCGCGGTCGTAGCCGCCGAGCTCGGCCTCGCGGCGGATCGAGTTGCCGTAGTCGAAGACCTCGGCGCCGGCGTCCTGGAACTCGACCATCGCCTGCACCTGCTTCGCCATCGATGCACGGGCGCGGTCGGTGAAGGCCTCGGGGTCGGATGCCGCGAGCTCGTGCCACTCGGCCACGCTCACCCCCTCGGGCAGGTACGACAACGGGTCGTGCGCGCTCGTCTGGTCGGTCACGATGTCGATCGCGACACCGCGGGCGAGGAGCTCGGGGAAGACTGTCGCGGCGTTGCCGACGAGGCCGACGCTCAGCGGCGTGCGTGACTCCTTCGCCGCGAGCACCCGAGCGATCGCGTCGTCGAGGTCGTCGGTCATCTCGTCGAGGTAGCCGTGCTCGACCCGGCGGGCGAGTCTCGTCGCGTCGACGTCGACGATGAGCACGACGCCCTCGTTCATCGTGACGGCGAGGGGCTGGGCGCCGCCCATGCCGCCGCAGCCGCCGGTGAGCGTCAGGGTTCCGGCGAGCGTGCCGCCGAAACGTGCGCGTGCGATCGCGCCGAAGGTCTCGTAGGTGCCCTGCAGGATTCCCTGGGTGCCGATGTAGATCCACGAGCCGGCCGTCATCTGGCCGTACATGGTCAGGCCCTGCTGCTCGAGCTTGCGGAACTCGGGCCACGTCGCCCAGTCGCCCACGAGGTTCGAGTTCGCGATGAGCACGCGGGGCGCCCACTCGTGGGTGCGGAACACGCCGACGGGCTTGCCCGACTGCACGAGCAGGGTCTCGTCGGCCTCGAGGCCCTCGAGCGTGCGCACGATCGCGTCGAACGACTCCCAGTTGCGGGCGGCCTTGCCCGTACCGCCGTAGACGATGAGGTCGTCGGGGCGCTCGGCGACCTCGGGGTCGAGGTTGTTCATGAGCATGCGCAGCGGCGCCTCGGTCTGCCAGCTCTTCGCGGTGAGCTCGGTGCCTCGTGCGGCGCGAACGGTGCGGGCGCCGGCGGGTGCTGCGGTGGGTGCGTCGGTCATGCTCCGATGCTCGCGCACCGAGTGGTCGCCGACAACGGATGTCGTGCGCGTGCTGTCTGGAATACCAGACGCGGGCGCTTGCTGCGCGCCACGAACCGGTCGGGAGGACCGCTCCGCGCTGACAGCCGGGTCAGCCGAGCCGGATGCCGCGAGCCGCCATGAACGGAACGGCGTCGACGGCGGTGCCGTCGAGTCGCACCTCGAAGTGCAGGTGGCAGCCGGTCGATGCGCCCGTGCTGCCGACGGTGCCGATGAGCTGGCCGGCCGCGACCTCGTCGCCGGGGCTCACGAGGATGCCGCCGTCGGAGAGGTGCGCGTAGCCGGTCGAGACACCGGAGCCGTGCTCGAGCAGGATCCAGTTGCCGTAGCTGCCGCTCGCGCGCGCCTCGACGACGATGCCGCCGGTGGCGGCGAAGATCGGCGAGCCGCAGCTCGACGCGACATCCGTGCCGCGGTGGAACTCGTTCACGCCGGCGAGCGGCTTGTTCGGCCGGGGGCCGTACCCGTCGGTCTGAGAGCCGGAGACCGGCGGGGCCCAGCCCTGGTCGCTCAGCTGCCCGGCGTCGCGCGGGAGGGAGTCGATGAGGGAGACGCTCGAGGCGGCGACGCGGGCGCGCAGCCCGGAGAGATCCGAGCGGGCAGACTTCACGTCGCGCTCCGCCGCGGCAACCGCGGCCTCTGCCGCCTCGACCGGAACGGCGTCGACGGCGGCCC
This sequence comes from Agromyces hippuratus, assembly GCF_013410355.1. NCBI lineage: Bacteria > Bacillati > Actinomycetota > Actinomycetes > Micrococcales > Microbacteriaceae > Agromyces > Agromyces hippuratus. The sequence continues at coordinate 2,225,297 of NZ_JACCFI010000001.1, read as the reverse complement.
AGGCGTCTGCGGCACGCTGCTCGGCGGCGTCGGCCTCATCGGAGCGCTTCTGGGCGATCTGCTGGAGCTTCTCGGCGTCGCCGGTGATCTGGTCGACACGTGCCACGCCGCCGAGGCCGGCGAGCAGGTCTTTGCCCGAGCCGAACGCGGCGGCCATCGACGTGAGCGAGGTGTCACCGCCGCGCGAAGCGGCGAAGGCGGCAGCGCCGGCCGCGTCGGCGTCGGCGCGGGCCTCGTCGGCCTGCTCCTGCAGCTGCGTCGCCAGGGCTCGTGCCGCGGCCTGCGTCGATCGAGCCGTCTCGAGCTCGGCCTCGGCCGTGCGCAGGGCGGCGGTCGCCCGATCGAGCGCGGTGCGCGCCCCGAGCAGCGAGCTGAGCTGCGGGTCGCTGCCGCGTGCGATGCGAGCGTACGGGCCGCTGCCGATGAGCAGCGGTGCGCGAGGGGTGGCGACCGGTGCGGAGGGCTCGGTCGTCGGCTTCGTCGTCGGCGGTGCAGTCGGCGTCGGCGTCGGCGTGGGAGTCGGTGTGGGCGTGGGAGTCGGGGTCGGCGTTGGCGTGGGAGTCGGGGTGGGAGTCGGCGTCACCGGCGGTTCGGTGGGGGCCGGCGATTCGGTGGGCTCCTCGGTGGGGGCCGGCGGTTCCGTCTCCTCGGGCGCCGGTTCGGTGCTCCCGGTGTCGGTGCTCCCGGTGTCGGTCGACCCGGTGTCGGTCGACCCGGTGTCGGTCGACCCGGTGTCGGTCGACCCGGTGTCCTCGGTCGTGGTCTCGGAAGTCGTCGCCGCGTCCTCGGTCGCGACGACCTCTTCTGCCGACGCCGTGCTGATGCCGGAGATGCCGAGCACGATGACGGCTGCTGCGGCGGCGACGGCGAGCCCGTCTGGCCGGGTGCGTTGCACACGGAACGGGCGGCTCAGGCCGGGCGATCGATGCATCAGCGACATAGGGTTCCGTTCGCGAGCCGGCTTCGGGGGCCGGCATCTCCCTCAGTCTCTCAGCGCAGGCAGGTCGACACAACACCTGAGTGCGCAGATTCCGCACCCTGTTCGGGGCACACGTGGACTCGGCTCAGTCGAGCGCGCCGGTCGCTGACATCGCCGCGACGACGATGTCGCCGTGCGCGACCATGCCCGAGATCGCCTCGATCTCGGGGGAGAGGAAGCGGTCGGGCCCCGGCACCGCGCCGGTCTCGGCGACGAGCGAGACGACCGCTCCGGTCGCCTCGCCCGGCATGAGCGGCGCCCGCAGCGCGAGTCCGCGGGCGGCCGTCATGACCTCGATCGCCAGAACCCGGGAGAGCCCGTCGATCGAGCGACGGAGCTTGCGCGCGGCCGCCCAGCCCATCGAGACGTGGTCCTCCTGCATCGCCGACGACGGGATCGAGTCCACGGATGCCGGCACCGCGAGTCGCTTCAACTCGCTCACGATGCCCGCAGCGGTGTACTGCGCGATCATGAGGCCGGAGTCGACGCCGACCTCGTGCGCGAGGAACGGCGGCAGGCCCTGGTTGCGCGCCCGGTCGAGGAACCGGTCGGTGCGACGCTCGCTCATCGACGCGACGTCCGCCACCGCGATCGCGAGGAAGTCGAGCACGTACGCGACCGGTGCTCCGTGGAAGTTGCCGTTCGACTCGACGCGCCCGTCGAGGGTCAGTACGGGGTTGTCCACTGCGCTCGCGAGCTCGGCATCGGCGACGGATGCCGCGTGGGCGAGCGTGTCGCGGGCGGCGCCGTGCACCTGGGGGGAGCATCGCAGCGAGTAGGCGTCCTGCACGCGGGTGCACTCGGGGCCCTTGTGGCTCGCGACGATGGGGGAGCCCGCGAGCAGTCGCCGCAGGTTCGACGCGGAGATCGCCTGGCCGCGCTGCGGGCGAAGCGCGTGCAGGTCGGCGGCGAAGACGGCGTCGGTGCCCATGAGACCCTCGACGCTCATCGCCGCGGCGATGTCGGCGGTGGTGAGCAGCATCCGCAGGTCGTCGATCGCGAGGGCGAGCATGCCGAGCATGCCGTCGGTGCCGTTGATGAGGGCGAGGCCCTCCTTCTCGGCGAGGTGGAGCGGCGCGATGCCGGCGGCGGCGAGGGCGCTCGAGGCATCCGTCGTCTCGCCTTCGCTGTCGGTCGAGCCCGTCGAGACCCGCACCTCGCCCTCGCCCATCGCCACGAGCGCGCAATGCGCGAGGGGGGCGAGGTCGCCGGAGCATCCGAGGGAGCCGTACTCGCGCACGACGGGGGTGATGCCCGCGTTGAGGATCGCCGCGTAGGTCTCAGCCGTCTCGCGGCGCACGCCGGTGCGGCCGGTCATGAGGGTCGACAGGCGCAGCAGCATGAGGGCGCGCACGACCTCGCGCTCGACCTCGGCGCCCGAGCCCGCGGCGTGCGAGCGCACGAGGCTCGCCTGCAGCTGGGCGCGGCGGTCCTCCGCGATGAAGGTCGTGGCGAGCGCGCCGAAGCCCGTCGAGATGCCGTAGTGCGGCTCGGGGTCTGCGGCGAGGCCCTCGACGATCGCACGGCTCGCGGCGACGCCGTCGAGCGCTGCCGGGTCGAGCACGACGGATGCCCCGTGGCGGGCGACCGCGACGACGTCGTCGATGCCGAGGGGGCCGGTGCCGACGGTGACGGATGCCGCGGCGCGTGCGGGTGCGGAGACGTTGCTGCTCATACCTCCGATTCCACACCGCCCCCGCGCGCGCGGGAAGCGCGGAGGTGGGGTCGCTGTCCGGTATCCCAGACTTCGGCGGTACGCTCGCTCCACGCGCACATCGGCGCTCCACGCGCACATCGAGAGGACAATAGATGCCGGATCCCAGCCGTCAGAGCGACGACAACCGTCATCTCCATGCGATCGGACGCCAGGCGGGCGGGTCGCAGACGTCGAAGGTGCCGGCGGCCGACCAGACGCTCGCGATCCTCACGCATCTCGCAGCGCAGCGCGGCCCGGTGCCAGCGGCCACGATCGCCTCGGCGCTCGGCATCCCGCGCTCGACGGTCTACCACCTGCTCGCGGTGATGCAGGAGCGCGGCTTCGTCGTGCACCTGCCCGAGGAACGCCGATACGGGCTCGGCGTCGCCGCCTTCGAGCTCTCGAGCGGCTTCTCGCGCCAGCAGCCCCTCGCCCGTCTCGGCCGGCCGCTCGTCGCGGCGCTCGTCGACCGCCTCGGCGAGAGCGGCCATCTCGCGGTGCTGCACGGGCGCGACGTGCTCTACCTCGTCGAGGAGCGCGCGCCCCGCCGCCCGTCGCTCGTGACCGACGTCGGCGTGCGCCTGCCCGCGCACCTCACCGCGACCGGCCGGGCGATGCTCGCCGTGCTGCCGCCGGCGCAGCTGCGGGCGCTCTACCCCGATCGTGCGGCGTTCGCCGGTCGGCCCGCGCTCGACGGCGCCGACGAGGCGTGGAGCTACGGACGGCTGAAGCGCGTGCTCGCGGTGGTGCGCGAGCAGGGCTGGGCCGGAGAGGACGGCGAGGTCACGGGCGGCCTGGCGTCGGTCGGCGCGGTCGTGCGCGATCACGTCGGCTGGCCGGCGGCCGCCGTCGCAGTGACGTATCCGGATGCCGCGCCCGACGCGGATGTCGCCCGGTACGTGTCGGCGGTGCAGGAGGCCGCGACGACCCTCGCCCGTCGCATCGGCACGCCCCGCTGAACCGGGCGCCCAGCTTTCGCCCATCCGGCAACCGGTACCGTGGGCCTGCCGCCGAGCACCGATCATCGACCCCGACCGAGAGCCGAGACACGACCTTGCTGACGACGACCGACGACCACGGGTTCACCGGCCTCACCGGATTCGCCGCCGACGTGCTGAACTCCCTCGGCGACATCGGGGTCGGGGTGCTGGTGTTCCTCGAGGTGCTGATCCCGCCGATCCCGAGCGAGGTCATCCTCCCGTTCGCCGGCTATCTCAGCCAGTCGGGCGACCTCCACCTCGGCATGCTCATCCTCTGGTCGACCCTCGCGTCCGTGATCGGCGCGCTCGTGCTCTACGGCCTCGGCGCCGCGGTCGGCCTCGATCGGGCCATCCGCTGGATCGCGTGGACGCGACTCGTCAGCCTCACCGACCTCGAGCGGGGCGCCGCCTGGTTCCACAAGCACGGCCGCTGGTCGGTGCTCGTCGGGCGCATGATCCCGGGCGTCCGCAGCCTGATCTCGCTGCCCGCAGGCGCCGATCGCATGCCGCTCGCCTGGTTCCTCCTCTTCACGGCCATCGGGTCGGGCATCTGGAACAGCCTGCTCATCGGGGTCGGTGCCGCCCTCGGCACCCAGCACGCGCTGCTCGAGGAGTACCTGCAGTACCTCGACTGGGTCGTCTACGGCGCGATCGCGATCGCGTTGGTCGTGCTCGTCATCCGCCGCGTGCTCGAGCACCGGCGCGTGACCGGCGACGCGTCGGCGTAGCGGCGAGCACGCCCGGCCTCAGCGAGCGGCGGGCGCGAGCCAGCGACGCAGCATCCGCGTCACGAAGGGCAGCGCCCAGAACGTCATGACGGGCGTCAGCAGCAGCGTCGTGACGAGCACCTTCCAGACGACTTCGAGCTCGTTCCAGCCGGGAACGAACGCGGTCACGAGCAGGGTGAAGACGAGGTTCACCGGGAAGAAGCCGAGCCAGATCGTCACGGCCTGCTTCCACCGCGGCGGTGCGGGCGGCAGCTCTTCGAGCGCAGCGGATGCCGCGGCATCCGTCACCGGCACCGAACCCGTCGCCGGGTCGTCGAACCAGCCCTCGATGCCGGTGCGGCGCCTGCTGCGCTCCGAACGCACGAAGCCCTCGCCCATCGAGAGCCACCAGGTGCGCTCGGCCGAGCGCTCCCAAGCGTCGAGGGTCTCCTCGTTCGCGAAGCGGTAGAGCATGTGCCAGACCTGCGAGCCCTCGCCCGCGCGCACCCAGCCCGAGCCGAGGAAGCCCGGGTACTTGGCGGCGAGGTTCACGCCGGTCTGCACCCACGCGGTCGCTTCGGAGATGCGTTCGGGGTCGACCTCGCGCCGGATCGAGACGGTGATCGGTTCGCTGTTCATGGGCCACCCCGGGGCACTCGCGAATCCCGCGGATCGTGTGCGCGGAACTCTGGATGATCGGCCGTTTCGCTGGTGGCGGGCTGGTCCAGGCCGAATGCGAGTGTAACCGGGCTGTGTTTCGAGGTTGCTTCGAGCGCGTCGGTGGCAGAGCGGTCCGAGCCCAGCGCTCGTTCCGCCGGTAGTGTTCTCGTCGACGAGGTGGGGGAATCCGTGCGAGTAGCAGGTCTGCCGGTCCTGGCGTGGACGAACGGCGCGGCGAGTGCCGACGTCGACGACGACGCGGGCGAGCTCCGCCTGCGCGCCTCGGCAGGAGTCGATTGGAGCAACGACCCCCTCAGCGGCCCCGGACAGCATCGAGCGAGCCTGCTCGGCTTCCGACCCTCGGGCGATTTCGCGCTCAGCGCGCGGGTTCGCGTCGTGGGGGAGCGTTCCACATTCGATGCCGCGGCGCTCGGCCTGTGGTGCGACGAGGACCACTGGGCCAAGCTGTGCTTCGAGTACTCGCCGGCCGGGCAGGCCATGGTCGTCAGCGTGGTGACCAACGGTTTCTCGGACGACTGCAACTCGACCGTCGTCGAGGAACCGTTCACCCACCTCCGAGTGGCGCGACTCGGGTCGGCGTACGCGTTCCACGCATCGACGGATGGCGCCCGATGGGACTTCGTCCGCCTCTTCCGAGTGCACACCGATGTCGCCCCGGTCGTGGGGTTCCTCGCGCAAGCGCCGATGGGAACGACCTGCGACGCACGGTTCGACGCCATCCGGTTCACCGATGTGGCTCCCGCCCACCTGCGCGACGGCTCCTAGGCCCGGGCGTGCGCACGCCGCGGTGCGACCTCCCGGGGAGCGTCAGCCGACGAGCGGCCCTCGGGTCTCCGGCCACGCGACCGTGAACCGTTCGAAGAGGATCTCGAGGTCGTCGGACCATTCGATCTCGAGCGCGGTGCAGACGCGGTCCCAGTAGCGACGGTGGCCGACGAGCCAGGCTTCGAGCGAGCGGTCGTCCTCAGCCTCGTCGAAGGCGAAGGCCTCGTCGGCGTCTGCGATCGTGCCGAGTCGCAGCTCGGTGCTCCGCAGGATGACCCGGGGGGCGCCGCTCGCGTCGCACGCGATCCAGTGGCTCCCGACGCGGGGGAGCGGCACGCCGTCGGCGGCGAACTCCTTCACCAGAGTGGCCGTGGCGCGCTTCCGGCCGGACATGACGAGCTCGAGCAGCGCATCCGAGAGCTCGGCGTGATCGCCGAACCGCTCGACGGTGGGCACGTCATCGAGACCGACCTGGTCGGGATGGGCGCGCCAGTAGTCGTTCCACATCGCGGAGGCGGCGTCCCGGTCGACCGGCGACATCTCGTGCAGCGGCACTTCGCGCTCCCTCGGGCTGTGCTCGTCGATCATCATCTCCGCGCCCTGGCTCAGAGCTGGTCGGCGACCACGGCGGCGGCGGTGAGCCACGCGTCGTGCGTCTCGGCCGAGAGGGCGTCGAAGTCGATCGTGCCACCGTCGACGAGCGCGGCGTCGTACGGGATCGTCGTGACGGCCGCGGTCAGCGCGCCGAAGTGGTCGGCGAGGCGCTGCTCGAGCTCGCGGTCGGGCTTCTCCGATGGCGAGGTCAGGATCGTGACGGCCCGGTCGACCTTGTCGCCGAACCCCTTCTCGGCGAGGCCGTCGAGGAGCCAGGCGGCGCTCGCCGCCGTGTCCTCGCGCACGGTCGAGACGATCACGAGCTGGTCGGCTGCGGCGACCGCCGCCACCCAGTTCGAGGCCCGCATGTTGTTTCCGGTGTCGACGATCAGCAGGCGGTAGTAGCGCGAGAGCGTGCGGTGCAGCCGGTCGAACGCGGCGTCGTCGATGGTGGATGTCGCGGCGGCATCCTCATCGGAGGCGAGCACGTCGAAGCGGGCGTCGACCTGCGTACGCACGTAGTCGTCGAGCTGGCTGAGGCTCGCGACACTCGGGTTCTCGAACTGCTCGAGGTCGCCCAGCAGGTCGACCGCGGTGCGGTGGTGCGGGGTGTGCTGGGCGCGCCAGCCGAGGGTGCCGCGGGTCTCGTTGTTGTCCCACGCGAGCGTCGAGCCGCCGCGGAGCCGGCCGAACGTCGCGGCGAGCAGCAGGGTGCTGGTGGTCTTGTGGGCCCCGCCCTTGGGGTTCAGCACCACGATCGTGCGCGGGCCGTCGAGCCGCTTCTGCACGCGGTTCGTCTGGTCGTGGCGGGTCTGCTCGGTCGCGCTCGGCTTCGGCGAGATGAGGCCGCCGCTCATGCGGCGCACCCGGCCCTGCCACCCCATGGTCGCCTTCAGCGGACGCTGACGGGGCCGGCTCGAGAGCAGGTCCTCGACGGTGGGGCGGTGCGCCTTGGGCTCCGTCGCCGGCGTCGCCGCGACGGGCTGGGGCGTCGCCGCGGCCACCGGCGGAGCCGCAATCGGCTGGGCGGTCGGAACGGCCGGAGCGGCCGACACCGGAACGGTCGACACCGGTGCCGCCGACACCGGAACGGTCGACACCGGTGCCGCCTGCACCGGAGCCGCCGCCGCGGTCGAGGTCGGCCGCGGCTCGAAGCTCTCGGTCACGAGGCCCGTCGGCGCCTCGGTGACGCGGCCGTCGGGTTCGACGGTCAGGGTCCAGTGGGAGGAGTCGTCGATGAGGGCGGCGGTCGCCGGAATCCCCAGGCGCTGCGCGCGCTCCTGCACGAAGGCCACGACCCGGTCGCGCAGTGCGTCGCCGTCGACGGCCTGGATGCCCAGGACGGCGCCGTCGGCGTGCACGTCGGCTTCGGTGGCCGACGTCAGGAAGACGGTGACGCCGTCGTGCGTGTTGATCGAAGTGGACAACAGATTCCCCCAGAATGCCGTGCGTCGGTCGAGGAGGAGCGGACGCCGGGCATGCCGCCGCAACCGCATCGGATGCGCCGTGCCAGACGCGAACCCTCCCGCGCTGCCGGCCGTTCCCCCGCGAATCAGTCTATGTTCCCGCCCGCACGACCTCGCGACAGCTCGCCCAGCAGGGTCGCGGCGGGGGTGGAGAGCACGTCGCCGCGTCGCCAGACCGCGCGGAGGCGACGGGTGAGGTCGAGCCCGGCGACGGCGACCTCGACGAGCTCGCCGCGGGCGACCCATGGCCGGGTCGCGAGGTCGCTGAGCACGGTCGGTCCGGCTCCGGATGCCGTGGCGATGAGCACGGCCGCATTGCTCGCCACGACCAGGGACGGCTCCGCCGGCGTTCTGCCGTCGAGCGCATCGGCGAGGGTCGATCGTGTGCCGGAGCCCGCTTCTCGGGTCACGAGCGGGGTGGCGGCGAGTTCGTCGACCGTGATCTGCGATCGCCGGGCCCACGCGTGCGTCGGCGACACCACGACCACGAGTCGGTCGACGGCGACGGTGCGACTGTGCAGGCCGCGCCGCACACCGGGCGACTCGACGAATCCGAGCTCGATGTCGTGCGACTCGAGCAGTTCGAACACCCGCGCGGAGTTCTCCACGCGCATGCGGACGTCGAGCTCGGGGGTGCCGCGGCGAAGTCCGGTGATCCAGGCGGGCAGCAGGTACTCGGCGACGGTGAGGCTCGCGGCGAGCTCGAGCCTCGACTCGTGGTGCCCCCGTCGTGCCGTTGCGGCGGCGAGCAGGTCGTCGGCGCCGACGAGCAGTCGGCCCGACAGTTCCGCGATCGCCTCGCCGTCGGCGGTCAGGCGCGAGCCGCGGGAGTGGCGTTCGATGAGCGTGAGGCCGAGGGAGCGCTCGAGCCCGGCGATCGCCCGGCTCGCGTTCGGCTGGGCCATGTCGACCGAACGCGCGGCACGCCCGAGGCTGCCGTGCCGGCCGATCGCGACCAGCAGCTCGAGCACCGCGAGGTCCGGCCAACGGGTGGGCATATCAGCATGATATGCCTCGATGCCGAACGGGCGGCTACCGCCCGCGGCATCCGATCACGATCGTTGAAGCATGACCCGCACCGCACCCGCCCCCGCATCGCCCAGCGCACCACAGGCTCCGCGCAGCACGACGGCGAGGGTTCGCGCGCGCCTCGCCGACCTCGCCCCCGGACTCGGGCTCGCCGCGGCCGGCGTCGCGGCGTCGATGACCGCGGCGCTCCTCCTGCCCGGCACGAGCGCCCTGCTCATCGCGATCGTGCTCGGCGTGCTGCTGCGCAACGCCGTGCCGCTCTCGCCGCGCTTCGAGGCGGGGCTGGCGTTCGCCGCGAAGCCGCTGCTTCGCCTCGGCGTCGTGCTGCTCGGCCTGCAACTCGTGCTCGGGGACATCCTCGACCTCGGTGTCGGGGTCATCCTCGTCGTCGTGGCGATCGTCGTGATCGGCATCACCTCGACCCTGCTCATCGGGCGCCTGCTCGGCATCTCGGCGACGCAGCGCCTGCTCATCGCGTGCGGCTTCTCGATCTGCGGCGCCGCGGCGGTCGCGGCCGTCGACGGCGTGATCGAGGCCGAGGAGGAGGAGGTCGTGACCGCGGTCGCCCTCGTCGTCATCTTCGGCACGCTCATGATCCCGCTCATCCCGCTCGCCGCGTCGCTCCTCGGCCTCGATGCGCAGCAGGCGGGCATGTGGGCGGGCGGCTCGATCCACGAGGTCGCTCAGGTCGTCGCCGTCGGCGGGGCGATCGGCGGCGCGGGGCTCGCCGTGGCCGTCGTGGTCAAGCTCGCCCGGGTGCTGATGCTCGCGCCGGTGCTCGCCGTCGTCAGCGTGCAGCGTCGTCGCTCGCTCGCAGCGGGCGCGACCCCGGGCAAGCGGCCGCCGATCATTCCGCTGTTCGTCGTGGGGTTCATCGCGATGGTCGTGGTGCGCTCGCTCGGCTGGGTGCCCGACGACGTCGTCGCCGGCGCGGGCCACGCGCAAACGGTGCTGCTCGCGGCGGCGATGTTCGCGCTCGGCACCGGCGTGCGGTTCAGCATGTTCCGCCGGGTCGGCGTGCGACCGTTCGCCCTCGCCGGGGCCTCGACGCTCATCGTGACCGGCGTCGCGCTCGCCGGGGTCGTCGCCGTCGGATGAGGTGCGGCGCACCCGCCCAATCCGATGTCGGGAACGTTCCGAATCCCCTGAGCACGGCAGCCGTCGTGCCTCGAGAAGGAGGAACCTCATGCGAAACTCCCCGAACCGCATCGTCGCGACCGTCTTCGGTGCGGTCTACCTGCTCGTCGGAGTGCTCGGATTCGCCGTCACCGGCGGCGTCGGGTTCTTCGCGACCGAAGGAGGTCTGCTCCTCGGCGTGTTCGCGGTGAACCCGCTCCACAACGTGGCCCACCTGCTGATCGGCGCCGCACTGCTCATCGGCGGCATCGTCTCGGCGGCCGCGGCGAAGGCCGTCAACGCGACGGTCGGCGCCGCCTACCTGCTGCTCGGCATCGTGGGGTTCTTCCTCGCGGGCACCGCGGCGAACATCCTCGCGCTGAACACGGCCGACCACTTCCTGCACCTCGCGAGCGCGATCGTGCTGCTGGGGGTCGCGCTCGGGTTCGAGCGCTCCGGACGCGTGGCGACGGCGTAGGGGCCGGCCATGCACGCACTGGCGGCGGCCCTGCGCAGCTGGCCGATGCTCGCCGCGTTCGGCGCCGGGCTCGTGCTCGCCGCGCTCGCCGCCGGTGCCGGGGGAGCGATGCAGCCCGCCCTCGTCGTGGCCGGCGTCGCCGCGCTCGGCTGGGGCGGGCTCGCGTTCCGGGCGGGGCGCGTGATCGCCCCGTCCGCGACACTCGTCGCGACCGCTGCCGCCCTCGTGGGGATGGCGGCGGCGGTCTCGACGGGTGCTGCCGCGATGACGGATGTCCCGCCGGGCCCGCTCGCCGCGGCAGCCGTGTTCATCGTGGTGGTGGCGCTCTCGGCGGGCCTCGAACTGCGAGCCCGAACCCGCCCCGCCCGATCGGCAGGGCGTGGGCGCGGAGACCGAGTCGCCGCGACATCCGACACCGCTCGTCTCATCGGCCTCGTCGCCGGGGCCGCGCTCGTCGCGGCGCTCGCGACCCCCGCACTCGCCGCGACCGAGGCCGGCGAGCACGCCGTGCCGCACGGCTCGTACCAGACCGGCACCGACGCGCCGCTACCCGGCGTGGAACAGCCGGGGCACGCGCACTGAGCGGGTCGACCGGAGGTCGCCGGGGTCAGTCGCGCGGCGCGGCGCCGTCGGTCGGGATGAGCGCCGTCGCGAGTGTGACCGCGCGGCGGTCGTCGCCAGTGGCGGCCAGATAGGGCGCGAGGAGCTCGCCGAGCCCCGCCTGGACCACGGCGAGATCGTCGGTCGTCACGTGCAGCGTCATCTCGCCGAACCCGAGGAAGTCGCGGAATCGGGGATCGTCGGCCGCGCTCGCCCGGTCGAAGCTCTCGCCGAGATGGGCGAGGAAGGTGAGGAACGCCTGCTGCAGCTCCCGCGCGCCCATCTCGAGCAGCTCGTCGTGATCGACGTGCGCCATGCGCTCGCCGAGCGCGAAGGTGCGCTCGACCGCGCCGCGCACGCGCCGCTCCTCGACGACGGTGAGCACATCGGCGTCGACGAGCGCGGCGATGTGCCGGTAGAGGGTGGCCTGCGCGATGTCGGGCAGGGCGCTGCGCAGGCTCGCCGTGGTGATCTCGCGCGTGCCCACCTGCTGGATGATGCGCAGACGGACGGGGTGCATGACGACGTCGGCGACGGGCGACGGCTTGCGCATCGGTCCTCCGAATGATTATTCTCACAGTGAGAACATTCTCATTGCTCTCGTTCGAGTATGCCACCGAAGGGATCCGCTCCATGATCACCGCACAGATCGAGGTCTCCGGCCTCGCGAAGCGCATCGGCGACGTCGAGGCCGTGCGCGACGCGACGTTCGTCGCGGCCCCCGGCCGCGTCACCGGCTTCCTCGGCCCGAACGGCGCCGGCAAGTCGACCACGCTCCGCATGCTGCTCGGCCTCGCGCGCCCCGACTCGGGCACCGCGCTCATCGGCGGCCGGCCGTACGCCGAGCTCGCCGACCCCACCGGCACCGTCGGGGCCGTGCTCGACCTCGCCGGGGCGCATCCGGCGATGACCGCCCGGGGGCACCTGCGCAGCTACTGCGCCCTGGGCGGGCACGACGCCGGGCGTGCCGAGCAGGTCGCCGAACTCACGGGCATGAGCGAGTACCTCGACCGCCGCGTCGGCGGCTTCTCGACGGGTATGCGGCAGCGGCTCTCGCTCGCGACGGCACTGCTCGGCGACCCCGGTGTGCTCGTGCTCGACGAGCCGTCGAACGGGCTCGACCCCGCCGGCATCGTCTGGCTGCGCACCTTCCTCCGCGGGTTCGCGGCGAACGGGGGCACGGTGCTGATCTCGAGCCATGTGCTCACCGAACTGCAGCACGGCATCGACGATCTCGTGCTCATCGACCGCGGTCGCACCACGTGGACCGGGCCGCTCTCCGGATTCACGGAACGTGGAACGAGCCTCGAAGCCGCGTTCCTCGAACTCACCTCGGGTGGCGCCTCGTCGCTTCCCTCCGGCACCGAAGGGATCCGCGCATGAACCGCCTGCTCCGCGGCGAGGCCGCCAAGCTGTTCGCCACCAGGCTTCCGCTCTGGTCGCTCCTGACCGCCGCACTCTGCGGAGGCGGCCTCACCGGGCTCCTCGCCCTCATCGGCCCCGAGAACGCGACGCCGCCGCTTCCCGGGCTCGACACCGCCGAGGGGGTCGGCATCGTCGTCGGCATGAGCGGGCTCCTGCTCTTCGTGCCTGCGCTCATCGGCACGATCGCGGTCACCGGTGAATACCGGCATCGCACGATCGGCACGACCTTCCTGGCGGTGCCCCGTCGCGGCCGGGTGCTCGCCGCGAAGCTCGTCGTCTTCGGTGCCCTCGGCATCGCGTACGGCCTGGTCTCCTCCCTCTTCGCCGGCCTCGCCGTCGTGGCGGGTGCCGCGGTGCAGGGAGTCGAACTCGGGGTGTCGCTCGCGTCGCTCGCCGCGCTGCTCGCACGACTCGCGTTCGCGGCAGCCGTGTACATGGTGCTCGGTGTCGCGATCGGCGCGCTCGCTCGCAACCAGCTGCTCGCGGTCGGCGTCGTGCTCGGGTACTTCTACTTCCTCGAGCACGTGCTCATGATCGTTCCCGGGGTCAACGTCATCCACCCGTTCCTCCCCGGCGGCGCGACCGCCGCGCTGACCGACTTCACCTTCCTGGGCGACGCGATCGCCGAGCAGCTGCCGATGGCCGCTGCGTCGACGACGTCGCCGCTCGTGGGCGGGCTCGTGCTGCTCGGCTACGCGGCCGTGGCGGCCTGGCTCGCCGTCGCGATCCCGTTGCGCCGCGATCTGCGCTGATTCCGCATCGCCGCGGTGGCCCCCGCGAACGCCGCACCGAGGTTCGCGCTGCCCCGCAGCGCGATGGTCAGCAGCGCGAGCGCGATGGCGGCCTGCACCGGTCCGAACCCGGTGACCAGCACGACGGCGACACCGGTCACTCCGCAGAGCGCATCGATCGCCGCCGAACCGGCCGTCGAGGAGCGGCGCATCACGGGGCGAGCCCCCTGGGGCGCACGCTCGAACCGGGCGAACACGAGCGTGACCCCCACGACGACGACGGCCGCGACGGCCAGCCACATCGGCCGGCTCGCCCACCAGCCGGCGCTCATCGGCTCAGGCAGCGCGAACCCGATGCGGGCTTCGGCCACGAGCAGCACCCCGGCGAGCCCGACGAGCACGGGCATGTGCCAGAGGTAGACGGTCATCGCGCGCTCGCCGACGGCCGAGACGAGCCGCGAGGCATCCGCTCGCTCCACCCAGGCCCTGATGCGCGGGCGGGCCAGTTGGAAGAGCGCGAGCTGGGCGACGCCGAGCACCACGAGGCAGACGTTCGGCGGGTTGAGGTTCTCGTACATGTCGGCCGAGTACGGCCCCGAGAGGGTGATCGTGGCGAGCAGTGCGAGCGCGCCGCCGGCGACCGACCAGAGTGCGGCGGGGGAGCAGCGGTCGAGAGTGCCGTCGGCGAGGTGGAAGCCGAGCTGCTGCACGAGCAGCCAGACGAGCAGGAGGTTCACGAACCCGAGTCCCTCGAGCCCCGTCGAGAGGCGCAGCAGGTCGACGGCCACGACGCCTGCGAGCAGGGCGATCGGCGTCAGCACCCGGGCTCGCTCGTGGGCCCGCACCATCACCGGCACGAGCGCCGACGTCGCGAGGTAGACGCCGAGGAACCACAGCGGCTGGCCGATGCGGAAGCCGGCGGTCGCCACGAGCTCGGGAGCGAGCCCGGCGAGCGAGAGGGCGACGAGTGCGGCGGCAACGACGCCGACGAGCACGATCGCCGGCCGCACGAGCCGCTCGATCCGTGCCCGCACGTAGTCGGCGCCGCTCGCACCGCGTGCGCGCATCGAGCGCCAGTGCAGGAAGCTCGAGAACCCGCCCGCGATGAAGAACAACGGCATGATCTGCACGACCCAGCTCACGGCGGCGAACCAGGACTGCCCTTCGAGGGCGTTCTCGAGCACCGGGCCGTCGGGCCCGACGCTGACGCCGACCATCATCGCGTGCAGCGCGAACACGACCACGAGCAGCGCCACGCGGATCGCATCGACGCTCGAGTCGCGCGCGACCGCCGAGTCGTGCGGGACCGCCGGCGAGCGGCGAGCGGCTGCCGCGGTGCCGTGGTCGGTCGAGGGTGCCTGTACGTCGGTCATGACCGCCTCCATCCGAACGGGATCTCCGTCATGACGGCAGGCTAGGGACGCGGTGCCGAGGTGTTCATCACCCCGTGGAGCCGTTCCGGCTCATACGGGCGTACTGGTCAGGAACCGGGTTGCACGAGTCCCGTGTCGTACGCCAGTACGACGGCGTGCACTCGATCGCGGAGGCCGAGCTTCGAGAGGATCTTCGACACGTGCGTCTTGACGGTCTGCTCGGCGATGAAGAGCGCCGCCGCGATCTCGGTGTTCGAGAACCCGCGGCCCACGAGGGTCAGCACCTCGCGCTCGCGCTCGGTGAGCTCGGAGAGACGGGTGGCGTCGATGCGCGGCGGCGGAGCCGACCGGGCGAAGTCCTCGATGAGGCGGCGGGTCACGCTCGGCGCGAGCAGCGCGTCGCCCGCGGCGACGATGCGCACCGCGGCGACGAGCTCTTCGGGCGTCGCGTCCTTCAGGAGGAATCCGCTCGCTCCGGCCCGCAGCGCCTCGTAGACGTAGTCGTCGATGTCGAACGTCGTCAGCATGAGCACGCGCGGCACGTAGTCGCTCGACCGCGGCGGGGTCTGCAGGTCGCGGGTCGCCTCGAGGCCGTTGCGGCCGGGCATTCGCACGTCCATCACCACGACGTCGGGGCGCAGGTCGCGCGCCATCGCCACGGCCTCGTCGCCGTCGGCGGCCTGCCCGACGACCTCGATGCCGGCCTGGGCGGCGAGCACCGCCGCGAAACCGGCTCGCACCATCGCCTGGTCGTCGGCGATGAGCACCGAGATCGTCACACCGCGCCTCCGTCCGACCCGAGCGGAAGGGTCGCGAGAACACGGTATCCGCCGCCCGGCCGTTCGCCGAACTCGGCGCGCCCGCCGAGCAGTGCCGCGCGCTCGCCGATGCCGATGAGACCGTGGCCGCCGCCCTTGGCGTCGGGCGCCGGGACATCCGTCGCGGCATCGTTGTCGATGCACACGACGAGGTCGTCGGCGAGCACCTCGACCGAGACGAAGGTGGGCGCCCCGGGCGCGTGGCGCACGACGTTGCTGAGCGCCTCCTGCACGATGCGGTAGGCCGCGGTCGCGGCGAGTCCGCCGTCGTGGAGGGAGGCGTCGACGGCCAGCGTCACCGGCACGCCGGCGCGCTCGACGGATGCCGCGAGCTCGGGCAGTTGGGCGAGCCCGGGTTGCGGCGCGGTCTCGGCCGCGGTGTCGGCGCTGCGCAGCACCCCGAGCAGTTGCCGCATCTCGGTCATCGCCGAGCGGGCGGAGGCCGCGATCTCGGAGAACTCCGTCTTGGCGGCGTCGCTCAGCCCCTCGACCCGGTACGGCGCGCTCGTCGCCTGCACGTGGATGATCGACAGTCCGTGTGCGACGACGTCGTGCAGTTCGCGCGCGATGCGGTTGCGCTCCTCGACGAGCACGCGGCGCTGCTGCTCGGAGGCGGAATGCGCGCGCTCGCGGAAGAGCTCGACGCCGATCACGCGGCGCTGCGCGAGCAGCACCGCGATCGCGCAGGCGAGTGCCGTGACGGCGGCGCCCGTGATCATGCTGGCCGCCGCGCCCGTGTCGACGAACGCGAACGGGAAGGTCACCACGACCCCCATGCCCCAGGCGATGAGCCCGAGGCGCCACTCCCACATGAGTCCGAGCACGATGAGCAGCACGCCCTGGCTCACGATCGAAGTGACCGGCCACGGCCACGGCCAGCCGTCGGAGTTCATGGTGAGCAACGCGAAGGCGAGGAGCCCGGCCGCGGAGACGCTCGCGGCGACCCACGGCCACCGCACTGCAAGCGGCAGGGCGAGCGCGAGCGCGAGGCACGTACCGAACGCGGCGAGCAGGTTGACGTCGTAGATGGTGGCCGCGAGCGGCACCGAGACGGCGAAGAGGATGATGGCGAGGAGCGAGGTCGACACGAGCATCCAGGCCCGGAACTGCCGTTCGTCGGCCGTGATGCGCGCGAGGCGCGCGGGCGCAGCGGGGATCGAGGGCACGGGCGGGAGCGGCGCCGGCGGCGGCGGCGGGGGCGTCGCGGGCCGCGTCGGCGTCGCGGATCCGACCTGCGCCGCGGCATCCGCCGTGCTCTGCTCGGAGTGATGGGTCTTCGCCATGATGCCAGTAGCCAATCACGCGGCGCGCGGCGCTGCATCCCTCCCGAGGACGATTCGCGGGCCCTACGCGGGTACTGTGCCGATCAGCCGTGCGGGCGGAGCCCGGCCGGCGGGGTGACGCCGTCGACGACCGCATCGGGGCGCATGCTCGCCGAGGCGCGTACATCGCGCAGGCGTTGGGCGCGATTCGTGGCGATCACCCGGTCGTCGCGGAGCGGCAGGCGCACCTGCTCCTCCGCCGGGAGCCCGGCACGCAGCTGGCGAGCCCGTTCGACCTCGGTGTCGAGCACCGCGCCGAAGAGCATCGCGAGGTTCGAGAGCCAGACCCACAGCAGGAAGGCGACGACTCCGCCGAGGACGCCGTAGACGCGCTCGTAGCTGCCGACGACGAAGACGTACAGCGCGAACAGGCACGTCGTCACGACCCAGGCGAGCAGGGCGGCGATCGCGCCGACGCTGAACCAGCGCAGGTGCCCTCGCCGCACGTTCGGTGCAGCCCAGTACAGCAGCGCCATCACGAGGACGCCGATCGCGGCGAGCACCGGCACCTTGCCGAGATCCCACCAGAAGGCGACCCCCTCGTCGAGGCCGAGCACGCGGGCCGCCGCCTCGGCGACGGGACCGGTCACCACGAGGCCCGCCGCGGCGATCGCGCCGAGCACGACGAGCACCGCGGACACCGCGAGCATCGCGGGTCGCATCTCCCAGAACGGCCGGCCCTCCTCGACCCGGTAGATGCGGTTCATGCCACGGCCGAACGTGCCGACGAAGCCCGAAGCGGCCCAGAGGGTGGCGATCACACCGGTCGCGAAGGCGAGCCCGGCATGCGATGCGTTCAGCAGTTGATCGAGCGGCTCGCGGAGGACCTCGACGACGGATGCCCCGCCGAGCTCCTCCAGCATCCGCAGTGCATCGGCCACGACGGCTTCCGCGCTGCCGAAGATGCCGAGCAGTGCGAGCACGGCGAGCAGCGCGGGGAAGATCGTGAGCAGCACGTAGAACGTCAGGGCCGCCGCGATGTCGTGCACCTGGTTGATGCGGTACTCGTGCACCGTGCGCGTGACGATGATGCGCCAGTCGGCGCGCGACAGTTGCGCCGGTGAGTCGTGACCGGATGACCTGGATGCATCGCGGTCTGATGGATCGTGTTCGGGCATGATGCCTCCCGTGCAGACGCCCTGAGCCTACGGGCAGCGGCGGGTTCAGCGCAGGGGGTGCCGAGCGGTGACCGGTCGCGTTTCGGCCCGGCGCCCGCGCCGCCCGGGTGTTCAGCCGAGGTGCGCGTGCAGGAACGCGGCGACGCGGGCTCGCATCTCCGCATCGAGGATGCCGATCGAGTGCTCGGCTCCCGACACGATCACGACCTCGGCGGGCACGCCCGCGGCCGCGAGGGCGGCGGCGAAGCGCTCGGCCTGCCCGAGCGGCACGACCTCGGCGTCGGCGTGCCCGATGAAGACGGGCGGATCGCTCGGGTCCGCGAAGCTCGCGGCCGACGCGTCCGCAGCCTGGGGGCACTGCTCGTCGCTCGCGCCGGGCTCGCAGTCGAGGTATTCGCCGACGATGCGCCGCAACCAGTCGGATGCCCCGTCGGCGGCGAGCTCGGCAGCCCCGAGCCCGACCGGGCCCGAGAGCTCGGCGACCGCCGCGACCCGGGAGCCCGTGTCGAGCGGACCCTCGCCGGCGGTGCCGAGCAGGGCGGCGAGATTGCCGCCGGCCGATCCGCCGAACGCGCCGATGCGAGCCGGGTCGATGCCGAACCGCTCGGCCTGCTCGGGGTCGCGCAGCCACTCGACCGCGAGTGCGACGTCGTCGATCGCGGCGGGGAACCGCACGTCGGGCACGAGCCGGTAGTTGACGGATGCCGCGACGAAGCCCTCGCTCGCGAGCCAGAGACAGGTGTTCCGCCAGTCGGCGTTCGCCTTGTCGCCGCGTGCCCAGCTGCCGCCGTGGATCGAGACGACCGCTGGCAGCGCCTCGGCGGTGAGCTCCGCGCCCGCCGGCGTGCACACGTCGAGCGTGAGCAGCGTGCCGTCTTCACGCACGCCGTACTCGACGTCGGCCTCGACCGTGATGCGGTCGGGCGCCGTGAAGGTGCGGATGCCGATGAGCTCGGCGGTCACGACCTCGCTCGCCGCTTCGGCGCCCTTCGGGTCGATCTCGCGCAGGGGCACGTGGAAGCCCGAGAGCGCGCTCACGCTCGCGATGGCGGCTGCAGTCGCCGCGGCAGCCCACACCACTCGCCGGGCGCGAGTGCCGGAGCCGCCTGTGCGTCGGGTCGAGGTCACACCGGGCTCCGTGTTCAGGGGTGGAGTGATGCTACCTCACGTTTCGCGCCGGTGGAAACGCTTTCCCCGCGGCGATCAGCGGCTTCGCGAAGCACACCGAGTGCGCCTCGCCGACGTACTGGCCGAACTGCGGGATCTCCCGGTAGCCGTAACGCGTGTAGAGCGCCTGCGCCGCGTCGTGGAGGTCGCCGGTCTCGAGCACGATCTCGACGAGCCCGCGTGCCGCGGCATCCGCCTCGATGCGTTCGAGCAGGGCCGCCGCGACGCCGAGCCCGCGCGCCGCGGGATCGACGAACATGCGCTTCAACTCGCCTCGCGCGGCATCCGCTTCGGCGACGAGTGCTGCGATGCCGACCGCGCGCTCGCCGTCGCGTGCCACGTAGAAGGCGACCTCGGGTCGCTCGAGGGTCGCGATGTCGAGGAGGAAATTGCTCTCGGGCGGATACAGGCTCTGCGCGAAGGCGGTGCTGGCGTCGAGCAGCCGCTCGACCTCGGCCTGGCGCGGCGGTTCGATGCTGACGGTCACGATCACGGGCGCGGGGTGCTGCGGCATGCGGTGAGCCTACGTCTCGGGTGTTTCGCCGCGATTTCGAAAGTGGCTCGCCCGCCCGCGTGCCGCGATCGATCGCCGATCGCGCTCGCTACGCTGAGCGCGACGCGGCTCTGCACCGTGCCGTCACGGGTCGACCGGAGCGCGAGACGTGAGGGGTGCACGCAATGACCGACGACCGGAATCCGCAGAACGCACCATCGGAACCGAGCGGGGCGTCGCCGCAGCAGACGACCACTGCCGAGGCGCCCGCGAAGCCCGCGGGCGTGAGCCGCGCGATGCTGCTCTGGGTCGGCGCAGCGGTCGTGCTCCTCTCCTTCGTGGCGTCGTTCCTGGGGGCGACGCTGGCGCGTTCGGCCGATGCGAACGAGGCCGCGCCGACACCGCCGCCGACGACCGCCGAGATCGACGAGGCCGCCTATGAGGAGGCGATCGCCGAGATCCTCCCGGCGGGATCCGCCGTGCGCGCGGGCTCCGGCGCGCCCGAGTCGGGCAAGGGGTACGACGGCGACGTGTACATCGACATCGCCACGGCCGACGTCTACCTGTTCACGGACGGCGACTGGCAGCTCGTCGGCAATATCCGGGTGTCGGCGGCGGAGAACCTCGCCGGAGCGCCGGGCGCGACCGGCGCCACCGGCGAGACCGGCGCGACCGGCGAGACGGGTGCCGCGGGCGAGACGGGTGCGCCCGGCGCACCCGGCACGCAGGTCGTGCTGGGTGCGGGCGAGCCCGCCGCCGAGACCTGCACGGCCGACGGCGACATCTTCATCGACACCGAGACGGTGACCTTCTACGAGTGCACAAGCGGGGCATGGGAGCTCTCCGGTGCGACGGAGGCCTCCGGGCCCTCACCGTCGCCGGAGGTGTCGCCGGCACCCGAGGGCTGAGCCGCACCGCCGCAGCGCGGATGCCGCGTGCGGGACTTTCCCAGACGATTCCGGTATCGTGGCCGAGTCGGTTCTGGACACCGCGCTGTGCGCGGATGGGTTTGTGAGTCCAAAGGGCCGGTTTCGAGGCAAAGGCCTCGGATAGTCACCGTATGTGAACGGCCCCGGTCGACGATGCTCCGGGTTCTCAGTGTGCTGCGCCTGCAGTGGCGCTGCCATGTACACGAGTACAACCCAGGAAGTCACCATGCCCAAGAACAAGAAGCCCCAAGGCGGCAGGCCCGCCAAGAACTTCGATCCCTCGTACGCGAAGGGCGGCTCGAAGGGCGGCCCGGCACGCGCCGGATCGTCCAAGCCCGGTTCGCGCAGCGAAGGCCACCGCGGCTACCGCCCCGAGGCCGACGAGCCTCGCAAGGAGCGTTGGTCGCGCGACGAGCGCGTCGCCACCGGCCGCGCACCGCACCGCTCCGAGCGTGACGGCCGCGACGAGCGGGCTCCCCGCTCGTACGACCGCAACGATCGCCCGGCTCGTTCGTACGACCGTGACGACCGTGCACCGCGTTCGAACGACCGCAACGACCGTGCACCCCGTTCGTTCGACCGGAACGACCGCAACGACCGTGCACCCCGTTCGTTCGACCGCAGCGACCGCGCTCCCCGTTCGTTCGACCGCAACGACCGCGCACCGCGTTCGTTCGATCGTGACGACCGTGCACCCCGTACCAACGATCGCAACGACCGCGCACCGCGTTCGTTCGACCGGAACGACCGCAACGATCGCCCGGCGCGTTCGTTCGACCGCAACGATCGCCCGGCTCGTTCGTACGACCGCGATGACCGTGCGCCCCGTACCAACGACCGCGCGCCGCGTTCGTTCGACCGCAACGATCGCCCGGCTCGTTCGTACGACCGCGATGACCGTGCGCCCCGTACCAACGACCGCGCGCCGCGTTCGTTCGACCGCAACGATCGCCCGGCGCGTTCGTTCGACCGCGACGACCGTGCCCCTCGCTCCTTCGACCGCAGCGATCGCCCGGCGCGTTCGTTCGACCGCGACGACCGCGCGCCCCGTACCAACGATCGCGCTCCCCGCTCCTTCGACCGGAACGACCGCCCCGACCGTCCGGCGCGTTCGTTCGACCGCCCCGACCGTCCGGCGCGTTCGTTCGACCGCAACGACCGTCCGGCGCGTTCGTTCGACCGCCCCGACCGTCCGGCCCGTTCCTACGACCGCGACGACCGCGCTCCTCGCCGTGATTTCGACCGGCCCGGCTTCAAGGAGTCGGGTCGCCGCGACTCGAGCTTCTACCCGGCCAAGGAGCAGGGCAACCGCTTCGCCCCGAACGACGACGTCGTGCTCGAGCGCCTCGAGGCCCAGGCCATCCAGGCGACCGACGCCGACGGCGTGAGCTTCGCCGACCTCGGTCTCGGTGGCAACGTCGTGAGCGCGCTCAAGCAGCTCGGCGCCGAGTCGCCGTTCCCGATCCAGGCGGCGACCATCCCGGTCGTGCTCGAGGGTCGCGACGTGCTCGGCCGCGGCAAGACCGGCTCGGGCAAGACCATCGCCTTCGGCGCTCCGACCGTCGAGCGCCTCATGAAGCTCTGGGCCGAGTCCGGCAAGGCCGGCGGCAAGCGCCAGATGGGCCGCAAGCCCCGCGCGCTCATCCTCGCCCCGACCCGCGAGCTCGCCCTGCAGATCGACCGCACGGTGCAGCCCATCGCGCAGAGCGTCGGCCTCTTCACCACGCAGATCTACGGCGGCGTGCCGCAGCAGCGCCAGGTCGGCGCGCTCCAGCGCGGCGTCGACATCGTGATCGGCACCCCCGGCCGCATCGAGGACCTCATCGAGCAGCGTCGACTCGACCTCTCCGAGGTCGTCATCACGGTGCTCGACGAGGCCGACCACATGTGCGACCTCGGCTTCCTCGAGCCGGTGCAGCGCATCATCCGCCACACCGCGAACGGCGGCCAGAAGCTCCTCTTCTCGGCCACCCTCGACAAGGGCGTCGCGGCGCTCGTCGACGAGTTCCTCGTCGACCCGGCCGTGCACGAGGTCGCCGGTGAAGACCAGGCCTCCTCGACGATCGAGCACCGCGTGTTCGTCATCGGCAACCACGAGAAGCGCGACATCGTCGCCGAGCTCGCGAACCGCGAGGGCAAGACGCTCGTCTTCTCCCGCACCCGCGCGTTCGCCGAAGACCTCACCGAGCACCTCGAGGACTACGGCATCCGTGCGGTCGCCCTGCACGGCGACCTGAACCAGTCGCGCCGCACGCGCAACCTCCAGCAGCTCACGAGCGGCCGGGTCAACGTGCTGGTGGCGACGGATGTCGCTGCACGCGGCATCCACGTCGACGACATCGACCTCGTCATCCAGGCCGACGCGCCCGACGAGTACAAGACGTACCTGCACCGTTCCGGCCGCACGGGCCGCGCTGGCAAGACCGGTCAGGTCGTCACGCTCATCCCGCGCAACCGCCAGCGTCGCATGGTCGAGCTGCTCGACCGGGCCGAGATCGACGTCGACTTCGTCGACATGCGCCTCGGCGACGACTTCGCGGGTGAACTCGAGCGCGGCGCTGCCGCGGCCGAGGCCGACGCTGCGGTCGAGACGCTCGACGCCGTCGAGGCGATCATCGAGATCGATGACGTCGTCGAGATCATCGAGGTCGAGGAGACCATCGAGATCGTCGAGACCGAGTCGGCCCCGGCCGATGAGGAACGCGCCGGCTGAACTCGCGCGAACTGAACGAGCGAAGGCCCGTGTCTGCGGACACGGGCCTTCGTCGTCACCCGGGACATCCCTGAATCGCCGCGCTCGGGCGGCCACTAGGCTCGCGCCATGCGTCTCATCTCCGGCGGTGTCGCCGCCGCTGCCCTCGTCCTGCTCCTGACCGGCTGCGTGGCATCCGCGCCGACACCGACGGAGCCGCCGATCGCGGCGCCGACGCCGGTGGAGACCGCGCCGGCCGGGGCGTTGACCTGCGAGGACCTCGCGTCGGCCGACCTCGTGGCTGCAGCGCTGACCGGTGTCGACGGTGCGACGCCGGAACTCGTCGAGGCCTGGTGGCCGCGTGCCGGTCTCGGCGAGATGGCCGTCACCGCTGCGGGCGGGCTCGACTGCTCGTGGCGGGCGGGGGCCGCGGTGAACCCCGACGAATACGGGGCGACCGACGGGCGGTACCTCCGGGTGGAGGTGCTGCCGGGCGGCGGCCCCCTGTGGCAGCCGTACCTCATGGGCGACGGGCCCGCGCAGGACACCGACCACCGCGACGTCGGCGGCGCTCCCGGCCTCGCGACGTGCGGCGACCCCGGATGCCGCGTCTCGGTGCCGATCGGAGACGCGTGGATCCAGGTGGACCTGACGCCCGACGGATGGAATGCCGACCGGTCGGTGTTCGCCGGGATGGACGCTCGGGCGGTGCTCGACCGCGTGGTCGCCGTCGCGGCGTCCGCCGTCGAGGCGGTGGATGCCGCAGGCCCGACGGGGCTCGGCACCGCGAGTCCGGCTGAGCAGGTCGACTGCGAGTCGGTGCTGCCCGCCGCCGAGATCGAGACGTTCGACGGCTCGCCGGCCGAGTGGAGCACGATCGGCGCGGCGCTCCCCGAGCGGGTCCGGTTCGGCGACGCCGCCGGATACCTGGCCGGGTTCACTCCGTGCTCGGGACCGGGCTATAACCCGCTGCTCGTGATCGCTCCGACCGGCGCGGCGCTCGTCGCCGACCTCGCAGCGCGGGCCGATGGTGCCGCACTGCTCACGCCGGTCGCGCTCGTCGGCATGGCCGCCGGGGATGTCGCGGTAACCGACTGCACGGACGGCGCGAAGTACTGCACGCTGGTCTTCTCGCACGACGGCGCCGGGTACTCGATCGGCGCCCCCGCCGACGCGACGGTGCGGTACGCCGAGCTCGTGCTCGCCGGCTGAGGCGTGTCGGGCGCGACGAGTGGCGGCCGCGTCATCCGTTTGCCATACTTACTTCCTGAACGTTCGGTCGGGAATTGCGGCCGCGGATGACAGTGCAGTCAGGAGTGGACCATGGCGGAGGCCTATCTCGTCGGCGGCGTGCGAACGCCCGTCGGCCGCTACGGCGGGGCGCTCGCAGGGGTGCGACCCGACGATCTCGCCGCGCTCGTCGTCGGGGAACTCGTGCGGCGCACGCGACTCGACCAAGCTGGTGAGCTCGGCGCGATCGACGAGGTCATCCTCGGCGGCGCGAACCAGGCCGGCGAAGACAACCGCAACGTCGCCCGCATGTCGGTGCTGCTCGCGGGCCTGCCCGACGAGGTGCCCGGCATCACGGTCAACCGGCTCTGCGCCTCGGGCATGTCGGCGATCACGATGGCTGCGCAGGCGATCCGGGCCGGCGACGCCGATCTCATCATCGCCGGCGGTGTCGAGTCGATGACCCGTGCACCCTGGGTGCAGGCCAAGCCCGATCGGGCGTGGGCCAAGCCCGGCGCAGCGTACGACACGTCGATCGGCTGGCGCTTCCCGAACCCGAAGCTCCTCGCCCGCGACAAGGCGACCTTCTCCATGCCCGAGACGGCCGAAGAGGTCGCTCGCATCGACGGCATCACGCGCGACGAGGCCGACGCCTTCGCCCTCCGCTCGCAGCAGCGGGCGGCGGCGGCCATCGCAGCGGGCCGGTTCGAGGCCGAGATTGTGGGCGTGCCGACCCATCGCGGCGAGGTGCTCGTCGACGAGGGCCCGCGGCCCGAGACCACGCTCGAGGCACTCGCGGGGCTGCGCCCCGTCGTGCACGGCGGTTCCGTCGTCACAGCGGGCAACTCGAGTGCGCTGAACGACGGCGCCTCGGCGATCCTCGTCGCGAGCGCCGCCGCCGTCGAACGCTACGGACTCACGCCACGCGCCCGCGTCGTCGTCGGATCGTCGGCGGGGCTGCCGCCCGAGATCATGGGCCTCGGCCCGGTGCCCGCGACCGAGAAGGCGCTCGAGCGCGCAGGGCTAGACCTCGACGACATCGGCTCGGTCGAGCTCAACGAGGCGTTCGCGACCCAGTCGATCGCCTCGATGCGCCGCCTCGGGCTCGACCCCGAGCGCGTGAACACCGACGGGGGAGCGATCGCCCTGGGGCATCCGCTCGGCTCGTCGGGCTCGCGCCTCGTCGTCACGCTGCTCGGCCGCATGGAGCGCGAGCAGTCGCGCTACGGCCTCGCCACGATGTGCGTCGGCGTCGGCCAGGGCAGCGCGCTCATCGTGGAGCGCGTCTGATGCCCGCCGTCGCCGGCTCGGCGAGCAGCAGCCCGCTCCTCGTCGAGCGCCGCGACGACCGGGTGATCGCCACGCTCAACCGGCCCGAGAAGCGCAACGCCATCGACCAGGCCACGATCGACGAGCTGCACCTGCTGTGCGCCGAGCTCGAGGCGATCCCGCGCACGCTCATCCTCACGGGCGCCGGCGGCGTCTTCGCCTCGGGCGCCGACATCGCCCAGCTCCGCGAGCGGCGGGCGGATGACGCGCGCGCCGGCATCAACGCGAACGCCTTCGTGCGCCTCGCGCTGCTGCCGATGCCCGTGATCGCCGCGCTCGACGGATACGCGCTCGGCGGGGGCGCCGAGCTCGCCTACGCCGCCGACATCCGCATCGCGACGCCCGCGCTGAAGATCGGCAACCCCGAGACGGGTCTCGGCATCATCGCCGCGGCCGGCGCGAGCTGGCGGCTGAAGGAGATCGTCGGCGACGCCCGTGCGATCGAGCTGCTGCTCACCGGGCGCACGATCACCGCCGGCGAGGCGCTCGAGATCGGGCTCGTGAGTGAACTGCACCCGGCCGACGAGCTGCTCGCCGCGGCGCACGTGATCGCCGATCGCATCGCCCGCAACGACCGTGCAGCGACGATCGCGACGAAGCGCGTGTTCCGTGCGCCGCGCGCCGCGCACCCGGCCGTCGACCTCGAGGAGCAGGCCGTGCTCTTCGAGAGCCCCGAGAAGCTGCGCCGCATGACCGAGTTCCTCGAGAGGAAGCAGAAGTGAACGAGACCGACACCGGGGCTCCGGCCGACGTCGGCGTGCTCGGCGGCGGGCGCATGGGCGCCGGCATCGCTCACGCCTTCCTGCTCGCGGGCTCGCGGGTCACCGTCGTCGAGCGCGACGCCGCTGCCGCCGCGGCGGCCTCGACCCGGGTGCTCGACTCCGTCGCGGCATCCGTCGCACGCGGCACCGCCGACGACGAGGAGTCGGCCATCGCCGCCCGCTTCGCCGCCTCGACCGACGTCGCCGACTTCGCCCGCTGCGACCTCGTCGTCGAGGCCGTGCCCGAAGACCTCGAGCTGAAGATCGACGCGCTCACCCGCGTCGAGGCCGTGCTCGCGCCGGGTGCGGCGCTCGCCTCCAACACTTCGTCGATCTCGATCGACCAGCTCGCCGCCCTGCTCGACCGGCCGTCGCGGTTCCTCGGCATGCACTTCTTCAACCCGGTGCCCGCGTCGACGCTCGTCGAGATCGTGCGCGGCGAGGCGACCGAGGGGCCGCTCGTCGAGCAGGCCCGCAGTTGGGTGCGCGCGATCGGCAAGACCCCGATCGTCGTCGCGGATGCCCCGGGCTTCGCCTCCTCGCGGCTCGGCGTCATGCTCGGGCTCGAGGCGATCCGAATGCTCGAAGACGGAGTCGCCTCCGCCGAGGACATCGACGCCGCGATGACCCTCGGCTACAAGCATCCGATCGGCCCGCTGCGCCTGACCGACATCGTCGGCCTCGACGTGCGACTCGGCATCGCCGAGTACCTCTCCTCGACGCTCGGCGAGCGCTTCGCCCCGCCCGCGCTGCTGCGCCGCATGGTCGCCGAGGGCAAGCTCGGCCGCAAGAGCGGCGAGGGCTTCTACCTCTGGGACGCCCCGTGAAAGGAACACCCATGAACACGATCCTGCCGAGCTACGTGAACGGCCAGTGGTGGACGCCCGCCCTTCGACAGGCTCACGACGCAGCTGAAGCCGCCGAGGTGCGCGACGCCTCGACCGGCGAGGTCGTCACTCGCGTCTCGACCGAGGGGCTCGACCTCGGCGCCGCGCTCGACTACGCGCGCACCACGGGTCAGGCCTCGCTCGGCGAGCTCACCTTCCACCAGCGCGCGGTGCTGCTCAAGCAGATGGCGCTCGCGCTGACCGAGCGCAAGGCCGAGCTCTACGAGCTCTCCGCGCGCACCGGTGCGACGAAGCAGGACTCGTGGGTCGACATCGACGGCGGTATCGGCGTGCTCTTCACGTACTCCTCGAAGGGGCGTCGCGAGATGCCGAACTCGAAGGTCTACGTCGACGGCGCGGTCGAGCAGCTCTCGAAGGACGGCTCGTTTCTCGGTCGCCACATCTACACCCGCCTGCCCGGCGTCGCCGTGCAGATCAACGCCTTCAACTTCCCGGTGTGGGGTTCGCTCGAGAAGTTCGCACCGGCCTTCCTCGCCGGCGTGCCGACGCTCGTGAAGCCCGCGACGCCCACGGGCTACCTCGCCGAGGCGTTCGTGCGCATCCTCGTCGAGTCGGGTCTGCTGCCCGACGGCTCGCTGCAACTCGTCTCTGGCGGCGTGCCGACGCTCTTCGACCACTTGCGCCTCGGCGACCTCGTCGCCTTCACCGGCTCGGCGTCGACCGCCGAGAAGCTGCGTGCGCACGACTCGGTGCAGACCGGCGGCGTGCGGTTCACGAGCGAGACCGACTCGATCAACGCGAGCGTGCTCGGCACCGATGCCGTGGCCGGCACCCCCGAGTTCGACGCCTACGTGAAGCAGCTCGTCGCCGAGATGACGACGAAGGCGGGCCAGAAGTGTACGGCCATTCGCCGGGCGATCGTGCCCGCGGCATCCGTCGACGCGGTCATCGAGGCCGTGCGCGCGCGCATCGCCGAGCGCGTCGTCGTCGGCGACCCGCGCGCCGAGGGCGTCACGATGGGCCCGCTCGCCTCGATCGCGCAGCGCGACGAGGTGCTCCGCCAGGTCGGCCGCCTCGAGGCCGGCGGCGGCGAGCTCGTCATCGGTTCGACGGATGCCCCGGCGGTCACCCTCGCCGACGGCGCCACCGGCGAGGCATCCGACGGCGCGTTCGTCGCGCCCATGCTGCTGCGGTTCGCGGATGCCTCGAGCCCCGCGCTGCACGAGGTCGAGGCGTTCGGCCCGGTCTCGTCGATCCTCGGCTACGACACCGTCGCCGAGGCGGCGGCGCTCGTCGCTCGCGGCGGCGGATCGCTCGTGACGAGCGTCGCGACCCACGACCCCGAGGTCGCCGTGGCGCTCGCGACGGGCATGGCCGCCTACAACGGCCGCGTGCTCTTCCTCGACCGCGACGACGCCCGCTCGTCGACCGGCCACGGCTCGCCGCTGCCGAACCTCGTGCACGGCGGACCCGGCCGGGCCGGCGGCGGCGAGGAGCTCGGCGGCATCCGCGCCGTGCTGCACCACATGCAGCGCACCGCCGTGCAGGGTTCGCCCGAGATGCTCACCGCCCTCACCGGCGTGTGGCACGCCGGCGCCTCGTCGCAGCCCGGCGGTGAGCACCCGTTCCGCAAGTCGCTCGCCGAGCTGAGGATCGGCGACCAGGTCGTGAGCGCGTCGCGCACCGTGACGCTCGAGGACATCGAGACCTTCGCCGCGTTCACTGGCGACACGTTCTACGCGCACATGGACGAGGCCGCGGCCTCGGCGAACCCGTTCTTCCCGGGCCGGGTCGCCCACGGCTACCTGCTCGTGTCGTGGGCTGCCGGGTTGTTCGTCGACGCGGCGCCTGGGCCGGTGCTCGCGAACTCGGGCCTCGAGAACCTGCGCTTCGTGACGCCGGTGTCGCCGGGCGACTCGATCCGCGTCGAGCTCACGGCGAAGCAGATCACGCCGCGCGAGACCGACGAGTACGGCGAGGTTCGTTGGGACGCGGTGCTGCGCAACCAGGACGACGAGCTCGTGGCGTCGTACGACGTGCTCACGCTCGTGGCGAAGGAGCTCGCGCCGGCGACCGCCTAGCGCTCAGCCCCGCAGCGCGAGCGCGAACGGCAGCACCTCGGTCGCGCCCGCCTGGCGGAGCTCGCGTGCGGCGATGGTGAGGGTCCACCGGCTGTCGGCCTGGTCGTCGACGAGCAGCACGCCGCCCGCCGGCACGTCGAGGCCGTCGGCCGAGAACCGGTCCCACAGTCCGGCGAGCCGGAACGCGCTGTTGCCGCCGGGCTGGCCGGTCGGCCCGCCGTTGCGGAACTCGAGGGCGCCCAGGTAGGGAAGCCGCCCGACTTCGGCGAGGCCCCGGGCGAGCGAGTCGACGAGCTGCGGGCGCGAGCGCGACGGCATCGCCACGACCGCCACCGGCCGCTCGGCCCAGCCCCAGTCGGCGAGCACGCGCACGCAGGCCGCCAGCACCTGCGGCGTGACCGGCGCGTCAGGCGCGCCCGCCGCGAACAGTTCGCGCAGCGTGCCGCCCCACCCGAGATCGGTCAGTCGTGCGAGGGCCCGGCCCTCGCTCGCCTGCTCGGCCGGCGCGATGCGCCCCTTCACGGGCACGCCGAGACGGTCGGCGCCCGTCGGCCACGCGCGGCGCGGTTCGACGGGCACACCGACGCGGTCGAGTGATTCGGTGGCGGTGGCCGTGGCGGATGCCGCGATCTCACGTGGGAACCAGACGCCCGCGCAGTTGTCGCACCGCCCGCAGGGCGCCGCCGTGTCGTCGTCGAGGGAACGCTGCAGGAACTCCATGCGGCATCCGTCGGTCTGCTCGTACTCGATCATGTGCTGCTGCTCGGCGAGCCGCTCGGCGGCGATGCGCTCGTAGCGCTCGGCGTCGTAGACCCACGGCATGCCGGTCGCGACCCAGCCGCCCTGCACCCGGCGCACGGCCCCGTCGACGTCGAGCACCTTCAGCAGGAGCTCGAGCGGGGTGCGGCGGATGTCGACCATCGCCTCGAGTGCTGGCGTGGAGACGGGAACGTCGGAGAGGGCGCCGATGACGCGCTCCGCACGCTCCTGATCGGGCATCGACGCGGTCGCGAAGTAGTGCCAGATCGCGGCGTCTTCGGTGCCGGGGAGCAGCAGCACGTCGGCGCTCTCGCTGGCACGGCCGGCGCGGCCGACCTGCTGGTAGTAGGCCACGGGCGACGACGGTGCGCCGAGGTGCAGCACGAACCCGAGGTCGGGCTTGTCGAAGCCCATGCCGAGCGCGCTCGTGGCGACGAGCGCCTTCACCTCGTTGCGCTTCAGCATGCCCTCGGACTCGGTGCGCTCGTCGGTGTCGGTCTGGCCCGTGTAGGCGCGCACCTCGTGGCCGCGTTCGCGCAGGAGGCGCGCGGTGTCGTTCGCGGCGGCGACGGTCAGCGTGTAGATGATGCCCGAACCCGGCAGGTCGTCGAGGTGGCTGAGGAGCCAGGCCAGCCGGCTCGGCGAGTCGGGAAGCCGCAGCACGCCGAGTCGCAGCGACGCCCGGGCGAGCGGCCCGCGGATCGTGAGCACTTCGGGAGCGGCGGCCTCGCCGTCGGCCGCGCCCGTGCCGAGCTGCTCGGCGACGTCGGCGACGACCCTGCTGTTCGCCGTCGCCGTGGTTGCGAGCACCGGCACCTCGGCCGGCATCTGCGAGATGAGGTCGCGGAGCCGCCGGTAGTCGGGCCGGAAGTCGTGGCCCCAGTCGCTGATGCAGTGCGCCTCGTCGACGACGAGCATGCCGATGCGCCGCACGAGCGCGGGCAGCTGCTCTTCGCGGAACGCGGGGTTGTTGAGCCGCTCGGGGGAGACGAGCAGCACGTCGACCTCGTCGCGGTCGAGCTGGGCGAGCACGTCGCTCCACTCGTGCGGATTCGTCGAGTTGATGGCCACGGCCCGCACCCCGGCTCGCTCGGCGGCCGAGATCTGGTCGCGCATGAGGGCGAGGAGCGGTGAGACGAGCACCGTCGGACCGGCGCCCTGTCGGCGCAGCAGCAGCGTCGCGACGAAGTACACGGCCGACTTGCCCCACCCGGTGCGCTGCACGACGAGCGCACGGCGGCGCCCCTCGACCAGGGCTTCGATCGCCTCGAACTGCCCGTCGTGGAACTCGGCGTCGTCACGCCCGACGAGTTCGCGCAGCGCGGCGAGCGCAGCGGATCGGGTGTCGGCGGGCGGCGCTGCGAGGGTCATCCCCCCACTCTGGCGCACGCGGCCGACAAGCGGCTGGGCGGAGTGCTGGAGCCACCTCAGACGGTGGGACGAAGAATAGGGCGATCTGCGGATGTCTCGAGCCCTCCTTAGCGAGGAGTCTCGACTCAGACACACAGGAGCAGACACATGTTGATCTCGGAACTCACCTTCCCGCACCTCGTCGCCGCGAACGACGACCGCATCGCCCGCGACCTCGAGCGCCGCAGGGTCGCACTGGAGCGCCGCGCCGAAGCAGCCGAACCGGCTGCAGCCGAGACGCGTGCCGCCGCGACGGCTGGGCCGCAGACAGCGGCGACCGGTCGAGCGCCGCGCCGCGCGACATCCCGCCGGCATCTGACGAACCGGATGCCGCGCCCCGCGGCGTGATGCTTGACGGCGGGCCGCTCGCCGTCCACCCTGAAGCCATGAGCGAATCGACGCGCACCGCCGCCCGTGGTGCGGCCTTCTGGATCTGCTACGCGGTCACGGTCATCAGCGCGGGGGTGAGCGTCACCTACTCGGTGCTCGCCGTGATCGACGGTGGAATCGAGGCGAGCGACGCGCTCTACGCGACATCGCGCAGCGTCGCGCTCGTCGTGATGGCGCTCGTGGCCCCGATGTTCCGGTCCGATGCCGGCCTCCTCGCCATCGCGGTGGCGATGACGATCGTGCAGGGCATCGACTCGTTCATCGGCGCGGTGCAGGGCGACGTGGGCAAGACGATCGGCCCGGCGGTGCTGTGCGTCGTGACGATCGTCGCTGCGACGTTCCTCGCCCGCAGCGATCGCATGCGCATGCTCGAGTGAAGTGACCGGTGCGGCCGCGATCGGCGCAGCCCGGCGTCGACCGAGTCAGTCCGACGACGTGGAGGACGCCGGCGCCGACGCCGACTCCGCCACCCAGGCGATCGCCTCGTCGCGCTGCGCCAGCGGGAACACGCGGAACTCCCCGGGCACGAGCCCGCCGAACGCGGTCGCGATGCCCGCGAGCACGTCGTGGTCGGTGACGAACGCCGCACGACCCCACGCCGAGTGGGGGAGGCCGATGAGCTTCGCGTCCTCCCACATCGCCCCGAGCGAGTAGTGGTCGAACTCCTCGCCCATGACGAAGACGCAGTCGACACGCCCGTGCGCGTCGAGCGCGGCATGGATCGCCGGGTCGAGCACGTCGCGGTAGTCCTCGGCCTCGATCGTGCCGACGGCACGGAAGCCGATCACGCCTGCGGGCAGGCCGTCGAGTGGTTCGATCATGCTGGTCCCCGTTCGATGAGCTCTTCGACGCGATTCGAGGTTGGCATGCGCAGCCCGTCGAGGGCGATGGCGATCACGTCGCCGGCGAGCCGGTCGGCGTCCTCCTTGCCACCCGGGCGGTACCACTCGACGATCGAGTTGATCATGCCGAAGGCGAGGCGAGCCACGACGCTCGGGTCGATGTCGGAGCGGAGGCTGCCCTCTGCCTGCGCCTCCTCGACGAGCGAGGTGACCGCCCGGTCGAACGCTCGCCGCCGGGCGAGCGCTCGCCGCTCGACCTCGGTGTTGCCGCGCACGCGGAGCAGCATCGTCACCGACGGCAGCTTCTCGACGAGGACGTGCACGGCGCCGCCGAGCACCGCCTCGAGCCGATCGGCGGCGCGGCCGCGCGTGGCGTCCGATTCGCCGAGCACGCCCTCGAGAGCACTGAGTGCGTCGTCGAGCGCGCGCTCGAGGATCTCGTCCTTCGAGGCGAAGTGGTGGTAGATCGCCGACTTCGACAGGCCGAGTCGATCGGCGAGCACCCCCATCGAGGTCGCGTCGTAGCCGTACTGGTTGAACGCGGCGACGGCGACCTCGAGGATCCCCTGCTGGTCGTACCCGGGGCGCCCGCGTCGAAGTGAACCGTTCTCAGACATCGCCATCATCTTCGCATCCTCTGCGCCGGTCCCTGCGGGTTGAGCCTGTCGACACCCCGACCCGGGCGGCAGGTTTCGGCGGGCTCAACCCGCAGAACCGCGCAGGTCGTAGACGCGCTTGTACTTGCCCTCGCTGCGGGGGAGGGCGCCCGGTTCCTCGAGCTGCACGGCGACGGTCGAGCCGATGCCCTCCTTGATGCGCTTGGCGAGCACCACCGTGGCGGCCTGGCAGACCTCGACCGAGAGGTCGGGGTGCCGTTCGATGCGCACGGTCATGTCGTCCATGGTGCCCGTGCGGCGCAGCTCGAGGATG
The DNA here is from genome assembly GCF_013410355.1 of Agromyces hippuratus. Taxonomy (NCBI): domain Bacteria; kingdom Bacillati; phylum Actinomycetota; class Actinomycetes; order Micrococcales; family Microbacteriaceae; genus Agromyces; species Agromyces hippuratus. Next base: position 2,191,558 of record NZ_JACCFI010000001.1, on the reverse strand, counting down.
AAGTGCGGGGTGAGCTGCTCGATGCCGAGCACGATCTCCTCGATCTGCGTCGGGAAGAGGTTCACGCCGCGCAGGATGATCATGTCGTCGTTGCGGCCGGTGATCTTCTCGATGCGGCGCATGCCGGGCCGGGCGGTGCCGGGCAGCAGACGCGTGAGGTCGCGCGTGCGGTACCGGATGACCGGGAATGCCTCCTTCGTGAGCGACGTGAAGACGAGCTCGCCCATCTCGCCGTCGGCGAGCTGGGCGCCCGTGTCGCCGTCGATGATCTCGGGCAGGAAGTGGTCCTCCCAGATGTGCGGCCCGTCCTTCGTCTCGAGGCACTCGTTGCCGACGCCCGGGCCCATGACCTCGCTGAGGCCGTAGATGTCGAGCGCGTCGATGCCGAGGCGCTGCTCGAGTTCGTGCCGCATCTCGTTCGTCCACGGCTCGGCGCCGAGCACGGCGACCTTGAGCGAGGTCGAGCGGGGGTCGATGCCCTGCTCGACCATGCAGTCGGCGATCGTCAGCAGGTAGCTCGGCGTGCAGAGGATCGCGTCGGGCTCGAAGTCGAGGATGAGCTGGACCTGTCGTGCAGTCTGGCCGCCCGACATCGGGATGACGGTCGCGCCGAGCTTCTCGATGCCGCCGTGCGCGCCGAGGCCGCCGGTGAAGAGCCCGTAGCCGTAGGCGTTGTGCACCTTCATGCCGGGCCGGATGCCGCTGGCCCGCAGCGACCGCGCGATGAGCGTCGCCCAGCGGTCGAGGTCGCCCTTCGTGTAGCCCACCACGGTGGGGCGCCCCGTGGTGCCGCTCGAGGCGTGGATGCGCGCGACCTGCTCCATCGGCACGGCGAACATGCCGAAGGGGTAGGTCTGGCGCAGGTCCTCCTTGGTCGTGAAGGGGAGCTTCACGACGTCGGCGAGCGAGCGGATGTCTCGGGGGTGCACCCCCGCCTCGTCGAACTTCCTCGTGTAGAGGGGCACGTTGTCGTAGGCGTGCTGCACGGTCTGCTGCAGGCACTCGAGCTGCAGCGCCTCGACCTCGGCGCGGGACATCCGCTCTTCGGCGTCGAGGTCTGCGAGTGCCGCGGGGGCGAGGCCGGAGATGGAGGGGGAGGTGGTCGTCGTCGACACGGGGGCTCCTGGTGGCGGGGTCAGATGGTGCGGTTGGTGGAGATCGAGCGGCCGCGGAACTCGGCGACGGCGTCGCCCTGCTCGTCGACGACCGTGACGTCGTAGAGGCCGGTGCGGCCGCTGCGCGCGCGTCGGCGGGCGGTCGCGGTGAGGGTCTGCCCCGCGACCGTGGACTTCAGGAAGGTGATGTCGGCCCCGGCGGCGACGGTGACGGTGTGGTCCTCGTTGCACGCGATGGCGAACGCGGTGTCGGCGAGAGTGAAGACGAAGCCGCCGTGGGTGATGTGGAAGCCGTTCGTCATGTCGTCGCGAACCCGCATCGAGACGACCGCGTGGCCGGGCTCGTCGAGCTCGACGACCATGCCGAGCGCCGCGGAGGCCTGGTCGCGCTGCATCATCGTGCGGGTCGGGGTGGTCGCGGCATCCGCCATCTGAAGCTCCTCGTCGAGTTCATGTGTTCGCGCGCGTTGCCGCAGCGCTCGACATGAGCATATACTAACTGAACGATCGGTTAGTAATGCCGAATCCAGAGACACAGGAGTCGACGATGACCTCTCCAGCAGACCTCAGTGTGGTCGACCCGGAGCTCTCCGCAGAGGAGGCCCGGTTCAACGACCTCATCGCCGCCGACTCCCGCATCGAGCCCCGCGACTGGATGCCCGATGCCTATCGCAAGACGCTCATCCGGCAGATCTCGCAGCATGCGCACTCCGAGATCATCGGCATGCAGCCCGAGTCGAACTGGATCACGCGCGCTCCGAGCCTGAAGCGCAAGGCGATCCTCATGGCGAAGGTGCAAGACGAAGCGGGCCACGGGCTCTACCTCTACTCGGCCGCGCAGACCCTCGGCATCACGCGCGAGGAGATGACCGACCAGCTGATCACCGGCCGGGCGCGCTACTCGTCGATCTTCAACTACACGACCCCCACGTGGGCCGACATGGGCGCGATCGGATGGCTCGTCGACGGCGCCGCGATCTGCAACCAGGTGCCGCTCTGCCGCGCCTCCTACGGCCCCTACGGCCGGGCGATGGTGCGCATCTGCAAGGAGGAGTCGTTCCACCAGCGCCAGGGCTTCGAGATCCTGCTCGAACTCATGCAGGGCACCGAGGCCCAGCGCGAGATGGCGCAGGACGCGGTGAACCGCTGGTACTGGCCCGCGCTGCAGATGTTCGGCCCGCCCGACGACCAGTCGCCGAACTCCGCCCAGTCGATGGCCTGGAACATCAAGCGCTTCTCGAACGACGAGCTGCGCCAGCGCTTCGTCGGCATGCTCGTGCCGCAGGCCGAGGTCATGGGCGTGACGCTGCCCGACCCGAACCTGCGCTTCAACGAGGAGACCGGCGAGTACGACATGAGCGAGATCGACTGGACCGAGTTCAACGAGGTGCTCGCGGGCCGCGGTCCGGCGAACGCCGAGCGCATCCGCCGACGCCGCGAGGCCCACGAAGACGGCGCCTGGGTGCGCGAGGCGGCGCACGAGTACGCCCGCAAGCAGGCCGGGCGCGAGCTCGCAGGGGCGGTGGCGTGATGTCGACACCAGGTGAGATCGGCACCGAGGCCTGGCCTCTCTGGGAGGTCTTCGTGCGCGCCAACCGCGGCCTCTCGCATGTGCACGTGGGTTCGCTGCACGCGCCCGATGCCGACATGGCGGTGCGCAACGCGCGCGACCTCTACACGCGGCGGAACGAGGGCATCTCGATCTGGGTCGTGCCCGCCGACGCGATCACCACGAGCGACCCCGACGCGAAGGGCGCCTTCTTCGAGAGCCCCGCCGGCAAGAACTACCGTCACGCGGTCTACTACACGAAGAGCGAAGGGGTGAAGCACCTGTGAGCGGCGTGCGCCCTGAGCCCGTCGAAGGGCTTCGACCGACTCAACCTGCAGACGACATCCACGGCGATGTCTCCGTCGACCGACTCGCGCTCGCCGACGAGCTCGCGGGCACCGCGGCCGACGGCAGCACGGCGGTCGCCTCGGCGGATGTCGCGGAGTACGCGCTGCGCCTCGGCGACGACGCCCTCGTGCTCGCCCAGCAGCTCGGCATGTGGATCGCCCGCGCCCCCGAGCTCGAAGAGGATGTCGCGCTCGGCAACATCGCCCTCGACCTGATCGGGCACGCCCGATCGCTGATGCACTACGCCGGCACCGCGAGCGGTCGCAGTGAAGACGACCTCGCCTACTGGCGCGATGAGCCCGAGTTCCGCAACGCCTGGCTCTTCGAACAGCCGAACGGCGACTTCGCGCACACGATCGCGCGCCAACTCGCGGCATCCGCCTACCTGTTCGAGCTGTATTCGTGGCTCGTGGACTCGACCGATCCGACGCTCGCGGCGATCGCCGCGAAGTCGGTGAAGGAGGTCGACTACCACCGCGACCACGCCACTCAGTGGGTGCTCCGGCTCGCGGGCGGCACCGAGGAATCGCGTCGCCGCATGCTCCTCGCGATCATCGACACCTGGCCCTACGTCGACGAGCTGTTCGACGACGACGAGCTCGTCGAGCGGCTCGCCGCAGCGGGCATCGCGGTGCTGCCGTCGACCCTGCGCCCGGCGTTCGACGCCGTCATCGACGAGGTCTTCACCGAGGCCGTGCTCGAGCGCCCGACCGGTCGCACGGCGTTCATCGCCTCCGGCGGCGGACGACACGGGAGCCACACCGAGCACCTCGGACCGCTGCTCGCCGAGATGCAGGTGCTCGCCCGCGCGCACCCCGGAGCATCGTGGTGACCGCGGCGGTGACGCAGCGCGCCGAGGCGTCCGCAGCGTCGGTCGCCCGGCCGGTGCCGAGCGATCCAGCCGCCGTGCGCGCATGGGCGGTCGCGGCGACCGTGACCGACCCCGAGATCCCCGTGCTCACGATCGAAGACCTCGGCGTGCTGCGGTCGGTCGAGATCGCCGACGACGGCGCCGTGCGCGTGCAGCTGACGCCGACGTACAGCGGATGCCCAGCGCTCGACGCCATGCGCGACGACGTGCTGCTCGCGCTCACGCACGCGGGCTACGGCGACGTGCGCGTCGACCTCGTGCTCGCCCCCGCGTGGACCACCGACTGGATGAGCGAGGCCGGCAAGGAGAAGCTGCGCACGTACGGCATCCAGGCACCGAGCGGCAACGCCGCCGCACGCCCGGCAGGGCCCGTGCGCGTGCAGCTCGCCGTGAAGTGCCCGCGCTGCGACTCGCTCAACACCCGCGAGCTCGCCCGTTTCGGTTCGACGTCGTGCAAGGCCCTCTACGAGTGCCGCGACTGCCTCGAGCCCTTCGACTACTTCAAGGTGCTCTGATGGCCGCCCGCAACCTGGGGTCGACGGCGACCCCGACGCCCGATGCCCCGACGCCCGATGCCGCGGTCGCCTCGGCGTTCCTGCAGAGCACCGTCGGCGGCGAATCCCTGTCCACGAACGAGGCGGCCAAGCGCCATCGCGCCCGCTTCCACTCGCTCGAGGTCGCCGAGGTGCGCCCCCTCACGGCCGACGCCGTCGAGGTCACCTTCGCCGTGCCCGACGACCTCGCCGACGACTACACGTACCTGCCCGGCCAGTACGTGGCGCTCCGCAAGGACTTCGACGGGCACGAGCTGCGCCGCAGCTACTCGATCTGCCGTCCGCCCGTGCGGGGCAGCGTCTCGGTCGCGATCAAGCGCGACCTGGGCGGCCTCTTCTCGACGTGGGCGAACACCGAGCTCGTCGCGGGCGACACCCTCGACGTGATGAGCCCGCAGGGCACGTTCACCTCGAGCCTCGACGCGCTCGACGGCAAGCACATCGTGGGCATCGCCGCCGGGTCGGGCATCACCCCGCTCATGGCGCTCGCCCACACGGTGCTGGCGCGCTCCGCGACATCCGAGTTCGAGCTCGTCTACACGAACCGGTCGACGCTCGACGTGATGTTCCTCGAGGAGCTCGCCGAGCTGAAGGACCGCTACCCGTCGCGCCTCGCCCTGCACCACGTGCTCTCTCGCGAGCAGCGCACCGCGCCGCTGCTCTCGGGGCGCATCGACGGCGAGAAACTCGACCGCATGCTCCACGTGCTGATCCGCCCCGAGACCGTCGACGAGTGGTTCCTCTGCGGGCCGTTCGAACTCGTGCAGCTCGCGCGCGACACCCTCGAGGCCCGCGGCGTGCCCGCCAAGCACGTGCGCTACGAGCTCTTCACGACCGACGCCGACCGGGTCGAGCCGCGACACGGCCGCCCGGTGGTCGTCGAGCGCGGCGAGCCGACCGTCGCGATCGAGTTCACGCTCGACGGCCTGTCGTCGACCGTCGACAGCCCCGTGAGCGCGAACGAGTCGATCTTGAACGCCGCGCTGCGCGTGCGGGCCGACGTGCCGTTCGCGTGCGCCGGGGGAGTGTGCGGCACCTGCCGTGCGCGCGTCATCGAGGGCAGCGTCGCCATGACCGAGAACTACGCCCTCGAACCCGACGAGCTCGAACGCGGCTACGTGCTCACGTGCCAGTCGCACCCCAAGTCGGACCGCGTCGTCGTCGACTACGACGTCTGACGCCGATACCCTGCGAACGGGTCGAGGGAGACCCGCGGAACGGAGCATCATGATCGAACTCACCGTGGCCGACGGCATCGCCGAGGTCGTGCTGAACGCCCCCGAGAAGCTCAACTCGCTCGGCGAGGCGGCGATCGGCGAACTGGCAGCGGCCTATCTCGAGGCCGAGCGGATGGCGCAGACCGGCGACATCCGTGCGCTCGTGCTGCGCGGCGAGGGGCGCGCGTTCTGCGCCGGCCGCGACATCTCGGGTGTCGACCCGCGCGAGGACGACGTGCTCGGCTACCTCGGCGGGCTCGTCGAGCCGCTCCTGCAGCGCATGGCGGGCATCGCCGTGCCGACGTTCGCGGTCGCGCACGGCGCGTGCCTCGGCGTGGGCCTCGGCCTGCTCATCGCCTCCGACATCGTCTACGTCGCCGACACCGCGAAGATCGGCTCGCCGTTCGCGAACCTCGGGGCGACGCTCGACTCGGGCGGGCACGCCCTCTTCGTCGAGCGCCTCGGCGCGCACCGCACCATGGACCTCATCGTCACCGGCCGGCTCATGTCGGGCGCCGAGGCGGTCGCGGCGGGCCTCTTCTCGCAGGTGTTCCCCGCCGACGAGGTGACGGATGCCACCCGCGCTGCGGCCCGCGCCGCGGCGTCAGGGGCCACGCAGGCGTTCGTCGCCTCGAAGCGCCTCGTCGCCGCGCTCCGCGACGACCGGCTCGGGCTCTGGGCGTCGATGGCCGAGGAGAACCGTGCGCAGGCCGCGCTCTGCGACACCGCCGACTACCGCGAGGGCTTCGCGGCGTTCCAGGAGAAGCGGAAGCCGGAGTTCACCGGGCGCGGCTGACACCGTCACTCCTCTTCGGGCTGGCGTGGCAGGGTTCTGAATCGGCTGGCGTGCCGGATTCTGAATCGGCTGGCGTGCCGCGTGCCGGATTTTGAATCGGCTCGCGTTCCTGATTCGGGTATGCCAGTTCCCCCTCATCGATGAGGGGGAACTGGCATATCCAAACGGGGAAGGACGTGATGCGCGGGGCGGCTTCCGCCCGGCCGCTCAGCGACCCGTCTGGTCGTGCTCGGCGATGTCGCGGTCGAGGTCGTCCTCGATCAGCAGATCGCGGCGCACGTGATCGCTGCGGTAGGCCGAGCGGCCGAGCATGTGCGCGGTCATCGGCTGGGTGAGCAGCTGGAACGTCATCACGAGCACCACGGTCGTGAGCACGCCCCAGGTCGGCACCTGCACGACGATCGCGACGAGCACGGTCGCGAGTCCGAGTACCTGCGGTTTCGTCGCGGCGTGCAGCCGGGTCAGCACGTCGGGGAACCGCACGATGCCGATGCCCGCGGCCATCGACAGGAACGCGCTCACCAGGATGAGGAGCCCCACTGCGATCTCGGCGGCGCTCATGAGGCATCCTGCTTCGCCATGAACCGCGCGATCGAGATCGAGCCGACGACCGCGAACATCGCGAGCACGAGCATGACCACGAGGGTGTCGGTGTGCTTGTTGATCGCCATCTCGGCGCCGAGGGCGCAGATCGCGATGGCCAGCAGCACGTCGGTTGCGAGGGCCCGGTCGAGGATCGACGGACCGCGGATGATGCGGGAGACGGCGGCCAGCGCGCCGATGCCGAACATGATGCCGGCCAGCAGGCTGACGATCTGGATGAAGGTCATGAGCTGGATCCCTTCGTCTGCGAGCGGAGCGCGCGGCGTTCGCGACGGGCCTCGCGCACCGAGACCGCCTGCGCATGGGTGCCGATCGCGAGCACGATGCGCTCCTCGGTGCCGAGCACGGCGCTGCGCACCCGATCGATGTCGGCCGGGGTGCGCGTGCCGAGGGCGTGCAGGTAGAGCAGGCCGCGTTCGCGGTCGATGTCGACGACGACCGTGCCGGGCACGACCGAGATCGCCTCGGCGGTCAGGGTGGTCACGAGATCGGAGCGGGTCAGCAGCTGCACGGCGATGATCGAGTTCATCGGCTTCCACCGCGGGTCGATCGCGAGCACCGCGACCTGCAGCGAGGCGACGGTGACGTCGAACATCATGCGCAGGCCCAGCAGCAGGCCGCGCCAGGGGTTGAAGCGGCCGCTCAGCAGCACGGGCGGCAGGTAGAGCACGCGGGTCACGCCGATCGCGAGCAGGATGCCGGTCACCACGGTGAGCACGGTGACCTGGTCCCAGAGGAACACCCAGAGGAAGACGAGGGCGACGAGCAGCGGCAACTGCCGCCAGACCGAGCGCCAGCGCGAGACATCCGTCGCAGCATGCGTCATCGGATGCCTCCAGGGAAGACGGTGGCGACGTAGGCGCCGGCATCGAGCAGATCGGCCGCGGCACGCCCGGTGAGCTCGAAGAGGGGGCCGGCGAACACCGTGAGGCAGACCGTCAGCATGACGAGCGCGCTCGTCGCGATGACCATGAGCACCGGCGTGGTGCGGGTCGCGGTGACCGTGGCGCCCTCTGGGGCCTCGAGCACCGAACCGAGCAGCACCGACTCGTAGCCCTCGAGCTCGCGCCGGCCGCGCCAGAACGCCATGTTCCAGAAGCGGGTGAGCGCGTAGAGCGTGATGAGCGAGGTGATGGCGCCCGCGGCGATCACGATCCAGACGAGCCAGGCGTTCGCCGGGTCGGCCGCGGCCTCCTCACCGCCCGCGAGGAAGAGTCCGGTCTTGCCGAGGAAGCCCGAGAACGGCGGGATGCCGCCGAGGTTCAGCGCTGGGATGAAGAACAGCACGCCGAGCAGCGGCGAGGCCTTCAGGAGTCCTGCGAGCCGGTTGATCGAGGTCGCGCCGCCGAACCGTTCGATGAGACCGGTGGTGAGGAAGAGCGTCGTCTGCACCGTGATGTGGTGCACGACGTAGTAGATCGTCGCCGTGTAGCCGAGCTGGGTGCCGAGCGCGATGCCGAAGATCATGTAGCCGATGTGGCTCACGAGGGTGAACGAGAGCAATCGCTTGATATCGGCCTGGGTGAGCGCGCCGAGGATGCCGATGAGCATGGTGAGCCCGCCGATCACCATGAGCAGCACTGTGACGTCGCTCTCGGTGAAGATCACCGTCTCGGTGCGGATGATCGCGTACACGCCGACCTTCGTGAGCAAGCCGGCGAACACAGCGGTGACCGGCGCAGGCGCCGTCGGGTAGGAGTCGGGCAGCCAGAACGACAGCGGGAAGACCGCGGCCTTGATGCCGAACGCGATGAGCAGCAGCAGGTGCAGCATGAGCTGCACCTCGCCGGGCAGCTCGGCGAGGCGCACCGAGAGCTGCGCGATGTTCACCGTGCCGGTCGCCCCGTAGATGAGGGCGATCGCGCTCAGGAAGAACAGCGACGAGACGAGGCTCACGATGATGTACGTGACGCCCGCGCGGATGCGCTCGCCCGTGCCGCCGAGGGTCAGCAGCACGTAGCTCGCCGACAGCAGGATCTCGAAGCCGACGTAGAGGTTGAACAGGTCGCCCGCGATGAACGCGTTGAAGACGCCCGCCGAGAGGATCAGGTACGAGGGGTGGAAGATCGACACCGGCGTCTCGCGATGCTGGTCGGCGATGCCCTGCCCGACCGAGTACACGAGCACGACGAGCAGCATGATCGCCGAGATGACGAGCATGATCGCCGAGAGACGGTCGACGACGAGGGTGATGCCCCACGGGGCATCCCACCCGCCGACGTAGACGACGGCCGGGCCGTTCGCGTCGACCGAGACGAGCAGCACCGCGGCGATCACGGTGACCGCGGCGAGCACGCCGAGGCTCACCGCCATCTGGGCGCGGCGATGACGGCCGAGGATCAGCGCGGTGGCCGCCCCGAGCAGGGGCAGCAGCACGACGAGGGGCACGAGCACTGCGGTCATGGCTTGGCCTCCTCTTCGTCACGGTCGCGGGCGGATGCCTCGAGCTCCAGGTCTTCGTCGGGCTCCTCATCGCTCGCATCGATGAGGTCTTGGATGGCCTGGTCGTCGGCCGCCGAGCTGCGGATGAGGTCGGCCGCCTCCTCGGCGTCTTCGGCGATGTCGGCCTCGTCGTCGACGAGGTCGCCCTTCGCGCCGAGCTGGGCGAGCCACCAGGAGCGGTAGATCAGCGCGAGCATGAACGCCGTGATGCCGAGGTTGATGACGATGGCCGTGAGCACGAAGGCCTGGGGGAGCGGGTCGGAGATGGCATCGTGATCGACGCCCTCGCCGAGGATGGGCGCAAGCCCCGGAGCCCCGCTCATGAGGTAGATGAGGATGTTCACGGCGTTGCCCACGAGGAGGAACCCGATGAGCACGCGGGTGAGGCTGCGCTCGAGCATGATCGAGACGCCTGCGCCGAAGAGCACGGCCATGAGCACCACGAGGGTCAGTGAGGCGGTCATCGGCGGGCCTCCTCGGGGCTCGGAAGGCGCGCGCCGTCGCCGTACTCGGCCCCGTCGGCGTGCTCGGCGCCTTCGCGGTGCTCGGCGGCGCCCTCGCCGTCGCCGGTCGTGAAGTCGCCGTCGCCGTCGTCGGCGGTCTGCCGCTCCTCTTGGCGGTCGACCTCGCCGCCGAGCGAGCGCAGGATGTCGAGCACGAGCCCGACCACCACGAGGTAGACGCCGATGTCGAAGAGCGTCGAGGTGCCGATCGAGATCGTGCCGAGCAGGGGCACCTCGGTCTCGAACCAGGCGGACTCGAAGACGGGGCCGCCGAAGAGCAGCGAGCCCGCGGCGGTGCCCGCAGCGAGCAGCAGGCCGGTGCCGAGCAGGCGGCCGGCGTCGACCGGCGCCGCCTCGCCGAGCTCGTAGCGGCCGCCGGCGAGGTAGCGGGCGACGAGGGCGAGGCCCGCGAGCAGGCCGCCGGCGAAGCCGCCGCCCGGGGCGTTGTGCCCGACGAAGAGGAGGAACACCGACACGATGATCGCGGGGTGGAAGAGCAGTCGCACGAGCACCTCGATGAGGATCGAGCGGTTGCGCGGCGAGATCGTGCGGCCGGCCAGGAGCCAGGTCTGCCGGGTCTCGGCGGCCTCGCCCGCGGCATCCGTCTCGCCTGCGGTGTCGGCGAGGCTCGTGCGGGGTGCGCGGATCGACCACGCGGGCTCGGGCACGGGGGTCAGCCGGTCGCGGCGGTTCACGAGCCCCTCGACGTGGTCGAGACGCGGGGCGCCGCCCGTGCGGCCCGAGACGAAGATGAGGCTCGCGACGCCCGTGGCGACCGCGACGAGCACGGAGATCTCGCCGAGGGTGTCCCACGCGCGGATGTCGACGAGCATGACGTTCACGATGTTCTTGCCGTGCGCCTCGAGCGCGAGCGCGGGCAGCCCCTCGGCGATCGTCGGCTCGATGCGGGCGCCGAGGGCGACGAGGCCGAGCACGCCCATGACGATGCCGGCGAGCGCGCCGATGATGCCGCGCGCGAGTTTGTGCACCGGCGGGTTGCGCTGGGCGATCTGCTTGGGCAGGCGCCGCAGCACGAGCACGAAGACGACGAGCACGATGGTCTCGACGAGCGCCTGGGTGAGGGCGAGGTCGGGGGCGCCCGACATGCCGAAGAGCAGCACGAGCCCATAGCCGGTGACGCTGACGAGCAGCACCGCGGTCATGCGCTGGCGCACCGTGGCCGCGGCGATCGCGGCGACCGCCATGACGAATGCGAGGAACGGCTGTGCCGGGTAGTCCCAGAGCCGGATCTCGCTCGGCCACGAGGTGTTCAGGATCGAGAGCGTGCCGAGGCCGCCGATGAAGACCGCGACGATGATCGCGAGGTAGCCGGGCAGGCCGCGCGACTGGATCGTGGTGGTGACCGTGGCCGCGAGCCGGTCGACGACCGAGACGATGCCGAGGTAGCCGCGGGCCGAGTCGAGCACGGGCGCCACTGCGGCCTGCATGCGCGCGACCCGCTGGCGGCCCCACACGAGCAGTGCACCGAGGGCGAAGACGACGGCCGAGATCGCGAGGGCGGGCTCGAGGCCGTGCCAGAGGGCCAGGTGGTAGTCGTGGCCGCCGGGCAGTTCGTCGGCGTAGGCCGCGAGCAGTGGCTCGATGAACGGGATCGCGAACGCCGCGACGATGCTGGCTGCGGCGAGGACACCGGGCGCCACCGCGATCGCGGGGCTCGGGGCGTGCAGCTCGCAGTCCGCGAGATCCTTCTTGGAGTAGAAGGCGCCCCAGACGAAGCGCACCGAGTAGGCGACCGTGAGCACCGACCCGGCGAAGGCTGCGGTGAGCGAGAGCCACGCCCAACCGTCACCCGCGGCGACGGCCTCGAGGAAGGCGGAGAACACGGCCTCCTTCGCGACGAAGCCGAGCAACGGCGGCACACCGGCCATGGATGCCGCGGCGACGAAGCCGATCGTCGCGATCACGGGCATGCGGCGGCCGACGCCCGAGAGCTTGCGCCAGTCGCGAGTGCCTGCGGCGTGGTCGACGATGCCGACGACGAGGAAGAGCGTCGCCTTGAACAGGGCGTGCGCGAGCAGCAGGGCGACGCCCGCGAGGGCCGCGTCGCGAGTGCCGAAGCCCGTGACCATGACGAGGAAGCCGAGCTGGCTGACGGTGCCGTAGGCGAGCAGGAGCTTCAGATCGTACTGGCGGAGGGCGCGCCAGCCGCCGACGAGCATCGTGAGCGCACCGAGTCCGATGACGATCGGATGCCACACCTCGAGATCGGCGTACCCGGGGGCGAGGCGGGCGATGAGGTAGACGCCGGCCTTCACCATCGCGGCGGCGTGCAGGTAGGCGCTGACCGGGGTCGGCGCGGCCATCGCGGCCGGGAGCCAGAAGTGGAACGGCACGAGCGCGCTCTTGGAGATCGCGCCGAGCAGCACGAGCGCGATCGCCCACTCGCCGGCCGCGCCGGTCACGGGGTGGGCGACGAGCTCGGAGAGCGAGGTGGTGCCGCCGTCGACGGCGAGGATGACGAGGCCGACGAGCATCGCGAGCCCGCCGAACGTCGTGACGGTCAGCGCCTGCAATGCGGCACCGCGGCTCTCTTTGCGCCCCGTGTAGTGGCCGATGAGGAGGTACGAGAGCACGCTCGTGGCCTCCCAGAACGTGAACAGGATGAACACGTCGTCGGCCGTGACGAGGCCGAACATGACGCCGGCGAAGGCGAGCAGGAGGGCCGCGAATCGCCCGAGTGCGGGCTCGTCGTCGGCGAAGTAGTGCATGCAGTACAGCAGCACGAGGGCGCCGACACCCGTGACGATGAGGGCGAGGAGCAGCGCGAGGGCGTCGAGGCGGAAGCTCAGCGCGATGTCGAGGGTGGGGATCCACGGCACGATCTCGACGACGGGGGTGCCGGCGAGCACGCCGGGCATCCACGTGAGCAGCAGCACGAAGACCGCGGCGGGCGGCAGCGCGATGACGGCGAACACCCGACGCCCGAGCCACTTCGTGAGCAGCGGCGTGATCAGGGCGAGCGCACCGAACAGGGCGAGGCTGAAGATCATTCACCCTCCTCGCGCTCGCACCGTTCGCCCAGTTTATCGGCAGGCTGTTCCGAGCCCGAGGCGTGTTGTATGCCGAGAGCGGAATCGAGGGAGCCTTGCTCGCGCCGGTCAGCGCCGGATGATGCGCCGCTCGATCGCGGCGGCGACCGCACCTGCACGGGTGTCGACGCCGAGCTTCGTGTAGATGTGCGAGAGGTGCGACTTCACGGTCGCCTCCGAGACGAACAGCTCCTTCGCCATCTCGCGATTGCCGAGGCCCTGTGCGAGCAGCTCGAGCACGGCGACCTCGCGTTCGGTGACGACGGGGCCGGGCGAGGCCGCGCGGCGCACGAGCGTGGCCGCGACCGACGACGCGAGCACCGTCTCGCCCCGGGCGGTCGCCCGGATCCCGGCGAACAGTTCGGGCGCGGGGGCATCCTTCAGCAGGTAGCCGCTCGCCCCGGCATCGAGGGCGCGCAGGATGTCGGCCTCGGTGGCGTACGTCGTCAGCACGAGCACGCGGGGCGGGTCGTCGAGCGCGCGCAGCTCGGTGGTGACGGCGGCGCCGCCCGGGCCGTCGCCGAGGTCGAGATCCATCAGCACGACGTCGGGCCGGGTCGCCGCGACCACGGAGCGTGCCGTCGCGAGGTCGCGCGCTTCACCGACGACCTCGAGGTCGTCGGTGCCGGAGATGAGGGCCGAGAGTCCGGCGCGAACGACGGGATGGTCGTCGACGAGCACGACACGCACACTCATTCGCCCTCCAAGGGCAGCTCGATCGAGATGGTGGTGCCGTCGCGGGGGGAGCTCTCGATGGAGGCGCGCCCGCCGAGCCCTGCCGCACGGTCGAGGATGCCCTGCAGCCCGCGGCCACGCCCGGTCCGACCTCGATGTGGAGGGACCGACGCGTCAGCAACCGCGTCGGCGTCGAACCCGGTGCCGTCATCGCGAACGTCGAGTCGCACCTCATCGGCGAGGAAGGTGAGGGTCACCGCCACCCGGCGGGCCCCGGAATGCTCGATGGCGTTCGCGAGTGCACCGCGGGCGGAGCGCAGCAGCCCGCCCGCGACATCCGCAGCGAGGGGGACGGGGTCGCCGTGCACATGCAGGCTCACCTCGGGGCCGGCGCCCGGCCCGACGGACTCGTCGACGAGTCGCTGCAACGCCGACGGCAACGCCTCGCCCGAAGCATCGTCGGCGAGGTCGACGGGCGGGAGCCCGTGCACGACCCGGCGCACCTCGGCGAGGCCATCGCGAGCGGTCGCGGCGGCCACCGCGACGTGATCGCGTGCGAGGTCGGGCCGACGCTCCCAGTCCTGCTCGGTCGCCGCCAGCAGTAGCGTGATGCTCGCGAGTCGCTGCCCGACCGAGTCGTGGATCTCGCGCGAGAGCCGCTGGCGTTCCGCGAGCGCACCGGCTCGGTGCTGCGCCTGCAGCAGCTCGTGCTGCGCGTCGGTCAACTCGTCGAGCAGTGCCTGCCGTGCCGCCGACTCGCGTTGCAGCGCCCGGTAGACGAGCACGGTCACCACCGCGATTCCGATCGGACCGGCGATCACGGTGGGGTCCACTCCGTCGGCGATGCGCAGTTCGGCGGCGGTGACGACCGCCGTCATGAGCACGACGACGGTCACCGCCCCACGGAACGGCAGTACCTGCAGCACGGCGAACCCGAGCGGCACGGCGCACCAGGCGAACGAAGGCGCCGCGAGCGTCAGCAGCGCCCAGAGCACGGTGACCGTGACGACCCATGCCGTCGGCCACCACGAGCGCGTGGGCAGAAGCGGCCGTAGCGAGTACGCGACCGTCAGCAGCGCGGCACCGGCGAGCACGAGCACGCCGTCGGCACCGAAGCCATGGCGCTCGAGGTAGCGCACCGCCGACGTGACGACGAGCACGACGAACACGAACTGGAGCCAGCGGTCGAGTCGGGCGACAGGCGCGAGGATGCCGCGGACACCGGTCTGGTCGGTAGCGGACATGTTCGCCAGCCTAGGCAGGCCACGATGCGTCCGGCATCATCCGATCGGCTATCCGACGGCAGCCGGTCGCCCGACGCCGGCACCCGTGGTCGAGACGGACTCTTGAGTGCGCGCCGAAACCCGGCACGTCAGAGATGGGGAGATCCATGAAGCGCATCATCGCAACCGCGCTCGCCGCGGCGAGCCTCACGGCCGGAATCACGACCGCGACGATCACGACCGGAGCCGGCGAGGCGTCCGCCTCCGAGCGCACCGACCAGGGCCAGGGGCGACCCGACCGGTACGTCCTCCCGGGCGACGCGGCGGGTTCCCGATTCGAGGGCATCGGCGTCGACCAGCGGCGGGGCCTCTTCTACGTGAGCGAGGTCACGGGAGGCGAGATCCACCGCGGCACTGCTCGCGACGCCGATGCGGAGCAGTGGCTCGCGGGCGACGGCACCGACGGCAGGTACACCGCCCGCGGCATCACCGTCGACCGCGCCGGCAACGTCTACATCGCCGGCGGCCCGAACGGCATCGGCAATCCCGACCGCCCCGACCTGTGGGTGTACTCGCACGACGGTGAGCTGCTCGCCGCGCTGCGCGTGCCCGGCACCGCTGACGCGTTCCTCAACGACGTCGCGATCGGCGCCGACGGCGCCGCGTACTTCACCAACTCCAACGACCCGCAGATCTTCCGCGTCGCCCCCGCGGGCGACGGCTGGGCGGCCGAGCTGTGGGCGGATGCCTCGGGCACGATCGATCGCGTCGCGGGCTTCAACCTCGGCGGCATCGCGCTCTCGGCCGACGGCAGCGCGTTCGTCGTCGCGCAGGGCAACACGGGGGCTTTGTGGCGCTTCGCCACGGTCGATGGAGCGGTCTCCGCGATCGACACGCAGGGCGCCGACCTCGTGAACGCCGATGGCCTCGTGCGACAGGGCAACGAGCTCACCGTCATCCGCAACTTCTCGAAGATGGTGGCGACGATGCGGATCTCGGCCGATGGCGACACCGTGCACCGGGTCGCGCAGCGGGCGAGCGACCCCGACCGCGTCTACACGACCGCGAAGGTGCTGCACGGCCGGCTGCTCGCAGTCGACAGCAAGTTCGACGAGCAGCCCGCGCCCTCCGGCCCGTACGACGTCGTCGGGTCGCCGTGGGCCTGACCCGTCGCGTTCGCGGCAGCGCCATCGCGATCCTCGCGGCGGCGCTGCTGCTCGCAGGGTGCAGCGCGCAGAGCGACGCGCCGTCGCGAGCGACCGACCCACCCCCGACCCCGCCATCACGAGAGGATGTCCAGATGACCGAGACCCCTGCACCCCAGCTGCCCGATCCCGACGGCACCCTGCTCGCCGCGGCATCCGTGGGCGACACGGCGACCGTCGACCTCGCGATCCGCGCGGGTGCCGACCTCGAAGCTCGCGACGAGCGACAGCGCACCGCCCTGCTGCTCGCCGTCACCGGCGATCACGTCGAGGCCGCGAAGTCGCTCGTCGTGGCGGGTGCCGACCCCGACGCCCTCGACGACCGGCACGACACCCCGTGGCTCGTGACGGGCGTCACCGGAAGCGTCGCGATGGCCGAGGTGCTGCTGCCCGCGAACCCCGACTTCACGATCGTCAACCGCTACGGCGGCATCTCGGTCATCCCGGCGGGCGAGCGCGCCCACGTCGAGTACCTGCAGCGCGTGCTGCAGACCGACATCGACGTGAACCACGTGAACAACCTCGGCTGGACGTCGCTGCTCGAGGCCGTCATCCTCGGCGACGGCGGCCCGCGTCACCAGGAGACGGTGCGCGTGCTGCTCGAGGGCGGGGCCGATCGCTCGATCGCCGACCGCGACGGGGTCACCCCGCTTCAGCACGCCCGAGCGAAGGGTTACGACGAGCTCGTCGCGCTGCTCGGCTGAACATGCAGAACGGCGGATGCCCGCGAGTGCGAGGCATCCGCCGTTCTTGAAGGAGTCGGCTCGGTGAACCGCTAGGCCGCAGCACCGCCCAGGTAGGCATTGCGCACCTCGGGCAACTCGACGAGCTCGGCGGGCGTGCCCTCGAGCACGACCCGGCCGCGCTGCATGACGACCGCGCGGTCGGCGATGCCGAACGAGGCGCGCACGTTCTGCTCGACGAGCAGCACCGCCATGCCGCGCCCGCGCAGCTCGGTGAGCACCTTCATGATCTCGGCGACGACCTTCGGCGCGAGCCCGATCGACGGTTCGTCGAGCATGATCGCCTTCGGCGCGGCCATGAGGCCCCGGCCGATCGCGACCATCTGCTGCTCGCCGCCCGAGAGCGTGCCCGCCGCCTGCCCGAGCCGCGGCTGCAGCCGCGGGAAGAGCTCGAGCACCGCAGCGAGGTCGCCCTTGCCGCCGCGGCTCCAGGCACCGAGCATGAGGTTGTCGCGCACCGACAGCGTCGGGAAGCACAGGCGGTTCTCGGGCACGTGGGTGAGCCCGAGCGACGCCATCTTCTCGGTCGGCTTGCCCGTGATGTCGACGCCGTCGATCGTGACGGTGCCGGCGGTCGGACGGATCAGGCCGTTGAGCGCTCGAAGCAGCGTCGTCTTGCCTGCGCCGTTCGAGCCGACGACGGTCACGATCTCACCGGGTGCGACCGAGAGGCTCACCTCGTGCAGGATCGCGAGCTTGCCGTAGCCCGCGTCGAGGCCTTCGACGGCGAGGGTCATGACTGGTCCTCCAGTTCCTTCAGCTCGGCCTCGGCCTCTTCGACATCGGTGCCGAGGTAGGCGACGATGACCGCCGGATCGTTGCGCACGGACTCGGGGTCGCCGTGCGCGATGAGCACGCCATCGTCGAGCACCGCGACCGAGTCGGCGAGCGCCATCACCTGGGCGACGTCGTGCTCGACGAGCACGATCGTGAGCCCGGCGTCGCGCAGCGCCCGCAGCAGTTGCGCGAGCAGCTCGCGTTCACTGCCCGAGAGCCCGGCCATCGGCTCGTCGAGCAGCAGCAGCGCGGGCTCGGCGGCGAGCGCTCGGCACACCTCCATCATGCGCTGGCGGCCGAACGGCAGGTCGCCGGCGGCGAGGCCCGCGACGTCGCCGAGGCGCATCGAGTCGAGGATGTCGTGCGCGATCTCCTCGTGGGCGTACTGCTCGCGGCCCTGCAGCCCGAACATGCCGCGCAGGATGCCGGCCCGGCCCTTGCGATATCGACCCATGTAGACGTTGCCGACGACGTCGGTCGACGAGAACACCTGCAGGTTCTGGAACGTGCGGGTGAGCCCGGCCTCTGCGCCGACGTGCGGCTTGCGGCCCTGGATCTCCTCGCCGAGGAAGCGCACCGTGCCCGAGGTCGGCGCGATCGCGCCCGTGATCATGTTGAAGCACGTCGTCTTACCCGCGCCGTTCGGCCCGATGAGGCCCATGATCTGCCCGGCGGGCACCGTGAGGGTCACGTCGTCGACGGCGACCACGCCGCCATAGCGCTTCGTGAGCCCCGACACCTCGAGGATCGGTTCGCCGGCGGCCACCGGCGTCGAGACGGTCGGAATGCGGGCATCGGATGCCGCGGCATCCGTCGACTCGTCGAGCCCTTCGCCGGCCGGGGACTCGCCCGGCAGCCCGCCGAACGCGCGCGTCGGCACGTCACCGGAGCCGCCATCGGCGGCGGTGGCGGGGGAGGGTTTCGCCGAGGCATCCGCTCGCCGTCTGGTGATCGCCGCCCAGGCCGATTTCACGACCTGGTAGAGACCGCCGGGAAGCAGGATGATCACGAGGATCAGCACGAGGCCGTAGCCGATGAGCTGCACCTCGCCCGTCGCGCCGGGGATGATCGCGGGGATGAGGTCGCGCAGTCCCTCGGAGAGGAGTTCGACGATGAACGCGCCGGCGACGGCGCCCCAGACCGAACCGAGACCGCCGAGCACGACCATGAGCAGCAGCTCGACCGAGACGTGGAACTCGGCGACCTGCGGTGAGACGATCTGCACCTGGTAGGCGTAGAAGACGCCGCCGAGGCCGGCGAAGCCCGCCGAGAGGGTGAAGACCTTCACGCGCAGGGCGTAGGTGTTCACGCCGAGCGACTCGGCGGCGAGCTCGGAGTCGTTGACCGCCGAGAGCGCCCGGCCCGCCCGCGAACGGGTGAGGTTCAGCGCGAGCACGAGGCCGGTGAGCACGAACGGCGCGACGAACCAGAAGAAGAGTCCGTTGTTGTCGATCGGGATGCCGAAGACCTCGGGCCGACCGTAGCCGTAGATGCCCGTGGTGCGGCCCGTGAACTCCCACTCGCGCACGGCGATCATGACGATGAAGCCGAGGCCGAGCGTCGCGAGCGCGAGGTAGTGGCCGCGCAGGCGCAGCATCGGCAGGCCGATGAGGAGCGCCGCCAGCATGGCCGCGACGACCCCGCCCACCGCGGCGACGGGACCGGGCACCTCGAACTTCTGCAGCAGGATCGCGTGCGTGTACGCGCCGATCGCGAAGAACGCCGCCTGGCCGAGGCTCACCTGGCCGGCGAGGCCCATGAGCAGCGACAGGCCGATGGCGGGCAGCGCGAAGATCATCGAGAAGACCGCGATGTTCATCATCGACGAGCTCGCCGTGAACGGGATGATCGCGATGATCACCGCGAACGCCGCGACGCCGAGGATCGTGCCGCGGTTGTTGGGCCAGAAGCCGGTCTTCGACCGCATGGCTGCCTTGTTCAGGTAGGACATCTCAGACCCTCACGGCGTTCGGGCGCAGCACGAGGCCGGCCGGTCGGATGATCAGCACGATGATGAGGATGAAGAACGCGACCGCGTCCTTCCAACCGGATGCCACGTAGCCGGCGACGTACGACTCGATGATGCCGAGCAGCAGCGCGCCGACGATCGCCGCCCGGAACGAGACGAGCCCGCCGAGCACCGCCGCCACGAACCCCTTGAGGCCGAGCAGCAGGCCGCCCGACCAGATCGAGAGGTAGATCGGCGAGCTGACCACGCCCGCCGTCGCGCCCACGAAGCCGGCGATCGCGAAGGCGATGACGGAGGCCACGGCCGGGGAGATGCCGACGATGCGCGCCGCGACCGGCTGCTCGGCGCTGGCGCGCAGCGCCTTGCCCCAGCGGGTCTTCTCGTAGAAGAGCAGCACGCCGCCGCCGACGACCACGAGCGCGCCGAGCATCCAGAGCTCCTGCGAGCGGATGCTGACGCCGCCGAGGGTGAGGTCGCTGCCGGGGAAGGCCGGCAGGCGCTTCGCCTCCGCACCCCAGATGAGGAGCATGATCGCCTGCAGCAGCGTCGAGACGCCGAGGGTCAGGATGATCGAGACGAGCGTCGTGAGGTTCTTCACGCGGGCGATGACGAGGCGCTCGATGAGCACCGAGGCGAGTGTCACCGAGATGAGCGCGATGAGGATGGCGACGGGCAGCGGCAGGCCGGCCGTGACGAGCGAGATGCTGCCGAGGCCGGCCAGCGTCGCGTAGTCGCCCTGGGCGATGTTCACGACGTGCCGCACCGTGTAGGTGGCGATGAGGCCGACGGCGAGCAGGGCGTACACGGACCCCTGCGAGAGCCCTGCCACCGTCAGCTGGAGGAAGTCGATCAACGGGTGCTGCCTACTCTTCGAGGAGGGTCCAGCGGCCGCCCTCGGCGAGCGCCATGATGAGCGCGTCCGCGGTGAGGCCGGAGTGGTTCTCGGGGGTCATCGTGAAGATGCCCGAGATGCCGACGAGGTCGGTCGTCGACTCGATCGCGTCGCGGAGCGCCTCGGGGTCGGTGCCTGCCGACTCCAGCGCCTTCGTGCCGACGAGCCACGCGTCGTACGCGTGACCGGCGAAGCTCGAGGGCGAGCTGCCGAACTCCTCGGAGTAGTCGGCGATGAACTGGTCGATGACCGGCTTCTGCGGGTCGTCGTCGCTGAGCTCATCGGCGACGAGCAGGCGGCCCATCGGGGCGATGACGCCGTCGGCTGCGGGGCCCGCGGCCTCGAAGAACGCGTCGTTGGCGACGCCGTGCGACTGGTAGACCGGCTTGTTGACGCCGAGCTGCACGTAGGCGGCCTGCGCGAGGCCGGCCGACGGGGTGATGCCCCAGATGATGACGGCGTCGGCGTCGGCCGCGCGGATGTTCGTCATCTGCGCGGTGAAGTCGGTCGCGCTGGGCTCGAAGGCCTCGGTGGCCGTGAGGGTGATGCCGCGCTGCTCGCCGAGCTCGGTGATGATGTCGGCGATGCCCTCGCCGAAGCCGGTGGCGTCGCGCACGAGCGCGATCTTGGTGTAGCCCTTCGACGCGGCGTCGTCGAGGATGCGCTCGAGCACCACGAGGTCGTTCTGCGCGGTCTTGAAGACCCACTCGGAGCCGTCGACGATGGCGGCGTTCGCGGCGACCGAGATGGTCGGCACCTGCGCGGCCTCGACGAGGGGGCGCATCGCGAGCGAGGGGCCGGTGCGCGAGGAGCCGATGATGAGGTCGACGTCGTCGTTCTCGATGAGCTGCGTGGTGGCCTTGGCTGCGCCGTCTTCGGTGGACTGGTTGTCCTTGATGATGAGCTCGACCTCGCGGCCGTCGATGCCGCCGTCGGCGTTCAGCTGCTCGGCGAGCATGTTGAGGGTGTTCTGCTCGGGAACGCCGAGGTTCGCGCCGACACCCGTGATGTCGAGCACGGCGCCGATCTTGATGGGGCCCTCTTCGGAGGCCGCGTCACCGCCGGAATCGCCGCCGAAGTTCGAGGCGCCGCAACCGGTGAGGGCGAGTGCGATGGATGCCGCGACTGCGGCGGGAACGAGCAGACGGCGCTGCGCACGGTGCATGGGATGAACTCTCCTTTGAGCCCTCGCGGGTTCTCGTCATCGAGTAGGGATTCATGACCGACCATTCGGTCACTATTTCAATGCTCTCGAAGATACGTCGCGTGGTGAGGCCTTGGCAAGTGATCGTGATGCAACGGAGACACGGATGTTGCGTGCAGATTGTCTGTTCCGACCATCTCGACAGCGAGCGCAGCGTGCGTTTCGCCCTCGGCGGCGAGGCAGGATGGAGGCATGCCGATCCTCATCACCGCCGACGACCTCGCCGCTCGCCTCGCCTCGGGGGAGCGCATCGTCGTGCTCGACGTGCGCTGGTCGCTCGCCGAGCCCGACGGCACCGAGGCGTACCGCGCCGGTCACATCCCGGGCGCCGTCTACGTCGACCTCGACCACGAGCTCGCCGACCACGACGTGACCGGTGAGGGGCGGCATCCGCTGCCGACCGAGGTGGCCTTCACCGGAGCGATGCGACGCTGGGGCGTTCGCGACGGCGACACCGTCGTCGTGATGGACGACCTCGGCAACCAGTCCTCCGCGCGGGCGTGGTGGCTGCTGCGGCATGCAGGCGTCGCCGACGTGCGGATGCTCGACGGCGGCCTCGATGCATGGCGGGCGGCGGGGCATCCGCTCGAGACCGGCGACGTCACGTCCGAGACCGGCGACGCGACCGCCCGCTTCGGCGGGATGCCGGTGATCGGCATCGACGGGGCCGCCGCGTTCCCGGCCACGGGCGTGCTGCTCGACGCCCGTGGTGCGCCCCGGTACCGCGGCGAGGTCGAGCCGATCGATCCCCGTGCCGGGCACATCCCCGGAGCGCGGTCCGCGCCGAGCGGCGAGAACCTCGACGCCGACGGCCGCTTCAAGTCCGCCGAGGCGCTGCGCGAGCACTTCGCGAGCGTGGGTGTCATCGGGGAAGCGCCGGTCGCCGCCTACTGCGGATCCGGCGTCACCGCGGCGCACGAGGTCGCCGCGCTCGCGATCGCCGGGATCGACGCGGCGCTCTACCCCGGTTCGTGGAGCCAGTGGTCGAACGACGAGACCCGCCCCGTCGCCACGGGTGCCTCGCCGGTCGAGTAGCGGGTCACCCGCGCGGCACGGGCACGCCCGCGGCCCGGAGCCTGGCCTCGGTGAGCGCGGTCAGCCGGGTCGAGATCGGCGCCTGAACCTCGCCGTGGGTGTTGATCAGCGCGTACTTGGTCGACGCGTCGATCCAGGCGCGCATGATGTCGGGATCCCCCATGAGGGACGGGTTGGCGAGGTAGAGGTCGGCCGTGGCGATCGCGAGTTCCTCGATGCGCGGGTCGTCCTGATCCCATCCCTCCGCCTCCCAGCTGCGTTTCGTCAGTTCGACGTAGCCGGCGTCGTCGAGCCGCAGCTCCAGTTGGGTCAGGAAGCCGTCGAAGCCGCCCGGCAGCAGCGCGCGGGCCAGCACCAGGCCTTCGCGTTGACCGGCGACGTACTCGGCGTCGAACCCGAGATCGCGCATCCTGTCGAGCACCGCGCACGCGCGGTCGGGCAGCAACGCCCGGTCGCCGTCGGCGAGCCGGTGCAGCGTGTCGCGGCGGCCGATCAGCTCCGTGATCCGATCGTTCAACCGTCGCTCGACGTCGGCGATGGCGGCCGTGAACTGCTCGGGGCCGGCGTCGAGCAGTTCGCCGATCTCGGCGAGCGGCACACCGGCGGTGGCCAGGGTTCGAACCTGCACCAGCCGCAGCAGCTCGTCGGATCCGTAGCGCCGGTACCCGGAGCTGTCTCGTCGGGGTTCGTCGACCAGCCCGAGCCGGTGGTAATGCCGCACGGTCTTCACCGTGACGTCGGCGTATGCCGCCGCCTGCCCGATCGCGAGTCCGCCCATCATGCGGTCAACGACCCTTCCGCTCGAGGGCGGCGACCTCGCGCACGGCTGCCGCGACGGCGGGGGAGTCCTTTCGCAGGATGCTCCCGTGGTTGCTCGAGACCTTCGCGCTCACCTTCAGATTCGGGTTGCGGGCCAGCACCGGGTCGAGAGCCTTGCGCATCTGCTCCTGCAGGTCATCGCGACTGCCGACGGCCTCGCCAGAGGCGACGATATAGCGGACGGGCACGGTCAGGCTGTCGAGGATCGGGCCGACGGCGGCGTGCAGCAGGTGCGACTCGATGGCGAGATCCGCATGCGTCTCGGCGGAGAACCGGGCCGCCAGACCCATCGGCCGAACCAACGGCATCATCGGCTTCATGCGGCGGAACACCGTCCTGACCTCCTCGTGGCCGGCTTCGTCGGTCCAGCCGACGGGGTACGGGCCGTCGACGCCCACCACGCCCAGCGCGCGGGCCGGGTTCCTGCTGGCCCAGTGCACGCCCAGCAGTGCTCCGTAGGACCAGCCCACCAGCAGGGGCCGGTCGACGCCCCTCGCGTCGAGGACGGCGTCGATGTCGCGCATGCACGCCTCGAACGAGTAGTCGGCCGCGAGCTTCGACTTCCCGCGGGCCCGTTCGTCGAAGGTGATGTGGCGAAAGCCGGGCCCGAGGTCGGTGGTGACGCGTCGCCAGTGCACCTTCGAGGCGTACGCGCCGTTCAGGTAGATCACGGGGATGCCGGCTCCGCCGGTGTCGGTGACCGCCAGGGCCGTGTCTTCGAACGGCACCATGCCGGTCCAGGTCGTGTCGGCGGACTTCGTGGAATCAGTGGAGTTCGTTGTGTTCATGTCGTCAGCGTGCACCCTGACCTCGGGTCAAGGTCAACACGTGATTCCGACGTCCTCGAGATCGGCACGCCTACGCCGGCCGCCGACCGATCGCGATGAGCGTCGTCACGTCGACGGAGGTCATGCCGCGCGCCTCGACCGCCGCGAGGTAGCGCTTGCGCACCTTCTCGACCGCGGGAGCGCCGAGGCCGCCGAGCATGAAGCGCAGCGCCGTGCCCTCGACGAGCAGCCACAGCAGCTCGGGCGTCAGATCGAGGTGTCGTTGCACGGTGTGCGCCCGCACGCCCGCGAGGCCGAGCCCCGTGAGCCACTGCGCGAGACTGCCCGCCGTGTCGATCGACTCGAGACCCGCCGCGCGAGGCACCGCCGCATCGAGCGACGCTCCGCCATCGGGCAGCGCCTCGGCGAGCAGTTCGGGAAGCGGGTCGAACGCGCCACGCGCCCACACCGTGATCGCGACCCGGCCGCCCGGCCGTGCGCGTTCGATCAGGTGACGCGTGTCGGAATCGAGGTCGGGGAAGTGGAAGACGCCGAGCACGCACTGCACGAGGTCGTACCCGGTGGGCTCCCACGTCGTGACGTCGGCGACGTGCAGCCGGAGCTGCGGCATCCGCTCGCCCGCTCGTTCGCGCGCCGCGTCGACGAGCGGTTCGGCGAAGTCGACCGCGTCGACGACACCGCCGGGGCCCACGAGCTCGGCGGTCGGCAGAGCGGATGCCCCGTCGCCGCAGCATGCGTCGAGCACGGTCTCGTCGAACCGCGGGTGCGCCCGCGCCACCGCGGCCGTCGAGATCGGATTCCACAGTGCATCGTCGAGCTCGATGGATGCCGCGGCCGCAGCCGCGAATCCTCCAGCGAGATCAGGTTCCCCCAACTTGTCCCCCATCCGCCCATTGTGGCCCTGATCGGCCGCGAAGGCGCGGATTCCGGCGGCCCGGCAGAGATGTGGCGCTGGAGTGTTGAGGCCGCGAAGGCGCGGATTCCGGCGGCTCGCCGGTGATGCGGCGTGGCGAGGTCGCGCGCAGATCGTGCGGATTCCGTGACCATGGACTCAGGCAATCGAAAGCCGAACGGTGCAGACTGGAGGCATTCCACCCCTGATCGAATCGAGTCGTCCTCCCATGAACCGTGCCATGCGCCGTGCCGCGCCCCTCGCGCTCGCCTCCGCGACCGCCCTGCTCCTCGCCGGTTGCGCCACCGGCTCGGAGCCCGAAGCGACGAAGACGCCCGACGCCGCGGCGGCGTGCATGGATGTCACGTCCGGGGACCTCAGCGACAGCGTGAAGGTGGAGGGCGAGTTCGCAGGAACCCCGACCGCCACGTTCACCACGCCGCTCGAGTCCGACGAACTGGAGCGCACCATCGCCATCGAGGGCGACGGCGATGAGACCCAGTCCGGCGACCCGATGAACGTCGTCGTCACCGCATTCTCGGGCACGAGCGGTGAGACGCTGTTCTCGCAGCCGACCACGATCAAGGTCGGCGACGAGCAGGTCTTCGAGTCGTTCCTCGCGGGCATCGACTGCGTGCCCGTCGGCTCGCGCACCGTGACCGTCGCGCCCGCTGCGACGCTCTACGGCGACACCGGCAACGAGAGCATCGGCGTCGCGGCCGGCGAGACGGTCGTCATCGTCATCGACGTCGTCGAGGTGCAGGAGGCGCTGAAGCCCGGCAAGTGGACCGAGAACGTGCCCGAGGTGAAGTTCGGCGCCGAGGGTGAGCCGCCCACGGTCACCCTGCCCGACACGGATCCCTCGACCGAGCTGCAGATGAAGGTGCTCGAAGAGGGCGACGGCGACGTGGTGAAGGCCGGCGACAGCGTCACCGTGCAGTACCAGGGCATCAGCTGGACGACCGGCGAGATCTTCGACCAGAGCTACACCCGCGGCACTCCGTCGACGTTCACGACCGACGGCGTCATCAAGGGCTTCGGCGCAGCCCTCGTCGGCCAGAAGGTCGGCACCAAGCTCATCGTGACGATCCCGCCGGAGTACGCATACGGCACGGATGCCGCGGCGCACCAGCTCGGCGGCCAGACCCTCGTCTTCCTCGTGGAGATCGAGGGCACCGAAGCCGCGCAGCAGTAGCCGCTCGCAACGAAGGGCCGGACGGGAGACCGTCCGGCCCTTCGTCGTCTCCGCATTCACCGTCCCCGGGCTGCCCGCACCCAGAACATGTGCCCGAGTACCCGATCGGTGCGGGAGTACCGGGTGCGGGCCACTGGCGGCGCACTCCATCGCAGATCGGGTACTCCGGCGCGGCGGCGGCGGTGCGGCGGCGCGGCGGCGGAGCGGCGGCGGGGCGGCGGAGCTGCGGCGCGAGGATCTGGACGCTCAGCGAGCCCAGGTCAGCACGGCGATGACGATGCTCACCGCGAGGAAGCACGCCACGAACACCGTGTCGCGCAACCGCCACGGCGAGAAGTGCCGCTCGGTGCGGGTGCGGTGCGCGCCGAAGGCGCGTGCGTCCATCGCGAGGGCGACGCGCTCGGCGTGCCGGATCGCCGAGGCGAGCAGCGGCACGATGTAGCCGAGCGCACGTCGCACGGCCGCGACCGGCCCGCGCCCGACATCCGTGCCCCGCACTCGGTGGGCGGCCCTGATGATCTCGAGCTCGTGGCCGAAGCGCGGCACGAAGCGCAGCGCCGCGAGGGCGGTGTAGCCGAGGCGGTACGGCACGCGAAGGTTCTGCACCATCGAGCGCACGAACTCGGTGCCGGTCGAGGTGACGCCCGCGATGAGCGAGAGCAGCAGGATCGCGAGGATGCGGAGGCCCGTCGCGAAGCCCACGATGTAGGCGGCGAGGGTGAAGTCCCAGTCGCCGATCGAGACGAGGGTGACGGATGCCGCGGGGAGGCCGGCCACGCTCGACGGGTCGATCCACACGCCGAAGGTGACGCCGAGCACGAGCGCGGCGATCGGGATGCCGAGGAGCAGCGCCGCGATCGCCCGGCCGGAGAGCCGGGCGCCGATGAGCAGCACGGCCGCCGAGAACACGATGAACGCGAGCGGCAGCGCGATGCCCCGGCTGAACATGACGATGACCATGACCGGCAGCGGGGCGGCCAGCTTCGCGAGCGGGTTCAGGGCGTACAGGAACCGCGAGGGGCGTTGTGCGCGGTGCTCGGCGAAGGGGTCGAGGGCAGCGGATGTCGCGTGCGGCTCCGTGCCGTCGGCAGGCGTCATGGGCACCTCGGGGGTGGCGGCGCCGCCCTCGCCGGCCGCGATCACGATGCGCCCTTCGACGAGACCGGCAGCTGCGACATCCGGGTGATCGAGTGCCAGGCGGGATGTCGCGCGAGACCTCGGGTGGCACGGGCGAGCGGCGGGTGGCGCAGGCCCGCCTGCTCGACGAGCGGGCCGGCGAGCACCTCGACCGTGGTGCCGATGCCGAGGAGGCGCCCGCTGTCCATCACGGCGATGTGGCTCGCGTAGTCGGCGACGAGCTGCAGGTCGTGGGTGACGACGAGCACGGTGGTGCCGTCGTCGTTGAGGCCGCGCAGCATGTCGAGCAGCTCGGAGGCGCGCGCCCGGTCCTGACCGAACGTCGGCTCGTCGAGGGCGAGCACCGGAGCGCCGGCGATGAGCGCCGTGCCGACCGAGAGGCGTCGCTTCTGGCCGCCCGAGAGCAGGAACGGATGCTGGTCGCGCAGCGACTCGAGGCCGAACCGCGCCAGCATGGCCTCGACCCGCGGGGCGGCGTCGATCTCGGAGACGCCCTGCAGGTGCAGGCCCTGAGCGAGCTCCTCCGCCACCGTCGGGGCGATGAACTGGTGCTCGGGATTCTGGAAGACGAAGCCGATGCGCCGGGCGCGCTCGCGAGCGGCGCATCGTGCCGGGTCGACGCCGAGCACGTCGACGGCGCCGCGGGGCGCGGGGATCACGCCGGCGAGTGCCTGCAGCAGCGAGGTCTTGCCCGCGCCGTTCGTGCCGACGATCGCGAGGAAGTCGCCGGCCGCCACGTCGAGGTCGACGCCCTCGACGACGATCGGGCCGCGGCGCCCGCCACGGCGCACCGAGAGGTCGCGGGCGCGGATGGCCGTCTCGCCGATGACGGCGATCGCGCCGGTCGACCCGGTCGCCGGGCCGATCGAGAGGGTCGGCCGCGGCGAGAGCGCGGTCGAGCGCACGGGCGACGACTCGCTGAGCGGAGCGGGCAGCGAAGGCAGGGCGTCGAGCGCCTCGGCCAGCTCGGCCGGCGTGAGGGGGAGCGGGTCGAGCACGACGCCGGCGTCGCGCAGCCGCATCGCCGCGAGCGTCGAGACCGGCAGCCAGACCCCGAGGGTGACGAGTTCGTCGGCTCGCTCGCGCAGCACCTCGCGGGCGGGCCCGTCGATCACGAGACGTCCGGTCGCGTCGAGCACGATGACGCGGTCGACGAGGTCGACGGCCGCATCGAGGTTGTGCTCGACGAGCACCACCGCGTGGTCGCGAACGCTTGCGAGTTCGCGCAGCACCGCGTAGACCTCGTCGATGCCCGCCGGGTCGAGGTTCGCCGTCGGTTCGTCGAGCACGAGCACCGGGGCGGCCATCGCGAGCGCGCAGGCGACCGCGAGGCGCTGGCGCCCGCCGCCCGAGAGCGTGTCGGGGTTCTCCGCGCGGCGGTCCCAGAGGCCGACGAGCTTCAGGGCGCGCTCGGCGCGTTCGAGCACCTCGGATGCCTCGACGAGCTGGTTCTCGGGAGCGAAGCACACCTCGTCGAGCACCGTGCCGGTGACGATCTGCGCGTCGGGGTCCTGGAACACCATCGCGACGTGCTCGCTCAGCACGCCGACGGGGTGCTCGCTCGTGTCGAGGCCGGCCACGCGCACGGTGCCCTCGAGGGCCGCCGGCACGGCGTGCGGCACGAGCCCGTCGAGCGCGAGGGTGAGCGTCGACTTGCCGCACCCGCTCGGGCCGAGGATCAGCACCACCTCGCCGCGGGCGACCTGGAACGAGACGTCGACGGGGGTCGCGACATCCGCGCCCTCGTGGCGGATGCTCACGCGGTCGAGGTCGAGCAGGGGAGCTGGGGGCATGGCTGGGCCTGGGCGAGGTCGGTCGTGGTCGGACGGCCCGCGACGCGGCATCCGTAGTGCTCAGGCAAGCCTAACCTTCACTGCGCTGCGGGGCTGCTGCGAGCGTTGCCGGGCCAGGTCGTCGACGTCGGGAATTCCCCGGTCAGCCCCAGTGTTGTACCAGTGTTCGGGTGTGGAGTCACCACCCCGGAAGGAGGAGAACGTGGGCATCAGTTACGTCGAGTTCGAGGACGAAGCCGGGATCCTGCGTCGCTACCGGAAGCACGTGAACGGCCGGGGCCTCGTGGCCACGACGGCCAAGGTCGACCCGACCGCGTTCGTCGACCCGACGGCCTATGTCGACTCGGGCGCCGAAGTGCAGCGCGGCGCCCAGATCGGCCCGGGTGGATGGGTCGAAGGCGACGCCATCGTCGCCGAGCGCGCCGTCGTGGGCGTCAACGCGCACATCGGGCGCCGTGCCGTCGTCGGACGCAACGCCGTCGTCGGCCCGTACGCGAGCATCGGTCGCGACGCCAAGGTGCAGAACGGCGCGCGCGTGCCGCGCGAACTCACGATCGCCGACGGCGACGAGTACCGCGCCTCGGGCGACGACCTTCGCCGGCTCGGCCTTGCGGCCTAGCCCTGTGGGGTGAGCCTGTCGAAACCGAACTCGAGTCCTGCGGGTTGAGCCTGTCGAAACCGAACTCGAGTCCTGCGGGTTGAGCCTGTCGAAACCCTGGTCTCGACAGGCTCGACCCGCAGACACTCTCGACAGGCTCGACCAGCAGACGCTACTGGCGCGCCATCGCGATCCGCAGGCGCTCCTCGGGGTCGATGAAGTGGTCATGGTCGTCGACGCCTGCGTCGATCTGAACCCAGTGGACCTTCCCCGTGAAGCGGCTCGACTGCGGTGTGTAGTCGGGGCTGACCGTGGTGCCCGATTCGTACCCGACATCGGTCGTCTCATCGGCCGAGAAGATCATCGGCTGCGTGAGGTCGACGCGCCCCGTGCCGACGGCCTCGCCGTCGTAGTAGAGGGTCACTCCGCCTCCCTTCGCGAGGCCGCCTCCGTCGTAGGCGAACTCCATGCGCACCTGATGGGTGCCGACCGGAATCGGCCGCTCGGCCGCCGTCGCGAACGACTGGATGCCGAGCACGTTGTAGACGAACTTCGCTGCTCCGTCTGACGCGTAGAGGCTCCACCCGCCGAAACGGCCGCCCTGGGCGATGATCACGCCGTTCGCGCCGCCCTCCGCGACCTCGACCTCTGCCGTCACCGAGAACGACTTGTTCTTGATGCTCACCACGCTGTTCTCCGACAGTCGGCCCATGCCCGGGTAGAGCAGCTGGCTGTTGCCGCGGATGAGGGTCGGGCGACCCGCCAGCTCGGCGTTGAGTCGCTCGCCCGTGCGGTCGTCCATCGGCAGCACGTGGTACTTCGTCGCCTCGATCAGCCAGAGCCGCTGGAGGTGCGCGAGCCGCTCCGGCTGCTCCTGTGCCAGATTCCGTGCCTGGCTGAAGTCGACCGATCCGTCGTAGAGCTCCCAGACGTCGTCGTCGAAGGCATGGACGTCAGGGTCCACGATGAGCCACGGTGTCTTGTGCTTCGTGACGGCGCTCCACCCGCGGTGGTAGACGCCGCGATTGCCGAACATCTCGAAGTACTGCAGGTCGTGTCGCTCCGGGGCATCGGGTTCGCGGAAGCTGTAGAGCATCGACGTGCCCTCCATCGGCGACTGCAGCACGCCGTTCACCGTCGTCGGTTCCGGCAGGCCGGCGGCCTCGAGAATGGTCGGCGCCACGTCGATGCAGTGCGTGAACTGCGTGCGCAGCCCGCCCTGCTCGTCGATGCCCTTCGGCCAGTGCACGATGGTGCCGTTGCGGGTGCCGCCCCAGTGCGAAGCGACCTGCTTCGTCCACTGGAACGGCGAGTTCATCGCCCACGCCCAGCCGACGGAGTAGTGGTTGTACGAGCTCGGCGAGCCGAACTCGTCCATCTTCGACTGCATGAACGCGGGCGTCTCGATCGCCGCCATGCCGTTGAAGTTCGCCATCTCGTTGAAGGCGCCGTTCATGGTGCCCTCAGCGGATGCCCCGTTGTCGCCGATGATGTAGTAGATCAGCGTGTTCTCGAGCACGCCGAGGTCGTCGATCGCATCGATCACCCGGCCGACGTGGTGGTCGGTGTGCTCGAGGAATCCGGCGTAGACCTCCATCTGCCGTTCGAGCACGGGCTTCAGCTCGTCGGGCATGTCGTCCCAGGCCGTGATGAGCGGGTTGCGCGGCGTGAGCTCGGTGTCTTCGGGCACCACTCCGAGCTCCTTCTGGCGGGCGAGCGTGCGCTCGCGTTCGACGTCCCACCCGTCGGCGAACCGGCCTTTGTACTTCTCGGGCCACTCGGGCGGCACGTGGTGCGGCGCGTGCGTCGCGCCCGGCGCGAAGTACACGAAGAACGGCTTGTCGGGCATGAGCGCCTTCTGCGTGCGGATCCAGCTCACGGCGTGATCGGCGAGGTCTTCGGTGAGGTGGTAGCCCTCCTCGGCGGTGGCCGGTGGTTCGACCGGCGTCGTGCCCTCGTAGAGCGCCGGCTCCCACTGGTTGTTCTCACCGCCGATGAAGCCGTAGAAGGTCTCGAAGCCGCCGCCCGCCGAGGGCCATGCATCGAACGGGCCCATCGGGGAGGACTGCCAGACGGGCACCTCGTGGCACTTGCCGAACTGCGCGGTGGAGTAGCCGTTCAGCTTCAGCGTCATCGCGAGCGGCGCCTTCGTGTTCGGACGCAATGAGCTGTTACCCGGTGCAGAGGTGGCCGTCTCGGTGATGCTGCCCATGCCGACCGAGTGGTGGTTGCGACCGGTCAGCATCGCCTGCCGCGTCGGCGCGCACAGCGCCGTCGTGTGGAAGCGGTTGTACTTCAGCCCGCCTGCGGCGAGCCGCTCGGCGTTCGGTGTCGCGCACGGCCCGCCGAAGGCGCTCGACGCCCCGAAGCCGACGTCGTCGAGCAGGATGACGAGCACGTTCGGTGCGCCGTCCGGTGGCATCAACGGCTCGATGGGCGGATACGAGGTGTCCGGATCCTTCGCGTCGTAGGTCGTGAGGCCGTGCGGCGGCCGGTCTGGAATCGGCAGCATCGTGCGGGCGTGGCGATCTGGCTTCATGACTTTCCCCCATGTCGTGCGGATGCGGCATCCGATGGCGCCGTCGAGGTCGCGAAGCGAGGCCAGGCGACCCGGTCACCGTACCGAAGGCCGTTTCGCGCCGAATCACCCAGATCACGTGATGCGATCGGTCGGCTGCGTCGACGAGCATGGGATCGACCGCCACCGAACCTCGGGAAGGGAGCGGCATGTCGCTCTGGGACTACCTGACCGTCTTCTTCTGGGTCTACGTCGGGATCGCGTGCCTGTGCATCATCGTCTTCCTGATCGTCGACATCTTCCGAGACCACAGCCTGAGCGGGTGGGCGAAGGCGATCTGGGTCACCTTCCTCATCGTGCTGCCGTTCGTCGGCTCGATCGTCTACCTGATCACACGCGGCGGCGGCATGTCGTCTCGCGGCGGAAGTGAGCCGATACTCGCCTGAGGGACCGGCGAGAGCGGCAGCGGTGCGGTGCGGACCGGACCGCACCGCTCGTCATGACGGATCAGCGCACGTCGACGAACACCGGGTTCGCATAGAACCAGGTGTCCTGCCAGGGGTCGCCCTCTCCATCGCCGTGTCGCAGCGGGCCGCCCGGGTCGACCGCGGCGCCGTGGTACCCGGCGCCCTGGCGCTTGCCGTCGCTGCCGCGGAACCGCACGTAGAACGACCGGTCGACGTCTTCGAACACGTGAGTGAGCGTGAACGTGCCGCGCCTTGCGGAGGTGTCGAACCGCGTCGTGACGCGGGTCTCGGGTGCGCGCACGGCATCGGGGTCGGCGGAGCCCCCGGTGACCGGGCCCGAGATGAGGTCGACGTGCACGAGCTGCGGCACGATGCCCGCGGCGTTGGCGTAGTCGGTCGTGGTGACGGTGATCGTCACCTCGACGTCCTGCCCGCGCCGGGCGGCGACCCGACCGCCGAGGGTCGCGCCGACTCCGGCCGCGTTGCCCCAGCCGTTGCCCGCGCCGTTGCCGCGCCCGCGGCCGTTGCCGGGCATCGCCGCGCGCACGCGCACGTCGAAGCCGCTCAGCAGGTGGCCGTGGTCGACCCACATCCGCCCGAGGCGCATCGCCTGCAGCACTCCCGCGTAGCTCCGCGTCGTGACGCCCGTGTGCAGCCGCGAGAACTGCCCGGGCCAGAAGTCGCTGCCGCCCTGCGGGGCGCCGGTGTCGACCGGGTCGGGCCGTTTGCCGAGCACCGCCCAGCGGTCGAATTCGTTCGGGAGGCTCGCGTAGGGCTCGCCGGCGGGGTATGCACCGGTCACCCAGGTGTCCTTGACGGTGAGGTGGTTGTCGGAGTTCGAGGTGATCCAGAACGGCTTGCCCTCCGCGAGCATCGCGTCCCACAGGCCGCCCACCGTCGCGGTCGCCCAGTCGAAGCCGCCGTACGGGCGGTAGGCGTCGGCCGGGAACCCCGGCCAACTGTCGGCGCGAGGTGCATTGGTGTATTCGCCGCGCTGGTCGCCTGCGTGGGTGTTCTGGCTGATCGCCGAGCCCTGGGCGCCGGGGGCGCCCTCCATGCCGATCATGATCTCGGGGTCGGCGTCGCGCCACGCGCGCAGTTCGTGCGGCGAGTCGATGCCGAGTCGCAGCGGGTGGTTCGCGAGCACGACGGCGTCCTCGATGAGTCCGCTGCGCTTCTGCGCGCCGAGCCAGGCGATGGCCTCGGCGGCGCGACGCTCCCACTCGGCCTGCTGCGCGGCATTCGCCGGACGCTCCCAGCGGTTGAGCTTGCCGTCCCATGCCAGCTCGAACGCGCGCAGCACGCGGGCGGAGTCGTGCCCGGGTGCGATGAGCACCGAGCCGTGCTCTGCCGCGGGGATGTACCACTCGAGGCCCTGGAAGATCAGCAGGTCGCGGGCGTCGC
Source organism: Agromyces hippuratus (assembly GCF_013410355.1). Classification (NCBI taxonomy): domain Bacteria; kingdom Bacillati; phylum Actinomycetota; class Actinomycetes; order Micrococcales; family Microbacteriaceae; genus Agromyces; species Agromyces hippuratus. Next base: position 2,157,176 of record NZ_JACCFI010000001.1, on the reverse strand, counting down.
GCTCCTGCTGGATCTGCTCGAGCGACGAGAACACGCCCTGCTCCGCGTGGGCGAAGTTCGCGTGCTCCGTGAAGGCGAGCCAGTCGACGCCGTAGCGCTCGGCGGCGTCGAGTTGCTGGGCGAGGCGGTACTTCGCGTCGTGGCTGAATTGGGTGTGCACGTGGTGGTCGCCGACGAGCCAGGTGAGGGCGGGGTCGTTCGCCGCGCCGCCGCGCGCCGTTCCGAGCGCGCTCGCCGGGGCCGTTCCGGTCCCGAGGGTCTGCGCACCGGTCAGTGCGCCGGCGGCGAGCACGATGCCCGCGGTGCGCAGCATGTCGCGGCGTGAGAATCCGAGCCGCTCGAGCTCGGCGTCGGCGTCGTGGGGCTCCGTGCATTCAGAGGCGTGGTGGTCGCACATGGTCGTTCGCTTCTCCAGTCGTCGGGGGACGCCCGTACGGTAGGAGCGGCAGATGGCGGCCAGGAGAACGCGCGGTTGACGCGGCACCGCACCCGGTCGACCGGCGCGCGAACGAAAGCGGAGACGCGGTGTCCATGACGGCGGCGCGCACCGCCCGGTCGGTCAGCCCGCGGCGGATGCGGCGTTCGCGAGCAACTCGTTCGCGAGCAACTCGTTCGCGAGCAGTTCGAGCGTCTGCTCGCGCCCGGGAGTCGCGTCGAGGGCTTCGCCGTCGTAGCTGCCGCCGATGGGCGCGAGCATGATCTCGTCGATGCCGTGGCGCTCCGCGAGGGTGCGCAGTTCGGATGCCGCGGCAGCGGGGTCGCCGATGATCCAGCGCTGCTCCATGGCCGCGATGAGCTCGTCGCCGACCGAGTCGGCGGGGGCGGCGAGTGCCTCCTCGACGGTCTCGAGCGGGCGCATCGGTCGATTGGTGCGGAGCCGCGCCATCGAGTGCATCTGGGGCAGTGCCCGGGCGCGAGCCTCTTCGTGGGTGGGGGCGACCGAGGCGTTCGCGGTGAGGAACGTCTCGGGCGTCGGGTGCGCCTCGCTCGGCCGGTACTCCGTGCGGTAGAGCTCGAGCGCCCGCTCGAGGCCCTCGCCCGAGAAGTGGTTCGCGAAGACGTACGGCAGGCCGAGTGAGGCGGCGAGCTTCGCCGAGTAGTCGCTCGACCCGAGCAGCCAGAGCGTCGGGACATCCGTCGCCGCCGGGGTCGCCGTGATCGCGTACTCGCGGCCGCTCGTGAGGCGGAGCGTCGCTCCGTCGGGGGAGAGGAGCGACAGGATGTCGGCGATGTGGTCGGGGAACCGGTCGACGTCTGCCGTCGGTCCCGAGATGCGCAGGAGCTGCGTGATGACGGGGTCGCTGCCCGGGGCGCGACCGATGCCCAGGTCGATGCGACCGGGGGCGAACGCCTCGAGCGCCGCGAACTGCTCGGCGACGACGAGCGGCGCGTGGTTCGGCAGCATGACGCCGCCCGAGCCGACCCTGATGCGCTCGGTCTTCGCCGCGATCGCGGCGATCAGCACCGGCGGCGTCGTCGAGGCGACGGCCGGCATGTTGTGGTGCTCGGCGAACCAGTATCGGGTGAAGCCGAGGCGATCGGCGAGCTGCGCGAGGCGAACGGATGCCGCGAGCGCACCTGCGCTCGTCTGGCCGGTGCGCACCGGGATGAGGTCGAGCACGGAGAGGCGGGGTGAAGAAGTCATCCCTCACGGCAACCGGGCCGCGCCGCGCGGTATTCCGGGAGCTGCGGGTTGAGCCTGTCGAAACCGGGTCTCGACAGGCTCGACCAGCAGACGGTCCCGAAGGGCGACCTGGGTCCATGGAGGGTGGGTGCTGCCACTGAACCGATCGGAGGGAAGCCCCTGACGCGGGGGAGACCGCGCCGACGTTGGATGGGTTCTCGTTGCGAGCGCCGCCTGAGACCAGTGCGGCCGTCGGAGCGTCGCCCCCCGATGGGCGCGCATGGGCCCGCGACGATCCCGAAAGGAAGCATCCGTGAACACCCCCATGCCGTCGGTCGCCACGACCGACCCAGCCACGCTCTCGCTCCGCGAGGCGCTCGCATTCCTCGACGACCGCATCGCCGGTCGCGTGCTCATCTCCGGCGACCCCGGATGGGACGACGCCCGCTCCGCCTGGAACCTCGCGGTCGACCAACGCCCCACCGCGATCGTCGTCGCCACGACCGCCGACGACGTCGTGCACACCGTGCGCGCGGCGGCGGAGCTCGGCCTCGCCGTCGCTCCGCAGGCCACCGGCCACAACGCCGGCCCGCTCGCGGCGGACGACGGACTCGCCGGCGCGATCCTGCTGCGCACGCATGAGATGCGCGGCGTGGAGATCGATGCCGAGTCGCGCATCGCCCGCGTCGAGGCGGGCGCCCAGTGGGGCGACGTCGTCGCCGCAGTGGCGCCGCTCGGGCTCACCGCGCTCGCCGGAACGGCCCACGATGTCGGCGTCGTCGGCTACACGCTCGGCGGCGGGGTGAGCTGGCTCGCCCGCTCGCATGGGCTCGCCGCCAACCACGTCGTCGCGATCGAGGTCGTCACGGCCGACGGTGCGGCACGCCGGGTCGACGCCGAGCACGAGCCCGAGCTGTTCTGGGCGCTCCGCGGCGGCGGCGGCGACCTCGGCGTCGTCACCGCGCTCGAGTTCGGCCTCTTCGACGTGCCCGCGCTGAGCGCCGGCATGCTGCTCTGGCCGATCGAGCGCACGGCCGAGGTCTTCACCGCCTGGTCGGAGTGGATCGACGGCATCCCGACCTCGGTCACGTCGGTCGCCCGCGTACTGCGCCTGCCGCCGATGCCCGAGCTGCCGCCGTTCCTCTCGGGACGCTCGCTCGTCGTCATCGAGGTCGCGATGCAGGAGGACCCCGCCAAGGTCGACGAACTGCTCGCGCCGCTCCGCGCCCTCGTGCCCGAGGTCGACACGGTGCACCCGCAGGCCTCGGCCGAGCTGCTGCAGCTGCACATGGATCCGCCGCAGCCGGTCCCCGGATTCGGCGACGGCATGCTGCTCGCCGAGCTGACCCCTGCCGCGATCCGCGCCTTCGTCGACGCGGTCGGGCCGGATGCCTCATCGGCGCTGCTCTCCGCCGAGGTCCGACACCTCGGGGGCATGATGGATCCGGGCGTCGCGCGCGCCGCGGCATCCGTGCAGGGCACCCCGCAGCCGGGCGTCACCGCAGGGTTCGATGCCGGCTTCCTGCTGTTCGGGGTCGGCATCGCGATGCCCGACAACGGCGAGGCGCTCGCCGCGTCGCTCGGCCGCCTGCTCTCGGCCGTCGAACCGTGGAGTGCGGGCAGCGACTACCTGAACTTCGCCGAGCACGCCCGCCCCGCCGAGCGGTTCTTCGGCGACGATCTCGAGCGACTGCGTGCGGTCAAGCAGGCTGTCGACCCGACGGGTGTGATGCGTTCGAACCACCCGATCGGGTGAGTTGGGGGCTGTCGCTCGCGCCCCGGCCTTCATAGGCTGGGGTGCGAGCGACATCGTCGTCGCACGACCTTGGGGGAGGAACGATGACCGTACATTACGCATTGCCCACCGCAGCCGATTTCACCGCGCTTGCCGGGCTGCATCATCCGTCGATCACGATCTACGCGTCGACCTCGCCCGTCGTGAGCGAGCGGGAGCGCGCCGAGGTGGCGGTGAAGAGCTCCTTCGACGAGGCGATCGAACGCGTGAAGGCGTCGGGCGCCCCGAACGCCGAGCTCGAGGCGCTCCGCCGCGAGCGCGACGCCGTGATCGGCGACCAGCAGATCTGGGCCGGACTCGCCCGGTCGATCGCGATCTTCGTCGCTCCGGGGTTCAGCGAGGTCTTCGTGCTGCCGAACCGGCTCGACGATGCCGTGCACGTCGGCTCGCACTTCACCCTCGGTCAGCTGCTGCGGGCACCGAGCCAGGACCAGGAGGCGTTCGCGCTCACGCTGTCGGCCAACGAGTGGTCGCTGTGGCATGCGACGCCGACCGATCGGGCCGCGCGCCTCGACGTCGACGAGTCGCACGACAAGAGCCTCGACGACGCCATCAACCGCGACCCCGAGAACGACGACAAGCCGCGCGGCGGCAAGCACGGCGACCGCGGCGTGAGCGGCGACGAACGCCGCAAGGCCTTCTTCGAGCTCTACGCGAAGCGCGTCGCCGACGCCACACGGCACGAGCTCATGCAGCGCGACCCCGACGACCGCGTGCCGCTCTTCGTCTTCGCCGCCGAACCGCTGCTCAGCCTCTTCATCGACCGCATCCGCAACGGACGCCGTGTCGTGGCGGTGCCCGGGGCACCCGATCGCCTCGGCGCCGCCGAGATCGACGAGGCGCTCCGCGTGCAGCTCGGGCGGCTGAACGTCGCCGAGGCCGACGGTGCGCTGCGTCAGCTCACCGAGGGCACGGCGGGCCGGGTCGAACGCGACCTCGCCGCGATCGCGCGCGAGGCGGCGGATGGCGCGGTCGAGGTCTTCTGGTTCGACTTCACGACTTCGGTGAACGGCACGCTCGACCGCGAGTCGGGTGCGATCGAGTTCGCGAGCGGGCACGGGGCCGACGAGCAGTTGAGCGACGGCACCCATGCCGGCGACCTGTTGCCGCAGCTGGCGCTGCTCGTGATGGCGAAGGGCGGCAAGGTCGTCACGGTGCGCAGCGACGACCTCGACGGCACGGTGTGGTCGGGTCCGGCGATGGCCGAGCTGAGGTTCGCGCTGGCGTAGGCGGGCGCCCCGGACGGCGCCGGGGCATCCACTCGGTCAGCGCAGCATCCTGGGTCAGCGCAGGGCGCCGACGCGCTCGCGGAGCGGGAGGACGAAGCCCTCGCGCCAGCGGAAGCGGATGACGACCTGCTTCGCGTGGGCGTCTTCGATCATCGCCTCGACGCTGGTCTCGGTGAGCACTCGGGAGGGTGCGCCGTTCGGCGGCGGAGTCTCGCGGATCTCGAGCCAGAGGCTCTCGGGGTGGGGCACGACGCCCGGGTTCGCGGCGACGAGTTGGAGGGTCCACCCCTGGCTCGCGCAGAGTCCGTAGCCGGAGACGTGGATGAGTCGGGTGTCGGTGGCCTCGATGACGGTCGCCTCGAAGTCGGCGGCAGAGTATTCGCAGTGCTGCTGTCCGTTCATTCGTCCGAACGTAGTCCGCAAGAAATGAGTCTGCCTCAGTGCTGGTGCTGAGTTCGATGGCCGGGGCGGCACGGAGACCGCGGTCCGCCGGCCGTGAAGCCCGGAGCCCGGGCGCCGGTGCGCACGGCCCACCGCTCGGTCGACCCTATGGTGGAACCCATGCGATTCGGAATGTTCGTTCCCCAGGGCTGGCGTTACGACCTCGTCGGCATCGACCCGGCCCAGCACTGGCAGACGATGCGCTCGCTCGCCGAGTACGCCGACGCGCCCGACTCGGTGTGGGAATCGATGTGGGTCTACGACCACTTCCACACGACCCCGGTGCCGTCGCCGACCGAGGCGACCCACGAGGCGTGGAGCCTCATGGCCGCGTTCGCCGCGTCGACGTCTCGCGTCCGCATCGGCCAGATGTGCACCTGCATGAGCTATCGCAACCCCGCTCACCTCGCGAAGGTCGCCGCCACGGTCGACCACGTCTCGGGCGGACGCCTCGAGATGGGCATCGGCGGCGGCTGGTACGAGCAGGAGTGGCAAGCTTACGGCTACGGCTTCCCGCCGGTGCCCGAGCGACTCGGGCGCCTTCGTGAGGGCGTCGAGATCATGCACCAGGCCTGGACGACCGGTTCGGCGACGCTCGACGGCACGTACTACCAGGTCGACGGCGCGATCGTGCAGCCGCAGCCGGTGCAGCCGGGCGGCATCCCGTTCTGGATCGCCGGCGGCGGCGAGAAGGTGACGCTGAAGATCGCGGCGAAGTACGCGTCGTACACGAACTTCACCGGCACCCCCGAGGAGTTCAGCCACAAGAGCGCGGTGCTGCGAGCGCACTGCGAGAGCCTCGGCACCGACTTCGAGGCGATCACCCGGTCGTCGAACTTCAACACGGTCGTCGGCATCGACGAAGCGGATGTCGCGCGGCGCCTCGCGGCCATCGAGGCGCGGCTGGCCCCGTTCCTCGGCCCCGAGAAGGCCGCCTCGCTCATGGCGGAGAACTACCACTCGCCGAACGCCGCCGTCGGCACTCCCGCCCAGGTGGCGGCGAAGCTCGCCCAACGCCGTGAGCTGGGGCTCGGCTACTCGATCCACTACTTCCCCGAGGCGGCCTACGACCGTTCGGGGCTCGAGCTCTTCGCCGCGGAGGTCGTGCCGGCGCTGCGGTAGGCGCGCCCCTGCTCGCGGTCCGGCTCGACCGATCGCCACCCGCTCGCGGGCCGGGCGACGCCCGCGTCGTCGGTGACGGCCGTGTAGGGCAGCGCGAGCAGGTCGCCGGCGGTGAGATCACCGGGCAATGCGATCGGCGCGGGTGCGCAGCATCCGCTCGGCGCTGCCGTCAGCGTCGTGGCCACCGCGCGTGCCACCGAGGCGCGCCCGATGAGCCGTGCCTCAGCCCACGCCGGGTCGAGTTCCGAGAGATCGCCATCGATCACGATCGCGCGGTCGACCCCGCGCTGAGCGGATGCCTCGAGCACCCGCACCACGACGACGCCGGTGTGCATCGTGGTCGAGGGGATCCGGCCGCCGGTGCCCGGCTCGACCGCCCGGCCGAGGTGCACCGCGGGAGTGCCGCACAGGTCGACGACGCGCAGCAGTGAGACACCGTCGACGACGACGTCGGTGATCGTGGCGACGGTGGCCGCCGGCCAGTGATCGCCCGCGATCGGGTCGGGGATCGATCGACGCAGGGTCGGCAGGATGCGCGTGAGCGTCATCGCCTGCTCGCCGTCGTGGGGGAGCCGGATCGGCACGCGACGTTCGCGGGGGTGATCGGAGGCATGCCTCAGTTCTACGCCCGGCGCACGCCTCGAGCCCGTTTGTTACGCGATCCGAACGCCGGGAGCCCGATCGCTCATGCGTTGCTTACGCGGCGATGGCCTCGTCGAGCTTCGCCGCGAGCTCGGCATCGGTCGGCTCGGTGAAGTGCGTGCCGTCGGGGAAGACGACCACGGGGATCTGCGTGCGGCCGCTGATCGCCTTGGCGCGGTCGGCGCCGTCGGCGACGGTCTCGAGGTCGACGTAGTCGTAGTCGACGCCGCGCGCGTCGAGCAGGCGCTTCGAGCGGCGGCAGTCGCTGCACCACTCGGCGCCGTACATCGTGACGCGGGCGGGGTTCAGGTCGGTGGCAGGCGAAGTCATACCAATAACCTACGTGGGTACCCTGTCAGTTATTCCCAGGGGCCGCCGGCGGTGGCAGACTCGGGCGCATGCGATTCGCGACGACGATGTCCCAGGTCGGCAACAACACCGGCATCGAGGTGCCGCCCACGGTGATCGAGGCGCTCGGCGGCGGCAAGAAACCGCCCGTCGTCGTGGTCGTGAACGGTTACGAGTACCGCAGCACCGTCGCGGTCATGGGCGGCCGGTTCATGATCTCGTTCAGTTCCGACAAGCGAGCGGCCACGGGCATCGGCGGCGGCGATCCGATCGAGGTCGACCTCGAGCTCGACACGGCGCCCCGCACGGTCGAGGTGCCCGACGACCTCGCGGCCGCGCTCGAGACGGCCGGCGCGCGTGCGGCATTCGATGCGCTCTCCCCGAGCGCGAGGAAGGCGCACGTCACTGCGGTCGAGGGCGCGAAGGCGGCCGAGACGCGGCAGCGGCGCATCGACGGCATCGTGGCGAAGCTCGCCGGGTGACGCGGACAGACGTGCCCTGATCGGCCGACCGACGTCGGCGTGACGGCGTGTGAAGCGTGCGGAATGCGCGAGCGGTCGAGCAGGTTCCCCACATCATGACCCAGAACGCCGGACCCGTCCCCCTCACCGAGACCGAAGCATCGGAGCTGCTCGCCGCGCACCAGTTCGGGGTGCTCGCCACGCTCAAGCGCGACGGCCAGCCCCACCTCGCCACCATGCTCTACTCGTGGGACGCAGCGGAACGGACTGCTCGATTCTCGACGACCGCCACCCGGCTGAAGGCGACCCACCTCAGGCGTGACCCCCGAGCGTCGCTGCACGTCTCGGGCGATGACCCGTGGTCGTACGCGACGGTCGAGGGGCGGGCCGAGGTCTCAGCTCCGACCGAGGAGCCGGGCGACGACGTCGGCCTGGAGCTGCTCGGCATGCTCGCTGCCGAGCTGCGTCCGGAGAACCCCACCGCGTTCTTCACCGAGGCGGTCGCCGAGGGTCGGGTCGTGGTGCGGCTCACTGCCGACCGGGTCGGCGGCACCCGCCTCGACTTCGGCGACTGAGCGCGGCGCCGGAGCGCGGCGCCGTGCCACGTGCACCTCAGGTCGCGGCTGCGAATCTTCGTCAGCCGCGCACGGGAGCGAGCACCGGGTCGCCGACGAGCCTCACGAACGCACTGAGCTGCGCCACCCCGTCGGGCGTGTACGGCAGGGCGTCGAGCAGCCCGGGCGAGTAGAGCAGGTACGCCGCCCACTTCGCCCGCGAGATCGCCACGTTCAGCCGGTTCTTCAGGAGCAGGAACTCGACGCCGCGCGGCGCGGCCGCTGCCGACGACGCGGCGAGCGAGACGATCGCGACGACCGCCTCCTGACCCTGGAACTTGTCGACCGTGCCGACCGGCACCTCGGTCAGCCCTGCCGCGTCGAGCGCGGCCCGCACCTCGGAGAGCTGCGCGTTGTACGGCGTCACGACGATGAGGTCGCGCTGCGTCAGTGGGCGAGCGGATGCCGCAGCATCCGTCGACCCGGCTGAGGCCGCCGATCGCCCGGCGGTCTCTTCGACCCAGTCGCGCCCGAGCAATGAGTGAGCCAGGTCGACGACCGCGCGCGCCTCTTCGGGCGACGAGGTCGTGTTGCCGAAGTGCTCGATCGGCAGCGCGGTGAGGCCCGGAGCGACGCCGTCGAGCGAACGTTGCGAGGCCACCGGGTGCGAGTGCAGCTCGCCCTCGTACGAGAGACGCGACACCGGCTCGGCGACGGCGGGGTGCATGCGCCGGCTCTCGGCGAGGAAGTAGCCGAACTCGGCGGGCAGCACGTCGTGGCCGTCGGTGATCCAGCCGAGCGCCGAGGTGTCGATGGGTTCGGGGTGGTTGCCCTGGCTCACCTGCGGCAGCTGCTGGGGGTCGCCGAGCAGCAGCAGGTTGCGCGCGCCGACCGCCGAGGCGATGGTCGAGGCGAGCGAGAACTGGCCGGCCTCGTCGATGACGAGCAGGTCGAGCGAGCCGCGGGGCACGCGGTTGTCGTTCGAGAAGTCCCACGCGGTGCCGCCGATGACGTATCCCGAGGTTTCGTGGGCCGATGTGTACTCGGCGACGCCGTTCTTCGGGAAGAAGGTGTACCCGTGGTCGCCGGGCTCCTTCGCGTCTTTCGGGGCCTTCGCGACGAGCTCGGGGTCGAGGCCCGCTCGCACGACGGCGTCGAGCACGTTCTCGACCACGGCGTGCGACTGGGCGACGACGCCGATCTTCCAGGCGTGCCGCCCCACGAGTTCGGTGATCACATGGGAGGCCAGGTACGTCTTGCCGGTGCCCGGGGGGCCCTGCACCGCGAGGTACGAGTCGTCGAGGTCGCGGAGCGACGCGGTGACCGCGGCGACGTAGTCGTGGTCGGCACCGAGCGGCACGAGGCCGGCACCGCTGCGCGTGCGCGGCGGGATGCGGCGCAGCACGTCGATCGAGGGGTTCGCGGGCCAGCGCGGGAAGGCGCGTTCGAGGTGCTGCGCCCACTCGAGGATCGCCCCCTGCTGGCGGCCGGCCTGCGGGGGCGTGCCGGGGGCGAGGGCGAACGGCAGCTCATTCCACGAGACGCCGGCGACCGCGGTCTCTTCGATGAGCACGCCGTCGTCGAACACCTCGAGCACCTTCACCGAGTGCCACGCCCGCGACCCGGGCCGCAGCGAATGGCTCGGGAAGGGTGCCGGCGGTTCGTAGAGCGCGATCGGTTCACCGCCCACGCTGAACTTCGACCCCGGCGCGATGCGGCCCCGTAGACGCACATGCCGTCGGTCGACGCGGTGGTGGTCTTCGCGGTACCAGCGCTGCACCACGGCCGACCGTGCCGGGTCGACGACGAGCACGTCGCGGTGATCCTCCCAGGCCTCGAGCGGCTGCTCGACGCGGAAGTAGTGCGACCACCAGAAGCTCTTCGCCTCGCGGTCGTGATAGTCGATCGCGGCGGCCGCGAGGGCGAGGGCGGTGTGGTCGGCGTCGCGATCGGGGTCGTCGGGCGGGCCCGCGATCGACTGCAGGTGCACGGCGAGCGGGGTGGGTTCGTAGACCTTGCCCGCGGCCTTGGCCGCCTCGACGATGAGCGACTCGGGCACGGGGTCGACACCGGCGTCGCGTGCGAGTCCGAGCAGCCAGTCGCGGAGCCGCAGGGTCGAGACGCAGTCGTAGCGGTTGTAGTCGGCGAGGTCGTCGAGCACGTACTGGGCGGCCGCCGCCCCGACCAGACCGGTGACCGGGTCGGTCTCGCCGGTCGCCGCGAGCTCGCGGGCGCGCACGTATTCGAGAATGGAGTCGCCGCCCGACTTCACGTCGGCCTCGCGCAGTTCGGTGCCCATGTAGAGCGGCTCGAGCTTCTTGATCGAGTACGAGCGGCTGCCGACGCGCACCGCGCGCTTGACGATCGGGTAGAGGTCGACGAAGACGCCGTCGGCGAGCAACTGGTCGACGGCGGCCTCGCCGACGCCATGCCGCGCGGCCATCGAGAGCAGGTGCGTGCGCTCGTAGCTCGCGTAGTGGTAGATGTGCATGTGCGGGTGGGCGGCCCGGCGCAGCGCCACGAGCTCGAGGAACTGCACGAGCGCGACCCGCTCCTCGGCGAAGGAGTGTGCCCAGAGCGGCGTGAACTGCTCGGCGTTGTCGACCATGCCGAAGAGGTAGTCGAGGCCCCAGTCGTCGGCCGAGCCCTCGGTGTAGAGGGGGTCGCCCTCGAAGTCGAAGAAGAGGTCGCCGGCGTCGGGCTCGGGGATGGCGGCGAGCGAGGCGGCGTCGCGCACGACGACGGGCGGCGGCAGCGGCGGGTCGTCAGGGGAGCGGAGCCCCGATGCATCCGCTTCGAGCTCTGCGGACTCGGCCTCGAGCTGCAGTCGCGCCTGCACCCGCAGGTTCTCGATCGTCGCGTCGAGCACGCCGGGCACCGGTCCGAAGGATGCCGCGAGCTGGTCGATCGTCGTGATGCCCGCGTCGTGCAGGGCTGCGCGCTGCGTGACCCTGAGGCCGGCGACGAGCAGCACGTCGCGGTGCGCCTGCACCTCGAGGTCGCACGTCGGGCAGCGCCCGTCGAGGGCGTAGCGCGGGTCGCCCCACTCGACCGGGCCGTCTTCGGCGAGCCGGTCGGCCACGATCTGCTCGAGCCGCTCGCGGCGCAGCCGGTAGACCGGGGCGATGTCGTCGAGGCGGTGCACGCTCGTGGTGCCGTCGCCGAGCAGCAGTTCGACAGTGTCGGCGCACGGCACGCCCGTGCGCTCGAGCTGTTCGGCGTAGGCGGCGAGCTGGAGCAGTGCGGTGACCCGGGCTCGCCGGGCGAGCTTCGAATCCTGCACCAGGTAGCGGCCGTCGGGCTGGCGCACGATGAAGTCGGCGAAGCCGATGAAGCCCTCGTCGGCGAAGGTCGCCTGGAAGACGACCGGGGCGCCCGCCGCGAACGCGGCCTGCGTGGCGTCGACGGCGGCGGCGACCGCGGAAGGGTCGCGCACGTCGGGCCGTTCGATCTCGACGACGCCGTCGCCGAGCGCGGCACGGTAGTCGTCGAGCACGTTCAACTCGTGCTGGTCGCCGAGTCGGCCCGAGCGCTCGAGCATCGCGTCTTCGGGGTCGGGCACCTTCTCGATGCGGCCGAGCTTCGCGTCGAGCGCGCGGAGGAAGGCGAACTCGCACTCGGACGCCTTCTTCAGGTCGCTCGCGCTCGTGACGACCGAACCGTCAACCAGGTACATCAGGCTCCTTCGGGTCGGCGTGGTCCCACGCTATCCGGGGCCGCCGACATCAGCGCTCGCCGGTTGAGGAGCGGGCATTCGATGCTGCGGGTCGAGCCTGTCGAGGTGGAGTGCAGGCTCAGGTTTCGACATGCTCAACCCGCAGGACGCCCGGTCGCAGCCCCAGCAGGCCCTCGACGCTCCGGGTCGTCAGCGCATCCCGCTCGCCGGCCCCGTCCCAGCGCACGAGCGCCTGGGCGTTGAGTCCGTCGATCATGCCGAGCAGTTGCCAGGCGGCCGCCGCGGCATCGACGGGCCCGAAGTCGCCCGACGCGACGCCGTCGTCGATGACGCCCACGATGACCGACTGCCAGGCGTCCATGCGGTGCCGCACGCTCGCCGCGAGCGACTCGTTGCGCCGGCCGAGCGCCCAGGCCTCGACCCAGACGATGGTGACGTCTTCGCGCGAGCCGTCGAGCAGCGTGCCGATGAGGGCGGCGAGGCGCTCCGGCGGGGTCCGCCGCGCGGCGAGGAGCGCGCCGACCTCCTCGATCTCGACGGCGACGATCGCGTCGAACGTCTCGGCGATGAGGGCGTCCATGCTCGGCTGGTAGTGCGCCACGAGGGCAGGCGTCACGCCCGCACGGGCGGCGACGGCGCGCAGCGTCACGGCCGCGAGGCCCTCGCCGAGGGCGAGCGTGCGTGCCGCCGCTGCGATCTCGGCTCGGCGCTCGGCGGGGGGCTTGCGCTCGGCGCGCTTGCGTGGCGTGCTTGACATGGTGCGCTCAGTCTATGTACCGTCGGGTCAGTTGTTGATCATTTGATCAATATAAATCGACGGATGCCGCTCGGCACGGCCGACGCACCGACGCGACGCACGGAGGAACCGATGAGCTGGCGCATGCCGTCCGAGACCGCACCCCACGAGCGCACCTGGATGGCGTTCCCGGTCGCCGACAACGTCGCCGACGAGACGCCCGGCGGCGTCGAGCGCACCTTCGCCGCCTGGGCCGCGGTCGCGAACACGATCGCCGAGTTCGAACCCGTCTCGATCCTCGTCGACCCGAGTGAGCTCGAGAACGCCCGGCGCCTGCTCGACCCAGCGGTCGAGATCGTGGAATGCCCCGTCGACGAGTTCTGGATGCGCGACCACGGCCCCACCTTCGTCGTCGACGACGAGCGCCCGGGCGTGCTCGGCGCCGTCGACTGGACCTTCAACGGCTGGGGCGCGCCGGAATGGGCACGATGGGAGAAGTCGGCCGAGCACGCCCGCTTCGTCGCCGATCGCGTCGGAGCGGAGCTCGTCTCGAGCGCGCTCGTGAACGAGGGCGGCGGCATCCACGTCGACGGCGAGGGCACGGTGCTGCTCACCGAGACCGTGCAGCTCGACCCCCGCCGCAACCCCTATGCCGACAAGCGCCGCGTCGAGGCCGAGATGGCCCGCACGATCGGGGCGACGAAGGCCATCTGGCTGCCGCGCGGCCTCACCCGCGACTACGACGAGCTCGGCACGAACGGGCACGTCGACATCGTCGCGACGCTCACCTCGCCCGGCCAGGTGCTCGTGCACTCGCAGCGCAACCCCGAGCACCCCGACTTCGAGGTCAGCCGCGAGATCGTCGCGCTGCTCGCCGGGTCGACGGATGCCGCGGGGCGCACGCTCGAGGTCACCGAGCTGCCCGCGCCGTCGGTCATCCGCGACGACGAGGGCTTCGTCGACTACAGCTACGTCAACCACCTGGTCGTCAACGGCGGCGTCATCGCGTGCGGCTTCGGCGACGACGAGGCGGATGCCGCGGCGCGCGAGATCCTCGAGGCGGCCTACCCCGGTCGGCGCGCCGTGACCGTCGACGCGCGGCAGATCTTCGCCGGCGGCGGCGGCATCCACTGCATCACGCAGCAGCAGCCGGTGGTCGGCTGATGAGCAGGTTCGACGTCGTCGAGGCCTCGATCGCCGAGCTCCGTGCCGCGCTCGATTCGGGTCGCGTCACGGCGGTCGAGCTGCTCGACGCCTACCTCGCGCGCATCGCCGCGTTCGATCGCCCTTCGACAAGCTCAGGGAACAGTTCGACGGGCTCAGGGGGCGGGGGAACCGCGCTCAACGCCCTCGTCGTGATGAACCCCGGCGCCCGCGCCGACGCCGAGGCATCCGATGCCCGCCGGGCACGCGGTGAGACCCTCGGCCCGCTCGACGGCATCCCGTACACCGCGAAGGACAGCTACCTCGCGAAGGGCCTCACCGCAGCCGCGGGCTCGCCCGCGTTCGAGCACCTCGTCGCGCAGCGCGACGCGTTCACGATCGAACGCCTGCGTGGCGCGGGCGCCGTGCTCATCGGCCTGACGAACATGCCGCCCATGGCCAACGGCGGCATGCAGCGCGGCGTCTACGGCCGTGCCGAGAGCCCGTACAACGCCGAGTACCTCACCGCCGCCTTCGGCTCAGGGTCGTCGAACGGCTCGGGCACCGCGACGGCGGCGTCGTACGCGGCGTTCGGTCTCGGCGAGGAGACCTGGTCGTCGGGCCGGGCGCCGGCGTCGAACAACGGCCTCTGCGCATACACGCCCTCGCGCGGCGTCATCTCGGTGCGCGGCAACTGGCCGCTCGTGCCCACGATGGACGTCGTCGTGCCGCACACCCGCACCATGGCCGACCTCCTCGAGGTGCTCGACGTGATCGTCGCCGACGACGCCGAGACGCGCGGCGACTTCTGGCGGGTGCAGCCGTGGATCGAGATCCCCGCGGCGTCCGCGGTTCGCCCCGACTCGTATGCGGCCCTCGCGGGGCCCGCAACCGGCGCAGCGACGGATGCCGCGACCGACGCCCGCCCGCTCGCCGGCACCCGCATCGGCGTGCCGCGCATGTACGTGAACGCCGATCCCGATGCCGGCACCGCCGAGCCCGGCAGCACTCCCGGCATCGGCGGCGCGACCGGGCAGCGCATCGAGACCCGCGCCTCGGTGATCGAGCTCTGGGAGGCGGCGCGCCGCGACCTCGAGGCCGCCGGCGCCGAGGTCGTGCTCGTCGACTTCCCGGTCGTGTCGAACTATGAGGGCGACCGCCCGGGCGCCCCCATGATCGCCACTCGCGGACTCGTCAGCCCCGAGTACCTGCGCCGCGAGATCGTCGACCTCTCGGCCTGGGCGTGGAACGACTTCCTCGACGACAACGGCGACCCCGCGCTGCACGCGCTCGCCGACGTCGACGGCGAGCGCATCTTCCCGCCGCCCGTGGGCGCGCTGCCCGACCGCTATACGGGCTTCGACGACGACATCGCCGAGTATCCCGAGTGGGCGCGGGCGCACCCCGGAGCGACCCTCGCCGACATACCCGAACTTGAGGAGGGGCTCCGCGGCCTCGAGGAGACCCGCCGCATCGACCTCGAGCAGTGGATGGACGACCTCGGCCTCGACGCCGTCGCCTTCCCCGCCGTCGCCGACGTCGGCCCCGCCGACATGGACGTGAACGAGGCATCCGCCGATCTCGGCTGGCGCAACGGCGTCTGGGTCGCGAACGGCAACCTCGTGCCGCGCCACCTCGGCATCCCGACCGTCACGGTGCCGATGGGCGTCATGCGCGACATCCGGATGCCGGTGGGCCTCACCTTCGCCGGGCGCGCCTACGACGACTCGGCGCTGCTCGCGCTCGCCGCGGCGTTCGAGGCACTGCCGACCGCGACGCCGCGCCGCGTGGCGCCGCCGCGCACGCCCTCGCTCTGAACCGGGCGCGGCGGGCCGAGGCTCGCCGCAGCCCGGGCTAGTCTGACGCCATGGCGGTCAGTCGGAGCCGTACGGCGGTCTACGCACGTCGGCGCAAGCGGCGCATGGCGCAGCACACGCACGACCTCAGCGACGAGCAGTGGGCCGCGCTCACGGCGGAGTGGCAGGGATGCGCGTACTGCGGCGCGAGCGACCGGCCGCTCCAGCGCGACTGCGTGCAGCCCATCTCGCGCGGTGGCCGCTACACGCTCGGCAACGTCGTGCCGGCGTGCGGGTCGTGCAATGCGAGCAAGTCCAACGACGAGGTGACGTCGTGGATGCGGCGGAAGAAGCTCGACGAGCGCGCCTTCCTGCTGCGGCACTACGAGGTCGGCTCGGCACTGGCGGTGCAATTCCCTGCCACGGATGCTGCGCCCGACTGACGGTTGGTGGGCGTCAGCGCACCTCGACCGTGACCTCGTCGAGGCCCGTGGCGCCGTCGGGCACGACGCCCTGCCGGCTGGCGGTCTGCACTTCTCCATCGGCGCCGAGGGCGCGCACGCGAACGGTGTGCGAGCCCGCCGCGGCATCCGGCCATTCGTACCTCCACTGCACCCACGTGTCGTCGTTGATCGCCGTCGCGAGCTCGGCCGCCCGCCAGTCGCCGTCGTCGATCTGCACCTCGACGCCCGCGATGCCGACGTGCTGGTGCCAGGCGACGCCGGCGAGCACCGCCGAGCCGGGGGAGACCGACTGCCCCTGGCGGGGCACGTCGATGCGCGACGAGATCTTGATCGGCCCGCGCTCGCTCCAGCCGCGATCGGTCCAGTACGCGGATGCCGCGTCGAACCGGGTCACCTCGAGGTCGACGACCCACTTCGTGGCCGAGACGTAGCCGTAGAGGCCGGGCACGACCATCCGCACCGGGAACCCGTGCTCGGTGGGCAGCGGCTCGCCGTTCATGCCGACGGCGAGGATCGCGTTGCGGTCGTCCTGCAGCACCTCGAGCGGCGTCGACGCCGTGAACCCGTCGATGCTCCGCGAGAGCACCATGTCGGCGTCGGCCGACGCGCCCGCGCGGGCGAGCAGCTCGCGGATCGGATAGCCGAGCCACACGGCGTTGCCGATGAGTCCACCGCCGACCTCGTTCGACACGCACGCGAGGGTCGTGATGCTCTCTTCGAGGGGGAGGGCGAGCAGCTCGTCCCAGGTCAGCGTGACCTCGCGATCGACGAGGCCGTGGATGCGCAGGCTCCAGGCGGCCGGATCGATCGCCGGCACGGCGAGGGCGGTGTCGATGCGGTAGAACTCCGCGTTCGGCGTGACGACGGGAGCGAGGCCGTCGATGCCGAGTTCGGCACCGGCCGGCACGCTCGCGGTCGAGACCGCCTTCGGCAGGGTGATCGCATCGCGCACGGCCGTGACCGCGCGGGCACCCGCCTGCAGTGCGTAGCCCCCGAGCGCGGCGAGCGCCCCGAGCGCGACCGCGCCGCCCGCCCAGCCGAGGAAGCGGCGCCGGTCGACCGAGGACGCGATCGGCGATGCGTCGGATTCGGGTTCCGGTACGGGCTCGAGTGTGGGTGTGGGTGTGTGGGCGAGTCTCTTGAGCAGGAACGTCAGCGCGAGCATCGCCGCGATCGCGGCCACCGCCGAGGGCACGATCGCGAGCATCGAGGCGTTCGCCCGACTCGCCGCGGCGACCGCGCCGACGACGCCCACGGCGCCGATCACGACCATGCCCCACGGCGGTCGCCGAGCCTCGAGCACCCCGGCCGCGCCGGCGACGGCGAGCAGCACGAGCCCGATGCCCACGAGCAGCGCCGCCTTGTCGCCCGTGCCGAAGAGCGCGATCGCGGCATCCTTCGCCCAGGCCGGCGCGAGATCGATGAGCAGTGACCCGACCACCACGAAGGGACTCGACGCGGGCGCCACGACGGCCGCGACCAGTTGGCCGACGCCGAGCCCGAGGGCGACGGATGCCACGCCCGCCACGGCGGGCAGCACCCATCTCTGGGCGGGGCCGCGCGTCTCGGGCATGCGCACAGCGTACGCTCGTCGGGCCGCGGCGAGCTGCGAGACATCCGCCCTGCCGGATGTCGCCGCCTCATGTCAGAATCGTGAGTCGCGGGCGGGCGCCCGCGACGAGGGGAGCAGCCGAATGACCGCGACCGACCAGACCGTCACCGAACGCAGCACCGACGAGCGCAGCGGCTCCCGGCACATCGCCGACGCGCACGACGTCATCGAGGTGCGCGGGGCGCACGAGAACAACCTGCAGGGCATCTCGCTCGACATCCCGAAGCGACGCCTCAGCGTCTTCACCGGGGTCTCGGGCTCCGGCAAGTCGAGCCTCGTGTTCGGCACGATCGCGGCCGAGTCGCAGCGCCTCATCAATGAGACGTACTCCACGTTCATCCAGTCGTTCATGACGACGCAGCCCCGGCCCGAGGTCGACAGCCTGCGTAACGTCTCGGCCGCGATCATCGTCGATCAGGAGCGCATGGGTGCGAACTCCAGGTCCACCGTCGGAACCGCGACCGACGTGTACGCGCTGCTGCGCATCCTGTTCTCCCGCCTCGGGCAACCGTACGCGGGCCCGAGCTTCCACTTCAGCTTCAACGTGCCGGCCGGCATGTGCCCGAGGTGCGAGGGCACGGGTCAGGTCAACGACGTCGACCTCGACGAGCTCTTCGATCGCGACAAGTCGCTCGCCGAGGGTGCCATCACCATCCCCGGCTACACCGCCGACGGCTGGATGGTGCGCATCTACTCCGAGTCGGGCTTCGTCGACCCCGACAAGAAGATCCGCGACTACACCGAGGCCGAGCGCCAGGACTTCCTCTACAAGGAGGCCACGAAGGTCAAGGTGCAGGGCATCAACATGACTTACGAGGGTCTCGTGGTGAAGC
The DNA here is from genome assembly GCF_013410355.1 of Agromyces hippuratus. NCBI lineage: Bacteria > Bacillati > Actinomycetota > Actinomycetes > Micrococcales > Microbacteriaceae > Agromyces > Agromyces hippuratus. The sequence continues at coordinate 2,138,700 of NZ_JACCFI010000001.1, read as the reverse complement.
TGCAGAAGAGCCTCCTCTCCAAGGACCGCGACGCCATGCAGCCGCACATCCGCGCCTTCGTCGACCGGGCCGTCACGTTCACCCCCTGTCCCGAGTGCGGCGGTGCCCGCCTCAACCAGGAGGCGCTCTCCTCGAAGATCAACGGACTGAACATCGCCGAGGTCGCGGCGATGCAGATCTCCGACCTCGCCGCGTGGGTGGCCGACATCGACGATCCGGGCGTGGCGCCCCTCATCGCGAACCTGCGGCAGAACGTCGACTCGTTCGTCGAGATCGGGCTCGGCTACCTGAGTCTCGACCGGCCCGCCGGCACGCTCTCCGGCGGCGAGGCGCAGCGCGTGAAGATGATCCGCCACATCGGGTCCTCGCTCACCGACGTCACCTACGTGTTCGACGAGCCGACGGTCGGCCTGCACCCCCACGACATCCAGCGCATGAATCGGCTGCTGCTGCAGCTCCGCGACAAGGGCAACACGGTGCTCGTCGTCGAGCACAAGCCCGAGGTCATCGAGATCGCGGACCACATCGTCGACCTCGGCCCGGGCGCGGGCTCCCGCGGCGGGCAGATCTGCTTCGAGGGCGACCTCGCGGGGCTGCGCGCCTCCGACACGCTCACCGGGCGTCACCTCGACCACCGGGCGAAGCTCCGGGGCGACGTGCGCACGGCATCGAGCGCCCTCGAGATCCGCGGCGCCACACAGCACAACCTCACCGGGGTCGACGTCGACGTCCCCCTCGGAGTCCTCACCGTCGTCACGGGCGTCGCCGGTTCGGGCAAGTCCTCGCTGATCCACGGCAACGTGCCGAAGCACGACCACGTCGTGGTCGTCGACCAGGCGCCGATTCGCGGCTCGATCCGCTCGAACCCGGCCACCTACACGGGCCTCCTCGACACGATCCGCAAGGCGTTCGCCAAGGAGAACGGCGTGAAGCCGGCGCTGTTCAGCGCGAACTCGGCCGGCGCCTGCCCCAACTGCAAGGGCATCGGGCTCGTCTTCGTCGAGCTGGGGCCGATGTCGACGGTCTCGAGCGTGTGCGAGGAGTGCGGCGGCAAGCGGTTCACAGCTGAAGTGCTCGAATACCGCCTCAACGGCCTGAACATCGCCGAGGTGCTCGCCCTCTCGGTCGATGGCGCCCTCGAGTACCTCACCGACAAGACGGCTCGAGTCATCCTGCAGCGCCTCGCCGACGTCGGCCTCGGCTACCTCGTGCTCGGGCAGGCGCTCAACACGCTGTCGGGCGGTGAGCGCCAGCGCCTGAAGCTCGCCATCAGCATGGCCAAGAAGGGCACGGTCTACGTGCTCGACGAGCCGACCACCGGCCTGCACCTCGCCGACGTCGACCGCCTGCTCGCCCTCCTCGACCGGCTCGTCGACGACGGCAACTCGGTCATCGTCATCGAGCACCACCAGGCCGTCATGGCGCATGCCGACTGGATCATCGACCTCGGGCCCGGTGCCGGTCGCGACGGCGGACGCGTCGTCTTCGAGGGCACCCCGCGCGCACTCGTCGAGGCCGCCGCCACCGACGAGGCGACGCTGACGGGCACGCACCTCAGGGCGTACGTCGGCGCCTGAACCCGGTCACTTCCGCGGGTTGAGCCTGTCGACACCCCCGCGCTCACGATTCACAGCCGGGAATCAGGTCGATCTGCTCTTCGAGCGGGAACGTCGTCGACCGGCGTAGCGTCGATGACATGAGCAGAACGTATGTCATCACCGGAGCAGGATCAGGCATCGGAGCGGCCGCCGCGGCGCTCCTCGCGGAGCGCGGCAACCGCGTCATCGGGGTCGACCTGAAGGGCGCCGACATCACAGCCGACCTCTCGAAGCCCGAGGGCCGCACGGATGCCGCGGCGGCCGTCGTCGATGCATCGGGCGGGCAGGTCGACGCCGTCATCGCGGCGGCCGGCATCTCGGCGCCGATCCCGCTGACCGTGGCCGTCAACTTCTTCGGCGTCACCGAGTTCCTCGACGCCCTCGCGCCGACCCTCGCGAAGGCCGATGCCCCGCGCATCGCCGTCGTGAGCTCGATGGCGAGCCTGCAGCCGAACTCGCCCGAGCTGGTCGAGGCGCTGCTCGCCGGCGACGAGGCGAAGGCGCTCGAGATCGGCGGAGCGCTCGCCGATCAGGGGCCCGAGGCCGGCTATCTCAACTACCCGTCGTCGAAGCGCGCGCTCAGCCGCTGGGTGCGCCGCGAGTCGATCGCACCGCGCTACGCCGGTGCCGGCATCCCCGTGAACGCGGTCGCCCCGGGCACCGTCGTCACCCCGATGACGGCGCCGCTCCTCGCGACGGAAGAGGGGCGTGCGATGGTCGACGCGGCCGTGCCGATGCCGCTCAACGGCCACTCCGACGCGGTCGTGATCGCGAGGCTGCTCGCCTGGCTCACGAGCGAGGAGAACACGCACGTGACGGGGCAGACGATCTACATCGACGGCGGCGCCGACGCGTCGCTCCGCGGCGACGACATCTGGAGCTGGGCCGACCCGAGCTGAGTGCCTTCGCCCATCTGATCGGGCGTTCGAGTCAGCAGCACGATGCGGGCTGACCTGCCGGGCTCGGGCCCGACGACCCGCGAGCCTCGCATCGCTCGTGCAGCGAGTGAGCGAGGGTCGGGGTCGTCGGGCCGTCCGACGGGATCACGGACTGGCGTACGTCTGCCGTTGGATCGTCGGCTGCGGCGGCACCGCCGGGATCCAATCCGGTTCCTCGTCGGGGAACTCGTCGTCGGGCAGCGCATGCACCGCCGACTCGGCCGACTCGGCCGCGTCGGGCAGGGGCAGCGGCAGCGTGCCGAGACGATCGACCTGTTCGGTGAGGGCGTCGAGCACCGAGCGCAACTGGATCTGGGCGACCTGCGCGTAGGTGCGCACGTACTCGATCTCGGGCATCGACGGCAGCGGGATGCTCGCCGTCGTCGTCGCCGGCTCGGTCGGCGCGGCAGCCGCGGTCGCGGCGGTGCGCTCCTGTGCCTCGCGATACTGCGTGCGGGCGGTGAGCACGAGATCGCGGGCGTACTCCTCGGCGTCGGCGACCGCCTTGTCGGCGATCACCTGGGCCTGCGAGAGCAGACCGACGGCACCCAGCGTGACCTCGCGCTCGAGCTCGGCGGAGTCGGTGCTGCGGAGCTTCGTGTTCTCGGCGCGGAGTCCGGCGAGTTCGCGGTGGTGCGCGGCGAGTTCGCGGCGGTCCTCGGCGAGTGCCGCCCGGACCTCGTCGATCGTGCGTGCGAGGTCTGCCACGTACGCGTCCACTTCGGAGCGGTCGTACCCGCCGAGCGGGCGTGAGGCGAATTTCACGGTGCCCGACTCGGGCAGACGCGAGACAGCGGCGACGAGTCCGCCTTCGGGTACCGGCGGTTGCGGGATCTGGGGTTGGTCTTCGTCGTCCCAAGTGGTCATCGGGCACTTCCCATCGGTTCTTCCACGAGCGGCGACGGCTGCGGGTCACGCAGTGCGTCCTCATCGAGCGTGGCGAACAGTTCGAAACGGATGTCGGGTGACGGCACACCGAGCTCTCGCAGCCGGGAGGCGGTGTGGCGCACCATGGACGGCGACCCGCAGATCATCGCGAGGGCGCCGGGGGAGACGCCGGCCTCGGCGACCGCGTCGCTCACGAGACCCTTGCGACCGGGGTAGCTCGGGTCGTCGGACACGACGGGCGAGTAGCTGAACCATGGCCGACCGGTCAGGCTCTGCATCAGGCGGCTCTCGTACAGGTTCCACGGAACTCGAGCGCCGTGGAACAGGTGCACGCGCGGGGCGTCTCCGGTCGCCTGCCACTGCAGGTCGATGCGTTCCAGATGCGCACGGAGCGGGGCCAGGCCGGTTCCACCTGCGACCATGACGAGGTCTCGACCGCGGTCGGCGTCGTCGAGCGTCAGCTCCTGCCCGACCGCTGAGCCCAGCCGCAGCACGTCACCGGCCTTCAGTCGCCGCACCACGGCGCCCGAGACCTGCCCGCCCGGCACCAGTTGCACGTGGAACTCGATCGTGCCGTCCTGCCGCGGCGCGTTGGCGGCGCTGAAGTAGCGCCACAGGCGCGGGGCGTACGGCGTCTCGACGGCGAATGACTGCCCGGGCTCGAACGGGAGGTCGGGCTCGGGTCGCACCTGCACGATCGCGACGTCCATGCTGCGGCGCTCGACCGCGGTGACGTGACCCGCCCAGGAGGCCGGGCTGCTGAGTTCCGACTCCTCGGCGGCCTGCACCATCGCGGTCGCGATGACGCCGTACGCACCGGCCCAGTCCTCGGCGAGCTCTGCGGTCCAGAGCTCGCCGAGGAAGTGCTGCAGCGTGGTGAGCAGGGAGAGGCCGACCGCGTCGTAGTGCTCGGCGATGACCTCGAACCTGCGGTGGTCACGGCCGAGCTGCCCGATGAACGCCGTCACCTCGTCGAGTTGATCGACGTTGGACACGATGCGCCCGAGCGCGCCGACGAGCCGGTCGCGCTGGGTGGCCATCGCGACCGGGAACATCGCCCGGAGCTCGGGGTGCGTGTAGAAGAGATGCGAGTAGAAGAAGAGCGGCACCTCGTCGCCGAGCGACTCGGCCAGCGACCAGGTGTGCTTCAGCGCAGCGGTGTCCACGCTGTCACTCTTGCGTCGCGCTGACCTCGACGATGTCGGGTTGGGTCGCGGCGACGGCGGTCACGGTGCGGTCGACGATCTCGGACGGAACACCGGCCTCGGTCAGCGCAGCGATCAGGTGCTCGGCGACGGCGCCGAACTCCTCCGCCGTGATGCCCATGTTCGCGTGGGCCGCACGAAGGTCGCGTCCCTCGTAGGCGACCGGCCCGCCCATGACCTGGGAGACGAGCGCGACCTGGTGCCGCTTGAGTCGGACCATCTCGATGCCCTCGAAGTGCTTCACCAGTCGGTCGTCGCCGAGCACCAGCTCGTAGAACCGGTTGACGACGGCGGTGACCGCGGGTGCACCTCCGACGGCTGCGTAGTCGCTCTGGGCTTCGGGTTGCGTCTGCAGATCGAGGGAGTTCATTCGGGTGTCCGTTCGGTAGGGGGGTATGAGGACTTCCCTTTCCTAGCAGAACGCAGACCCTCAGATCAAAGCTTTTCTGCATGTCGCGTCGGTTCGGAGCGGGCGTTCAGTCCCGTCTGGCACACTCCGTTCGCCCTCCGTTCCTCGGCTTCGGCCGCCGCGGATAGGCTGGCAGGGTGGAACCCGGTCTGGCCTTCGCCCTCGCATGGGCCGTGCTCGCGCTCGTCGCGGGCGCCGTGCTCATCGTCAAGCGCCGCTGGCTCTCCGAGACGATCACGGCGGAGCGTCAGTCGACCGTGGCGCGCGCGGGAGCCCGTGGGCCGAGCTCCAGCGTCTTCCTGATCGTGGGCCTGGCCTTCGTCGCGATGGGCCTGTTCATCATCGTCTGGTGGGCCTCGGCCGCCTTCTGATCCGCGCCGACCACGACGACTGATCCAGACCTCGGCGGGGCTACCCGACCACCGGTGCGGAACCGCGCACGAACGCCGCGACGGGCGCGGCGAGCCCCGCCCCGATCTCGGCGGCCGGGCGCTTGGCGCCCTTCACCTCGAAGGTGTGGTTCGCCTCGTCGACCCACTCGATCACGGCGTTGGAGCCGACCCGGGAGACGACCTCGTCGAGCTGCTCGTTGGGCTTCGCGAACGGGTCGTTGCGGCCCTGCAGGAAGAGCATCGGCACGGTGATGCCCGGCAGGTGCTCGTCTCGCGGCTTCTCGGGCTTGCCCGGGGCGTGCAGCGGATAGCCGAGGAAGACGAGGCCCGCGGCGGGCATGCCCTCGGCGACGGCCATCGACGCCATGCGCCCGCCGAACGACTTGCCCGATGCCCAGATCGGCTCGTCGGGGCGCCCGGCGACGGCGGCGCGTGCGGCCGCGGCATCCATCACCGCTCGCCAGGTCGCGATCGCGACCGGCGGCCGATCGGGGAACTTCCGCCCGGCCTCGCGGTAGGGGAAGTTGAAGCGCAGGGTCGCGAAGCCGTCGGCGTTCAGCGCGCGGGTGAAGCCCGTCATGAACGGATGCTCCATGCCGGCACCCGCACCATGGGCGACGACGATCGTGGTCGTCGCGGCCGGCGGGCGGGCGTACACGGCCGAGACGGGCACATCGTCGACGTCGACGGTGATGGACTGCTCGTCGATGGTCATGGCGGCTACAGGTTGAACAGTTCGAAGACGCCGCCGATGGCGGTGCCCGTGCCGTCGGCGAGGTCGCCGACGGCCGAGGTCAGTTCGACGACGCTGCCGGCCGCGTGGATCGCTGCGGCGATCTCGGCGGTGACGTCGACGAGGTCGCCGAGGGTGTCGAGGTTCGTCTGGTCGAGCTCGGCGTGCTCGAGCTTCAGCTTCGCGATCCAGTCGCGTTCGAGCCCGAAGATCACCGCGTGGGGCAGCAGCCGTTCGTGCAGGTGGAAGCGCGTGACCGGGTCGGACTGCTCGGGCGCCGCGGCATCCGTCGTGCGCAGGTCTGCGCCGCTCGGCGACTGCAGCACGCGCAGCCGGTCGGCCTCGGCGAGTTCGATGTACTGCCGGAGTCCGGCGAGGTGCTCGCGCCGGGCGTCGGCCGCCGGCAGGAACCTGCGCCACGACGACGGGGTCACGAAGATCGTCGCGATCGTCGCGGCGATCGCGACGAGCGTCGCGATGAGCGAGCCCCACTCGCCGCTCACGATCGTGAAGACGAGGAACAGCGCCTCGACGAGCATGCCGAGGTAGGCGAAGACGGTCAGGGTGACGCCGGGCCACGTGACGCGGCGTTCGGCGACCAGGCCGTCGCGCGCGAGGGCGTGCTCGGTGTTCAGCAGCAGGCTCTTCAGCCGCCCGGCGAGGGCACGGCGGTCGGCGGAGAAGCGCCGCACGCGCGTGCTCGTGTGCTCGGGGCCGAAGAGCGCCTCGAGCAGGGCCGTCTCCTCGGCGGTGAGCACGGCGCCCTGCACGAGCTCGACGCCGATGGGCTCGCGCTTGCCCTCGCCGGCGAGCAGGCGCACCTTGCGCTTCACGGCGAGGTCGATGAGGGCGGCGGATGCCGCGCGCCGATCGGCATCGACGAGCAACGCGTCGCGCAGCACCGTCGAATCGCGCTCGGGGGTGTACTGCACCACGCGCGGCTTCAGGCGCTGGGCGGCGACCGTGCGCGCGACCAGCCCGAGTCCCAGGATGAGGAACGCGGGAAGGATCGCGAGGATGAGCACGGCGGTCAGCACGCGCCCAGTCTAGGGATTCGGGCGCCCGGCCCGGGCGAAGGGCACGGATGCGCGGTCGTCGAGCGACGCGCGCGGGCGCTGCGACGGATGTCGGAGGGCGGGCGTACCGTGACAGCCATGACGAAGCAGATGCAGCACTCAGCACCCCACCTGGTGATCGATGAGCCGTGTCCGCGCTGCGACTCCCTCGCGGTGCGCGCGATCGTCTACGGACCGCTCGACTTCGAGGTCGAGGCCGGCGACGCCGTCGGTGCGCTCGCGCACGATGAAGCACCCATCTTCGACTGCCGCGAGTGCGGATTCCAGTGGGGCGCGGCCGTTCGCGACCGTCTGAGCTGAGTCGCTCGGTCGTCGATCACGCTCGACTCGTGGCGGAGGCTCGACCGTGGTCTGCTGTTCGAGCCCAGACCGTCGCGATCGTGAGCGCGACCACGGCGATGATCGCCGCGATCCCCGTCGCCATCGACTCCGGGGCGTCGCTCAGTCGGGCGACGGCGACCCAGGCGAGACCCCAGCCGAGCGAGAGGGTCGGTGCGATCCGTCCGTGATCCCAGATCGCGAGGGCGATACCGACGATTCCGGCGAGCGAGACCACCGCGACCGACCAGGCTTCCGGAGGGATGCCCCAGCCGTCGAACCCCGCGGCGACGAGAGCGGCGGTGATGTTGGCGACGGTGGCGACGCAGACCCACCCGAGGTAGAGGCCGACCGTGCCGTCGGTGACGACGGCGTCGAGGTTCGAGGTCGGCGGCGAGGTGCGGCAGACGCGGAAGGCGACGATCAGCACGATCAGCAGCAGCACGATCACGGGAACGCTCAACCACAGCAGGTCGAACTGGATGCTCAGGATCCATGCGGCGTTGAGCAGCAGCGAGGCGGCGATCGGGTAGCCGAGGCGGCGGTGGCGCGACGCCGTTCGCTGGGCCGGGAGGAACTGCCAGACCGCGTATGCGACGAGTCCGAGGTAGATCAACGTCCAGATCGCGAACGCCCCGCCGCCGGGCGCGACGAGCGTGGCATCGGCCGCGAGCGCTCCGCCCGCGGCATCCTGTATCGGGGTGCCGCCGGCTGCGCCCGAGCCGACGAACGAGCCGACCACCGCCGCCAGCGCGCTCGCGGCCACCGTCAGCTGTCTCGTCAGGTCGGCGCCGGTGGAGGTCGTCGTGGAAGCCGGGGTCGTCATCGTCTGCCCTTCCCGTCGCCTGGTGCATGTCGGTCGAGTCGAGTCAAGCGTAGGTCGACACAGGCGCCGTCGCCCCGAACATCCGGTCGACACCGCCAGGGTTGACACCGGCCGCGCCACCGCGCTACGCGTGGCAGTCGAGCCGGCTACTCCTCGACGAGCTCGTCGCGGATGCGGCGCAGGTCCTCCATGAGCGATCCGATCAGGATCCAGTGGCCGGACTTCGGCGGGGTGATCACGAGCGGTGACGTCAGCGCCGGGATCGCCGAGGTGAGCGGCTCGGGGTCGACGTCGGCGAGGTGCACGGCGAGCCGCACGTCGTGCGCTGCCCGGCGCAGCTGTTCGGCGATCGCCTGCACGGTGGGTTCGTCGGCGAGCGCCGTGTCGTAGTGGTCGAAGAAGGCCCGGGTCATGCCGATCACCTGGGTGACGATCGGGCTCAGGCGCTCGAGCAGCGCGCGCATCTCACCGAGCTCGGTGCGATGCGCGGAGCGACGGGGGTTCAGCGTCAGCGACTCCTCGCCCGTGGCGATCGAGGCATCCGCCGCGTCGCGCATCGGTCGCATGAGTCGCGCCTCGACCATGAGGCGCTGCAGGTCTGCGGGCGTCTGCGGGCTCTCGAGGGCGCTCGCGAGCCGGTCGAGGGATGCCGCGAGCTCGCCGCCGAGGAGCGACAGGTCGCGTCGGGCGGGGGCGACCGCCACCGGCGGCACGATGAGCGCATTGACGACGATGCCGATCGCCGCGCCGATCAGTGTCTCGATGATGCGGTCGACGGCGTACTCGGGCGATGACGACCCGAGCGCGAGCACGAGCATCGCGCTGATCGCGACCTGGTTCGAGGTGCCCGGCGTCATCTTCAGCGCCCAGGCGACGAGCATGGCGATGACGATCGTGACGAGGATGATCCAGCTGTTCGACCCGAAGGCGAGCGACGCCGCGGTGGCGACGAGCACGCCGAGGATCACGCCGATCGACCGCTCGATCGCCTTGCCGAACGATTGGTTCACGCTCGGCTGCACGACGAGCAGCGCCGCGATCGCGGCGAACACGGGCAGCTGCCCCGGGATCAGCCAGCCGGCGATGAGCCAGGCCGCGATCGTCGCGGCCGAGGCCTTCGCGACCTGCAGGATCGGCATGCGCCTGGACGCGCGGAACGTGCCGGTGATGCCCATGCGATCCACGCTACTGCCGGCCCTCCCGCGGCGCGCCACCTACTGCGGGATGCCGCGGGGCTCGTCCTCGCCGTGCTCCGGGATATCGGGGTCGTCGGTGTCGGCCAGCGGGTCGTGGTCGACGATCGCGTCGACATCGGCGGTCGGCACCGAGTCGGGCAGGGCGTTCTCCTCCGCGAGGGTCGCCGGCGAGGCGCGGCGGGGCGCCGCGGCATCCGTGCCCAGACGCAGTCGTCTGCGCAGCCGCGCACCCACTTCGGCTGCCCCGCGACGAGGCCGCGCTCCAGCGGCTCCTCGACCTCGAGGCCGTAGTGCTCGCCGATGTGGTCGATGAACTGCGCGCGCTCCGCCTTCGCGTACGCGCGTCGCTCACGTGTGAAGGCGATGATCGTCGACCAGCAGATCAGCAGCATCACGATGCTGAACGGCAGGGCGATGATGATCGCCGCGGTCTGCAGGGCCTTCAGCCCGCCGCTGAGCAGCAGTGCGATCGCGAGCAGCGCCGTGATCACGGTGAAGATGGTGCGCACCCAACGCTTCGGGTTCAGTTGCCCGCCCGTGGCGATCATGCCCATCACGAGCGCGCCGGAGTCGGCCGAGGTGATGAAGAAGATCGTGATCAGCAGGATCACGCCGATCGTCAGCACCGGGGTGCCGGGGAGGTAGGTGAGCAGCTCGAAGAGCGCGGCCTCGACGTTCACGCTGCCGTCGGGCTGGGTGAGCGCGCCGGGATCGGCGAGCTCGATCGCGAGCGCCGAACCGCCGAGCACGGCGAACCAGAGGATGCCGATGAGCGTCGGCACGAGGATGACGCCCGTGACGAACTGGCGCACGGTGCGCCCCTTCGACACCCGCGCGATGAAGATGCCGACGAACGGCGCCCACGAGATCCACCAGCCCCAGTAGAACGACGTCCACGCGGCCTGCCACTCCTCGCCCTCGGTGCCCTGGAAGGCGCTCACGTTGAAGGAGAGGCCGATGAAGTTCTGGATGTAGTTGCCGATCGACTGCACGAACTCGCGCAGCAGGAACTCGGTCGGGCCCACTGCCAGCACGTAGACGACGAGGATGCCGGCGAGCACGAGGTTCGCGGTCGAGAGCCACTTCATGCCCTTCGTGACCCCCGAGAGCACCGACCACAGCACGAAGACCGAGATGATCAGGATGATGATCACCTCGCTGAGCGCGCTCGGCTCGAGGATGCCCGCGTAGTCGAGGCCTGCGCTGATCTGCAGCACGCCGAGGCCGAGCGAGGTGGCGACGCCGAAGAGGGTGCCGACGAGGGCGATGACGTCGATCGTGTGGCCCCAGCCGCCCTCGACGCGCTTGCCGAGCAGCGGCTCGAGCGTCCACCTGATCGAGATCGGCCGCCGCCGGCGGTGGATCGCGTAGGCGAGCCCGAGCCCCACGACGACGTAGATCGACCAGGCCTGCACGCCCCAGTGCAGGTAGGTCTGGCTGAGGGCCTGCTGCGCGAGCGCCTCGGGGGTGCCGACGACGCCGGGGCGCGGAGCGACGAAATGGCTGAGCGGCTCGCTCACCCCGTAGAACACGAGTCCGATGCCCATGCCCGCGGCGAAGAGCAGCGAGAACCACGAGAGCAGCGAGAACTCGGGCTCGTCGTCGTCGCGGCCGAGCTTGATGTCGCCGAACCGGCTGAACCCCACGAACAGGCAGAACGCCACGAAGAACGCGGCGATGAGCACGTAGTACCAGTTGAAGGTGTTGACGATGCCCGCCTGGATCGCGCCGAACATCGCCTCGGCCGCCTTCGGCGCGATGAGCGCGAACGCGACGAACAGGGCGACGACGCCCGCGGCCGGCCAGAAGACCCAGCGCTGCACGGGCGGGAGCGACCGGTGCGCCGTCCTGCCCGCGGCATCCGCTGCCGGTGCCGGGTGCCCGCCCGGGTCGGAGTGCTCGGTCGGCTCGTTCGGCGTACCGCTCATGCCTCCACGGTATCGAGGCGTGCGCGCCGCCGCACCGATCCCGCGCCGGGCCCCGCCGTCTCGGGAACGCGACGAGGTGTCGGCGGACGGGACTAACGTGGCGCGCATGGCTGACAACGACGCGGACCTCGCCCGGCTCGGTACCGAGTTCTGGGAGTGGCGCGCCGCCAACTCGTTCCGCACCTCCGACGACATCCCGCGCATCGAGCGCCCCGCCGGCTGGGTGCCGCGGTTCGCCCCCGAGGCCGTCGACGCGCAGCGGCGCGAGCTCGCCGGCTTCGTCGAGCAGTGGCGGGCGACGGATGTCTCGCGGCTGCCGGTCCCCGATCAGGTCGACCACCGACTGCTGGGGTCGGCACTCGCTCGGGTGCGTTGGGAGCTCGACGTGCTCCGCAACTGGGAGCGCGACGCCGTCTTCCTCACGAGCCAGATCCTCGGACCGTGGTTCGACCTGCTGCTCGAACCATCGCCCTTCGGTGCGGCACGGCAGGCCGACCTCGTCGCCGTGCTCGATGCCGTGCCGCGCGCGGTCGAGCAGGCGATCGCGAACCTCGAGCGCGCCGGCGTCGCCGCACTCGCCCGGGTGGCCGCGGCCGAACTCGACGGCATCGGGTCGCGGCTGGCCGATTCGGTCTCGGCGCTCGCCGCCGAGGTCGACGCCGAGACCGCCGCCGCGCTCGCCGAGGCGCAGCCCGCCGCGAGCGCGGCGCTCACCCGGTACGCGCAGTGGCTCGAGGCATCCGTCGGTCGTCTCGGCCCCGAGGTCATCGTGGGCCGCGACGCATTCGTCTGGTACCTGCGGCACGTCGCGCTCGTCGCGACGGAGCCCGACGAGCTCGTGCGCGGCGCCCTGCAGGAGTACCGGCGTGCGGTCGCGGCCGAGACGATCTCGCGCAACCGGCACCGCGACGTGCCCGAAGCACCGCTCGCGCACGACGTGACCGCAGAGATCGCCGCCGAGGCCACCGCCGAGGCCGACGTGCGGGGGCTGTACGAGCGCGAGGGGCTGTTGAGCCAGCCCGAGTCGCTGCGCCGCTACCGCTTCGCGGAATACCCGGCGTATCTCGAGCCCGTCGCCTTCCTCGGCGTGACCGACGACCTCGCGAACGAGCGGTCGCGCGAGCGCGATGCGGTCTCCTACGTGCCGGCGCCGGCGGCCGAGCTCCCGTACTTCGACGCCGCGAACGCCCGCGACCCGCGACTCGGCATCATCCACGAGGGCGCGCACAGCCAGCAGCTCGCACTCTCGTGGGGGCACCCGCGCGCCATGCGCCGGCACTACGTCGACTCGGTCGCCAACGAGGGCATCGCCCATTACAACGAAGAGCTCATGCTCGACGTCGGGCTCTTCGACGATGCGCCGCACTCGCAGACGACGGTGCACAACTTCATGCGGCTGCGCGCGCTGCGGGTGGTCGTCGACGTGAACCTCGCGACCGGCGTCTTCGGCCTCGACGAGGCGATCGACTTCTTCGTCCGGCTCGTGCCGATGGATGCGCTCACGGCCACCGAGGAGACCTCGTACTACGTGGCGACACCGGGCCTCGCGATGGCGTACCTCGTCGGCAAGCTCGAGGTGAAGCGATTGCTCGCCGACGCCGTCGTCGCACGAGGCGACGACTTCTCGCTCCGCGAGTTCCACGACTCGCTGTGGCTGAACGGCAACGTGCCGGTCTCGTTGCAGCGCTGGGAGCTGCTCGGCGACCGCGGCGACGTCGACGTGCTCGATGCCGCCGGCGACTGGGTCGAGACCTTCCCGGGGTAGGAACGCAGCCGGTGCCGTGCCATGATCGGCCTGTGGCCGACCGACTGATGCTCCTCGACACCGCCTCCCTCTACTTCCGTGCGTTCTACGGCGTGCCCGACTCGATCACGGCGCCCGACGGCACCCCCGTGAACGCCGTGCGCGGGCTGCTCGACATGATCGCGCGTCTCGCCGCCGACTTCGAGGCGACGAACCTCGTCGCCTGCTGGGATGACGACTGGCGCCCGGCCTGGCGGGTCGAGCTCATCCCGAGCTACAAGGCGCACCGCGTCGAGCGGGCCGTGCCCGACGGTGTCGACGTCGAGGAGACGCCGCCCGGACTCGTCGTGCAGATCCCGCGCATCCGCGAGGTGCTGGGCCTGCTCGACATCGCCATCGTCGGCGCCCCCGAGCACGAGGCCGACGACGTCATCGGCACCCTCGCGACCGGTGCCGCCATGCCCGTCGACGTCGTCACGGGCGACCGCGACCTGTTCCAGCTCATCGACGACGAGGCATCCGTTCGGGTCGTCTACACGGCGCGCGGCATGAGCAAGCTGGAGGTGCTGACCGACGCCTCGATCGTCGGCAAGTACGGGGTGCTGCCGCAGCAGTACGTCGACTTCTCGGTGATGCGCGGCGACTCGTCCGACGGGCTGCCGGGCGTCGCCGGCGTCGGCGAGAAGACCGCCGCGTCGCTGTTGCAGCAGTTCGTCGACCTCGACGGCATCCGAACGGCGGCAGCGGATGCCTCGGTGCCGATGTCGGCGAGCGTGCGCGCGAAGTTCGCGGCCGCCGCCGACTACCTCGATGTCGCCCCGACCGTCGTCGGGGTCGTGCGCGACCTCGACCTCGGCGAGTTCGACTCGCGACTGCGGCCCGTCACCGGTGCCCGCCGTGAGGCATTCGAGGCGCTCGCGACGGACTGGAACCTCGGCGGATCGGTGGCTCGGGTGCTCGCAGCGCTCGATGCGCACGGCTGAGGATCAGTCGGCGGATGCCGCGCGGCGGGCCGTCGCCGATCGGGTGACCACGGCGCGCGCGATGAGCCCGATCGCGGCCACGACGATCGCGGTGGCGATCGGCGGGACGACGAGGCCGGGGTCGGTGAGCGCCATGCGGAACACGCCGATTCCGTAGTCGACCATCTCGCCGGGGTACTTGGCGAGCACCCGGGTGCCCGCCGCGGCCGAGACAGCGGTGATCAGCGTGGGGCCCACCCAGAGCATCACGAGGCTCGCGATCGCCGCGACGACACGGCCGACGGTCTCGATGCCGCCCCAGGCGATCGCCGCGCCGACGAGCACGGCCGGCACCCAGCGCACGGCGTCCCACAGCCAGGCCGGATCTCCTGCGAACGCAGGCCCGCGCGGGGCCATGAGCGCGTGCAGCCAGCCGGCGGAGAGGATCGCCGCGATCGTGAAGCCGATGACCGCACCCGCACGTGGTGCCCGGGCGATGAGCCAGAGCACGCCGACCCCGACGACGACGGCCATGACGGCGACCGCGACGAGCGCGCCGAGGTAGATCACCGACCAGTCGTCGTCGCGGAGACCTCCGCCGACGGTCGTGGCGGTCTGGCCGATGGCGACGATGTCGACGAGGAGCACTCCCATGAGCAGCATCGCGAATCCGCCGCGCGGCGCGCGGGAGCGGGTCGATCGCGCCACGAGGCCCGCGATCGCAGCGCCGATGACGATGAGCGAGGCGATGAGCGACAGGAAGTACTGGCTGAACGGCAGCAGCACGAGCGGCATGTCGTCGGGCAGCGTCTCGCTCGCCCAGAGGTTCTGCAGGGGCAGGCGCATTCCGGTGATCAGCCAGGGCAGCAGGCCGAGGGCGGCGGACGCGACGCCGATCAGGAAGAGCTGCCAGGTGCGCAGGGCGCGTGCCGGGCTCGCCCCTGGCGTCGTGTCCTCGGAGGAGTGTTCCACGTCTGGAGTCGCCTGACTCATCGCCACCTCGTCGTTCGATCGGGCCGCCCGGGCAGGGAGGGTTCGACCACACTACTGCCGACCACGGCGAGGCATCCGTCTGCAGATCGCCGGCACCGAAGTGCCGGAGTGCCGGAGTGCCGGAGCCGCGCACGAGAATGGGCCCGCCTCCGAGGAGACGGGCCCAGACCTCTGCTTCGGTGCCGCGGACTACTCGGCCGGGTTCGTCACCACGACCGACATGGTGCCGCCCGTGTTCTGGTCGGTGACGGTCACGGTCACGCCGTGGCCCGCCACGTAGACGCCGGCGAGCGGGTTCAGCGGGCTGAAGAACGCCTCGACGTCGGCGTCGCTGAACGTCGCCGTCTGCTGCCGCGTGCCGTCGGACCCGACCGCCGCGACCGACTGCACGGTCTTGCTCTTGCCCTTGCCGACGACGATCTCCTTGTGCAGCGCGGTCGCATCGATCGCCTGCAGGCCGAAGGTCGCATCGAACGGCTGGCGCCGGTTGCTCGGCATCGTGCCGTCGGGGTACGTCATCGGTGCGACGCCCGCGTCCACCGGGAGCGCGAGGCCGTGGCCCTCGTGCTCGATGGTGTTGTTGTCGGAGTACGTCTCATCGATCGCCCACACGAGCAGGCCGTCCTGGAATGCGAAGTGCTCCACGTGGTCGGGCTGCGTGAGGCCGCGGTCGAACTGGTAGGGACCGACCTCGAGCGTGGCGTCGTAGCCGACGTAGGTGCGGTTCTCGGCGAGGTAGTACCGGTCGCCCGAGGAGACCTCGGTGCCGGTGCTCTGCTTGAACCCGCCCGCGGCGGTCCATCCGCTGCCGTCGTTCTCGACGTCGTCGGTGAGCAGCGTCGTGCCGCCGCTCTTGACGACGATGTCGTCGATGAAGGCGCCGGCGAGGTGCACGCCGCCGTCGCTCTGGTAGCGGAACCGGAACCTGGTGTCGGCGTTGCCGCCGGGCACGGTGTAGCGCAGCGTCGTCCACTTGCCGTTCGACGTGTCGGAGAGGGTGCCGACCGTCGTCCAGTTCGTGCCGCCGTCGGTCGAGTACTCGGCGTACAGGTAGTCGTAGCCCGCCTCGATGTCGTACCAGGCCTTCGCCGTGACCGTCGCCTTGCTGATGCCCGACAGGTCGAGCGTGCGGGTCAGCGTCGTGTTCAGGTCGTCGGCGCTGGTGGTCCACCAGGCCTTCGAACCCGAGTACGGCGTCGTGTAGGTGGTCTCCACCGGCTGGTCTGGCACGTCGATGACGAGCGCCTGGTCCTGGCCGTCGGCCTGCAGCGCGGCAGGACTCAGGGTGTACGCGGCATCCGTCGTGTCGGGGCTCACGATGGAGTAGTCGAGCCAGCCGAGCTGGAGCTTCTCCCACGGTCCCATGTAGTTCGGGGTCGTGCCGATGTCGTCGGCCCCCTTGTTCAGCCACGAGCCGCTCGACATGAGGGTCCAGAACGCGGTCGAGTTCTCACCGCCGGCCGTGTCGTAGAAGTCGGGCAGGCCGAGGTCGTGCGCGTACTCGTGCGCGAACACGCCGAGGCCGCCGTTCTCCGCCTCGACGGTGTAGTCGCCGATCCAGAAGCCGGTGTCGCCGATCTGCGCGCCGCCGAACTTGGCGTTCGCCGGTCCGGTCACGCCGTAGTCGGTCGAGTTGACGTACCAGCGGTGCGACCAGATGGCGTCTTCGCCCTGGGCGCCGCCGCCGGCGTCTTCGCCTTCGCCCGCGTGCACGGCCTGGAAGTGGTCGAGGTAGCCGTCGGGCTCGTCGAACTCGCCGTCGCCGTCGGCGTCGTAGCGGTCCCACATGTCGAACGTGGCGAGCTCGGCCTTGATCTCGGCATCGGTCTTGCCGGCCGCGACCTGTGCCTCGTACCAGGCGTTGCCGGTGTCCTCGATGAACTGCCAGGCGCCGCCGAAGTCCTCGACGGCGTTGTCGCCGTAGGTGGAGGCGTTGCCGGGCACCTGCACCCAGTCGCTGACCTCGCCGTCGACCGTGTAGGCGCCGTTCGACTGCTTCGTGTAGAAGTCGGCGAACGAGTCGCCGCCGTCACCGGCGCCGTCGAAGAACAGGTCGTCGTAGTAGGCGCTGTTGAAGTCGGAGGCCCAGTGCGTGCTGTTGTTCACGGCGCGGTCGGGCTCGGGGATCTCGTTGTGCAACGGGCCGGGCGTGGTGCCGAGCTTGCCGCTGCCGCCGTCGCCGAACTCCGACAGGATCGTGAACAGCCGGCCGGTGCCGGTGACGGATGCCTCGTAGTACTTGTCGTCGCCGAGCTGCACGACACCGTCGTCGCCGGGAGCCGCCTGCCCGGAGAGGATGAGCTTCTGCGCGGCCTTGCGCCGCTCGTTCTGCCGTTCGGTGAGCGGGCCGGGGCGGTTGTCGAGGCGTTGTGCTGCCGAAGGCGAATCGGGTGCGTCGCCGGCAGGGGCGGCGAACGCGGCGGGCACCATTGCCGCACCGGCCGCCATCGTCGCGCTCGCCGCCACAAGGGCGAGCACTCCGAGATTGCGTCGTTTCACGTTGACTCCTAACACAGTCGGCTCGGGATCGCCGAGCACAGGTGCGGCCAAAAGTAACACCGGCATTGCCGGAGGGGAATGGGGTGGACGGACACGTTTCGATCACGAGGAACTCGAGCCCGTGGCGGGATGTCGTGGTGATTCGGCAGCGGATCCGTCGCGGCTCGACGGATGGCGCATCAGAATGAGCCGGTGACTCGTCGAGGGCTGATCCTGTTCGCCGCGCTCGGCATCGCCTGGGGCATCCCGTACCTGTTCATCAAGGTGGCGGTGAGCGAACTGGACCCCGCGATGGTGGTGCTGGGGCGTGCCGGGCTCGCGGCGATCCTGCTGCTGCCACTGGCGTTCTTCCGCCGCGAGGTGGCGCCCGTGGTGCGCCGGTGGAAGCCGATGCTCGCCTACACGATCGTCGAGATCATCCTGCCGTGGTACTTCCTGAGCTCGGCGGAGCAGCGGTTGCCCAGCTCGACCGCGGGGCTGCTGCTCGCCACCGTGCCGCTCGCCGGCGTGGCGATCGCGTTCGCGATGGGCCGCCCCGAGCGGCTGTCGCGCCTGAACTGGCTCGGTCTCGCACTCGGCATGCTCGGCGTCGCGGCGCTCGTGGGCCTCGACATCGCCGGCTCCGACCTCATCGCCGTCGCGCAGATGGCCGTCGTCGTGGTGGGCTACGCGCTCGGTCCGGCGATCCTCGCGCGGTGGATGTCCGACCTGCCGGGCGTCGGCGTGGTCGCCGTCTCGCTCGCGGCCACGGCCGTGGTCTACGTGCCGTTCGTGCTCCTCACGGGCGGCTGGCCGACGGCGTGGCCCTCGCAGGCGGTCATCGTGTCGATCGTCGTGCTCGCCGTGGTCTGCAGCGCGCTCGCGTTCCTGTTGATGGTGGGTCTGGTCGCGGAGATCGGTCCGGTGAAGGCGACTGCGATCACCTACGTCAACCCCGCGGTCGCGATCCTCGCCGGTGTGCTCGTGCTCGGCGAGCGGGTCACGGTGTGGACGGTGGTCGGGTTCGCCCTCGTGCTCGCCGGCTCGTACCTCGTGACGCGTCGGCGACGGGCGCCGGTGGCGGCCGAGGGGCCGGAGGCGGCCTCGGCGGAGCAGCGCCTCGCCTGAGTCGGCGGGTGGCCGAATCCTTTCGGCACATGGCAGTCTGGCCGGATGACCCGTCGCAACCATCGCGTCGCCGTGCTCGTGCTGCCGGGGGCGAAGCCGCTCGACGTCGGCATTCCCGCCCAGGTGTTCTCGACGCGCGCGAGCATGCCCTACGAGGTGCGGGTCTGCGGTGCGGCACCCGGACTCGTCACGGGCGGCGACGGCCTCTCGTACCACGTGGCCGACGGGCTCGATGCGCTCGAGTGGGCGGAGACCGTGTTCATTCCGGGGTACCGGCACCCCGATCTCGACGAGCCGCCGGCGGCGGTCGTCGATGCGCTGCGGGCCGCGCACGCTCGCGGGGCGCGCCTCGCCGCGATCTCGACGGGGGCGTTCGCGCTCGCGGCGACAGGCCTGCTCGACGGTCGCCGGGCCACGACGCACTGGCACTACACGCGGGCACTCGCCGCGAGGCATCCGCTCGTCAGGGTCGACACGAACGTGCTGTTCGTCGACGAGGGCGCGGTGCTGACGTCGGCCGGGGCGGCATCGGGCATCGACCTCTGCCTGCATCTCGTGCGCCGCGATCACGGCGTGGCCGTCGCCAACCATGCCGCCCGAAGACTCGTGGCTGCTCCGTACCGCAGCGGCGGACAGGCGCAGTACGTGCCGCGGAGCCTGCCGCCCGACCTCGGGCCGGTGTTCGCGGCGACGCGTGAGTGGGCGTTGCGACAGCTCGACGAGCCCCTCACGCTCGACGCGCTCGCGCGCAACGCCAACGTCTCGCCGCGAACCTTCTCGCGCCGCTTCGTGGAGGACACCGGCTACACGCCGATGCAATGGGTGCTGCGGGCGAGGGTCGACATGGCCCGCGAACTGCTCGAGCGCAGCGACCTCGGGGTCGAGCAGATCGCCGCCCGCGCCGGCCTCGGCACCGGGGCGAACCTGCGGCTGCACTTCCAGCGCATCCTCGGGGTGTCGCCGAGCGACTACCGGCACACCTTCGCGGCGGGGGAGTGAGCGGAGGAGAAGATGTGGCGAGATCCTTGCGGATACTGACCTGCACGCCACTCCCGCGCGATGGCCGACACGGCGAGGGTTGAGGGGTACGGATCGAAAGGAACCCCTCTGCCATGACCACCCGCATCGCCATCAACGGCTTCGGCCGCATCGGCCGCAACGTCGTGCGCGCACTCGTCGAGCGCGGCGCCGACCTCGAACTCGTCGCCGTCAACGACCTCACCGACCCCGCCGGCCTCGCCCGCCTGCTGAAGTACGACAGCACCGCGGGCCGCTTCGGCTCCTCCGTCGAGGTCGACGGCGATGTGCTCGTCATCGACGGCCGTCGCGTCAAGGTGCTCGCCGAGCGCGACCCCGCGAAGCTGCCCTGGGGCGAGCTCAACGTCGACGTCGTGCTCGAGTCGACCGGCCGCTTCACCGACGCCGAGGCGGCGAAGGCGCACCTCACGGCGGGCGCAAAGAAGGTGCTCGTCTCGGCTCCCTCGAAGGGTGCCGACGTCACGCTCGCCTACGGCGTGAACACCGAGGCCTACGACGCCGACGCGCACGTCATCGTCTCGAACGCCTCGTGCACCACGAACGCGCTCGCCCCGCTCGCGAAGGTGCTCGACGACCTCGCCGGCATCGAGCACGGCTTCATGACGACGATCCACGCCTACACGCAGGACCAGAACCTGCAGGACGCGCCCCACTCGGACGCGCGTCGCGCCCGCGCCGCGGCCGTCAACATCGTGCCCTCGTCGACCGGTGCCGCGAAGGCCATCGGCCTCGTGCTGCCGAAGCTCGACGGCAAGCTCAACGGCGACTCGATGCGCGTGCCCGTGCCGGTCGGCTCGATCGTCGAGCTCAACACGACCGTCTCGAAGGACGTCACCCTCGACGAGGTGCTCGCCGCCTACAAGGCCGCAGCCGACGGCCCGCTCAAGGGCGTGCTCGAGTACTCCGACGAGGCGCTCGTCTCGACCGACATCGTCGGCAACCCGCACTCGTCGATCTTCGACGCCGACCTCACCCGCGTCGACGGCCGCCACATCAAGGTCGTCGCCTGGTACGACAACGAGTGGGGCTTCTCGAACCGCGTCATCGACTCGCTGACGCTGCTCGGCGCGTAGAACCCGCCGCAGCAGACCGAACGGGCCCGCCTCCGATGGAGGTGGGCCCGTTCGTGTCTGCGCTCGACACGCGAGCATCGAGCGCGGGCGGGAGCGGGGTCACCCCGGGCGACGGCCCGTCTCGCGCGGCGCGATCGCCGTGCCGACGAGTCCGACGATCGCCGCGACGGCCATCATGACGGCGATCGGCCACCAGTGCCCGGCTTGGGCGAGCAGCGCGGTCGCCGCGAGCGGGGCGAGCCCGCCGCCGACGATCGCTCCCGCCTCGCGGCCGATCGAGATGCCCGAGTACCGCACGCGCGTGTGGAACATCGCGGTGAAGTAGGCGGGCTGCACGCCGTCGGAGGCCGAGTTCACGATGCCGATCGCGGCGACCACGACACCGATGACGAGTGCCGCCGACCCCGTGTCGAGCACGAGGAAGAGCGGCGCGGCCAGCAGGGCGAAGGCGACGAGGCTCCACACCACGAGGCGGCGCGGCCCGATGCGGTCGCCGAGCGCACCCCAGAACGGGCACAGCACCGCGGCGACCGCGGCCCCGACGAGCAGTGCGGTGAGGGTGACCTCTCGGGGCATGCCGACGACCGTCGATGCGTAGCTCAGGCAGAACACCGAGACGACGTAGAAGGTCGTGTTGACTCCGACGCGCACGAGGAACACGGCGAGGACGCCCCGGGGTCGGCGCAGCACCTCGGCGATGGGCCGACGCGCCTCCCGGCGGGCTTCGAGCATCGCGACGAACTCGGGCGATTCGTCGACCCGGCGGCGCAGCCGCCAGCCGATCACGACGAGCACGAGGCTCGCGATGAACGGCACCCGCCAGCCCCAGTCGTAGAGCGCCTGCTCGTCGAGCACGGCGACGAGCACCACGAACGCGAGGTTGCCGAGGATGAGCCCGACATACACCGCGCTCGAGATGAACGCCCCGCGGAACCCGCGCCGCAGGGGCGACTGCTCGAGGGCGAGCAGCACGGCGCCGCTCCACTCCCCGCCCGTCGCGAGCCCCTGCACGAGCCGCAGCACGACGAGCAGCACGGGCGCGAGCGCCCCGACCTGCGCGTGCGTCGGCAGCAGGCCGATGAGCGCGGTGGCGACGCCCATCGTCAGCAGCGTCGCCACGAGCACGCGCCGCCTGCCGAAGCGGTCGCCGAGGTACCCCGACACGAGGCCGCCGAGCGGGCGCGCGACGAAGCCCGTCGCGAACACGGCGAACGAGAGCAGCAGGCTCGTGAGCGGATCGTCGGCGGGGAAGAACAGCGTCGGGAAGACGAGCGCCGCGGCCGTGCCGTAGAGGAAGAAGTCGTACCACTCGAGCACGGTGCCGAAGGCCGCCGCGGTGACGGCGCGGCGGCTCCGGGCTGCGCCGGAGGGAACGCCTTCAGCGGGCGCGGTCTCGAGTGCCGTCGCCCCGCCGCTCACGCGGTCACCGCCCCGGCCGTCGTCGCTGCCGCTGCCGGCGCCGCGAGCGGCGCCGCGAAGAACGCCAGCTCGTGCCGCGACGAGGCGACGAACGCCCGATGCATCCGCTCGCGATGCTCGGGCGACGCGCCCGCGGCCGCTCGCGTCACGAAGCCGATCGCCTCGCGTGTCGCGACGGCGAACCCGGGGTCGGCGTAGGTCGCGAGCCACGACGCGTACGGGTGCGCCGGATCGAGTGCGGCCTCGCCGAACTCGCCCGCGGCGAGGCGCTCGCCGAGATCGGTGTAGATCCAGAAGCACGGCAGCAGCGCCGCGATGAGCACGGCGTGATCGCCGCGCTGCGCGGTCGCGAGCAGGTGGTCGAGGTACGCGGTCGTCGTCGCATCGGGCGGTGCGGATGCCGCGGTGCCGGCCTCTGGGCCGAGCCAGCCGGTGTGGAGTTCGAGCTCGCCGATGATCGAGCCGTGGGCGGAGTTCGCCCAGAAGGCCTGCCCCGCGGCATCCGGTGCGAGGCGCGAGGCCTCGGCGAGCACCCGTGCGTAGTCGCGCAGGTAGTGGGCGTCCTGCGTGAGGTAGCCGAGGAAGGGCTCGCGTGCGAGGGAACCGTCGGCGAGGCCGCGGATGAACGGCAGCTCGTCGATCTCCCGCCGCACCTGGGCGATGTCGGCCCACCACTCGGCCTCGATCTCGGTCGGCATCGGCGCGGTGCGGATGCCGCCACGCGCCCAGAGACCGGCGAAGTGATTGATGGGGCCGTGTCCGCCGCCGACCCCGAGCGCCTCGCCGTGGCGCAGCGACTCGCGCAACCAGCGTCGAGCCTCGGCGATCGCAGCCGGCCAGTCTCCATGCTCTGCGACGAGGGTCGCGATCGCCGACGAGAGCGAGCAGCCGGTGCCGTGCGTCGCCGTCGTGGCGATGCGTTCGCCGCCGAAGTCGATGATCGTCGCGGTGCCGGCGTCGACCAGGGCATCGGGGGCGAGGTCGCCGGCGAGGTGGCCGCCCTTCGCGAGGACCCGCACCCCGTACCGCGCCGAGACGGTCTCGGCCTGCGCGATCGCCTCGGCCCACGTCGCCGCCACGACTGGAGGCGCCTCGCCGGAGTCCGCGGATGCCGCGAGCACCGCGAGTTCGCTCAGGTTCGGGGTGACGAGGTCGGCGAGCGGCAGCAGCTCGCGCATCGCCGATTCGGCGTCGGCGTCGAGCAGGCGGTCGCCGCTCGTGGCGACCATGACCGGGTCGAGCACGACGACCGGAGGGCGGGTGCGTGCGAGCCAGCCGGCGACCGTGCGGATGACCTCGGCGTTCGCGAGCATGCCGAGCTTCACGGCATCGACCGTGATGTCGTCGGAGATCGCCTCGAGCTGCGCCGCGAGGAAGCTCGCCGGCGGCACGTGCACGTCGCGCACCCCGCGCGTGTTCTGCGCGGTGAGGGCGGTGATCACGGCCATGCCGTAGCCGCCGACCGCCGAGATCGACTTCAGGTCGGCCTGGATGCCGGCGCCCCCCGAGGGGTCGCTGCCGGCGATGCTCAGCACTCGTGCCATCATCGCGCCGCCTCCCATCGGTTCGCGAGATCACGTGCGGCTGCCCGCGGGTCGTCGGCCGCGCAGATCGCCGAGACGAGTGCGACACCTGCGGCGCCCGCCTCGCGGAGCGGCGCGATGTCGTGCCGTGTGATGCCGCCGATCGCGACGCACGGCAGCTCCGCCTCCGCGGCGAAGCGGGCGAAGCCGTCGACGCCGATGGCCGGCGGATGGTCGGGCTTCGTCGACGTCGGCCGGATCACGCCGACGCCGAGGTAGTCGACCGTGCCACGCGGCATCCGGCGCACAGCCTCGAGGTGGGCGGGCGCGTTCGCGGTGAGGCCGACCACGGCGTCGGCGCCGAGCCGGTCGCGGGCGATGGCCGCGGCGGCGTCGCCCTGGCCGAGGTGCACGCCGTCGACGGGCAGGCCGCTCGCCCGTGCCGCGATCGCGAGGTCGAGCCGGTCGTTCACGAGCAGCATCGCCCTCCCGTCGATAACCTCCGCGAGCGCCTCGAGCTGGGCGAGCAGAGCGGATGCCTCGGCGCCCTTGTCGCGCACCTGCACCACGCGCACGCCGCCCGCGACGGCCTCGGCCACGACGGAGACGACACCGCGCGCGCCGCAGAGCGCGGCATCGGTGACGAGGTAGGTCGAGAGGTCGAGGGTGGTGCGGGCGCTCACGCGTCGGCTCCTGCGGCGACGGCGAATGCCGCGGTGGCGGACGACGCCCCTGCAACGTCGCCGAGCGCGCCCGAGACATGTGCGCGCTCCTGCACGTCTGCCGGACCGACCGCCGCCAGCGCATCGAGGAACCTCGGCGCGAACGTGCCGGGACCCTCGGCGCCGGCCGCGGCGAGCTCCGCGGCCACCGTGTAGACGAGCGTGGCGGCGACCGCGCCGGCGAAGGCGTCGTCGGCGATCGCGACGAACGCGGCCGTCACCGCCCCGAGGGCGCACCCGCCGCCCGTGACACGAGTGAGCAGGGCGTCGCCGTTCGAGATGCGCACCGTGCTGCGCCCGTCGGTGATGAGGTCGACCGGGCCCGACACGGCGACGACCGAGCCGAACCGGGCGGCGAGCAGCCCTGCGGCTTCGACGGCGGCCTCGGTCGAGTCGGCGGCATCGACGCCGCGGCCGCCCGCCCCGACGCCGGCGAGGGCGAGGATCTCGCTCGCATTGCCGCGGATGACGGCCGGCCGCAGCGCGACGAGTTCATGCGCGAGCGCCGTGCGGATGGGCAGGGAGCCGATGGCGACCGGGTCGAGCACCCATGGCGTGCCCGCTTCATGGGCGGCGCCGACGGCCTCGCGGGCGGCAGCGCGCTGCTCGGGCGACGGCGTGCCGAGGTTCACGAGGAGGCCGCTCGCGATTCGCGCGAAGGCGGCCGACTCGCCGACGATGTCGACCATGGCAGGGGCGGCGCCGATCGCGAGCAGCGCGTTCGCGGTGAAGCCCGAGACCACGGTGTTCGTGATGCACTGCACGAGTGGCGCGCGGTCGCGGAGTCGGTCGAGCAGTTGTGCGCTCGAGTGGGCAGGGTCGATGGACAGACGATCGCTCAACGCGACATCCCTTCGCTAGTTCGAACTAGATCAGGTTCGACGGGTGTGTTCTCAGCCATGCCCGCTTCGGGTGAAGCGGCGCACGGCACCCCGTGTCACTGCGGTCGAGCCTAGTGGGTCGCTCCGGAGCGGTTCGGTCGCGCTGCCTCGGTGCGACTCGGGCCGTTTCGCAACGAGAACGGGGGCGGATGCCGCGTGGCACCGCCCCCGTTCCGTTCGGGTCGATCTAGCCGATGGTGTGCCGCGAACGCACCCGCACGACGGCGTACACGGCCCCGCCGACTGCGATCAGCGCGAGCGCGAGCCATCCGAGCACGTCGACGAATGCCGTACCGGTCGAAGCGAGGCCGGCGCTTTCGACGCTCGCCTCATCCGCGCCGGAGCCGGCCGCGGCGACCGTGATCGACGCGGTCGCGACCTCGACGCCGTCGATCGTGACGACGATCGAGTGCGCACCCGCGGTCGTCGAGGCAGGGATGGTTCCCGTGAAGGTGAACCCGCCGTCGGCGTTCGTCGTGGCCGAGCCGAGCGTCTGCGGTGTGGAGTGGAGCTCGACCGCGAAGCCGTCGACTCCGGGAGCGAGATCGCTGCCGACGACCGTGATGCGGCCGCCGGGCACGAGGTCGCCCGTCACCGCGACCGAGCCCTGCACGGTCGTCGGGTCGACGGCGGGCGCCGCCACCACGGTCACGGCGGCCGAGGCGGAGGATGCCGCGGACGTGCCGACCGTGTTCTTCGCGGCGACGGTCGCCGTGTACTCGCCGGCAGCGAGCCCGGTGAAGGTGCGCGTCGTCGTGCCGGCGGGCACCGAGACCGGGGCTCCGCCGTTCAGCGCGACGAGGTACTCCGTGATGGGCGAGCCGCCGTCGGCGGGTGCCGCCCACGAGACGGTCACGTCGGCACCGGCGACCGTTGCGGCGGGCGCCTCGGGGGTCGCCGGTGCGGTGGCGACGACCTCGGGATCGTACGGCAGGGCGTCGAAGAAGGTGCCGAGCGCGGCGATCGCCTCATCGGCGAACGCGAGCTGCGTGGCGAGCGCGGTCGGGTTGGGGTTGGCGGCGTACTGGCCCGGCAGGTCATTCACGAACCACCACTCGGTCATGTACTCCTTGTACGTGCCGTCGGCGTTGGAGTGGATCCACTGCTGGGCGATCGGCGCGGCCTTGCCGCCGACGGTGCGCGAACGGTCGTACTCGAGCAGGTACGGCACCTGCAGCTTCTTCGCCGTGGCGAGTGCATGGGACGTGTCGCCGCCGGGGTAGTAGTCCACGCGCTGACCCGCGCTCGCCGTCGGCACGTACTGCGTCACGAGGTTCGGCAGGTACTTCGCGACGAGGTCGCCGTAGAAGTCCGCGAACTCCGAACCGCTGTCGCGGATGTGCAGGTCGTTGCCCGAGCTGCCGTCGAGGCGCAGGTCGAAGAAGTAGACCTTGGCGACGTCGTTCGCCACGGCCTGCCGGTTGACCTCCTTGAGCACGGCGCGGGTGTTGTGGCACCACGTGCCGCCGAAGAGCAGCACGTAGTCGCCGTCGCTCTCGAGCAGGTTCACGAGCTCGGGGTAGGTGACCGTCTGCACGCGCCAGTCGGCGTCGCCGTCGTCGAGCACCGTCGCGCCGCCGTAGACGTCGCGGCCGCCGTAGGCCGAGGCGTGCTTGGCGTTCACGACCTGTTCGGTGAAGGTGAACTGGTCGCTCGTGTCGAGGTCGGCTGCCGTGCCGAGCACGGCGGCGACCTGCGCCTTGTAGGCGGTGAGCGCGGCCGGTTCGGCGAGTTGCCCGGCGGTCACCGGGGTGGTGATCGCCGAGACGATGCGGTCTTCCGCCCCGCCCGCGAGGTGCGCCGAGTCGTAGACGAAGAGCGTCGGGTCGTCGGTGCCGTCGAAGGGCGTCTGCGTGTCCTTGCCGAGGGCGTTGCCCACGAGCCGCGCCCAGAGCGGCGCGACGTCGGCGTTCGTCGTCGTGCGGATGTCGAGGCGGTCGCCATCGAGGCGCGGGTCGAAGTTGTAGATGCGCTCGACGCCGGCCGCCTTCGCGACGTCGTTGATCGCGCCGACGGTCGCCGCCGTCTGCGCGTCTTCGGGGCCGCCGATGAGGAACGCGAACCGGCCCTCCTGGCCGAGCAGGTACTCGAACCGTTCGAACGTGACGGTCTCGAAGACGCTGTCGGGGCCGAGGCCTTCGTAGGCGTCGTCGAACCAGTCGACGGTGTCGGTCGGACTCGCGGGGGCTGCGGTGGCCGGGGCCGCCGCGACACCGCCGAGCACGACGGTGCCGGCGATGGCGAGTGCGGTCAGCATCGCCGCCCGCCTCGGGGTGGGGCGCTGGTGGTCGGGCACGGTGCTTCCTTTCTCTGGGGGGTGGGCCGGGCCGGTCATTCGGGCACGGATGTCTCGTCGGGCTCCTCGCCGCGGGTCGCCGCGGTTGCGCGGCGGCGGGCGATCAGCCGCTGGCCGAGCAGCGCGAGTGCGCCGACGGCCACGAGGGCGACGAGGATGCCGGCGCCGGCGAGCCACTCGGGTGCTCCGGCGTTCGCAGCGGCGCTGGTCTCGACGGCCTGCGCGGTGGGCTTCGCGGTCGACGCGGTGATGGTCACCGACTTCGACACGCCCGACACGGGGGACTCGCCGACCGCGTTCACGGCGACCAGGGTCGCCGTGTAGGTGCCCGCGCCGAGCACGTCGAACGTGTGCGACGTCGCGGTCGCCGCGAGCGGGATCGCGGTGCCCGTGTTGAGCGAGAGCCTGTAGCCGGTCACCGGGGACCCGCCGTCGGTCGGCGCCGCCCAGGTCACGGTGAGGGAGCTGCCCTTGACGGTCAGGCGCGGCGCGGTCGGGGCGAGCGGTGCGGTCGCGGCGACGGCTTTGGGCGCTGCCGCGCCGGCAGCGGACTGCGACGCATCCGTGCTGTCACCGGAGTCGTCGGAGGAGCTGTCGCCGGAGGATCCAGTGGTGCCGCCGGACGTGCCCGTGGTGGTGCCGGTCTTCGGTGCCGGGGCGGGAGCCGGTGCCGGCGCGGGCGCCGGCGCAGGGGCAGGGGCGGGAGCGCTGCCGCCGCCGATCGCGGGCGGCGGGTCCTCCTGCGTGCTGTCGTACGGGTACCCGCCGGCGTCCTCGCAGGCGCCGAGGTCGAAGTTGATCGAGCAGAGGTCGCAGACGTCGCCTGCGGCCGACGCCGAGCTGCTGCTGATGAGCACGAGCGTGGGCACGGTGATCGCGAGCACGAGGGTCGCCGCGAAGCCGCGGAGGCCGCGAGCGCGGTGGGTGGTGCGAGAGGGCATGGCGTTTCTTCCTTCGGGGTCGGCCGGTCAGCGGCGGGCGGCGAGTTCGGTCGGTTCGGCGTCGGGCGCGTCGGCGACGCGGTCGTCGTCGAGATCGTCGTGGTGCACGGCCCGGCCGGCGAAGATCTCGTCGTCGAGCGCGCCGGCACGGCGGGCGACGATCGCGGCGCTCGTGGCGGCGGCAGTGACGTTGGCCATGGTGCTCGCGGTGCCGGCGATCGCGCTGATCGGAATGAGCAGCACGAGCACCTCGACGGGCAGGCCCACGGCGGTGAGCACTGCCGTCGCCGTCACGATCGCCGTTCCGGGCACTCCGGCGGTACCGAGCGAGACGAGGAGGCCGAGCACCACGAGCACGACGTAGTCGAGCGGCGTGTACTCGATGCCGAGGGCGTTCACCGTGAAGACGGCGACGAGCGTGGGCCAGATGCCGGCGCATCCGGGCATGCCGATCGTCGTGCCGATCGGTGCGGTGAAGCCGGCCACCTCGTCGGAGACGCCGATCTTGCGGGTGAGCGTCGAGATCGTGAGCGGCAGGGTGCCGATGCTCGACTGCGTCGTGAACGCCGTGTACTGCGCCGGCGTCAGCTGGCGGAAGAACCGCAGCGGGTTCAGGTCGGCGAAGACCCGCAGCAGCACGCCGTTGACGAAGTACGCATCCACGAAGCAGGCGACCAGCGCGATGACGAGCACGCCGACGAGTGCGAGCGCGGTCTCGATGCGCGCCACGGCTGTCGAGGTCGTGACCGCGACGAGGGCGAGCACCGCATACGGGGTCAGGGCGATGATGAACCCGACGGCCTTGAAGAGCACCCGCCGCGTGGCATCCACGAACTCCTTGAACGGCCGCACCTTCTCGGCGTTCTTGTCGGCCACGATCAGGTACGAGACGGCGATCAGCAGCGTGAAGAGGATGATCGCGATGATGTTGTTCGACGAGATGTCGCCGACGACGTTGTGCGGGAAGAGTCCGACGATGACCTCGTCGAGCGGGGCGAGCAGGCCGGTCAGGGCCGACCCGTCGACACCGGCGAGTTCGAGGTTCGCTCCCTTGCCGATGCCCGTCGCGAGCGCCAGCCCGAGGGTCAGCAGGATCGCGATGAGGTTCGTGAGGAGCAGCCAGAAGACCGAGCTCAGGCCGATCGTGCGCAGCTTCGCGAGGCTGCCGAGCGAGGTGACGCTCGAGAGCACCGAGACGATGATGAGCGGTGCCACGACCGCGGTGATGACGTTCACGTAGATCGTGCCGATGACGTCGACGTAGTCGAGGTGCCCCTGGAACAGGAGGCCGACGCCGATGCCGACGACGAGGGCGATGACCGTGAGCAGGGTGAACTTCGCGCCCGCGCGGCGGAGCAGGAAGAGGCCGACGAAGAGCACGGCGATGAGGGCGAGGGCGGCGATCGAGAGCCAGTCGAGGTCAGCCACGGCGGGCTCCGAGCGACGCGGACGAGGTGCGGATTCGGTGCATGGGCACGACCGTATTGATCGCCGGATGCCTCGGTACGACCCGTGTCGCACTGTGAATGCCTATGACGGCATACGTCGCTGGAGGTGCCGTTTCGGCGTCGTTCGATGTCGTTCGGTGGCGCCTGGCGACGTCAGATGACGAGCGCCCACGGCGCCCGTATGACGCTCCGCGTCATCGTCGGCCGGACGAGGGATCAGACGTTCACGCCGCTCGGCCCGGTCGGCTCGCCGAACCAGTGCGCCGGAGCGGGAAGCTCGACACCGGCCGACGCGAGTGCGATCGCGGCGAAGGCGTAGACCATGATCGCGATCGTCAGCACACCGAGCGCCATCGTGATCGGTACCGCGGGGGAGACCCGCATGCCCTCGCGGCGATAGCGCGGCGCCGCCATGAACGCGATCCACATCGAGGTCGCGGCGAAGCCCGTGATCCAGACCGTTCGGAGTGCGTCGCCCTCGAGCGGCGCCACGAGTGCGATCACGAGCGAGGCGATCGACATGAGCAGCCCCGTGTACGCGAAGAACCGTGCGAACCCGATGCCGCCGACCTCGTCCTCGCCCGTCCACCATGGTCCGTCGGGCCGGTCCGATTCCTCGGATCCATCCGGCTCGCGCGCATCGCTCATGCTGCGATCGTAGAGCGGATGCCGCGGCATCCGCCTGAGGGCGCCTCCGTCAGGCGTTCGCGACGGCGGCGCGCGGCGCGCGGCTGAGCGCATCGACGACGTACTCGGCGTCGCGATCCATGCCCATCAGGGTCTCGGAGGCCACGGAGTACTGGAACGGCATGCCGACGAACGCGAGGCCGGGGCATCCGCTCGCCAGGCCGCGCTCTTCGACGGGGCGGCCGTCGGGGCCGACGACGCCGTCGATGTCGATCCAGCCGAGGTCGGGGCGCGAGCCCGTGCACCAGACGACGGTCGTCGCCTCGACGACGCGGCCGTCGGCGGTGACCGGGCGGCCGGCCTCGACGCGCGCGATGCGGCCGAGCTGCACGACGCCTGCCCGGTCGAGGGCTGCCGGCTTGTTGCGCACGAGCATCACCCCGTGGGTCAGCACCGCCTTCCGCATCGCACGCCCCTTCGGGCTGTCGATGGTCATCCGGCGCAGGCGGGAGATGAAGACACCGGCCAGGAGGTTGCCGATCGGGGTGTCGATGTCGACCGGCACATGCCCCGGATGCCGGCCGGCGAGCGTGACACCGTGGCTGCTGCGAGCGGCCTCGAGTGCGATGTCGGTGCCCGAGTTGGCCGCGCCGACGACGAGCACGGGGCCGGCGGCGAACTGCTCGGGCCCGCGGTAGTCGAGCGAGTGGAGCTGACGGATCGATGGATCGAGCTCGCTCGCGAACGGCGGCACGACGGCGATGCGGTGCGCGCCGGTCGTGACGACGACTCGTTCGGCGGTCACCACGTCGCCGTTCTCGAGTTCGAGGCGGAAGCGGCTGTCGCGAGGTCGGGTCAGCGACACGATCCTCGTCGAGCTGCGCACGGGGAGTGCGAAGTGCCGCGCGTATCGCTCGAGGTAGTCGCCCATCTGCACGCCGGTGGGGTAAGCGAAGCGGCCCTCATCGATGCACAGGCCGGGCAGGCTCAGGAACGGACGAGGGGTGAACAGGCGCAGTGAACGGTAGCGCTCGCGCCAGGAGTCGCCGACGCGCGCGTGCTCGTCGAACAGTTCGAAGCGCTCGCCGTGCTGTGCGAGGCGCATGCCGACGATCAGACCTGCGGCGCCTGCGCCGATCACGGCGGTCTCGGTGATGGTGGACATGAGGTCTCCTTTGCACGCGACGCTACGGATGCCGCAGGGCGGCCGCGTCGGCAGAAATGACCAATTGCCGGGGCGTACCCGACACGGACGGACGCTCAGCGCGGCGTGTTCAACCCGTGCTCGAATGCGAACGCCGTGGCGGCGGACCGGCTGCCGAGCCCGAGCTTGCCGAGGATGTTGCTGACGTGTCGGGCCACGGTGCGTTCGCTGAGGAACAGCTCGGCCGCGATCTGCCGGTTCGAGCGGCCGCTCGCGACGAGGCGCAGCACTTCGAGCTCGCGCTTGGTCAGGCCCGCGGATGCCGCGGCACCCCCGCTCTCGGCGGCGAGACGTTCGAGCCGGTCGAGGTCGGCGACGGCGCCGAGGCCGGAGAGCACCGTGCGTGCGGCGTCGAACTCGAGCTGCGCCGCCTCCTCGTCGCCGAAGGCGCGGTTCGCGCGGGCCATGAGCACTCGGGTGACGGCGGCCTCATAGGGGGCTTCGAGTCGGCGCCAGACCGCCCACGACCGGCGCAGCAGTGGCAGCGCCTGCTGAGGGGCATCCGTGCCGATCAGGAGTCGGGCTTCGGCACGGTCGGCCTGCGCCTCGAGGAAGACGGTGCCGAGCTGGTCGGCCATGGCACGGAGCGCGGTCGCGGCCCGCACGGCGACGTTCCGGTCGCCGTGCTCGACTTCGAGCTCGACCTGCGCGGCGAGCAGTTCGGCGCGGGCTCCCGGAGCCGGGTTCGTCTCGAGCGCGCGGGCGACACCGCTGCGGGCCGCGGCGAATCGTCGGGAGTCGCGTGCGAGCAGCGCGAACCCGGGCTGCACCTCTCGCCCGAGCTCGGCGGCATGCCGGTACGCGGCCTCGGCGTCGCGTCGGCGGCCGACGAGCCGGCAGAGCTCGCCGAGCCCGTAGTAGGCGTCTTCGAGCGTTTCGACACGGCGTTCGCGATCGCAGACGGCTTCGAGGGTGAGCACCGCCTCCGGCCATTCGCCGAGCAGGCGCTGCACGCCCGCGCGGTGCACGGAGCACTCGCCGCGGAACGGCTCGAGCCCGCGCTGCGCGTCGCACCAGTCGCTGAGATCGCGGGTCCACACGCGAGCGCGATCGACGTCCCACCGATCGAGACAGCTCGCGATGACGGCGCAGTAGGCGGGGCCCGCGACCCGGTCGCTCACCCGACCGGAAGAGATCGCGAGCATGACGCGGTCCATGCACGCGAAGCCCTCGCCGATGCGGCCGGCGTACACGAGCGCGCGCCCGAGGCCCATGGTCGCCAGCACCTCGGTATCGACGTCTCGGGCGAGTCGGGCGAGGTCGACCGCGCGCTCGCCGAGGTCGACGGATGCCTCGACCTGGCCGTTCGCGAATGCCCCGACCGCCCGGCAGAGCGCCGCCGTCGCGGCGGTGCCCGGCGTCGGGTCCACCGTGTCGGTCAGCTCGAACAGCCGGGACATCCACGCGCCCGCCCGTACGGCCTCGCCATGGTCGGCCAGGGTGAAGCCGAGCCAGAACACACAGCGGATCGCGGCATCCGTGTCGCCGGCGTCGAGGTAGGCGAGGTGCGCGTCATCCCACGCTCGCTCGCATTCGGCCTCACGGCCGAGGAACCACGCTGCGAGGCCCATGGCGTCGAGCTCACCGGCGGTGAGCGCGTCGCGCCGGGCCGCGAGCTCGTCGTAGCGCACGACCCAGTCGATGACCTGCATCGCGTCGGCCGGAGCCATGGCGTCAGTATGTGCCCGCCGGGGTGGGGCTCACAAGGTGCCGGTCGTCGGCGGGTGGTGCGAGCACCGTACAGGCCGGTATCGCGCGCCGAGGCATTGACCTCGCGGCATCCGCGCCACTAGTGTTCGAAAGCTGCGCACTCGGCGCAGCATCCCCGGAACCTGGAAGGAAGGTCATGAACGTGTCTCTGCAGCGCACGAGCAAGCCCTCCCTCATCGAGATCGCCGATGAGCGCTACCTGCTCAATCGCGAACTCGACCAGGTTCTCGACCCGGCACTCTGACGCCGACGCGGCATCCGCCCGCGATTCTCGTCACCCCGTGCCGATCGAGGCCCGGGGTGTTTCTCTGTCTGCGCGCGACGGGGAGCCTCGGGCCCCCGGATCAACGCAACGCACACGCAAGACAGGAAAGGAACATGGAGACCATCACGAAGCGGCTCGTCTCGTGGGCGAGCCTGATCGACGAGAAGACCGTCGACCAGGCCCGCACCTCGTCGACGATGCCGTTCATCTACCCGCACCTCGCGCTCATGCCCGATGCGCACCTCGGGCTCGGCGCCACGGTCGGCTCGGTCATCCCGACGCTCGGGGCGATCATCCCGGCGGCCGTCGGCGTCGACATCGGCTGCGGCATGATCGCGGTCAAGACGCAGTTCACCGGGGCGGAGCTGCCGGCCGACCGGCGGCCGGTACGCGAGCAGATCGAGCGCGCCATCCCGCTCTCGGCCGGCAAGCACAACCGTAAGGTCGTCGCCACGGCGGCCCCGCGCATCGCCGAGCTCGAGGCGCTCGCCGAGGCGAAGGGCTTCGACCCGGCGTCCTACGCGGGCAACTGGCGCGAGCAGCTCGGTTCGCTCGGCAGCGGCAACCACTTCATCGAGGTATCGGTCGACGAGACCGACCAGGTGTGGTTGTTCCTGCACTCGGGCAGCCGGGGTGTGGGCAACAAGATCGCGCAGCACCACATCAAGGTCGCTCAGCGGCTCGCGAAACAGTGGTGGATCGACCTGCCCGACCCCGACCTCGCCTACCTCGTCGAGGGCACGCCCGAGTTCACGAAGTACATCCGCGAGCTCCGGTGGGCGCAGCACTTCGCGCTCCTCAACCGCGAGGAGATGATGGACCGCGTCATCCGGCAGGTGAGCGAGTGGGTCGGTACGCCGGTGCGGGAGCTCGAGCGCATCAACTGCCACCACAACTTCACCGAGAGCGAGGAGCACTTCGGCAAGCGGGTCTGGGTGTCCCGCAAGGGCGCCATCCAGGCGGACGCCGGTCGGCCCGGGCTCATCCCCGGCTCGATGGGCACCGCGTCCTACGTCGTGGAGGGCCTCGGTGACCCGATGTCGCTGAACTCCTCGCCGCATGGCGCAGGGCGCACGTTCTCGCGCACGAAGGCGCGGCAGACCTTCACGCACGAGCAGCTGCGTGAGGCGATGACGGGCATCGAGTTCCGTGACACCGACGCGTTCCTCGATGAGATCCCGCAGGCGTACAAGCCGATCGACCAGGTGATGGCGGATGCCGCGTCGCTCGTGACCGTGCGGCATACGCTGCGGCAGCTCGTCAACGTGAAGGGCGACTGAACCGACGGATGTCCCGGCTCGCACCAGAGCCGGGACATCCGTTTCGCGGCCCGATGTCGATCTCGCACGTTCTCGTTCGACGCCAGAATGAGAGCGGAGATACCGACTCGGAAGGAATCACACAATGCGCACCCTCATCGTCACCGAGTTCATCAGCCTCGACGGCGTCATCGACTCGCCCGGCGGCGGCTCGCACCCGCGGGCCGGCTGGACCTTCACGGACATCCCCTTCGTCGAGGAGGCCTACGCGCTGAAGGGCAGCGAGCAACTCGAGGCGGGCGCGATGCTCATCGGCCGCGTCAGCTACGACGAGTTCTCGCCCGTCTGGCCCACGATGGTCGACGACTTCGCCGAGTACAACGCGATGCCGAAGTACGTCGTCTCGAGCACCCTCACCGATCCCGAGTGGAACAACACGCACGTGCTGCGCTCGCTCGACGAGGTCGCCAAGCTCAAGGAGGGCGACGGTGCCCCCATCATCGTGCACGGCAGCGCCACCCTTGCGAAGGGCCTCGCCGCGGCCGGACTCGTCGACCGCTACCACCTGCTCGTCTTCCCGGTGCTGCTCGGTGACGGCAAGCGTCTCTTCGGGGATGGCGACCCGTACACGCACCTCGACCTGGTCGAGTGCGAGGCCTACTCCAACGGCATCGTCAAGCAGGTCTACGACGTCAAGCGCTGAGCGCTCGCGATCAGCGGATGGCGCGGCATCCGTCATCTCCTTCCGAAACGGTCATGTGAGTTCCGCCTCATGTGAGGCGGAACTCACATGACCCCGGCCGGAGCTCCGGTGCGCTCGCGGGCTTCGGTACGAGTGCGGGCTTCGGCGCGTTCACGGGGTCGGACCGGGCGCGGTCACGCGCTTCTTCTCACGCACGTAGACCTCGCGGCGCACCCGCGCGACGACGTCGCCGTCGCGGTCGGTGATCTCGGTCTCGAACCACTCGAGCACCTTCGCGCCGCCGCGGGCGCGCTCGCGCAGCTCGGCCGTCTGCTCGGGCGACACCGTGAAGTGCGCGGTCAGCACGCCGCGGCCGGGCTTGACGAACTCGATCTCGCCGCGAGTGTCCCAGACGATGTAGTCGCGCCCGATCTGATGCATCACGAGCATGAAGAAGTAGGGGTCGGTCATGGCCGACATCGATCCGCCGAACGCGGTCTTCACGTAATTGCGGGTGAACACGTTGACGTGCAGCTCGACCGTCGCACTCGTCCAGTCAGGGGCGAATCGCTTCACGCGGATGCCGCTGAACAGGTTCGGAATCCACAGGCTCATGCCGAGGGCGAGTCGTCGAGGTGTGACAGGCATGCCGACGAGTCTTGCGTGACCGGTCGGATGGCGCGAGCCGCTTGTCGGCCGTCGACAAGTCAGGGCAAGCGGGCGGGCGACGGCACGCACGCGCCGCCCGCCATCCGATCAGGCCGCGGCGTCCTCGACGGCGACGACCGCGCGCAGGCCGTCGACGAGGGGCGTCGTCGGGCGGCCGAGCAGGCGGGAGAGCGTGCCATCCGCCTGGCTGAGCACGCCCTCGGCGATACCGGCGTCGATCGCGGCGACGAAGCCCGCAGTGCCGGCGTCGAGGCCGGCGGCCTCGAGGGCGGCGACGTGCTCGGCGGGCGTGAGCGGCGTGTACGTCACGTCGCGTCCGACGACCTCGGATGCCGCGGCGGCGAGCTCGTCGTAGTTCCAGGCGACATCGCCGCCGAACTCGTACACCTCGCCGAGGTGGCCGTCTTCGAGCAGCACCACGGCGGCGCCCTCGGCGAGATCGGCGCGAGTGGCGCTCGCAACGCGTCCGTCAGCCGTGGAGGCGGCGATCACACCGGTCGACGCGGCGCGCACGACATCCGCTGCGTAGTTCTCGGTGTACCAGTTGTTGCGCACGATCACCGCGGGAACACCAGAGGCGGCGATGGCCTCCTCGGTGGCCTTGTGGTCGGGGGCGAGCACGAGGCTCGACGTCGTGGCGCGGGGCGCGCTCGTGTAGACGAGCTTCGCGACGCCTGCAGCCTTCGCGGCATCGAGCACGTTCTGGTGCAGCGCGACGCGGTTGCCGGGCTCGGATCCGGAGATGAGCAGCACGCTGTCGACGCCGTCGAGCGCCGCCGCGATGGTCTCGGGCCGCGCGTAGTCGAGCTCGGCGGTGCGGAGGCCGCGAGCGGCGAGCTGCTCGAGCTTCGAGGTGTCGCGGGCGGTCGCGACGATGTCGGCGGGGGCGGCGCCGCGGGCGAGCAGTGCGTCGACGACGAGGCGGCCGAGCTGGCCCGAGGCGGCGGTGACGAGGATGGTCATGAGGTGGTGGTCCTTCCGGTTGCGGTCACCATGGGTCAACCGGATGCCTCGCGCCAACCTTCCTTCACGGCGGTACCCACTTTGACGTAAGGTACCCACATAATGGTAAGTCTTGCGGAGATTCGGGAGACATCCGGCGAAGTATTCACCGACGGATGCCCCACGCGCGTCGTGCTCGATCACATCATGAGCAAATGGGGCGTGCTCGTGCTGCTCGCACTGACCGACGGCACCCACCGCTGGGGCGAGCTGCGACGTGAGGTCGACGGCATCAGCGAGAAGATGCTCGCCTCGACGCTGCGCACCCTCGAGACCGATGGCATCGTGTCGCGTACCTCATATCCCGAGGTGCCGCCGCGGGTCGAATACGCGCTGACCGAGCTCGGCCGCGAGCTCATGGAGCACATGCTGCCCCTCGTGCAGTGGGTCGCGCTTCGCGCCGACGGCATCGTGCGGGAGCGCTGACGCCGCCGGCGTCTACCACGTCACCGTTTCCAACATCCTCGATAGGCGCACCTGGATTGACGGGTTCACGCTCGCACGACT
The DNA here is from genome assembly GCF_013410355.1 of Agromyces hippuratus. Lineage (NCBI taxonomy): Bacteria > Bacillati > Actinomycetota > Actinomycetes > Micrococcales > Microbacteriaceae > Agromyces > Agromyces hippuratus. The sequence continues at coordinate 2,100,622 of NZ_JACCFI010000001.1, read as the reverse complement.
GGAAGCTTCGCTTGGGTCAAGGCTGTGGCCGGGGAAGTGATGAGCAGCCAGGACACGAAGTTGGTCTAAGCAACCCCGAGCGGGCTCACGATGATGTGACATTCAACAACATTGGTCCCGTTCGAACAATCATCCAAGTCGGCCCCCCAATCAGCTGCTCTTGGTGAGACCTGCGTTGATGTTGACCCCCGGCCGGCTGGCGGTCGGCGCCCGGCCAGCCGAAGGTCGGATCAATGAACGATCATCGGGGGAGGGGACATCAGCGCCCGCGTTCGTCCTCAGCATCCCACCTTGGTCGTCGCCCAGGAAGTATTGGCCCAGCTGTTGGCCGTCACTGATCCGAGCGCTCCGAGATCGTTGTACGCCCGGACGGCCACGGAGGAACGCGCGTTCGCAATGGATCTGACTGCGGCCCCGAGCGGGGCGACCGACTGTGTCGCGCAGGAGTTGAAAGTCATCATTGAACCAGTGAGATTGCTGGCGCTGAATACGCAATGCGCCCCGGTCGCGCACCCTCCAATGGAGAGAGCGGATGGCGAGTTCGGATCGGCGATCGTCAGCACGACATCGCCGTTGCCCCAGGACACCTCGTTGGCAGCGGTCTGAATGCCGCCAGGGAACTCAGAAAGCACCTGGTTGATTCGGACCTGCATCTCGTCTGTGGTGGCGTTCGCAGCTTGGCTGGGGAGGAGTAGTGCCGCAGCAAGGATAAATGTTGCGGCGATTCGGGTTCGGTACAAGATGGGTCAGGCCTTTCATTCCCAGGCTGTGTAATTGATGACCGCCGGCGCCTGGATGTCGGTGCGGTCGTGTCCCACATAGGTGGTTTCGATGGACAGGATTCCGGCGCCTTCAGTCGAGACGATGACGCGGTCCACATACTCGTCAGGAAGTCGGCTAGTGCTGGCGAACGAGATCCCTGGTCTTCCCAGGCGGTCGACGACCCGACCTTCGACGTCGAGGTCGGGGAGGACTGCGAGGAACTCGAGGGCGGCACGGGTCTGCTCAACCGAGAGCGACCGTTCGCCCAATAGCGAATTCAGTTCGAGCAGATAGTCTCCGCTCGTCATGTCGGGGCGTCCGGAGACTTGTTGCAAATACGGGCGGAATTCCTCAGCAGTAGTCGGCGGTTCGCCGTAGACGTAGGGGAACGCGCCCGGTTCGAACTCCTCGGCCCAGATCAGTTCACCAACGTGGTACGCGCTGGTTTCGATTGGGTTCCCGAACGAGTCGTAGGGTGCGCCTCGCCGCACTTCGATTCTTGAACCGTCCAGGCTGTGCTGCACCGTCCGCACTTCGGGTTCGACCGCGACCGACTCGATCGAGCTGTCCTCGCCGACGGTCAAAGACAGCGACCACGACTGGAAGCGGATGTCACCTTGAGAAGCGGGTTCCTTCATGTGGCTGCTGAGTTGCATGAACAGGTCCTTCGCGGAGCCGTCGATGGGAGTTATTTGCAACAGGGGCGGTGTCGCGGCCGCATACACTGGTGCCGGTCGGGCAGCGAAGAACGCACCGACCGTGACAGCGAGGAACACAGCAACTGCGGCAGCCACGGACAGGTAGACCGGATGGCGTCTGGCGGTGCGTCTGACACCCGTTTCGGTCGTGATCTGCTGCAATGTTTGGGTAGCGGCAGCGTCGAGCGGAGTCCCGCGCAAAGGCAGGTCGGGACGGGCAGCCCGAATCCGGCGGGTAAGTTCGAGATCGTCCATCAGTCCTCTCCAATCGTCGCGGGCACCATCGAGAGGAGTCCCTCAAGCTTCCGTCGTGCCCGATGCAGCCGAACGCGTAGGGTCGCGGGGAGCACCCAAGAATCTGGGCGATCTCATCTCGCGTCAGGTCCTCCCAGTACGTCATCCAGATCAGTTCTCGGTTGGCAGCGTCCAGACGATTCACCGCACTACGAAGGTCGAGCACATCGTCCGTCAGCGCGTCGGATCCTTCCCCTGAGAAGTGCGCCACGGCTCGGTCGATTCGTCTGGTGTGACGAAACCGACCGCGGTACTGGTTGCCGACTACGTTGCGCAGCGTCGAGTACAACCATGCGATCGTGAACACATGAGGTACGTCCTTGCGCTTCCGCCATGCTTGCGCGAACACCTCGGCCGCTGCATCCTCAGCATCGGAGCGATCGCTGAGGCGGTTGAACGCAGCTGTCACGATCACTGGATAGTAGGCGCGAAACAGGTCATCGAACTCGAACGTAGCCATACGGCTCAGCTCATCGCTCGGGATATCTGGTTCGACCACATAGACACAGTTTCCACTGCCGGCCGGCGCGTTACATTTTTTCCTAGTTGGCGACCAGCGGGCGGCACGGACGATTCGAATCCGCAGGCCCGTGTTCGAAACGTCGCCGATAGGTGCTTCTTGCCACCGGTGCGTTGGTTCGCGTCGTCCCGATAGACATGCAAATTGTTGGAGGCGAACGTCACGGTCTGCTGACGGCGAATGCACGTCGGCGGCGTTTTGATGACCGGACCAGGTGCAAGGACGCCGCTGCCCGCTCTTGCGCACTTCGCACTGCTGAAACGGGCACGGCACGTGAAACGGGCACGGCACGCCGAAGCCGGACTTGCGGGCTTTGGTACGTGGACCCATCGTTACGCTGCGATCTACTCTGCAGCGAGATGCCAGTGATCGCCCGGCCCAAGCCCGTTCCTGAAAGTTACGAGTGCCCGGGCGCCGTGTGATCCTTCTATCGCTGGACGGGCAATCGACGGCACTGCAAGCCGCACCCGCTAGAGCATCCCTATTGCGCTCCAGGTCGCAGCGGTGCAGGGAGTTCGCTAAGCGTCACGGACGTGCCCGTTTCTGCGCAACGTGTTGCGACGTAGTCCCCAGCGTTCTTGAGTGACTTTTCATGCCCGATTCGTCCGCCTTGCGTCGTCGAGTTCCATGCGTTCGAGAGGTTGGTTGCAGCCGCGTTGATCATGTCGGTCACATCGTCCGGTCCTTCCCGGCTGCCTAGGTCATTCCAGTCAGCTACGGTCTCGGTCCGCGCTTCGGCTGCGATCTGCAAGTCTTCAGTGCCGGATCGCACGTCGACGAGTCGATTCCAGCTCGATTCGAACGTCTGGCAGATCGGTTCGAGAGATGCCGCCTCGTCTGGTGCACAGGAAATCAGACCTGTCGCGGCGGCGAGAACGAGCAGGGCGCCCGCGATTCGCTGCGCTGGCCGTCGGGCACCCCGCTCGTTCATGGTCACGGAATTACTGTAACGATGCCTTGGACGGCCCAGATGGAACACGCCTGGTGCTTGAAACCGCTCGTCGTGGTCTGGAAGATGAGGTGGCAGGTGTCCAGGTTGGTAACCCATGTGACGCATCGGCCCTGGTGCTCGTACGCGCACACCCCGTACGGGGCGGCCTCTGCGGCGGATGCCGGCGCGGCGGTGAATCCAATCAATGCTCCGCCTGCCAATACAGCCGCCGCAGCTCCTGCCGCAAGACGTGACCACTTCTTCATCGGTTCTCCTTCGATCTCTCCTGAAGTGGCGCATCAGTCGATGGGCCACGGCAACGGCAACGGCAACCACGCATGTGTGTCGTTACATCGTCTGTTTCCAAGGAGGCGGTGGCCGTTACAACATCGGTGATCTTCGTGAGCGTGAACCGGTCGGAGCGAGGTGTGTTCGGAAAGAGGCAGTCGCGGGTCGACCGTATTGCGGAGACTCTCGGAAACGCCGTCGTCGATTCTCATGAAGGCTTCGCCGTTCTGCAGGATCAATAGCAGCATCGACTCGATCGAGACTTCCCCTCCGAGGCTCGGCAGCCAAGCCACATCATGAGCAAATGGGGCGTGCGCGTGCTGCTCGCGCTCACCGACGGTACGCACCGTTGGGGAGAGTTGCGCCGCGAGGTGCAGGGCATCAGCGAGAAGATGCTCGCCTCGACGTTGCGCACACTCGAGGCCGACGGCCTCGTCGCCCGCACGTCCTATCCCGAGGTGCCGCCGCGCGTCGAGTACGCGTTGACCGACCTCGGCCGGGAGCTCATGGGCCACATGCTGCCCCTGGTGCAGCGGGTGGCGGAGCGCGCCGACGGCATCGTGCAGGAGGCCTGACGCGGGCGGCTCCGCCGCTCGCTGCCTGATCAGACGATGGTGGGCAGCACTCCGCCGTCAGCTCTGAGTGCGGCGCCGTTCGTCGCCGACGACCGGGGGCTGGCCAGATAGGCGACCAGGCTGGCGATCTCCGCGGGTTCGATGAAGCGCTGGAGGAGCGACGAGCTGCGCACCAGGCCCGACTTCAGCTCCTCCGCCGACATCGAGTGGGCGGATGCGATCCGCTCGACCGTGGCAGCGACACCGTCGGAGTACGTCGGTCCGCCGAGAACGGTGTTCACGGTGACCCCGGTGCCTCGGGTGAGCTTCGCCAGCCCGTTGCTCAGCGCGAGCGCCGCTGCCTTCGTGGCGCCGTAGTGGATCATGTCGGCCGGCACGTCGACCGCCGACTCGGTGCCGATGAAGATGACCCGACCCCACCCCTTCTCGAGCATGGGCTCGAGCAGACGACGAGAAAGTCGCACGCTGCTCATCACGTTGACCTCGAAGTACCGCGACCACGCCTCGTCTGCGATGTCGGCGAAGCGCGCGACATCGAAGAGCCCGACGTTGTTGATCAGCACGTCCACCTCCCCGAGCGAGTCGAGGAGGGACTGCGTCTGCAGAGGGTCCGCGAGGTCGGCCGCGATCCCGGCGACATCCGCGCCGGGGACGGTGGCGCGAAGCCGTGCGACGGCGTCCATGACGCGATGCTCACCGCGCCCGTTGACGACGACCGATGCGCCTTCGACCAGGCACGCTTCGGCCGCCGCGTACCCGATCCCCTGAGTGGATCCACTGACGAACACTCTCTTGTCTGCGAGCTCGAGGTCCATGTCGTGTGTCGTCCTTCCGGCTGCCGTTGGCAGCAAATTACTTTCCTGAGAAAGTGAATGCTACGGCAGTTCACTTTCCTGAGCAAGTTTTCGCTAGGCTTGAGGGCATGGCTGCAAAGGAATCTGCCGACGAGTTGGATCACGACGAGCTCGCAACCTGGTCGGCCTTCGCGACACTCCTCGAGTGGGTGCCGGCGGCGCTCGACGCGCAATTGAAGCGCGATTCGGGGATCGGTCATTTCGATTTCGGAATCCTCTTCGCCCTCTCGCGGGCTGAGGATCACACCCTCCGCATGAGTGATCTCGCGGGCTACGCCAACAGCACCCTGTCGCGGCTCTCGCGCGCGGTGGACCGCCACGAGCGCGAGGGCTGGGTGCGACGCGCGCCCGATCCGGGCGACGGTCGCATCACGCTCGCAACGCTGACGAGCGAGGGTCGTGAGTTCGTCCGTGCGGCGACGCCGGGACACGTCCAGCTCGTGCGACGGCTCGTCTTCGACTCCCTCACCACGGCGCAGTCCCAGCAACTGAACGTCATCAGTCGGCGAATCACGGGTGCCGTCCGCTCCGAGGGTGGTTGGCAGCCCCCGAGCTGATGCCCATCGGCCGGGAACGGCACCGACTCGGGCGCTGATCGTCGGAAGGGCGACCCGCGGCCATCGCCGGCGCGCATCGCCACGCCCGGGCGAAGATGCGTGCGCTGCGCACCGAACCGCCCTACCATCGGAGGAGCGCACCGGCACCCCCACCCGACGTCGCCCTGAGTCGGACCCCCGCCCTGCCGATGCTGCAGCCCAGGAGCCCGAGTGACGACCCATCCCGACGACCAGCCCGTGTTCGGGTTCGGCGCGTCCGACGGCGAACTCGCGCCACGGCCGGGTCGTCGCAGCGCCGACGCCGGTGGCACGCTCCGCCCACGGCGCCTTCCGGCACCGGAGTGGGGGAGGCATCCGTCGCCGCGCGATGTGCAGCGCTACTACCTCTGCAGCGAAGAGCCGAGCGGCGAGTTCGTCGAGGTCATCATCCCGGTGACCGATGCCGGCCGCATCCGCTACTTCACGACGAGCGACGGCGACAAGCTGACCGAGGTCGACGAGGACTACTTCGTGCGCCGCCGCGAGGGCAACGCGCGGTCGCTGCTCGAGCTCGACGCCCGAGAGATGGCCGAACTGCAGGCGGAGCTCGACTTCGTGCGCCCCGTGCTCGGGCGCGATCCGCTCGCCGAGGCGGCCGAGGCGGCCGAGGCGGCACTGGCGCATACCGCGGGCCCGACGGATGCGACTGAACTCGACGCGGAGGTCGAACAGTTCGACGACGACCTCGCGCTCGCCGAGGGCGAGCCGACCGAGGTCATCGACCTGCCGTACCCGGTGCCGGTGCAGGTGCTCGCCTTCGCGCAGCCCATCGACTCGCCGGCGCCGATGCCGATACTGGAGCCCGAGCCCGAGCCCGAGCCCGAGCCCGAGCCCGAGCCCGCTCCTCCCGCTCCCGTTTCCGCGCAGCCGATCGTGCCGACGACGCCCGTCCCGTCGATGCCGCCGATCGTGCCGACGCCGGAGCCGCCCACGGCAACGGCCGACCCCCAAGACCGTGATGACGACGACGACCAGATGATCGAGGAGTACCACCCAGTGATCGGTTCCAACAGGTTCGAGCAGGTCGAGCCCGGGGCATCCGCGATGCCCGCCAACGTCACCCAGATGCCGATCTCGGTGACCGGGCCCGTCGCGCCGATTCCACCGACTGCCGTGGCAGCTCCGATGGCCGATCCGGGGCATGACGTCGACGCCGCGGCGCAGGTGGCGCTCGCGAAGGGCATCGCGTTCGCCGCGCACCGCGGCCAGCTCGACCAGATCGGCGCCGAGTACATCGACCACCCTGGCCGCGTGGCCGAGCGGTTCGACCCGCTCACCGAGCCGGTGCTCGTCGCGGCGGCATGGCTGCACGACGTGCTCGAAGACACCGCGGTCACCGCGCAGAACCTGCTCGAGGCGGGCGTGCAGCCCGAGGTCGTCGAGGCCGTGCAGCTCTTGACCCGCACTTCGGATGTCGCGGACGACACCTACTACGCACGCATCGCCCGCCATCCGGTGGCCCGCCGCGTGAAGCTCGCCGACCTCGACGACAACACCGCGCCGTGGCGCGTGCGCCGCCTCGAGTACGACGCGCAGGTGCGGCTCGCCGAGAAGTACCGCCACGCGCGCGAGGTGCTCAGCGCCGGCTGACCGCGTGGCTTCTTCAGTGTTCGCCGATCGACCTGAGCCTCGTTCGGCGAACACGCATGTCAGTTCCCCCTCATCGATGAGGGGGAACTGACATGCGTGTTGGGGGACCATCGAGTGCCCGGTGCGTGGGCCCGAAAGCGGCGGCCCCCATCTCACGACTCAGTGCGAGCCAACCGGCTCAGTGCTGGAGCACCGCCCAGGCGAGCAGGCGAGCAGCAACACGTCAGGGCGCGGACGTGCTGAGCGTACCCGTCGTCGACTCGTAGGTGGCGACCGAGCCGAGCGGACCGACGAGAGTGAGGCTGAACTCGCGGAGATCGGAAGATGTCGAGTACAGCACCTGTGCGCCCGCGGGAAGCGGCGCCAACGAGACACCATCCGGTGAGATCAGGGCGGACGAGTCGGTGGTGACGGCGAGCGAGGCCGGCCACGTGGCATCCGCAGATGCCGCCTGCTCGAGCACGAAGACTGCGGTGCCGACAGCCTGAGCGAGCGCGAGCCGCTCCGTCTCGACCGGTTCGGGGGTTGCCCCGTCGACGGGCAGCGCATCGGCCGGTGCCGGTTGGGTCGGAGAGGCCTGCGCACCGCTCAACCAGTGCGACGGAGCCGGAAGCCGGGTTCCGGAGCTCGCCAGCGCGATGGCAGCGAACGCGTAGGCGGTGACGGCGAAGGCGATGATTCCGATCACGATCCCGGCCTTCGAGACGATGCTTCCGCGCCCGCGGCTCGACCGGTACCTCGGTTCGGCCATGAACCCGCACCAGATCGCGAAGCTTGCGAAGCCTGCTATGCCGAACGTCCACACCGCGGCTCCCGCGAGCGGCGCGAAGCAGGCGAACACGAGACTTGCAATGCCGAACCCGAGGCTGGTCCAGCCAAGTGCGCGTGCCCAGCCGAGTCCCTCGATATGTCCGGCGCCGCGGATCGGTCGGCGGCCCGGGCGGGAGGGCGCCAGCGCGCGCGAATCGACGTCGGGCGGGGACCAATCGCGAGGTCCACCGGGCGGTGGAGACACAGGGCACCTTCGGGTTCGGGCGGAGTCGCCTGATCATCGCAGCGCGGGTGTCCGTCGCGGAACCCCCAAGGGTGGGGTGTTGACATCGACGCGGGGTACGAAATTCGTTGCTGCGCCGAACCCCTCCGCCCCGATACGTTGGGTCCAGAGGTCGGCCTCCCTAGGGCCGCGAACGGCACGACGTTGTGCCGGCTCGCCCGTCGGAGGGCATCGATCGCACTGAAGCGAGAGAGGGGAACTACCGATGAGAACCGCACCCCGCAACATCCGATGGCGCCGACGCGCGCTCGCCCTCGCCGGAGCATTGCTGCTCGGCTCATCCCTTGCGACGGCCGGCGCGGCCGCCGCAGAAGACGATCCACGCATCGACCTGCCACCCGGCTACCTCGACGCCCAGACGGCCACGAGCAACATCGAGCTGCTCGCGAGCCTGCCGCGCGTCGGAGCGTTCAACGCGAATCCCGGCAACTTCGGCTTCGTGAACTCCGACCTGGCGTTCTCGGGCGACAACGCGATCGTCGGCAACTTCAACGGCTTCCAGGTCTACGACGTGTCGGATGCCGCGGCGCCGACGCTGCGCGGCTCGTTCGTGTGCCCCGGCGGCCAGGGCGACGTCTCGGTCTACGGCGACCTGCTCTTCATGTCGGTCGAAGAGTCCCGTGGCCGCATCGACTGCGGCACGCAGGGTGCGCCGGGCGCGGTGAACGCCGAGCGGTTCCGCGGCGTGCGCATCTTCGACATCAGCGACATCGACAACCCGGTGCAGCTGCCGGGCGTGCAGACCTGTCGTGGCTCGCACACGCACACGCTCGTCGCCGATCCCGACGACACCGAGAACGTGTACATCTACAACTCGGGCACGTCGGGCGTGCGCTCGCCGCTCGAGCTCCCCGGTTGCGAGAACGCTCCCGCGAGCACGACGCCGGTCACGACCGGCAATCCCACGCAGTGGCGCATCGACGTCATCAAGGTGCCGCTCGCGAACCCCGGCGCAGCCGCCGTGGTCAGCCAGCCCCGCATCTTCAGCGACCCGGTGACGGGTGCGTTCAACGGCCTGCAGAACGGCCCGACGCAGCCGCTGCACCCGTCGGGCACGCCGTACTCGCCGAACCCGAACACGAACACGTGCCACGACATCACGGCGTATCCCGAGATCGGGCTCGCCGCAGGCGCATGCCAGGGCAACGGAATCCTGCTCGACATCTCCGACCCGGTGAACCCGATTCGGCTCGATGCGGTCGCCGACTCGAACTACTCGTACTGGCACTCGGCGACGTTCAACAACGACGGCACCAAGGTCATCTTCACCGACGAGTGGGGAGGCGGCACCGCTGCACGCTGCCGCGCGACCGACCAGCCCGAGTGGGGTGCCAACGCGCTCTTCGAGATCGTCGACGGCAAGCTCGAGTTCCAGAGCTACTACAAGCTGCCCGTGCCGCAGACCGCGCAGGAGAACTGTGTGGCGCACAACGGATCGATCATCCCGGTGCCCGGCCGCGACATCATGGTGCAGGCCTGGTACCAGGGCGGTCTGTCGATCATCGACTTCACCGACACGGCCAACCCGACCGAGATCGCCTATCTCGACCGCGGCCCGGTGAACTTCCCGAACGCGGGCGCGCTGAACCTCGCCGGCTACTGGTCGACCTACTGGTACAACGGCAACGTGCTCGGCAGCGAGATCGCGCGCGGCTTCGAGAGCCTCGCGCTCACCGAGAGCAGCCAGCTGTCGGCGAACGAGATCGAGGCGGCTGGTGAGATCGAGCTCGCCGAGTTCAACGCCCAGATGCAGACGAGCCTCGTGCACGAGCCCAGCTTCGCCGTGGCCCGGTCGTACGTCGACCAGGCCGAACGCGACGGCAGCCTGAGCGGCAACGCGCTGAAGCAGGTGAACAAGTCGATCGACCAGGCCGAGAAGCTCGCCGACGGCCCCGCCAGCGGCTCCGCCGTCAGCGCTCAGCTCGACGACGCAGCCAAGAAGTCGGGCGCTGCTGCCGACTCCGCACTGGTGCAGGCGCTGAACGCGCTGGCGGCGACCTACTGATCCGTGCGGGGAGGCCGGCTGTCGGCCTCCCCGCACGACGAGCGCCCAGCGACCCGAGGTCGCTGGGCGCTTTCGCGTTCGGCGAGCAGGTCGCGCTCGCTTCGGCGAGGCCGAGCAGGAGCCGCCGGCCTCGGGGCTACCGAGCGGCGAGCAGTTGCCGCATCTTCGCGATCTCGACCGCCTGGTCGGACTCGACGTGGCGCGCGAACTGGTCGGTCTCCGACTCGTGCCCGCCACCGGCGGCGTAGAGCTCGGTGACCATCTGCACGGCGCCCTCGTGGTGCATGATCATGTACTCGAGGAACAGCCGCTCGAACTCCGCCCCGTCGGCCGCCTCGAGCTCGGCGAGCTGCGTCTCGGTGAGCATTCCGGGCATCGAGTGCCCGTCGCTGTCGTGGCCGTCGTGCCCGCCGCCGGCGCGCGCGTCGTTCAGCGGCACCACTCGGTCTTGCAACCACTTCGTGATGAGGGCGAGCTCGTCGGTCTGGCTGACCTTCATGCGCTCGGCGAGCAGGCGGATGTCGCGGTCATCCGTTCGGTCGTCGACGAACCCGGTCATCGTGATGGCCTGGTCGTGGTGCTGCATCATGTCGAGCATGAACTGCTCGTCGGCCTCGGTGTGCTTCGGCGACTCGAGGTTCAGCGAGTCCTCGGGGGAGAGGGTGTGATTCTCCTCACCGGGGGCGCCGAGCTGCACGACGGGGCTCGTGGGCGCGACCTGGGGCGCACCCGCCGTGCAGGCGGCCAGCCCGAACACGAGGGCAAGCGACATGCAGACCGGGCCGGAGCGTCGCACAACCGTCATCCACATACCTCGTCTTCATCGAAGGGTCATCGTCCATCTAACTCGATGCCGTTGCCCGGGGCTACCATTGGCGCAGGGGGAGCACCGATGTCGTCACCCGAAGCCCGAGACACGGATCCGACGCTGATCGGCTCGGTGCAGCGCGCCCTTCGCCTGGTCGACATCGTCGCCAACGAGCCGCGGCCCATGCCCGTGAAGGCGCTCGTCGCGGCGAGCGGGCTCACCCCGGGCACGACCTACAACCTCGTGCGCACCCTCGTGCACGAGGGCTACCTCGCACGCGAACCCGACGGACTGCTGCTGGGCACCAGGTTCCCGGCCTTCGTCAGGGCGGATGCCGCGCACGGGGTGTTCCTCTCGCGCGTGCGCACCGCGCTCCGCGGCGTGACCGAAGAGCTCGGTGCGACCGCCTACCTCTCGCGATTCGAAGACGGCGAGGTGCATCTCGTCGACATCGTCGATGCCGTGCACAACCCGCGCGTCGAGCTCTGGGTCGGGTTGCACAGCAGCGCGCACGCGACGGCGCTCGGCAAGCAGATCCTCGCCGTGCTGTCCGAGGCGGAGCGGCTCGACTACGTGTCGCGGCATCCGCTCGCCGAGCTCACGCAGCACACGATCAGCGACCGGCGCGTGCTGCTCGACCAGCTCGAGCGCTCGCGCGAGAGCGTCGTCGACCGCGAGGAGTACGCGATCGGCTACACGTGCATCGCCGTGCCGGTGAGCGCGGCCGGCATCACCGCATCGCTCGCGGTGTCGCTGCCGACGGAGGTCGCCGCGCACGCCGATTCGGGCCTCGTTCGCCGCCTCCAGGCAGCGGCGAGCGATCTCTCGCTGCAGCTCGGTGCCGACCGGCTGGGGCGTCCGGGCGCCTGACCGACGGATGCCCCGGCTCGCGCCTGCGGCATCCGATGTTCATCATCTGAAATCCTCGCGTTGCCGCGCACCGCCCGATGCGCCTAGCGTGACGAACACGCGACATAGGGCGCGTGGCTCCATCGCCACCTGATCGCTTCACGTGATCGACCTTCGGGGGACGGTTCGGATTCGTACACCGAGGTGGGATGGTGGGCGCGCGGGGAGAGGGTTTCGGGTCTTTCTCCCCGCGTATCGCTCATTCAGGCGCGTTGCGGCGACCTACATCAGCCAGTACTCGCCGACCGAGTCGCGGGCCGGCTTCAGCCCGAACCGCTCCGACGGCTTCGCGCCGTGCAGCACGACGCCGAACAGGTCGCCGATCACGCTGCGATTCGTGCAGAAGTAGGCGTGGCCGAGGCGATCGTCGCGCTGGTCGTCGACGACGATGTCGGTCACGACCACGGTCTCCATCGGCGCGATCACGATGACGCCGTCGGTGATCTGGCCGGCCCGGCCCGCCCGATGGATGCGGTCGGAGAAGTCGAGGGCGGTGTCGACGCCACACGCGTACAGCGTGAGGCGTGGCGGTGCGACATCCGTTCCCGCATCGGGCGCTGCCGCGAGGGCCGCGTTGAAGTCCGTGATGAACTGCCGAAAGGTGCCCGCATCGATATCGGGCGCCGCGAACACCAGTTCGCGCAGCGGCGTCGCGTAGTCGTTGGCGCCGCGCACCAGGCGTTCGAGGGCGCCGGTGGTCGCGCGATTGCCCATGCTGTGCGCGACGACGTGGATGCGGCGGGCGCCCGTCTCGGTCATCAACCGCTCGAGCACGTGCACGAGGTGCGGCACCGACCAGGCGACGGATGCCTCGTCGGCGGTGTACGCGAGCGTCTTGCCGCGCGACGGCCACGAGAAGAGCACCGGAAGCCCGCGGAACTCGAGATCGTAGGTGAACTGGGCGGCCCGCAGGGCGGCCTGTTCCCATGAGGTGTTGTAGCCGTGCACGAAGAGCAGGATGTCGTCGCTCGTGTCTGCCGGGTCATCCGATTCGGGGCCTGAGACCTCGGCACGGATGCTGGCGAGCCATTCCGTCTCGTCGAGCTCGCGCAGCTCCTGCACGATGAGGTGCTTGTCGGGATTGGCGCGGAACTCGAGCTTGAACAGCGACGGCTTCTCGAGGTGGCCCTTGCGGTGGCTGTCGGGGATGCTCACCGTGACCTGGCCGTAGCTGAGCGCGCCGAGACCGTCTGCGCCGGTGTTGCGGCCGGTTCCGAATCGCTCCGCTGCGGGCGCATCGCGAACATGCTCGCGATCGGTCGCGAACCAGACCGGCACGCGAACGTGTCGCGCGTTGGAGGCGCGTGAGGCCCCGGCCGACCTCGCAAACGGGTCGTAGGGTTCGAGGCGAACGGGCGGGGGCTCCTGCTGTTGCTGCTGTTGTTGCTGTTGCTGTTGTTGCTGCTGCTGTTGTTGCTGTTGCTGCTGCTGCTCTTGTTGTTGTTGTTGTTGTTGTTGTTGTTGCTGCTGCTGTTGCTCTTGCTGTTGTGGCGGTGGTGGTGGGGCTTCGGCCTCGACCTTGCGCATCGGCCTGCCGTCCACCCAGACGACGTCTCGGTCGCTGAAGTCATCGGTCCCGCTCAACTGAGGCAGGCGGTCGGGCCAGAGGAACGTGCGCGGCCACGTCGCGTCTCCGGCTGTGGAGCGGAGGAACCACGGGCGCTCCGCCGAGTCGGCGTCCAACTCGGTGATGCTCGCGAACGACTCCGTATCCGCGACGAGTGCGACGACCTCGGGTCGCCACGGCCAGCCGGATGGATGCACCGCACTCCAGCTCAGCAGCAGCGCCGCGATCTCGTACACCTCGTCATCGGTCGTCTCGGTCTCGTCGTCGAGGATCCGGAGGAGCGCCGTCAGGTCGGCCTCGAGCGCCGGCATGCGGTCGCCGGTGAACTCGGCGATGCTCGGGAGCAGCATCGCAAGGTCCTCTTGGATCCAGTCGAGCTCGCGGTCGTACACGTCGTCGTTCATGGCCAACCTTCTTCCACTTGCCGCCGTCGGCTCAGGGATCGCGCGACAGCGTGCAGCTCACGGTGTACGTGCCGTCGGAGATGGTGTCGAAGACGGTGACCGCCACCGTGCGCTTGCGCTCGGGTGGCTCGTTGGGGCTGAGTCCCGCGATCGTCCACGAGGTCACGCCGTGCGCGGCCCCGAGGTCGTCGGGGTCCTCGATGACGAAGTCGAGGGTCTCGGTGAAGCCGACCGACTTGCTCGGGCCGCCTCCGCGCTGCACCACTTCGAAGAAGATCTTCTCCGCGATACCGGGCCAGTCCTCGCCGGTGTCGGCATCGTCCCAGTCGGTCGTGAGCAGCTTGTCGCCGTCCATCCACATCTCGAACACGGGCTCGTCCTCGCCCGGCCAGTCGGGGCCCGACTCGTCGGTGACGTGCACGGTGAAGCCCTTGTCGAGCCGCAGGTAGCTCACCGGCGTCGACCAGCGGATGGCCTGCCCGGTGTCGGCGTCGCTGTCGCGGCGAACGGTGATGAACAGCTCGTCGTCGGCGCCGGCGGCGAAGTCGTGCGTGAGGGTGCCCGAACCCGAGTCGCTGCCGAGCGTGCTGCTCGCGGCATCCAGTGCCTCGATGCTTCCCGACCCTATCGGCTGCTCGACGGTGACGGACTCCTGGCGGGACTTGCCCATGAGCGTCTCGAGCGTCTTCAACCTGAACCACGCGATGTCGTCATCGCCCAGCCGCTGGTTCTCGGGGAACGGCACGGGCACGTCGAGGTGGGCCGGCAATGCGATCGCGGTGGCCTTGGTGTCGCCGAGGTGCTCGAGCACGATCAGCACGCCGCCGCCCGGGTCGCCGCTCTTGGTGCGCATCGAGACGAGCAGCGGCGAGCGGTTGACGTAGGTCGAGCCCTCGTCGCCGACCTGCCGTTCGAACTCTCGATAGATGCCCTCGACGGCCGGCGGCACGTCGGTGACCGACAGCGAGTCCAGCCGGGTCAGGGGCCGCGAGATGTCGTCGGCGGCGTAGACCTCGACGACGAGCGACGGGCTGTGGTGGAACGTGTACGTGCCCGGCCGGCGCAGCCAGGCCCACGATCGGCCGCCCTCGACGGCGATGTCGGGCTGCACGAAGGTCGCAAGCGACGTCTGCGGCTGCCCGACGCCCGAGCCGCCCGCGCTCGGGCCGAGGGCGTCGATGTCGACCGCCGAGGTGGGCTGGCAGTGGTCGTCGCGCATCTGGATCAGTGCTTCGAGCGCGTAGTGGTCCGAGGTGTCGCGGTGCCCGACGCGCATGTGGTGGGCGACCAGGTCGATGCCGTCGATCGTCTTGAACCGGCAGATGTAGTCGAGCCGCTGCTCGGCCTGCGTCTCGCGGTTGCGGTTGGTGAGGCCGGGGTCGAGGTCCTCCGTCACGCCCGGCGGGCGCATCTCGATCCAGCTGTCGGCGAAGAGGTCGCCGAAGGGGTCGCCCGCGGTGTCGAAGATGTCGAACCACTCGTTGCTCGTCGCGTCGAGGTCGCCGCGGATGTTGAGGTCGCCGGCCACGATCACGTTCTGCCAGTTGTTGGGCGACGAGCCGAGCACCTCGGCGACCAGGTCGCGGATCTCGGCGAGCTGGTTCTTGCGCACGTCGCGGTACTGCTCTTCGGTGTCGTAGGAGGCCTGCAGGTGGGTGAACACCAGCGTCGTGACCTCGGCGGGCCGGCCGACCTGCACGAGCACGGCGGCCTTCGACGCCCAGGTGTCGGCGCCCGCGTCATCCGCGTAGAAGCGCTCACGGCGGTCGCCGCCGCCCGGCAGCGTGAGGAACGGGAGCTGCGAGAACACCATCAGCCCCGCGTCCTCTTCGAGGTCGCCCTCGTGCACCGACTCGATCACGTGGGGCCACTTCGCCTTCAGCTCGGCGATCAGCAGGTCGCGGGCGTCCTCGCTGAACACCTCGTTGAGGGCGAGCACGTCGGGCCGTTCCTTCGGCTTGATCTTGAGCAGGTCGGCGGCGACGGCCTCGGCGCGCGCGATCGAGTCGGCGGAGCCACCGGGCAGCAGGCCGGCGATGCCGGCGGGCACGCTCACCGTGCCCTCGCTGACTCCGGCGATCACCGGCAGCAACTGCACGTTGAACGTCATCAGACGCAGCGGTCGCATCAGCGCACCGCCTTCGGTCGCTCGGTCGACGCGTCGGCGTCGTCGGTTTCGTTCCGGCCATCTGTTCGCAGTCGCATGGCGTCCGCCTTCCCTCATGGCGGTGTCACCGTACTGCCGTGTCATGGCATCGGCCTCAGGGTTGTCCCTCCCCGTTCGACCGGTCTGTCGGCCGGCGCCCCACTCGGCTACCGTGGCGGCCATGCAGAGCGATACGGCAGCGGCCCCTGAATCGCCGCCGGAGATGGCGCGGCGCCTGATCGAGCAGAACACCTACCTCACCCTCGCCACTGCCGACGCCGACGGGCGCCCGTGGGCGAGCCCCGTCTGGTTCGCGGCGCGCGGCCTCTCCGAGTTCTTCTGGGTCTCCCGCACCGCTCGGCGGCACTCGCACAACATCGCAGCGCGGCCCGAAGTCGCGCTCGTCGTGTTCGACTCGACGGCACCCGTGGGTCGGGCCGAAGCCGTGTACGTCGATGCGGTCGCGCAGCAGGTCGACGAGGCCGACCTCGCGGCAGCGCTCGCGGTCTACAGCGGGTGCTCGGTGGAGCAAGGGCTGCCGGCTTGGGATGCCGCGGCGGTCACCGGTGATGCCCCGCACCGCCTGTACGTGGCGCGCGCCACCGAGGTGTTCGTGCTCGACGAGACGGAGGGGCGGGTCAGCGTTCCGGTGGAGTGACCGGGCGGCCTCGATGTCACGCGATTTCGATCGCGCACGATGTCGATCTCGCCCGCTGCGGATCGACGCATGAGTAGAGGCATCCGCTTCTGAAGTATTCGTACTCATGTCGTAGGAGAAGATCGTGTCGACTCCCCGGGCTCTTCGGCCGCTGCGCAACCCCGCCTATCGCTGGCTCGCGGCGGCCCTCGTGTCATCCCTCGTCGGTTCCGGCATCTGGCTGGTCGCGCTCGTCTGGCAGATCGTCGAGATCGGCGGCGGCGCGGCCGAGCTCTCGCTCGTCGCGGGCGCGTCGGCCATCGGCATGCTGCTGACGACGCTGCTCGGCGGTGCGCTCGCCGACCGCATCCCGCAGCGGAGGATCCTGCTCGTCGTCGAGGTCGTGCGCACCGCGAGCATCGGCATCGTCGCACTGCTGTCGCTCACGTGCACCCTCGCGGTCTGGCAGCTCGCCGCGGTCGCCCTCGTCGGCGGCATCATGGCCGGGCTGTACTACCCGGCCTATTCGGCGCTGCTGCCGAGCGTCGTACCTGAAGACCAGCTGCTCGCCGCCAACGGATTCGAGGGCATGGCCCGGCCCGTGCTCATGCAGGCGGCCGGTCCGGCGCTCGCAAGCGCGCTCATCGCCGTCTCGTCGCCCGGTGCGGCACTCGCGGTCGCCGCGCTGACGGGCGCTGCGGCGGTCGGATGCCTCGTGAAGGTGCCCGACCTGCCGCTGCGGGGCGGGCAGGCTGGCGACCACGGCGAGCAGTCCGAGGCGAGCAGCGGCGGCTCGCGGCATCCGGCCCTCGCATTGCTCGTCGACGTGCGCGAGGGCTTCGTCTACATGGCCCGCACGCCCTGGCTGCTCGGCACGCTCGGGTTCGCGTCGCTCCTGATCCTCTTGATCATGGGGCCGTTCGAGGTGCTCGTGCCGTTCGTGATCAAGGATTCCGCCGGCGGCGGCCCGCAGGAGCACGCGCTGATTCTCGCGGCGTTCGGCATCGGCGGTGCGGTCGGCTCGATGGTCGTCGCCTCCCTCAAGCTGCCGCGTCGGTACCTGACGGTGATGAACCTGCTGTGGGCATTCGGATGCCTCCCGCTCGCGGTCTTCGGAATGACCGATCAGATCTGGCTCATGGTGATCGCGGCGTTCGCCGTGGGTGCGGCGTTCAACGGCGGCGTCGTGATCTGGGGCACGCTGCTGCAGCGCCGGGTGCCGCCGGCCATGCTCGGGCGGGTCTCGAGCCTCGACTTCTTCGTCTCGCTCGCGTTCATGCCCGTGTCGATGGCCATCGCCGGGCCGGCGGGGGAGACGGTCGGACTGCCCGTGGTGTTCCTGATCGCGGGGGTCGCCCCGCTCGTGATCGGCGTGGTCGCGATCGTGGCGGCGCGGATGACGCGCGACGAGATCGCGCATCCGCTCGACGCTCTGCCGGTTGAGCCTGTCGAAACCCAGCCCGCCGCGGGACTGCTGGTTGAGCCTGTCGAAACCCAGCCCGCCGATGCTCTGCCGGTTGAGCCTGTCGAAACCCACCCCGAGCGCCTGCTCCCCGTCAACGCCTGACCACCCACCCCAGCCGCCTCCCAGCCACCCCCATAGGATCAATGGCATGGCCGGATTCTGGGGCAAGCGAAAGCGCGAAGAGCAAGAACTCAACGCTCAAGATGCGGTGCTGGCGCAGCGGGCGGGCACGGCTCTCGTCGCCGCCGACGAGCGCGTGCGCGTCACCGCCGACGAGCTCGCCTTCGCCGACGCCGAGCTCGGCCACGACGCGACCGCCGAGCTGAGCACCGCGCTCACCGCGGTGAAGCAGCACCTGGGCGAGGCGTTCCGGCTGAACCAGCTGAACCACGACGAGATTCCCGACACCGCCGAAGAGCTGCGGCAGCGCAACGCCCGCATCGTGCAGCTCTGCGACTGGGCCGAAGACGTGCTCGACGACCACATGTCGACCCTCGCCGACAAGATCGCGCGAGCGCGCCGGGCTCCCGAGATCATCGCCGGAGTGCGAGCGGATGCCGCGCGCCTCCGCACCCGCATTCCCCACGCCCGCGAGACCATCGACCGGCTTGCTGCCCGCTACGCGCCCGAGGCGCTCGCCCAGGTGGAGGCCAACCCCGCTCAGGCGGAGCAGTTGCTCGGATTCGCCGAGCACAGCGCCGGAGTCGCCGAGCGTCGCCGTGAGGCCGGGCAGCGCGAGCAGGCCAACCTCGCGCTCGAGGCGTCGACCGAGTCGGTGCGCCGCGCTGCGACCCTGCTCGACGCCGTCGAGACCTTCGAGGTAGAGGCGCTGCGCGCCGAGTCGACGCTGTCGGCGATCATCGAGGACTCCCGCGGCGACCTCGCCGTTGCCCAGAAGGAGCCCCAGACGCCCGCGGTCACGGCCGCGATCGCCGCGCTGCGGGGTGCCCTCGCCGCTCTCCCCGCGGCCGGCGTCAACACGGACCCGTTCGCGCAGCTCAGTAGCCTCCGCGATGCGAACTCCGGGCTGGATACCGCGATCGCCGCGGCTCGCGAGCGCGCTGCGCGCCCGATCCCGCCGCTCGAGCACGTGCATCACGCCATCGACGACGCCGACCGGCAGCTCGCCGTCGCTCGCGACGTCATCGCCGGCCACCGCGGCTGGATCGGCGCCGACGCCCGCACCCGCCTCGCCGAGTCCGAGCGCGTGCGGGTCGACCTCGACCGCTTCCTCGGCACGCCCGCGGCGACGGTCTCCGTCATCGGCGAGGACCACCGTGAGCAGGCGATGCTGATGGCCCGACGTGTCGCGCACCTCGCGGCCGAGGCGCTGCAGCTCGCGCAGCGCGACATCGACTCGTCACGCCCGCAGGATCCCGGTCAGTGGGGCGGCGATGGCTGGGGCGGCGGCGGTCGACGCAGCGGTGGCGGCGACATGATGGGCGGCATCCTTGGCGGCCTCGTCATCGGAAGCATCCTCGACGGCATCTTCGACTGACCTCGGGTCTGCTGTTGACGCCGGCGTAGCTGTCAACGAAACGTTGACATGCGGGTCGCGAACACCGATCGTTGGATTCACCATGGCCGGTTTTCGGGTCAGATGTCTCCGGGTCGGGCGCACACGCGGTGCGTCTGAACTCGCGGTTCGCGACGCCGACCGGGCGAAGCAGGCCGCGTTGGCCCTGGTCGCCGCCGACGAACGCGTCCGCATCGCGGTCGACGATCTCGGGTTCGCCGAGGCGGAGCTGGGGCCCGACGCGACGACGCAATTGCGCGAGACGCTCGTCGAGGTGCGCACGCGCCTGAACGACGCGTTCCGACTGCACCGGCTCAATCACGAGGCGATGCCTGGCAGCGTCGATGACGTGCGCGCCCGCAACCTGCGCATCGTGCAGCTCTGCGAGTCGGCCGAGGATGCGCTCGAACGGCAGACCACCGCCCTCGCCGACCGGGCCAGGCGGGTGCGGCGTGCGCCTGAGGTCGCCGCAGCCGTGCGAGCCGACCTCGAGCGCCTGCGCGCCCGCATCCCGAACGCCCGCGACACCGTCGACCGATTTGCCGCTCGGTATGCCCGCGCGGCGCTCGCTCGGGTGGACGGCAACCCCGCGGAGGCCGATCGACTGATCGGGTTCGCCGAGCACGGTGTGGCTGTGGCCGAGGTGCGACATGCGGCAGGTCACCGCGAGCAGGCGAGCGTCGCGCTCGAGGCATCCACTGCATCGGTGCATCGAGCGGCGAGCTTGCTCGATGCCGTCGAGACATTTGAGGTCGAGGCGTTGCGAGCAGAGTCGATGCTGGTGGCGCTCGCCGAGGAGTGTCGTCGGGACCTCACGGCCGCACTCGAAGAGCCGCGCTCTCGCCGCGTCACGGATGTGGTCGGCGAGCTGCAGGCAGCCCTCGCCGCCATCCCGCAGGCCGGGGTGAACACTGACCCGTTCGCTCACTTGAGCCGACTGCGCGAGGCACGCGCGACGTTGGTCGCCGCCATCGCAGCGGCACGCGAGCGCGCGACGGATCTGATTCCGCTGGTGGACCACATGCACCATGCGATCAGGGACGCAGACCGACAGCTCGATGTCGCCCGCGATGCCATCGCCGCTCACCCGGGCTGGATCAGCCCCGAGGCGCTCACGAGGCTGGCCGAGTCCGAGCACGCCCGGATCGATCTCGGCCACTTCCTCGGCGGCTCGGAGGCGGTCATGACCACGACGGATCAGGAGCACCGAGAGCAGGTGATCGCGATGGCCGGGCGGGTCGCGTCGCTTGCGAGCGAGTCCCTGCGCCGAGCCCGGCACGACATCGAAGCGTCGCGGCGTCACGGACGACCGCTCGGGTCGCGTGGCCGGGCCGTGGCGCTCGCGGACGAACGACGCCTCGCCGGCTGAACGGCTCGACCGCTGATCGCCCGGGGACGGCTGAGCGCTCACTCGACCCAACCGACTCCGCCTCGATCTCGTCGCAATATCGCCACCTGACCCGCGTGATACGGAAGTATCGATGTCGTGGAGACTTTCAAGCGAACACCGCTGCAGTTGTTCAACTTGCCGCAGCACTTTCTGATCCCCTTGTTCCAACGGCCATATGTCTGGCGAGAGGAGGAGCAGTGGGCGCCTCTATGGAACGATATCCGCCGTATCACGGAGCTTCGGATCGCTGAGCCCAGCTCAAACGCTAGTCACTTTCTCGGGGCAGTCGTGATTCAGTCTCATGAAGCTCAGAGCAGGCGGCTGACGACGTGGAACGTGATCGATGGGCAGCAGCGCTTGACGACGTTGCAGACCCTCGCCGACGCGACCTGTGCTCTCCTCGCTGAGGCCGGGCACCTGAAGCTGGCCGGCCAGCTTGAACGACTTACGCACAACGACGAGATATTTGTCGAGGAGGGCGACAGCCGCCTCAAGGTACGCCACCTCAACAAGGACCGGGCCGCGTTTGACGAGGTGATGTCTGCCGAGCCACCGGTTGACCACGCTGATCTGTCGAATGCAGGTTCTCAAATCGTCGCGGCGCACGCCTACTTCTCCACGGTCGTCGAGCAATGGCTGGGCGTGGCCGAAGGGGATGCCTATGCGATCAAGGCGAGGGAACTCACCGCGGTCCTGCTTGACGGCCTTCAGCTCGTCTCCATCGAGCTCGATGCCTCGGAGAATTCGCAGGAGATCTTCGAGACGCTGAACGCTCGTGGAACGCCACTCACCGCCGCCGATCTGGTGCGCAACTTCGTGTTTCAGCGCCTAGAAGCTGAAGGGGGCGATACGGCGAGGGCTTATAGGGAGGATTGGCCGTTCGAGACGAAGTTCTGGATGAAGGACGTCAGCGTGGGCCGCAATTTCGTCAGCCGCAGCTCGCTGTTCCTCAATCAGTGGCTCATTGCGCGGACGGGCGAGGAGGTCAGTCCGCAGGCGACGTTCAATCGGTTCAAGTCGTACGTCGAGCTGGAGTCTGGGCAGTCCATGGATGACCTGCTGCCCGTGATCAAGTTGCAGGCGCAGCAATACGAATCGTGGACGGAGGCGGCCAACCGGCCGGGCGGGAGCCTGAACGCTACTGAAATGGCTGTGTACCGAATGCAGGCCGGAGGGATTGAGCTCCTCCGGCCGCTCCTCATCTGGCTGCATGAGCCGGGCAAGAACCTTCCGACGGAGACCATCGACAGGATTATCCAAGCGGCTGAGAGCTGGGTCGTCCGCCGCCAACTTCTCCGTCTCTCTGGCAGCAGCCTTGGTCGCGTTGTCGCTGAGGTCATCGCGGCATACTCAAGGGTGCCAAGCACTGATCTCCCGGAGCGGATTATTGGCCACCTTGCGCGACTCAACGTCACCACGACCTACTGGCCTGGCGACGAGGAACTTCGGCGGGCGTTGGCTACCGAGGCTGCATACTCGCGGCTGCCACGAGGGCGACTCCGGATGGTCCTCGAAGCCACTGAGGACTACTTCCGCGCGGAGACCGGGCAACCGCAGATCGAGCGAAAGGGCTACCCAATTGAGCACCTCCTTCCCCGATCGTGGAAAGAGACATGGCCAGTGGGAACTCCCGATGAGGTCGAAATCCGGCAGGCGCACGTCCACGTCCTCGGTAACCTGACCCTCCTGACCAGGTCGCTCAACTCAAAGGTCTCGAACGGCCCGTGGTCTGCAAAGCGGTCGGCTCTGCAGGACCACAACACAATCACCCTCACCGGACGCGTAATCAAGCGCACCGAGCAGGAGGACTGGGACGAGAAGTTGATCGACGAGCGAACCATGGCCTTGGTCGATGCTCTGTCCCGCATCTGGCCCGTCCCGGAAGGTCACCACGGCAAGGTCGTCGACCCGCAGACCAAAGCTGGAGACTGGGTTGAACTCAAGCACCTCATGGAGGCGGGCCTCCTCGTAACGGGCGACAGGCTCATAGCGACCCACCGGGACTACAAGGGCAAGGAAGGCGTCCTGACCGCTGATGGTGCCATCGAGTTGGACGGCAAGCGGTACACGACGCCGTCGGCTGCCGGGCGCGCGTTGCGAACGCGCGCGACGAACGGGTGGTACTTCTGGGCGGTGGCAGATGGCCGCAGGCTACGAGACGTCCGCACGGAATTCCAGAACTCTATGCCCGCAGACGAGGAATTGACGTTCGACGTCAAGTAGCGCGCTCCGCTGATCTGCTGCGCCGTCATGATCGAGCGTTCACGCGGGCGGAGCAGCAAGCCGAATGATTCTCGGCACGCCGCATCACTCGCGCACGGCTGAGAGGCCTGCGCTCCCCTCCGTGATCAAGCCGACCTGGACCATTCCATCGATCTCGCGTGCGATGGCCTGACTGACTTCGCTGCCCGTTCGAGACCATCCGAACGCACGAGCAACTGCACTCGTCACCTCGGCTCGTGATGCTCCTGCCGCATCGCGCACCACGTTTTCCACAGCGAGCTGAAGTTCAGACGCGTGGACCTGCGACACGCTTCGGGTCGCTTCGATGGTCGCGCTCCGAACCCGATCGACGGTTCGCCCGGCTACGCTGACGAAGTCGCCGTCGTTTTCCACGGCCTTCGACAACTGGATCGATCGGACGAGCGTGTTCCGTATCAGGCGGCCGGTTCGCCCGACACCAGAGTGTTCTCGAAGACGGAGCGCCAATACATCGAAATGGATCGGTCCTTCCGTCTCGACGACCGCATCGACGAATGCAACGAGGTGTCGCGCGTTGTGCTCGTCCGACAGATCGACGCGTGGGAATTTCGGAAACCTCGTCACCTCGTACGGCACTGTCCACGTGGGGGGATCGAGGTGCGCAACCGATTCGACTTCATCGATCTCGACCACTCGGATTTGGGTTCTCGGCGAGACACGCCCCTCCTGAGGGCCGGCCAGTTGTTCCTCGAGCACGGCTCGCAGACGCTCTACCTCTTGATCTCGGTTCCGATACCACGCTGTTCCCCAGATGTGGTGGATCCTCCAGCCGAGCCCCTCGAGAACTTCATGCCGCAGTCGGTCGCGATCCCTCGCAGCACGGGATGAGTGATATTGCGCCCCGTCGCACTCGACGCCGAGTAGGAAGGAACCCGGGCGATCGGGATGAATGACGCCGATGTCGATGCGGAAGCCCGCTACGCCCACCTGCGGGCGCACATCGAATCCCATGCCGCGAATGACATCGATGACCGCGTCTTCGAATGGGGAATCGGTGCCCCGACCTTCAGCGCCGAGCTCCAGCGAAAGGGCCGTTGGCCCACGTTCCGCATAGTCGAGGTAGCGGCGGAAATGCCGCACACCCTCGGAACCTGTTTCGCCGATCTGCGCAGCAGTAACAGAAGATACGACCTCGACGAGCTTTCGAGCCCGAGTCACTGCCACGTTGAGTCGACGATGTCCGCCCTTCTGATTGATGGGTCCGAAGTTGCTGTAGACCTTGCCGTTCTCGTCCGGGCCGTAGCCCACCGATAGGACAATGACATCGCGCTCATCGCCCTGCACCTCCTCGAGGCTCTTGACGAAGAGGCCGTCGAGGCGACCCTCTGCGAAGTGCTCGTCAAGGTCGGGTCGAGCGGCACGTGCGAGCTCCAACGCGTTTTCAATTGTGTCGCGCTGAGCTGCCGAGAAGGCGACGACGCCGATGCTCTCCTGCGGACGGCTGTCGAAATGGTTGAGGACTCGGGCCGCAACCGCCTTAGCCTCGATGGGATTGTCACGGGCACCGGATCGACGATAGGTGCCGTCTACGAGATGGAACTTGACGCCGAGGTGCTCGTCGGATGCCACGGCGCCCGGGAAGGTGATGAGCTTGCTCTCATAGAACGAGAAGTTGCTGAACGCGATGAGATGTTCGTGCCTGCTCCGATAGTGCCAACGAAGTGTGATTGCGTTGAAGGAGCCGCTCGACTTCATGAGGTCGAGCACAGACTCGTAATCGGTCGCCAGGTCTTCTTCGTCGCTGTCCTCATCGACGGACGAGGCATTTACGAAGAACGTGGTTGGCGGCAACTGCTTTTGATCTCCTGCCGCGATGAGCGCAGCACCGCGGTAGATGCAATTCACGGCATCACCCGGCATCACCTGGCTCGCTTCGTCGAATATGACGTAATCGAAGGTCATGTCTGTCGGAAGGTATTGAGACACGGCGAGCGGGCTCATCATGAAACACGGGTGGATCGCCTGGATGACGTCCCGCGAACGATCCATCAGTTCGCGCACCGGAATGTGCCGCCGCTTCTTCTCTCCCTCTTTCCGGATGAGAGCCGACTGCCCATAATTGCTGGCTGGCTTCCGATCGTTGGCGGCCGCGATGATCTCGAGCGCGGAGCCATGGATGACTTCGTGATCAAGCTCGCGGAACTGTGCGACGATCGCGTCGCGCTCATCGCCGGTCTGAGTCTTGAGCCGCCGGTCGTACCGCAACTGATGACTGAGCCAATGTCGGAGCGCTCCGTTCTCGATGTACCGCGGCACCTCGCTGTCTGCGACGTCGAGAGCAACCACCTTCTCCAAGATTTCGCGCACACCCAGATCAACCATGCGCTCGCGTGCTTCGTTCGCTGCGAGAGCAGCGTCGGCTCCACGGAGGTCGGAAGCAAAATACTCGAGTAGCTCGAGTGCTTCTTCGGGATCCTCCAGATCAGACGCGATGTCGCTCGCGCGTTCCTGGATGAAATGTCCTATGAGTTCGTCTCGCCGTGCATCCCATAGCTCGCCGGTGGTCGGCAGGTAGTGGGAGAAAGGAGCCTCAGTTAGCGAAACGACTTCGGCCTCGGTCAACGGGGTGAAAACGTCGCGACCCATCAACGCCGCTACCAATCCACGAACCTGAGCGGCCCACGTCAGATGTTCCCTCAGTTGTGCGAATTCTGATTCGGTGGCGCTTGGCGCGATTCGCAGGACCAGTGCGTCGAGCCCTGGCATCAGCTCCTTGAGAGCCTTCTGCTTTGCCGTGGCCGACGACACCGCATCGGCAATCGTCCAGATTCTCGCAGGCGAGGCTCCATCGCCGACGACCGCCGTGATGTGAGAAGACGAGGCCTCGAGCGCGTCGATGTCTGAATCCAGCGCATCTAGTGTCTTGACGATGTCGCTGAAACCTCCGACAACCGAGGCGGCAACGAGCGTTGGGTCGGAGCCGACGAGGAAAGTTCCCCAGGCGCGTGTGGCCTGTCCCAAGGCGTCACGCGCCACGCGTCCCTTCTGTCGCAGCCCGCCATCGGCGAGTACATTCTCCAGCCCCGCCCAGTCGACAACCGAGGCGTGGTGAACGATCGCTTCGGCGTTGCGGAATGCATCGGCCGTCGCCTCATCGAACGGTGCGCTCGAATACGGCGTCAACGGGTCGCGTGCGAGCTCCCATTCCTGCGAGAGGGCAGCGCGTGTCGTCTGCCATTCGGTTGCAAGATGGAGGTGCTTGAGAGCTTCCTTGATCGGCACCGCCGCCACAGAGGCCACAATCTTGCGGTCCGCGCGAGCCTTGCTGCTCCAGCTGCGAAGGCCTGTCGCTGCCCCCAATCGCTGTGCTATCTCGTCGATGGGAACGTTCGCAACCGCGGGCGTGAAGAAGGTGGCCGCTGCTCTCCGCGCCGAATCCTCAGCGAGAATGGCCGCCTTGAGCTTGCTCAGCGACTCGCGTGCTTTGGAGAGTGCTTCCTCTGATCGCACCCAGCCCGCGGCGGGGGGAGCGTCGGCGAGCGTTGCATTGGCAACCCAAACTAGCGATTCGACGTGATTCGGATCAGCGATCGTCTCGAGCCCCAGCACGGAGGTGAGTGCGAACGCGGCCTCCTCGAGCTGGGCGCCTAGTCTGCGAGCCTCCCCGGTCCAACGCTTCGTGGCGCTCAGGTCGTGGATGCTCGTATTCTCGGCGTTGGGAAGCGCGGTCAGTAGCGTCGCGCCAAGCGCAGGTTCTATTGGCAGATTCGGGATCGATCTCCAAGCCGATCCAGCAACGAGCTCAGCAGCGGCTTCGGCGTTGTCGCGCTCCTGGCCAGCGGAAATGAAAGCTTCGGCGTTTCGCTCTACAACGCCGAACGACTCGACCGTCAACCAATCGAGACCGTGCTCGGCTCGCGCGTGAAACGTGCCGATCAAGTCGTGCACGCCTCGCCAAGACGACATCTTGTCGAGCCCGAACCGGCTGCGGCTCTCGAATGCGTCGAGTTCGCGAACCAGCGATTCCGCGGCCGCCCGAGCTGATTCCACGGCGAAGGGGAGACCTTCGGTATCCGCGATGCCGAACCATCCGTCGCTTCGACCGCGTAGGAGTACCGGCCATACGCGTTCTACTGCTTTTGCCGTGGACCGAATCTCTTCCAGAGTCGCCTGGTCGAATGCGTTCGCCGCGAACTCCGCGGGGGGCAACATCTCGGTGACGCCTGTTGCCTCGATGAGCCCTATCGCTTCATGGATGCTCAACTTCAGCGGTTCCCGCGCCTCGTTCATCGCCGTCGCGTAGTCACTCAGCTGGGCCCTGAACTCCGCCGCCCGGGGCTTCGCGAGCGGCGAAACCTTCCGAGCGGGTGCGATCCGTGTGTCGAGTGCGCGTGCGATCCCAGCGGCGACTTCGCTTCTCGCTGCCTTGTGACTGTGAAGCTCGAGTACGAACGAGCCGAGGCCGCGGTCGGAGAGGCGATCGCGCACAACATCGAGAGCCACGGCTTTTTCGGAGACGAAGAGAACACGCTTTCCGTCGTTGATGAGCGCACCGATGATGTTCGAGATCGTTTGACTCTTGCCGGTTCCGGGAGGCCCATCCAGAACGAAGCTGCGACCCTGGCGAGCGGCTGCTACAGCTACCCGCTGGCTCGAGTCGGCATCCAGTACGAGCGGAGTCACTTCTGGTGGCGCGACCTCATCGATCTTCGATTCTTCGACAGGATCGAAAAGATAGGCGGCACCTTCGTCGAACCGAGGGTCGGCGATGGCGCCGAGGAGCGCATGCTCGAGAATTCGGCTCTCGTTCGCCTCGAGGTCGCGGAACATCGCCTCCTTGGCGAACATGAAGCTCGATAGCGACGCGAGGTCTTCAACCGCCCATTCATCGGGGAAGTCGAGCTGCCTGAACAGATCGAGCGCTCCCTGCAGGCCCCCGGATTCCATGGCGGCATCGACCAAGTCGCTCGCCGGGAGTTCGATTCCGTATTCCCGAAGCTTCAATGCGAGGGCCAGGTTGACTGCCTTGTCGTCGTTGGACACTTTCAGACGATGAGGCTGGCGAGGCCCGTCGGACTCCAGCGTGACCGGAATGAACAAGAGCGGGCTGCGGCGCGCGTCGCCGGACTCCTCTTTCCAGCGCAATGCCCCGAAAGCGACGTAGAGAATGTTGAGACCTTTGTCGAGGTACTCGCGACGAGCCGCCGCGGCGAGGTTCTTCAAGATCCGATCGACATCGAGTTGGGTTCGGTCGACGAAGAGGTGATCGGGGAATCGGTCGTAGTCGAAGTCTTCGATGACCTCGAGGACCTCGTCTTCGAGATCTGAATCGTTGGTGCTCTTCTGGACAGGCGGCTTCGTGCCGACTGTGTAGACGCCCTCGCCTTGCGAGATGAGGCCGAATACCTCTTCGGCCGTGTGGCGATCGAACTCGAGTGTCGACGCCTTCGTCGCACGATAGTTCAGAAGCTTGTTCCGACCGCTCAGGTTGACGAGCGATTCGCGCCACTGCCGAAGTGCGGTCCGCAGCTTGTCTTGGTCATGACTCATGGATGCCTCCTACCCCCGAATGTACGGCGTACCTGTGCCATGTTCCGACGTCAGTCATAGATCACTTCGAAGCCGCCTTGCGCGAGCGACCAATGCCAATCAACATACGACGGGCCCGGTGGTCGCGCGCTCTCTGCGAGTTGGAGGGACGAAGCGAGAGTTCGTGAGCCGAAGGCGTTGTCCCAAGCGGGGTCCGCGGCGATCGCTCGCTGAAGTTCGGCAGAACGGACGATTCGACCGGATCGATCGAGAGAAATCAGGTGATTCTCGAACGCAGCGTCGTGGGTCGGGCAGGCTGCCAGACCGTTGGTCGTGTCCAAGCGCTCACGGTTCGTGCTGTCGCTCCACGGCTTGATGTGCGATGCGATGAGCATGCGTGCCGATCGGATCGCATGCTTCTTGGTGCTCAGACCGCAGAAGACGCATGCAAAGTCCGAGTTCTCGAGAACCTGACGCGCGAACTGCTGCTGCCCGATTCTCGCCGTTCCGATTCGTGCAAGCTCCGTAAGCGGGTCGTTTTGTTGTATGTCGTCAGATTCGACGCTCCTCGCTAGTTCTTCGTCGCTCACATCCACCGCTTCAGTCACGACCTGGAATCGGTTGTCCCCGACGCCGAGGAAGTCGGGCATGATCTGCTCATCCGGATCGAGTTCCCGCGCTGACACGAGGATGGTTGTGTACAGCTCGACGTAGGCGTTCTCGCGACCTGAGAGCGCGATCCAGAGTTCCTTCTCATACCGGGCCGAATGGGGGCGCCGCCCATCGAGGTTGGCGAGCTTGGCAGCAAGACTCTTTTGCGTGCGCCGAAAAAGTTGTGCGAAGTGCTGGACGCGCGGGTCGCCAGATCGAAGGTTGATTACTCCGCTCGCTGAAGGCGGTGTTATCAGGCCCAGCCCAAAGCAGATCAATGTCTCAATCGGTAGGTAGTCGACCTGATTCCGACCACTTGAAGAGCCGCGAGACAGCACAGCGCGCCATTGCGTGCGGGCTTCAGGGACCGAAAGGTCAAGGTAGTCGGCCAGTTTCAGCATCTACGCAGCCTCGACGAGCACTTGTCGATCTCCGCAGACAAGGTCAAAGGCGCGCCAGGCTCCCGAGATCAACACCGGAACGTTTCGCATGTGTTCGGCACCCTTACGCCTGTCGCTCGTCCGCATACCGGGGTGCCATCGCCTGCATCTGGTCCATGACGAGCTTGATCGCCTCGGGCTGCTTGTCTGGCGGGTACTTGTACTTCACGAGCAGCCGCTTGATCGACGCCCGCAGCTTTGCCCGCACGTCGTCCCGAACGGTCCAGTCGGTCCGCACATCGCGTCGCATCACGGCGACAAGTTCTCGAGCGATCTGTGCGAGCACGTCCTCGCCGTGCACGTCGATTGCGGACTCGTTGGTCGCCACAGCGTCGTAGAACGCGAGCTCATCACTCGAGAGTGGCGGCGAGAAGTGTGAGCCTCGGGATGCCTCGGCTGCGACTTCCTTCGCCAGCTCGACGAGCTCGGCGATGACCTCCGCTGAGGTCAGCTGCTGGTTCGTGTAGCGGTTCATGATCTCGGCGATTCGCTCCGAGAAGGCTCGCTGACGCACGAGGTTCCCACGCGTGGCCGACGCGCCGGCATCAGTCAGCGATTTGCGAAGGGCCTCGATCGCGAGGTGCGCGTTTGGCGCAGCCTGGGCTTTGGCGAGATACTCCGGGCCGAGGTCATCGAGCGCGAGGCGCGGGAGGCCGGCGGCGTCGTAGATGTCGACCACGTCACCTGGGGCGATTGCGTTGGCGACCAGCCCTCCGAGCAGGCGCGAGATCTCCTCGGGGATCGGCTCATCGCGTGACTGGCGTTCAGCTGCGTCGAACTTCGCCATCCACACCCGCACCTCTTCGTAGAACGCGATCTCGTCGTGGAGTTCGGCGAGGCCGGCGCGGCCCGACGCAAGCGCCCACGCGCGCGCGAGTTGCCCGGTCGCGGTGCGGTATCGAGACGAAAGGCGTTCGGCGCCCAGTTCCACTGCGTTGAGCGGGTTCAGGGGATCGCGCAGGTAGTTCGTCGCCGTCGTCGCCGCGGTACGCCACGCTCGCGAGCCGCCCTGCGCCACGATCGACCGCCACTCGCATTCCGCGAGCATCCCGCGGATCTGCGCAACCAGCTCAGATGCGATCGCCACGGCTTCGTCGACGTCGCGGCCGATCGGCCTGTTCTCCTGGTCCGGGACGGTGTACTCCGACAGTGCCTTGGCGAGGTTATCGGCCATCGGGGCATACGCGACGAGCAGACCGTCTTTCTTGCCCCGGAACGTGCGATTCACGCGCGCGAGGGTCTGCATGAGCAGCGCGCCCTTGAGCGGCCGGTCGAGATACAAGGTGTGAAGCGGCGGTGCGTCGAACCCGGTGAGCATCATGTCCTTGACAATCACCAGCTCGAGCTCATCGGAGGCGACCTTCAGCCGCGCTTTGATTGCTTTGTTCTCGGACTCACGCCGCACGTGGTCGCTCACCGGCGGCTGATCCGAAGCGGACCCTGAGTAGACGACTTTGATGCGGCCCTTGTCGAGTGCGTCTGAGTGCCAGTCCGGCCGGAGCGCGACAATCGCGTCGTAGAGCCGCGCGCAAATCTCGCGCGTACCGCCCACGACGAGTGCCTTGCCCGGCGATTCGAGAAACGGCTTCATGCGCTCGCGCCGCTCCTCCCAATGCTGCACGAGGTCGGCAGCGAGGGTCTCGATGCGCTCCGGGGCGCCGTACACCGCGTTGACGACGGCGACGGATGCCTCGAGCCGGGCACGCTCGGTGTCGTCGAGGCCCAGCGTGTATTCGTCGGCGGCTCGGTCGATGTCCTCTTCGGTCGCGTCGTCGGCGAATGAAACCTTGATGAGTCGAGGCTCGAAGTACACCGGAACGGTAGCTCCGTCATCTACGGCTCGAGTGAGGTCGTAGATGTCGATGTAGTCGCCAAAGACTGCGCGGGTGTCGCGCTCGGCGAATGAGATCGGGGTGCCGGTGAAGGCGATGAGCGTTGCGTTCGGCAGCGCGTCGCGCAGGTGTCTGGCATACCCGTCGAGGTCGTCGTAGTGGCTGCGGTGCGCCTCATCGACGATGACGATCACGTTGCGCCGGTCGGTGAGCAGTGGATGCTGCGTACCGGACTGCTTCTCGGTCTCGGTCAGCCCGAACTTCTGGAGCGTCGTGAAGTAGATGCCACCCGTCACACGATTGCTCAGTTCATCGCGCAACTGCGCGCGCTCACGAACTTGCACCGGCTTCTCGGCGAGCAGCAGGCTCTGGCTGAACGTCTGGAACAGTTGGCCGTCGAGCTCGGTGCGGTCGGTGACAACGATCACGGTCGGGTTCTTGAGTTTCGGATGCCGCGACACGAGGTTCGCGTACAGCTCCATCTCCATCGACTTTCCGGAGCCCTGCGTGTGCCACACGACGCCGGCCTTACCGTTTGTCTCGACCGCCTGCACGGTGCTGCCGACGGCCTTCGTCACGGCGAAGTACTGGTGCGGCTTCGCGATGCGCTTGGTGAGCCCGTCGGCATTCTCGTCGAACGCGGTGAAGTTGCGTACGAGCTGCAAGAACCGCTCCGGGTTGAAGAGGCCGTTCAGCGCGTCGTCGATCGGCTCGACCGACATCCCACCTTCGAGTCGGGGCTGCGCGAGCGGAGCGCCGTCGTCGTCGACGTTCCACGGTGCGAAGTGGTTGAGCGGGGTGAACGGCGTGCCGTACTTCGCCTCGAGCCCGTCGCTCGCGAGGGTGAGCACGCAGAAGCGGAACGCCATCGGGAACTCGCGCAGATACGTCTGCAACTGCGCGTGCGCGGGTGCGACACCGGTGGATGCCGAACCCGCACGTTTCAGCTCGACGATCACCAGCGGCATCCCGTTGACGAACAGCACGATGTCGAACCGGCGGTGAAGGTCGCCCTGCCGGACGGTGACCTGGTTGACGGCGAGCCAGTCGTTCTCTGGCTCGGCGCCGAGCAGGCGCAGCCGGGGGTTCTGCTCGACTCCGTCGGAGTCGATGTAGCTCAGCGGGTATCCGCCGACGAGGTACTGGTGGATGCGGTGGTTCTCGGTGATCGCATCCTGCGATTTCGGCGCCGCGATCTCGGCGACCGCCTGCTGCAGATAGTCGCCGGGCACACCGGGGTTCAAGCGGCGCAGCGCGTCGAGCAGGCGCGGGCGGATGAGGAAGTCGTCCCATGTGTCGCGCTCGCCCGTGCCGGGGGCGAGGTCCTCGCCGTGCATCGGGCGCCACCCGAGTGGCTCAGAGAGGGTGTCGAGCGCGTCGCGCTCCCAGTAGGCTTCGGACAATCCGGTCATGTGTCGACTCCTATCGGCTCTAAGGTTTGGCGATCCGCTGCTCGGCCATCTTGCGGAAGACGTCGAGGAAACCGGGCACGTAGTCGCCCCATGACTGGTTGACCTTGTCGAGATCGAGCTTGCCGGTGTGTACCTGCTCGCACAGTCGTATCCACCCTTCGCCCATGGCTGCCGTGAGCGCTGCGGCGACTCCCGCATTGATCACGTTGCCAGCGCCGGGAATCAGCTTAAGGAAGCTGCTCGCAAGTGCCTTGCCCGCAAGTTGAACGCAGATTTGTGCGAGGGCGCCCGCGGAGAGCATCGTTTTCAGTTCGAGGTCATAGATTGTCGCGATGCGTCCCATCATTCCGAGTTGGATCGGCGCCAGGATCGCTGCATCCGCGATGAGGAGAGGAACGGCGGCGGCGCCGGCGGATGCAGTCGAAGCAGCCGTGACGACACCTCGCGCCATCTCGCGCTTCCAGGGGAGGTTGAGTCGCTGTGCGATGCGAAACGCATCCTTCCCGTCTTCGGGTGAAAGAGTGAGGGTCTCAGCCACGAGTTCACCGAGTCCGTGCCCCGAGCCCTTTCCGTTGCGATCGCGGGTGGAGGTGAGGAGATAACGGTGGAACGGGATGGTGATCGGCATCTCGTTCTGATCCAGTGGGTCATCGAGCCACTCGCAGAACCCCTGAAGGTCGGCCGACACGGTTCGCGTTCCCGTGATCGGGTGCTTCGTCCAGTCCACTTTGGTCAGGACGAGGACGACGGGCAGGCCGGCGGCATCCAGCTCCTGGATCACATCGATTTCGCTTTGCTGGAGGCGGTCCGCGTGAGAGTTGACGCAGTACCAGACAACCGAGATCTGCTCGATCGGCGGCCGATTGGAGATCAGCGCCAGGTTCTCGCGGAGATGCTCACGTGGGGATTTCGATCCGAGTTCGAAACCCTCGAGATCCCAGATGCCCAGCGAGTCATCGTTGTAGTAGTGGGCGCCCTTACTGACCGGCAGTCCCTTGCCAACCTTGGCCAGGTCGCGGCCGAACACTGCGTTGACGAGCGACGACTTGCCCACGCCGGTTGCCCCGATCACCGCGAGGTTGAAGCGTCCATATCGGGACCTCGCTTCGGAGCTGGCTTCAAGGAACGGGCGTTCGTCGAACTCCGGTGCGCTTGTTGGTGCCTCGGTTGCAGCATCAACGGGATCGGTGCCAGCGACAGTCGCGGGCTCATGATCAGTCGTCATAGTGCGGTTGTCTTCCTGCTCGGTGCTGCCTGGGATCACGGGGTGAACTCGAACTCGAGGGTGACTGTGGGGTCGATGGCCTCCACAATCCGGGTGTAGAACGTTTCGGCCTGGGCTTCGAGCACCGAGCGGAACCCGTCAATGTGCGCGTCGACAGCCTGTTCGGAGAGGATTTCTTCGAACGCCGCTGTCGTGTCGATTTCGGGTGTCGTCCAGCTGAGCGCGCCGTTCTCTTCCTTGGCCACGCTCAGATCGGGGTTGGCGTAGCCCAGGTAGATGAACTCGGGGATGCTCATGCGGTACGAGTGGTCGCCCGTCTGAACGATTTCGACGTCCTTCCCCTCGATGCCGAACTTCGCGTCGTATTCGTAACGCACGAGTACCGACCGTTCAGTGCCCGGAAGGGTGAAGAGCTGGAAGTCACCGATCGCGAGCTTCAACCCGTCGGCCCGCTCCTCGTCGACGTCCGTCACTCCGGCGGTGAGCAGGACGACCTGCTCTTCGCCAGTGATCGACCGGATGACCTGCGTATCGCGCGACTCAGTCGCGCCGAGCACCTTGCCCGCGGTGAGGCCAGCCACAGCGGCCCCACCGATCAGCGCGAGGACGAAGAGAACGAGCAGGATCTTCGCCCAGAGCGGTGTCTTCTTCACCGGCTTCGGCGAAGGTGCGGTCGTCGCGGGTGGCGTGGCCGTGGTGGTCATGCGATGGGGCTCCTTCGGTGCATGCGACGGTGCATGCTTGTGGATTCTTCTGGCGTTGATGGCACGCGCGTTCACATCTCCAGGGGCGATTCCGACAAGAACCGAATGAGCCAGTCCTCGCCGACGATCGGGATGCCGTAGTCGCGCGCCTTCTTCGCCTTGCCCGACAGCGAGTCGGGATCGGCAGCGACCACCAATGCCACCTTCTTCGTGACTGTCGGATGCGGCACGAATCCGCGCTCGCGGAGATCTGCCTCCCAAGCTGAACGCTCGCGCGCCATGTCGCCGGTCAGTACGATCAGCGCGCCATGACGCATGGCGAAAGCTTCGGTCGCCACATCGGCGTCTGCAGTCGGTGCTACCTCATCGACTGCTGCAGCGATGTCGGTGTCGTCGAGCTCCAGCAGCTCGCCGACCGCGCGCAAATCGGCCTTCTCTGCGTCGGTGAGCACGCCATCCGCCCACGCGCGTCGTTCGAGTTCGACGTAGTAGTCACGATGAATCGCACCGACCGCGGCGCGGTTGAGGCCGAGTTCGGTCGCGACGGCAGCAAGCTGATGGCCCTCCGAGACTGAGATGAGGCCGTCGAGGAGGCACCGGTCGAGAAGCGCGATGTACTGTGCGGTCGAACCGTCGACGGCCTCGCTCACGGCCTCGGTCGAAATGCGTTCGAGAAAGCTCGGCAGTGCCATAGATGCCTCGGCGCGACGTTTCGTGATGACCCCGGTTCGGCGGGCGACCGGGAAAGCGTACGCGCGGCCGGCGTTCGCGGTCTGCTCCCAGTAGCTGTCCCACCCCGACCAAGTGAGACTCGTGCGCCGGAAGCGTGCCAGTAGCTGGGCCGCGGCGTGGGAGTCGGATCCTGCGCTGTGCGCGAGCCCGTGCTCGATCGAATGGGCCGCGCACGCGTGACTGAGCGAGCTGGACGCCCCCAGCCCAAAGCTCGCGCCGAGGCTCATGGTGCATACGCTGGGAGTTTCGGGCGCCAGTGCATAGCCCGCACGAGCGAACTCCGCCTGCAAAAAGCGCAGGTCGAATGTCGCGTTGTGTGCCGCAAACACGCGCCCGGCGAGCAGCTCGGTGAACTCACCGACGATATCGCCGAACACGGGGGCGTCGAGTATGTCGGCTGCCCGGATGCCATGAATTTGCTGCGGTCCGAGATCCCGCTCGGGATTGATCAATGTCTCCCAATGGCCCGTCACCGTGCCGTCATCGTCGACATGAGTCACCCCGATCTCGACAACCCGATGGTGGTAGGAGGGGAGGAGGCCGGTCGTCTCGAAATCGACCACTGCGAACGCCATCAGTCACCCGCCTCGGGCGCCGCCGCCTCGGCGTCGCGGACGCGCAGCTTGCCCGACATGAGTTGCGGGAGCAACGCGTCGCGTGTTGCGGCGAGCGTGCGGTTCTCTCGCTCCGCAATAGCAGCGAGTTCGAGCAGCGGCGTCGCCACACCTGCGAACGCTTCGAGCACATCCCGCGACGGAATGGGCACGGCAAGCTGCTCCACATCGCCCTTACTGACGTGCTGTTGGGCTGCGCCGGTTGCCCTAGCGAGCAGGTCATCTAGCCGCGCCTGAATCGCGTAGTAGAGCCAGGTGTTGAGAGCGACATCCGCGCTCCACACACCGACGATTGATTGGTTCCCCGAGGCTTCCATTTCCAGGCGAGCAATCTGGCCGAGCGTTGCCCCGGTGATGGCAAGAAGCGTCGTAGAGGCAGGCATGAGCTTGGTTGCACTGTTCGCAAGTGCCTTGGCCGTGATGAGTTCCGATGGCTCGACGATCCGAGTTGCGTTGACGGCCCCGGAGTTCAACCAGGGAATCGTTCCATCGGTCCAGTAGTCGAGTCGCGCACGAGAGGGAGTCCCCCCGAGCACGACATTGGCGATGGCACCGAGTTCCTTGTCGTGCGCCTCCGCCCGGTGGAGCCGCGCGCGGAACTCCGTGGCGAGCACTGAATCCGCGGTGGCGGTGAGCGCGGTGTTGGCGGCGATCTTGTCGTCGAGGGCGCCCAGCACCTCAGCGATCGCCTGCTGCTCGGTGAGAGATGGAAGGCCAACTGGGATGGAGCGCAGAAAGTTGCGGTTCAGCGAAGGTTGTGCGCTTCCCGAATTGAATGCCGCGAAGTCGATCTGATCGAGCAGCCGGTAGACCCATCGAGGGTCGTTTCCCTTGAAATCCTTGACGAACAGGCAGGTATTCAGTGGCCAGTAGTCGTCCCGGACAAAGGTCGCTGTCCCGATAGAGGCGCCACTCCTCCCGATACCCACGCCAGGTCCCGCGTACCGAGCGGTGTCGTGAAAACCGGTTACGCCGAACGAGCCGATGATCGGCACAGTACCCGTTCGTCGTTCATCACTCGGCAGGTCGTGTCCACGCTGAAGTTCGATGACGTCACTCAATGGGACGCTGTCCCATGTCGTCACGAGACCCTCCCGAGCTGCTCGCGCACAACGTCGGCAAGTCGTGCCGAATCTGCGAACTGTGCCTCCAACTCAACCTGGAGCCGCGCGAGCTTGTCCTCGATCGACTCGTCCTCGTCCTCGACCTCGGCGGCGCCGACGTAGCGGCCCGGAGTCAGCGCGTAGTCCGAAGCCTTGATCTCGGCGAGGGTCGCCGAGTAGCAGAAGCCCGGAGCATCCGCATAGTCGTCAGGTGCGGCATCCGATTCGACTCCACGCCACGCGTGGAATGTCCCCGCGATCTTCGCGATGTCATCGTCGCTCAGCGCGCGCTCGGCGCGGTCGACCATGTGGCCGAGGTTGCGTGCGTCGATGAAGAGCACCTCGCCCGCACGCACGCCCTTGTCTTTCGCGAAGAACCAGACGCATACCGGAATCGTCGTCGAGCGGAACAGCTGCGTCGGCAGCGCGACCATACACGACACGAGGTCGGCCTCGACGATTTCGGCGCGGATCCTGCCTTCGCCGCCGGAGTTCGACGACATCGAGCCATTCGCCATGACGACGCCGGCCTGTCCGCCGGGGGCGAGCTTGGACAGGATGTGCTGGATCCACGCATAGTTCGCGTTGTTCGCGGGTGGCACGCCGAACCGCCAGCGCGGGTCTGCTTCGTTGCGCGCCCAGTCCTTGATGTTGAACGGCGGGTTGGACATCACGAAGTCGGCCTGCAGGTCAGGGTGCAGGTCGCGGGCGAAGGTGTCGCCCCAGCGCGGGCCGAGGTTTCCAGACAGCCCGTGGATCGCGAGGTTCATCTTCGACAGCCGCCAGGTGCGCTCGTTGAGCTCCTGTCCGTACACCGAGATGTCGCTGCCTTCGCCGTGGTGCGCGTCGATGAACTTCTCGGCCTGCACGAACATGCCGCTCGATCCGCACGCGGGATCGTATACGCGTCCGCTAGTCGGCTGCAGGAGCTCGACCAGCACCCGCACGACGCTCGGCGGCGTAAAGTACTCGCCACCCCGCTTACCTTCGGCGGCCGCGAACTTCTCGAGGAAGTACTCATACACCTCACCCAACAGGTCACGTGCGCGTCGGCCGTCGCTGCCCGACTGACCTTGGGCAGCGAACCGCGCCGAGTTGAACAGGTCGACGAGTTCGCCGAGTCGGCGCTGGTCGACGTTGTCCTTGTTGAAGATGCGTGGGAGAGTGCCTGAGAGCTGAGGGTTGGATTGCATGACGGCATCCATCGCCTCGTCGATCAGCAGGCCGACCGACTTCTCGGCTTCGCCCATGGCAGGGCCGATACCTTTCGCGTTCTCGGCGAGGAAGCCCCAGCGCGCGTTCGCCGGCACCCAGAACACTCCGCGGCCGGTGTACTCGTCGGTGTCGTCGATGAGGTCGGCGATCTGGTCGTCGTCGTAACCCTCTGCGGCGAGCTCGGCGCGGATGCCCGCGCGGCGCTCGTCGAATGCATCCGACACGTACTTGAGGAAGACGAGCCCGAGGATGACGTCTTTGTATTGCGAGGCATCCATCGACCCGCGCAGCTTGTCGGCGGCCTTCCAGAGGGTGTCCTTCAGCTCCTTCATGGTCGACGGCGCCTGCGGGGCGGCTTTCGGGGTGCGGGGCATGTGCGTCCTTACTGGGTGGATGCCGCGTCCGCGGCGATGGTGTCGGTGTGTTCGTTGACACGGGGTTCGGGTCCAAGGGTGACTGCTCCGGCGACGACACCGGCGGCGAGCAGTTCCGCGTACCGGTCGAGTCTGGCAGCTCGATCGCGGAGGGCCTCGCTCTGCGCAGCGATCTCGGCCAGAGCCCCCCGAAGTGGGGCGATCGCCTGCGGCGCGACACGGCGGAGCATCCAGCGCTTCCAGGCACCGGGGCCAGCCGGCTGTCCGACGATGTCGGCCGCGAGGAGTTCGGGCACGAGTCCGCCGGGGTCGGCTGCGGTGATGCGGAGAACACGGGCCGGGTAGGCGGCGACCTTGGAGCCGTCGACATCCACCCACGCAGCCACGGTCGGGCTGGTGCGGAAGATGACGTCGCCGGGGCGCGTGAGGCCGGCGGACGGATGCCGCGCTGCGAACGTGAGCTGATCGACTCGGGTGTTGCCGATCGTGGCCGGGTCATCGAGGTCGGATGCCCTAACCACGACCAAGCCTCCGGAGCCATGCAGGTCGGTGCCGAGGCGGGTGCCCGAGATGACGCGGAGGTGGCCCTTGCGGACCAGGTCTGTGACTGACGCCGGTGCAGGCGGTGGCACCGTCGCGCGGGCGCCGATCGCGTACGGCGCGACTTCGGCGTGGGCTGCTGCTGCTGCTGCGTCAATCAGCGCGGGGAGGTCCGTCGGGTTCGGATGCGCCTGTCGCGTCGCCGCCGGAGCCCCGACCAGCGAGCCGCCGCGCGCCAGCAGGTTTCGCGTCTGAACGAACTGCGCGAAGCGGAACGCGTGCGCGCGCACCTCGCGTGCGGTGCCCATACTCGCGACCACGTCGGAGACGAGGTCGGCGCGGGCTGCCCTGGTGAGCGGGGTGTCGATGAGGTCGGCCACTACGGTGAATCGGTCGACGATGGCGACCTGGCCCATCGGGGCGCCGAGCATCCACAGCGCGAGCGACTCGCGCGAGGCGGTCTCGACTAGGCCAGCAGCGAGGCGGGCGATGCCGCGCACTCGCCCTGTACGCAAAGTGTCGGCGCGAAGGAGTTCGTCGGCGGGTTCGAGGGCATCGACGAGCGCTCGTGACGGCCCTATCACGATGGCGGCGTCTTGCTCACGCAACGAGAGAGAGACCTCGTCGATCGCTCGAAGTACCGTCGTGGTGTCGTCGCTTACTGCAGCAGGGACGCGTGCGACCACCACCGAACGGGAACCGGTGAGTTCGCTCGGGTTGGTCAGCCAGTGGCCGGCGGCGACCAGCCGGCGACGGACCCGTCGGGCATCGACACCGGTCGGGAGGGCGAGGTCGGCCTCGTCGCCGACCGCGGTCGCCAACGCTGCTGCAAGCTCGGCATCATGGGCGTCGAGGGTCAACGTGACGTCGGCGTTCGCGTCAGTGATCAGCGCCTGAGTTGCCGCGACGACGAGCGCGATCACCTCATCCGCGAGGGGACCGGCCGAGCCGGCCGTGCTCAGCGATGCCGCCCGACGACGGCCGACGAGTTCTTGCGCGGCCGCCGGCGAATACGCCGCGTCGATCAG
The DNA here is from genome assembly GCF_013410355.1 of Agromyces hippuratus. Lineage (NCBI taxonomy): Bacteria > Bacillati > Actinomycetota > Actinomycetes > Micrococcales > Microbacteriaceae > Agromyces > Agromyces hippuratus. The sequence goes on along the minus strand of NZ_JACCFI010000001.1, from coordinate 2,060,012 downwards.
CCGCTCGGCGTAGTCGAGCCACGGCGCGCCTCGATCGGCGTGCGCCACGAGTTCCGAGAGCACGGACTCATCGCTCGGGTCTGCTTCGTGAGCCGCCTGCGGCAGATCGGCTGCGGGGAGGTCTTCGAGCGAGCCCCTCATCGCATACAAGGCAAGAAGAGCTTCCAACTCGGCCACTGCTTGCTGATCAGAGAATGCGAACCCCGACGGAAGGGCCGCAGCCGCGGCATCCGCCCTCGCATCTGGATTGTTGCCGTGTTCGGTGCGCGAGAGCCACTCGGCGACCTGTGAGGCATCGAACACCGGCCGGCCGGAACGCTCAGCGACGGCCTGCGGGAACGGGTCATCCGTCGCGGCAAACCTGGTTCGCCACACCGACGCCGTGGGTCGCTGCACGCCGGCCAGCCGGGCGACGCCGGTCAGGTCGATGAGGAGCGGTGAGGTCGAGGGCATGAAGTCACAGTATCGGCGATCGGGTGTTGATGGAGTAGCTGATCGATAAGGGGGCTTATCAGTCCCTCCCAACCAGGGGTCCGCTCGCGGCGCAATGATCGGCCCATGAACAACAACATCACGCCGAAGAGCGCAACCAACGAGATCAAGTGCCCGCACTGCAGGACCGTCTTCACCATCGACGAAGCCAACTATGCCGACATCGTGCAGCAGGTGCGAACTGTGGAGTTCGAGACAGAGCTTCACGCCCGCCTTGCCGAAGCGGAGAAGATCAAGACGGCCGAGATCGCGCTCGCCGTCGCGAACTCCGCGCAGCAGTCGCAGCAGGCGACCGCGAAGAAGGAAGCGGAGATCCAGAAGCTCCAGGCCGAGCTGAAGTCCGCCGGAACGGAACGCGACCTCGCAGTCGCGAAGGCGGTCGCCGCAACCGAGAAGCAGCTCGGCGATACCCGGAACAAGCTGGCGCTGCAGTCGGCCGAACAGAAGCTCACGGACGCCGCGCTCAAGGAGTCGCACGCCAAAGAGCTCGCGCTCAAGGACGACCTCATCGAGCGTTACAAGGACATGAAGGCGAAGCTCTCGGTCAAGCTCCTCGGCGAGACCCTGGAGCAGCACTGCGAGGTCGAGTTCAACCGCATCCGGTCGCTCGCGTTCCCGAACGCCGAGTTCGGCAAGGACAACGATGCCTCGGCTGGCACGAAGGGCGACTACGTCTTCCGCGACTTCAGCGACGAGGGCGTCGAGTACGTCTCGATCATGCTCGAGATGAAGAACGAAGCGGATGCCTCGTCGACCCGCAAGAAGAACAGCGACTTCTTCGCCAAGCTCGACAAGGACCGCAACGACAAGGGCTGCGAGTACGCGGTGCTCGTGTCGATGCTCGAAGAGGACTCTGACCTCTACACCGGCATCACCGACGTCTCGCACCTGTACCCGAAGATGTTCGTCGTCCGCCCGCAGTTCTTTCTCGCGATCATCGCGCTGCTTCGCAACGCCGCGCAGGACACCATCCTCGTGCGGGCTGAGCTCGAGCAGGTCAAGCAGCAGCACATCGACATCACCGACTTCGAGTCCGAGCTTGAAGCCTTCAAGTCGTCGTTCGGCCGCAACTACGACCTCGCGAAGCGCAAGTTCGACGCCGCGATCAAGGATATCGACCTCGCCATCGACCGGCTGCAGAAGGTCAAGGACGGCCTGCTCGGTTCCGAGAACAACCTTCGCCTCGCCAACGACAAGGCGACCGCGCTCACCGTCAAAAAGCTGACCAAGGGCAACCCGACCATGCAGGCCAAGTTCGCCGAGCTGGAGGCTCCGGAGGTCCCGGAGGACAAGGACGCCGCCTGATCCAAGCCGGGTGAGTCGGCCCGGATTCTCGTGAGGATCCGGGCCGCACCCACGGTCACACCGAAACGCCACCGCCGAAATCGCCGATACCGAAGGAGCAACACCATGACGAACCACTCCCGCCGCCTCGACTCCGATCTGGTTTCTCGCCCCCGCCGCTCGGGGGAGTCTCGCCGGCACAAGCTGCCGCGTTGTGAGCAGACCAGCCTCGCCCGGTACCGCGACCGCCATCAGGCGCGACAGGCCGTCAACGCTCGCCGTGCCACGGAACCCCACCTCTCGCTCGTCACGTATGCGTGCCCCGACTGCCGGGGGTTTCACGTCGAGCGCACCTACGCCGGACCCTTCATGACCACGCCCGAGTCAGTTGAGCGGGTGCCGGCCTTCACGGACTCGCTGCCCATTCGTGCCCGCCGCTACGTGCTCTTCGATGTCGAGAACCCGACCTGCGGAGCACAGGCATCGCGCACAGAGCTCGCGAAGTTCTGGAGCGTGCTGAAGGGACAAGCACCCGGATTCAGCGACCGCGACCAAATCGTCATCGGTGCCGCGCGCGCGGTCGCAGCGAAGTACTTCGGGGTTATTGGCGAACCCAACGTGAAGTGGGTTGTCGGGGCCAATGCCCCTGACGCCGCCGATCGGGCGCTGCTTGCCGCCATCGACGTACATCGCGTCGCCCGTGACTACGACGAACTCGTCATCATCTCAGGGGATCACGCCTTCGCTCCGTTGGCGCGACGCGCCAAGCGGCTCGGGCTGCGTGTCCATGTCGTCACCGCTGAGCACCCCGAGCAACCCACCGCGCTCGCCCGCGAGCTCGCCGAGGCCGCGGACATTCGCACGCTGGTTCGGCTGTTTCCACGGTCGGTGCACGAGCTCATGTCCGCCCCCATTTCGGCCGACGGCCTCATGCACCGCCGCGTCCAGTCGGCGACCACGTCCGCATGGTCGCACCTGTGAGCCCGTTGCTCACCAGACACGACGAGGAGCTGATGCACATCGAGCGGGCGCGGTTCTTCGCCGACCTCAACGACCTCGAGTTGCGACTTGCGGTCATCGACGTCCGCTTCGAGCGGTTCGCGACGCTCAGCGACGAAAACTTCCAGAGTTGGCGGCGCGACACGGCTTCGAAGGCGCGCAGCCTTGCTACACGCGCCCACAGCTTCGAGGATGTCGGCCGCCTCGAGCCTCACCACCGGCGGCGGGTCGCTGCGGTGCTGGTGACGATCCGTTCGCGTGTCGGCGCGCTCGATGAACGGCGCCGCGAGCTGCTCGGGCGGTGAGCGCACCACGCCCTGCGGCATCCGATCGCTGAGGCCAGGCATAGACTCCGCAACATGGACGAGTCCGCCGCCCTCGAGACGACCGCGGCGCGCGCCGTCGAGACGGCCGATCGCGATCGCGTGCTGTGGTCCGATTCCGACCGCGAGTGGGCCAGCCGGGCAGCCGCGGCGATCGTGGGGGAGCGGGCGAGCGCCGACGAGTTCCTGAGCCGGCGCGCGCAGCTCGTGCTCGAGCGCATCGGCACACGCCAGCCCGCGGTGACGCGCACGGTGCGCGGCATCCGATGGCGGCCGTGGGTGGGCGTCGTGACGGTGGTCGCCGCGTTCCTGTTCGGGCTGCTCATCGATCGCATCGGGGGCGGGTCGAGCATCAACCTGCTTGCGCCGCCGGTGTTCGCGCTCGTGGCGTGGAACCTGCTTGTCTACGTCTGGCTGCTCGTGCGCCCGCTCGTGCTCGGGCGCGGGGCGGCCGGGCCGGTGCGGTCGCTGCTCATCCGGGTCGCGTCGGTGCGGGCATCCGGTGACAGCAACCGAGCGGATGCCTCGACCGCCGCCCGTCGCACCGTGCTCGCCGCGCTGCCCCGCGACTGGGCGCGTGTGGCCGCGCCGCTCTACACGGCGCGCGCCGCGCGCGTGCTGCACCTCGCAGCGGCAGCGACCGCGCTCGGCGTGATCACCGGGCTCTACCTGCGCGGGCTCGCGTTCGAGTACCGCGCGTCGTGGGAGAGCACGTTCCTCGGCGCCGAGCAGGTGCAGGCGCTCCTCGCCGTGACCTTCGCGCCCGGATCGTGGATCACCGGCATCATGGTGCCCGACGTGGCGGCGATCGAGGCGATCCGCGCGCCCGCGAGTGAGAACGCCGCGATCTGGATGCACCTCATGGCCGGGACGGTCGCGGTCGTCGTGATCATTCCGCGGGTGGTGCTCACCCTCGTCGCCGGGGTCGTCGAGCGGCGCCGCGCCAGGAAGGTGGCGCTGCCGCTCGACGAGCCGTACTACCGTCGCCTCGTCGCCGCGTGGGTGGGCGAGCCGGCGCGGGTGCGCGTCATCCCGTACAGCTACACCCTCACGCCCGCGGTGCGGGCCGGGCTCGAGGCCGTGCTCGCGCGGGCGTTCGGCAACGTGGCGCCGACGATCGATGCGCCCGTCGCGTGGGGCGATGACGTCGAGCAGAGCCAAGTGACGGATGCCGCGGGCAGGGGTTTCGCCGACGGCGGTGAGATTCGCCTGCCGCTGTTCAGCCTCACGGCCACGCCGGAGGAGGACGCGCATGGGGTGTTCCTCACCGCGCTCAGCGGTGGCGGCGGTGCGGCCGGGCGCGGTGCCGCGGCATCCGGAACCAGCGTTGCGCTCGTCGACGAGTCGGGGTTCCTCGCGCGGTGGGGCGACGACGCGAAGCGACGTGACGAACGCCGCGCCGCATGGCGCGAGTTGCTCGAGGCGCACAGCAGCGTGCCGGTGTTCGTCGACCTCGCCGCCCCCGACCTGGTGGCGGCCGAGGCGGAGCTTGCTGCCGCGGCATCCGCTCATGATGCTGGGGTCGCGAACGAGGGGAGAGGGCGGGCATGAGTGGTGACGCGGCATCCGACCGGGTTGATAGGGGGCTGGGTCTCGATACGGCTGCTTCGCCGCCTACTCGACCGGCGATCCCCGGCCTCGACGCGGGCGCCGTCTCGCTGTCGCTCATCTCGCACACCAACGCGGGCAAGACGACGCTCGCGCGCACGCTACTCGGGCGCGACGTCGGCGAGGTGCGCGACGCCCCGCACGTCACCGCCGAGGCGACGCCGTTTCCGCTCGTGCAGACCTCCGTGGGCGACCTGCTCACGCTGTGGGACACGCCTGGCTTCGGCGACAGCGTGCGGCTCGCGCGGCGGCTGCGGCAGAACCGCAACCCGATCGGCTGGTTCACGTCGCAGGTGTGGGATCGCTATCAGGACCGCGCGCTGTGGCTCAGCCAGCTTGCCGTGCGCAACGTCGCCGAGCAGGCCGATGTGGTGCTCTACCTCGTGAACTCGGCCGAGGCGCCCGCCGACGCCGGCTACCTCGCCCCCGAGCTCGAGGTGCTCGAGCACGTCGGCAAGCCCGTGCTCGTGCTGCTCAACCAGACCGGCCCGCCGCGAGACCGTGCTGCAGAAGAAGCGGATGCCGCGCGCTGGCGAGCCGCGCTCGGCCCCTCGACGAACGTGCGCGACGTGCTCGCCTTCGACGCGTTCGCGCGCTGCTGGGTGCAGGAGTTCACGTTGTTCGCGGCGATCGAACCGCTGGTTCCGGATGCCTCGGCGCCCGCCTTCGCCCGGTTGTCGGCTGCCTGGCGCGAGCTGCGCATGGGCGAGTTCGACGCATCGATGGCCGCGCTCGCCGGGCCGATCGCACGTGCGGCCGCCGACCGCGTCGCGCTGCCGGCCGAGCCGATCACGAATCGGGTCACCGGCTCGCTCGGCCTGCCGAACGCGGCGCGGGCGAAGGCGCGGGCGGAGGCCACCGACGAGATGGCCGCTCGGCTACAGGCGGATCTGCGCGCGGGCATGGAGCGGCTCATCGCGATCCACCGGCTCGAGGGTCGAGCCGCCGACGAGGTGCTCGAGCGAGTGGCCGACGGGGTGCACCTCGACGCGCCGCTCGACGGCACGCGCACCGCTGCGCTTGGCGGGGTCGTGTCAGGGGCGCTCACCGGGCTCGGCGCCGACCTGATGGCGGGCGGCCTCACGTTCGGCGCCGGCATGGTCGCCGGCGCGATCATCGGGGCGCTCGGCGGTGCGGGCATCGCGCAGGGCGTCAACGTGGTGCGGGGTCGCACCGAGTCGAGCCTGCGGTGGGAGGAGGCGTTCCTCGACGGACTCGTCACCTCGGCGCTGCTGCGGTACCTGGCGGTCGCGCACTACGGGCGCGGGCGTGGTGCATGGCGTGAGGGAGAGTATCCGTCGCACTGGCGGCCGATCGTCGTCGATGCGGTGGTGGCGTCGCAGGAGAAGCTGGCTGCGATTTGGGCTCGCCGGGGCGATGGGTCGGAGCTCATCCAGCGCTCGCTCGAAGGGCTTCTGCGCGAGCTCGCCCTCGGCCTCCTCGATGAGCTGTATCCGGGTGCGCTCCAGCCCGCCGCGGTTCGCGCTCGGTGAGTCAGCTGAGTCCGATGTTGTCGCAAGTGGCGCCGGCCTCGTTCGCGAACTACCCCGTCAGCAGCCCGAAGGATGTCGCGAGTGCTGCGACGACGACACCGAACACCCACACCGCTCGAACACCGGCGGCTCGGCCCACCGACCGTCGGAGCAATGCGAACGTGGCGTTGTGGGAAGCGTCGAAGGTCTCGATCGCGGCAGCGCCATTGGCGTGCCACGTTCGCGGCATCCCGACGATCGATAGGAGTGCGGGCGCGGGAGTGACTCGCGGCCCGCGGCGCTTCGACTGAAGCCAGCGCACGAGTTCCTCCTCCCGAAGAACCACGACGTCCGCCGGGCGTTGCTTCACCGTGATCGCTTTGGCGCCGACCAGCACGATGATCGGGGTGGCCGTGACCGGCGCTCCGCTTGCGGCGGTGAGCCGACGAGACGCTTGCAGCGCCTCTGCTCGTGCCTTGCGGAGATAGTCGGTCTTCTGTCCGTTGATCATGAGCATGTGGACGCCCAGCCAGATGCGCCCACCAGGGTGTCGCTTCGTGTTGATGGTGAAGACACCGGTCGGGCCGACGATGACGTGGTCGATGTCGGTGTCGTGCTTGCCGATCGGCACGGAGTGAAGCACAGTCCAGTCGCCGTTCAAACCCTGAAGGCGGGCTCCGACGGCGAGTTCGCCGAGGGCGCCGCCGTACCAGCTCGTCGCGTCGGCGGCCAGAGGCGAATGCCCGAAGACCCGAGCGAGCCAGCCACGCGGCGGAGCGGCGGCGTTCAGGGCGAGGCACTTCGCGATCACTCCGGCACCTGGTGGTCGGTCGATCAGCGTCGGCGGCACATCGTCGGAAGGTTGTTCTGGGAGCGATGAGCTCACGAGCTCGTGTCCTTCCGGCCGACGCGGGTGGTGCGTAGCGCCAGCGTAGGTCACCGGTGGGACATGTGTGCCGTTCGCTACGCCTCGGGCGCCTCCTGCAGGGCGCGTACCTCGATGCGGCCCTGCAATGCCCGCGCAGCCTTGGTGGTCCATTCGACGGCTGCGGCATCGTCCGCCGCCTCGATCACCCAGAATCCGCCGACGTATGACGGCGCCTCGACGAACGGCTCGTCGAGCACGCGGGGCTCGCCCGAAGAGGCATCGACCGTCTTCGCGGTCGAGGGCGGGTTCAGGCCGCCAGCGAACACGAACGCGCCCGACTCCTTCAGTTCTGCGTTGAACGTGTCGACCGCGGCAATGACCGCTGCGAACTCGGCAGGTTCGAACTCCTGCATCGACTCCATCGTCGGCTCCTCGGCGGAGTCGTGGGGCACGGTGAGGAAGTACTGCGTCATGATCGATCCTTTCGTCGTCGGGTGCCGTTGGCGGCCCCTCTACTCATGCGTCGAACAAGCACGGCTCATATCGACACGAGCTCGAAATCAACCGTCTGCGCCGCTCGCCCGCCGCGCATCAGCAGGAGTAATCTCCGCTCATGAAGCACTTCTTCGCTTCGGCACTGCACCAGGTCATCGTCGACCTGGCCGATGCCGGCGCCGACACAGAGCTGCTCGCGGCAACCCCGGGTAGCAGCCTCAGCACGGCCGTCCTGCCGCTCATTGCGCTCGCCGCATCGTTGACCGCGGCGGTCTGCGTCGGCACGCTCATCGTCGCGTGGCTGCGGCCGCCCCCGCCGGGTGATGCGCTGGCCATCGTCGATGCCGAGGCCGCGGGCATCCTGCCGGTCGGGTTCGTGTCGGGGGAGGCGGCGACGAGGTGGCTGCCCGCGACGGTCGTGCTGCTCGCCGTCAACGGGGTCATCGCGATCGAGGATCGCCGCGACATCCGTGAAGGTGTCGACCTGCCCGAGGGGGAGCGGGGGAGCGCGAAGGACATCCGGCTGGTGTTCGACGGCGACTATCCGCTGGCGGCTCGCACCGACGTCGAGAACGAGGGCGCCGACGGCACAGTGATCGCCATGCTCGCGCCCGGGCTCGTTGGCGGGTCGCGCACGCTCGCGCGCGGCACGAGCGTCGACGTCGACCGGGTCGTGAAGAACAACGGGCAGCTGCTCGCGGTCACGCGCGACGGGTTCCGCGACGCGGCCGCCTGGTATCGCGAGAAGCGGCCCGGCATGCGATTCCGGGTGACGAGCTACGCGGGCCTCGCCGGCGTGGTGCTCGGGGTCATCAGCCTCACCCTGCCCGATGCCCCCTCGAAGTCGGTGGCCTGGAGCGCGATCGTGATCGGGGCGGCGGCGGTCGCGGTGCGCGTGTTCCTGCCGCGGGCGATTCCGCTGAACGCGGCCGGCATGCAGTTGCGCGCGCGGGCGAACGAGCTGCGGGCGGCGATCGAGGGGGCGGATGTCCCGTCCGTCGCCGCGGGCGAGAAGCTGCTGCCGTGGGCGGTGCTGTTCGGCGAGACATCCGTGGTGCGCAGCTTCGCGGAGGTCGCGGCGAAGTCGGGCACGGCGCCGACCTGGTACCACTCGACGGCGCCGCTCTCAGCCGACCGTCTCGCATCGTGCCTCGCGATCGTCGCCGCCGAACTCGTGCAGCCGATCGGCGTGGGCGGCGGGCTGCTGCAGCGCGGTGAGGACTCCCGGTTCGGCGTGCCGATGCTCGCCGACACCAAGGGGTGGGGTGGCGGATACCTCGCCGGCGGCGACAACGGCATGTTCGGCGACGGCGGTGGCGGCGGTTTCGGCGACGGTGGCGGCGGTGGCTTCGACGGGGGCGGCGGGTTCGACGGCGGCTTCGGCGGCGGCGATGGTGGTGGCGGGGGCAACTGAGCAGATCGAGCCGGCAGCTGAGCCGGCCTTCACCCCTTCGTCGCAATGACTCCCCGGTTGCCGTCTTGATCGGCGATCACCGTGAGCGAAGGTGCTTCACTGTCGTCGACGATGGTTCCGCCAGCGGCGACGGCGGCGGCGACCCGGTGCTCGACCGCCTCGGGCGCGACGTAGACCTCGAGGTGGAATCGCTGACGCGAAGCGGCCTGCCCGTCGACTTCTTCGAACCACAGGTTCGGCACCCGTACCGTGGCATCCCGGATCTCGTCGCCGGGGGTACCGCGGCCCTGGGACTCGGCGCTCCCGGTCAGGAGGGCCGCCCACACCGGTGCGATGGTCGCCGAGTGCGCCGTGTCGAGGCCGAGCTCGATCTCGCTGACCGACGCTGGATCGGCGGCGAGCCCGTGGTCGGCAGCGATCGACGTGATGCGTCGTGCGAGGTCCACATCCTGCTGGGTCACCCATTCGACGACGTATTCAGTACCGTCGTCGTCGCGGTAGATGGCGTCGTCGCTGACGAGCTCGAGGTCGACGTACCCGGTGCCGATCGAGACGCGTGGGTGGTGGTCGAGCGCGTCGCCCGCCTCGCCCACGGCGACGACGAACCGTGCGCCGGTGCCGAAGTCGTCGATCAGGTACCGGGCATGGAGCCCCTGGGCGAGCTTGCGCCAGTCGGTCAGTTCGGCCGCGGCGATCTGGTCGCCCATCAGCATGTCCATAGTCGCGGAGTGTAGCGCTGCGGCGGCGCGGCGGCATCAGGGAATCCGCTTCGAGTGGGTGAGAACGGCGCGTTCGCGCCGCCGGCTATCGCCTCGCGCGCCGGTCTGCGAGGCTGCGGGTGGTGAGCATCAGTGCGCCGACGAAGAGCAGGGCGAAGGCTCCGACGATGAACGGGGTCGTTCCGGCGACGTCGAAGCCGGTCTCGGCGATGGTGCCGTCGCTGCCGGTGGTGCCGGATCCGCTGTCAGGCCCAGGCGAGGGAGGCGTTGGCGCTGCAGCGACCGTGACGGGTGCCGATTCTGCGGTGGCGTCCTCGTAGCACGGCGAGGCGCCGGTCGCGGCAACGCGGAGGACGTGCCCTTGGTCAGCGGAGGCGACCGTGTAGTCGGCTCCAGTGGCGTCGGGGATGGCGACGTCGTCGCGGTACCACTGATAGGTGAGCGTCTCGGGTTCCGGCGTCCAGGCCGACATCGTCGCAGTCAGGGCGCTGCCGGGCGCCGGGTCGCCAGTCACGGTCAGCGGCGTGGTGGTGAAGGTGTTCAGCGCCACGTCGAACTGGAAGGTCGCCGTCGCGTTCGTGGTGGTCGCCTCCGTCGGTGTCACTCCGTTGTATGCAGTGATCTCGACGATGCTGGTTCCGCCGGGGGCGGTGGGAGTGCCTGAGACGACTCCGGTGTCGGGGTCGAGCGCGAGCCCGGGCGGCAGCGTTCCCGCGGTCACCTCGTAGTAGGTGGGCGGTGGGTTGCCAGACGCCTGGATCGCGAAGGAGAACGGTTCGCAGGCGAGAGGGGAGCTCGTCGCTCCTGCGAGGTCGGGGGACGTGAGCGGGACGAGCGCCATGATTCCGCCGACGGTCTCGCCGGTGCCGTCGAAGAAGTACCCGGTGAGGTAGACGGTGCCGTCCTGCCCGGCAGCCACACCGATGACGTTGCCGTCGAACGGAGCCAGGGCGGTTCGGGGGATGCTGCGAAGCACCGTGCCGTTCGCGTCGGTGATCGTGATCACCGAATCGCCGTCTTGATTGACGTGATACAGGAGGTCGTCGGGGCCCACAGTGACCTGACCGAAGTACGTGGCGGTGTCAGGCGTGTCACGGAAGATGAGATCCGTTCCATCGGGGTCGACGCTCGCGAACTTCTGTGCGAACTCGGGTGCCTGAACGAATCCAAGTGCGCTCAAGCGTCCATCGGAGGTGATGTTGAGATTGAATGCGGCAAAGCCTGCGTCGAAGTCAGGGATGGTGATTGCGGGTGCGGCGATGGCCCCGGCACGGTCGTACGCGTCGATGGTGAAGCCGCCATCGAAGGGTCTCTCGCTGACGTAGAGGGTGGCCCCGTCAGGCGAGATGGCGAGGCCCGCTGACGAGGCCTCGGCAGGAGGCAGAGACGTGGTCGACAAGACCGTGCCGGTACCGTCGTACGTGCTGACCGTCCGGTTGCTGCCGTCACCGGCGGTCTCGAGTACGACTGGATTGCCATCCGCGTCCAATGCCAGACCAGTCGGGGACCCGCCATTCTGAGCGGGCCATGCGGCGATGAGTTCCCCAGTCGCGGTGTAGTGGACGACGCTCTGGGACGACCCGGAGGAGTAGTTCGCGATCCCGTACAGGCTCCCGTCAGGCGCCACCACGATCGATGAGGGCACCAGGAACCCGACCGGGGGTTCACTGATCGAGGTGCTCCAACTGCGGTCATACGTGTAGTCGCCGTCATTTCCGATGACCGGCGGCGGAGCCGCGAACGCATTCGTAGCCGGCGAGAGCACCGCGATCATGCCTGCCACCAGTACGCCTGTCGCCGCTGCTCTGACTGCTCGTGAACTGAACATCGGTTGGTGTCCCCCCGGACGTCACCGTTTGCCGCCCGTCGGCACCACCCCAGCCGTTGCGGAAACTTGGCCCAGCCTACGTGGTACCCGATGTCAGGCTCAAGGACGCCGCGTCGAAGGAGTCTCGTCCCCCATCTCGTTCGCGAGGAGGAAGGCGACGAAGATGGGCGGATGCCGCGGCATCCGCCCACCTCGTCGTTCCGGCTACTGCTGCTTGACCCGCTTGAGCTGCTGCACTGCCTTCTCGACGAGCTTGGTCGCATCCTTCACGTCGCGTGCCGTGGCCCGCGAGCCCGCGAGCACCACCTCGCCGATCGCGACGGCGTCGTCGAGGTTCGCAAGCGAGGCAGCCGTGTACTTCGAGCGATCGATGGCGGCGGCACCCGCGAGCGCCGCCTCGAGCTTCGCGGTGTCGACCGGCTCGGCCGACGACTCGGGAGCGATCAGGCGCACCTCATCGAGCACGCCCCACGCGCCCGCCGAGAGCGAGAACTCCGCAGCGATCTCGACGACGCCGTCAGCCCCGACCACGACGCCAGGCACCGACGCGGTGTGGAACTCGTTCCACGCCGTGAACTCGAGCGGTGCGCTCCACGAGCCGGCCGACGTGGTCGCCAAGAGCACGCGACTGTCGGTCGACGGGCTGTTCGTGCCCTGCGTCGTCGCCTCGAGCACGTAGGTGCCGGCGGGCACGCCCGTGAGGGTCTGCGTCGCCGAGGTCTCGTAGGCCCCGCCGTTCCAGAACGTCACGGCGAAGTCGCCGGCGGACGCATCGGCGCTCTCCTGGCGCGAGGCGGGCCCGGTGAGCTGCCACGCGCCCATGTCGCTGCTCTCGAAGCCCGGGTTCTGCACGAAGTTCGGGGAGACCACGTCGACCGTCGCCGTGACCTGCAGGCCCGAGTCGGTCGTGCCGGGAATCGAGTACGACCCCGGTCCGCGGATCCAGTCGACCGCGCTGCTCCATTCGACCGACGGATGCTCCGTGGTGCCGTCGTTGAACTCCACGGCGATCGTGTCGGGCAGGGTCACCGGCGAGCCATCCGTCACCGTCAGCGCGACCTGCTCGATCGTCGTGATCGCGCGCGGGGCGACCGCACCGGTGACGACGTACTCGAAGGTGCGCAGCGACTCGAGGGGCGTGCCGTCCCACGCGAAGAGCGACTGGTTGTCCCACGCCGAGCCGCCGTAGAACTCGCCGACGTGCACGGGGTCGTAGTCGCTCGCGGCGCTCGTCGCCCACCCCGAGCCGTCGCGCTCCCAGAGCACCCGGTTCGCCTCGACCTCGCTCGGCGGCCCGACGGGCAGCCACGCGGGCTCCCAGTAGAAGACGCCGAGGCCCGCGTCGCCGACGGCGGCGACCGCGGCGATCACGTCGCGCAGCTGGGTCGCCTGGCCCTGCACGCTCACGGGGTACTGCCCGGTGATGCCGCTCGCGCCGATGACATTGCCGTACCCGTCGCCGTCGTCGAGGGTGCGCGCCCACGAGGTCTCGGCGACCATCACCTGCTTGCCGTAGCTCGTCGCGATGTCGTCGAGCACCGCCGTGAGGTTCTCGGTGGTGCCGTGCCAGTACGGGTAGTACGAGCTCGCGAAGACGTCGTAATCGACGCCGAACTGCGCGAGGCCAGCGGCGTAGGTCGCGTAGCGGCCGGGCGTCTCGGGGTTGGTGAAGTGCACCGCGACGAGCGCGTCGGGCAGCGTCTCGCGCACGGCCGCGCTGCCCGCCGAGACGAGGGCTGCGAACTGCGCGTCGATCGCCGTGCCGGCACGCGTGTGCCCGGCGATCGCATTGTTCGTCTCGTTGCCGATCTGCACCATCGACACGTCGACGCCGGCCGCCTCGAACGCCCGCAGCGACGACACCGTGAAGTCGTGCAGCGCGGTCACGGTCTCGGCGTCGCTGAGCCCTGCCCACGCCTTCGGCACGAGCTGGCGCCCGGGGTCGGCCCAGAAGTCGGAGTAGTGGAAGTCGACGAGAACTTCGAGGCCCGCCGCGGTGGCCCGCTGCCCGATCTCGACGGCGCGTGCGACGTCGACGTCGCCGCCGCCGTAGCCGCGGCCGGTCGCGTCGAACGGGTCGTTCCACACCCGCACGCGCACGGCGTTCACGCCGTCGGCGGCGAGCACGTCGAAGAGATCGGCAGGCGCGCCCGACCCATCGCGGAAGACCACGCCGCTCTCTTCGAGCGAGAGCACCGTCGAGACGTCGACGCCGTTCACGAAGTCGGGGGAGAGGCCGTCGACCTTCGCGACGGAGATGCCCGCCTCGACCGGGCCGTCACCCGGTTCGGATTCCGCGGCAGCCGAAGCCCCCGCGGGTATCGCGATCAGGGTGGCGAGGGTCGCCGCCAGGGCTGCCGCCCCGGCCCTTCCTGGTTGTCTCTGCACGATCCGTGTCCCTCTCGATCTGGCAGCCTCGCGGGTCGCCGCCCGAGTCGGGCGAACGGATCCGCGACGCTGCGGTGTTCGGTTCTGGTGGTGCTGGTCTGGTGCCGGTTACCCCTCGCTCGCCGCAAGCCGGATGACCCGGGTGCCGCCGGCCGGCACGAGCGTCGAGGCATCCGTCGCTTCGCCGGTCGCGACATCGACGCCCGCCGCCGCGATCACCGCGTCGGTCTTGGCGTGGTTGATCGCGACGACGAAGCGGGTGCCGTCGCCCGCGACGCGGAAGACGCGTTCGAGCCCGGTCGGCGGCGGCGCGACCTCGAGGCCGGCATCGGCGAGCACGCCCCCGATGAACGCGGCGAGCTCGTCGCCGTCGAGCCTCGTCGAGAGGTACCAGGCGGCGCCGTCGCCGAGCGCGTTGCGGGTGATGGCGGGCAGGCCCGCGGCAGGTCCGTCGACGAAGCCCTCGACGGCGGCCGCGCCCTCGAGGTGGATCTCGTCGGTCCACACGGCGCCGCTCGACCCGTTGGTGAGCTCGACGAGGCCGCCCTCGCGGAGCGGCTGGAACTCCTCGATCGCCAGCCCCAGCACCTCGCGCAGGCGGCCCGGGAACGGACCGGCCGGCACTGAGTCGAACTCGTCGACGATGCCCGAGAAGTACGACACGGCGAGCACGCCGCCGCCGGCCACATAGGCCTGCAGGTTGGCGGTTGACGCCTCGTCGAGCAGGTACAGCGACGGCGCGAACACGGCCGAGTAGCCCGACAGGTCGGCGCCGGGGTGCACGAAGTCGACGGTCACCCCGAGCTTCCAGAGCTCGGAGTAGAACGCCTCGAGCCGCTCGCGGTGCGAGAGGTCGACCGAGGGGCGCCACTCGAGCTCCTGCGCCCAGAACGACTCGGTGCTCCAGATCACGGCGACGGATGCCTCGACCCGGCTGCCGCGCAGTTCCGACAGGTCGCCCACGAGCTCACCGAGCCCCACGACCTCCTTCCACACGCGCGACGAACGGCCGGCGTGGGGGAGCATCGCCGAGTGGAACTTCTCGGCGCCGAACCGGCTCGCCCGGAACTGGAAGAACATGATCGCATCGGCGCCGCGGGCGAGGTGGGCCATGCTGTTGCGCGCGAGCTCGCCGGGGCGCTTCGCCACGTTGCGCGGCTGCCAGTTGACCGCCGAGGTCGAGTGCTCCATGAGCACCCACGGGCGGCCGGCCGCGAGCGAGCGGGTGAAGTCGGCGTCCATCGCGAGCATCACGTGGGCGTCGATGCGCGAGGCCGTGAGGTAGTGGTCGTTCGAGACGATGTCGACCTCGGGCGCCCACCTCCAGTAGTCGACCGAGGGGCAGCTCGTGGCCATGAAGTTCGTCGTGACGGGCTGCGTCGCGTGCCGGCGGATCGCGTCGCGCTCGAGCACGAAGCACTCGAGCAGCGCGTCGGAGCTGAACCGCTTGAAGTCGAGCTGGTGGGCGGGGTTCGAGACACTCGCGGACTGGCGCGGTGCGTCGATCTCGTCCCACTCGCCGTAGACCTGCCCCCAGAAGGTCGTGCCCCACGCGCGGTTCAGCGCGTCGAGCGATCCGTAGCGCGCGGCGAGCCAGCGACGGAAGTTCGCGACGGATGCCTCGTCGAAGCTCTCGGAGACGGGCGCGCCGTACTCGTTGTGCACGTGCCACATGACGACCGCGGGGTGCTGCGCGTAGCGCTCGGCGAGCCGCTCGGCGATCGCCGACGCCGCGCGGCGGTACTCGGGGCTGCTCGGGCTCACGATGCCGCGCGACCCGAAGCCGAGGGCGACGCCGTCGCGGGTCACGGGCCGCGCCTGAGGGTACGCCTTCCAGAACCAGGCCGGCGGCACGGTCGTGGGGGTGCCGAGGTCGACGTCGATGCCGGCACCCGCGAGCAGGTCGAGCACCTCGTCGAGGAACGCGAAGTCGTACTCGCCCTCGCGCGGCTCGAGCAGCGCCCACGAGAAGATGCCGACGCTCACGAGGTTCACGCCGGCCTCGCGCATGAGCTCGATGTCCTCGAGCCAGGTCTCACGGGTCCACTGCTCGGGGTTGTAGTCGCCGCCGAAGCGGATCGACGAGGTGCCGGGCATCCAGCCGCTGCGGACCGGCGCCGCTGACGCGGACGCGGCCGGCGACGGAGCCGCCGAGGTCGTCGACGTCGAGGCCGCGGAAGCGGCGGCGGTGGTCGCCTCGGCGCCCGTGACGGGGGCTGGGCGTGAGGTCGGCGCAGGCTGCGAAGGCATGGAGTGTTCTCCCTTGAAACTGTGTGCGGTCACAGTTCTAACACAGGTCGAGATCGTTACGCCATCTAATAAGCCCGGAGTTGACATGAAAGCGAGGCTGTGCGTTACTGGGATCGCTCACAGGCACAGCGTGGTCCTCTCTCGATCGCGTGCGGCCACGGGGCATCCGCAATCACAGCTTTCGACAAGGAGGACGAATGCGTGCAGCATTCCGCACCGGCGCCGTTGCAGCCGTTGCCGCAGCAGCGCTGATCATGACCGGTTGCTCGGCCGATGCCGGTTCCGGAGGCAGCGCCGACGACCCGGTGGAACTCACCTACTGGGCCTGGGCGCCGAACCTCGACAAGGTCGTCGACCTCTGGAACGACGAGAACCCCGACATCCAGGTCACCGTCAACAAGCAGGACGGCGGCGACCCCGCGATCACCAAGCTGCTCACGGCGATCAAGGCCGGCAGCGGCGCACCCGACCTGATCCAGGCCGAGTACCAGAAGATCCCGACGCTCGTCTCGAGCGACGCGCTCGCCGACCTCGCCGGCACGAGCGCCGCCGACCTCTCGGGCGAGTTCCCGTCGGGCGTGTGGGACTCCGTCACCCTCGGCGGCGACGCGCTCTACGCGATCCCGCAGGACACCGGGCCCATGATGTTCTACTACCGCGACGACATCTTCACCCAGCTCGGCCTCACCGTGCCGACCACGTGGGACGAGTACGCCGAGACGGCCCGGGCACTGCACGCGGCCGACCCGAGCAAGTACCTCGGCACCTTCTCGTCGAACGACGCCGGCTGGTTCGCAGGGCTCGCGCAGCAGGCCGAGGCCGAGTGGTGGTCGATCGACGGCGACGCCTGGGGCGTCGGCATCGACGAGGAGCCCACGCAGCAGGTCGCCGACTACTGGGGCGGGCTCGTCGAGGAGGGCGTGATCGACAACAAGCCGATGTACACCCCCGAGTGGAACGCAGCCCTGAACGACGGCACGCAGGCCGGCTGGCTCGGCGCAGTCTGGGGCCCCGGCGTGCTGAGCGGCAATGCCGCCGACACCGCGGGCCTGTGGAAGGCCGCGACCCTGCCGAACTGGGGCGATGGCGACTCCAACGGCAACTGGGGCGGCTCGTCGACGGCGGTCACCTCGCAGTCGGAGCACGTCGACGCCGCGGTGAAGTTCGCCACCTGGCTGAACACCGACCCCGACGCCGTGCAGGCCCTCGTCACCGAGACCGGCATCTACCCGGCCTCGACGGATGCCGCGGCATCCACCCTCTCGGGGGCGCCCGAGTTCTTCAGCAACCAGCCCGACTTCTACGACGTCGCGGCCGAGGCCGCCCAGTCGGTCGCGCCGTTCCAGTACGGCCCGAACGTGAACGTCGCGTTCAGCGCCTACAACGACGAGTTCGCGAAGGCGGCCGAGTCGAAGACCCGGCAGGCGTTCCTCGACGCGGTCGCGGCGATGCAGCAGATCACGGTCGACGACCTGGAGTCGAGCGGCTTCACCGTCGCCGACTAGCTCGCGCGTGAGGGGGCGCCGCGCCGCGGCGCCCCCTCACCACCAGCTCCACCCGCCCCCTGGAAGGACCGACACATGACCGCAACGGTCGACGCCCCGAGCGGCGCTACCCGGCCGGCCCGGCCCGCGCCGCAGCATCCGGCGAAACGGCGCAGCGCCGCCCGCCGTCACGTCATCCCGTGGATGATGCTCGCGCCCGGCATCGTGCTCTTCACGCTGTTCATGGCCGCGCCGATCCTCTACACCTTCGTGCTCTCGTTCCAGAAGGAGCTCGTGTCGGGCCTCGGTCTCGGTTCGGGCTCGCGCACCCGCGCCTTCGCCGGCCTCGAGAACTACGTCGCCACGTTCACCGACCCCGAGTTCCTCGCGAGCGTCGGCCGGGTGCTCGTCTACGGGCTCATCCTCGTGCCGACGATGCTCGGCCTCGCGCTGCTCTTCGCGCTGCTGCTCGACGCGCGGCGCACGGGGGCGAAGGGCTTCTCGCGGGTCTCGATCTTCCTGCCCTACGCGGTGCCCGCGGTCATCTCGTCGCTGCTCTGGGGCTTCCTCTACCTGCCGGCGGTCAGCCCGTTCTACTGGATCTTCGAGCAGCTCGGGTGGGACGACGTGCCCTCGCTGCTCTCGCCCGGCCTCGTCGTGTTCGCCATCGCGAACATCGGGCTCTGGGGCGGCGTCGGCTTCAACATGATCGTGATGTACACCTCGCTGAAGGCCGTGCCGACCGAGATCTACGAGGCCGCGCGCATCGACGGCGCGAGCGAGCGCCAGATCGCGCTGCGCATCAAGGTGCCGATCATCATGCCCGCGCTCATCATGACCGCGCTGTTCTCGATGATCGCGACGCTGCAGGTCTTCGCCGAGCCGACCACGCTGCGGCCGCTCACCAACAGCCTCTCGACGACCTGGTCGCCGCTCATGTACGTCTACCGCGACGCGTTCACGCGCGACGACATCTACTCGGCCGCGGCCACCTCGGTGATCATCGCCGTCGCGACGTTCGCCATCTCCTTCCTGTTCCTCCGCGTCGTGCAGCGACGCGCCTTCGGCCAGGAGGACTGAGCCGTGACCATCACCAACCAGACCCGCGCCATGGTCGTGCCCGACTTCCACGAGGCATCCGATCGCCGCAGCCGAAAAGGCGACCAGCGGATGCCGCTCGCCATCGGCTCCACCGCCGTGCTGCTGCTCGGCGCCCTGTACTGCCTGCTGCCCGTCGCCTGGGTCGTGATCGCCTCGACGAAGGATGCGTCGGAGTTGTTCTCGACGTTCACCTTCGCGCCGTCGACCCACCTGTGGGACAACATCGTCGAGCTGACGAACTACCGTGACGGCCTCTACTGGCGGTGGATGGCGAACACCGCGCTCTACGCCGGCTTCGGCGCGATCGTCTCGACCTACGTCTCGGCACTGTCGGGCTACGCGCTCGCGAAGTACGTGTTCCCGGGCAAGAACGTCGTGTTCCGGGTGCTGATCATGGGCGTGCTCGTGCCCGGCGTCATCGTCGCGATCCCGCAGTACCTGCTGCTCGCGCAGGTCGGCCTCACGAACACCTACTGGTCGGTACTGCTGCCGCAGCTGATCAGCCCGTACGGCATCTACCTCGCCCGCATCTACGCCGCGGCCGCCGTGCCGACCGACATCATCGAGTCCGCCCGCACCGAGGGGGCGCGCGAGCTCTACATCTTCCACCGCATCGCGCTGCCGATGATGGGGCCGGGGCTCGTGACGATCTTCCTGTTCCAGTTCGTCGCCGTGTGGAACAACTTCATGCTGCCGTACATCATGCTCGGCAACGACGAGCTGTTCCCGATCACGGTCGGGCTCTCGGGCCTCTTGAACCAGGGGGCGTCGTTGCCGGCGATGTACACGCTCGTGATCACGGGGGCGCTGCTGTCGATCGTTCCGCTCATCGTGCTCTTCCTCGTGCTGCAGCGCTACTGGCGCGTCGACCTCGCCGCCGGTGCCGTGAAGGCATGAACTCATACACTGGCCACGTGACTGAGAACGCGCCCCGCAGGCGTCCCACCATCGAGGACGTCGCCCGCGAGTCCGGGGTGTCCCGCGGCACGGTCTCCCGGGTGCTGAACGGCGGTCACTGGGTGAGCCCCACAGCGCGTGAGGCCGTCGAGCGCGCCATCAAGAAGACCGGGTACCGCATCAACCCGCACGCGCGGAACCTCGCGACCGCCCGGGCGAACTCGATCGCGTTCCTGCTCACCGAGTCGCACGACCGGCTCTTCGAGGACCCGAACTTCGCCGTGCTCATGCGCGGGGCAGCCGACGCGCTCGCCGAACGCGACCTGCCGCTCGTGCTGCTCATGGCCGGCTCCGACGACGAGCAGCGGCGGGCGACCGAGTTCATCACCGCCGGACACGTCGACGGCGCACTGCTCGTCTCGTCGCACCTCGGCCGCGAGGGATTCCTGAAGTCGCTCGTCGACGCCGAAGTGCCCGTCGTCGCGTGCGGGGTGCCGCTCGGCTACGAGCGCCGCATCGGCTACGTCGCCGCTGACGACCTCGAGGGCGCCCGCGACATGGTGGCGTACCTGCGCGATTCGGGTCGGCGGCGCATCGCCACGATCAGCGGGCCGGTCGACACCTCGGGCGGCATCGGCCGGCTCGAGGGGTACCGGCTCGAGCTCGGCGACGCGTTCGACGGGCAGCTCGTCGCCGAGGGCGACTACTCGCGCGCGAGCGGGGCGCAGGCCATGACGGAGCTGCTCGAGCGCGTGCCCGATCTCGACGCCGTGTTCGTGGCGAACGATGTGATGGCCGCCGGCGCGGTCGAGGTGCTGCAGTCGCGCGGGCGCCGCGTGCCCGACGACGTCGCGGTCGCCGGGTTCGACGACGCGCCGATCGCGACGCGCGTCGAGCCCGCGCTCACGACGATGCGCCAGCCGTTCGAGCGCATCGCTCACGAGATGGTGCGGATGCTGCTCGACGTGATCGACGGCCGGCCGGCCGGGCGCATGACGCTGCCGACCGAGCTCGTGCGCCGCGAGTCGGCCTGAGCGTGCCGAAGAACGAGGAGTCGCCCTCGCACTGCATGCGGGCGCCGCGCAACCCCGTGCGGTGACGCTCCCCGCGAATTCGCCTGAACGCATCCGCACAGGAAACCGAGGAGGGCGAACATGAACGACACCACGGGCCGTGACGATCGAGAGCTTCCCGACGACCGGGACTTCGCCGACGATGCGAACGAACAACAGCGCCTGCGTGCTGAGCACGCCCGCGAGCTCGGAGTCGATCCGTTCTTCGACGGGGCGAACATCACCGAGAGCGACGGGCCCGATCTCGAGGCCGGCGACGACCTCGACACCGGTGGCGGGCATCGCACCCCGCGCGAGTGAGGCGACTGGCTAGTCCGGCGGGATGTTCTGGTTCAGCCGGAAGAGGTTGCCGGGGTCGTACTTGCGCTTGAGTGCCTTCAGCCGGTCGTACTTCTCCGGTCCGTAGGCCTGGCGGATGCGATCCTCGCCCTCCTCCATGAGGAAGTTCACGTAGACGCTCGTGTGGAACGGCTCGAGCGCCGACCAGAAGTCGCGCACCCATTCGCGTTCGGCATCGAAGCCCTCGGATGTCGCGGTCGCCGCGTTGATGTTGAAGGTGTGCCCGACGCCGCGCCCGTTGAAGGCGGTCTCGCCCTCGCCGACCCTCGCCACCGCCCCGCCCATCTGCCAGATGGGAAAGCTCGTCAGCGGCGACTGGATGCGCCTCGTGTGTTCGACGGTGATGTCGATGACCTCGTCGTTCAGTTCGGCGACGTCGCAGGAGCGGAAGTAGTACCAGCGGCCGGGTGGGAAGGAGGGGTCGAACATCGACTGGTGCTCGAGGAAGGGCTTCGGTTCGCAGAGGTCGAGCACCGGTGAGCCGAATCGCTTCATCGGGCGAACGATCCGCTCGCCCTCCTCGATGTCGCCGGTGTAGCAGCAGATCACGCCGACGATGAGCTCGCCGTGCAGCTCGGGCGGAACGTAGGGGAGTGGCGGCGCCTTGCGGTGCAGCACGATCGTCATGAGCTCGTCGGGCGCGTCGGCGATCCAGTCGCGGTAGAACCGCAGCACCTGCGGCGACTGCGCGATCGGCCAGAAGATCGGGCCTGCGACGACGGTCGGCCCGACCTCGCACAGGTTGAAGTCGAAGGCGGTGACGATGCCGAAGTTGCCCCCGCCGCCGCGCACACCCCAGAAGAGGTCGGCGTTCTCGTGCTCGTTCGCGACGACGCGCTCGCCCTCGGCGGTGATGAGGTCGACCGACGACAGCTGGTCGATGCTCAGGCCGTGCTTGCGCATGATCCATCCGATGCCGCCGCCGAGCGTCAGCCCGGCCACGCCGGTGTGCGTGACGATGCCGCTCGGCACCGCGAGGCCCTCGGGCTGCGTCGCCTGATCGACGTCGCCGAGCAGCGCACCCGCCTGCACGTGCACCCTGCGCGCCTCGGGATCGACGGTGACCGCCCGCATCGGTGCGAGATCGATGACGATGCCGTCGTCGCACACCGAGAGCCCGGGAAAGCTGTGGCCACCGCCGCGAACCGCCACGGGCAGCGCCGTGCGGCGGGCGAAGCGGAGCGCCGCACCGACGTCGTCGGCCCCGGTGCATCGTGCGATCACGGCGGGGCGCCGATCGATCGAGCCGTTCCAGACCCGGCGGTGCTCGTCGTAGGAGCCGTCCTCCGGCCGCACCAACTCGCCAGCGAACCCGGACTCCAGTTCGCTGAACGCGGCTGCATCGACCGCCACGGTCATTCCGCCAAGCTACTCCTCGGGTCTCACGCCCGCCAGCGGGAGTTGCGGCGGCCGTGCCCCTCGAGACGAGGCCACGAGACATCCGCTGACGGTCGCGATATCGTCGTCTCGCCCACCATCAGAAGGAGCCCTACGCCATGCCCGAACTCATCCTCTCCGGCAACGAACAGCAGACCGTGCCCGTCGTGATCTCGATCGCACAGGGCCTCGGCTACGAGGCCACGCAGCCGTCGCAGTCGAGCATCAAGCTCGAGCGCGGCAACCTGTCGAAGACCCTGCTGCTCGGGGCGATGGCGGGCAAGAACTTCCACATCTCGTTCACCTTCGACATCGGCGTCGACCAGCACGGCAACACCTGGCTGCGCTTCGACCAGGATGGCGCGCTCGGCGCCGTCAAGGGCGGCGCGATCGGCTACGCGAAGAGCAAGAACGCGTACGCCGATTTCGTGAACGCGATGCGCGCCGAGACGATGCAGCGCGGACTGCTGCTCGGCGAGCGGTAGCGCCCCGACGCACCTGAGGTCTCAGCAGACCGTGAGGCCTCAGGCGTGCGTCTCCGCCGCGTCCTCGTGGCGAGCGCTGCGCAGCGGCGACACCGCGACGACGAGGGCGGCGACGGTGAAGATGATCGCGGCGACCCCGAAGGTCGGCTGGTAGCCCAGGAACGTCGCGAGGAGCCCCGTCAGCAGGGCGCCGAGGAAGAAGACGACGCGATTGACCGTTCGGATGGTCGAGTTCATGCGGCCCTGGATCGCGTCGGGCGCCACGGCCTGTCGATAGCCGGTGTCGTTGGCATCCTCGATGCCCATCGAGAGGCCGAAGACGAACTGCGCCGCCGAGACGACGGGCAGGAGCACTCCGAGATCGGTCGAGGCGTCCACCGGCAGTACCGCAAGCGCGAGCCACGGCACGATGGCGAGCGCGCGGCCCAACAGGATCGCCCGCCCTGCGCCGAGTCGCATGCCGATGCGAGGCGCGAAGAGGGCCCCGAGAAAGCCGCCGACACCGCCGAAGGCGAGTGCGACGCCGAACGCCCCGGGCGCGAGGTCCAACTCCCGGAGGACGAAGACGGCGAACACGGTCGACACGATGCTGTTCGCGAGGAACCAGATGTGGATCGAGAGCGCGAGCGGGCGGAGGGTGCGGTGCCGATAGGTGTAGCGCAGTCCTTCGACGATGTCGTGCCCGATGTGACGCCCCCGAGGGCGGGGCTGCGGCGCTGCCTCCTGCACCGAGATGCGGGATTGGAGCACCGCCGAGACGGCGTTGATCACCGCGTCGAATGCGAAGAGGATCGGTGCACCGAGCAGGGTGAACAGGGCGCCGCCCAGCGCGGGCCCGGCCGTTCCCGCGACGGTCTCGCTCTGACCCAGCCGCGCGTTGGCCATCACGAGTGAGCCGCGCGGTACGAGGTTCGGGAGGAGCGGCTGGGCGGCGGAGTCCGCGAAGAGCGTCAGGATGCCGAGCGTCAGCATGACGGCGGCGAGCGACCAGAAGGTGAGCGCGTCGAGGAGGAGCAGCACGGGGATCGACCCGAGGACGATCGCTCGCCCGATGCTCGTGACGATCAACGTCCGTTGACGCCGCCACCGGTCCATGAGCGCACCGACAATCAGGCCGAGGAAGAGGTACGGCACCACGCCGAGCGCGCTCAGGATGCTGATCTCGATGGGTGTGGCGTTCAACACCGTCACGATCAGCACCTGGAAGGCGACGCCGGCGATCGCGCTCCCGAAGGCGCGGATCGTCGTGGCACTCCAGAACAGTGCGAAGGCGGGGACGCGGAGCACCTCGCGCGAGCGAGGCTCGGCATCGGTGCCGGTTCGAGTCACCTCTTCGCGCACCCGCTCAGTGTATGACCAGCCGCGATCGCGCCCGGGGACGGCGCAAGGCGGAGTGAGTTCTCCGGATTACTAGGTCATCTGACCCACTTCACGTATGCTCGCTCGCAACCCGGTTGAAATCCGCGCAAAGGAGCGCCCATGCCCAAGATCATGCACCGAGCCGCCGCGGGGTTCGCCCTCGCCACCGCGGCCGCCCTCGCCCTCGTTCCGGCGGCCGCAGCTGCCGCCGCGCCCACGACCACGGAGGCGAGCAGCAGCCGCAGTGCCACGAAGCCGGCCCCCGCGGCATCCGACGACGGAAGCACCATCACGACCGCCGACGGCCGCGTCTTCATCACCGACGACCAGGGCCGCGCGCTGCAACTTCGCGGTTACAACGCGGCGAAGTACGTGCACGACCGGCTGACGCCCGCCGACATCGAGTCCATGGCCGACCAGGGCTTCAACTTCCTGCGCCTCGTCGTGCAGTGGCAGTACTTCGAGCCCGAGCAGGGCGAGTACGACGAGGCGTACTTCGACTACGTCGACTCGGTGCTCGACGCGGCCGACCGCGAGGGCGTGCACGTCATGCTCGAC
Source organism: Agromyces hippuratus (assembly GCF_013410355.1). Taxonomy (NCBI): domain Bacteria; kingdom Bacillati; phylum Actinomycetota; class Actinomycetes; order Micrococcales; family Microbacteriaceae; genus Agromyces; species Agromyces hippuratus. Next base: position 2,035,199 of record NZ_JACCFI010000001.1, on the reverse strand, counting down.
ATGCACCAAGACGTCTACGGGCCCGTGTTCGGCGCCTCCGGCGCTCCCGAGTGGGCGACCCGCACCGACGGGCTGCCGTTCGTCGACGACCCGGCCAACTGGTTCAACAACTACTTCCAGCCCGCGGTCATGCGCGCCTTCACGCACCTCTACGACGATGCCGACCTGCGTGCAGCGCAGCAGCAGCTGTGGGTCCGCGTCGCCGACCGCTTCGAGGGCCACGACAGCCTGCTCGGCTACGACCTGTTCAACGAGCCCTTCGGCGAGTTCTACGAGGACGAGGACTGGGTCACCGCCTCGGCGCGCATCGAGTCGACCAAGATCAGCGACATGTACGACCGGCTGATCGAATCGGTGCGTTCGGTCGACGACGAGTCGTGGATCTTCGTCGAGCCGACCGTGCTCGTCGGCTACGGGGTGCCCACGCAGCTGCGCACCTTCGACGACCCGAAGGTCGGCTACGCGCCGCACTTCTACAACACGGGCGTCGAAGAGGGCGGCGACTGGACCGGCGACGACTTCGTGGTGAACTACGAGGCGGCGATCTCGGCCTACCCGACCGCGAACGGCATGCCGATGATCGTCGGCGAGTGGGGCGTGCCCAACTCGCGCACGCCGGGCAACGCAGCCCTCGTCGCCGCACAGGTCGCGGCGATGGAGCGCTTCGCGAGCGGCTGGTCGATCTGGTACTACTGCCGCAGCGACGGCGGCGGCTACTGCGCGATGAACGCCGCGGGAGGAGCAGCACCCGGCAACGAGCCCGCGTTCGGCCCCTACGCACGAGCGATCGCCGGCATCCCCGGTTCGGAGCACTTCGATGCCGCGACCGGCGACTACACCGTGAGCTTCACGGCCGGCGCCGGCCCGACCGAGATCTGGGTGCCGGCGACGACCTACGCGCAGGCACCCGAGGTGTCGATCACGGGCGGCAAGGCGCACTACAACGCGAAGAAGCAGACCCTGCGCATCACGGCGAAGCCGGGCTCGAAGGTCACACTGACGCTCGAGAGGTGAGCCCGTGCTGACGCGTTGACGCGTTGAGACAGCACCCACGACTGCGGCGCCGGCTCGATCTTCGGATCGCCGGCGCCGCATCCTTTCGCGGCGACGACGGCTCAGCCGCGGCTCAGCCGAACTCGAGCACGCCCTCGGGATCGCGCACGGCGACGCGGGCGCTGCCGTCGGGAGCGCGGCCGACGAGTTCGGGCGCTGCCGCGAACACGCGCTTCGAGCCGTCGCCGACCCGGGTCACGCCCGTGAAGTCGAGCACGAGGCACGCGTCGTCGCTCACGAACGGGGCGAGCCGTGTCAGCACCTCTTCGGCTCCGGCGAACATGATCTCGCCGCGCAGCACCGCGACCGTGTCGACGCCCTCGCGCTCGAGCGACGCGATCGGTGAGAGCGGTGCGCCGTGGTGCTGCAGCATGTGCAGGCCGTGGCGCTCCGACAGCAGCTCGAGGGTCGCGACGCCGCGCACGCTGTTGCCGCGTTCGTCGAGGCGCGGACTGAACGTGCCGATGCCGAACTGGCCGGGCTGCACGGCCGCGATGCCGCCGCCGACCCCGCTCTTGGCCGGCAGCCCGACCCGCACGAGCCAGTCGCCAGAGGCGTCGTACATGCCGCAGCTCGTCATGACGGCGGTGGTCCAGCGAGCGGCGTTCTCGCTGACGACGCGTTCGTCGGTCACGGGGTTCACGCCGCCGGTGGCGAGGGTCGCCGCCATGATCGCGAGGTCTCGCGCGTTCACGGTGAGCGAGCACTGGCGGAAGTACGCGGTCGTCGCGACATCCGCCGTCGACCCGAGCGTGCCGGCCGAGCGCGTCAGGTAGGCGAGCGCGCGGTTGCGATCGCCGGTGGATGCCTCGGACGAGAAGACGTCGTCATCGAGCTGCAGCTCGCGGCCCGCGAACCGCTCGAGGCCCGCCCGCACGAGGTCGAACTTCTCGGCCGCCGTGTCGCCGCGCATGAGCGAGGTCGTCACGATCGCGCCGGCGTTGATCATCGGGTTCAACGGGCGGCCGGTCGACTCCTCGAGGCTGATCGCGTTGAACGGCTCGCCGCTCGGCTCGAGGCCGACGTGCTTCATGACCGCGTGAAGGCCGAGCGCGTCGACCGCGAGGGCGAACACGAACGGCTTCGAGACCGACTGGATCGTGAACTCAGCATCGGCGTCGCCGGACTCGTGCACGACCCCGTGAGTGCTGGCGAGCGCAGCGCCGAGCTGCTCGGGTTCGACGGTCGCGAGCTCGGGGATGTAGCTCGCGACCTCGCCGTCGGTGCGTTCTCTCACCGCCTCGAGCACGGAGTCGAGCGCGTGTCGTACCGGATCTCCCAGATCGGCGGTCATGGGGTCAGCATACGACCGGGGCGGGGCTGCGAGCGAGACCGCGGGCGGTGGGAACTGCGGATCGACTCGTCCTCCACAGGCGGTCGCTTCTGGCATTATTCACAGGCTGACCTGCGATTTCCAAGGCGAATCGAATGTCGGTGGGTGGCGGCAGTATGAAGGTGTGAACGGAATCGTCGAGGCGCTCGAGCAGGTGCGATCGTCGCTCCTCGACGTCATGGGGTTCGACGATCCCGCCGGGTGGTCCGATCAGGAGTTGCTCGCAGCGACGGCCGCGATCGAGGCGGTCGGCCGGGTGATCGACGCGCGGCGCGTCGCGTGCGCCGGCGAGGTCGGCGAGCGTTCACGGGTCGATCTGGGCGGTGAGCGGCTTTCGACTCGACGCGGATGCCGCTCCGCCGCCGAGCTCCTCGAGCGGGTCACGCAGGTGTCGGGCGCCGAGGCCCGTCGACGCATCGCGCTCGGTGCGGCCACTCGGAGCCGTCGAGGGTTGACCGGCGATCCTCTGGAGGCGCGTTATCCCGAGGTCGGGTCGGCGCTCGCCGAAGGAGAACTCGGCGCTGACGCCGCGTGCACGATCGTGCGCGAGCTCGACGGCACCCGACGGGTCGCCGATCCCGTCGACCTCCGCTCCGCGGAACACGAACTCGTGGCGGCGGCGCTCGCAACCGGAGATGACGCGCCGGTGCGCTGCTCCGCCGACGAGCTAAGGGTGCAAGCGCAGGCCTGGGCCGCATTCCTCGACCAAGACGGGCCCGAGCCCGACGACGAACGCGCCATGCGGCGGCGAGGCTTCCGGTTCGGCCGGGCTCGCGACGGGCTCGTCCCGGTCGGCGGCGAACTCCTGCCCGAAGTGGCGGCGGGGCTGCGTCGGCTGTTCGACGCGCACCTCGCGCCGCGATCGGGCGGCGGGTTCATGACCGCCGAAGAGCGCGCCGACATCGAACGCAACGGCGAGCAGCGCACCGCCGACCAGCAGCGCCACGACGTCGTTGCGGCGATCATCGCGACCGCCGCCCGATCGGGTGAGCATCCGACGATCGGCGGCGCGGCGCCCACCGTGCTCGTGAGCGTTCGCGCCGCCGATCTCGCCGCCGGGCGCGGTGTGGCGCACGCCGAGGGGGTCGAGATTCCGGTGTCGATGCGTGCGGCAAGGCAGCTGATCTGCACCGGCGGTACGCAGCAGGTCACCTTCGACGGTGTTGGCCGCGTGGTCGGGCTCGGCTCGCCTGAGCGCTGCTTCACACCGCACCAGCGCCGGGCGATCACGCTGCGCGATGGCGGGTGTCTGATCCCGGGGTGCAGCGTGCCGGCCGCGTGGTGCGAGATCCACCATGTCGTTCCCGACGTCGATGGCGGCCCGACGCACACTGACAACGGAGTGCTGCTCTGCTGGTTCCACCACCGCACGATCGAGACCTCGGGGTGGGGCATCCGCATGGTCGGCGGGGTTCCGCAGGTGCGCCCGCCCGCGTGGCTCGACCGGGGCGGCGGGTGGCGGCAGGTCACGAAGTCACCGACGAGACTGGCCGACCGAGTCGAGCGAAGATCTGCGGCCGTCGCGTGAATTCTGTTGCGGTCGCGTGACTGCGCCGATGCGTACCCGTGCACCGACTCAGTCGAGTATCGAACTCAGCCGCGCCATGTCTGCCATGCGAGAAGGTGACCCAAGTCCTCCGGCCATGAGACCCAGCGTGCCGAAGCCTGGATTACTACCCTCCTCACTCAGTAGTGACCGCATTGCCTGACGTGGGTCATTCAGTCGACTGATGAATGGCAGGCCTTGATTGCTCACAGCTGAAACGGCGTCATCAGCGATCTCGTCCAGGTTGCTGCCATCTTCGAGGACGTACCAAACATCAGGCCGGTCGCTGTGGTCCTGATGTCCGAAGGGATGGAAGTAGGGCTGTCGGATCGTCTTGCCGAGGCCTGCCCGGAACGTCAAGTGATAGTCACGAGGCCACTCGACCGGCTCCCCGTCCACGAGAGCAGGGTAGTAGACACCAACGTCGCAGCCGAAGGAGTACGTCGTGCAGCCGACGCCCTCAGCGGTGTAGGAATTCATCGACCGGAACGAAACCAGATCGACTGTGAGCTCAGTCCGGCGCCACGCATTGCGTCCTTGGAAACGATGAAATCCGAACTCGCGAAGGAACGGGCGGATGCGCTCGGAGAGCGCCCGGCCGACAGTACGCCCGTCAACGTGCATGACGGAGATTCTCACACGTGGCAGCCGCGTGTTCTGGCTTGCGGAGCGACCCGAAGAACGGCGCTATACGACCCCTCATCGGAACGGTGGAGGCTGAGGCAGCCACCCGGAGGCATCGTTGGAATGTCGTTGTGTGCCACCCCACGATGTGTTGCACAGCGCGCAGTGAAGGTACCCATCCTGTGATCGGATGTGCGCTTCGTAGTTCTCGCAAAGAGGACACTCAGCCACCTCGTACTCCTGACCGCGGTCGTCTCCAAGGATCGTCATGCGACCTCATTCTGCACCCTGGTTTGCGAATTCACCTTGGCTGGAGAAGGTGCCTCAGCGCGAGAGCGAGACCCCGAGCGTGGCCAGCACGCCGAACACGACACCCCAGAGCGCGATCGAGATGACCTGCCAGAAGATCACGGCGTTGCGGTTGGCGCCGAACGACACCATCGCTGCCGAGGTGAACTGGCTCGGCAGGATGGCCGGGCCGACGAGGCTCACCCCGGCGACGCCGTACTTGTCGAAGGCCCGGCGGATCTTCTCGCGACGTGGTGACTCGACGGGTTCCTCGCCGGTGCCGGTGCCGCCTCCGGTGCCGGCGGCGACCGCCTTGCCTGCGACGACCTTGCCGCGCACCCCGTGCGCCGTCATCACGAAGATCAGCATCGAGATCACGTTGCCGATGACGGCCACGCCGATCGCGAGGGCGGTCGGCAGCCCGATCAGCACGCCGATGACCGCCCCGAAGTACGAGTCGACGAACGGGATCGCCGCGACGAGCATCACCCCGAACCACTGGAGGAAGGAAGGGAGGGAGGTGGCGAAGTCCTGCAGGGCGTCGATCACGACGAGTCCTTTCGTAGGGGAGGTTGTTGGTTCAATCCTTCGCGGCCGAGCGAGACGGCGGCAGTGCCGCGGTGTCAGGTGATCCCGTGGGATTCCGCACGCCGGGGCATGACAAATGTCACTGGCCTAGGCTCGAACCCATGCCTGCCGAACCCGCCCGCAGTGTGCAGACGACGTGGCTGTACACGCTCGGGTCGATCGTCTTCTTCTTCGGGTTCCTCGACCTCGTGGTCGCACTGTCGATGCTCGAGGCGTACCTGCGCACCGACGACGTCGTGACCGCCGTGCTCGTCGTGCTGATGCTCGTCGCGTCGGCGACGCAGCTGCGCTACTGCTGGTTCCTTCGCGTCGGGCGCAGCGGCGGCCTGCCGAACCCGTGGTGGACTGCGGCCCTCGTGGTGCCTGCCGTCGCCGTCTGGGTGCTCGGCCTCTTCTCCCAGGCCGATGCCCTCGCGGCCGCGGTGCCACTCTGGGCGGCGGCGAGCCTCATCGCGTGCCTGCTGCCGAAGCCGCAGCGCCGGCTCGTGCTGCTCGTCGGGCTCCTCACGGTCATCGCGCACCCGATGCTCGCCACCGCAATGACGGGCGAGCCGTTCGTGTTCGGCCGCACCTCCGACACGTGGATGATCGCCATCTTCGCGGCGATGCTGCCGGTCATGCTGCTCTCGAGCATGTGGTGGTGGGAGGTCGTGGTGCAGCTCGATCGGCACCGTCGCACCGCCGCCGAGCTCGCGGTGACGCAGGAGCGGTTGCGGTTCGCCTCCGACCTGCACGACATCCAGGGCCACCACCTGCAGGTCATCTCGCTGAAGGCCGAGCTCGCCGAACGCCTGCTCGAGCTCGACCCGGCGGCGGCCCGTGAACTCGTGCACGAGACTCGACTGATCGCGAAGCGGGCCCTCGAAGAGACCCGCTCGCTCGTCGCCGGCTACCGGCATGTCGCGTTCGACGACGAGCTCGAGAACGCCCGCGAGGTGCTCACCGCATCGGGCGCCGAGTGCTCGCTGCGACTCGGCCCGCTGCCGGCCGACGCCCTCGCGCAGAGCGCGCTCGCGTCGGTCGTGCGCGAGGCGACGACCAACATCCTGCGACACAGCGAGGCGACGACGGTGACGATCGAACTGACGACGACGGGTGAGCGCACGGAGCTCGAGATCGTGAACGACGGCGTTCCGGTGACGGATGCCTCGGCTGCCGGTGCGGCCGTGTCGCGCGCGTCCGGCTCGGGGCTCGCCGGCCTGCGCGAGCGGCTCGCCGCCGTGGGCGGCACGATCGAGACGACGACGGATGCCTCGGGCACCCGCTTCGAACTGCGGGCCACGGTGCCCGTCGGGGCGCGGGTCGCAGCGTGAGCGGCGGCATCCGTCTGCTCATCGCCGACGACGAGCACCTGATCCGCGGCGCCCTCGTCGCCCTGCTGAACCTCGAGCCCGACATCGAGGTCGTCGCGAGCGCCGACAACGGCGTGACCGCCGTCGAGCAGGCCATCGCGACCGTGCCCGATGTGTGCCTGCTCGACCTCGAGATGCCGCACGCCGACGGGCTCGAGGCGGCCGTGCGCATCCTCGCCGAGGTGCCCACGCGCGTCGTGATCGTGACCCGGCACGCGCGCCCCGGTGTGCTGCGGCGGGCCCTGGCGTCGAAGGTCTCGGGCTTCGTGCCGAAGTCGACGCCGGCGGAAGACCTCGCGCACGTCATCCGCGACGTCGCCGCCGGTCGCCGCTACATCGACCCCGAGATCGCCGCGACCGCCCTCACGGCCGAGCGCTGCCCCCTCACCGACCGCGAGCTCGACGCGCTGCGATTCAGCCGCACGACGACGAGCGTGCAGCAGATCGCCGAGCGGTTGCACCTGGCGCAGGGCACCGTGCGCAACTACCTCTCGTCGGCGATGACGAAGCTCGACGCCTCGTCGCGGCACGAGGCCGCCGAGAAGGCATGGCAGCAGGGCTGGATCTGAGGAGGCGGGTGCGCCGGGGCCAATCGCGTACCGGGTCGCCTGAGCTCGCGGAACTGTCAGCCGTCGAGCACGTCGAGGTCGACCTCGATCTCGTCGCCCTCGCCGATGTTCTCTGCCTTCAGCACGGCCTTCTTGAGCGGCAGCACGTAGGTCTCGCCGAGAGGGAAGATCGACGTGCTCCACGTCGTGCCGCCGACCGTCGCCACCACGCGAACAGAGCCGAACCCTCGTGGCATGCGCGGCTGATCGGAGATGTCGGCGCCCAGCTCAGGCGGAACGTCGATGAAGAACCAGTTGCGTCGCGCCGTCCATTCGTAGATCTCGGCCGTGAATCGGATGCGCATCTCGCGATCGTACCCGCGGCCGGTGACGGGCGGCCGGGTCCCCATCACGGCCAGGCCGGGCCGCGTCTAAGGTAGGGCGGTTCGCCTGAGGTGCCGACGGTCGTCTGAGGTGGCGGATCCGGCCCGAAGATGAGGCACACGCCCGATTCGAACCCCCTACCTCAGCGAGGAATCTGGTCTCAGTGGCCGGAACCGGCCCAGCAGGTCTCGAAGGGATCGGAATCATGAACCTCGCATACGGCTACGTCGCACAGACGCTGCAGATGCACGACGAGCTCGAGGCGGGCCGCGTCAACGAGCGGCGCCGCAACGCCGCAGACCGCCGGGCGCAGGAAGGCGAGCGCGCCGATGGCGGGCATCGCCTCTCGGGCCGGTTCGGCGAATGGCGTCAGGGGCGCTCACGGCAGCGCATCCACGGACTGCCGGTCGCGCACTGACGCAGTGGAGCGTACGGCTCGCGGTGGAGCGCACGGCTCGCGGCGGAGCGCACGACTCGCGGTGGGGCGCACGACGCCCCACCGCGCTCGACCGTCAGCCCGCCGCCGCGATGACCTCGCGGTGCAGGGCGAGCAGGCTCGCCGTGCGGTCGGCGGGGCCACGGCCGAAGCCGCACTCGGTGCCGACGCCGAACGTGCCGACACCGGCGGCGGCGAACGCCTCGCGTGCCGGAGCGATGCGGGCGAGTGCGCCGTGGACCCCGTCTTCATGGTGCACGAGGCCGAGGAACGGGGTCGTCTCGGCGGGCAGCGCCCACCCGGCGAGGGGCGCGAAGTACGCGGCATCCGTGCGCTCGATCGGCACCGGCAGGTGCACCCAGTCGATGGGCCGGTCGAGCTGCGCGCCGAGGGCGTTCGCGACCGCGACGAGCCTGCCCGCGTCGGTCGGCTCGACGAAGTGCTTCTCGGCGACGTCGCCGTAGCAGAGGTGGAATCCGAGCTGCGCGCCGGCCGGCACGCGCGCGGCGAGCTCGGCGGCCAGGCCGGCGATCGCGCCGACGAGCTCCGGTGCATCGGCGCCGCCCTCGGCGAAGAAGGCCTCGAGCGGGCCGCCGCCGAGGCTCACGCCCTCGAGGTAGGCGAACTCGGTCGCCATGTCGATCTGCACGGCGAGGTCCTCGGCGGGAATCGCCGCCGCGATGCGGTCGACCTCGGCCGCGAGGGCCGCGGCGTAGGCCGGGTACACGGCGGCGCGGTCGGCGGGCGCCACGTACGTCGTGATCGGCGCGAGCGGTGAGGGCAGGCACACCTGGAACCGCGTGCCCACGGGGATCACGCCCGCGTCGCGCAGGCGGGCGAAGTCGGCGTAGCTCGCGGCCGCGGCATCCGCGTAGCCGAGCGAGCCGAACACGAGGTCGGATGCATCGACCGAACCGTCGAGCACGAGCGGGCGCAGATCGAAGCCCGCGACGATGATCGGGTCGATCGAGACGCGGCTGAGGCCGTCGACCGCGTCGAACGCGGCGCCCTGGAACAGGATCCAGTGGAATCGCTCGCCGACCTCGCCGTCGGGGATGCGCGCGAGCTCGCCGCCGAGCTCCGATGCGACGACGCGGAAGGTCGCCTCGGCGGTGGGCTGGTTGATCGATCCGACGAGGTGGGCACCGGTGACGCGGGGGAGTTCGGGCATCCAATCATCGTAGATCGGGGCCGCGGTGCATGACGCGCGATGGCGGCGGGCACCCCTCGGGCGGGGTCTTGCCGCGGCATCCCGCTCGCCGTAGGGTCGCGTGCGACTGCGCTGCTCACCGACGATCGGAGTCGACATGCCCGCGACCGCTCTTCCCTCCAGCGGTGATTCGTCTGCCCGCCCGAGCGGCCCGAAGACGTGCGATGCGAGCGGCATGGCCGAGATCCACCGCTTCTTCCGGGCCGGGTTCGGCGAAGGCCGCGCGCTCGTCGAGGGCGTGGCCGAAGCGGACTTCGCACACGCCGACGTCGTCGGCGACCATCTCTCGATGCTCTCGGTCGGACTGCACGCCCACCATGAGGGCGAGGACACGATGCTGTGGGGCGAACTCGAGCAGCGCGCGCCCTCGTGCGCCGTGCACGTCGCACGTATGAAGGAGCAGCACGCCCTGATGCTCGTGCACCTGAACGCGCTCGACGCCGCCCTGCCGGCTTGGCGGGCGAGTGGCCGGTCGACGGATGCCGCGGGCGTGCTCGCCGCGCTCGACGGCATCACCGACGCGCTCGCCGTGCACCTGCCCGACGAGGAGACGAACATCGTGCCCGTCATGGAGGTCACGCTCACGCCCAAGGAGGTCGCCGCCCTCGCCGACCACGGCCGCAAGGCGACTCCGAAGGGCAAGACGTTCGAGCAGCTCGGCGCGATCCTCGCGGCGCAGCCCGATGGCGGCGCCGAGTGGCAGCGCACGCATCTGCCGGCGCCGGTGCGCCTCATCTGGCGCCTGGTCGGCAAGCCGAAGTACGAGGCGAATCGCGCAGCCCTGACCGGGCGACGCTGATCACGTGACGCTCATCGGGTCGCGTGAGCATGACGTCCGATTTCCGCGACCCTGATCGGGTGCCGTGCGCTGGGGAGCGACGATGATGGAGTCATGACCCGACGCCATGCCACGCTGACGACACGGCTCGGCGAGCTGCTCGTCGTCGCCGACGGCGAAGCCCTGGTCGGCATCTACTTCCCTGGCCACTGGCACCCACCGGCATCCGGCTCGATCGGTGTCGAGGTCGATGCCCGCGCAGACGAGCTCATCACGCGGCTCGGGGTCGAGCTCGCCGAGTACCTCGCGGGGGAGCGGGTCGCGTTCGACCTGGCGACGGCGCCAGTCGGCGACGAGTTCCAGCAGGCGGTCTGGGCGATGCTCCGCGACATCCCGATCGGCACGACGACGAGCTACGGCCAACTCGCCGCGCGGCTCGGCGACCGCAACCTCGCGCGCCGCGTCGGCAACGCGGTCGGACGCAACCCGCTCAGCATCATCGTGCCGTGCCACCGGGTGGTCGGCGCCGACGGGTCGCTCACGGGCTACGCCGGCGGGCTCGAGCGCAAGCGCCACCTGCTCGAGCTCGAGGGAGCGCCGCTCGTCGCGCAGGCGCAGCTCTTCTGAGGTCCTCTTCGGGCGCCCGCCGGACGTCCGGCGCGCCGGACATGCGCTGCGTCGAGATCCGTGGTGAGAATGGACGATGTCGCGAATCGGGTGGGATGCGAGTCGAACGTCAGCCGCCGCGCTCGTGGTGTGCTTGGCCGGCGGGGCCCTCGCCGTCGCCGGGGTGGCCGCTCCGGCGCACGCCGACGTCGGGCCGGTGAATCCGGTGACCGTGGATCTCGACGGGCATCCGGCCAACAGCGGCTTCACGGTGGTCGTGCGCGGCGATGTGCATCTGGCCGCTGATGAGTCCGAGGGAACCATCGCACTCGGCGGTGATCTGAGCTTCGGTACGACGTACAACATCGGTACCGCTCCGACGCCGACCTTCACGGTGCCCGGTGAGACGAACCCCGTGCATCTCTTCGTCGGCGGTGGAATCGACTGGTCGAGCACCGCGCCGGGGCAGATCCTGCGAATCCTGAATCAGGGCTTCACCAAGATCGGCGATCCCTCCACCTTCGCGGCGTTCAACAAGAACCCCAACGACTACCAGATCACCGCGCCCGGCGGAGCGATCGACCAGACGCCTCGCATCGAAGGCGTTGCGGCACAGTCGCCGGCTTCGATCGCAGCTCCGGTGCCCGCCGGGCTCGTCGACATCGAGGGTGCGTTCGCGCTCTACGAACAGTTGTCGACGGATCTCGCGACCTGCCCGGCGACCGTCGCGCTCATCGATGACCAGGGAGTGCCCGTCACGAGCCCGCCGAGCGCACCCTTCCGGGGGCACGTGCGGCTCCAGCCGAACCAGACCAACGTGCTCTCGATCACGGCCGACGATCTCGCGGCCCTGCAGGAGCTGCAGTTCGACGACGTGCCGACGCAGACCTCCCCGCTGCTCATCAACGTCACCGGCGACTTCTCGGGCACCATTCCGAATTCCCCTGGAATCAGCGGAACCGCGGCCCATTTCATCCTGTACAACTTCGCGGATGCCACGACCGTGACCGTCACCGGCGGAGACAGCCTCCAAGGCACCATGTACGCACCGCGTGCCGCCGTCGACTGGCGCCGGACGAACAACCTCGAGGGCAACCTGATCGCGAAGTCCGCGATCCACGGCGGCCCCGGGGCTCCCGTCGGGGTCCCGCGGGAATTCCACAATCGCCCGTTCAATGCCTTGCTCGAATGCGCGACCAGCGTGCCCGAATCGACGCTCACGCTGCGCAAGGTCGTGCAGGGCGGCTCGGCGGTGCCGACGGACTGGACGCTCAGTGCCGTCGATGGCAGCACCGTGGTCGCCGGCGTCAGCGGATCCCCTGAAGTGACCGGCACCGTGACCGAACCCGGCGACTACGTGCTGAGCGAAAGCGGCGGACCGGTGGGGTACCAGGCGGGTCCCTGGAGCTGCACCGGCGCGACCGCGATGAACGGCGATGTCGTGACACTCGACGCCGGGCAGGATGCCGTGTGCACCGTGACGAACGTCTTCACCGGCACGACCCCGACGGTTCCGCCGGAACCGGCCCAGCCTGGCGCATCGGGGCTCGCCGTGTCGGGAACCGACCCCACGCCGGCGATGCTCGTCGCAGCGTGCGCGATCGGGCTCGGTCTGTGGTTCCGGATCGGTGTGCGGCGGAGCCGCGCTTCGCGCTAGCTCGGGCGCACTTCGTCGCCGACCGCGATCGAGCCCGCCGACTGCGGCACCATGAGCACGCCGAACCAGGTCTGGCCGTCCCAGCGGCGGTGCTTCGCGAGCGTGCGGATCGGCTCCTTGCTGCGGGTGATGGTCTCGGGATCGATCGTCGTCATCACGCAGCGGTCGCAGACCTTCGTGATGCGGAACCGCACGTCGCCGAGATCGACGAACGGCCAGGCGTCTTCGGCGAAGGGCTCGTCGCCGTCGATCACGACGTTCGGCCGGAAGCGCAGCATGTCGAGGTGCGGCGTCTCGTCGTCGGTCCAGGTGTTGAGTCGGGCGAGGGATGCCTCGCTCGCGAGCAGCAGCGGTGCGGAATCGGCCAGCGTCAGCCGGTCGTCGGGGAGGCCGCCGTTCTTCGGGTTCACGGTGCGCTCGCGCGGGTCGGGCTGCCACACGAGCCGTGCGTCGATGCCGAGACGGGCGCTGATCCAGGCGTCGGCCTCGTCGCCCGCGGGCAGCGCCGTGCCCTGACGGGTGTGCCCGACGGGAATGGGCGCGGCATCCGTCGGGCGGTCGACGCGGAGCGGGTCGCCGGCCCCGCTGCGCTCGCCGAGCAGCAACCCGCCGTCGGCGAGCAGCTCGGCGGTGAGCGCGAGCATGTGGTTCTTCTCGCGAGCCGTCACCGGGGCGCCGGAGGCATCGACGACGCCCCATCGACGGTCGCCCGCAAGGCCCCAAGGCAGCACCTCGGCGGAGTCGACGTCGATTCCGGCGAACGACTTGACGGGGTGGATCCGGAGACGCGTGACCTGCATTCGAGCATGCTAGCGAACCCCGCCCGGCTCACGCCTGTCGGTGGCCGGTGGGAGCCTTCGGGCATGGCAACTCACGAACATCGCATCCCGCTCAGCATCGACTACGTCGAGATCTCCGCCACCGACCTCGCCGCCGCGCAGGCGTTCTACGGCGAGGCGTTCGGCTGGCAGTTCACGCCGTACGGTCCCGAATACGCCGGAATCCGCACGTCCGCCGAGGCCGACGGCGAAGAGGCCGGCGGTCTGACCCTCGTCACCGAGGTCGCGAAGGGCGGACCGCTCGTGCTGCTCTACAGCGACGACCTCGATGCCACGCTGGCCGCGGTCACGGCTGCCGGCGGCACGGTGGTCAACGGACCGTACGAGTTCCCGGGCGGCCGACGATTCCACTTCACCGACCCGAGCGGCAACGAGCTCGGCGTCTGGGCCGAGCGGTAGCTCGGCGCGCTCACCGGGCCTACCAGGCGATGAGCTTGACCGGGGTGACCCGTAGCACGGTGCTGTAGCGCTCGGCCATCGAGGCGCGCGTGAGTTCGAGCGGCGGCAGGTCGTCGTCGTACTTCGCGAAGTAGGCGTCGCCGATGCGCGGCATCCAGTCTGGCGAGGCGCCGTCGAACACCTCGACCGTGCCCTGCAGCACCGTCAGCTGCTCCTCGTCGGCGCCCGACTCGAGGTGCACGAGCACCTTCGGGTCGCGCTTGGCGTTCCGCACCTTCACCGCACCCGGCTCGCTGAGCATGATGACGGCGCCGTCGTGCCACAGGTACCAGACGGGCACCGCGTGCGGGAACCCGCTGCGGCTCGTGCTCGTGAACCAGGCGATGCGCTCGCCGGTGAGGCGGGCGAGGGTGCGGGCGTGCAGCTCATCGGCGGGGTCGAGCACGATCGGGGCGGCAGCGGTCATCGTCGTTCCTTCGGTCGGTGTGCTCCGACGCTATCGGGCGCAACCGCGCCGATGCGCGATCGTCGCCCGATCGCCCGCGAGTCCCCGAGCCCTCGGCCGATTGTGTTGCGGAATGCAACAGGGAGGTCTATTGTTGCGATAAGCAACAGGAGGCGGAATGGTCAGCGAATCGAACACCGGAACGCGGGCAGGGCGCGCACGCGCCACTGCCGACATCCTGCGGGCGCTCATCGTCATCAGCCGCCGCGGCGTGGCCGACGCGCGCATCGCCGACATCAGCCTGAGCATGACCGACCAATCGATCCTCGGATACATCGTCGACCACCCCGGTTGCCGCTCCACCGACATCGCGCAGGCATTCCGCCTGAACCGCTCCACCGTCTCGAGGCAGCTCGCCGGACTCACGAAGCTCGGCGTCGTCTGCGAGAAGACGGATGCCTCGGGCCGCGGCCGCCCGCTCGAACTCACCGACTCGGGATGGGCCGCCTACAACGAGGCGATCGGCATCCTGCAGCGAGTCGTCGACGACAACCTCGACGACTGGACCGACGCCGAGGTCGCCCGCTTCGCGCACGACCTGCAGCGTTTCAACACCGGTGCCGCGGGGGAGACCCGCCCGCGGCATCCGCTCGAACGCGCCCCACAAGGGACGGAAGGAAAGAAGGAACAGCAATGACCGCACTGCGCAACATCACCGTGCTCGGCACCGGAGTGCTCGGCTCGCAGATCGCGTACCAGACCGCCTACCGCGGCTTCGACGTCGTCGCGTACGACATCGACGACGCCGCCCTCGAGGCCGCGAAGCAGCGCTTCGCCGGACTCGCCGACACCTACGTGACGGAGGGCGTCGACGGCGCCGCCGACGGCGAGGCGCAAGCGGCGATCGGCCGCATCACCCGCTCGTCCGACCTCGGCGACGCCGTCGCGAAGGCCGACCTCGTGATCGAGGCGATCCCCGAGAACCTCGAGATCAAGCGCGCCACCTACGAGCAGCTCGCCACGCTCGCCCCCGAGCACACGATCTTCGCCACCAACTCCTCGACGTTGCTGCCCAGCGACCTCTCGTCGTTCACCGGTCGCGCCGACCGTTTCCTCGCCCTGCACTTCGCGAACCGCGTCTGGGTGCACAACACCGCCGAGGTCATGGGCACCGAGGCCACGAGCCCAGAGGTGTTCCAGGCCGTCGTCGAGTTCGCCGCCGAGATCGGGATGGTGCCGATCGAGATCAAGAAGGAGAAGGCGGGCTACCTGCTGAACTCCCTGCTCGTGCCGTTCCTGCAGGCCGCCGGCGAACTGCTCGTCGACGGCATCGCCGAACCCGATGCGATCGACAAGACCTGGCGCATCGGCACCGGCGCCCCCATGGGTCCGTTCCAGATCTACGACATCGTCGGCCTCACGACCGCGTACAACATCTCGATGATGGGCGGCGCCAAGCAGCAGGCGTTCGCCGCGCTCATCAAGGAGCGCTACATCGACCAGGGCAAGCTCGGCGTCGCCACGGGCGAGGGCTTCTACAGCTACCCGAAGGGCGAGTGATCCGAAGCGCCGGGGCCGTGCCGGTCGTGGGTCAGACCCACGACCGACGCACGGCCTCGGCGCCGAGCTGGATGCGGGTGGTCACCTCGGCCCGGTCGAGCAGGCCTGCGATCCGTCGCTGAACCGTGCGGAGCGAGAGGCCGAGCTGGGCGCCCGCCGAGGCATCCGTCATGCCGAGGAGCAGTAGCCGCAGGAGGTCGCGATCGATCGACTCGTCGGGCTCGAGATCCTGCACCTCGCCGCGGTCGGCGAAGAGTCGCGCGGCCCGGTTCCACGAGTCCTCGAACATCGACTGCACGAGGTCGAACAGCGGGCTTGGATGGATGAGCAGCGCGCCGGAGACGGTTTCGTCGCCCTGCGTGTGCATCGGCAGGAGCGCGAAGGCGTCGTCGGCGATGAAGAGCCTCGTCGGCAGGCGTGGCAGTACCCGGACCTCTTCACCGAGCGGCTCGAGCGTGCGCACGGTATCGACGAAGCCCGGTCGTTCGAGCACGGCTCGCTCGGCGATCACCCGGTAGCGCACGCCGCGCGAGAGCGCCCGATCCTCCTCGATGTTCTCGGGCCCCGACACGAGGGCGATCTTCTCGAGCACGAACACCCGCACCTCCCGCTCAGCCGAGGCCTGGAGCTGACCCAGGCGCTGAACGACGGCATCCGCGCCATGGACGACGTCGATGACATCGGGCGCCGCGCGTTGTGCGGTGCCCTCGCGGTACACGTCGCTGAGATGCACGAGTGCCTCGTGTGCCGAGCTCAGACGACGTTCGTGCTCGAGCAGGATCGGCCGCAGCGCGACTGACGGCGGAGACGCGACCACCCGGTCGCGCGCGGAGGCCTGCCGAGCGATGAGGCCGAGCCCTTCGAGGTCGTCGAGGATCCCGCGGGCGGCCCGCATCGACAGCGAGGCGCCGCGGGCGACCTCCTCGAGATCGGCCGACGGCAGTCCGAGGAGCAGGCGGTAGACGGCGGTATGGGATTCGTCCATTCCGATGGCCTCGAGCACGAGCACCCCCTCACTCTTCCGCACGTTGCAGTCGGGCCAGCGCGGCGAATTGGCGGATGCCCGCCAAGGCGCCCCTCCGCCACCACCCTAACGGGGGATTGTGGAACCGTGCTGAGTAGTCCAGATCGGCACGAGAGGAACGCTCATGCAACGACCAATCAATCCGCCCAGGCGACACCGAAGTGTCGTCGCCGCGGCGGCGGGCATCGCGATCGGCATCGCGGGGGTCGGCGCCGCCGGCATCCCGGCGCTCGCCGGCCCAGCGGCGGACGACGGAGTCCCGCCCGGCGGCGCCATCACGACCGAATCCACGAGCCCTGGTGGTTCGCACTCGGTCACGCTCATCACCGGCGACCGGGTCACGGTCACCGCGATCCCCGGCGGCACGCAGACCGTCGAGGTCGAGACCGTCGTGCCCGGTGCCGGCTACCGCACCGTCACCGCTGGCGACGAGCTGAGCATCATCCCCGACACTGCGCAGGCGTACCTCGCTTCGGGGGCTCTCGATGTCGACCTGTTCAACGTCACGCAACTCATCGAGTACGGGTACGACGACGCCTCCGTCGACGCGACACCCGTGATCATCGAGCTCGAGGGCGGGGCTACTGCGTTCAGTGAAGAACCGCCCGCACCGGGCCTCACCGTCGGCGTGCAGCTCGACAGCATCGGGGCCGAAGCGGCCACCGCGGCGCACGCCGAGGCGGCATCGACATGGGCGGCACTCACCGCCGACGCCGGTGCACCCGATGCGCGAGCCGTCGCAGCCGACCCGTCGACCGCCTCCTTCGGCGGCGGCATCGCCGCCATCCACCTCGACGGCAAGGTCGAGGCGACCCTCGACTCGAGCGTGCCCTGGATCGGCGCCCCCGATGCCTGGGCGAAGGGCTACACCGGCGCCGGCGTCACCGTCGCGGTGCTCGACACCGGCTACGACGACACCCACCCCGATCTCGCCGGCCGGGTGCTTCCCGATTCGACGAGCTTCGTGCCCGGCGAAGAGGTCGCCTGGGACCCGAACGGGCATGGCACGCACGTCGCCTCGACGATCGCCGGCACCGGTGCTGCGAGCGACGGTGCACAACGCGGTGTTGCCGATGGTGCGAATCTCCTCGTCGGCAAGGTGCTCGACAAGGACGGCTCCGGTCAGGACTCCTGGATCATCGACGCCATGGAGTGGGCCGCCGAGCGGGCACCGATCGTGTCGATGAGCCTCGGCACCCGTCAGCCCTCCGACGGCAAGGACCTCATGTCCGAAGCGCTCAACGGCATCGCGGAGGACACCGGGGCGCTCTTCGTCGTCGCCGCGGGCAACAGCGGTGCCCCTGAAACGATCGGGGCGCCCGGCGCCGCTGCGCGTGCGCTCACCGTCGGCTCGGTCGTCGACCCGAGCGGGGAACTCTCGTGGTTCTCGAGCCAGGGCCCGCTCGCGGGCTCTGGTGCGCTGAAGCCCGAGATCGCCGGCCCGGGATCGGATGTGACGGCAGCCAGGTCGGCCGACTCCAGCGGTTCGGGGGCGTACGTCGCGATGAGTGGCACCTCGATGGCGACCCCGCACGTCGCCGGCGCCGCCGCGATCGTCAAGCAGCAGCACCCCGAGTACACGGGGGAACAGGTTCGGGCCGCGCTCACGAGCACGACGACCGACGTCGACCTCACCGCCTTCCAGGTCGGCACCGGCGTCGTCGATGTCGCCGAGGCCGTCGATGCACCGGTCATCGCGGCCGGGTCGGGGGACTTCGGCATGCTCGCCTGGGGCGGGGAACCCGAACCCGTCGTGCGCACCGTGTCGTACACCAACCGTGGCGACGTCGAGGTCGTCGTCGGCCTCACGGCGACGCTCGAGGGCTCGGCAGAGGTCGAGGCCTCCGACGTGCTCGCGCTCGACACCGAATCGTTGACGATTCCGGCGGGCGAGACACGTGCAGCGACGCTCACCGCAGACCCGGCGAAGGTGCCGGCCGGCACGCAGCTCTCCGGCGCGCTGAGCGCGTCGATCGGCGACCGCACGGTGGCGCGCACGGCGCTCGGCATCGCGTCGGAAGCCGAACGCTACGACCTCACCGTGACCGCCACCGACTTCGACGGCGAGCCCGCCGCGGCCTTCGGCGTGCTCTACTCCCACGACGCGCAAGAGGTGCTCGGCTTCGTCGCCGTCGACGGCGAAGCCACACTGCGGCTGCCCGCCGGTCGTTATGCGCTCACCACGACGCTCGACCTCGATCGCGAAGCCGATGTGCGCGCCGATGTGCTCGTCGGTGATCCCGACTTCGAGCTCGACGGCGACGTGGCCGTCGCATTCGATGCACGCGAAGCCGAGCCCGTCACCGTCGACGTCGGTGAAGACCACGTGTCGCCCGTGCTGCGTCGCATGGACGTCAATGCCGACAGCTACGGCACCGGTGTGCTCGTACCCGTCTGGATGGACGAACTCTGGGCGCAGCCGATGGAGGAGCCCGACAGTGAGCGGTTCGACTTCACCGCGCGCTGGCGGCTGCAGACCCCGCCGCTCACCCTGTCGGCCGGCAAGGAATCGCTCGACCTGCTCCTGCAGGCCGGCGCGACACGGTACGACGGCAAGTTGAAGGCGCAGGCGGTCGACGTCGGCACCGGCAGCGTCGAGGAGTTCGCCGCCGTCGACGTGCGCGGCAAGGTCGCCATCGTGACGCGGTCGAACGACGTGTCGCCGAACGAGCGTGCGGTCAACGCGCTCGCTGCGGGCGCGACGATGCTGCTCGTCGCGAACGACGCCGATCGCGAGCTCAGCGAGTGGGTCGGAGCCGACGACGGAAGCTCGGTCGCGATCCCGGTCGTCGCGATCAGCGGCGTGCAGGGCCGCGCGGTCCTCGAGGCGCTCGCCGCGTCGAAGGGCAAGCTCACGGTCACCGGCACGGGCGTTGCGAACGCTCCCGAGATCTGGGACGTCGCGCGGTACGTCGAAGGCTCGATCCCCGAGGACCTCTCGTACCAGCCGAAGGATCTCGCACGGGTCGACACCACCTACTACGGGAAGCAGGCCGACCTGGTCGGCGAGTTCCGTTGGGATGTCGCTCCGAACCGGACGTTCGGCTTCGGCCTGCCGTTCGCGCTCGGCCGAGGCATCGAGCGCACCGAATGGGTCGACTCGAGCATGGACTGGTACCAGACCGCCGAGGTCGTCGACGTCGGTTGGCAGGTGCGCGACATCGTCCGCTCGTACGAACCCGGCGAACGCGACGAGACGAGCTTCTTCGGCTCGATCGTGCGCCCGTACGTGGCCACCGGTTTCTTCGCCCCGTACCGTCAGAGCGACTTCTCGCAGGTGAACCTGCCCTCGTGGGGCGACGGCGGCGAACCCGAGCACGCCGGCGCGTTCGACGTGTTCAGCGGGGACCCGCGCTTCTCGCAGAACACGGAGTACTACCTGAACGGCGAGTTCGTGAAGTCGTCGCCGTTCCAGGGCGTCAACACGACCGACCTTCCCGATGGCGACGCCGAGGTGCGCATCGTCAATACCGCGGTGCAGGACGGCAGCGCGCTGCCCTCGTCGACCCGCACCGTGTCGGAATGGACGTACACCACCTCCGGCAAGCGGGGCGACTGGACGACGCGACTCGAAGCGATGATCCAGGCCTACTACGACGTCGAACTGGATGCCTCGGGCACGGCCGGTTCCGGGCGCAAGAAGGGTTCCGACCTTCCGCTGCGACTCGAACTCGGCCATGTCGAAGGTGCCGTCGACAGCGGAGCGATGACCGCGGCGACGTTGGAGATCCGCGCTGCAGGAGGTGAGTGGGTCGCCGTGCCGCTCGACGTGGTGTCGCCCGACTCGGGCGCCGGCAACCCGCCGACGGGCATCTTCGCCGACGGGCGCGCCCACGTCACGGTCTACGGGGCGAACCTTCCGGTCGCCGATGCAGGCGGGTGGATCGACCTGCGGGTGACGGCCGAGGACGCCGAGGGCAACACCTTCAGCCAGGAGATCGAGCGGGCACTCGAGATCGCCCCGGCGAAGGGCCGCGGCCGCTGATCGGGGGATGACGGGGGACACCGGCCCGGGTGACGGAGACGTCGCCCGGGCCGGGTGCTGCCTGCTACTCGGCCGGCGCGCCCGGCGGGTTCGCCCCGCGGCGTCGGCGGCGCGGCTCGTCGAGCCCGAGGTGCACGCGGGTGCGCTTGCGTTCGAAGACGATGAATGCCGCACCGAGCGCCCAGAGCGGCAGCTGGGTGAGGAACGCGAGCCGGAAGGCCTCGAGGCTGTAGGTGTCGGGCGTGCCCGCGCCCTGCGCGTCCATCGCGATGCCGATGAGCAGGATGGCGAGCAGCGCGGCGAGGAACCCGCCGACGTTCACGATGCCCGTCGCGGTGCTGAGTCGGTGGCTCGGGTTGTGGGTGCGGGCGTGGTCGAAGCCGATCATCGAGGCGGGGCCGCCTGTGCTGAGCGCGAGCGCGAGCGCGAAGAGGAGCCACAGCGGCGCGGGGCCCGGCCACAGGATGACGGCGAGCCACGCGACGACCTGGATGCCGATGATCGGCAGCACGAGCATGCGGGAGCGGCGCATCGGATGCCGGCTCGAGAGCGCGCCGATGATGGGCCCGACGACCATGCCGGCGACGACGTAGACGCTGAAGATGAGCGACGCCATCGCGGGCGTGAGCCCCTCGCCGACCGTGAGGAAGGGGAAGCCCCACAGCAGGATGAATGCGGTGCCCGAGAACGGCGTCGTGAAGTGCGACCAGAATGCGAGGCGGGTCGCGGGGTGCGCCCACGATTCCGTGAATCCCTGGCGCAGGTCGGCCGACGAGGTGACGGCGTGCATGGCGCCGGTCTTCGTGTCGACGCTCATGTCGGCGTTCCGACCTGGTGGACGGTTGCGGATGACCGCGAAGGTCAGCACGGTGAAGAGCACGCCGAGCCCCGCGAGGCTGCCGAAGGCGATCGTCCAGCTCGTCGCGTGCAGCAGCGCCGCGATGGGAAGGATCGCGAAGAGCTGCCCGGTCTGCCCGACGATGCCGGTGAGCTGCACCATGAAGGGCGCCTGCCGCTCGGGGAACCAGACGGCGACGACGCGCAGCACGCTCGGGAAGATCGCCGCGTCGCCGGCGCCGAGCAGCATGCGGGCGAGGATCGCCGTGCCGACGTTGGGTGCGAACGCCATCACGAGCTGGCCGACGGCCATGAGGAACATGCCGATCGTGATGATCGGGCGTGCGCCGAAACGGTCGAGCAGGATGCCGACGGGAATCTGCATCGCCCCGTAGACGAAGAGCTGGATGACCGCGAACATCGACAGCGTCGAGGCATCCGCATCGAACCGTACGGCGGCGTCGACGCCGACTGCGGAGAGCGAGGTGCGGTTGGTGACCGACAGCATGTAGGCCGCGACGCCGACACCCCACACGAGCCAGAGTCGCCAGGGGCGTACTGGTGCGGGGTCGATCGTCACGAGGCCTTCACTTCGTCGGTTGCGACGACGAGGGGGCGGGCCGTCGGTTCCAGCGTATCCCCGACGAGCGGATGCCCCGCCGCGACCGTGTCACGACGAGGCATCCGGTCATCGACCAGCGCCCGTCAGTCGAGCAGGTGATCCAGTGCGCGGCCCATCCACGCGGCCCGGGTGGCCGCGTCGGTGATGCCCTCGAACCCGAAGCCGGCCGTCAGCGAGCCCGGCGTCGCCACCACTGCGGCCTCGGGGAACCCTGCGGCCGTCGTGATGATGAAGTTGTTCGGGTTCGGCGCGCTGCCGGGCGGAGGACCGGTGATCACCCACCCGCCGGTGTCGCCGCCCTCGAACGACGTCGTGCCCTGGCCCGTCGACACCTCGATGTCGTCGACGAACACGCCCAGGCCCTGGCTGGACCAGTCGCTGATGTAGCCGATCGACAGTTCGACGGGGCCGCCGGCGTACGCCGACAGGTCGACCGACCACTGCTGCCAGCCGGCCGAGTTGCCGGAGTCGGCCCACCACTCACCGGTGGTGCCGGTGGGGGTGCAGGTCGTCGTCTCGGCGTCGAGCGTCTGGTAGTGGTCGAGCTGCGGGTGCAGGTCGCGCCAGCCGGCCGGGCAGCTGTCCCCGGTGCTCTGGGTGGTGTTCCCGTTGACATCGGGCAGGGTCGTCCAGTCCTCTCCGCCCGCGGGGCGCGCCTCGACGGCGATGTGGTCCCAGTTGGCCTCGGTGTCGTACGACGTCCAGAACGACATCGTGGCGCCACCGGCCGGCACGTCGATCGTGTTGGTCAGGCGCTTGTACGACACGTCGCCGATCTGCGAGTAGGCGTACGCGTCGCCCGTGTGCGGCTCGAACGGGCCGCCCTCACGATCCCACCTGCCTGCGACCCAGCTGTCGAACTGCGGGTACACGGCCGGGTCGAGGATGCCGCTCGTCGTGATGAACGAGTTGCTGTGGTCCTGGTTGTCGGCACTTTCGGCGCCGTTGAAGCCCCAGTCCAGATCCGTGAACGGGGTGTCGACGCCGAGGACGTCGAGGAGGCCTCCGTCCTCCGCCGTGCCGGCATCGTCGACGGTGAGGTACGCGCCGAGCCAGTACTGCATCATGTCGTTGGTGAAGTCGCCCGACCCGCCGAGTGGCCGGCACCGCTCCTGCACCGCCGCGTCGGCCCGACATTGCGCATTCGCCGCCGTCGGGTCGTACAACTGGTCGGTTCCGGTGTACTGGGTGCCGGCGTACTTCCCGGTGTAGAGCACGCGGCCGCCCTCGTTGAGGAAGTCGCGAACCTCGAGGGTGTTGTCCAACGCCAAGCGGGAGGCGTTGCCGCCGCCCCAGCCGGGTTCGCGGGTGATGATGTCCTCGCCGGTGTACCAGATGACGGCGTCGTAGTGCGAGAGCACGCCCAAGGCGTCGGGTGCGGTCCGAGCGCGCGCATCGACGTCGTAGACGTCGTAGCCCGTGCCGTTGGCGTCCAGGGCCTCCTGGTAGTAACCGAGGTAGTTCGGCCCGCCGGCCTGTGCCGGCGAGGCGCCCGTATAGTCCTCCGCCGCCATGATCAGCACGTCGTCGGTGGATTCCTCGACGGCCCGGTAGGTGAACGAATCGCTCGACTCTCCACCGCCTTCGAACCAGACCTCGACGTCGTCGCCCGGAGTGGTGCCGGTGACGAAGCCGCTGAGGGTGTGGAAGTAGACACCGGTCTTGCCGCCGTAGCGATCACCGCCTGTCCACTCCTCGGTCGGCACGCTGACCGCAGGGGCGCCGTTGATCGAGTACCTCAGTGTCACGTCGCCCAGGCTGCGCTTGGCGATGACGCGCACCTCCTGCGGGTCGCCGTACGAGTAGTCGAACGTGTAGTTCACCTGGGGCAGACCGTCCTTGTACGTGTCGTCGCTCTCCAGGTAGAAGGGCTTGGTCTCGAGGCCCAGGTGCGACACCGGGTTGGCCGGATCGGCCGCCGACTTGGCCACATCGAGTGCGAAGGGCAGGGCGCGCTCGAACTCCGCCTGCACCTGCGCCTCGTCGTCGGGGAACACGAACCCGCCGTCGTCGTCGCCTTCGCCGAGTTCCGGCGTCCAGGCCAGCGTTCCGTTCTGGGAATGCGCGAAGTCGGTCGTCTCGCCGTTGGTCACGTAGAGCACGTCGGACGAGAGGCCCGGCTCGAAGTCCGGGATCGCCGGGTTGTCGCGGTTGCCCGACAACGCGTAGTAGATCGGGTCGTCCGCGGTGGGCGTGCCGGTCTGCCAGCCCTCGGCGTACAGCAGCCACTGCCCGAAGGAGTGGTAGTTGACCTGGAACTCGAACTTGCCACGGTCCAGCAGCGACATCATCGCCTGCGTCTCGGGCTCGGATCCGGCTGAAGGACCACGGTAGGTGTCGCTGCTGATCTGCGACGACGAGCCCTCCTCGTCGTATCCGAAGTGCTCCGGGTAGTTGCGGTTGGGGTCGACGCCGTCGGCACGCGTGATCTCGTGGTCGCCGTCGTTGTCTCGCAGGTTCTTCCGCCACAGGCGCTCGTGGTCGAACGTGTACTGGTAGCCGTCGGGGTTGGCCACGAGCACGAACCACAGCTCGTTGTTCTTGAGGAGGTCCCTGGTCTCCTTGTCGTTGGCCCGCCAGTCGTCGATGAACGAGTTCAGCAGCCGCCGGTTCACCTCGGTGGAGATCCACTCCCGAGCGTGCTGGGTCGAGCTGTACAGCACTGCCGGACGCGTTCCGTCCGCCTGGCCCCGCGCCCCCTGGGTCAGCTTCAGCGCGATGATCTCGCGGCCCTGGTAGGTGTGGCCGAGCACCACGAGCTTGACCAGCTGCGGGTTCTGCTTCGCGAGACGGTAGAGCTCATCGCGGATGCCGCCCTTCTCGTCCCACGACCGCCAGACGTCGTAGCCGGATGCCGCCTGCTCGTCCGCCAGCTGCTTCGCCGACTTGCCGTTCTTGTTCTTCTTGACCTTGACGTCGAGACCGCGGGCCTGGAGGCTCTTCGCCTCGTCGGCGGTGAGCACCATGTCGACGCTCACGCCCGAATCGGTGACCGTGCTGTTGGCGACGTCGAAGCCGGCGGCGGCGATCTCGGCCGCCTCCGTCGAGCTCACGTCAGCCGTGTACATGTCGAGAGCGCCGTCGTCGGCCGCGGCATTGGCGCCGACGGGGCCGAGCATCGAGAACGCCAGTGCGAGCGTGGCGACCCCGAAGACGAGGCGATTGGGAATGCGGTGAGTTCCAGCCATGACGACTCCTCCGGTCCGTCTCCGGCCAGAACGGGAGTGACGCGTCGTCTCGGGTGCCTGATGCTCGTCACAACTCTGTGCTCACTGCGGACCCTCAGGGGTTAGCCTCCTGCGACCCGCCGCGGCTGTCAAGTCATCGGTTCGATTCGTGTCGACCATCGCCGTCGCGCACGGAGACGACGATGCCCGCCGGCACCGAGGTGCGAGCGGGCATCGTCGTGCGCGTACGCGTGGGCGGGCTACACGATCGCGTCGTCGGTCTCGGACTCGCCGGCCGAGGCGGCCGCCTCGACGCTCGAGGCCACCATCGCATCGTCTCCCGCAGCGAGCTCTGCGTCGATGTCGGTCGCCGCCTGCTCGAACTGCGAGTTGTAGAGGCGGTAGTACGCCCCCTTCGCAGCGATGAGCTCCTCGTGGTTGCCCTTCTCGACGATGTCGCCGTGCTCCATCACGAGGATGAGGTCGGCGTCGCGGATGGTCGACAGGCGGTGCGCGATCACGAACGACGTGCGGCCCTCGCGGAGCGCCGCCATCGCGTGCTGCAGCAGCAGCTCGGTGCGGGTGTCGACCGAGGAGGTCGCCTCGTCGAGGATGAGCACCGAGGGCTGCGCCACGAACGCGCGAGCGATCGTGATGAGCTGCTTCTCGCCGGCCGACACGTTCGACGCATCCTCGTCGAGCACGGTGTCGTACCCGTCGGGAAGCGAGTGCACGAAGCGGTCGACGTAGGTCGCCTGCGCCGCAGCCAGCACCTCGTCGTCGGTCGCCGATTGGCGGCCGTACCGGATGTTGTCGCGGATCGAGCCGGCGAACAACCACGGGTCCTGCAGCACCATGCCCGTGCGCGCACGCACGTCGTGACGCGTGAGATCCGCGATGTCCTGGCCGTTGACGAGGATGCGGCCGCCGTCGAGCTCGTAGAACCGCAGGATGAGGTTCACGAGCGTCGTCTTGCCGGCACCGGTCGGGCCGACGATCGCGACCGTCTGCCCCGGCTCCACCTGGAATGAGAGGTCCGTGATGAGCGGGCGCTCGGGCGTGTACGAGAACGCGACGTGCTCGAACACGATCGTGCCGTCGCCGTCGGCGGGCGCCGGGGCATCCGCTGCATCGGCTTCTTGCTCGTCGGCGTCGAGCAGTTCGAAGACGCGCTCGGCCGAAGCCGTGCCCGACTGCACCACCGCAGCCATGCCGCCCAGCTCCGACAGGGGCTGGGTGAACTGCTGCGAGTACTGGATGAACGCCTGCACGTCGCCGAGACGCAGCTGACCGGTGGAGACCATGAGCCCGCCGAGCACCGCGATGCCGACGTAGGTCAGGTTTCCGATGAACATCATGCCGGGCATGATGATGCCCGACAGGAACTGCGCCTTGAAGGATGCCTCGTAGAGCTCCTGGTTCTCGGCCTTGAACTTCGCACGCGAATCCTCTTCGCGGCCGAAGACCTTGACGAGGGCGTGGCCGGAGAAGGACTCCTCGACGCGGGCGTTCAGTCGACCGACCTTGCGCCACTGGATGCCGAAGGCCTTCTGCGACTTCGGGCCGATGATGCCGAAGATGACCGCCATGAGCGGCAGCGAGACGAGCGCCACGAGGGCGAGCTGCCACGAGATCGTGAACATCATGATGAGCACGCCGACGACGGTGAGCACCGAGGTGACCACGGTCGAGAGGGACTGCTGCATCGCCTGCGTGATGTTGTCGATGTCGTTGGTGACCCTCGAGATCAGCTCACCGCGCTGCACCTTGTCGAAGTAGCTCAGCGGCAGGCGGTTGATCTTCGCCTCGACCGACTCGCGCAGGCGCCACATGGTCTTCACCATGATGACGTTGATCACGTAGCCCTGCACCCAGGTGAGCACGGACGCGACGATGTACAGCGCGAGCACGAGGATGATGACCTGGCTCAGGCGCACGAAGTCGACGCCCTCACCGGGCACGACGCCCGCGGTCGCGACGACGTTGGCGAGGTCGTCTTGACCGGCGGCCCGCAGCCCCTCGACGGCCTGCTCGGTCGTGGTGCCCGCGGGCAGCTGCTGTCCGATGACACCGGCGAAGATGATGTTCGTCGCTTCGCCGAGCACCTTCGGCGCCCACACCGTGAGCACGACACCGAGGGCGCCGAGGACCGAGGCCAGGGTGAACCCGAAGGCGTGCGGCTTCAAGAGGCCGATGAGCCGGCCGAAGCTCTGGCCGAAGTTCTTCGCCTTGCCCGGTGCGACGGCGCCGCTCCAGTCGTCGGCGTTGATGCGCGCCTGCTCGCCGAGCTCCAGCTCGAGCTGTTCCTCTGCGGAGAGTGGGGTCTGTGCGGTCATCGGGCGGCCTCCACTCCGAGCTGGGATTCGACGATCTCGCGGTAGGTCTGCGAGGTCTCGAGCAGTTGTTCGTGCGTGCCGAGTCCGACCATGCCGCCGTCGTCGAGCACCACGATGCGGTCGGCATCGGTGATGGTCGAGATGCGCTGGGCGACGACGATCTTCGTCACCTCCGGCAGTTCTCGCCAGAGCGCCTGCCTGAGTCTCGCGTCGGTGGTCAGGTCGAGCGCCGAGAACGAGTCGTCGAAGACGAGGATGTCGGGGCGGTGCACGATCGCACGGGCGATCGCGAGTCGCTGCCGCTGACCGCCCGAGACGTTCGTGCCGCCCTGGGAGATCTTCGCGTCGAGCTGCCCCTCCATCGCCTCGACGAAGTCGCGGCCCTGGGCGATCTCGAGCGCGTGCCACAGCTCTTCGTCGGTGGCGTTCTCACGGCCGTACCGAAGGTTCGACGCGACCGTGCCGGTGAAGAGGAACGGGCGCTGGGGCACGAGTCCGATCGACGACCAGAGGTGGTCGAGATCGGCCTCGCGCACGTCGACGCCGCCGACCTTCACGTTGCCGCCCGTCGCGTCGAACAGACGCGGGATGAGCGAGACGAGCGTCGTCTTGCCGGCGCCCGTCGACCCGACGATCGCGACCGTCTCACCGGGCGCGGCTCCGAACGTGATGCCCGAGATCACGGGGTGTTCGGCGCCCGGGTAGGTGAACGCGGCATCCGTGAACTCGACCGAACCCGGCGTCGGGAACACCGTCACCGGGTTCTCGGGGCGGGCCAGCGTCGAGGTCGAGTCGAGCACCTCGCCGATGCGCTCGGCCGAGACCGCGGCGCGCGGGATCATGATCGTCATGAAGCTCGCCATGAGCACACCCGTGAGGATGAGCATCACGTACTGCATGAAGGCGAACAGCGTGCCGATCTGCACCTCGCCGGCATCGACGGCGAACGCGCCGAACCAGACGACGCCGACCACGGTGACGTTCAGCACGAGCATGAACAGCGGGAAGAGCAGCACGAAGAGCGAACCGACCTTTCGGCCGACGACCATGATGTCGGTGTTCGCGCCGGCGAACCGCTCCTCTTCGATGGGCTCGCGCACGAAGGCGCGCACGACGCGAACGCCGGTGAGCTGCTCGCGCATGATGCGGTTCACGTTGTCGAGCTTGTGCTGGTAGCTGCGGAAGAGCGGCACCATGCGGCTGATGACGATCACCGCGATGATCAGCAGGGTGGGCACCGCCACCGCGATGATCCAGCTGAGGCCGACGTCTTGCTGCAGGGCGAAGATCACGCCGCCGATCGCGAGGATCGGTGCGGTGACGAGCATCGTGGCGCCCATCATCGCGAGCATCTGCACCTGCTGCACGTCGTTCGTGTTGCGGGTGATCAGCGAGCCGGGGCCGAACCGCGACACCTCTCGCTCCGAGAAGCCCGAGACGCGCTCGAAGACGTGGTCGCGGATGTCGCGGCCGGCGCTCATCGCGGCGCGCGCCGCGAAGTAGGTGGCGATGATCGATGCCGTGATCTGCCCGAGGGAGATCAGCAGCATCAACGAGCCGGTCGACCAGATGTAGGCGGTGTCGCCCTTGCTGACGCCGTTGTCGATGATGTCGGCGTTGAGGCGCGGCAGATAGAACGTGGCGAGTGCCGAGATGAACTGGAAGATCAGCACACCGAGCAGGAGCCACTTGTAGGGCTTGAGATAGCGGACAAGGATTTTTCCGAGCATGGCGTCTCCGTTACGAGGAGTCAGGGAATCGAGCGGACACCGCCTGCCGAGGCGCGTTCGTGCGCGCACAGCTCCGGCCAGGGCAGCCACACCCCTCGCTCGACCTGCAGCATCGCACCCCCGTACGACATTGCAGCGTTTCAGCCTCACACGGCGGAGGGGGTGACGCAAGCGAGTCGCGGTCATCCGTTGCTCGCGTTCACCGAGAGCGAAATCATGGTCCATCAGCACATTGCAGAAGCGCGAGAATGGGCGCGGAGGCCGAAGATGATCAACACCCACGAGGTCGAGAACCAGGTGCCGGCGCGCGAGGACGTCGACGAGTACTCGTCGAACGTGCCGCTCGTCGAGGCGGTCGCGCGATGGGGGAGCGGCGGTGCCGAGGCATCCGCTCAGGGGCTCGCAGACGTCGGCGCGCTCGTGGGGTCTGCGGCGTTCCAGCGCGACGCCGAGCGGGCGAACACGCACCCGCCGGTGCTGCACAGCTTCGATCGTTGGGGGCGTCGCGTCGACGAGGTCGAGTACGACGACGCCTATCACCGGGTCATCGGGGCGGCGGTCGCGGCCGGCGCGCACACGAGTGCCGCTGCGGCGCCCGGGCCCGGTGCGAACGTCGATCGGGCGGCGGCGTTCCTGCTCTTCGCGCAGGTCGAGCCCGGGCATGCCTGCCCGGTGTCGATGACGCACGCAGCGGTGCCGACGCTCGAGCTCGCGGCATCCGGCCTGCGAGACGAATGGATGCCTCGGCTGCTGAGCCGTGCCTACGACCCGGTGCTCGGAGGTGCCGGCGGCGCAGGGCCGAAGTCGTCGGCGCTCGTGGGCATGGCGATGACCGAGAAGCAGGGCGGTTCCGATGTGCGGGCCAACACGACGCGCGCCGAGCGGCGCGGCGGGGCCGGCTCGTGGGGCGCCGAGTACGGCCTGACCGGGCACAAGTGGTTCTGCAGCGCGCCGATGAGCGACGCGTTCCTCGTGCTCGCGCAGGCGCAGCACGGACTCAGCTGCTTCTTCGTGCCGCGCGTGCTGCCCGACGGCTCGCGCAACGTGTTCCGCATCCAGCGCCTGAAGGACAAGCTCGGCAACCGGTCGAACGCGTCGAGCGAGATCGAGCTCGACGGCACCTCGGGCTGGCTCATCGGTGAAGAGGGGCGCGGCGTCGCGACGATCGTGCAGATGGTGACGCGCACCCGGCTCGACTGCGTGATCGGCTCTGCGGCGGGCATGCGGCAGTCGGTCGCCGAGGCTGCGTGGCACGTGCGGCATCGCCGCGCGTTCGGTGAGCTGCTCGTCGACCAGCCCGCGATGGCCGCGGTGGTCGCCGACCTGGCGCTCGAGTCGGAGGCGGCGACGCTCACGGCGATGCGCCTCGCGCGTTCGTACGACAGCGATGCGGATGACTCGGAGCAGGCGTTCCGGCGCCTCGCGACCGCCGTCGCGAAGTACTGGGTGTGCAAGCGGGGCGCCGGGCATGCGGCCGAGGCGCTCGAGTGCCTCGGCGGCAACGGCTACACCGAGGCGTTCCCGCTCGCGCGGCGCTACCGGGAGCAACCCCTGCTCGCGATCTGGGAGGGCTCGGGCAACGTCATCGCGCTCGACGTGCTGCGCGTGCTCACTCGCGAACCCGCGGCGTTCGAGGCGTTCTTCGCCGAGGTCGGGTCGGCGGCGGGGGAGTCGCCCGTGTTCGATGATGCGCTCGAAGCGGCGCGATCGCTCGTGCGCGAGCTGTCGGCGACGGATGCCGCGGGCGCCGCGCTCCTCGCACGGGAGCTCACCGAGCGGCTGGCCCTCGTGCTGCAGGGCTCGCTCATGCTGCGGTTCTCGCCCAGCGGGATGGCCGACGCGTTCGTGCGCACCCGCCTCGGCGACGAGGGCGGGCGGCAGTACGGGGTGCTGCCGCGCGGGGCGGATGTCGCGGGGATCCTCGCGCGCGCGTGAGCGCGGGTGACGCGGGGCAGGCCTGTGTCTGTGTCTGTGGCTGTGGATAACCCCGCTCGGCGCTCGAGTGCTCGCCTAGGGTATTCGCCATGTCCCTCTCCCGACCGACGCAGCGATCCCGCCGGAGTGCGGGCGCCGCGCTCGCCGCAGCCGGCGCGATCATGCTGCTGCTGAGCGGGTGCACGGGCAGCGTTCCGGCACCTTCGCCGAGTCCGTCAGCGGATGCCTCGCAGCCGATCTTCGCGTCGGACGAGGAGGCGCTCGCGGCGTTGACGGTCGCCTACGCTTCGTTTCTTGCCGTTTCAGCAGAAGTCACCGCGGATAGCGGGACATCGTCTGAGCGGCTGGAGGCGGTTGCCAGCGGCCCCGCGCTCGAAGACGAGCTTTCTGCGGCCGAACGGTTTGCCGTGGAAGGGCTCCGGACCTCAGGGACAATCGAGTTCGCGGTTGAGGAGCTCCAGTTCGCTGACTATGACGCTCACGGTGCGCTTGTCACTGCGTACGTGTGCGATGACATCAGCGGGCTCGACTTGCTGGATGCCAGCGGAACCTCGTTGGTCGTCGAGGGCAGAATCGTCAAGATCCCGTACACGGTCGTTGTCCAAGGCGACCGTCCCGAGTCTATGAAGGTGACGGAAAGGACGCTGTGGGAACGGGAAAACTTCTGTCTGTAGTTGCCGTTGCCGTTGCCGTCGTTGTGGCCGATGCGATGCCAGCGGCCGCAACATCGAGTTGTTCAAAGGAACAGATCATTTCTGGGACCTGCGGTGCGTCGAGCGTGGTCAACACGGAACTTGGTCAGATCGATCTCATCGGAGTCGGTGAATTCGGTGAGTCGGACTGGCCGTCCACGGCCGTGGAGCCAGACGAGGCGGACACCAGGGCAAGCAATGGCCCGACGGACGAGGCGCAAGAACCCACAATGCCCGAGAACTGCAGTCCGCTGAACGCGGCACTGTGCGCGACAGAGCCGACCCCTCCCGAAGACCCTGCAGCCCCCGCCCCGTCCGTCACCGTCACCCTCCGAGACATCGCCTCATTCATTCCCGCGAAGCCGGGCAACGAGATGGAGCCCGGCGGCTGGGCGGTCGAAGACCTTCCGGCGAACTTCGTGGCCGAGGCATCCGCTCAGGTGGTGTCGGGCACGCTGCTCGGCCGACCCGCTGACGTACGGTTCACACCGGTCGCATTCCGGTGGCGGCACAGCGACGGCGGCGTCGTCGAGAGTGGTGCGCCCGGCGAGACCTGGGCCGCGCTCGGGCAGCGCGAGTTCACGCCGACCGGCACGAGCCACGTCTACGCCGAGTCCGGCGAGTACACCGTCACGCTCGAAGCCGTGCTGCGCGCCGAGTACCGATTCGGTGGCTCGGGTTGGCGCTCGATCGCGGGCACTCTGGCCGTCGCGGGTGATCCGCAGCGCGTGCTCGTCGGTGAATTCGACACGGTGCTCACGAACGGCGACTGCAACGCGAACCCGTCGGGCCCGGGCTGCTGACGGAGATCTCCGTCGCCCGGTGGAGGCGGCGGCGCGCACGGTGGGGTGAGATGGCTTCATGACCGAGACTCCCCAGACCCCGCCGGGTTCGAAGCCGCCGCCTCGGTCCGTCGAGGGGTGGGGCATCGGTCTCGCGCTCGGCATCGCCATCGGAGTGGCCATCGGCCTCGCGTTCGCCCTTGCATTCGGGGCTGCGAAGAAGCCGCCGATCGAGGAACAGCAGAGCGGAGCCCCGACCGCCGAGGACCCGCCCCCACACGCCTGACGCGGGCGCGTCGGTATCGGCGAGCCCACGGACAACCGAGGGGTTGTCAGGGGGATGCTGAGAACGTCGACTCGTACAACTCGCGCAGACCCGGCATGCCGTCGGCAGTGAATGCCGCGCGCTGCCGTGCGGCTCCGGTGCCGTCGCGCAGGAGCCGTGCGACACCGTCGCGAGCGAGTTCGAGGTCTCCCGCCGCCTCGAGCGCGGGCTGCAGCACCCGGATGCAGCGATCCAGCGTCTCCGCGGCCGGCCGAAGCTCGATGAGCACCGGGTCGAGCACTTCGCCGCTCAGACCGAAGTGCGCGGAATGCATGAGCGAGGCGTTGAGGAGTTCCGGGTCGGGTGCCGCCTCGGGAGTGGGCTGCACCGACGCCGAGCGGCCGAGCGAGTCATCGAGCACGCAGCTGACGAGGGCACGGAAGAGCGCGGTGAGCAGCACCGACGACCACGCCTCGAGCTGTGCGTCCGCCACACGAACCTCGATCGTCGGCACGTGCGACGAGAGCCTCGCGTTCCACATGATGATCGCCTGGTCCTGCATGCCGCCGATGCCGATGAGTCGTTCCAGACGACGGTCGTAGTCGGCGCCGTCACGGAACAGGGGCGGGCAGCCGGTCGTGGTCCAGCGTCGCTGGGAGACGTTGCGCCAGCTGTCGAAGCCCGTGTCGTGGCCCCGCCAGATCGGCGAGTTGCCGGTCAACGCCGAGAAGAGGGGCAGCCAGTTGCGCGTGACGTTGAGCGCGCGCACCCCGGCGTCGTGATCGACCACGCCGACGTGCACGTGCAGCCCTTGGATCTGGTGGTCGGCGATGACGCCGCCCATCTCATCGACGATCCTGAGATACCGCGGCAGGTCGGTGACCGTCGGGAACCCGTGCGCATCGGGGGGTGCTCCCACGCTCGCGACGACGACGCCGAGCCGCCGGGCCTCCTCCGCGAGTTCGTGCCGGAAGCCGACGAGCGAGGCGAGCGCCGCCGCACTCGAGGTGAACACCGTGGAGGCGTGCTCGACCTGCGAGGCGAGGAACTCACGATGGGTGATCGGCGCCCAAGCGGGGCGGGCCGAGAGCGTCTCGAACGCACCGGCTGCGACATCCACCGGCTTCATCGTCACGGGGTCGAGGAAGACGAACTCCTCCTCGATGCCGAAGGTCGTTACCGCCGTCATCGCAGTCCCCTCCCGATTGCGACCACTGAGCTCCATGCAGTGCTCGAACTCTCCTCAATCGTGAGAGCGGTGTCAACCCCCCTTCCGGATGGAGGGAACAAGCTGTCGAAATCCGTCACACAGCCTCGACATACTGGTGGGAGCGCGGTTCAGCCTCCCCAGATCGAAGGAGCGATTCCGATGAAGTACCTGATCCAGATCTACAGCAACCCCGAGTCGCGCGCCGTGTGGAACACCTTCACCCCCGAGCAGCAGGCCGAGGGCTACGACTACTACCAGCGCATCAGCGAGGAACTCGCGGCGAGCGGCGAGTTCGTGGCGAGCGAGGCGCTCGCCGACATCTCCCTCGCCAAGCGCGTCACGAGCGGCGACGCCGGCACGGTCGCAAGCGACGGCCCGTTCGCCGAGACGAAGGAGCTGCTCGCCGGCTTCTACCTCGTCGACTGCGAGAGCGAGGCGCGCGCGGTCGAGATCGCCGGGCGCTTCCCCGAGGCGCAGTTCGGACTCGTCGAGGTACGTCCGGTGCTCGAGATGGCGGCGGGCTCCGACGTGTGACGCCCGATGCCTGACGAGGCCGACGCCGTTCGGGCGCTGCGAGCCGCCGCACCGTCGGCGCTCGCAGTGCTCGTGCGGCGCTACGGCGACTTCGCCGCGTGCGAAGACGCCATGCAGGAGGCCCTCATCGCCGCTGCCGGACAGTGGCCGTCGAGCGGAGTGCCCGACAGCCCGCGTGCCTGGCTCGTGCGCGTCGCGTCACGGCGCTACATCGACGAGGTGCGATCGGATGCCGCGCGCCGCCGCCGCGAGTCCCGCGCCGTCGAGCTCGAACCCGAGCCGTCGGTCGTGCCCGCGGTCGACGACACCCTCACCCTCTTCCTGCTCTGCTGCCATCCGGCACTCGGCCGGCCGGCGCAGCTCGCCCTCACGCTGCGAGCCGTCGGCGGCCTCACGACCGCGGAGATCAGTCGCGCACTGCTGCTGCCCGAGCCCACGGTCGCGCAGCGCATCTCACGCGCGAAGGCGCGCATCAGGGCCAGCGGCGAGGGCTTCCGGATGCCACGGGCAACCGAACTCGACAGCCGGCTCGCGGCGCTCCGCCAGGTGCTCTACCTGGTCTTCACCGAGGGGCACACCGCGAGCTCGGGCGACGAACTCGCGCGCGTCGACCTCTCGGCCGAGGCCATTCGGCTCGCCCGGCAGTTGCGGGCGGCCGACAGCGACGCATCGGGCGAGACGACCGGACTCCTCGCCCTGATGCTCCTCACCGACGCCCGCCGGGCCGCGCGGGCCGACGCGGCGGGTGCCCTCGTGCCGCTCGACGAACAGGATCGCTCACGCTGGGACCGGGCCATGATCGACGAGGGCGTCGCGCTCGTGACCGAGGTGCTCGACCGAGCCCCGATCGGCCCCTACCAACTGCAGGCCGCGATCGCCGCCGTGCACGACGAGGCGCCCTCCACCGAGGAGACCGACTGGATCGAGATCCTCGGCCTCTACGACCTGCTCGGGCGGCTCGCACCTGGGCCGATGGTCTCGCTCGGCCGCATCGTCGCGCTCGCCATGGTCGAGGGCCCGCAGGCGGGGCTCGCGGCGCTCGATGCATCCGAATCGGAGGCCGGCGGCGCGCTCGCCGAGCATCATCGCACGTGGGCGGTGCGCGGTCACCTGCTCGAACTGTCGGGGGCGACGGATGCCGCGTCGCTCGCGTTCGCAGAAGCCGCGCGCCGCACGCTGAACGGCCCCGAGCAGCGCTATCTCGCGGTGAAGGCCGAACGGCTGCGCGCCGGGATGGCGTGAGGCCCGTCAGCGCGCGAGCAGGTTGGCGACGACCGACGCGATGCCCGTGAGCACCCAGAGCCCGACGAGCCCGCCCGTCACGATCCACGCGATGCGCTTGTGCTCGTCGTATCCGTCGAGCGCGCGCCCGTCGCGGTCGCGCTGCGAACCGGTGAGCACGAGCACGAGGTCGACGAGCACCCAGACGCCGAACCCGCCGAGCGTCAGGAGCTTCGCGATCGCCGTGCCGAACTTGCCGAGGTAGAAGCGGTCGGCGCCCCAGAACCCGAGCAGCATCGCGAACAACCACGTCGCGATGAAGGTGCGCCCGGTGGTGCGGTAGGGCTCGTAGGAGAACTGCGGGGCGACGGGCACGGCTGTGCCGTATGCGGGCGGCAGCGGCGCCGTCGTCTGCTCCTCGAGCGAGTAGCCCGGAGGGGCGGGCAGTGTGTACGACGGGAACTCCGAAGCGGCGGGCGGAGCCGGGAAGGGCGCCGGCGCGGCGAGCGGAGGCGCCGGGGATGCGGGAGGTGCCGGGGGAGCCGGCTGAGTCATCGCGGCTCCGACGGCCGACGGCAGGGGAGCGGCCGCACGTGCGGGCCGCGCCGTGGTCGACTCGTCGAGGTCGTCGAACGCGGGGGCTGCGGGGGCACCGCCGAACGCGGGGATCGGAGGGCCCGCCGGGGCCGGCGTCGCCG
Source organism: Agromyces hippuratus (assembly GCF_013410355.1). Lineage (NCBI taxonomy): Bacteria > Bacillati > Actinomycetota > Actinomycetes > Micrococcales > Microbacteriaceae > Agromyces > Agromyces hippuratus. Next base: position 1,998,515 of record NZ_JACCFI010000001.1, on the reverse strand, counting down.
CCGTCGGAGGGACGGTCGGCGCGGGCGGCGCAGCCGGCGCGGGCGTCGCGGCCGCAGCTGCGGGCAGCGGGTTGGGCGCCGCATCGGCGGGCCGCGCGGCCGTGTGCGGAGTCCAGGCGGTGCCGTCCCAGTAGCGCAGCAGCGCGGCATCCGATTCGTCGTCGTACCAGCCGGCTTCAAGCGACACGTTCGCTCCTCTCCTTCTTCTGCAGTCGAACGGCGCGCACCGAGAGCTGCACCGCGGCGATCACGACGAGGGTCGCGAACAGCCATGTCGACACCTCGGGCGACATCAGGTGCGCGAGGGCGACCCCGCCGAACGACGCCGCGGTCGCCGCGATGCCGGCGATGATGCCCGCCCGCAGATCGACCACGCCGCCGCGGGCGTTGGTGACGGTGCCGCTGATCGCAGTGGGGATCATCACGGCGAGCGAGGTGCCCTTGGCGGCGAGGTCGCCCATGCCGAAGAAGAGCATGAACGCGGGCACCATGACGAGGCCCCCGCCGATGCCGAAGAGGCCGGATGCCACGCCGACCACGAGTCCGAGCGTCACCATGCCGATGATCGTCAGCGCGTCGAGCTCGAGGTTCGCCGCGACGCGCTCGGGCACGAAGAGCAGCATGCGCACGGCGACGGCGACGAGGAGTGCGATGAACATCCAGCGCAGCCAGCCGAGGGGAAGTCGGCGCAGCAGCCGTGCGCCGATCCACGAGCCGATGATGCCGCCTGCGGCCACGAACAGGGCGAGGATGACGTCGACCTCGCCGTTCAGGAAGTAGGTGATGGAGCCGACGATCGCCGTCGGCACGATCGCCGCGAGCGAGGTGGCTGAGGCGCGGCGCTGATCCATGCCGGCGAAGGTCACGAACAACGGCACCATGAGGATGCCGCCGCCGACGCCGAACGCGCCCGAGAGCAGTCCGCCGACCGCGCCGATGACGGCGAGGCGCGCCCATCCGGCACGTCGAGCGGTCTCGGCGGAGGAGGAGTCGGCTGAAGTCACCCGCCTACTGTACTGGCGCACCGGGTCGAGAGCGGGGCATGTCGTGCGGCTACGCGGCCCGGTCGACGTGCGCTGCCGCGAGGGCGCCGACCGGCTCGGAGTCCGCGACGGTCACGTCGACGGGGGCGGCGTGCACCGAGGCATCCGCCGGCGAGACGGCGACCTGCTCGACCAGCGCCGCCGCGACGAGACCAGCCTGTCGCACGCCCCGGGCGAAGACGACGATCAGCACGCCGAGCACGGCGCCCGTCGTGTTCATCACGAGGTCGCGCGGATCGGAGATGCGAGTGGGTTCGGGCACCTGCACGAGTTCGATGAAGACGGTGAAGCCGAACCCCGCGAGCATGGCGAGGGGCCACCGGCGACGCGGGGTCAGCAGCGCGGCCAGCACGCCGACGGGCACGAAGATCGCCACGTTGAAGGCGATCTCGGCGATGTACCCGGTCGTCCAGGTGACGGGAGCCGTCCACGCCTCGGGATTCAGGATGCCGCCGTCGACCTGGTTGCCCGCCGTGCGCCACGGGGCCGGACCGATGGTCGCCCACAGTACGACGGCTGCGTACGCAGCAGCGACGAGACCGAGGGGGCGGCGGTTCATGCCCCGATTCTCCACCCATTCGCTGCAAGTGCGCTGGCACCCTGCCGAATTCGCGTCGATCGCCACGAATTCGGTCGAAGGTCTTCCCAGGTCACGATTCGGTCGCGTAGCGTGTGAAGCTGAACGTCACCCGATAGGGTATGTTCACTGATTCCTCCATCAAGCGGGCGCCTGCCCGTGCCTCCACCTGATTGCCCGGAGGCGGACCGATCCGCGTGGCATGACCCGATACGAGACGGCGGATGCCTGAGCGCACTCCCGCCCCTCGCCCCCGCTCCGTCGGCAACCCGCCGCGCGGGGCAGCGATCGACCGTCGATCGCATCGGGCCGCACCAGCAGCCCATAGGACAGAAGGACAGCAGTATGGCAACCGGAACCGTCAAGTGGTTCAACGCCGAAAAGGGCTTCGGCTTCATCGCTCCCGACGACGGCTCGGCCGACGTCTTCGCGCACTTCAGCGCCATCTCGGGCAACGGCTACCGTTCGCTCGAAGAGGGCCAGAAGGTCGAATTCGAGGTCGCACAGGGCCCGAAGGGTCTGCAGGCCGAGAACATCCGCGGCCTCTAGGCCTCGGCAAGCACCACGTGAACGCCCCCGCAGCGCAGGCTGCGGGGGCGTTCGTCATACCCGCGAAAGCGGGTTTCGAGAGTTTCCCAGCGCTTGCACATGAGAAGCGACTAGAGTCGAGTCATCTGCAGTGGGGTTCTCTCCCCACATGACACGACTGGGAAGTCGACGACAGTCGGGACGAAGCAACATCTTTCACGCCGAAGCACTCGGTGCGATGCAGGCGACGAAGCCCCGCACTGATTCCTCCCGCAACTCTCTCATCGCGGCGTCTCGCACGCTGGCCACCACGGCCGCATGCCAGGCTGCCGACTCCGTGCGACTTGCTCGCACCACGAACTTCCGGCGGCGGACGTCGCCGTCGGAACCCTGCACGACCTGAGGTCGTGCACGTCGCAGCCGCTTCGGCGGCTCGGCTTTACAGAAGGAAAAGAATATGGCTACCGGAACCGTCAAGTGGTTCAACGCCGACAAGGGCTTCGGCTTCATCGCTCCTGACGACGGCTCGGCCGACGTCTTCGCGCACTTCAGCGCGATCGCATCGGGCGGCTACCGCTCGCTCGAGGAGAACCAGAAGGTCGAATTCGAGACCGCCCGCGGCCCCAAGGGCCTGCAGGCTGAGAACATCACGGTCATTTCGTAAGTTCTCGCATCCCTTTCGATCGGGTGCCGGTGCGCTGAGCGCGTCGGCACCTGATCCACGAGCGGATGTCGCAGCAGCCGCCTCTTCGTGAGGCAGGCGCCGCGGCATCCGCTCTGTGCATTTCCGGCGCGGTCGACCCGGTCACGGCCGCCGCGGCATCCGGGTGTCTTCAAAGCTTCGTTCCCTAGGGTCGGAGATGTCGAACCCACTCCGATCGATCCCGGTCGGCCCCGAAGAAGGAGCCCCCAATGCAGTGCCCCAGTGACGGAACCGTGCTCGTGATGAGCGAGCGCAGCGGCATCGAGATCGACTACTGCCCCACCTGTCGAGGTGTGTGGCTCGACCGGGGCGAGCTCGACAAGATCGTCGAGCGTGCCGCCCGCGAGTTCGCCGCGCCCGCCGCGAGCGCTCCGGCCGCGCCCGCGCCTCCGGCGCAGCCGCAGCCGCCGGCCTACGGCCAGCCCTCGTACCAGCAGCAGCCCTACGACAACCGCGGGTACGACAACCGTGGCTATGACAACCGCGGCCAGGGCGACCAGGGCAACTACCGCAAGAAGAAGAAGGAGAGCTGGCTCTCCGAGCTCTTCGACTGATCGATCCGCCGTTCGGGAGGATCGCACGATCGGGAGGACGTCTGCTCGCGCAGCGTTCCTCCCGATCGCGTGTCCTCCTCCCGAGCTTCGTGGCTGCTACCTCGCCAGGGCGTTGATGACCCGGCGCGCGACCGAGGCGCTCGACTGCGGGTTCTGACCGGTGACCAGATTGCCGTCGACGACCACGTGATCGCTCCACGAGGCGGCCGAGTCGATGACGGCCCCGGCGTCGCGAAGAGCCGACTCGACCCACCACGGTGTGTTCTCGCCGGTGCCGCCGGTGCGCTCCTCCTCGTCGGTGAAGACCGTGAGGGTGCGGCCGGCGAACGCGTTCGTGCCGTCGGCGAGCTTCGCCGAGAGCAGCGCGGCGGGGCCGTGGCAGAACGGTGCGATGATCGCGCCGCCCGCGTCCGCCGCGATGAGCAACCGGCCGACGTTCGCGTCGAAGGCGAGGTCGGCCATCGGCCCATGGCCGCCTGGCAGCACGATCGCGTCGTAGTCGCCGGCATCGACGTCGGCGACGGGAACGGCTGCCGAGAGGTCGCCGGCGATCGAGTCGAGGTACTCGGCGAGTTCGCGGGCCTGCGCATCGCCGCCGGCCTGCGACGGGTCGAGGCTTCCGCGGTCGACGGTCGGGGTGACTCCACCCGGCGTCGCGATGACGATGGAGTGTCCGGCTGCCACGAGGTCGCGGTGCGCGGTCACGAGCTCTTCGGCCCAGAATCCGGTCGGATGCTGCGAGCCGTCCTTCATCGTGAGCGAGTTCGCGCCGGTGACGATCATGAGGATGTTGCTCATTCGTGATTTCCTTTCGTTGATTGATGCCGGGAGGCTCGGCTCAGGCGACGTTGAAGTCCGCGGGGTGCGGGCCCGTGCGGCCGTCGCGCTCGAGCGCGTCGATCGCGGTCAACTCGTCGGCGGTCAGCTCGAAGCCGAACACGTCGAGGTTCTCGGCGATGCGACTCGGCGTGACCGACTTCGGGATCACGACGCGGCCCTGCTGCAGGTGCCAGCGCAGCACGACCTGCGCGGGCGTCGCGTCGTGGCGTGCTGCGATGTCGATGACGGATGCCTCGCCGAGCACGGCGCCCTGCGCGAGCGGGCTCCACGCCTCGGTGACGATGCCGTGCCGCTCGTTCGCCGCGATCGTGGCGCGATTCTGCAGTGCGGGATGCAGTTCGACCTGGTTGACCGCCGGAACGACCGTCGTCGCGCCGACGAGTCGTTCGAGGTGTTCGGGCTCGAAGTTCGAGACGCCGATCGCGCGCACGCGCCCCTCGGAGTGGAGCCGTTCCAGGGCGCGCCAGGTGTCGAGGTAGAGCCCGCGATCCGGCGTCGGCCAGTGGATCAGCGAGAGGTCGAGCCGCTCGAGCCCGAGCTTGGCGAGACTGTCGTCGAACGCGCGCAGCGTCGAGTCGTAGCCCTGGTCGGCGTTCCAGACCTTGGTCGTGATGAAGAGCTCGTCGCGGGGCACGCTCGAAGCGGCGATGGCGCGGCCGACGCCCGACTCGTTGCCGTAGATCGCGGCGGTGTCGATGCTGCGGTAGCCGGCGTCGAGGGCGGCCGTGACTGCGGCGGTCGTCTCGTCGTCGGGCACCTGGTAGACGCCGAAGCCGAGCTGGGGCATGCGTACGCCGTTGTTGAGGGTGACGGCGGGCACGGTGGTGAGGTCGGTCATGGTCTCGCTTTCAGATGGTGGAGGGTGGTCGAGGGTCAGACGGCGGATGCCGCGGTGGAGGACGTGTCGAGGCGGGTGAGGCCCGAGGCATCCGCTCGGGGGAGTCGTCGCGCGGTGACGGCGGCGACGATCATGACGGCGAGGGCGGCGGCGGTGATGACCGCGCCGACCCAGATCGGCGAGGTGTAGCCGAGGCCGGCCGCGATCGTGAGGCCACCGGTCCAGGCCCCGAGCGCGTTGCCGAGGTTGAAGGCGGCGATGTTCGCCCCGGAGGCGAGGGTCGGGGCGCCGTCGGCGTACCGCATCACGCGGCTCTGCAGGGCGGGCACCGTGCCGAACCCGAAGCCGCCCATGGCCGTCAGGAGCAGGATCGTGGCGACCGGGTTCGGGGCGAGCCAGGCGAAGAGGGCGAGCACGACCAGCAGTGCGGAGATGAAGCCGAGCAGGGTGCCGTCGATCGAGCGGTCGGCGAGGCGTCCGCCGATCCAGTTGCCGACGACGAGGCCGCCGCCGAAGAGCACGAGCAGCCACGGCACGGCGCTCGAGGCGAAACCGCTCACCTCGGTGAGCGTGTAGGCGATGTAGGTGAAGGCGCCGAACATGCCGCCGAAGCCGAGCACCGTCACGGCGAGCGAGAGCCACACCTGGCCGGAGCGGAACGCGGTGAGCTCGCGGCGAAGGCTCGGCGCCGGGCCGTCCGTTCGGAGGCTCGGCACGAGGGTCGCGATGCCGACGAGCGCGACCACGCCGATCGCCGAGATCGCCCAGAAGGTCGAGCGCCAGCCGAACTCCTGGCCCAGGAACGTGCCGAACGGCACCCCGAGCACGTTGGCCGCGGTGAGGCCGGTGAACATGATCGCGATGGCACCGGCGGCCTTCTCGGGCGCGACGAGGCCGGCGGCGACGACCGAGCCGATGCCGAAGAAGGCGCCGTGGCAGAGCGCCGCGATGATGCGGCCGGTCATCATGAGCTCGTAGCTCGGGGCCATCGCAGAGATGGCGTTGCCGGCGATGAAGAGCACGAGCAGGCCCGTGAGCACCGGCTTGCGGGGGAGGCGCGTCGTGGCGGCGGTCAGGCCGAGGGCGCCGACGACCACCGCGAGCGCGTAGCCGGAGATGAGCCAACCGGCTGTGGCCTCGGTGACGCCGAAGTCTGCGGCGACCTCGGGGAGCAGGCCCATGATCACGAACTCGGTGAGCCCGATGCCGAAGCCCCCGATGGCGAGGGCGATGAGTCCGAGGGGCATACGTGGTTCTCCTGTTACACTCGTACGAATAGTTGCAGACGCGCTCTATTGCACGGCAGGGATTAATACTTGCACGCGCAATTAGAAAGCGCAAGCAACTAAATAGACCGAGGAGGAGACATGGGCATCGCCGACGACGCCGTCGAGGTGCGCGCGCAGGGATGGCGCACGCTCGCCGCACTGCACGGACTCATCGAAGCCGAGCTCGAGCGCGCGCTCGCGGCATCCGTCGACCTCTCGGTCGTCGAGTACACGGTGCTCGATGCGCTCAGCCGGCAAGACGGCTGGCACATGCGCATGCAGCAGCTCGCGCGCGCGGCGGCGCTCAGCCCGAGCGCGACGACGCGGCTCGTGAACCGGCTCGAAGACCGGGCGCTGCTCACGCGCATCCTCTGCGCCGACGACCGGCGCGGCATCTACACCGAGCTCACCGCTGCAGGCCGCGCGCTCTACGAGCGGGCGCGTCCGATCCACGACGAGACGCTCGAGCGGGTGCTCGCCGAAGCGGGCGAACAGCCCGAGCTCGCTCCGGTCGTCGAGGCGTTGCACGGAGTGGCGCTGCCGGTCGCTGCAGGCTGAGCCGCAGCCGCCGCAGCCGCCGCAGCCGCCGCAGCCGCCGCAGCCGCCGCAGTTGCCGCAGCAGTCGTTCGCGGCTCGCTCGGACCTACCGGATCAGCTCGCGTTCGCCGAGATGTTCACGAGCCAGGTGACCCCGTAGCGGTCGGCGCACATGCCGAACGCGTCGCCCCAAGGTGCCACCTCGAGCGGCACGATCTCCGAACCGCTCGCGAGCAGCTTGTCCCAGTGGCCGCGGAGCACGGCGTCGTCGTCGCGCCCGCCCGAGAGCGAGATCGAGATCGGCCCGCCGGTGCCGGGGTCGCCCATCGAGCTCGGCGTGTCGGCACCCATCAGCACGATGCCGCCGTCGCCCTCGAGCTGGCCGTGCATGATCTTGTCGGCGTCGGCGGGATCGTCGGCCTGGCCGAACTCGGCGAAGGTGCTCGTCGTGAGTTCGCCGCCGAACACCGAGTGATAGAACTCCAGTGCCTCCTTCGCGTTGCCGGGGAAGTTGAGGTACGGGTTGAGCGTGACCATGGTGCGACCCTTTCGATCTCGACGTGGCTGTCGAGCCGATACTCGTCGCTCGCGCGGCCCATGGCAACCCCCGCAGTGGACGCCTCCACCGCGGGCGCGGACGTTCGATCGGGTCTTGACAGCACCATCCGATCGTCGTACCTTGTAATCAACCAAATGGTTGATCAATGAATGAGTTGGAAACAGGCTGATGATCTTCGACCCGAGCGCAGACGACCGCCTCGACCGCGCCTTCATGGCGCTGGCCGACCCGGTGCGCCGTGGCATCATCGCCCGCCTGAGCCGAGGGCCGGCCACGGTCAACGAGCTCGCCGAGCCGTTCGCGATCACCAAGCAGGCCGTCTCGAAGCACATCCAGGTGCTCGAGCACGCGGGGCTCGTCACGAGAACTCGTGACGCGCAACGCCGTCCCGTGCACCTCGACGCGGCCCAGCTCGAAGCCCTCACCGCGTGGATCGACCGCTACCGGCTGATCCACGAGCAGCAGTTCCGCACGTTGGATGCGCTGCTCGCCGAAGCCCCCGGCCCGGACGCCGGGGCATCCGTCGACCCGGCTGCGCCGATCGCGCAACCGACCGACTCCGCCGAGCCCGGCGCTCCAGCCGGGCACGCCAGAGAAGAGACCTGATCATGACGAACCCCGTCACCATCACCGCCCCCGAAGGCCTGCCCTTCGTCGAGATCGAGCGAGAGTTCGACGCACCCGTCGCCGCCGTCTTCAACGCGCACCGCGACCCCGAGCTCGTCAAGCGCTGGCTCGGCCCCAACGGCTACGAGATGCGCGTCGAGCGCTGGGACTTCGTGCCACAGGGCGGCTACCGCTACCTGCACGTCGACCCCGAGGGCGAGGAGTACGCCTTCAACGGCACCTTCCACTCGGTGCGCGACAACGAGTTCGCGGTGCAGACCTTCGAGTACGAAGGCTTCCCCGACGTCGTCGCCGTCGAGTCGATGTCGTTCGAAGACCTCGGCGGCGGGCGCACGCTGCTCCGCATCCACTCCACCTACCCGAGCCTCGAAGCCCGCGACGGCATGATCCAGAGCAATATGGAGCAGGGCCTCACCGAGGGCTACGCGCGCCTCGACGGGGTGCTCGCCGCCTGACCGAGCGCAGCGTCGACCGACCGGATGCCCCGGGGCGCGCCCCCGCTCGCCACGCGGCGCCCTCAGTCGTCTGCGATCACCGCACTGAACGGAGCACCTCATGGACTGGACACTGGAAGTCGTCATCGTGCCGGTGAGCGACCTCGACCGATCGATCGCGTTCTACCGCGACCAGCTCGGCTTCGCCCTCGACCACGACACCCGCAACGAGCACATGCACATCGCGCAGCTGACGCCCCGCGGCTCGGGCTGCTCGATCGTGATCGGCTCGCTGCCGTCGCAGAACGAGATGGCACCCGGCTCGCTGCACGGCGTGCAGCTCGTCGTCGCCGACGCGGCAGCCGCTCGCGATGAGCTGCTCTCGCGCGGCGTCGAGGCGAGCGAGATCACCGTCTTCGACGAACGCGACGGCGGCACCTTCTTCGGCTTCGCCGACCCCGACGGCAACACCTGGGCCGTGCAGCAGATCAAGGCACGCGGCGAGAAGCCGCTCATCCCGCTCGACGCCCGCCAGCGCTTCGGCGCCGAGCAGGAGGCCTGAGCGGGCGACCGCACTGGTCGACCGGATGCCGCGGGGCGGCCCTCCTTCGAGGGCGGCGCCCCGCGGCATCCGCACACCTGACGCGCACGCGCGATCAGGAGCCCGCAGCGTCCTGCGGGTCAGGCCGGCGCAACCGGCTGTCTGAGGATGGTCTTGAGCTTCTCGGGAACCGTGCGCCGGGGGTCGCCGAGGTACACCTCGTGATGCCGACCGTTGAACCGCAGGCCCTGCTCGGGCATGAACTCGTCGTGCAGACGCGCGAGCGTCGGGCCCTCGTCGTCGTACGAGCCGAGGTGGAGCGTCTGCACCGAGCGGCCCTCTGCGAGTCGTTCGAAGCGCACGAGACCCGCGGCGGATGCCTTCGCCGCAGCCTTCGAGATCGCCTCGGCGACGATCTCGGGGGTGAGCCAGTCGGGCTGCCAGATCATCATGGTCCACGACCAGGCCGACTTCTCGCGGGTGATGAACGTCGCCGGATCGTCGGCGCTCCAGAGCCCCTCGAGCGGTCCGACGACGTAGTCGCGGTCGAGCTCGCGCTTGCTCTGGAACTTGGCGGCGTACGACACGGCGTAGAGCGCCTCGACCGCGGCCGCGTACTCGGGAGCGCGGTTGGGGTCGCCGTGCCCGTCGACCATGCAGTACGCGAGCTCGGGCACCTCGATGAGCTCGAATCGGCCTCGTGGGGCGGTGTAGCAGGCGAGTTCGCGCTTCACGTCGTACTTGTCGGCCATGCACACAGCGTCGCGCGCACCACCGACATGGAGCCGGAGGCGCCGGCGCACGTGCGGCCTCCGCGCGCGCATGACACCATCGGAGACGGACCGTCCGCGACATTCCGCCTCGGCGGGCGTGCCGGCGATCTTCCCCCGACCAGCACTGGAGCATCATGCAGACTCGCACCCTCGGCCGCACCGGCCGCACGGTCTCCGTCATCGGCCTCGGCACCTGGCAGCTCGGCGCCGACTGGGGCGAGGTCGCCGAGGGCGACGCGCTCGCCGTGCTCGACGCGGCGCACGATGCCGGCGTCACCTTCTTCGACACCGCCGACGTCTACGGCGACGGCCGGAGCGAATCGCTCATCGGAGCGTGGCTCCGCGCGAACCCCGGCTCCGGCGTCACGGTCGCCACGAAGCTGGGCCGGCGCCTGCCGCAGGAGCACGCCAACTACTCGGCCGAGCACTTCCACGCCTGGGTCGACCGCTCGCGCGCGAACCTCGGCGTCGACACCCTCGACCTCGTGCAGCTGCACTGCCCGCCCACGTCGGTCTACGGCGACGACCGGGTCTTCGACGCACTCGACGCCCTCGTCGACGACGGCTCGATCGCCGCCTACGGCGTGAGCGTCGAGCGGGTCGACGAGGCGCTGACCGCCATCGCACGGCCGAACGTCGCTACGGTGCAGATCATCCTGAACGCGTTCCGGCTGAAGCCGCTCGACCAGGTGCTGCCCGCCGCCGTCGCGGCAGGGGTCGGCATCATCGCCCGGGTGCCGCTCGCGAGCGGCCTGCTCTCGGGCCGCTACACGAGCGAGACGATCTTCGCCGCGAACGACCACCGCAGTTTCAACCGTCACGGCGAGGCGTTCGATGTGGGCGAGACCTTCTCGGGCGTCGACTACGAGACGGGCGTGCGCGCGGCATCCGAGTTCACCGCGCTGGCCCGCGAGGCGGCGCCGGCCGCCTCGCCCGCCCAGGTCGCCCTCGCGTGGATCGCCGCGCAGCCGGGTGTGAGCTCGGTGATTCCGGGTGCGCGATCACCGCAGCAGGCGCGGGCGAACGCCGAGGCCGGGTCGCTGCGCCTGCCGCCGTCGTTCGACGAAGCGGTGCGCGAGCTCTACGACCGCGAGATCCGCGCGACGGTGCACGAGCGCTGGTAGCCGGTCGCCCGCTCCGCGACACCCGGCGGGAATCGGCGGAAATGCCCCCATTTCAGGGCACAACGTCGATACGCTGCACAGGTGTGGTGTTAGCGGGGGGCTGACAGTGACGATTCCGGGGGCATGTCGCGGCGACGATTCGTCGTGCCGTGCGCACGACCCCGGAGTCGCTGCGAACCTCCTTCGACCCGTCGAACCGACGGGCAGATCCGAACACTCGGTCCGTACGAAGGAAGGAATCGAATGATCACCAAACGAGTCATGACGTTCGGGCGCAGCGGGGCCGCCGCGGTGCATCTCGAGGGCGGCACAGGCAGGCACCGGGCCGACCGGATGCTCGGTCTCGCGCTCGCCGGCCTGATCGTGGTCACGATCGGCATCGCCGGCCAGGCGCAGAGCGCCGAGGCGGCGGCCGATCTCACTCGGGCGAAGGAGGCCGCGATCGCCGAGGTCGGTGGTCAGGTCGGCATCGGTGCGGCCGGTGTCGACGTCTCGGGCATCCGGGATGCCGCGCTCGCGCACTCGGCGACCGAAGCGCTGCGCGGTGCGCTCGCCGCCCACGGCGAGGCGGTCGCGGCGCAGCAGGCCGCGGCAGCCGCGGCGGCCGCGCAGCTCGCGGCAGAGGCGGCGGCGGCCGAGGAAGCCGCCCGGGCGGCAGCCGAGGCCGAGCAGGTCGCCGACGAGGGCGATGACTGGTCGGGGGGATCGGATGCCGCGGCATCCGATTCGAGCGAGGCGACCGAGGAGGCCCCGGCGGCTGCTCCCGCAGCGGACCCGTACACCTCCGAGTACTACCCGGGCCTGCCGCCCGCACCGCGCGACGAGGATTGCGGTCCCTGCACCGGCAAGGAGATGGTGCCGGTGTACTACAACGGCTCGTACGTGTGGGGCTGCGACGCCTGAGCGGAACGGATCGGTGCGGCGGGCGCTCGGGAGACCGGGCGCCCGCCGTCGTTCCGGGTTCCCGGTCGCTACGCCCGGGCAGGCGCGGCGAAACGCCAGGCCGTGATCCAGTCGGGATCCTCGCCGCGCTCGTACGCGTACTCGCGGGCACGGCTGCGAGCCGCGTGCCACTCGTCGGCGATCTCCGCGATGCCGGTGCCGCCTTCGAGGCCGGGCACGCGGTGCAGCACGTCGAGCGCGAGCCGGTACCGGTCGAGGTCGTTCAGGTGCAGCATGTCGAACGGCGTCGTCGTCGTGCCGCGCTCGACGAAGCCGCGCACGTGGATGTTCGCGTGGTTCGTGCGCCGGTACGTCAGCTGGTGGACGAGCGACGGGTAGCCGTGGAAGGCGAAGATCACCGGCGCCGAGCGGGTGAAGATCGCGTCGAACGCCGCGCCGGGCAATCCGTGCGGGTGATGCTGCGGGTCCTGCAGTCGCATGAGGTCGACGACGTTGACGAGCCGTACGCGCAGTTCGGGCAGTCGGGATCGCAGGAGCTGGGCCGCCGCGATCGCCTCGGTCGTGGGCACGTCGCCGGCGCACGCGATGACCACGTCGGGCTCGGATGCCGCGCCATCCGCTCGCTCGGAGCCGGTCTCGCTGCCCGCCCACTCCCACACGCCGAGACCGGCTTCGACGTGTGCGGCGGCTTCGGCGGGTGAGAGCCACTGCGGTTGCGGCTGCTTGCCCGCGACGACGACGTTCACGCGGTTCTGCGTGTCGAAGGCGTGCCGCATGACCTCGAGCAGGGTGTTCGCGTCGGGCGGCAGGTACACGCGCACGACGTCGGCCTGCTTGTTGACGACGACGTTCAGGAATCCCGGGTCCTGGTGCGAGAAGCCGTTGTGGTCCTGCCGCCAGACATGCGAGGAGAGCAGGTAGGTGAGGCTCGCGACATCCCCTCGCCACGGCACCTGCTTCGCGGATTCGAGCCACTTCGCATGCTGGTTGAACATCGAGTCCACGATGTGGATGAAGGCCTCATAGCTCGTGATGAGCCCGTGGCGGCCGGTGAGCAGGTACCCCTCGAGCAGGCCCTGCATGAGGTGCTCGCTGAGGGCCTCGATGACGCGGCCTTCGCGGGCGAGGTGCTCGTCGAGCGGATGCATCGCCTCGGCCCATGCCCGCGCGGTGACGTCGAACACGGCGCCGAGCCGGTTCGAGGCCACCTCGTCGGGGCCGAAGAGGCGGAAGTCGTCGGGGTTGTCGCGCATCACCTCGGCCAGCCATGAGCCGAACACGCGCGTGGCCTCGCCGGGGCCGCCGCGCTCGCCGGCGGCCACCTCGACCGCATGCGGCGCGAGCGACGGCAGTTCGAGCCGGTGACCGATGCCGCCGTTGACATGGGCGCTCCGGTTCGCGCTCATGCGCAGCTCGCCGTCGGGCCGCAGGGCACCGAGCCCGGCGACCGGGCGCCCCTCGCCGTCGAAGAGCTCCTCGGGGCGGTACGACCGCAGCCACTCCGCGAGCATCGCGAGGTGCTCGGGGTTCTCGCGTACTTCGGCGAGCGGCACCTGGTGGGCGTGGAACGTGCCCTCGACTTGCACTCCGTCGACGACGACCGGGCCGGTCCACCCCTTCGGGGTGCGCAGCACGATGGCCGGCCAGCGCGGGGCCGTCTCGGCGAACGCGCCCGCCGCGGCATCCGCCCGGATCGCGGCGATGCGCTGGTAGGCGACGTCGATGGCGTCGGCCATGCGGCCGTGAACGGCCATCGGATCCTCGCCGTCGAACCCGCCCGTCACGAGCAGCGGCTCGTAGCCGTTGCCTCGGAAGAAGTCGACGAGCTCGGCCTCGGGGATGCGTGCGAGCAGGGTCGGGTTCGCGATCTTGAAGCCGTTGAGGTGCAGGATCGGCAGGACCGCACCGTCCGTCACCGGGTTCAGGAACGAGTGGCCGCGCCAGCTCGCTGCGAGCGGACCGGTCTCTGCCTCGCCGTCGCCGATCACGCAGGCGACGACGAGTCCCGGATTGTCGAGCGCGGCGCCGTAGGCGTGCATGAGCGAGTACCCGAGCTCGCCGCCCTCGTTGATCGAGCCGGGGGTCTCTGGTGCAGCGTGCGACGGGATGCCGCCCGGGAACGAGAACTGGCGGAAGAGCCGCCGCATGCCCTCGGCGTCGGCGCCGATCGAGGGGAAGAGCTCGGAGTAGGTGCCGTCGAGCCACGTGTTCGCGACCATCGCGGGGCCGCCGTGGCCGGGCCCGCACACGTAGATCGTCGGCGTGCCGCGTTCGACGATCGCCCGGTTGAGGTGCGCGTAGACGAGGTTCAGTCCCGGGGAGGTTCCCCAGTGACCGAGCAGGCGCGGCTTGATGTCGGCCGGTTCGAGCGGCCGGGCGAGCAGCGGGTTCGCCATCAGGTAGATCTGGCCGACGCTCAGGTAGTTCGCGGCACGCCACCAGGCGTCGACGATCTCGAGCGGCACGGATGCCCCGCGCACATGGTGCTCGTGCTCGTGCTCGCTTGCCTCGGACATGGCTTCCCCTGTCGGCTCATCGTGCCCTTCGAGCCTAGGGCGGTCTGGGGGCGGGCACCACCGATAGGGTCGAAGGCGATGAGCCCCGCTTCGCACCCCGACGTCCGCGGAGGCAGGGCGTGATCCAGATCTTCACCGGCTTCGCCGTGATCGCGCTCGCCGTCTTCGTCGGCTGGATCGCCGGCCGCACCGGCGTGCTTGGGCCCGAGGCCCGGCCGATGCTCGCCCGGCTGAACTTCAGCGTGCTCGCGCCGTTCCTGCTGTTCTCGGTGCTCGCGCAGGCCGACGTCGGCGCGCTCTTCTCGGTGCTGCTCCCGGTCTCCGCGATCGCGGCCGTCGCCATGATGCTCGTGTTCGGCCTCGTGGCGATGCTCGTCTGGCGGCGCAGCCTCGAGCACACGGTGATCGGCTCGCTCGCGTCGGGCTACGTGAACGGCAACAACTTCGGCATCCCGATCGCGGTCTACATGCTCGGCGATGCGGCGTACTCGGCGCCCGTCGTGCTGCTGCAGCTGCTGCTGTTCGCGCCGGTGGCGCTCGCCATCCTCGGCGCCCGAGTGCACGGCCACACCTCGGTGGCGGCGATCGTGCGCACGACCTTCACGAACCCGATCATCATCGGCTCCCTCGCCGGAGTGCTCGTGTCGGTGTCGGGCATCGAGCTGCCGCCGATCGTGATGGAGCCCATCGACCTCATCGGGCACGCCGCAGTGCCGCTCATGCTCATCGCGTACGGACTGTCGCTGCACGGGCAGCGCCTGTTCGCGCCGGGGAGCGGCCGTCGAGAGGTGGTGCTCGCGACCGCACTGAAGCTCGTCGCAATGCCGCTCGCCGCATGGGCGATCGGCGCCTTCCTCTTCGGGCTCGACGGCATCGAGCTCTACGCGGTGACGGTGCTCGCGGCGCTGCCGACGGCGCAGAACGTGTTCGTCTACGCCCAGCGCTACGAGACCGCGGAGGTCGTGGCCCGCGACACGGTCTTCCTCACGACGATCGGCTCGGTGCCGGTGCTCCTCGCGGTCGCACTCCTGCTCGGCTGAGCTTCGATCGCTACTCGGTCGTGGCAGGGACCTCGGGCGAGGCGGGCTCGGCCGACTTCGGCCACTGGTGGAACCATCCGGCCCAGATCTCCGCTCGCCGGCCTTGCGGCCGGAGGAGCCTGCGGCGCGCCGCGAGGTCCTTCGTGAAGGCGTCCGTGGCGACCAGGTCGCGGAGCTTCATCGGTGCGGGGATCGCGGCCATCGCCAGCGTGTTCGTCTCGGGGTCGTCGGTTCGCGCCGCCACGACGACGGGAACGGGTGCGTAGAGCGGCTCGACGAACACGAAGACCGCCACGAGCAGGAGGATCACCGCGCTCACGAGGAGCCATTCGATCGGGGGCCGGCTCCAGGCGTAGATCGCGAACCACACGCAGACGAAGGCGCCGATGACGTAGGCGGCACGGGGGATCGAGCTCAGCACGAGCCAGTGGCGGGGTTCGATCGGGCATCGGTCCCATTCCCGCGACCGCCGCGTGACGGTCGAGAGGCGCTGGTTCAGCCAGATCAGCACGGCGAGGGTGAAGCCCGATGCGATGAGCCAACTCCACGGGTTCAGGCCGGCGGGGTCGGTCACGAACGAGGCCGCGGCGATGGCTGCGGGCACCGCCTCCTCGACATCCCGACCACCGGGGAACACGCCGATCATGAAGCCGATGGCGCCGGCCACCCAGCTCGCGAGGGTCGCGAAGGCGGCGTAGACGCCCGGCAGGCCGGGCAGGATCGCGGCGATCACGACGGCCGCGAGCATGTTGATGCCGAGCGACTTCTTGTCGATGACCGAGAGCAGGTTCTCGACCTGCGCGACCGGCACGGGAGCCGACGGGAAGTCGGGCCCGAGCAGATGGCGAGCGGTGGGTTCGACGACCTGGATCGTGTTCTGGAAGTAGACGGAGTGGTCGAGGAAGGGCTGGCTCGTGTTGTGCACGGCGTGCTCTTCGGGCCCGGGGGTGTCGGAGGGCCCGGGGAAGTAGGCGTTCCGCCAACGTTCACGTCGGCCGGGTGCGGTGTCGGCGATGGGGCCGGCCGAGAACGGGTCCCAGATGGCCCAGTAGTTCGCCCAGTTCACCTTGCGGTTCGCAGCCGCCTCCTTGTTGCGCTGCAGCCAGTCCGAGACGGGCTTGTACTCGTCGGGCCGCCCGAGCCACTTGTCGCGCCCGAGCAGCACGACCGCCGCCCCCACGGTGGTCAGCCGGCTGACGTTGTACCTGCTCGGCTCCAGCTCCTCGAAGAGTGCCAGCGTCGCGACCGCGGCGCCCTGCGAGTGCGCGAAGAGCTGCACGTCACCGTCGTCGCCGACGAGTTCCCTCGCATGGGCGAGTGCATCGCGCACGACGAGTCGCATGGCCGAGGCGCGCACGGGACGCTCCTTCCAGGCGGCGACATCGCCGATCGACTCGATGATGCCGTCGATGACGCCCTGCGCCACGTTCTTGAACCACGGGATGAGCAGGAGCGGGCTGATGAGCGGCAGGATCGGCGTCAGCACCGCTGCGAGCAGCACGAGGAAGACCCAGGTGACGGCGAAGGCGATGGAGCAGACCACGAGCCGCACGGTGTCGATCGCGAGGTCGACGAGCTTCGGGAGTGCGCGGGGTTCACCCGGCGCCTTCGTCCAGTGCCGCACGAGCGTGTACCAGGGCACGAGCACCATGGTGCCGAGGAAGAGGTCGAGCACGCGCCAGATCATGCGCCACATGAAGACGACGGCCCACTGGAAGATCTGACCGCGGCTCATCGGCACGAAGGACTCGGACCAGCGGGCCTCGATGATCGCGATCTTCAGCTCGACGTCGTCGTCCTCCGCGGCCGGTCTGCCGGTCGCCTGTGCCAGCGGGCCGGGAGTGAGCACGGACGCCGTGATGATCGGCAGGTCGCCCGACAGGTCGGACTCGAGGATCGCGACCCCATGCCGATCGGCGGCGCCGATGACCTGATCGCGTGCGAGCCAGTCCATGCGACTGAGCAGCGGCTCCGCCCACTCGAGCAGGATCTGGCTGCGATACGCGTTGCCCATGCCGTGCACGACGACGAGGGCGCGGTCGAACGTGCCCTCATCGGATGGCGCGGCACGGCGACCTGCCGTCGAGTCGGCGGTGCCGGGGGCGCCGCCGCCGGCTTCGTCGGTATCGACGTCGATGTCCGACGGCGATGCGGCTGCTGACTCGTCTGGCGTGGGGCTGGGTGCGATCCGCATGGATTCTCCTCGAGCGACTGCGTCTCAGCGAACGCTAGCGGCTCGAACGGTCCCGTGTCGCCTGTGCGCTCGTGGAGGCGCCGGTCAGTGCACGCCCTGACCTCCCCGAGACCCGGGCGCGGAGTTCAGGGATAACCCTGATTCGCGGCATCCGTCGCCCCTCGTAGTGTGAGGAGCGATCGCCGATCCGCGAACTGCAGGGGGAACTGTCGCCGCGGAGTGGTCGATCGGATAGCCGGTCAGCACCGAGTCCCGAACGCTCGGTGCAGGCCGGCTTCCCCCGTTTCCGGCGCCGACGGTGCGCGGTGAGCGAAGGGCAGGGCGATGACCCGGCTCCGTTCTCCCGCGCTGAAGGCGCCCCGTAGAGAAGGGCAGGGCGATGACGGAGCGGATGATGCACCTCACGCGGCATCGCCAGGCCGCGCCTGCGCGGGAGGCGGTGCGCTCGGCGCACGTCGACCGCGCACTGAGCTGGAGCGACTTCCGCACGGCCGTGCGCTACGACCCGGCCAACCAGCTGCTGCTCGCCGTGCCGGCGATCAGCGCGAAGCGTGCAGAGCACCCGTGGCTCGGCGAGGCGACGGCGCTGCACACCCGCCTCGGCGAGGGCGAGATGTACCGCCGCGAGTTCGAACGCGGTGCCGTGTACTGGTCGGCGCGAACGGGCGCCCACGAGGTGCACGGGCTCATCGCCGAGCACTGGCAGGGTGTGGGCGGCGAGACCTCGTTCCTCGGCTTCCCGACGACCGACGAGCAACCGCTCGCCGCCTCCGAGTTCGGCGGCCGTCTTCCCGGCGGATTCGCGCACTTCGAGGGCGGTTCCATCTACTGGACGCCGGTCCACGGGCCCGCGATCGTGTTCGGCATGGTGCGCGACATCTGGGCGCTGCTCGGGTGGGAGCGATCGGCGCTCGGACTGCCGGTGCTCGATGTCGACCTCGTGCCCGCGACCGGCGTGCTCCGCGGCGTCTTCGAACACGGCACGGTCGAGTGGTCGTCGTCGACCGGGCCGGTCGTCGTGATCGATCCGTCCGCCGATGCCGAAGCCGCCCGCGCGCTCGACGCCGTCGACGAGGACACGCTCGACCGACTTCGCGCCGACTTCGCCCCCGGCACCTGATCCGGCGAGCGCGACGCGCGCGTTCGCGCCCGCGTGACAGACTCGACGGGTGACCCCGACCCTGCCTGAGCTCGCGCCGAGCCCGTACGACGCCGACGCGATGTACGACGCCTTCGTCGGCTGGGCCGAGGGCCGCGGGCTCTCGCTCTACCCCGCGCAGGACGAGGCGATCATCGAGATCGTCTCGGGCGCGAACGTCATCCTCTCGACGCCCACGGGCACCGGCAAGTCGCTCGTCGCGGTGGCGGCCCACGCGGCATCCCTCGCCCGCGGCGGGCGCAGCTATTACACGGCGCCCATCAAGGCGCTCGTCTCCGAGAAGTTCTTCCAACTCGTCGACATCTTCGGCGCGATGAACGTCGGCATGGTCACCGGCGACAGTTCGGTGAACCCGGATGCCCCGATCATCTGCTGCACCGCCGAGATCCTCGCGAACCTCGCGCTGCGGCACGGCCCCGACGCCGATGTCGACCAAGTCGTCATGGACGAGTTCCACTACTACGGCGACCCCGAGCGCGGCTGGGCGTGGCAGGTGCCGCTGCTCACGCTGCACCGCGCGCAGTTCGTGCTCATGTCGGCCACGCTCGGCGACGTCACCGCGATCGCGTCCGACCTGAAGCGTCGCACCGACCGGGAGACCGCGCTCGTGACCGGGGTCGACCGCCCGGTGCCGCTGCACTTCTCGTACGCGAAGACGCCCGTGCAGGAGACCGTCGAAGAGCTCATCGAGACGCGGCAGGCGCCCGTCTACATCGTGCACTTCTCGCAGGCCGCGGCGATGGAGCGCGCGCAGGCCCTCTCGTCGATCCGCGTCGTCACGCGCGAGCAGCGCGACGAGATCGCCGAGGCGATCGGCGGGTTCCGCTTCAACACCGCGTTCGGCAAGACGCTCTCGCGACTCGTGCGCGCGGGCATCGGCGTGCACCACGCCGGCATGCTGCCGCGCTACCGGCGACTCGTCGAGACGCTCGCCCAGCGCGGCCTGCTCCGGGTCATCTGCGGCACCGACACGCTCGGCGTCGGCATCAACGTGCCGATCCGCACGGTGCTCATCACCGCGCTCGCGAAGTTCGACGGGCAGCGGATGCGCCAGCTCACCGCGCGCGAGTTCCACCAGATCGCGGGGCGGGCGGGGCGGGCCGGCTACGACACCGCGGGCACCGTCGTGGTGCTCGCACCCGAGCACGAGATCGAGAACGAGGCGTCCGTCCGCAAGGCGGGCGACGACCCCAAGAAGCTCAAGAAGATCGTGCGCAAGAAGGCACCGGCCGGTCAGATCACCTGGGGCGAGGCCTCGTACGAACGGCTCGTCGCGGCCGAGCCGGAACCGCTCGTGCCGCAGCTGAAGCTCACCGCGGCGATGCTGATCAACGTCATCGCCCGCGGGGGAGACGTGATCGGAGACATCCGCTCGCTCGTCTTCGACAACCACGAGCCGCGCGCCCGGCAGTTCGCGCTCGCGCGGCGGGCGCTCGAGATCTTCCGCACCCTGCGCGACGCCGGCGTCGTCGAACTGCTGCCCCCTGCGGGCGACGGTCTGCCGATCGTGCGCCTCACCGTCGACCTGCAGCCGAACTTCGCACTCAACCAGCCGCTCTCGCCGTTCGCGCTCGCCGCGATCGAACTGCTCGACCCCGAGGAACAGGCCGGCCCTTCGACAGGCTCAGGAGGCGTCGGCACGGGCCACTACGCCCTCGACGTCGTGAGCGTCATCGAGTCGACGCTCGACGACCCGCGCCCGATCCTGTCGCAGCAGCAGTTCAAGGCGCGCGGCGAGGCCATCGGCCGCATGAAGCAGGACGGCATCGAGTACGACGAGCGCATGGAGCTCGTCGAGCTGGTCACCTGGCCGAAGCCGCTCGACGAGCTGCTCGCCCAGTCGTTCGAGGTCTTCGCCTCGAGCCAGCCGTGGGTGCGCGACTTCGAGCTCTCGCCGAAGTCGGTCGTGCGCGACATGTTCGAACGCAGCATGTCGTTCGGAGAGTACGTCGGCTTCTACCAGCTCGCCCGCAGCGAGGGGCTCGTGCTGCGCTACCTCTCCGACGCCTATCGGGCGATCCGCCAGACGGTGCCGACCGAGGCCAAGAACGAGGAGCTGCTCGACATCATCGAGTGGCTCGGCGAGCTCGTGCGCCAGGTCGACTCGAGTCTCGTCGACGAGTGGAACGAGCTCATCGACCCCGCCGCCCACCTGCCTGAAGACGAGACCGCGGTCGTGCCGCCGGCCCCGCCGTCGGTCGTGACCAACCGTCGCGCCTTCACGGTGCTCGTGCGCAACGAGCTGTTCCGTCGCGTGCAGCTCGCCGCGCTCGAGCGCGACGACGAGCTCGCCGAGCTCGACCCCGAGGCGGGCTGGCCCGACGCGCTCGACCGGTACTACGCCGAGCACGACGAGATCGGCACCGGACCGGCGGCCCGCGCGCCGCGCCTGGTCGCGATCGACGAGTCGGATGCCGCCAGCGGCACGTGGCGCGTCGAGCAGACGATCGACGACCCCGCCGGCGACCACGACTGGCGCATCCGGGCCGAGGTCGACCTCGACGCCTCCGCCGAGGAGGGCGCTGCGGTCGTGCGCGTCACCGAGGTCGTGCGACTCTAGCCGCGCGGCGTCTTCCGCCGGGTCACGCCACCGCGAGCATGGCGGCCGAGGCCAGCGCGAGCACGAGGCCGGCCCACTGCACGGGCGCGATGCGCTCCTTCAGCACGATCGCCGCGAGCAGGATCGTGCCGGCCGGATACATCGCGCCGAGCACGGCGGCGATCGCCAGCTCGCCTGCGCGGATGCCGAAGAGGATGAGGGCGTTCGCCGCGGCGTTCACGAGCCCGCCGACGACGGCGAGACGGATGCCTCGTGCCCGGTCCCGAGCGGCGAGGGCGGTGTCCGCCGGCTCGTCGGCTCGCGGCATCCGGGGTCGCTTCGCTCGCGTGCGGAGTGCCAGCCCGCCGACCAGGGCGAACATGACGGCCGCGGTGACGGCGCTGTTGACCGCGAGGGGTGCGAGGCCGCTCTCGTCGGAGGTGCGGTCGATGAGGATGAAGAACGCGCCGATCGCGGTGCCGGATCCGAGTCCCATGACGATGCCGGTGAGGCTCGGCCTGACGGCGCCGCGCTCGGGCACGAAGCCGACGAGCACGACCGCGACGAGCGCGAGGCCGAGTGCCCACGGCGCGAGCGGGCCGAGCCGTGCACCGGTCGCGAGTCCCCAGAGCATCGGCACGATGGCGGAGACCACGGCGGTGAGCGGCGAGAGGATCGACATCGGGCCGATCGCGAGGCAGGCGTAGAGGAGGCCGATGGCGACCGCTCCCGCGACACCGGCCGCAGCCCCCCACCAGAGGTCGGCGGCGGTCCACGCCCCACCCGACAGCGGGGTCGCGACGGCCAGGCCGATGAAGCCGGCGAGCGCGGCGACCGCGGTCGCGAGCACTGCGCCGATGCGCTTCGCGGCGAGCCCGCCGAGGAAGTCCGCCGCCCCGAACACGAACGCGCCGGTGAGCGAGAGGACGGCGGTGAGCATGGTGCTGCTCAGCGTATCCGGCATGGCCCGGGAGGCCTGATCTGCTCATCCGTGCGACTGCCGCCCGGTGATCTGCTCATCTGAGCAACGCGTGTGAATTCCGCGTGAAATCAGGTCGAGCGGCTGGGGTGACCCCTTGGCAGCGGCACTGCACAGTCTTATGCTTCGGAACAATCGTCCCGCCGCCGGCGTGCTCGCAGCAGCGTCGAATCCGAGGTGGGGTGTGGTCGTTCGATGAGGAGAGTCATGCAACGTCGCACCAGAAACTGCTTGTCCGGGGTGGCGCTCGTCGCCGCGGGCACGCTCGTCGCCGGGTTCCTCGGCGCCGCGCCCGCGGTCGCCGCGGTCGACGCCTCGGGCGTCGTGATCAACGAGGTCTACGCCCGCGGAGGCAGCGCGACCCAGCCCTTCCAGAACAAGTTCGTCGAGCTCTACAACCCGACGAATGCCGACGTCTCCCTCGCGGGCTGGTCGCTGCAGTATCGCGCCGCGGGCACCGCGGGGCCGGCGAGCGGCCTCGGCGCACTGAGCGGCACGATCAAGTCGGGCGGGTACTACCTCATCGGGCTCGCCAGCAACGGCGGCACTGGAGCCGCGCTGCCGACGACCGATGCGACCTCCTCGATCTCGCTGCAGGGCCAGAACGGCTCGGTCTTCCTCGCGAAGAGCACGACCGCACTCGACCCGGGCACCGGCTCGGTGAGCAATCCCGCGATCGTCGACTTCGTCGGCTACGGCACCTCGAACGCCTCCGAGACGGCGCCCGCCGCCTACCCCGGCGGGAACACCGTGCCGGGCAGCATCGTGCGAACGAACTTCAAGGACACCGACGACAACTCGAAGGACTTCACGTTCGTCTCCGCGCCGACCCCGCAGAACTCGGGCAGCGCCGGCGGACCGATCCTGCCCGTCGCCAAGACGATCGCACAGATCCAGGGCACCGACGTCGCCGCGAGCCCGCTCGTCGGCCAGGCCGTCGTCACCGAGGGCATCGTCACGGCCGACCACCGAGTCGGCGGCTACGACGGCATCTACATCCAGACGGCGGGTTCGGGCGGTGCGACGGATGCGACGCCCAAGGCCTCCGACGGCGTCTTCGTGTACCTCCACGGCGAGAACCCCGCCGTGGAGATCGGCGACAAGGTGCGCGTCACCGGCCTCGTCGAGGAGTTCAACGGCCTGACCCAGGTCCGACCCGAGAAGGCCGCGAACGTCGAGCTCGTGCAGTCGGCGGCGGGTCTGCCCGCACTGACGCCGCTGCCCGCCACCGCCGTCGGCAACACGGCCCGCGAAGCGTTCGAGGGCATGCTCGTCGCACCGAGCGGCACCTACAAGGTCGTCTCGAGCCACAACCTCAACCGATTCGGCGAGCTCTGGCTGAACGCCGGTGCCGCGATGCCGGTGAAGTCGACCGAGACGCAGTTGCCCGGCTCGAAGGGCGCGAGCGACATCGCGGCCGCGAACAAGGCCAGCCGCCTCCTGCTCGACGACGGGTACAGCATCGCCGTGCGCAACTCGAACGGCACCGACAACCCGGCCCACCCGGGCGACCAGCCCTACTTCACGAAGGCCACCGTCGTCCGCAACGGCGACGTCGCGACCTTCCCGACCTCCGGCTACGTGCTCGGCTTCGGCTTCAACGAGTGGCGCCTGCAGCCGTCTCGGCCCATCAACGACGCGAGCCCCGCATCGGTCAAGCCGACGTTCGCGAGCCTCGACGCCGCAGGCAAGGTCATCGGCAACCCGCGGCCGACCGCGGCACCCGCCGTCGGCGGCGACATCACGGTCGCCGCGTTCAACGTGCTGAACTACTTCACGACGTTGACGTCGGAGAACCCCGAGGCCCGCGGCGCCGACACCGCCGAGGAGTTCGCGGTGCAGAAGGCGAAGATCGTGAAGGCGATCAACGGCCTCGACGCCGATGTGGTCGCGCTCCAGGAGATCGAGAACTCGGTCGCGCTCGGGGAGAAGCCCGATGAGGCGCTCGCCGACCTCGTCGCGGGCCTCAACGCCGCGGCCGGCGCCGGCACGTGGAAGTACGTGAAGACGCCCGAGTCGCTCCACGACCCCGCGATCACCGACGTCATCACGAACGCGATCATCTACAAGCCCGCATCGGTCAAGCCGAGCGGTGAGGCGCAGACGATCATCGACGAGACCGTGTGGGACATCGCGCGCGAGCCGATCGCCCAGACCTTCAAGTACGACAAGCAGTTCGTGACCGTGATCGCGAACCACTTCAAGTCGAAGAGCGGCACCGACCCCTCGCCGCAGCCCGGCCAGGACGCCTTCAACGACGAGCGCACCGCGCAGGCCGAGTCGCTGCTCGCCTTCGCGAACGAGCTCTCCGAGGGGCGCAAGAACGCGGTCTACCTCGTGGGCGACTTCAACTCCTACGCCAAGGAGGACCCGATCCAGGTGTTCGTCGACGCGGGCTGGAGCGATCTCGTCTTCAGCAAGGCGCGCGGACAGTACACCTACACCTTCGACGGCGAGCTCGGTTCGCTCGATCACGTCATCGCGTCGCCCGCGGCGAACAGCCGCGTCACGAAGACCGCGGTCTGGTCGATCAACTCTCCCGAGTGGGCGGGTCGCGAGTACTGGGGCCCCGCTGCCGAGACGGTCGCAGAGGCCACGCCGTTCCGTTCGAGCGACCACGACCCGATCCTCGTCGGCGTCGGTTCCGAGACGGT
Organism: Agromyces hippuratus; assembly: GCF_013410355.1. NCBI lineage: Bacteria > Bacillati > Actinomycetota > Actinomycetes > Micrococcales > Microbacteriaceae > Agromyces > Agromyces hippuratus. The sequence goes on along the minus strand of NZ_JACCFI010000001.1, from coordinate 1,973,585 downwards.
GCCCGGCAAGGTCGACATCGACCTCGTCACGGTCAACGACTTCCACGGTCGCATCGAGCAGTCGGCACCGTCGGGCGGCATCGCGGCGCTCTCCAGCGCCGTGAAGCAGATCCGTGCCGGCAACCCGAACACGGTGTTCGCGGCGGCGGGCGACATGATCGGGGCGTCGACCTTCACGTCGTTCATCCAGCAGGACGAACCGACCATCCAGGCGCTCAACGCGGCGGGCCTCGACGTGAGCTCGGTCGGCAACCACGAGTTCGACCAGGGCTTCGCCGATCTCACCGATCGGGTGATGCCGATGGCCGACTGGGAGTACCTGGGCGCCAACATCCGCGACAAGGAGACCGGAGACGCCGCACTGCCCGAGTACTACACCCAGACGTTCGACGGGGTGACGATCGGCTTCGTCGGTGCGGTCACCGATGAGCTGTCGTCCCTCGTGAGCCCGGCGGGCATCGCCGACATCACGGTGGAGGATCCGACCGAGGCGATCAACCGGGTCGCCGACCAGCTGAGCGACGGCATGCGCGGGAACGGCGAGGCCGACATCATCGTGGCGCTCGTGCACGAGGGCGCGTCGACGACCGACAAGTCGTCGGCGGTCGACGCGGAATCGCGCTTCGGCGAGATCGTGCTCGGCGTCGACGCCAACGTCGATGCGATCGTCTCGGGTCACACCCACCTCGCGTACAACCACGTGGTCACGAGTGCAGACTCGGCGCTGTTCGATCACGCTCCGATGCCCGTCATCTCGAGCGGCCAGTACGGCGAGCGGTTCAGCAAGATGGACATCCAGTACGACCGCAAGACGAAGTCGTTCACCATGAAGAACGAGATCTTCAGCCTCATGGACGGTACGACGGCGCTCTTCCCCGATGACCCGGCGGTCAAGACGATCGTCGACGACGCGGTCGAGGTGGCGAACGAGCTCGGCAGCGTCGTGCTCGGCACCGCGAGCGCCGACTTCGGCCGCGCGGTGGCGTCGAACCCCGACGGGGCCACGTCGTTCCCCGAGAACCGGGGCGGCGAGTCGACGCTCGGCAACCTCGTCGCCGACGTGCAGCAGTGGGCGCTCAATGTCGACGGGACCCGCGCGGTCGACATCACCTTCATGAACCCGGGCGGCCTGCGCGCCGACCTGGCCTCGGGCGAGGTCACCTACCGCGAGGCCGCCAACGTGCAGCCCTTCGCGAACACCCTCGTGACGGTGAACCTCACCGGCGCGCAGGTCAAGAAGGTACTGGAAGAGCAGTGGCAGCCCACGGGTGCGTCGCGTCCGTTCCTGAAGCTCGGCGTCAACAAGGAGCTCACGTACACGTACGACCCGACCGCGGCGGCCGGATCGCACATCACCGAGATCCTGCTGAACGGCGAGCCGATCGACCCGGCCGCCAACTACCTCGTGGGTGCGAACTCGTTCCTCGCCGCGGGTGGCGACAACTTCACCACCCTGGGCCTCGGTACGGGGCGTGCCGACACCGGCAAGATCGACCTCGAATCGATGGTCGACTACTTCGAGGTGAACCCCGAGATCGCGCCTGACAACGCCCAGCGGGCAGTCGGCGTCGACGTCGAGGGCGACGGCGTGTACGCGCCGGGCGAATCGGTCACCGTGAAGCTGTCGTCGCTCGACTTCAGCCGCAAGGAGCCGGCTGCCGGCACCGTCGTCGTCTCGTTCGGCGACACGCAGCTCGACACCTCGCCGGTCGATCGCGCATACACGGCGACGCTCGATGAGATCGGCAAGGCGACGATGCAGTTCAACGTCCCGGCCGGCACGAGCGGGCCGACGCGATTCGACATCACGGTGCCGACGACCGGTACGACGAGTTCGTTCGTGCTCAACGTCGGCTGAGCCGACAACCGATGCGAACGGCCCCGGGCGATCCGCCCGGGGCCGTTCGCCGTGCCGCGCATGCGCGTGCTCACCCACTCCTCCTCGACAGGCCCGACCGTGCATCCCCGGGTGCGCGCCGACGCAGCGGGTCGGCGGCGCTCGTTAGACTCGACGGATGAGCTGGAACGCGGAACCCGCCTGGACCGATGAGGTCCCGTGGGACCCCGACGAGCTCGCCCCGCCGCCCGACGACGAGTGGGTGCCGCCCGTCGATGACGCCCAGTTCGGCGCCGCGCGAGCCGCTGCCCCGCAGCGCTCGGCGGGTGCTCCCGGCGCATCGCGCGGGCAGTCGTCCGGGGCCGTCGCGGCGGGTCGTCGCGCTGCTGCGCCCGCGAGGTTCGCCTCGGCGGCCGAAGCCCTGCACACCGTCTTCGGGTACGACAGCTTCCGCGGCGAACAGGCCGAGATCATCGCGCAGGTCGCGGGCGGCGGCGACGCCGTCGTGCTCATGCCGACCGGTGGCGGCAAGAGCCTCTGCTACCAGATCCCCTCGCTGCTGCGCGAGGGCACGGGCATCGTGGTCTCGCCCCTCATCGCACTCATGCACGACCAGGTCGACGCCCTTGTGCGCAATGGTGTGCGCGCCGCGTACCTGAACTCGAGCCAGCAGTCGCACGAGCGCGCCGAGGTCGAGCGCGCGTACCTCGCCGGAGAGCTCGACCTGCTCTACGTCGCTCCCGAGCGGCTCGGCAATGAGGCGACCAAGCGCTTCCTCGAGCAGGGCACGATCGCGCTCTTCGCGATCGACGAGGCTCACTGCGTCGCGCAGTGGGGGCACGACTTCCGGCCCGACTACCTCGCCCTCTCCGAGCTCGCCGAGCGCTGGCCCGACGTGCCGCGCATCGCCCTCACCGCCACGGCGACCGAGGCGACGCATCGCGAGATCACCGAGCGGCTGAGCCTCGGGGGAGCCGAGCACTTCGTCTCGAGCTTCGACCGGCCGAACATCCAGTACCGCATCGACGGGAAGCTCGAAGTGCGCAAGCAACTGCTCGAGTTCATCCGCAGCGAGGGGCGCGACGCCGCCGGCAACCCCGTCGCGGGCATCGTCTACGCGCTGTCCCGGGCGAGCACCGAGAAGCTCGCCGCGTACCTCGCCGAGCACGGCGTCAATGCGATGCCGTACCACGCGGGCCTCGACGCCGCGGTTCGTCGTCGCACGCAGGAGCGGTTCCTGCGCGAAGAAGGTGTCGTCGTCGTCGCGACGATCGCGTTCGGCATGGGCATCGACAAGCCCGACGTGCGCTTCGTCGCCCACGTCGACCTGCCGAAGTCGGTCGAGGGCTACTACCAGGAGACGGGTCGTGCGGGCCGCGACGGTGCGCCCGCCACGGCCTGGCTCGCGTACGGACTGCAAGACGTCGTGCAGCAGCGCCGCATGATCGACGAGAGTCCCGGAGACCTCGCCCACCGGCGACGGCTCGCCCAGCACCTCGACGCGATGCTCGCCCTCTGCGAGACGGTGCAGTGCCGTCGCCAGAACCTGCTCGGCTACTTCGGCCAGCCGAGCGAACCCTGCGGCAACTGCGACACCTGCCTCGAGCCGCCCGCCTCGTGGGACGGCACGGTGCCCGCCCAGAAGCTCATGTCGACGATCGTGCGCCTGCAGCGCGAGCGCCGGCAGAAGTTCGGCGCCGGCCATCTCGTCGACATCCTGCGCGGCAAGGAGACTCCGCGGGTGCGCCAGTACGGCCACGACGCGCTCGCGACCTGGAGCATCGGCCAAGACCTCAGCGACCAGCAGTGGCGCGGCGTCGTGAGGCAACTGCTCGCCCAGGGCCTGCTCGCCACGCATGGCGAGTACGGCACGCTGACGGTGACGGATGCCGCGGCCGACGTGCTCTCGGGCAAGCGGGTCGTGAAGCTCCGCACCGAACCCGAGCGCGCGTCGCGCTCGCGCAGCACGCGCGCGGCCACCGCGGCGGCCGATCTCGAGCCGGCGCAGGCCGAGCTGTTCGAGCAACTCCGCGCCTGGCGCGCCGGCGAGGCGAAAGAGCAGGGCGTGCCCGCGTACATCGTCTTCGGCGACGCGACCCTGCGCGCCGTCGCGGTCGAGAAACCGGCGAGCCTCGCCGACCTCGACGGCATCACGGGCATCGGCGCCAAGAAGCGCGAGGCCTACGGCGAGGCACTGCTCGAGGTCGTCGCCTCGGCCTGACGCCATCATCCGGCCCGAGCTGCTCCTCGGCTCGGTTCACGTCTCCTCGACCCGACCCGCCCTGCTCCGAACAGCGGCCACGTCGGAGGGTATTCGGCGACCCTTGACGGATCCTCACTCGGCGACGCGGGCGTTCCGCGTGTACCAGCGCAGCGCGTAGCCTTCAGCGGCGGATCCGCGCCGTGATGCGCCGACCCTGGTCGCCCGGGGTCGGCGTGTCACGTCAGGCGTCCGCATGCGGCAGACGGAGCAGCGGTCAGGCAGGTGGCGTGAGACGCGGCGGCGCCTGCACCGGGAACGTGACTGCGGCGTCGAAGTAGTCGGCGAGGAGCCTCGCGACATCGATCGACGGGTCGTAGCCCCATTGCACCTGCAGTCCGTCCCACATGGCGGGCACCCATCGGCCCTCATGCCTCGGATCCCGCCCGGGGGCGAGGAGCCCGTCGACGGCGAGGCGTTCGAACAGCACGGTGACGTCGGCGATGGTGCGCCGCGAACGTGCGGCGAAGAACGCGTGCGCCGGATGCCTCGGCGACGCCGCCTCGCCCGTGAGCACCGTGTAGACCTCGACGAGACCCGGTGTGTCGAGTTCGGATCGTCGGGCAGTGCGCACCATGAGCTCGATCGTCTCGGCGGGGGAGGCTGACAGGAGATCCTCCGAGCTCGGAACCGTGCGGCGGTCGCGCTCGGCGATCACCGCGACGAGCAGGGCGTCCTTCGTCGGGTAGTGGTGCAGCAGCGCCGACTTCGAGATGCCGACGGCCTCGGCGACCTCGCGCAGGCTCGTGTCGTGGAATCCGCGACGGGCGAAGAGCTCGGTGGCGTCGGCGATGATGCGTGCCTGCCGCGCGCGACCGACCGAGTAGCCGGCAGCACGAGCGGCCGACGACGAATCCACGGGTTGGTCGGCCGGCGTCGCAGGGCTCGCGTGCGCGCTCTCGGACCGGCGCACGCCCGTCAGCTGCTGCGCGAGTTCCGCCGCGACATCCACGTGGCCCGGGTGGTAGAGCGATGCCAGCTGGAGGCCGTCCCACCCGGCGAGCATCCGCGTCGCATCGTCGCGCGACCACGGGGTCGCCGGCGGCTGCCGCAGGCTCTCCTCGCGCAGTTCTCGGTAGCGGGCTGCGAACCGGTCGTGCGCGGGGTGCTCCGGGCTGACGGCCTCGCCGGCGAGGGCGGAGAAGAGCTCGAGGTAGCCCGGCTTCGCCTGGTTGTGCTCGGCGAGCGCGATCAGCAGGTGGGGCGGAACCTCGGTGCGCGCCGCGAGCCAACGCTCGTTCTCCAGCTCGAATCGGGTGACCACCGCGTCGAGGATCTGCTCGCGTGACGAGAAGCGCCGCAGCACGCCGGGGTGCGAGAGCCCGGCCTCGGCCGCGACATCTCGAAGTGAGACGCCGCGGTAGCCGGATGCCGCGAAGCATCGTGCCGCGGCGTCGACGATGCGTTCGCGCGTCGCGCGGCCGCGCGCGGACGCCGCAGGCCGTGCGGCGGTCGCGGCTTCTGGCCCAGGGGTGGTCGGCGGCATCGGCGCTCAGCCTACCCGCGGACATCGAATCCATTTTGTTACCGCATGGTCGGTATTGCGCCCATATGCTGACACCGGGCATCAGCCCCGCCATCCATCGCCACAAAGGAGTCCGATGAACCGCACCATGCGCGCCGTCACGGCCGGCGCCCTCGCCGTCACCACACTCGCCACCCTCGCCGCCTTCTCGACCGTGCCCGCCTCCCAGGCCGCCGCGGGGCCGAAGAAGCCGAAGCCGGGCACCGTCACGATCTACCTGACGCGCCACGGCGAGACGATGCTCAACACCCTCGAACGGGCACAGGGCTGGTCCGACTCGCCCCTCACCGAAGAGGGCCGCCTGTCGGCCGAGCACCTCGGCGCGGGCCTCGCCGAGTCCGGCGTGAAGTTCGAGGCCGCCTACTCCGCCGACATGGTGCGGCACTGGGAGACGGTCTCGCTCGCGCTCGATGAACTCGACGCGAAAGACGAGGCGACCCGCGACGAGCGACTCCGCGAGATCTCCTTCGGCAAGTTCGAAGGTGCGAAGAACATGGAGATGTGGGCCGCCATCGCCACCGAGCTCGGCTACGCGAACGTCGGCGAGCTGTTCACCGACCCCGACTTCGACTTCGTGGAGGGCCTCAGTGCGGTCGCCCGCCTAAACGAGGGCAGTGGTCTCGTCGCCGAGACGCCGGAGCAGGTCGCCGCCCGTGCGGTGGAGGCGCTCGACGACATCGCCGCCGAGCAGGCGAAGCACGGCGGCGGCGAGGTGCTCGTGGTCTCGAGCGGCATCACGATCATGCTCGCGCTCGGCACGCTCGGGGCCGACGTGAGCGAGCTCACGAGCGGCATCGAGAACGGCGCGGTCAGCGAGCTCGTCTACAACCGCGGCGAGTGGACGATCAAGACCGTCAACGACCTGAGCTACGTCGAGGCCGGCTCCGACTGATCCGTCGACCTCCCCGTCGGCCGCTCGCCGGCGACCCCGACCAGGCACGGTCGCATCCTCGCATGCGGCCGTGCCTGTGCGTTTCCGCCGAGGACTCGAAAACCAAGTGACATTCGGTTTATGATGAACCGGATGCCGCATCGCGGCCCGTTTCCGAAGCATGAAGGAGTGCCGGCATGACCGATCAGCTGAACCACGAGACGGATGCCGCGGCGCCCGTCGACACCGCCGGCGGACTCGACCTGCGATACCGCGACGCGAACCTGCCCGTCGCCGAGCGCGTCGAGATCCTCCTCTCGCAGATGACGCTCGAAGAGAAGGCCGGGCTCTTCTTCCAGACGATGATCGCCGCCGGTGAAGACGGCTCGCTCTCGCAGGGCGACGACATGTTCGGGCTGCCGTCGACCGACGACTACGTCGCGGGCCGTCTCATGAACCACTTCAATGTGCTGCAGACCCCGCCCACGGCGGAGCTCATCGCCGAGTGGCACAACCGCCTGCAGGAGGCTGCGGCCGCGACCCGCCTCGGCATCCCCGTGACGGTCTCGACCGATCCGCGTCACTCGTATACCGACAACCCGCTCTCGGGCATGCTCGCCGGCTCGTTCTCGGTGTGGCCCGAGACCATGGGCCTCGCAGCCGTCGGCGACGAGGCGCTCGTCGAGCAGTTCGGCGACATCGCCCGCCAGGAGTACACGGCGGTCGGCATCCGCGTGGCGCTGCACCCGCAGATCGACCTCGCCACCGAGCCCCGCTGGTCGCGCGCGCTGCAGACCTTCGGTGAAGACCCCGAGCTCGCCGGTCGCATGGGCGCCGCCTACATCCGCGGCTTCCAGGGCGCCGAGCTCGGCCCCGACTCCGTCGCGACCATGACGAAGCACTTCCCGGGCGGCGGCCCCCAGAAGGACGGCGAGGACCCGCACTTCGCGCACGGTCGCGAGCAGGTCTACCCCGGCGGCGAGTTCGAGACGCACCTGAAGCCGTTCGAGGCCGCCTTCGAGGCCGGCACGAGCCAGATCATGCCGTACTACGGCATGCCCGTCGGCACCGAGTACGAAGAGGTCGGCTTCGGCTTCAACAAGTCGGTCATCACCGGACTCCTGCGGGAGCGCTACGGCTTCGACGGCATCGTCTGCACCGACTGGGGACTCATCAACGACGCCGCGATCTTCGGCCAGCCCTTCCCGGCCCGCGCCTGGGGCGTCGAGCACCTCACTCCGCGCGAGCGCATGAAGAAGGTCATCGACGCGGGCGTCGACCAGTTCGGCGGCGAAGCCGACCCCGAGATGCTCGTCGACCTCGTGAACTCGGGCGAGATCACCGAGGAGCGCCTCGACGTCTCGGCCCGCCGCCTGCTGCGCGAGAAGTTCGTGCTGGGCCTCTTCGAGCAGCCCTATGTCGACGTCGAGCGCGCCGGTCGCGTCGTCGGCTCGGCCGAGTTCGTCGCCGCCGGCGAGGCCGCCCAGCGGGCCGCGATCACCCTGCTGGTCAACCGCGAGCAGACGGATGCCTCGGGCGCCGAGCGCCCCACGCTGCCGCTCGCACGCGGCCTGCGCCTCTATGTCGAGGGCATCGCCCCCGAGATCGCGGCCGAGTACGGCCAGGTCGTCGAGACGCCCGCCGAAGCGGAGGTCGCGATCCTGCGCCTGCAGGCTCCCTTCGAGGAGCGCCCGACGGTGTTCGAGAACTTCTTCCACTCGGGTTCGCTCGACTACACCGCGGAGCAGATCGCGCACGTGCGCGAGGTCGCCGCAGCCGTGCCGACCGTGGTCGACGTGTTCCTCGACCGGCCCGCGATCCTCACCCCGTTCGCGGGCGACCTCGCAGCGCTGACCGCCAACTGGGGCGCGAGCCCGCGCGCGGTGCTCGATGTGCTCGTGGGCGACGCCGAGCCGAAGGGCAGGATGCCGTTCGACCTGCCGTCGAGCATGGCCGCCGTCGAGGCGAACCGCTCCGACGTGCCGTTCGACACGGCCGACCCGCTGTTCCGCTTCGGTCACGGCCTGAGCTACTCCGCCTGATCCCCGCCCGGTCGGCTCCGCCGACCGCGCACCTCGAGACCCTCGCCGAGCAGGCGGGGGTCTCGATCGTTTCCGGCCCGCCCCGCGCGAAATCGAGACGCGCGCGCCCCGACAGGGCTAGCATCGCCCCAGGGACGCCGTGTCGACGGCGCATGGGGCAAGGGGGTTCGGCATGTCCGATCAGATGGCTCGGCCGATGGGCGTCACCATCGTCGCGATCCTCGCGTGGATCGCGGGAGCGCTCGACATCGTGTCGGGCACCATCCTGCTGTTCCAGGCGGGCGTCGAATCCGTCGCCGACGGTCTCGGCGGCACCGGCCCGCTCTACGTCGCGGCCATCGGCTCGATCGTGCTCGGCCTCATCGTCGTGGCCGTCGCCGCGGGGCTGCTCACCGGCAGCTGGGTGTCCCGCATGATCATCACCGTCGTCGAGGTGCTCTCGATCATCGGCTCGCTCTTCCTCGCCTTCGCGTACCTCGGCGGTGCGGTCGGCGAATGGCTCGGCATCGTCATCTCGCTCGTCGTGCTGTTCCTGCTGTGGGGGCACAAGTCGAGCGTGTTCTTCGGCAGCCGGCAGCCGGAGGCCTGAGTGAATGCGGTCGGCCGCCCCGGCGGCGTCACGTTCATCGCGGTGCTCACCTGGATCTCGGGCCTGCTCGATGTCATCGGCGGCACGATCCTGCTCTTCCAGACGAGTGTCGCCGCCACGGTGGAGGAGTTCGGCGGTGCGAGCCAGCTCATCGCCTCGGCGATCATCTCGATCCTCATCGGCGTCGTCGTCATCGCCGTGGCGGGCGGGCTGCTCCGAGGCAGCGCCGGCGCGCGCATGTTCATCACGATCCTGCAGGTGCTCTCGATCGCGAGTTCGATCTTCCTCGCGATCGCCTACCCCGCGGGAGCGATCGGCGAGTACTTCAGCATCGTCATCTCGGTGATCGTCCTGGCGTTCCTGTGGTCCGGCCGGGCGAACGCCTTCTTCCGAAGCTGAGTCTCTTGTCGGTATCCCATCGATGCCGAGAGTGCCTTTTGTAGAGTCCTCACAGTGCCGTTCGACGCGCCGCCGCGCGCGTTTGTAGGGCACGGACGCAGGGTTTCCTCGCCGCAGGCCCTCGACCTACCGTGGAATGAAGCCCAGACCGCACACGAAGGACGAGACACCGACGATGGTTGACACGGCACCCCGCACCGCCTCGAAGCAGCAGAAGGCCGCCCCCGAGCGCCCGGCCGAGACTGCTCCGCCGAAGTCCGCGCGCACCGCGGCATCCGCCCCGCAGCCTGCGCCTCCCGCCCAGCCCTCGATCGATGTGGCGACCCTCGGTCGCCAGCTGCTCGGCACCTGGGCCGACCTCCGTCTCGCCGCCCGCGAGCGCGCCGCCCATCCCGACCTGCAGCGCATCGAGGGGCAGTCGATGGACGAGCACCGCGAGCGCGTGCTCGGGCAGCTGAAGATCCTCGTCGACCAGCGTGCCGTGCACCGCGCCTTCCCGACCTCGCTCGGCGGGTTCGACGACCACGGCGGCAACATCGCCCAGTTCGAAGAGCTCGTGATCGCCGACCCCAGCCTGCAGATCAAGGCGGGCGTGCAGTGGGGTCTCTTCGGGGCCGCGGTCCTCCACCTCGGCACCGAGTTCCACCACGAGACGTTCCTGCCCGACATCATGTCGTTGAAGGTGCCCGGCGCGTTCGCGATGACCGAGACCGGTCACGGTTCGGATGTCGCGGCGATCGGCACGACCGCCACGTACGACGAGGCGAAGCAGCAGTTCGTGATCAACACGCCGTTCCGCGGCGCGTGGAAGGACTACCTCGGCAACGCCGCGGTGCACGGCACCGCCGCCGTGGTCTTCGCGCAGCTCATCACGAAGGGCGTCAACCACGGCGTGCACGCGTTCTACGTGCCGATCCGCAACACGAAGGGCGGGTTCCTCAAGGGCATCGGCGGCGAGGACGACGGCCTGAAGGGCGGCCTCAACGGCATCGACAACGGCCGTCTGCACTTCACGAACGTGCGGGTGCCGCGCGTGAACCTGCTGAACCGCTACGGGTCGGTCGCCGAGGACGGCACCTACTCGAGCCCGATCTCGAGCCCGGGTCGCCGCTTCTTCACGATGCTCGGCACCCTCGTGCAGGGTCGCGTCTCGCTCGACGGCGCGGCGACGACCGCCGCCGCCATGGCGCTGACGATCGCGATCACCTACGGCAACCAGCGCCGCCAGTTCAACGCGGCGAGCGACACCGACGAAGAGGTGCTGCTCGACTACCAGCGCCACCAGCGCCGGCTGCTGCCGAAGCTCGCGACGACGTACGCGCAGATCTTCGCGCACGACGAGTTCCTCGTGAAGTTCGACGCGGTGTTCTCGGGCGCAGCCGACACCGACGACGACCGTCAGGACCTCGAGACGATCGCCGCCGCGCTGAAGCCGCTCTCGACCTGGCACGCCCTCGAGACGCTGCAGGAGGCCCGCGAGGCCACCGGCGGGTCGGGCTTCCTCGCCGAGAACCGTATGGTCGGGCTGCGACAGGACCTCGACGTCTACGTGACGTTCGAGGGCGACAACAACGTGCTGCTGCAGCTGGTCGCCAAGCGCCTGCTCACCGACTTCTCGAAGCAGTTCGCGAAGGCCGACGCGGGCGTCATGGCTCGCTACGTCGTCGCGCAGACGGCCGACCGCGCCTATCACGGCACCGGGCTTCGCCGCCTGGCGCAGACCATCGCGGACTTCGGCTCGACGGCGCGCTCGGTCTCCGAGCTCCGCGACGAGCAGACGCAGCGCGAGCTGCTCACCGACCGTGTCGAGGCCATGATCTCCGAGATCGCCGGGCGTCTGCGCGATGCGCGGAAGCTCCCGAAGGCCGACGCCGCCGCGGCGTTCAACCGCAACCAGAACGAACTCATCGAGGCCGCTCGCGCCCACGGCGAGCTGCTGCAGTGGGAGGCGTTCACCCGCGCGCTGGCGAAGACCTCCGATCCCGGCACGAAGCAGGTGCTGACCTGGGTGCGCGACCTCTTCGGTCTCGGTCTCGTCGAGAAGCACCTGGCCTGGTACCTCATGAACGGCCGGCTCTCGCCGCAGCGCGCGCAGGCCGTCACGGCCTACATCGACCGCCTGCTCGAGCGTCTGCGCCCCCACGCGCAGGACCTGGTCGACGCGTTCGGCTACGGCCCTGAGCACCTGCGCGCGAAGATCGCGTCGGGCGCGGAGCAGGAGCGGCAGGACGAGGCGCGCGCCTACTACGCCGCGCAGCGCGCGGCCGGCACGTTGCCCGTGCCGGAGAAGTCGAAGAAGAAGTAGCATCGCTCGACGAAGGCCGGGGCGCCCTGAGCGCCCCGGCCTTCGTCGTCCGGTGGCCGATGGGCTCGTCGCTCAGGCCACGGCTGCGCGGCGAAAGGCGGCGCATGACGTGGACCAGGCGGTCCTCATCGCCAGGTTCGCGGCCGAACGGGTCGCGGTCGCGACGAAGGCTGAGGTCGGGACCCGGTGCCCGCCATAGGGGCGCGACCGTAGGGTGTACGGAGAATATAGGCTGTCCGGCATGGCGGGAGAATCCACAGGCACCGAACCGGACCGCACACTTCGGCTCCTGTGGCGGTCGCACTTCGGCGAGCCCGTCGGATCACGGGGCCCGAAGCAGCGATCGAGCGTCGACGAGGTCGTCGCGACGGCGGTGCAGTTGGCCGACGTCGACGGCATCGACGCCGTGTCGATGCGGCGCATCGCCGACCGACTCGGGCTGAAGCCGATGTCGGTCTACACCTATGTGCCCGGCAAGGCCGAGCTCGTCGACCTCATGGTCGACCGCGTCGCCGGTGAGATGCCGCTGCCGAGCCTCGACGGCGACCTGCCCGAGCGCCTCGCGCAGATCGCGCGACAGCAGTGGAACGAGTACCTGCGGCACCCGTGGCTGCTCTCGATCGACACCAGCAGGCCGCCGCTCGGCCCGAACGTCTCCGACCACTGGGAGTGGTGCCTGCGCGCGATCGACGGTCTCGGACTCTCCGACCTCGACATGGATCGCATCGTCACGCTGCTGCTCGGTTTCGTCACCGGGCCGGCGCGCGCGCACCTCGACGCCGAACGGCATCGCGCCGTCGACCAGGAATCGGCCGTCGACTGGTGGGAGCGCAACGAGCCGCTGCTCGACGAGATCCTCGACGCGAAGCGCTATCCCGTGTCCGCGCGCGTCGGGCAGGCCGCCGGCGCCGCCGAGCCCGCCGGCCCATCGGACGCGTTCGAGTTCGGACTCGCGCGCCTGATCGACGGCATCGTGGACTACATCCGGGTCACTGCCCGCTAGCTCGGCCTGCGAGCCCCGCCGACCGTCAGTCCTTCGACGGCGGCCGCATGAGCAGTCCGGTGACGATGCCGACCACGATGCCCGCGGGCAGCCACAGCCAGAAGCTCGTCCAGAGGCTCACGCCCACGCCGACGAGAATGCCGACGATGAGCCCGACGATCAGCTGGTTGCGACGGGCATTGCGTGCGGGGGTCTGCTCGGCCATGACTTCAGCCTACGTCGGCGCCGGGCGTCGTCAGAGCAGTCCGAGCGAGCGCACCGCGTCGCGCTCCTCGACGAGTTCGGCGACGGATGCCTCGATGCGTCGCCGTGCGAAGTCGTCGACCTCGAGGCCCTGGCGGATGCGCCAGGCGCCGTCGACCGAGTCGACCGGGAACGAGGAGACGAGCCCCTCGGGCACGCCGTAGGACCCGTCGGAGACGACGGCCGCGCTCGTCCAGCCGTCGGGGGTGCCGAGCACCCAGTCGTGCACGTGGTCGATCGTGGCACTCGCGGCCGATCCGACCGAGGAGGATCCGCGCACCTCGATGATCTCCGCGCCGCGCTTGGCGACGCGCGGGATGAACTCGTCGACGAGCCACTCGCGAGCCCCGTCGGGACCGCCGAGCCGGCCTGCGAGGAGCGCCGGCACCGAGTCGCCCGCCGCGGTGGCGTGGGCGACATCCGGGAACTGCGTCGCCGAGTGATTGCCCCAGATGGTGACGCCGCGGATGTCGCCGACGGGCGTGTCGACGGTGGCAGCGAGCTGACCCAGCGCCCGGTTGTGGTCGAGACGCGTGAGCGCGGTGAAGCGTTCGGCCGGGACATCCGGTGCATGCGCCGAGGCGATGAGGGCGTTCGTGTTCGCGGGATTGCCGACCACGACGACGCGGATGTCGTCGGCCGCGCCCGCGTTGATCGCCGCACCCTGTGGGCCGAAGATGCCGCCGTTCGCGGTGAGCAGGTCGCCTCGCTCCATGCCGGCGGTGCGCGGTCGGGCGCCGACGAGCAGGGCGACGTTCGCGCCGGCGAAGGCCGCGTTCGCGTCGTCGTAGACCTCGACGTGCGAGAGCAGCGGGAACGCGGAGTCCTGCAGCTCGAGGGCCGCGCCCTCTGCAGCGCGCACGCCCTGCGGGATCTCGAGCAGGTTGAGTCGCACCCGGGTGTCGGGCCCGAGCATGGCGCCCGAGGCGATGCGGAACAGGAGTGCGTACCCGATCTGGCCGCCCGCGCCCGTGAGCGTGACGGTGATCGGCTTCTTCGCGGCCATGCTCCGAGCCTAACCGGCCGCCGGCGTCCGGGCCGCCGCTCGAAGCGTCCGCCACGAGCCGCGATCCGGTTCCGGCGCGGCACCCGGCCGCGGCATCCGCTGATCGATACCGTGGCGCCATGAGAGAGATGTATCCGGAGATCGAGCCGCTGGAGACCGGCATGCTCGACGTGGGGGACGGCCAGCACATCTACTGGGAGGTGTCGGGCAATCGGCAGGGGAAGCCGGTCGTGTTCCTGCACGGGGGGCCGGGGGCGGGCACCACTCCCGACCACCGCCGCCTCTTCGACCCCGAGCGCTACCGCATCGTGCTCTTCGACCAGCGCGGCTGCGGCCTCTCGATCCCGCACGCGAGCGAGCCGGAGGCCAACCTCGCCGCCAACACCACGTGGCACCTCATCGCCGACATGGAGCGGCTTCGCGGGCATCTCAGCATCGACACCTGGCAGGTCTTCGGCGGTTCGTGGGGGAGCGCGCTCGCGCTCGCGTACGCGCAGACCCACCCCGAGCGCGTCACCGAACTCGTGCTGCGCGGCATCTTCACGCTGCGCCGGCAGGAGCTCGACTGGTTCTACGAGGGCGGGGCGTCGGCGGTGTTCCCCGACCTCTGGGAGGACTTCATCGCGCCGATCCCGGTGCTCGAGCGCACGCACCTCGTCGAGGCGTACGCGCGGCTGCTCGCCGACCCGAACCCCGAGGTGCACGAGCCGGCCGCCATCGCGTGGGCGCGGTGGGAGTCCTCGACGATCACGCTGCTGCCGCAGGCCCCGAACGTCGCTCGCTACACGGCACCCGAATTCGCCACCGCGTTCGCGCGCATCGAGAACCACTACTTCCGGCACGGCGGCTGGTGGGACGAGGGACAGCTGATCCGGGATGCATCGCGCCTCCGCGACATCCCGGCCGTGATCATCCAGGGCCGCTACGACATGTGCACGCCCATGATGACCGCGTGGGACCTGCACCGAGCGTGGCCGGAGGCCGAGCTCACGATCATCGACGACGCCGGGCACGCCTTCGACGAACCCGGCATCGTCGACGCGCTCATCACGGCGACCGACCGGTTCGCCGGCGGCGACGGATTCGGCGGGGACGCCGTGGTGTACGAACGCCGGGAGCCCGTCGTCGCGGATGGCGACGTCGACGTCGACGACGAAGGCGACGACGACGTCGACGTGGACGACGTGGACGTGGACGACGCCGATGACGACGATGACGATGACGACGATGACGATGACGACGATGACGATGACGATGACGATGACGACGACGACGATGACGACGACGACGATGACGACGATGACGATGACGATGACGACGACGACGACGACGACGATGACGATGACGAGGACGACGAGGACGATCGCCGCCGCGACCGCGACGACGGCCCCGGCACCCGGTAGCGTCGGATCATGACGTTCAATCCCGACGCCGACATCAGCAAGGGCAAGGCCTCCAAGCGCGGTCGCAACACCGGCATCGCCCTCGCGGGCGGCGGCATCGGCGCGCTCGCGATCTTCCTGATCTCGCAGTTCCTCGGCGTCAACCTCGACGACTTCGTCGGCGGCGCAGCACAGCCCGAGGCGAGCGACTCCACGCTCGAGCGATGCCTCACCGGCGAGGATGCCAACGAGGACGTCGAGTGCCGCATGAAGGGCGCGTCGGCGTCGCTCGAGGCGTACTGGGCGGAGGAAGCGCCGGCGCTCGGCGTGAGCTACAACGCCCCGCAGGACTTCATCCTCTTCGACCAGGCGGTCACGACGGCGTGCGGCAACGCGTCGTCGGCGACCGGGCCGTTCTACTGCCCGCCCGACCAGACGATCTACATCGACGTGACCTTCTACGACGAGCTGCGCAGCCGGTTCGGTGCCAACGGCGGCACGCTCGCCGAGATGTACGTGATCGCGCACGAGTGGGGCCATCACGTGCAGAACCTCGCGGGAGTGCTCGATCGCTCGCAGGACGGGCAGACCGGCCCCTCGTCGAACGCGGTACGGGTCGAGCTGCAGGCCGACTGCTTCGCCGGCGCCTGGGTGGCGAACGCCTCGACGGTGCCCGACGACAACGGCGTGCCGTTCCTGCAGCAGATCACCGAAGCGCAGCGCAACGACGCCCTCGACGCTGCAGCATCGGTCGGCGACGACCACATCCAGCAGGCGACGCAGGGCCAGGTCAACCCGCACACCTTCACGCACGGCACGAGTGAGCAGCGGAAGGATTGGTTCAAGGCCGGCTTCGAGCAGGGTGCCCAGGTCTGCGACACGTTCACGGTCGGCCCAGCCGACCTCTGACCGCGCGGCGCGAACGAGTTCGCGCGATCCGCGTCATGATCCGGCGGCATCGTCGTCTCTCCAGTAAGCGCACCGCGACGTGCGCAGAATGGAGCACGACGACATGGCACGACGACGTGAGATCCCCACGCCCCACCGCGAGTTCTTCCGCGCGGTGACGATCGACGAGACCGTGGCGCTCTCGTGCACCTGCCGACGGGGTGTCGACCACTGGTACGGCGAGCCCCTGAACGAGGCATCCGGCCAGGGCGACCCCGACCGCGGCCGGCGCGGCGGCGCGACGAGGTCGGCGCCCTCGGGCGAGCAGAAGCTCAGTCTTCGAGCGCCTCGACGAGCGACCGGCGCAGCGCGACTGGCTTCGTGAGCCGGGGCCGCTGCCCCGTCGGCACGACGAGGTGACTCACGTCGGTGGTGGCCCGATCAGCCGATGGCCACCCGCGTGCGCCGGCCCGCATTCGCCGTCGCGAGCACGACGATGCCGGCGGCGAGCACGAGAAGCCCGAGCAGGGCGCCGGCGGTGAGCGCCTCGCCGAGGAGTGCGACCCCGAGGATGCCGGCGGTCAGCGGCTCGGCGAGGGTCAGGGTCGAGACCGTCGCGGGCGCGAGACCGCCGAGCCCGTAGCCGAAGAGCAGGTAGGCGACGGTCGTCGTCACGAGACCGAGCCAGAGGGCCATGGCGAGCCCCGGCCCGGTCGCGAGCCACGAGGCATCCGTCGTCGCCAGCAGGGGGATGCTGAAGACGGCTGCGACGCCGAAGAGCGCACCCATGCTGGATGATCCGCTCCAACCGCGGTCGAGCAGCGCCTTCGCGGCGAGCGTGTAGACGGCGTACGAGGCGCCCGCGCCGAGCGACGCGACCAGGCCCAGCGGGTCGGCGCCCGCAGTTCCTCCGCCGCCGGTCGCCGCGGCGAGGATGCCGACGCCGAGCGTCGCGATGGCGGTGGCGATCGCCCAGCGGTGGCCGGGGTAGCGGCGACGGAGCGCCCAGTCGAGCCCGCCCGTGATGACGGGCGCCGAGCCGAGCGCCACGACCGTGCCGACCGCGACGCCGTTCGCGGCGGTGCCGGCGAAGAACGCCGGCTGATAGGCGAGCACGCCGGCGGCGCCGATGGCGACGAGCAGCCAGACGGGCAGCGGATGCCGCGTGGCGACGCCGGCCGCCGGCGCGGCGGGTGTCCCGGCCGCACCGCGCCGGCGCCCGGCGAAGATCTGGATCACGGCGATGAGCCCGAGGGCGCCGCCGCCGATCAGGATTCGCGCTGCCCCGACCGAGGCCGCGCTCGCCTCGGGCCCGAGCGCCTGCGCGGTACCCGTGGTGCCGAAGCAGACGGCCGCGAGCAGCACGGCGGTCACGAATCGCATGGCACATTGTTACACAATCCGGCGACGCCCGAGGGAGGAGATCGAACGATCGGGAGGAGGCCCGTGAACGGAGTCGGCCTCCGAACCGTGTGTTCTCCTCCCGACGCCGTCCGAGCACACCTCCGCAGGCCGATAAGCTCGCGGATGTCGCGCGCGCGATCCGGCGACGATGCCGTGAGTGCCGCCGACATCCGTGACCCGAACGGAAAGGACTCCTGTGCGCGCCGTGCTCTTCAACGCCTTCGGTGAGAACCCCGAACTCGTCGACGTGCCGGAGCCGCAGTGCCCGCCGCGCGGCGCCGTCATCCGGGTGCGCGCGACCGGCGTCTGCCGCAGCGACTGGCACGCCTGGATGGGCCACGACGACACCGTGTCGCTGCCGCACGTGCCGGGCCACGAGTTCGCCGGCGAGATCGCCGTGCTCGGCTCGGAGGTCGACCCCGAGGCGGGCTGGGCCGTTGGCGACCGCGTCACCGCCCCGTTCATCTGCGCGTGCGGTCGATGCCACGAGTGCCTGACCGGCAACGAGCAGGTCTGCGACCAGCAGTCGCAGCCTGGGTTCACGCACTGGGGCTCGTTCGCCGAGTTCGTGGCGATCGACGAGGCCGAACTGAACCTCATCCGGCTGCCGGAGTCGCTCGGCTTCGTCGAGGCCGCGTCGCTCGGCTGCCGGTTCGCGACCGCCTATCGGGCCATCGTCTCGCGCTCGCGTCTCGCCCCTGGCGAGCAGATCGCGGTGCACGGATGCGGCGGGGTGGGTCTCTCCGCGATCATGATCGCCGTCGCTGCCGGCGTGAAGGTCTACGGCGTCGATGTCTCCGATGCCGCGCTCGCCGCGGCGGAGGGGCTCGGCGCTGTGCCCCTGCAGGGCGGCGAGGGCGCTGCCGAGCGGATCCTCGAGGCCTCGGGCGGGGGAGTGGACGTCTCGGTCGACGCGTTCGGCTCGACCGAGACCTCATTCGCCTCGGTGCGGAGCCTCAAGAAGCGCGGCCGCCATGTGCAGATCGGGCTCATGGTCGGCGACTCCGCGCTCGCCGCGATGCCGATGGACGCCGTGATCGCGGGCGAGCTCGAGATCCTCGGCAGCCACGGCATGGCCGCCCATGAATACCCCTCGATGCTCGGCGCCGTCGCGTCGGGCGACTTCCGGCCGATCGAGCTCGTCGGCCGGCGCATCACGCTCGACGAGGTGCCCGCGGCACTCGCGGCGATGGGCACGGCCGGCGGTGCCGGGTCGGGCATGACGGTCGTCGAGCTGTAACGGAGTCCGCTCGCTGCCCGGCCGAGGGCGTGCCCGTAGCATGTCCGAGAACCCACAGGAGGAATCGATGAGCGATGGTCGTACGCCCGCAGGCTGGTATCCCGACCCGAGCGGCCCCGCTGCGCAGCGCTGGTGGGACGGGGTGCAGTGGACGGGGCATGTCGCACCGGCCGCCCCGGTGGCTCCCGTCGAGCAGGTCGCACCGGCGGCGTCGGTTCCGCCGGTCGCGCCGGTGACCCCGGCAGTCGTTGCTGCTCCCGTCGCCGCGCCCGCCTACGTCGCCCCGGTGACTCCCGCGTACGCGCCCGCCTACACATCGGCGCCCGCCTACACGTCGGCACCCGCCTACGGGGCGGCTCCCGTCTACCCCTCGGCCCCCGCATACTCCGGAGCCGCACCGGTGCAGGGCGCCGGGCAGCCGGCACCCTACGGCGGCGTCGCGGCAACGGCTCGCGTGCCCGAGGGCACCCCGGTCTCTACGATCTGGATCTGGCTGATCGTGGCGCTGCCCGTGCTCGGGATCCTGCCGCTCTTCTTCTGGGACTTCCAGGCGTACATGGAGCAGTCGATGTCGCCGTCGACGAGCGCGATGCTCACCGCGCTCGGCCCGTACACCGACCCGTGGTACCTCGCCGCGACGTTCGGCGGATGGATCGTCTACGGCCTCGCCGTCTGGTTCGCCGCCCTCGACCATGCCGCGCTCGCGCGGCTCGGCTACCAGCGCCGGTTCCACTGGGCCTGGGCGTTCCTCTCGTCGCTGGTCTACGTCATCGGCCGCTCGGTCGTGGTGCGGCGCCAGGCCGGTCGCGGCTACCTGCCGATGGCCGCCGCGATCGCCCTCACCGTCGTGCTCACGATCGGCGTGATCGCGTGGGTGGTCGTGATGATGGTGAACATCTTCAACACCTCGATGGAGATGTACCCGGCCTACTGATGCGCCGTGCTCGTGGAGGCCGATGCCGACCCCCACGAGCACGCGGCTCACGCGTCGACCGTCTCCGGTGCCGGCGCGGTCGCCGGGCGGGGCGTCGGTCGCAGCAGCACGGCGGATGCCACGAGCCCGGCGACCGCCAGCACCGCGGCGCCGATGAACGCCGACGAGAAGCCGGCCGTGAGCGCAGCGGCATCCGCGGCCCCGCCGCTCGCCGCGCCCGCGGTGACCGCAGCGCCGACGGCCGTCAGCACCGCGAGTCCGATCGCCGACCCGATCTGGTAGCTCGTGTTGACGAGACCCGAGGCCACGCCCGTCTCCTCAGGTCGTGCCGCGCCGATCGCCGTGCCGAGCGACGGCACGAACGCGAGCGCCATGCCGAGCGCCGCGACGAGCGAGGCGGGCAGCACGTCGACGGCGTAGCTGCCGTCGGGTCGCGCGAGCGAGAGCCACCCGAGACCGATCGCGAGCAGTGCGAACCCGCCGACGATGAGCGGCTTCGCCCCGAACCGCGCCTGCAGCCGCGGCGCCACAGCGACCATGCCGACCACGATGAGCGCCGTCATCGGCAGAAGTGCGGCGCCCGAGGCGAACGCGCCAGCCCCGAGCACCTGCTGCAGGTACAGGTTCAGGAAGAACCACATCGACACCCAGGCCGCGCCGAGCATCAGCTGGGCGAGGTTCGCGGCGCCGAGCTGCGGGGCGTGGAAGATGCCGAGGCGCAGCAGCGGCGTGCGGCTGCGCGCCTGGATGGCGAAGAACGCGATGAGCAGGAGCGCGCCGGCGGCGAGGGCGACGATCGTCTCCGCCGAGGCCCAGCCGACCTCGGGGGCGCGCACGACCCCGTAGACGATCGCAGCGAGTCCCGCGGTCGCGGTGAGCGCGCCGGCGAGGTCGACCCGTCCGCGCCCGCCGCTGACCCGGGGGAGTGCGAACGGCGTCAGGGCGATGACGAGTACGGCGATCGGCACGGTCACGTAGAAGACCCACGGCCAGCTGGCGTACTCCGTGAGCACGCCGCCGAGGAAGACCCCGGCGGTGCCGCCGATCGGAGCCGCGGCGCCGTACACCGCGAAGGCGCGCGGGAGTTCGGCGGTGCCGCCGAACAGCGTCATCAGCAGGGTGAGTGCGGCCGGGGCGATGAGCGCGGCGCCCGCGCCCTGGACGGCGCGACCGGCGATCTCGAGGCCGACGTTGCTTGCAGCGCCGGCGAGCACGCTGCCGATGGCCAGCGTGAGCCAGCCGGCGATGAACACCCGTCGAGCGCCGAACACGTCGGAGAGGCGGCCGCCGAGCAGCAGCAGTCCGCCGAAGGCGATGACGTAGGCGTTGAACACCCACGACAGGGACTCGGGGGTGAACCCGAGTTCGGCCTGGATGTCGGGCAGGGCGACGCCGATGATCGACGTGTCCATGATGACGACGAACTGGGCCGCCGCGATGAGCGCGAGGCCGAGCCACCGACGTCTCGTCGGCGGAGTGGATACGGACATGAATTGCTCCTTCGTTGAATACCCCTAGGGGGTATAGATATACTCTTGACGAAGCGACCTTGTCAAGCCGCGACGACTCGTGCGACGGGAGGCGCAGCCGATGTCGCACGCTGGCCGGAGCCCGTCCGACGCGCCAGAATGGGGCGATGGACCCGGTGGCGGCGCTCGAGGAGATCGCGTTCCTGCTCGAGCGCGATCGCGCGTCGGCGTTCAAGTCCAAGGCGTTCCGCCGAGCGGCCGAGGTCATCCGGCCGCTCGGCCCCGACGAGATCGCGGCCCGCGTCGGCGACGGCCGCCTGCAGCGCACGAAGGGCATCGGCGACACGACGTTCGCCGTCATCGCCCAGGCGGCGGATGGCGCGGTGCCCGACTACCTCGCCGACCTGCGCGCGCGGGCCGGGCTCTCACCCGAGGGCGCGCGCACCGGTCTCGGGGCGCAACTGCGCGGCGACCTGCACAGCCACACCGACTGGTCCGACGGCACCACGAGCCTCGAGACGATGGCGCGCGCCGCCGAGGCGCTCGGGCTCGAGTACCTCGCGATCACCGACCACTCGCCGAACCTCCGGGTGGCCAACGGTCTGAGCGTCGAGCGGCTCACCGCGCAGCAGCAGGCGATCGCCGATGTGCAGACGGAGGTCGGCGGCATCCGCCTGCTTCGCGGCATCGAGGTCGACATCCTGCTCGACGGCACGCTCGACCAGACCCCCGAGATGCTGGGCCGCCTCGACGTCGTGGTCGCGAGCGTGCACTCCAAGCTCCGCACCGAGGCGCCCGAGATGACGAAGCGGATGCTGCGCGCCGTCGCCGACCCGCACACGAACGTGCTCGGGCACTGCACCGGGCGGCTCGTCGAGGGCGCTCGCGGCACCCGCCCGCAATCGACGTTCGATGCCCGCGCCGTCTTCGAGGCGTGCGCCGAGCACGGCGTCGCGGTCGAGATCAACTCGCGACCCGAGCGCCAGGACCCGCCGGACGAGCTCATCGCGATCGCTCTCGACGCGGGCTGCCTGTTCTCGATCGACAGCGACGCGCACGCCCCGGGCCACCTGACGTTCCTCGAACTCGGCGCCGCGCGCGCGACGGCGAACGGCGTGCCGGCCGAGCGCATCGTCACGACCTGGCCGGTCGATCGCCTGCTCGAGTGGAGTCACGACCGCTCGCGATGAAGCGCCGCTCAGCCGAGCGGCGCCGCGCGGTACTCCTCGTCGGTCACGTGCTCACCCCAGCTCGCGTCGTCGTCCTCCCACATCGCGAGATGGCACATGAACGAGCCGGCGGATGCCCCGTGCCAGTGCCACTCGCCCGGCGGCGTGTACACGGTGTCGCCGGGGCGCATGAGGAGGATCTCGCCGCCTCGCGCCTGCACGAGCCCAGCTCGGCAGCGCGCTCGGAATCGCCGTTCTCGTCTCGGTGTCGGCGCACGCCGCACCGCAGGGCGGTCGCCCGACGCGCTCGCCGCACAGGTCGGTGCCGCCCTCGCCGCAGGGAGCGCGTTGCTCGCGCTCAGCCTCGTCACCGCGCTCGCCGTGATCGTGCCCGGCGCCGCCGCGGCGCGGCGCAGCTCGGCTCCGCGGCCCGTCACGCGAGAATCGCACTACCGGAAGGACACCCCATGAGCATGTGGACCAGCGAAGAACTCGACCGCGTCGGCAGCGCCGAGGAGCTGCAGATCGCCTCCCGCCGCGCCGACGGTTCGCTCCGACCGTTCGTGACCATCTGGGTGGTGCGGGCGGGCGACGAGCTGTACGTGCGCTCCGCGTACGGGCCGGGCAACCCGTGGTTCCGCCGGGCGCAGGCGAGCGGCACCGGTCGCATCCGCGCCGGCGGCGTCGAGCGCGACGTCGCGTTCGACGAGCCGCCCGCCGACGTGCACGAGGCCGTCGACGCCGCCTACCACGCGAAGTACGACCGGTACGGGCCGAAGATCGTCGGCACCGTCGTCGGCCCGCAGGTCGTCGCCACCACGTTCAGGCTGGACCCGCTCGAGGACTGACGGCGGCGAGCGCAGCTCAGGAGACGGTGACGGTGCCGACGACTCCCGGTCGTCTACGGTTGCGGCGAGGGCGGCAGGTGCTTGCCGCGATGGATCTCGGTCAGGCTCGCGTGCCCGGGGGAGGCGGGGTCGTCGACGATCGGCTTGTCGGCCATGAACAGTCGGATCAGGTGGGCGAGCTCGCCCGAATGGCTGAAGTTGATGGCGTGGGCCGCGCCCTCGATCCTGACGAGCAGCACGCGGCTGTCGGTCGCGGCGGCGACCTCCTGCACGCGGGCGGGGGTGGGCATCAACGGATCACGGTCGCCGACCACGACGAGCGTCGGCACGTGCAGCTCGAGCAGTCGCTGGAGCGTCGGGTACTGCGTGAGAGCCCGGAACATCTTGAACGTGCTGGGCACGCCGAAGCGGAGGTAGTCGGGCACGGCGACCTTCATCATGCGGGGAGGCTCTCGGCTTCCGTCGCGGGTGAGCTGGCCGACCGCGCGCCGGAGCGGCTGGTTGTAGAGTCCGCCCGCAGGCGAGACGAGCACGGCGCGGTCGATGCGTTCGGGGTAGTGATGCGCGAACTCGAGGATGACGGGGCAGCCCATGGAGTTGCCGACGAGCGTGGCCCGCTCGATGCCGCGATCGTCGAGGAACCGGGCCGCAGCGTGCGCGAGGTCGGGCACGTCGAGCGCATCGGCGGCCTTGCCGCTGCGGCCGAAGCCGGGCAGGTCGGGCACGAAGGTGTGGAACTGATCGGCGAGGCGTTCTGCGGTCGGCAGCAGGTAGCGGCCTGAGAGGCCGAAGCCGTGCAGGTGCATCATCGCCGGGGCATCCGGTGGCATCGGCGACTCGCGGTAGAACAGTTCGATGCCGTCGACCGTGGTCCAGCGCTCGGCCAGACTCGACTCCGGCCGCCGGGGCGGCCGCCGCGCGGCGGTTCTCGTACCCATGCGTCGATCATCCTCGCCGCCGGTTTTCACGTCAACGAGTCGGCGTCGAGCTCGCGCGACGAGCTCGGCGGCGGCGAGATGGCGGCGAACCCGCGTGTCAGGGGCATCCGAAATGTTTACGTTCCCTTAACAGCGGATGTTTGCGTTGACATTTCCGTGATCCCGCCCATAACCTGACCGGAGTCAAGAGTCGGGAGCCGCGCCTCGCAACACGGCATGGGCGCCGCGAACGGCAGAACAGAGAGGTTCGCAGAATGCATCGTCGTACCCTACGGGTCGCGGTCGGACTCACGACCGCAGTCCTCGCGATATCGGTCGCGAGTCCCGTGTACGCAGCAGCAGCGCAAGAGGATCCGATCGAGGCGCTCACGGGCGCCGAGCTCGCGGCGTCGTGGACGGCCCCGCTCAGCACCGTCGGCCGATACGTCGTCGACGCCGACGGCGATCGCTTCAAGCTCGAGTCCGCCAACTGGGACGGCGCGCAGGGGCACTGGAGCGGAAGCGGCGACAAGAACGATTCCGCCAACCACAACAGCGGCAACAGCTACGACGTCCCGATGGGCCTCGACCGGGTTCCGATGGCGACGCTCATGAGCGACTTCCACGGGGTCGGCATCAACAGCATCCGCCTGTCGTTCTCGAACGAGATGCTCGGCATGACGGCGCCGGTTCCGGATGTCGCGGTGGCGGCGAATCCTCAGCTCAAGGGCAAGACCCCGCTGCAGGTCTTCGACGCGGTCGTCGCCGCGCTCACCGCCGACGGCTTCGCGGTGATCCTGAACAACCACACCACCACCTCGCACTGGTGCTGCGGCACCAACGACGGCAACGAGCGGTGGAACAGCAGCCAGACCACCGAGAAGTGGATCAGCGACTGGGTCATGCTGACGACCCGCTACAAGGACAACGCGCGCGTGGTCGGCATGGACCTCCGCAACGAGGTGCGTCGCGACATCCTGAACGACGCGAACTGGGGCTGGGGCGACAGCCACGACCTCTACCAGGCGTACCAGCGCGCCGGCATCGCCATCCAGAAGGCGAACCCCGAGGTGCTCGTCATCATGGAGGGCATCAACTGGCAGGGCATCCCGCTCGACGGCGTGTTCCACGACCGCCCGCACCTCAAGCCCGTCGCGAACCTCTCGAACGCCCTCCCGTATCCCGACAAGCTCGTCTACGCGGCGCACATCTACGCCTACACCGGGCCGAAGCACACGGGCGCCACCGGACTCGGCGAAACGCACGATGCCCGCTACCGCGACCTCACCGCGAGCGAGCTCGCGGCCGAGGTGAACCGGGCCGCGGCGTTCGTCAACACGGCGAACCAGCACTACACCGCCCCCGTGTGGTTCAGCGAGTTCGGCATCGGCCACGCCGACGACACCGGCGCCCTCGACAAGGCCTGGTGGGCGAACTTCACCGACATCCTGATCGCCAATGACAGCGACTTCGCCGCATGGCCGCTCGTGGCGCAGGCGAAGGCCGACGGCACGTTCGTCGACGGCTACTCCCTCCTCGCCTACAAGCCCGACGGCACCAAGCTGAGCATCGCCGACGACTGGCGCTACCCGCAGTGGACGAAGCTCGTGAACGCGAACGGCAAGACCGGCCCCGTGGCATCCGTGCCGCGCTGGAACATGCTCGGCAGTGGCAGCTTCGTCGACAGCCAGTCGTCGCTGCGCATGCTGCAGGCGGGCGACTGGTCGCCGGGTCAGTGGAAGGGCACCTGCCCCGACAGCCAGCGCCTCCAGGGCATCGCGCGGAGCACCAACCGAGCGCTCTGCACGGACGTCGGCGGCATCAGCACCTCGAACCCGCGCGTGCAGAGCGGGCAGGGCAACATCACGAACGACTGGGCCTCGGGCTACGACAAGCTGCAGTGCAACCCCGGCGAGGTCGCCGTCGGCTACAGCCTGGGTACCGGCGGCGGCACCAAGGCGGCGATGTGGAACCTCGTCTGCGCGACGAGCACCACGGCGCTGCCGGCGAGCCAGGGCCGAGTGATCTGGTTCGACCAGGGTGACAACCGCCCGGCCGGTGGCGGCTCGACCGCGAGCGACTGGGCCCCCGGCAACTACAAGGGCCAGTGCAAGGACAGCGAGTACATCGCCGGTGTGGCGTACACCTACCGCTGGAACCACGGCGGCGTGCCCGACGCGCTGCTCTGCAAGCCGCTGAGCTGATCGGCGCATGACAGAGGGGCCGGGTCGCAGCTGCGACCCGGCCCCTTCTCGTTCCGCCGTCAGGCGAGCGGCGCCAGCCGCACCTCGTGCAGCACCGTGCCGCCGAGGTCGCGCATGATGAGTACGAGCTCGTCGGCGCTCGCCTCGCCGTCGATCCACGCGGCCGCCTCGTCCGAGGTCGTCTCGGCATCGGGGCCGCCGCTGATGAGCTGGGCGTACGGGAACCCCTCGGTCGCCGGCAGCCAGGTCTGGTAGTGCGTGTGACCCGACACCACGATCTGAGCGCCCCAGTCGACGAGGGTGTCGTGCCACGCGTCGCGGCTCCTCAGGCTGAACCAGTCGTAGCCGTCGGCGTCGTAGTCGACGACGGTCTCGTCGGTCCAGCGCAGCGGGATGTGGCAGAAGACCACGCGGTACGGGGCATCCGCGAACTCCGGCCGCGCCGTGACCTCGCGGAGCCACTCGGCCTGCTCGGCGCGCAGCGGATCGAACGCCACGCGGCCTTCGAAGGTCGGGTGGTCGTCGGGCTTGTCCTCGCCGGTGTGCAGCACGATGCACGCGACCGGCCCGATGCGGAAGGCCGTGAACGGCCGCCCTTCCGGTGTGGCCACGAAGTCCTCGAGCTGGTACGCCCAGGTGCCGCGCACGTCGTGGTTGCCCACGACGATCGCGAGGGGTCGGCCCGCGCTCACGTCGAGGCCGGCGGGGTTCAGCACCGTCGTGGGGAACTCCGCCGGGTCCGTCCAGTCGTTGCAGAGGTCGCCGTTCCAGACGAGCACGTCGACCTCGGGTGTGGCCGCGTGCAGCGCCTGCAGGGTGTCGTCGCGCTGGTGGGTGTCGTTCCACACCGCGAAGCGAGCGGTGTCGGACGCCGCGTCGAGCGTGCGCACCGTCTTCCATTCGCTCTCGTGCCGACCGGTGGGCTCCTCGACCGCTTCGGTGACCGAGCGCACGCGCACCTGCGTGCCCGCGGCCCACCCGCTGGCGCGCACGCGCAGCACCCGGTCGCCCTGGGGCACCATGCCGAAGGCGTCACCCGTCACGGTGCCGGTCGTGCCGTCGGCGGCCTCCCACTCGATCCAGCCGCGGCTCAGCCGGCTCACGCCCCAGACGACCTCGAAGCCGTCGGAGCGCGGCGCCATCACGACCGGGGGACTGGTCACGATCGACGCGGTCACCGCGCGATTCCCGTGCCGAGGTCGAGCACGAAGCGGAACCGCAGATCGTCGTCGAACCACATCGTGAAGTTCGTGCCCCACATGTTGTTGTGCAGGTTCACGTGCATGCCGTCGTTCGGGTCGGGCACCGTGTTGTCGAACCGGTAGAGCGCGGGGCGGCCGACCGCGACGAGCGCGGCGTCGACGGGGCGCAGTGAGAAGGTCTGCGCCGCCGTGTGCGTCACCTCGGCGACCGCGTGCAGGCTGCGGTTGCCGTTGCGTACGACGGACTGCGGGTCGACCGGGGTGTCGATCTTCGTGAGTCGCCAGTCTCCGGGCTCGACGCGCGGGCGGAAGCCGAACCAGCTCGCCTCGGGCAGGCGGGAGGCGTCCTTGTCTCGGAGGTCGAGCGTGATCTCGATCGGTCCCGGTGCTGCGGGGAAACGGTAGGCGAGCCGGATGTCCCGCGCCCCGCCCCAGTCCTTGCTTGCCGCTTCGGCCAGCGCGAGCTGCAGCACCACGACCGTGTCGGTGCCGTCGGCGAAGCGCCGTGCCGACACGACGCCGGGTGCGAACGTCATGGCCGGCAGCGTCTCGGCGATGGCCAGGCCGGGCTTCGACTGATCGGGTACCGCCCACATGGCGTTCTCGTCCATGTCGCGGCAGTACTCCTGCATCCAACGGGCCTCGTCACGCTCGTCGAAGGTCTCGTAGCGGTAGGCGGCGAGCGGATGCTCCGGCCCCGCCCAGTCCGTTCCGTCGACGTCGACGAGCGAGACGAGGGCGCCGTCGTCGCCGAATCGAACGCGGTAGGCACCCGCCTGCAGCTCGGCGTCGAGGTCGACCGGGACGGACTCGGACGGCGACGGCCCCTCGTCGTCGGGGGCGGCCGCGGCGATCGCCGACTCGGCCTCGGCCCGGCGTTCGGGCGAGAGCGCGGCGAGGGCGCGATCGAGGTGGGCTCGCTGCTCGGCCCACGAGCGCTCGAACGCCGAGTAGCGCAGGCCCTGCGCGCTCGGGTGCTCGGTGTACGCCCAGGCGTAGACGTCGAACTCGGCCGGATTCGCAGCCGGGTCGACGACGTCCGCCGCACGGGCGCGCTGGAAGTCGGCCTTCTCGTAGTTCACGTAGTCGGGCAGGTAGGTCTTCAGGTCTTCGCCCCACGTGTGCTCGGGCACGAGCAGGAGGCCGTCGCTGAACGCATCGCACTCCTCGGTGCCGGGCACGAGCGCGCCGGCAGCGACCCATTGGGTGCGCAGCCGGAGCAGCGCTCGGAATCGTGCGGTCAGCACCGGGTCGCTGCCGACCCCGTGGATCCACGAGTCGCCGATCTCCTGCTCGAGCACCGGCAGGCTCGCCCGGGATGCGACGGCCTCGCGGCTGAAGGCGTCGAGCGTCGAGGCGATCACCTTCGCGCCGGGGTGGGCCGCCTGCAGCTCGGCGAAGAGCGCCTCGACCTCCTCCACGGGGGGCGGGCCGAAGTTGTCACCGGTGTGCGCGAGGTGGAGGGCGGACGTGCCGCCCGGCACCACGGCGACGCCGAGCTCGGTCGCGCCGTAGCTCCGGGCGTAGTTGACGACGACCTCGCTGCCGTCGGGTGCGCGCCAGACGAAGAACTCCGGCACGTCGGGCACCGCGGATGCCCCGTTGACCCCGAGGTGCAGGAAGTCGAGGCCGCCCCGGGCGAGGAAGGGCACGAGGCCGATCGTGTGGCCCGGGACATCCGTCATCTTCGCCGCCTGCGTGCGGTGGCCGAATCGGGCGTCGAGCTTGCGGCCGATCGCGATGCCGTGCTCGACGAGGCCGGCGTCCATGCTCTCGGTGTGCGTCGTCATCGGCAGGCCGTGCCAGGTCACATGACCCGCGCGGATCGCCCGCTCGAGCGACGCGCGCTCGTCGTCGTCGCCGAGCCGGAGCGCCTCGTGGATCAACCACGATCCGGTCGTCCAGATGAAGCGGGCGGTGCCGCCGCGGCGTTCGAGCTCCTCGGCCAGCGCGATCGCGCGAGGCAGGTACTCGTGCACGTACCGGTCGGTGACGTTCGCGGCGGTGTCGGTGAAGCCGAGATCGAGGTGCGTCTTGAAGACGACGTGGACGGTGGTGATCATGCGTGCATCCAAACGGCGGTGTCGGGGGGTGTCGGGGCGGGCGCAGCCCGGAGGGGCTGTCGACCGTTCTCATTCAAGTGCAGATTCAGCTGCGAAGAACACCGGCGATCCCCGGAAATCCGGGGATGTCGGCCCGCGTGATCTCATTGTGATCTTCGGATCCTTCGCTCCTGTTTGCGCAAACATCATTCTCGCCTATACTGCGATGGGAACGCAAACATTCACGAAGGAGTGCGGACGCGAATGACGAAGACGTCGCCAACCCGAGGCGCGAGAGAAGGCCGCAGATGACCGTGGCGCATGTTCACCCCCAGCAGCCCGCCGGAGTCTCGACCGAGACGTACGCGAGCGTCGCCGTGACCTCGTCGTCCGGCGGCCGCCGCAAGCGAGTGCGCCGCAACTGGTCGGGCTGGTGGTTCGTCGGGCCGTTCATGCTCGTCTTCGGGCTCGTCTTCGTCGCGCCCCTGCTCTACGCGATGTACCTCTCGTTCTTCCGCGAGACGCTCATGGGCGGCAACTCCTTCGTCGGTCTCGAGAACTACGCCAAGGCGCTGGTCGACCCGAAGTTCTGGGAGGCCATGCTCCGGGTCTCGATCTTCCTGCTCGTGCAGGTGCCGATCATGCTCGGGCTCGCGCTGTTCGCCGCGCTGGCGCTCGACAGCGCGCGGCTGCGCTGGGTGCCGTTCTACCGGCTCTCGATCTTCCTGCCCTACGCCGTGCCCGGCGTCGTCGCGGTCATGATCTGGGGCTACATGTACGGCTCGCAGTTCGGCCTCGTGGCCGACATCAACCGATTCTTCGGCGTGGAGCTGCCCTCCCCGCTCGCCGAGAACTTCATCCTGCTGTCGATCGGCAACATCGTCACGTGGGAGTTCGTCGGCTACAACATGCTGATCTTCTTCTCCGCGTTGAAGGCGGTGCCGCAAGAGCTCTACGAGGCGGCCGAGATCGACGGCGCGGGCACCTTCCGCACGATCTTCTCGATCAAGCTCCCGTCGATCCGGGGCGCGATGATCATCGCCACGATCTTCTCGGTGATCGGCAGCTTCCAGCTCTTCAACGAGCCGTCGATCCTGCAGACCATCGCGCCGAACTCGATCACCACGTACTTCACACCGAACCTCTACGCCTTCAACCTGTCGTTCGCCGGCTCGCAGTTCAACTACGCCGCCGCGATCGCGATCGTCTCGGGAGTCATCACCATGGTCGTCGCCTACCTCGTGCAGCTCGCGGGCGAGAAGAACGAGGCGAAGGCATGAGCGCCGTCGACACGGCGGCCGGGTCGAACCGCGCACCGAGCCGGCTCGCGAGCGGCAAGGTCGAGCGCAGGGAGTCGAAGCCGGCGAAGGCGGTCACTCCCCGACACAAGCGCGCCTCCGTGACGCTCGGCATCCTGATGACGCTGATGCTGCTCTACTGCCTCGTGCCGCTCTGGTGGCTCGTCGTCAACTCGACGAAGACGATGGACTCGCTCTACAACTCCTTCGCGTTCTGGTTCAGCGGCGAGTTCGCCCTCTTCCAGAACATCGTCGAGACGTTCACCTACAAGGACGGCATCTTCCTTCGGTGGCTCGGCAACACCCTCCTCTACGTCGTCATCGGCGCCGGCGGCGCCACGCTGCTCGCGACGCTCGCCGGGTACGGTCTGGCGAAGTACAACTTCCCCGGCCGCAAGTGGGTGTTCGCGATCATCCTCGGCGCCATGGCCATCCCGGCCTCGGCGCTCGCGGTGCCGCAGTTCCTGCTCTTCAGCGGCCTCGGTCTCACGAACACTCCCTGGTCGGTCATCATCCCCTCCATGGTCAGCGCCTTCGGGCTCTACCTCGTGTGGGTGTACGCCCGTGAGGCGATCCCCGACGAACTGCTCGAGGCCGCCCGCCTCGACGGCGCCGGCGAGATCCGCATCTTCTTCGTGATCGCGCTGCGCCAGCTCGCGCCGGCACTCATCACGGTGCTGATGTTCACGGTCGTCGCGACCTGGAACAACTACTTCCTCCCACTCATCATGCTGAGCGACGCGCAGTGGTACCCGCTGCCCGTCGGTCTCGCCCAGTGGGCGGCGCAGTCGAGCGCGATCGGCGGCCAGGCAGTACCCAACCTCGTCATCACGGGGTCGCTGCTCACCGTCATCCCGATCTCGGCGGCGTTCCTCTACCTCCAGCGCTACTGGCAGTCGGGTCTGACCGCCGGCAGCGTCAAGTAGTCCGGCTCGACCGGTACCACCGGCCCGACCCGGTACCTCCGGTCCGTCCGGCGCACCACCCTCACCACACACCAAGCGAAAGGGAATCACAGCAATGGAACAGATCACCACCCGCCGATGGGCGCGTCTCGGGGCCGTCGTCGGCACCGGTGCACTGCTCGTCGGAGTGCTCGCAGGCTGCAGTGGCGCAGCTCCGGGCGCCGACAGCGGCTCGACCGACACCGACGCGGCGCTCAAGGAAGACGTCACCCTCACCTGGTGGACCTGGAGCGACACCACGCAGGAGCAGGCCGACGCCATCTCCGAGGTGTACCCGAACGTCACGTTCGACGTCGTCAAGCTCGAGAACCCCGACGCCGTCGTCACCAAGCTCCAGAACGCGATCAAGGCCGGCAAGGGTGCGCCCGACATCGTGCCCGTCGAGTACCAGACGATGCCGCAGCTCACCCTGGGCGGCGCACTCGCCGACCTGGAGCCCTACGGTCTCGCCGAGTACGAGGACGCCTTCACGGCGTCGACGTGGAACTCGGTCAACGTGCAGGACCAGCTCGTCGGCCTGCCCGGCGACTCCGGCCCCATGGTCATGATCTACAACAAGGCCCTGTACGAGAAGGCCGGCATCACCGAGGCCCCCACGACGTGGGACGAGTTCGCAACGGCTTCCGCGGCGATCCACGCCGCAGACCCCGAGGCCTACATCGCGAACAGCGGCGACGCGGGCTTCTTCACCAGCATGATCTGGGCGTCGGGCGGCCAGCCGTTCAAGACCGAGGGTGAGAACGTCACCATCGACCTGCAGGACGAGGGCACCAAGAAGTTCGCGGACTTCTGGAGCGACCGTCTCAACGCCGGCGAGCTCTCGGGCCTCGCGACCTGGTCGGACGAGTGGACCAAGGCGCTCACGCAGGACAAGCTGGCCACCCTGCTCATGGGCTCCTGGATGATCAGCGGCGGCATGGAGGACTACGGCCCCGCCGGGCGCTTCCAGGTCGCTCCGATGCCGACCTGGGACGGTCAGCCGGCCTCGGCCGAGAACGGCGGCAGCGGCCTCTCCGTCACCTCTCAGAGCGAGAACAAGGCTGCCGCTGCAGGCATCCTCAAGTACCTCGCCGAGGGTGACGGCCGTGCACTGCTGAACGCGAACGGCTTCCCGTCGACCATCGCCGACCTCGAGAACCCCGAGTGGCTCGACGCTCC
The DNA here is from genome assembly GCF_013410355.1 of Agromyces hippuratus. NCBI lineage: Bacteria > Bacillati > Actinomycetota > Actinomycetes > Micrococcales > Microbacteriaceae > Agromyces > Agromyces hippuratus. The sequence goes on along the minus strand of NZ_JACCFI010000001.1, from coordinate 1,940,385 downwards.
GTTCCCCGGGTACAGCGACCAGCCCGCCAACCAGGTCGGCGCGGCTTCGGCCGAGTCGGTCATCACCGGATGGCAGTACCTGCCCTACCAGGGCTACGCCAACAACGTGTTCTCCGACTCCGTCGGCAAGGCGCTCGGCTCGGGCGGCGACCTGAACGAGGCGCTCCTCGCCTGGCAGGACACGCTCGTCGAGTACGGCAACGAGCAGGGCTTCTCGGTCAACAAGTAGCACCAACGCATCACTCCGCGGGGCAGTCGCCGTCACGGCGGCTGCCCCGCGGTCCGTTTCTCGATACAGGATCAGCGACATGCCCACCTTCTCCATCGGTGACACCGACTTCCTCCTCGACGGCGCGCCCCACCGCGTGCTCGCCGGCGCGTTGCACTACTTCCGGGTGCACCCCGACCAATGGAGCGATCGCATCCGCAAGGCCCGGCTCATGGGGCTCAACACCATCGAGACGTACGTGCCGTGGAACGAGCACGCCCCGACGCGCGGCGAGTTCCGCACCTCCGGGCAGCTCGACCTGGCACGCTTCCTCGACCTCGTGCACGCCGAGGGCATGCACGCGATCGTGCGCCCCGGCCCCTACATCTGCGCCGAATGGCACGACGGCGGTCTGCCCTCCTGGCTCGTCGCCGACGAGGCGATCGTGCTGCGCTCGCACGACGCCGCGTACCTCGACGCCGTCGGCGAGTACCTCGATGCGGTCTACGCCATCGTGCAGCCGCGTCAGATCCAGCACGGCGGACCCGTGATCCTCGTGCAGATCGAGAACGAGTACGGCGCGTACGGCGCCGACAAGGACTACCTGCGCCGCCTCACCGAGCTGACGCGCGCACACGGCATCGACGTGCCGCTGACCACCGTCGACCAGCCGCTCGAGCAGATGCTCGAGCGCGGCAGTCTCGACGAGCTGCACCGCACCGGCTCCTTCGGCTCGCGCGTGGGGGAGCGGCTCGCCACCCTGCGCCGCCACCAGCCGACCGGGCCGCTCATGTGCTCCGAGTTCTGGTGCGGGTGGTTCGACAGCTGGGGCGAGATCCACCACACGACCTCGGCGGGGGACTCGGCGCGCGAGCTCGACGAGCTGCTCGCGGCCGGGGCATCCGTCAACGTCTACATGTTCCACGGCGGCACGAACTTCGCCTTCACCGCCGGCGCGAACGACAAGGGCACCTACCGCCCGATCGCGACGTCGTACGACTACGACGCACCGCTCGCCGAAGACGGCACGCCGACCGAGAAGTACTGGCGATTCCGCGAGGTGATCGCGAAGTACGCGCCCGTTTCCGACGAGGTGCCGGCTGAGCGAGCGGATGCCCCGGAGCTCGACGTGCGCCTCGACCGCAGCGCTTCGCTGTGGTCCATGCCGATCATCGCCTCGCAGCCCTTCGACCACCTGCCCGTCGCAGCGGAGTTCGATTCGACGCGCGGCTTCGCGTGCTACTCGACGCGCATCGACCACGGCGGACTGCTCGCCTTCGGCGAGGTGCGCGACCGGGCACAGGTCTTCCTCGACGGTGCACTCGTCGGCGTACTCGACCGAGAACTCCACGAGCGGGTGCTGCCGTTGCCCGCCGACGCGAGGGGCGAGCTCACCGTGCTCGTCGAGAACCTCGGCGGCGTGAACTACGGCCCCCGGCTCGGCGAGGCCAAGGGGCTCATCGCGCCGGCGACCCTCGACGGCGTGCCGCTCACCGAATGGTCGGCGGGATCGATCGCCCTCGACGACCTCGAACCCGTTCGCGCGGTGCTCGCGGCCGAGTCGATCGCCGAGCCGGCGGCAGGCGGCGCCGCGCCGCTGTCGGGCCCGGTCTTCGCGAGCGGCACGTTCACGCTCGCCGAGCCCGCCGACCTGCAGCTCGCGCTGCCGGGGTGGGTCAAGGGCGTCGTGTGGGTCAACGGCGTGAACCTCGGCCGCTACTGGAGCCGGGGCCCGCAGCGCACGATGTACGTGCCCGCGCCCGTCGTGCGCGCCGGCGAGAACGAGCTGGTCGTGTTCGAGACCGTCGGCGCGGCAGCGGCGGCAGTTCGCTTCGTCGCACGCCCCGAACTCGGCCCGACCGAAGCGTGACCGTGCTCACCCGGCGTCGGCCGTGTCGACGGCTCGCGCGGCCGACGTCAGGCCGTCGGCGCGGGGCCGGTGCTGTCGCGCACGACGAGACGCGTCGTGATCAGGATCTTCTGCTTCGTGTTGGGCTCGCCGTCGATGAGCGAGAGCAGCAGGGTCGTGGCGTGACGGCCGACCTGGTCGAAGTTCTGGTGCACGGTGGTGAGCGCGGGCCAGTAGACGGATGCCTCTTCGCTGTCGTCGAAGCCGACCACGCTGATGTCGCCGGGCACGCTCCAGCCGCGTTCGTGGATCGCGTGCATCACGCCGAGGGCCATCTGGTCGTTGCTGGCGAAGATCGCCGTCGGTCGGTCCTCGGCGGCGAACAGTTCGCGTGCCAGGGCGAGACCCGAGGCCGCACTCCAGTCGCCGACGAGCACGGGGCGGCCCGGAAGGCCGGCGTAGGCCATCGTCTGCCGGTAGGCGTCGGCGCGGCGGCGCGACGAGAACGAGTCCGCCGGGCCCGAGATGTGCACGATGTCGCGGTGCCCCAGTTCGAGCAGGTGCTGCAGGGCGATCTTCGCGCCCTGCTCCTGGTCGGTGTCGACGATCGTGTAGGGCAGGTTCGCGTCGGAGTCGACGATCACGAGCGGGAGGCCGGCGGTGATGCCCAGTTCGTCGAGCGAGCCGACCTCCGAGGACATCACGAGGATGATGCCGTCGACGGCCTGCTCCTCGAGGCGGCCGAAAGCGCCCGCGACGTCGAGCTGCGTCGGGTCCATGACCGGCAGCAGCGTGGTCGTGTAGCCGGCGGCCTCGGATGCCTCGGCGACGGCGTTCAGCGTGCGCTCGTTGCCGAGGGTGGCGAGGTTGAAGGTGACGAAGCCGATGCTGCGGAACCGGCCCGACTTCAGGTTGCGCGCGGCACTGTTGGGGCGGTACCCGAGGGCCTGCATCGAGGCCTGCACCCGCTCGCGCGTGGACGGGCGCACATTGCTCTGGCCGTTCGCGACCCGCGAGACGGTCTGTGCCGACACTCCGGCGTGAACAGCGACGTCGTTGATCGACGCGCGCGCTCTCGGCTGCGATGCGGGGCCGGACAAACCGTTCGAAACAGACGTCATGGTGACGTAAACACTACTCTGTCGGACCCTGTGAAAGGAATATCGAAATGACTGGCACCCCCCACTTCGGCGTGGTGATGCGAGCCGATGGCGTCGCGCTCGTGCTCGACCTCCGAGACGGCGGGCTGCCCGCGATCGTGCACTGGGGCGCCGACTGCGGCGAGCTCGACGCACGTGCGTACATCGACCTCGCAGAAGCCGGTGTGATGCCGGTCGGCGCGAGCGAGGTGGACGTGCCGGTGCGCATCGCGATCCTCCCCGAGCACGCGCGCGGGTGGATGGGACGCCCGGGCCTGAGCGGCTCGCGTGCCGGTGCGGCGTGGTCGCCGCGCTGGAGCGTGACGGCGGCGACGCTCGACGGCGCCGAGCTCTCCGAGGCATCCGGAACCGTCGTGAACCACGGCGCGGGAACGGTCGTCGTCACCGCGGTCGACGAGGCGGCCGAGCTCTCGCTCACCCTGACGGTCGAGCTCAGCGGAGCCGGCATCGTCCGCACCCGCGCCGCACTGCAGAACCTCGCCGCCGAGACCTACCAGCTCGACGACCTCATGCTCTGCCTGCCGACGCCCGCCATCGCGAGCGAGGTGCTCGACTTCGCCGGGCGCTGGTCGGGCGAGCGGGCACCGCAGCGTCGTGCGATGGCCATCGGCTCGCACCGGCGCGAAGGCCGTCGCGGCCGCACCGGACTCGATGCGGCGACGATCCTCTCGGTCGGCACGCCGGGCTTCGGGTTCGCGAACGGCGAGGTCTGGGGCATCCACACGGCATGGTCGGGCAACCACGTGCACCAGGTCGAGCGGGTGCTGAGCGGCGAGCAGCTGCTCGGCGGCGGTGAGCTCCTGCTGCCCGGCGAGGTACGGCTCGCGCAGGGCGAGGGCTATGAGAGCCCCTGGGTGTACGGCATCTACGGCGTCGGCCTCGACGACTCGGCCAGGCGGATGCACCGGCACCTCCGTGCCCGCCCGCAGCACCCGCGATCGATCCGGCCCGTGACGCTCAACGTCTGGGAGGCGGTGTACTTCGATCACGATCTCGAGACGCTCCTCGGCCTCGCAGACAAGGCGGCCGAGGTCGGCATCGAACGCTTCGTGCTCGACGACGGATGGTTCGGCGGTCGCCGCAACGATCGTGCTGGCCTCGGCGACTGGACCGTCTCGAGCGAGGTGTGGCCGAACGGGCTGCACCCGCTCGTCGACCGGGTGCGCGGCCTCGGCATGGAGTTCGGACTGTGGTTCGAGCCCGAGATGGTGAACATCGACTCCGACCTCGCTCGGGAGCACCCCGAGTGGATCATGGCGACGGGCGACCGGCTGCCCGTGGAGTCGCGCCACCAGCAGGTGCTGAACCTCGGCATCCCCGAGGCGTACGACCACGTGCGCGACGCGATGTGCGCGATCCTCGACGAGTACGACATCGCGTACATCAAGTGGGACCACAACCGCGACCTGGTCGACGCGGGCACGCAGCCGCTCGGCCGCCCCGGGGTGCACGAGCAGACGCTCGCGTACTACCGGCTCGTCGACGAGCTGAAGTCGCGCTACCCCGATCTCGAGATCGAGTCCTGCTCGTCGGGCGGCGGGCGCGTCGACCTGGCGGCACTCGATCGCACCGACCGCGTCTGGGTCTCCGACAACAACGACCCGATCGACCGTCAGCAGATCAACCGGTGGACGACCCAGCTGGTGCCGCCCGAGCTCATGGGCAACCACATCGCCTCGGGCGCCTCGCACACGACGAACCGCCTGCACGCGCTCTCGTTCCGCGCCGTCACGGCCCTCTTCGGCCACCTCGGCGTGGAGTGGGACCTGCGACACGCGAGCGAGGCCGAGCTCGCCGAGCTCGGGGGATGGATCGAACTGCACAAGGCGAACCGCGAACTGCTGCACGGCGGCGAGCTCGTGCGCCTCGACCACCCCGACGCCTCGCTCTCGCTCAACGGCGTCGTCGCGGCCGACGGATCCGCCGGACTGTTCGCGTTCGTGTCGATGTGGCGCGCGCCGGTGGCGAGTCCCGGACGCATCCGCCTGCCCGGCCTGCTCCCGACGGCGCGGTACCGGGTCGAGCCCGCGCTCGTCGGCGGGCTCCCGCACGGGGCCGACACCGCCCCGTGGTGGGAGCTCGGGCCGATCGAGATGAGCGGTGCCGTGCTCGGCTCCGCCGGCGTCGTGATGCCGGCGCTCCGACCCGAACAGGCGGTGCTGCTGCGCGCCGAGCGCGTCGACGAGGTCGACGGGGGCACCACGGGCAGCCGCACCGCGTGAGCACCGGCGTCCTGCTCGCCGTGCTCGGCGCGGCCCTGCTGCACGGCAGCTGGAACGCGATCGCCAAGGCGATCCCCGCGCGGCTCGTCTCGTCGGCGCTGATCGGGCTCGTCTACCTGGTGGTGGGGGCGGTCGGATGCATCCTCCTTCCGCTCCCGCCGCGAGAGGTCTGGCCGTACCTGCTGATCTCGGCGGCCGTGCAGACGCTCTACCTGGTGCTGCTCACGGCGGCGTACGCGAAGTCGGAGTTCGGCCGCACGTACCCGCTGACCCGCGGCATCGCCGTGCTCGGCATCACGCTGGTCTCGACGATGTTCCTGGGCGAGCGCATGGCGCCCGCCCAGATCGCCGGGGTCGCCGTCGTGGCGATCGCGCTGTTCGCGCTGTCGTGGTCGCCCAAGGGCCGCAGCGGACCGGCGGGCACGCTCATGGCCGTCGCGGTGGGCATCACGATCACCGCGTACTCGGTGATCGACGGCATCGGGGTGCGCATGTCGGGGGAGCCGTTCGGCTACGCGTCGTGGCTGTTCCTCATCCAGGGCATCACGATCCCGCTGGTCTGCTTCCTGCTCGCGCGCGACCGCCGCGAGATGCTGGTCGGCTTGCGCGAGCACGCGCCGATGGGCGCGCTCGGCGGCATCCTCTCGCTCGCCGCCTACACGATCGTCGTCTGGGCGCAGTCGCTCGCGCCGCTCGCGGTGGTCTCCGCGCTGCGTGAGACCGGTGTGCTCGCGGCCGGGGTGATCGGCTACTTCGTCTTCCGCGAGCCGTTCAGCAAGTGGCGAGTCACGGCGACGGTCGTCGCGGTCTCGGGGATCGTCGCGATCCGGCTCGGCGGGTGACCTGGAGTCGGCCCGCCGAGCGGATCATCGCTCGGGCGTCGGCTGAGGCGCCGTCAGCCCGCCGACTCGAGCGTCGCCCAGGCGAGCTGCGCGAGGGCGGCGGCCTGATCGCCGAGCACCCCGTCGTCGAACACGACGCGCGGCGAGTGGTTCCATTCGACCGTCGACAGGTCGGTGCCGACCGGTGACGTCGTCAGGGCCACGAACGTGCCCGGCACCTCGTCGAGCACGAACGAGAAGTCCTCGGAACCCATCATGGGCGTGGGCATCTCCACGACGCGCTGCTCGCCGAACTGCGCCCGGAGCTCGGCGAGTGCGCCTTCGGTGCTCGCCGCATCGTTGACCGTCACCGGGTACTGCACCACGAACTCGAGTTCGGCGGTGCAGCCGTGTGCGCCGGCGATGCCGTTCACGAGGGTCGGAAGTTCCCGCTGGAGGCGTTCGAGCGACGCCGCCGAGAGCGTGCGCACGGTCGCGGCGAGCGAGGCCGTCTCGGGGATCACGTTGACGGCGTCGCCGGCGTCGAGCTTCGTGACCGAGAGGATGACCGGGTCGAATGCGTCGAAGCGGCGGGTCACGAAGGTCTGCAGGGCGAGCACCAGTTCAGCGGCGACGGGCACGGGGTCGATCGTCTGGTGGGGCTGCGAGCCGTGGCCGCCGCGGCCGTGCACCGTGATGCGCAACTGATTCGATCCGGCAGCGATGGTTCCAGGCCGAGAGACGAACACGCCGCGCGGGCCGGGTGCGACATGGATCGCGAACGCCGCGATCGGCTTCTCGCCGGAGGCCTCGAGCAGCCCTTCCTCGAGCATGATCTTCGCGCCGCCGAAGCCCTCCTCGCCGGGCTGGAACATGAAGAGCACGTTGCCGGCGAGCTCCTCGCGGCGGGCGGCGAGGAGCTTCGCCGCACCGACGAGGCCCGCCGTGTGCAGGTCGTGTCCGCACGCGTGCATGTTGCCGTTCGTCGCGGCGTAGTCGAGTTCGGCCTTCTCGGCGACGGGCAGCGCGTCCATGTCGCCGCGCAGCAGCACGGTCGGGCCCGGTCGGCCGCCGCGGAGCACGGCGGTGATCGACGTGAGGCGCTCGCCGAGGGTGATCTCGAGGCCCAGCCCCTCGAGGGCCTCGAGCACCTTCTGCTGCGTCGCGGGGAGATCGAGTCCGAGCTCGGGCTCGGCGTGCAGGCGGCGACGCAGGGCAACGAGATCGGGGAGGATCTCGGCGCCGTGGGCGATGAACGCGGCGGCGCTGCCTTCGGGGGCGTCGGCTGCGTCGAACGCAGTGGTCTCGTCGGTGAGGGTCACGGGGTCTCCTTCGTTCGTGTGCCGGCATGCGGCATCCGGTCATGTGCCGCGTACGGCATCGGGTGGGTCAGACGGCGGCGGATGCCTCGGCGGCGGGCTCGTCGGCGGCGGGCGCGTGTGCGGGGGTGCCGCGCCCATCGGGCACCCGCAGGAACGCGAGTGCGACGAGCGCACCGACGAAGGCGAGGCCGCACAGCACCCAGACGGTGACGTAGCCGCCGATCTCGGCGAACTCGCCGCCCGGCGCCACCCAGAGGGCGAGCACGAGGCCGAAGACGGCGCCGGCCGCCGCCCCGCCGAGCGTGCGCAGCGAATTGTAGACGCCGGCCGCGATGCCGGTCTGGTCGCTCGGCGCGAGTTCGGCGAGCAGCGCGGGCAGCGCGCCGAGGAGCAGGCCCAGGCCGATGCCCATGACGGCGGAGGCGATCCAGACCTCGGTGAGCGTGCTGTGGAACGCGGCGAGGATGAAGTTGCCGGCGCCGGCGAGCACGGCGCCGATGAGGAGCACGGCCCGGATGCCGATGCGCTTGGCGAGGTACGCGAACGTCGCGGCCCCGACGGTCGCCAGCAGGGTGATGACGGCGATGACCGCGGAGATCAGGCCGGGCGTGGCCGCGAAGCCGTAGCCGGTGACGGCAGGGTCTGCTGCGAGGAATGTCGTCATCGGCGCCTGCATGCCGAACATCACCATGCCGAAGAGGAACGCGGTGAGGTAGATCGGGCCGAGTGCGCGGGATGCCACGAGTCGCACATCGACCGCGGGGGCGGGCGTGCGGCGCTCCCAGATCACCCAGGCGACGAAGACGGCGAAGGCGAGGCCGAGCGCGCCGATCGTGACGGGTGAGGCGAAGCCCTCGGTGGAGGCGAGTCGCAGTCCGCCGAGGAGTGCGACCATCGCGACCGCGAGGCCGACGAAGCCGAGCACGTCGATGTGCGGGTTGGCCCGGGTCGTCGACTCCGGCACCTTGAAGAACACGGCGTACACGCTGACCAGCACGAATGCGCAGGGCACGAGGAGCGTGACGGTCAGCGAGGGCGACACGCTGCTCACCACACCCGAGGCGACGGTGCCGAGGATCGCGCCGACGGTGAGGAAGGAGACGAGCATGCCGATCGCCTTGCGTGCGCTGTCGCCGCTGATGCGGTTGTGCACGAGCGCGATCTCGAGCGGGAGCCACACGGCGAGCGGGCCGATGAGCACACGCGCGATGAGCACGACCGTGAAGTTCGGCACCAATGCGGTGACGAGCGTGCCGATCAGCACGGCGACCACGGCGATGCGCAGCATGCGACGGTGGCCGAAGATATCGCCGAGCTTGGAGAGCAGGGGCACGAACACGGCCGCCGCGAGCGTCTGCACGGTGAGGAACCACGTGATGTCGGCATCGGTGACCGAGAGGTGGTCGGCGATCGCGGCGAGCAGCGGGGCGTAGTAGCCCTGTACGAAGCCGCTCGCGAGTTCGCAGAAGACGAGGAACCCGACGATGGCGCGCACCGAGGTGCGCCCCGCAGGGACGGCGGGGTTGGGGGAGTCGGTCATCATCGGCCTTCTGTGATTGGGGGAACGGATGTCGCGGCGTGCTGCCGCGGCATCCGGAGCTCAGGTGGAGTCGCCGCCTCGGGGAGGCGAGGCGAGGACGGCCGCGATCATGGCGCGGTACTGCTCGGGCGTGATCGGAACGCCCTTGATCGATTGCCGGAACAGGGTGAGTCCGGCCAACGTGTCGAGGATGAGGTCGGCGTCGACATCGGCGGGCAGCTCGCCGCGGGCGGCGCCGCGGAGGATGAGCTCGATGCCCTGGTCGCGCCGGTGCGAGAAGAAGCGTTCCCAGATGATGGGGAACACCTCGGGCTCGAACGCGACGCGCCAGCCGTTGTTGCCGACCGGGGTCTCGCCGCTCGCGGCGCGCACTTGGTTGGCTTGGTTCTGCAGCACGTGCTCGAGCAGGTCGTCTGCCACGTTGCCGTGGTCGGGCATCTCGCCCAGCTCGCCGTGGCTGCGCAGCGCCTCGGCGGCGAGCTCGGCCTTGTCGGCGAATCGGCGGTACACGGCGTTCTTGCCGCAGCCGGCGAGCTTCGCCACGTGCTCGATGCGGAGGCCGGGGTAGCCGTGCTCCGCGAGCAGCTCGATGGTCGCGTCGAGGATGCGCTGGGTCAGTTCGACGTCGGTCGGACGTCCGAGTGCGTCTCCGGTGCTGGCCATGCAGTTACATTACGGCACGTTCCGTTTCGTTAATGTCACGAACCGGTTTCGATCTCTCGCATGGGGCGCGTCGGTCGATCGAGGGCCAGGGCCAGGGCGGCGGTGCGCCGATCACCGCGGAAACGACGAAGGCCCCCGGCGAACCGGGGGCCTTCTCGTTCTCAGACTGTGGCTCCGACGGGCGTCGATCCCGTGACCTCACGATTTTCAGTCGTGCGCTCTACCAACTGAGCTACAGAGCCTCGAGGTGGAAAACCGCCCCGAATAAGGAGAAAGCCCCTTCTCTCGTAAGGGAAAGGGCTTGTCGCCTGAGCGACCCTGACGGGACTTGAACCCGCGACCTCCGCCGTGACAGGGCGGCACGCTAACCAACTGCGCTACAGGGCCTCGTGATGCCTTTCGGCACCGAGTTATTCAATTATACGTGCTGGTCGTGCAGTGACCCCAACGGGATTCGAACCCGTGCTGCCGCCGTGAAAGGGCGGTGTCCTAGGCCACTAAACGATGGGGCCGGAGGGCGTTACCTGGGTCACGCCCGCCGACAGCCAAGCATACGTGCAGTCGGCGCAGATGGCAAAACGAGGGTCGCGAATGCCTCGTGGCCGGCCCCGAGGCATCCGCGGACATGCCCTCGAAATGCCCGGAAAGCGCCGATCTCACGCATATCGTGGGGCTGCCGATGCCCGAACCGAGAGTCAGGAGCGCGGGGACCCGAGCCCGCGTGGACGGGGAATGATGTACCGCACCACAGACCGAACACCCGCAGACGGCGTTCGAACGAGCCCGGTTCCCGCGGAAGCGCAGGCGGCGCGGAGTTCCGGCCGCCGGCGCACGACGCAGCGTCTCGTCGCCGTCGTCGCGATCATCGCCGCGGCGCTCGTCGGTCCGGTCGTCGCACCGCAGCAGTCCGCGTTCGCGGCGAGCTATCCCACGTGGGACGAGCTGCAGGCGGCGAAGGCCGACACCGCGGCCGGCGCGGCCGCGGTCGAGCAGATCACCGCGCTCATCGCCGAGCTCGAGGTGAACGTGCAGGTCACCCGCGCTGAGGCCGAGCGACGCACCGACGAGCTCTTCGTGGCACAGCAGCAGTACGACGAGGCCGTGCTCCGGGCCGAGCAGATCCAGGCGCAGGCCGATGCCTCCGCCGCGGAGGCGCTGTCGGCCGAGACGAACGCCGGCCAGGTCGCGGCACAGCTCTACCGTTCCGGTGGCGGCGGCGACGTCGGGGTCAACCTCTTCCTCGACGCGGGCGACGCGAAGGCGACCGACGAACTGCTCTCCAAGCTCGGCAGCATGGAGAAGATGGTCGAGCGAACCTCGAACATCTACGACCGTGCGCAGGAGAAGAAGAACACCGCGGAGGCGCTGAGCGATCAGGCCGAGGTCGCGCAGGCCGAGCGCGAGAAGCTGCGCATCGCCGCCGAGGCGGCGCTCGTCGCCGCGCAGGAGGCGCAGGCCGCCGCCGAGGCCGCCCTCGCCGAGTCGCAGACGAAGAAGGTCGAGCTCGACGCCCAGCTCGCATTCCTCAAGGACGCCGAGGCGAAGACCACGGCCGCCTACGAGGAGGGCGAGCGGATCCGGCAGGAGCAGGAGCGCAAGCGCCGCGAAGAGGCCCTGCGCGCCGGCACGCCGGGAACGCCGGCGTCGTCGGGATGGGCGAAGCCCGCGTGGGGCGGCATCACGGGCAACTACGGCCCCCGATCGCCCATCTGCGCCGGTGACGGGTGCTCCGGCTCGTTCCACTACGCCGTCGACCTCGGCACCGGCTGCGACGCGCCGATCTACGCCGCGAACAGCGGGGTGGTGACCTTCTCGGGCTACTCCGGCACCTACGGCAACTTCATCCAGATCGACCACGGCGGCGGCATCTCGACCGGCTACGCCCACATCCGCGACGGCGGCCGCTTCGTCGGTTCGGGCGAGTGGGTCGATGCCGGGCAGAACATCGCCTCGAGCGGCACGACGGGCGCCTCGACGGGGTGCCACCTGCACTTCGAGGTCTACCGCGGCGGCAGCCGCATCGATCCGGAGCCGTTCATGGCCGATCGGGGGGTCTACTTTGGCTGAGAACCGCACCAGGCCGGTGTCGCGCGTGAAGCCCGCGACCGTCTTCTCCGCCGTCGCCGTCGGCGCGGTCACCGCGTCGGTGGTGGCCGGAGGCGGCCCCGCCATGGCCGAGCCCGACTATCCGTCGTGGAGCGAGATCGAGCAGGCCAAGACCAACGAGGCCACGAAGCAGGCCGAGATCGCCCGCGTCGGCGACCTGCTGGCAGGTCTGCAGCAGGTGGCGGATGCCGCGATCCAGGCGTCGCAGATGGCGGCCGAGTCGTATCGCATCGCCGTCGACCAGCGCGATCGGGCGGCCGAACGCGAGAGCGCGCTCGCGCAGCAGGCCGACGAGGCAGACGCCGTCGCCGAGATCTCCAAGATGCGGGCCGGCCTGCTCGCCGCCCACCTCGCGAAGACCGCCGGAAACGACTTGACTTCAGAGCTCGTGTTCTCGGGCGAGAACACCGATGGGCTGCTGAAGCAGCTCGGCATGGCGTCGAAGCTCGGCGAGCAGTCGCAGGCCGTCTACGAGCAGGCGATCGCCGACCGCAACACTGCCGACGCGCTGCGGGCCCAGGCAGCGGAGGCCGCCGAGGAACGCACCCGTCTCGCGGCGCTGGCCGAGACGAAGGCGAACGAGGCGAACGCCGCGGCCGAGTCCGCGATGGCAGCAGTGACCGCGCAGGAGCAGCGCTCGGCCGAGCTCTACGCGCAGCTCGCGACACTGAAGGACACCACCGCCGAACTCGAGCGCGAGCGGGTCGAGGGTCAGGCGCGCGAGGCCGCCGAGGCGGCGCTCGAGGCGAGTCGGCCGACCGAACCGGCGCCGCCGTCGGGCGGGAGCGGCGGGAACGATGGCGGCGGTGGCAACGGCGGCGGCAACGGCGGCGGAACACCCGCACCGAACCCCGACCCGGCTCCGCCGAACGCGAGTGCCGTCGAGACCGCGATCTGGTTCGCGAGCCAGCAGCTCGGCGAACGCTACGAGCTCGGCGGCGCCGGCCCCGATGCCTGGGACTGCTCCGGGCTCACGCGTGCGGCCTACGGTGCAGCGGGCATCGGCATCGGCACGCATTCGGCGACGAACCAGTACTACACGCTCGCGGCACGCGGCAAGGCGGTCTCGCTCGGCAACGTGCAGCGCGGCGACCTGCTCTTCTGGGGCTCGGGCGGCGACTACTACCACGTCGCCATCTACCTCGGCGGAGGCCGCATCCTCGAGGCATCCGACTACGGCAAGCCCGTGCGCGAGTGGCCGGTCTGGGGCAGCCCGTCGGCTGCGGCGCGCCCGGCCGGCTGAACGCACGGAGACGCAGAGAAGGGGCGGGCCGACAGGCCCGCCCCTTCTGCGATCGGATGTCGCGAGCTCGCGACATCCGCTCGGTTCATGCCCGGCTCAGTGACCGGGGAACGCCTCGATCGCCTTCTGGATGAGCGACTCGGCCTCGGCCGCGTTCGCCCAGCCCTCGGTCTTGACCCACTTGCCGGGCTCGAGGTCCTTGTAGTGCTCGAAGAAGTGCTCGATCTCCTTGCGCGTGAACTCGGGGATGTCGTCCACGTCCTGGATGTGGTTCCAGCGCGGGTCGCCGGCCGGCACCGCGATGACCTTGGCGTCGCCGCCGCCGTCGTCGGTCATGTGGAAGACGCCGACGGGGCGGACCTTGACGCCCACGCCCGGGAAGAGCGGGAAGTCGAGCAGCACGAGCACGTCCAGCGGGTCGCCGTCGTCGCCGAGGGTGTTCTCGAAGAAGCCGTAGTCGGTCGGGTAGACGAACGTCGTGTAGAGCACGCGGTCGAGGAAGACCCGGCCGGTCTCGTGGTCGACCTCGTACTTGTTGCGGCTCCCCTTGGGGATCTCGATGATGGCGGCGTACTCGCCCATGCTGGTTCTCCTTGTGTTGGAAGGCGCTTCTCGAAGCTTGGCCCGCGGGCCGACCCGTTCGGAATCGGGCGCGATCGGCGGAATAAGGTTACTTGATGCCTCCTGACCAGCAGACGGATGCCGCGGCTCCCCGCCGCCCGCGACTGACCCCGCCGATCGCCGACGTGCGCCGGGCCGTGCGCGGCGTGCTTCCGGCGGGCGCCGAGTCGACCGCCAGCCCGCTCGTGCTCGTCGCCCTCTCGGGCGGCGCCGACTCGCTCGCGCTCGCGGCAGCCGCGGCGTTCGAGGCGCCTCGGGCCGGATGCCGCGCGGGAGCCGTCGTCGTCGACCACGGGCTGCAGGCCGGATCGGCCGACATCGCCGAGGCCGCGGCGGCGACCGCGCGCGAGCTCGGACTCGACCCCGTGCTCGTGCGCCGCGTCGAGGTCGCCTCGGCGGGCCCGGCGAGCGCCGGCGGGCCCGAGGCATCCGCTCGCGATGCCCGCTATGCCGCGCTCGACGCCGCAGCCCTCGAGACCGGTGCCGCCCTCGTGCTGCTCGGCCACACGCTCGACGACCAGGCCGAGACCGTGCTGCTCGGTCTCGCCCGCGGTTCGGGCGCCGCGAGCCTCTCGGGCATGCCCGCGCGTGCCGGTCGCAACGCGCGCCCGCTGCTCGGCATCCGCCGGGCGACCACGCGCCAGGCCTGCCTCGACGCCGGGCTCACCCCGTGGGACGACCCGCACAACCTCGACCCCGCCTACGCCAGGGTGCGGGTGCGCGAACGCGTGCTGCCCGTGCTCGAGACCGAGCTCGGGCCGGGCATCGCCGAGGCGCTCGCACGCACGGCCGAGCACCTCCGCGAAGACGAGGCGGCGTTCTCCGAGCAGATCGAGGAGTTCATCGAGGAGATCTGCGAGCCCGCGGAGGCGGGCATCGCGATCTCGGTCGGCGCGCTCGCGGCGAACCCGGCGGCGCTGCGCCAGCGCATCATCCGGCATGTCGTCGGCAGCGAGTTCGGCGTCTCGCTCTCACGGGCGCAGACGCTCGAGGTCGCCCGCCTCGTGACCGACTGGCACGGGCAGGGGCCGATCGACCTGCCCGGCGGCGTGCTCGCGACCCGGGCGGGCCGGCACGTCGTGCTGAGCACGACCGGGTCGACCGAGATCCTTCCCCACGACCACTGAACGCCGGGACTGCTGGTTGAGCGTGTCGAAACCGCCCGGTTGCAGGTTTCGACAGGCTCAACCCGTAGGAAGTGACAGCGTAGGCTCGTTGCATCCGTTCGCCGCGCACCCACGGCGACGTGCCCCGATCGCCCCACCCAGGAGAGCAGCCATGTACGCGAACGAGATCGAAGCCGACCTGACCGAGGTGCTCGTCACCGAAGCCGAGATCCACGCGAAGCTCGCCGAGCTCGCCCGCCGCATCGAGGCCGACTACGAGGGTCAGGACCTGCTGCTCGTCGGCGTGCTGAAGGGCGCGGTCATGGTCATGGCCGACCTCGCGCGCGAGCTCGCCGGGCATATCAACATGGACTGGATGGCCGTCTCCTCGTACGGCGCCGGCACGCAGTCGTCGGGCGTCGTGCGCATCGTGAAGGACCTCGACACCGACCTCACCGGCCGGCACGTGCTCATCGTCGAGGACATCATCGACTCGGGCCTGACGCTCAGCTGGCTGCTCGGCAACCTCGAGTCGCGCGGTGCGGAGTCGGTCGAGATCTGCGCGCTGCTCCGCAAGCCCGACGCGGCGAAGGTCGAGGTCGACGTCAAGTACCTCGGTTTCGACATCCCCAACCAGTTCGTCGTCGGCTACGGCCTCGACTTCGCCGAGAACTACCGCAACCTGCGGGATGTCGCGATCCTGGCGCCGCACGTCTACTCCTGAAGTTTCCCACGCGGTGACGGGGGCGAGGCCCTAGAGTCATCGCATGGGCGATGGCCGGCGCCGCAGTAGGGTGCGCGACGCTGCCGCTGCCTTCACGAGCAACTGGCGCAATCCCAACCTGCGGCGCGCCCAGCTGAGCTTCCTCGGCGCATGGACCGCCGAGTGGGCCTTCACCGTCGCGCTCGGCATCGTCGCATACCGTGACGGCGGCGCCGCGGCGCTCGGTCTCGTGGGGCTCCTGCGCATGGTGCCGTCGGCGATCCTCGCCCCGCTGCTCTCGCCCATCGCCGACCGGGGGCGCCGCGAGCGCGTGCTCGTGCTCGTGTCGATCGTTCGCGGGCTCGCGACGGCTGCTGCTGCCGTGGTCGCGGCCGTGGCGGGGCCTCCGGCCGTCATCTACGCGCTCGCCATCCTGTCGACGATCGCCGCGACGCTCTACCGACCTGCCCACTCCGCCCTCCTCCCATCGCTCTGCCGCACCGGCCACGAGCTCGCGAGCGCGAACGTCGTGCGGGGCCTGCTCGACTCCGCTGCCACGCTCGTCGGCCCGCTGCTCGCGGCCGTGCTGCTGCAGTTCACCGGGGTCGACGTGGTGTTCGCCGTGGCAGCGGCCGCGTCGTTCTGGGCAGCGGCCCTGCTCGCGCGACTGAAGTACGACGCCCCGCCGCGCCCGGCCGCGCCGAGGCGCCCGAACCTCGCCAGGGAGGCGGCAGAGGGCGTACGTGCGGTCACCGCGAACCGCGACCTGATGCTCATCATCGGGCTCGCCGCCGCACAGGCGCTCACACGGGGTGCGCTCACGGTGCTCTCGGTCGTCGTCGCGATCGAGCTCCTCGGCACCGGCGAGCCCGGCGTCGGCGCCCTGATGACCGCCGTCGGCGTCGGCGCCGTGCTCGGGTCGCTCGCGGCATCGCTGCTCGTCGGCACCGGCAGGCTGGGAGCCTGGTTCGCCGTCGGGGTCGGGCTCTGGGGCCTGCCCTTCACCCTCGTCGGCCTCGCGCCCTTCGAGGCGCCGGCGCTCGGATTGCTCGCCTTCGTCGGCGTCGGCAACGCACTGGTCGACGTCGCCGGGTTCACGCTCATCGCCCGCATGGCCCCCGACGAGGTGCTGGCCCGAGTCTTCGGGGTGCTCGAGAGTCTCGTCGCCGTCTTCATCGGCATCGGCGCCATCGTCGCCTCGACGATGATCGAGTGGTTCGGCGTGCAGACCGCGCTCATCGTGATCGGCCTCGTGTGCCCGGTGCTCGCACTCGCGTCGTTGCCGCGACTCCGGGGCATGGACCGCTCCGTCGACGTGCTCGACGACGACATCGGGCTGCTCCAGCGGGTGCCGATGTTCCGCACGTTGCCACTGCCCTCGATCGAGCAGCTCGCTCGCGGCCTCGAGCCCGTGGGAGTGCCGGCGGGTGCCGCCGTGTTCACGCAGGGCGACGTCGGCGACCGCTACTACGTGATCGAGGCGGGCGAGGCCGACGTGGTCGGCGACGGCCGGGTCGTCGCGACGCTCGGTCCGGGGGAGGGGTTCGGCGAGATCGCGCTGCTGCGGCGCACCCGCCGCACGGCTTCGGTCGTCGCGAGGAGCTCCCTCGCACTGCGGGCGCTCGGCTCCGACCGGTTCCTGCCCGTCGTGCTCGGCTACACGGCGAGCGCCCAGGAGGCGGAGGTCGTCGTCGCGGACCAGCTCGACCGTTACTCGCCGAACGAACGGTCGGACGACCCGCCCTCGTGACGGCACCCTCCGAAGAGGGGTGTTGAGAAGTCCTCGCCTTGGTGGGATCGTGAGGCATGGACTCCGGCCGTGCCGTGCTGCTGATCGCCGACATCGGTGGCTACACCGACTACATGAGCTCCCATCGAATGAGTCTCGCCCACGCCGAGGTCAACACCGGCCGCATGCTCGAGCGCATGATCGACGCAGCTCCCGGATTCGATCTCATCGAGATCGAGGGCGATGCCGCCTTCCTCTCGCTGCAGGTCGACGAGGGCGAATCGGATGCCTCGATCCCCGAGATCCTCGACGCCGCGGTCGCCATGCACCGCGCCTTCCACCTCGAACGCCGGTACGTCACCGCGAATCTGTGCCCCTGCAAGGGATGCAAGGGTGCCGCCGACCTCAAGCTGAAGTTCGTGGCGCACGTCGGCGACGTCGCCATCCAGACCATCCGCGCTCGCATCAAGCTCGTGGGCATCGATGTCATCCAGGTGCACCGCATGCTGAAGAACCCCGTCGACATCCCCGAATACGTGCTGCTCTCCGAGGAGCTCTACCGCACCGGTCATGATTCGGTGACGGCTCCCATGCGCGAGGTGTCGCCCGAACTCGAGGGCTTCGGCACCGTGCGCGCGTACTTCGTCGACGTGGGCGATCTCGACGAGACGCCCGAGCCGCTGCCGTCGCCCTCGTGGCCGAAGCGCATCGGGCAGACGTTCGCCGCGGTGGGCCCGGGGCTGCCGTACATGCTCGGAATGCGCGACACCCGCCGCGCGGCATCCGCTCAGTGAGTCGCGGGCGGTCGCCGGTCGACACCGCGAATAGCCCACAGCGAACACTCGGCCGCCATTCGGCAACCGCAATGTAGCCTGTGAGCACCATGAACATCAAGAAGATCCTGCGCGGGCCGATCATCTACATTCTGCTCGCGATCGTCGCCGTGTGGATCGGGTCGAGCCTCATCACCGCATCGGGTTTCAAAGAGGTGTCGACGCAAGAGGGCCTCGACCTCCTCAACGACGGCAAGGTCGCCGCCGTGAAGATCGTCGACGGTGAGAACCGGGTCGACCTCACGCTCGCGAAGGAGGACGACGAGCTCGGCAAGCAGGTGCAGTTCTACTACGTCACCCCGCGCGGCGCCGACATCGTCGCCGCCGTCGACGCGGCCGACCCGGCAGACGGCTTCAACGACGAGGTGCCGCAGCCGAACTGGTTCCTCTCGATGCTCGGCATCCTGCTGCCGCTCGTGCTCATCGGCCTCTTCTTCTGGATCATGCTCTCGGGCATGCAGGGCGGCGGCAACAAGGTCATGCAGTTCGGCAAGTCCAAGGCGAAGCTCGTCTCCAAGGAGAGCCCGAAGGTCACGTTCGACGATGTCGCGGGCGCCGAAGAGGCGATCGAAGAGCTGCACGAGATCAAGGAGTTCCTGAAGGAGCCCGCGAAGTTCCAGGCCGTCGGCGCGCGCATCCCCAAGGGCGTGCTGCTCTACGGCCCTCCCGGCACCGGCAAGACGCTGCTCGCCCGCGCGGTCGCGGGTGAGGCCGGCGTGCCGTTCTACTCGATCTCGGGTTCCGACTTCGTCGAGATGTTCGTCGGCGTCGGCGCATCCCGCGTGCGCGACCTCTTCGACCAGGCGAAGCAGAACGCGCCCGCCATCATCTTCGTCGACGAGATCGACGCGGTCGGCCGCCACCGCGGCGCCGGCCTCGGCGGCGGTCACGACGAGCGCGAGCAGACGCTCAACCAGCTGCTCGTCGAGATGGACGGCTTCGACCCGAAGACCAACGTCATCCTCATCGCGGCGACGAACCGCCCCGACATCCTCGACCCCGCGCTGCTGCGCCCTGGCCGCTTCGACCGCCAGATCGGCGTCGACGCGCCCGACCTCAAGGGCCGTCAGAAGATCCTCGAGGTGCACTCGAAGGGCAAGCCCCTCGCCAACGGAGTCGACCTCGAGGTGCTCGCCCGCAAGACCCCGGGCTTCACCGGCGCCGACCTCGCGAACGTGCTCAACGAGGCCGCGCTGCTCACGGCCCGCTCCAACGCGCAGCTCATCGACAACCGCGCCCTCGACGAGGCCGTCGACCGTGTGATCGCCGGCCCGCAGCGCCGCTCCCGCGTCATGAAAGACAAGGAGAAGCTCATCACGGCCTACCACGAGGGCGGCCACGCCCTCGCTGCGGCGGCGATGAACTACACCGACCCGGTCACGAAGATCACGATCCTGCCGCGCGGCCGTGCCCTCGGCTACACGATGGTGATGCCGCTCGAAGACAAGTACTCGGTCAGCCGCAACGAGCTGCTCGACCAGCTCGCCTACGCGATGGGCGGCCGCGTCGCTGAGGAGATCGTCTTCCACGACCCGTCGACCGGCGCCTCGAACGACATCGAGAAGGCCACCTCGACGGCCCGCAAGATGGTCACCGAATACGGCATGAGCGCGAACGTCGGCGCCGTCAAGCTCGGGCAGTCGCAGGGCGAGGTCTTCCTCGGCCGCGACATGGGGCACCAGCGCGACTACTCCGAAGAGGTCGCCGAGACGGTCGACCTCGAGGTGCGCGCGCTCATCGAGCAGGCGCACGACGAGGCCTGGCAGGTGCTCAACGACAACCGCGACATCCTCGACAAGCTGGCCGCCGAGCTGCTCGAACAGGAGACGCTCGACCACAAGCAGATCGCCGAGATCTTCAAAGACGTGAAGAAGCTGCCCGAGCGCCCGCTCTGGCTGTCGAGCGACAAGCGCCCGGTCTCCGACCGTCCGCCGATCGCGTTCCCGACCGAGAAGATGCCGATCGACCAGGGTGCCGTCGACGGCGGCGTCGACTCGGGTCAGCTGCCGGTCGAAGACGAGGCGCCGGCGCGCGCACCGCAGTCGAACCCGCGGCCCGCGACCGCCTAGTCGCGGGCGCGGCGAGTCCGACGACCCGAAGAGGGGAAGCCATGGCAGGAGTGGACGCCGAGCGCATCCAGCGAGCGGTGCACGAGATCCTGCTCGCGATCGGTGAAGACCCCTCGCGACCGGGCCTCGAGCGCACGCCGCAACGCGTCGCGGAGGCCTACGCCGACTTCTTCGGCGGTCTCGACGTCGATCCGCTGAGTCACCTCGCCGACACGGTTCCGATCGGGGCGACTCATGCGGGTGTGCCGGCGACCTCCGATGCGGTCGTGCTCCGCGACCTCGCGTTCCGGTCCGTCTGCGAGCATCACCTGCTGCCGTTCGTCGGTACGGCGCACGTGGCCTACCTGCCCGGCGACCGGGTGGTCGGGCTCGGGCGCATCCCGGCGGTCGTCGACACGCTCGCCCGCCGCCCGCAGCTTCAGGAGCGGCTCACCGAGGAGATCGCCGACGCCCTCGTGGCGGGGCTCGACCCCAAGGGGGTGCTCGTCGTGCTCGACGCCCAGCACCGCTGCGTGACCACGCGGGGCTCGCGTCAGGAGCGCAGTTCCACCGTGACGATCGCGAGTCGCGGCGCACTCTCGGAGCCCGCAGCCCGGAGCGAGATCATCACGCTCATCGGGGCCCAGACGAATGCCTGATCGCACGCTCGTCATGGGCGTGGTGAACGTCACGCCCGACTCGTTCAGCGACGGCGGCCGCTGGTTCAACGTCGATGCGGCGATCGCGCACGGGCTCGAACTCGTGGCCGAGGGCGCCGACATCCTCGACGTCGGGGGAGAGTCCACCCGGCCGGGTGCCGCGCGGGTCGCGCCCGAAGAGGAGCTGCGCCGCGTCGTGCCCGTCATCGCGGAGCTCGCGGGCCGCGGCATCCGGGTGAGCGTCGACACGATGCGCGCCGCCACGGCCCAGGCTGCGGTCGAGGCCGGGGCCGAGATCATCAAC
Source organism: Agromyces hippuratus (assembly GCF_013410355.1). Taxonomy (NCBI): domain Bacteria; kingdom Bacillati; phylum Actinomycetota; class Actinomycetes; order Micrococcales; family Microbacteriaceae; genus Agromyces; species Agromyces hippuratus. The sequence goes on along the minus strand of NZ_JACCFI010000001.1, from coordinate 1,919,248 downwards.
GACGTCTCAGCGGGCCTCGCCGATGCGGCGATGGGCTCGATCGCAGCAGAGACCGGTGCACGCTACGTCGCCATGCACTGGCGCGGCCACTCCGACCGCATGGACTCGCTGGCCGAGTACACCGACGTCGCCGTCGAGGTGCGCGACGAGCTCGCGCAGCGCGTCGACGCGCTCACCGCGGCCGGCGTCGCCCCCGAGAAGCTCATCCTCGACCCCGGGCTCGGCTTCGCCAAGCGCGGCGACCAGAACTGGGAGATGCTCGGCCGGCTCGACGTGCTCGCCGGCCTCGGCCTGCCGATCCTCGTCGGTGCCTCGCGCAAGCGATTCCTCGGTGCGATGCTGCCAGACGCGGCATCCGTCACCGACCGCGACCTGCCGACGGCCGTCGTGAGCGTGCTCTCGGCGCAGGCCGGCGCCTGGGCGGTGCGCGTGCACGACGTGCAGGGCACGCGCCGCGCCCTCGACGTCCTCGGCGCATGGCAGAGTGGACGACGTGACTGAACTGCGGGGTCGTGGGCGAGGCGACAAGATCACCCTCACGGGGCTTCGCGTGCGCGCGCACCACGGCGTCTTCGACTTCGAACGTGCCGAAGGGCAGGAGTTCGTGATCGACGTGTCGGTCTCCGTCGACCTCGCGGCCGCAGCGGCATCCGACGAACTCGACCGCACCGTGCACTACGGCGAGCTCGCCGAGGCCGTCGTCGCCGCGGTCGAGCGCGACCCCGTCGACCTCATCGAGACCGTCGCCGAGCGCGTCGCCGCGGTGGCGCTCGGCTTCGCCGCCGTCGACGAGGTCGAGGTCACGGTGCACAAGCCGCAGGCGCCCATCACCGTGCCGTTCGGCGACGTCGCCGTCACGATCGTGCGGAGCCGGGCATGACGCGCGCCGTCGTCGCCTTCGGGGCGAACCTCGACGACCGCGAGGCGACCATCGCCGCCGCAGTGCGAGAGATCGCCGAGGCACCCGGTGTCGAGCTCGTGGCCGTGTCGCCCGTGTACGAGACCGCGGCCGTCAAAGACAGCGGTGTCGACCTCGACGCGCCGCGGTACCTCAACGGCGTCGTCGTCGTCGAGACCGCGCTCGAGCCGCACGCACTGCTCGAGCTGCTGCAGCGCATCGAGCTCGAGCACGGCCGGGTGCGCACCGAGCACTGGGGCGACCGCACGCTGGACCTCGACCTGATCGACGTCGACGGCGTCGTGCTCGACGACGAGCGGCTCACACTGCCGCACCCGCGCGCCTGGCAGCGGGCGTTCGTGCTGGCCCCGTGGCTCGACATCGACCCCGATGCCGAGCTCGCCGGGCGCGGGCCGATCGCCGCATTGCGTGCCGCGGCCACCGACGAGGTGGTTCGCCGATGAAGCGCACGCACCCCTCCACCATCGTCGCCTTCGTGCTCGCCGGCATCGTCACCGGTTACCTCATCGACCTCGCGATCGTCTCGAACGGGTCGAAGGCGATCGTGCCCCCGCTCTCGCTCCCGATCACCCTCGCGGGGGTCGCCGCGCTCGTCGTGGCGTTCGCCTGGCCGATCCGACGGGCCGTCAAGGGCAAGGCGACCAAGCACCTCGACCCGTTCCGCGCCATGCGCACCGCCGTGCTCGCGAAGGCCTGCAGCCTGAGCGGTGCGCTCATGTTCGGCTTCGGCCTCGGCATCACCCTGTTCCTGCTGACGCGCAGTGTCGTGCCATCGCCCGCGACGATCTGGCTCGCCATCGCCACGGCGATCGGCGCGGCCCTGCTCATGGCAGGCGGGCTCGTCGCGGAGTTCTTCTGCACGCTGCCGCCCGACGACACCGACACCGAGAAGAAAGAGCACGCGCATGCCTGAGGGGCCCGGCCTCCAGCCCGATGAGACCGTGCACGACGAGCCGCGACCGCCCGAGGCATCCGACACCGGCTGGCTGCGGGTCTCGCCGAAGTACGTGCTCGTCGAGGTGGTCGGCTCGATCATCGGCATGCTCATCTTCGTGGGCATCGCCCTCGGGGCCTACTTCCTGCTGCACTGGGAGTGGGCGCTGTGGGTCGCGGGCGCGATCGCCGTGGTCTCGCTCGTCGGCATCGCGTTCGAGCCACGTCGCGTGCGGTCGATCCAGTACCGCCTGCGCGCCGACGACCTGCTCTTCCGCCGCGGCATCATGTTCCAGCGGCAGGTCGCGGTGCCCTACGGGCGCATGCAGCTCGTCGACATCACCCGCGGCCCGGTCGCGCGCGCCCTCGGCCTGGCCGACCTCAAGTTCGTGACCGCGGCGGCGTCGAGCGCGGTCACCGTGCCCGGGCTGCCGATGGCCGAGGCCGATCGCCTCCGCGACGAGCTCGTCGCCCTCGCCGAGTCGCGCCGGGCGGGGCTGTGACCGAAGCCACCCGCCCGCAGGGAGTGGTGAACCTCGCCGACGGCGAGTGGCACCGGCTCCACCCGGCGAGCCCCCTGCTGCGCGGCGGCCTCGTGTTCATCGCCGTGCTCGGGTTCATCATCGCGAACCTGCGCGAGCGGGTCATCGAGATCTTCCTCGCGATCTTCGCGCCCGAGTCGAGCGCGCCGATCGACGCCGAGTACGGCGAATGGCAGGAGGACTGGGCCAACGACCCGGTCGGCGGCATCGTGATGAACGGTCTCGTGGGCTGGGCGCTGCTCGCCCTCGGGGCGATCATCGTCGCCGTCGTCATCGGATTCTGGCTGTCGTGGCGCATGCACACCTTCCGGGTCACGCACGAGGCGGTCGAGGTGCGCAGCGGCATCCTCTTCCGCTCGCATCGCAGCGCGCGCCTCGATCGCATCCAGGGCATCAACGTCAACCGGCCGCTCTTCGCGCGCCTCTTCGGCACGGCGAAGCTCGAGATCTCGGTCGCCGGCCAGTCGGCGAACGTGCAGCTCGCCTACCTCGGCTCCACCCTCGCCGACGCGCTGCGCGCCGACGTGCTGCGCCTCGCGTCGGGCGCGCGGGCCGAGCGGGCGCACGGCGCGGTCGCTCCCGCCGGTGCGGTCGACGGGCGAGCGGATGCGTCGGCGACCGTCGCTCCCGGGCTCGTGGCCGACCCCGGCGCAGTGCAGGAGCCGGCCGAGGCGGCAGGTGTCGATGGGGCCTCGGGCCAGCGCACCCCGGTCACCGCCCGCGCCGGCGCACTCGTCACGCAGCGCGTCGACGAGTTCCTGGCTCCCGAGCTCGACCCCGACCTCGCGCCGCCCGAGTCGGTCGTGCACCTGCCGCTCGGTCGGGTGATCGGCTCCACCTTGCTCGGCGGTTCGACGATCTGGGCGATCATCCTCGTCGCGATCATCGTGATCGGTGTCACGAGCGGCCAGATGTGGGTGCTCTTCAGCTTCGTTCCCGCGGCGATCGGTCTCGTCAGCTACACCTGGTCGCGCATCACGAAGTCGCTGCGCTACTCGATCGCGGGCACGCCCGACGGCGTGCGCATCGGGCACGGCCTGCTCTCGACGGGCAACCAGACGATCCCGCCGGGGCGCGTGCACGCCGTCGAGGCGACGCAATGGGTGTTCTGGCGGCCGTTCGGCTGGTGGTCGGTGCGCATCAACGTCGCCGGGCAGTCGGTCTCCGCCTCGGGCGATGCCGCGCAGCGCACCATCGTGCTGCCGGTCGGCACCGCTGCCGATGTGCACCGCGTGCTCGCCCTGCTGCTGCCCGACGCCGCGGCAGAGGTCGAGGTGCTCGTCGACGCCGGTCTCGTGGGGCGCGGCGATGCCGGCGGCTTCTCCGTCACGCCGAAGCGCGCCGCGTGGCTCCGGCCCTTCTCGTGGAAGCGCATCGGCCTCGCCGAGACGGCGGGCGTCGCCGTCATCCGTCGGGGCGCGCTCATCCGCAGTCTCAGCCTCGTGCCGCTCGCACGCATGCAGTCGGTCGCCCTGTCGGTCGGGCCGATCGAACGCGGGCTCGACCTCGCGACGCTGCGGCTGCACACCGTGACCGGCCCGGTCACCGCCGTGGTGCCCGTCGCCGACCGTGCCGTCGCGACGGCGCTCTTCGAGCGACTCGCGCGCGAGGCGATCGAGCGTGCGGCGAGCGACACCTCGCACCACTGGGGCGCAGCACCCGCCGCCGCGCCGCATGCGGCTGCCGAGGCGGCGCCGGAATCGCCCGCTGCTCCGGTCGCACCGCCGGCCGATGCATCCGCTGCCCGCACCGACGAGACGGAGCCACGACATGTCGGCTGATCGACCAGGCAGGCTCGGCGTCGGCACCATCGGCGCAGGCCGCGTCGGCGCGGTGCTCGCCTCCGCCCTCGCCGGAGCAGGGCACGCCCTCACCGGCATCTCCGCGGTCTCCGACGAGAGTCGCGAGCGCGCGGCGACCATGCTGCCCTCGGTGCCGGTGCTGCCGATCCCCGAGATCATCGAGCGCAGCGAACTCGTGCTGCTCGCCGTGCCCGAGGCCGAACTCGGCCCCCTGGTCGCGGGGCTCGCCGAAGCCGGCGCCTGGCAACCGGGCCAGCTCGTGCTGCACACCGTCGCCCGCTTCGGCACGGGCGTGCTCGACCCCGCGCGGCTCGCGGGGGCCATCCCGCTCGCCGTGCACCCCGCGATGAGCTTCACCGGCACGAGCATCGATCTCGCGCGCCTGCCGGGCACCTGGTTCGCCGTCACCGCACCGGCCCCGGTGCTGCCGATCGGCCAGGCGCTCGTCGTCGAGATGGGCGGCGAGCCTGTCATCGTCGCCGAGCGCGACCGCGCCGCCTACGGCGAGGCGATCGACACGGCCGTCTCGTTCTCGAGCGCGATCGTCGACCAGGCCAGCGGCATCCTCGACGGCATCGGCGTGGCGAGGCCCGGCGCGGTGCTCGCCCCGCTCGTGCGCAGCGCCGTCGAGAACGCGCTCGCGCGGCACGACCGCGGCGCGTACCCCGAGGGGGCCGATACGATCGACGAGGCCGATTCCGACTGGCCGCTGGGGGGTGGCGCGTGACCGGGTCCACATCGGGCGTGCGTGTCGTGCCGACCATCGACGAGTTGCGCGAGCGGCTCGCCGAGCGGCGCGCTGCCGGGGCATCCGTCGCCCTCGTGCCCACCATGGGCGCCCTGCACGCCGGCCATCTGGCGCTCGTCGCCCACGCGCGCGAACTCGCCGACGTGGTCGTCGTGTCGATCTTCGTGAACCCGCTGCAGTTCGGCCCGGGCGAAGACCTCGACCGCTACCCGCGCACGCTCGACGCCGATGTCGAGGCACTCGCCGGGCTCGGCGTCGAGTTCGTCTTCGCGCCGACCGCCGCCGAGATGTATCCGAACGGCGCCGTCGGCACGACGCTCGCGGCAGGCCGGGTGGGCTCGCTCTACGAAGGCGCCTCCCGCCCCGGCCACTTCGACGGCATGCTGACCGTCGTCGGCAAGCTGCTCAACATCGTCGGGCCCGACGTGGCGGTCTTCGGCCAGAAGGACGCGCAGCAGGTCTTCCTCGTGCAACGCATGGTCGACGACCTCGACGTGCCGACCTCGATCGAGGTCGTGCCGACCGTGCGCGAGACCGACGGGCTCGCGCTCTCGAGCCGCAATCGCTTCCTCGACCCCGGCCATCGGGCCGCAGCACTCACGCTGATCGAGGCGCTCAGGGCAGCGGATGCCGCGGCATCCGACGGTCTCGCCGAAGTGCTCGCCGAGGGTGCCGCCGCCTTCGGCGACCACGACGACGTCACGCTCGACTACCTCGTGGTCGTCGACCCCGAGACGTTCCTCCCCGTCGCCGACGACGCTCGCGGCCCGGCCGTCGTGCTCGTCGCCGCCCGTGTCGGGTCGACCCGACTCATCGACAACGCCGCCATCACGCTCGGCTGACTCGTCAGGTGCGCCCAAGTAGGCTGGTGCACGCACCCACGCAGTGCAGACGGTACTGCGGGCATGACGAGAGAGAACGATGGCCGAGAATCAGACGGATGCCACGCCCGAGCCCACTGCCGAGGAGATCTCCGAGCAGAAGGCCGTGCGTCTCGCCAAGCGCGAGCGGCTGAACGCGGCATCCGACGACCGCGCCTTGGGTGCCTACCCGGTCCGCCTGCCGATCACGGCGACGATCCCCGAGGTGCGCGACCGCTTCGTCGGGCTCGGCGTCGACGAGGCGAGCGGCGAGCAGGTCGGCGTCGCCGGTCGCGTCGTGCACTCGCGCAACACCGGAAAGCTGTGCTTCGCCACGCTGCAGGCGGGTGACGGCAGCCGCATCCAGGCGATGGTCTCCCTCGCCGAGGTCGGCGAGGAGTCGCTCGCCGAGTGGAAGGAGCTCGTCGACCTGGGCGACCACGTGTTCGTGGCCGGCGAGGTCATCACGAGTCGTCGCGGCGAGCTCTCGATCATGGTGAAGGAGTGGCGCATCGCCTCGAAGGCGATCCTGCCGCTGCCGAACCTGCACAACGAACTGTCCGAGGAGATGCGCGTGCGCAGCCGCTACCTCGACCTGATCTCGCGCGAGCAGGCCCGCAAGAACGTCATCGACCGCGCGAAGGTCAACGCGAGCCTGCGGCGCACCTTCGACTCGCTCGGCTTCATCGAGGTCGAGACGCCGATGCTGCAGGTCATGCACGGCGGGGCATCAGCTCGCCCGTTCGTGACGAACTCCAACGCGTTCGACACCGATCTGTACCTGCGCATCGCACCCGAGCTCTACCTGAAGCGCGCCGTCGTCGGCGGCATCGAGCGGGTGTACGAGATCAACCGCAACTTCCGCAACGAGGGCGCCGACTCGACGCACAGCCCCGAGTTCGCGATGCTCGAGGCCTACGAGGCGTACGGCGACTACAACACGATCGCCGACCTCACGCAGCAGCTCATCCAAGACGCCGCGCTCGCGACCTCCGGCTCGCACGTCGTGACCTGGGCCGACGGCACCGACTTCGATCTCGGCGGCGACTGGGCGCGCATCTCGATGTACGACTCGCTGTCCGAGGCGATCGGCGAGACGATCACCTCGTCGACCCCGATGGAGCGCCTGAAGCAGCTCGCCGACGAGGCGGGCGTCGACGTCGACCACCCGCTGCCCGGCAAGTACGTCGAGGAGCTGTGGGAGCACCACGTGAAGTCGGGCCTCGTGCGGCCGACGTTCGTCATGGACTTCCCGCTCGACACCTCGCCGCTCGTGCGAGAGCACCGCTCGATCCCGGGCGTCGTCGAGAAGTGGGACCTCTACATCCGCGGCTTCGAGCTCGCGACCGGCTACTCCGAGCTCGTCGACCCCGTCGTGCAGCGCGAGCGCTTCGTCGAGCAGGCGAAGCTCGCCGCCGGGGGAGACCCCGAGGCGATGCGCCTCGACGAGGAGTTCCTGCGGGCGCTCGAGTTCGGCATGCCGCCGTCGGGCGGCATGGGCATGGGCATCGACCGCCTGCTGATGGCCCTCACCGGCCTCGGCATCCGCGAGACGATCCTCTTCCCGCTGGTCAAGTGATTCGACGAGAGAGCGGATGCCGCGCATGAACGACTACCTGCCGAAGGACGAGCTCGAGCCCGAGAAGGACCCGAAGCGACCGTCGAACATGCGGCTCGGCATCTGGCTCGTCGTCGGCGCGATCGGTCTCTACCTCGTGGTCTCGGGCATCTGGGGCCTCGTCACCGGCGGCTGAGTCGCGAACCCCTGTGCCAGAACAGGAAGCAACGCGCTCGTGGTGCTGAAGACAGGCTGAGCGAGCCGGCGCCGGCCAGATCTCCTGTTCTGGCGCACTCGTCCTCCACATCGCGCGGCCCGGATCGGGCATTCACCGAGCAGCTTCTGCGCGGATGGGCGCCTCCGATCGCCGCGACGATCGGGTGATGCCCGATCTCCTCTTCGACCTCCGCCGGCACGGCGGCATCACGACGCGATCTCGGCTCCGCGCCTGCGGACACTCGTCGCAGGGCATCCGCGCAGCCGTCGACGCGCAGCGCGTCCTCCGCGTCGGCCGGTCGTGGGTCGCGCTGCACGAAGCGAACCAGGAGGCGGTACGGGCCATCGAGCTCGGCGGAATCCTCGGGGGTGAGAGCGCACTCCGGAGCTACGACATCTGGGTCTCGCGCAACGCCGGGGTGTGCGTTGCGACGGCGCGGACCGCGAGCCGGACGCCGCCGCTGTGCGATGGGGAGTACCGGGTGTGGTGCAGGATGACCCGACGCTCCGGCGCGTGGCGTGTCGACGTGGTCGAGGCGCTCGCGCAGTACCTGCCGCGGGTCGCACGGCTTGACGCGATCGCGACGCTCGACAGCGCAGTGCATCGCGGCTTGATCTCCCCGCCGCAGCTCGACGCGCTGATGGAGCGGATGCCCCGACGCATCCGTCGTCTGCGGAATCGAATCGACGGTGCCGCTGACTCCGGGCTGGAGTCCATCCTGCGGATGGCGATTCGCGACGAGGGGTGGCAGGTCGAGTCGCAGGTGTCCATCGAGGGCGTCGGTCGAGTCGACCTGCTGATCGACGGCTGGCTCGTCATCGAAGCCGACGGTTCGAAGTGGCACGACGGTCATGAGGCGACCGAGCGAGATCGCGAGCGCAATGCCGCTCTCGTTCTCCGCGGCTATCGCTGGCACCGATTCGGCCACGCGCAGATCATGCGGAACCTCGACCGGTGCATCGCGGTGATCCGCACGCTGCTGGCCTCGGGCGCGCCGACCGGCTGAGCATTCGAGAACAGGCACGGTGCCGTGGAACGGCCCGCTCGTCCTGTGCTCGTCGCCGTCGCGGCGTGTCTTCCTGTTCTCAGGCGGAGGAAAGCGGCGAATTCAGGGAAAGTACGTATCCTTGTAGTCCTATGGACGAATTCTGGGCGAATGCGATCTGGTCGCTCGCGCCGACCGTGCTCATCGGGCTCATCTTCTGGTTCGTGATGCGTGCGGTCATCCACGCCGACCGCAACGAGCGCAAGGCGTATTCCCGCGTCGAGGCGGAGGAGCGGGCCAAGCTCGCCAAGAACCGACCGGCAGCCTGACCGGAATGACCGCGGAGCAGGCGGCGCTCTCCTTCGCCGGGGTCATCGTCGTCATCGACCTGATCATCCGCGTCACGGCGATCATCGTGGTACCGCGCAACCGTCGCCCGACCGCCGGCATGGCGTGGCTGCTCGCGATCTTCTTCCTCCCGTTCATCGGGGTGTTCTTCTTCCTGCTCATCGGCAATCCCAAGCTGCCGAAGCATCGGCGGCAGAAGCAGGCCGAGGTCGACCGGTACATCCGCGAATCGACGCACGGTGTCGAACGGGTCAGCGACCCCGGCCACTGGCCCGGGTGGTTCGAGGGCGTCGTGCGGCTGAACCGAAACCTCGGGTCGATGCCGCTCATCGGCTCCAACAGTGCGAGCCTCATCGGCGACTATCAAGGCTCGCTCGACGCGATGACCGACGCGGTGCGGGGGGCCAAGCGCTACGTGCACGTCGAGTTCTACATCCTCGCACTCGACTCCACCACCGCGCCGTTCTTCGACGCCCTCGGTGAGGCGGTCGCTCGCGGGGTCGACGTGCGGCTGATGCTCGACCACGTCGCATCCCTCCGAGTGAAGGGCTACCGGAAGACGCTCAAGCGACTCACCGCGATGGGCGTGCGGTGGCAGCTCATGCTCCCCGTGCAGCCGCTGAAGGGCAAGTACCAGCGCCCCGACCTCCGCAACCACCGAAAGATCCTCGTCGTCGACGGCGAGGTCGGCTTCATGGGTTCGCAGAACATCATCGACCGCAGCTACAACAAGCGCGGAAACATCAGACGCGGTCTGAAGTGGAAGGAACTCGTGGCGCGCGTCGAGGGGCCCATCGTGGCCGGCCTCGACGCGATCTTCGCCACCGACTGGTACCTCGAGACCGGCGAGGAGCCGGTGCGGGATCTCTCCGAGTCGCTCGACCAGCCGGGTGAGGCGCAGGACCTCGACTGCCAGGTCGTGCCGAGCGGGCCCGGCTACCCGAACGAGAACAACCTGAAGCTGTTCCTCGCGCTGCTCTACGCGGCTGAAGAGCGCATCATCCTCACGAGCCCGTACTTCGTGCCCGACGAGGCGATGCTGCGCGCGATCAGCGGCGCCACCCAGCGCGGCATCCACGTCGAGCTCTTCGTCTCGGAGATCGGCGACCAGGCGCTCGTCTATCACGCGCAGCGCTCCTACTACGAGGCGCTGCTGCGCGCCGGCGTGAAGATCTACATGTACCAGGCGCCGTACATCCTGCACTCCAAGCACTTCACGATCGACGACGACGTCGCCGTGATCGGCTCGAGCAACATGGACATCCGCTCGTTCGAGCTCAACATGGAGATCTCGCTCCTCGTGCGCGGGGCGTCGTTCGTGCGCGAGATGCGCGCCGTCGAAGACGGGTACCGCCGCGACAGCCGCGAGCTGACCCTCGACGAGTGGATGCAGCAGCCGCTGCGATCGACCGTGCTCGACAACCTCGCGCGGCTCTCGTCGGCGCTGCAGTAGTCCGAGCGGGTGCCGCGGTGCCGCCGGGCAGTCGCGCCACCGGTGCTCGTGCTAGTTGCGTGGCTTCAGGTGCACGGTCGGCAGCTCGGGCGCGGGCAGCGGCGCACCGTCGTACCCGGTGACATCGCCGAATCGACCGTCGGGGTTGTCGCGGCCGACGACGTCGGCCTGCCACTGCCGGCGGAACTCGACGATCTCGTCATGGTCGCGACCGATGAAGTTCCACCACATCACGAGCGCTTCGTCGAACGGCACGCCGCCGAGGAGGATCACGCGCACCGGGGCATCCGCTGCTCGCAGGCGCACGCCCTCGTGGCCGACCGGCAGGTAGCCGAGCTCGCTCCGCTCGAGCACGCCTGTGCGGCCGGTCTCGGCGAGCGGCACGAGTCGCTGCGAGTCGTCGACCTCGCCCTCGAGCGCCGCGACGGTCACGCCGACCGGGCCGAGGTCGACGAGGAGCCCGTGCTCGAACGAGGGGTCGAGCTCGATCCATGCCTCGCCGCCTGCGGGCAACTCGATCTGCGCGCCGACGAGCGGTGAGAAGAGCGAGACGGATGACTCGGCCGCGACTCCCGGCAACGATCCGGCGAAGACGCGCACGACCGCGTCGTCGACCGGTACCTCGTCGATCTCCGCGTGCTCGAAGAACGGCGCGACGTGGCGGGCGGCGTCGGGCAGCGCGACCCAGAGCTGCACGCCGTGCAACCGTGTCGTCTGCGGCGTCGAGACCTCGGAGTGCGAGATGCCGCGCCCGGCGGTCATCAGGTTCACCGCACCCGGGCGCACCATCTCGTGGCTGCCGGTGCTGTCGCGGTGCTCGATCTCGCCCTCGAAGAGCCAGCTGACGGTCTGCAGCCCCGTGTGCGGATGCGGGGGAACGACCATGCCCCCGGAGACCGCGACATCGTCGGGGCCGTAGTGGTCGGCGAAGCACCAGGCGCCAATGGTGGTGCGGCCGCGCTGGGGGAGTGTGCGGCGCACGTTCATCGCCCGCGGGCCGCCGAGCGGCACGTCTCGCGGCTGCAGCACGGCGATCGCGGGATCGGCCGCGGACTCGGGCGGACAGAGCAGTTCAGCAGGGTCTCGCTCGAGGTTGCTCATGGCGAAAATTCTACGCGGGGCTCCCGCCCACGCGGTCGGGCCGACCATTAGCATGGCGGTATGGCTCCTTCGCTGCGTCTTCGTCGTGCTGGTCTCCTCGCCCTGGCGGTCTCGTCGGTGTTCCTGCTGTCGGGGTGCAACCCGCCGTCCACCGCAGCCGAAGACTTCCCCGGAGTGCCGACCGAGGCCGATGCCGATGTGGTCGACGTCGACTCGGGCAACGACCCGGCGGGCGACACCGAAGAGATGCCGTCGTCCGAAGACGGCCCCGTGGTCGTCTGGTGGGCCGACGGCGGCCAGCTCGCGCTCACCATTTCGGGCAGCTCGACCTGCCCGGTGGTGGGTGAGCAGATCCGCGTGCTCGAGCCGGCCGGCGAGGGCAACCGCGTCGCGATCGACCTCGTCGAGCAGCCCGAAGACCAGATCTGCACGATGGACTTCGTGCCGCACACGACCCTGTTCTGGACTCCGACGACCGTCACGACCACCGAGCCGCTCGTCGTCGAGGTCGCCGACACCGAGGTCACGGTTCCGGTCAAGTAGCCGCGTACCTGTACCCCGTTCGCGCGCGTCCCTGTACCTCGAATCGGAATTGCCCCCTGAACTGGGGTAAGACGTTCGGCTTCGGACCCTGAAGTGAGGGATCCTTCCCTACTAGCGTTGCGTCCACGTGCGCCGTCCACCCGGGTCGGCAACCCGACACGTAAGGACGCTTGCCCGTGCCCCGACGCAGACTACCCGCTGCCGCCATCGCCATCACCACGATGGTCGGCGCGCTCCTGACCCCCTTGCTCATCGCCTCGCCGGCGGTCGCCGTGACGCTTCCGAGCGGCCTCGAGACCGGTTTCGAGATCGATGGCGATCGAACGGGCGGTACACCGCCCGACACGTACGACTGGAACAGCTTCCTGACGCCGCTCGCCGACGACGGGACGTACACCTTCACGCCGACCGGCCCGTACGTCACCGGCCAGGGCTTCAGCTCCACCGGCATCGTCGACGGAAAGGAGGGCTGGGACAACGGTTCCCTCGCCACCTCCTGCGACGTGCTCGACGCGACCGGCGCCCCCGGCAGCCAGACCCAGGCCACGAACCCATGGGAGCCGGGCCCGCAGAACGTCAACGCCAAGGGCGATCTGTGCAGTGGCGGTGCCGCGTACGAGATCATCACCGACGACCAGGGCATCGAGCACGTGGTGTTCTACCTCTACTGGACGCGGTTCGAGGGCAACGGCGACATGAGCACCTTCACGACGCTCGAGGGTCCTGCCGCCGGGCGCTGCGACGACTACGCGATCGAGTTCAACTACGACTCCGCCGGCGATGTGACCACTGCCGACGTCCGGCGGTGGCTCCCCCTCGCGGGTGACGGCTGCGCCGACCCCGACGGGCCGGGCGTATGGGTCGCGACCGACATCGATCTCGACTTCGCCGCGGAGGTCGGTGCGCGAACCGAGGGGCCGGGCACCCTGCCCGGCGACCCCGAGACCTTCGGCGAACTCGCCGTCGACTTGACGGCCGCGGGGTTGTTCGAGCCCGACTCCTGCGAGGGATTCGCGACCGGCACGTCGTTCTCGCGCACCGGCAACGCGCCGACAGCCCAGATCCAGGACTTCTTCGAGCCGCAGGACGCGCTCATCATCAGCAACTGCGGCGGTCTGAGCATCCAGAAGCTCTCCGATCCGCCCGCGATCGCGAGCACCGACGACTTCGACTACGAGGTGGTACGCACGAGCGGGGGCACGATCTTCCAGGGCGGCGCGACGGCCATCAACGACACCCTCCGCATCGGCGAAACCGATGTCTGGCCCGACGTGTTGGCCGGCGACGACTACACGCTCGACGAGACGATCGCCGACGGACTGCCATGGGAGGAGGTCTCCATCACCTGCCAGGTCGGCGGTGAGACCTTCGAGATCACCTCGCCGACGACGGAGTTCCCCGTTGTCACGGGCGAAGTGACCGAATGCACGATCGTCAACACGACCTCGTGGGTCACGGTCGAGAAGCAGACCCTGCCCGACGGCTCCGCCCAGGTCTTCGACTTCAGCGTCGGCGACACCGAGGTGCAGCTGGCCGACGGCCAGACCAGCGCGCCCGTCTACTACATGCCGGGCGCCGAGGTGCCGGTCACCGAGACCGTGCCCGCCGGCTGGAACCTCACCGACGTGACCTGCACCCCCGCGGGTACGGCCACGACCGACGGCGAGACCGTGACCACGGTCGCGGGCGAGGGCGTGCACTGCGTGTTCACGAACACGCAGAACGGCGAGATCATCGTGCACAAGGTCGTCGACGGCCCGCAGGGCGCCGTCTTCGAGTACACCGGCAGCTGGCTGGCGGACCCGTCGACCTTCACGATCGACGCGACCGACGGTTCGGGCGACAGCGAGACCTACTCGGTCGAGCCCGGCACCTACGACCTCGCCGAGACGGCGCTCGAGGGCTATGACACGACGAACGTCGTCTGCGTCGACCCCGATCAGGGCACGATCGTCGATCTCGACGCCGCCTCGGCGGTGCTCGACGTCGACCCGGGCGAGCGCGTCGAGTGCACCTACACGAACACGCAGCGCGGCGAGATCCGCGTCGACAAGGAGACCATCCCCGACGAGTGGGATCAGGCCTTCGACTTCTCGGTCGTCGGCATGGACACCGATGAGCAGTTCACGCTCAACGACTCGTCCGACGACGAGGCCAACCCGTGGAGCACGGGGCTCGTCGTGCCCGGCGACTACACCGTCGGCGAGACGGTGCCCGAGCACTGGGAGCTCGACTCGATCAGCTGCGGCACCCCCGACGGCTCGTCGACCGATGTCGTGCTCGAGCCCGGCGCCGTCGTCACCTGCGTGTTCACGAACCGGGCCCTGCCCGGCTCGGTGACCGTGGAGAAGAGCGTCGAGGGCGTCGCCGACGGCTTCGAGTGGGCGTTCGACCTCACGATCTCCCCGGTTCCCGGCGAGCAGCCCGGCACCCAGACGGTGAGCGGTGCCGGCGAAGGGTCCGACAGCGCCACCTGGACCGATCTCGTGCCCGGTGAGCACTACACCGTCTTCGAGACCCCGGTCGACGGCTGGAACATGGGCGCCATCACCTGCACCGGCGGCGACGGTGCGCTCACCGACCTCAACGGCGACGCACCCGGCTTCGAATTCGTGGCCGAGATCGACACCGAGATCGACTGCGCGCTGACGAACGAGGCGGTGCCCGGCCAGATCGAGGTCACGAAGTCCGCCGTCGGCGGCGACGGCACCTTCGACTTCGAGCTGACCCCGCTCGACGCCGAGGGCGCGCCCGCGGGCGATCCCGTCGTCGAGAGCGTCACGACCGAGGGCGGCGAGGGCACCGCGGTGTTCGAGGACGTGCTGCCCGGCGGCCGCTTCTCGCTCGCCGAGGCCGACCCGGGCGAGGGCTGGGTCGCGGGCGACCTCGTGTGCACGGTCGACCCGGTCGGCGAGGCCGGCCCGTCGCCGATCGACGCGACCGACTTCACGGTGCAGCCGGGCGACCTGATCGCCTGCGACATCGAGAACGTCGCACGCGGCCCGCTCGACATCGCCAAGACCGTGGACGGCCCGGCCGTCGACAACGGCGACGGCACGTGGGACGTCTCGTACACGATCACCGTGACGAGCCAGTCCGCGACGGACGAGTCGTACGATCTCACCGACGAGCTGAAGTTCGGCGACGGCATCACGCCGACCTCGGCGGAGATCACCGGACCCGAGGGCATCGTCATCAACCCCGACTGGAACGGCATCGACGACATCGCGGTCACGACCGCGGTGCTGCCGGCCGGCGGCGAGCACGTCTACGCCGTCGCGGTGACGGCCGACGTCGCATCGGATGTGACCAGCGACCAGGCCGACTGCGCGGTCGGCTCGAGCGACGAGGGCAGCGGCACGCTGAACTCGGCGACGATCGAGTTCTGGAACGGTTCGGCCTCGAGCGAGGACTGCGCGCCGGTCACGCCCGAGCAGCCGTCGCTCCCGGCGACGGGCGTGAGCCTGGTGGCCGGCTGGGTCGGTCTCGCGGTGATCGCGGCAGGTGGCCTGCTGCTGCTCCTCCGCCGTCGCCGTCAGGCGGCGAGCGCGGAGTAGCGCCGAGCACTGAACGGCGGGCTGTCGGGGGAGACCCCGGCGGCCCGCCGTCGTTCAGCGCTGGCCGGTGTCGTCAGCCGATCGTGTGCGCCGCAGCACGAGCAGCTCGCCGATCTCGCAGTCGAGCACCTCGCACACCGCCTGCAGTGTCGAGAAGCGGATCGCGCGGGCCCGGTCGTTCTTCAGCACGCTGAGGTTCACGACGCTCACGCCGACCAGTTCGGCCAGGCGCGCGAGCGTCATGCCGCGGGCGGCGAGCAGTTCGTCGAGCCTGCAGTGCACATCGGATGCCTCGTCGGGCTCTGCCGGCGCCATCAGACGAGGCCCTCGGTGTCGCGGCGCAGCCGGTCGCCGATGGTGAAGACGGTGGCGGCCATCGCCGCGATGAACGCGAGGAAGAAGAGGGGCATCAGGTCGACCGACATCACGACGTTGTCGAAGTCGCCGTCGCTGAGGCGGGCGAACGCTCCGTTCGCCGCCATGTTGCCGAAGAACGGCACGGCGGCGAACCCGATGGTGCCGGCGATGCCCGCCACGGCGACCAGCGCCGTGTTGCGACCGCTGAAGACCTGATTCCGCATGACCGCCCGGCAGAGCAACAGGAGGCAGACGACGACGATCCCGATCGTGATTGCGGAGACCACCTGCTGGATGATGAGCGCCGCCCATGATGCGCCGGGCAGTGAGGGAACGGTCAGCACGGCCTGGTCGAGTGCGACCTGCACCGGGGCGCCGTCCGGCCCGATCGGTGCATCGGCGGGTGTGCCGTCGAATTCGGCCAGCACGCTGACATCCGCGTTCGGCGCGATCTCGATGATGCGCAGCACGGATGCCGCGATCCCCCAAACGGCGATGATCGCCCCCGCGGCCATGAACAGCCAGAGACCCACCGCATCGGCCCGGGTGATCGACGGTGCTGTGTTCGTCTGCATTCTCAGATCCTAACGTTTATCGATACTAACGATAAACGATACGGTACGGCGTTCGGGCGGTCTCGTCAACGGTCGATCGTGATGCGCCCACGGCGAACAGCGCCCCACGAGGCATCCGCCTTGTTTACGCTCGTTGTATCGGCGCCCCTACCCAGCGGGGTCGTGAGGAGTAGAGATGTTCGAGAGATTCACCGACCGAGCCCGTCGTGTCGTCGTCCTGGCCCAAGAAGAGGCCAAGATGCTCAACCACAACTACATCGGCACCGAGCACATCCTGCTCGGCCTCATCCACGAGGGTGAGGGCGTCGCCGCCAAGGCGCTCGAGTCGCTCGGCATCTCGCTCGATGCCGTGCGCGAGCAGGTGCAGGACATCATCGGCCAGGGCCAGCAGCAGCCGACGGGACACATCCCGTTCACGCCGCGCGCCAAGAAGGTGCTGGAGCTCTCGCTCCGCGAAGCGCTGCAGCTGGGCCACAACTACATCGGCACCGAGCACATCCTGCTCGGGCTCATCCGCGAGGGCGAGGGCGTCGCGGCCCAGGTGCTGGTCAAGCTGGGCGCCGACCTCAACCGCGTGCGCCAGCAGGTCATCCAGCTGCTCTCGGGCTACCAGGGCAAGGAGCAGGTGCAGGTCGGGGCCAACGAGCAGACGACCCCGCAGGGCGGCTCGCAGATCCTCGACCAGTTCGGCCGCAACCTCACGCAGGCCGCCCGCGAGTCGAAGCTCGACCCCGTGATCGGGCGCGAGAAGGAGATCGAGCGGGTCATGCAGATCCTCTCGCGTCGCTCCAAGAACAACCCCGTGCTCATCGGCGAGCCCGGCGTCGGCAAGACCGCCGTCGTCGAGGGCCTCGCGCAGGCCATCGTCAAGGGCGAGGTGCCCGAGACGCTGAAGGACAAGCAGCTCTACTCGCTCGACCTCGGCTCGCTCATCGCCGGCTCCCGCTACCGCGGTGACTTCGAAGAGCGCCTGAAGAAGGTCACGAAGGAGATCCGCACGCGCGGCGACATCATCGTCTTCATCGACGAGATCCACACGCTCGTGGGTGCTGGTGCTGCCGAGGGCGCAATAGACGCCGCCTCGATCCTGAAGCCGCTCCTCGCGCGCGGCGAGCTGCAGACCATCGGCGCCACCACGCTCGACGAGTACCGCAAGCACTTCGAGAAGGACGCCGCGCTCGAGCGCCGCTTCCAGCCGATCCAGGTCGCCGAGCCGTCGCTGCCCCACGCGATCAACATCCTCAAGGGGCTGCGCGACCGCTACGAGGCCCACCACAAGGTCTCGATCACCGACGGTGCCATCGTCGCCGCGGCGAACCTCGCCGACCGTTACATCTCCGACCGGTTCCTCCCCGACAAGGCGATCGACCTGATCGACGAGGCCGGCGCACGCCTGCGCCTCTCGATCCTCTCGAGCCCGCCCGAGCTGCGCGAGTTCGACGAGAAGATCGCCGTCGTGCGCGCCGCGAAGGAGACCGCGATCGAGGAGCAGGACTTCGAGAAGGCCGCGTCGCTCCGCGACGAGGAGAAGAACCTCCTCGGCGAGCGTCTGCGCCTCGAGAAGCAGTGGAAGTCGGGCGACGTCAAGACCACCGCGGTCGTCGACGAGGGCCTGATCGCCGAGGTGCTCGCGCAGGCCACCGGCATCCCCGTCTTCAAGCTCACCGAAGAGGAGTCGTCGCGACTCGTCTTCATGGAGAAGGCGCTGCACGAGCGCGTCATCGGTCAGGAGGAGGCCATCTCGGCCCTCGCCAAGACCATCCGCCGCACCCGCGCGGGCCTCAAAGACCCGAAGCGCCCCTCGGGCTCGTTCATCTTCGCCGGCCCCACGGGCGTCGGCAAGACCGAGCTCGCCAAGGCGCTCGCCGAGTTCCTCTTCGACGACGAGGCGGCGATGATCTCGCTCGACATGTCGGAGTACGGCGAGAAGCACACGGTCTCGCGACTGTTCGGCGCCCCTCCCGGGTTCGTCGGCTTCGAAGAGGGCGGCCAGCTCACCGAGAAGGTGCGCCGCAAGCCGTTCAGCGTCGTGCTCTTCGACGAGATCGAGAAGGCGCACCCCGACATCTTCAACTCGCTCCTCCAGATCCTGGAAGAGGGTCGGTTGACCGATGGTCAGGGTCGCGTGGTCGACTTCAAGAACACCGTCATCATCATGACGACCAACCTCGGCACGAAGGACATCTCGGGCGGCCCCGTCGGCTTCCAGCTCGAGGGCGACTCGCGCACGGGCTACGACCTCATGAGCGGCAAGGTGAAGGAGGAGCTGAAGAAGCACTTCAAGCCCGAGTTCCTGAACCGCGTCGATGAGATCATCGTCTTCCCGCAGCTCTCCAAGCCCGAGCTGCTGGAGATCGTCGACCTGTTCATCAAGCGGCTCAGCGAGCGCATGCTCGACCGCGACATGACGATCGAGCTCACGCAGTCGGCCAAGGAGCGGCTCATCGAGGTCGGGTTCGACCCGTCGCTCGGTGCCCGTCCGCTGCGCCGTGCGGTGCAGCACGAGGTCGAGGACCGCCTCTCCGAGAAGATCCTGCACGGCGAGCTCAACGCGGGCGACCACGTGCACGTCGACTTCAAGGACGGCGAGTTCCTCTTCACCACGACGCAGCGGGAGCTGCCCGTCTCGGTCGGCGTGAACACCGCCGCCGCGATCGGCACCGGCCCGGCTACGCCCGACCTGGCGGCCGCGTCGGGCGAGTAGCCGACACGATTCGAAGGGCGGATGCTGCGGCATCCGCCCTTCGTCGTTCCCGGCGCCGCGCGGGAATACGATGACAGGATGACCGAGTTCCACGTGCGCCGGGCCCGCACGAGCGATGTGCCGAAGATCATCGAGCTCGTGGAGCCGCTCGTGCAGCGACGAATCCTGCTCGGCAAGGAGCGCGTCGACCTCTACGGTGCCGTGCAGGAGTTCCGCGTCGCCGAGACCGATGACGGCCGCCTGGTGGGCGCCGGCGCGCTGCACGTCATGTGGGAGGACCTCGGCGAGGTGCGCACGCTCGCCGTCGACGACGCGTGGCTCGGCCACGGCGTCGGCCATGCGCTGCTCGCCGCGCTCGAGGCGGAGGCCCGCGAGCTCGGCCTCACCCGGCTCTTCTGCCTGACGTTCGAGACCGCGTTCTTCGGTCGCCACGGCTTCGTCGACATGGGGGCCGAGACCGTCGACCCCTCGGTCTACGCCGAGCTCGTGCGCTCGAACGACGAGGGCGTCGCCGAGTTCCTCGACCTCGCGCGCGTGAAGCAGAACACGCTCGGCAACACGCGCATGCTGAAGCAGCTCTGACCGTCGCGCCGCCCCGATTGCGCGAATCCGGCCGCTCGCGCGCGCTGAGACCTCGCTGAGACGTCGCTGAGACGAGAAACGGCACGCCGAGCGGATGCCGGGGGCACGCGCATCCCAGCCGTACCCTGTGTGCATGTCGACGAACACACCGGCCGGGCGGCAGTCACCGCAGGTGTATCGTCGTCGCCGCATCGTCGTGCTGATCGGCCTGCTCGCGGTGATCATCGCGATCGTGCTCGTCATCATCCGACCGGGCGCGAGCCAGGGCGAGGAGCCCGCCGCGTCGCCGAGCGCTGAGCCGTCGACGACGCCGGAGACGACCTCGATCCCGACCGAGCCGACGGCTGCTGACGGCGACCCGTGCGCCCCCGAGAAGATCCTGGTCGAGGCGGTCACCGACAAGTCCTCGTACGAGCCGGGGGAGCAGCCGCAACTGTCGGTCACGATCACCAACGTCGGCAAGAACGTCTGCGTGCTGAATGCCGGCACGAAGGCGCAGGTCTTCACCATCACGAGCGGATCCGAGCAGTACTGGACCTCGACCGACTGCCAGGTCGAGGCCATCGATGCCGAAGTCTCGTTGACGCCCGGAACCCCGGTCAGCTCGAGCGTGCCGATCATCTGGGATCGCACCTACTCCACGCCCGACACCTGCAGCGGCGCCCGCGAGACGGTGCCGGCGGGCGGTGCGTCGTACCACCTGTCGGTGACGGTCGACGGGTTCGAGTCGGCCGAGCAGAAGCAGTTCCTGCTGCACTGAGCGCGGGTGCGCGCCCGCACGGCGACGAGGTCGCAGCATGCGTGCACGCGAAGGTCGATCGATGGAATGCGCCGGCGCCGTGGGGTCTACGAGAACGCCGTCGTCTTCGTCGACACCTCGGACCCTCACGGTCCGGCACAGATAGCATAGGTCGCTTTTCGCAGAAGTCCACATCCGATTCCGGCGATGCCGGAAACCCCGAGAACGGATGCTGCGGAGTGCGCCGTCGGCGGACGGAGGCGGGCCCTGCGGCATCCGCTCGGTACCCTTGTGGAATGGCAGGAAAGGCACGACGGAAGCAGGCGGCTGAGCCCGTGGAGTTCCGTTCGCAGGCGCTCGCAGAGGCCCTCGAACGACAGGACATCGCGGCGGTCGCCCTCGCGCTGCGTCACGGCAACACCGTGGTGCCGCTCGTGAAGCCGGGTCCGCGCGACAAGCCGCTCGACGGCGGCGAGGTGTGGACCTATCGCGACCCGAAGACGGGAGAGGTCGCACTGCTGCTCTTCAGCGACGCGGCGAACAAGCCCGAGAACCTGCCGCCGGCGGTGGGGCTGCAGAGCCCCGCGTGGCTTCGCACCTTTCTGAAGCGGCACGAGTCGACGATCACCACGGTGTTCCTCGACATCGCGGGGCCGCACCCGATGCAGGCTCCGCCCGCCGAGCTGCTCAAGGCGCTCGAGGCCTAGGTCGAGGTGCGTCGCGGCAGACCCGGTCAGCGAAGCTCGAAGACCCGGATGCAGACGAAGCCGGGCTCGGGCCGCGCCATGCCGATGAACTGCCGTTCAGCGAGCCACCGGTGGGCCGGGGCATCCGTCTGGAAGACCGGAGCGGTCCGGTAGTAGAGTTCCTGCTCCGTGACCGGCTCGCCGGCCGCCAGGCGCTGTTCGAGCGCATCGGAGGCGATGTAGTAGCCGCGGTTCACGACATCGATGACCGTGCCGTCGTCGGCCTCGACGAGGTAGCGTGCGTCGAGCTGCGTGACGTCGCCGCGCGCGACCCACCAGTCGCCGCCGCCGGGCAGCACGCGGCCGTTCAGTCGCGGACCGCTGACGGTTCCGCCCGTGATCGGCGTGAAGCCCAGTGCCTCGGATGCCCCGTGGCCGATGTGGCGCTCGGCGTCGACCTCGACCCGGAGTTCGAAGGCGAACGCGAGGCTCGGTTCGAGCAGGGCGCTCACCGGGTCGCTCCGCAGTTGTCGGCCGTGGGTTCGGTGTGGTCGTTCATCCCGCTCCTTCGCGTCGTATGCAACGTTCAACGGTATCGGCAGCGAGCGGGCTCGACGGCTTGACCCTGCACCGTGGTTCACGGTCGACACTGGCGGCATGAACGAAACCGCCATCACCGCAGCACCGCTCCGCCTCGCTTCCGATGACTCGTACCAGCGCGTCAGATGGGGGCGTGCCGGCGCCGTCTACGACCTCATCGTGACGGTCGGGTTCGCCACGCCCCTCACCGCGCCCCTCCTGCTCGCACTGATCCGGGCCTTGCACGATGCATTGAACCTGCCAGGTGCTCGGCTTCCCGAGCTCGACCCCACCGCGCTCATGTTCACGAGCATGTTCGGCACCGCGGTCACGATGTGGGCGATCGCCCGGATCCTTCGCCCCGAGGCGCGATTCATCGCCATCGACACGGTCGGGCGAGCAGTCTTCTCGCTCTGGATGATCTGGGCGCTGTTGAATGGGCAGAGTGCGACGATCGTCGTGTTCCTGATCGGGGAGGTGACATGGCTGATCCTGCAGCTCAGCGGCCTGCTCCGCCTGCGACGCCGCTGACGACCGGCCCGCTCGCCGACGCCTCGGGCGTCGCGGTGAGCACGCTGCGGTTCTACGAACGGCAGGGACTGCTCTCGCCTGACGGGCGCTCGAGTGGCGGGTACCGCCAGTTCTCGCCGGACTCGGTGCGGCGGGTGCGGTTCATCCGCCGCGCCCAGGAGCTCGGGTTCACCCTGCGCGAGGTGCGCGAGGTGCTCGCCCTCTCCGACGAGCCCGAGCGCATCGTGCTCGACGACGTCGCGGAGCAGGTCGCCGACAAGCTCGCCGAACTCGACCAGCGGATCGCGGATCTGCAGGGCGTGCGGGCGGCGCTCGCGCTGCTCGTGGAGACGGGGCCGGTGCATCCGACCTGCCCGGTGATCGACGCCATCGTCTGAGCTCCTGGCCGCTG
Organism: Agromyces hippuratus; assembly: GCF_013410355.1. NCBI lineage: Bacteria > Bacillati > Actinomycetota > Actinomycetes > Micrococcales > Microbacteriaceae > Agromyces > Agromyces hippuratus. Next base: position 1,896,538 of record NZ_JACCFI010000001.1, on the reverse strand, counting down.
AACGGGTGCACCGGCGTGCCGGGCGGGAGGGGTCGGGCGTACTAGAACGCGGCGTCGAGCTCGCGCTCGCGCGGGCCGGTTGCGGCCATCATGGCGCGTTGCACCGCCGCATGCACGCTGCCCGCCTCGACGTCGAGGATCGTCGTGTAGCCGAGGCGCTTGGCCTCGGCGCCGCGTTGCTTGGCGGCCGTGACGGGGCGCACCTCGCCGGCGAGGCTGATCTCGCCGAATGCCGCGAGCTCGTGGGGCACCGCGCGGTCGCGCATGGCCGAGGCGATGGCGACGGCGATCGCGAGGTCGGCGCCGGGCTCGGCGAGCCGCACGCCGCCGACGGTGGAGACGTAGACGTCGTGCTCGCCGAGGGACTTGAGCCCTGCCCGGCGCTCGAGCACGGCGATGATCATGGCGACACGCGAGGGGTCGACCCCGTTGACGACGCGGCGGGGCTGCGGCGCCTTCGTCGACACCACGAGCGCCTGCACCTCGACCGGCAGCGCCCGTCGCCCCTCGAGCGCCACCGTGACGCAGGTGCCGCTCACGGCGCTGCGGCCGCTCGAGAGGAAGAGGCCAGAGGGGTCGGGCACCTCGGCGATGCCCTCGCCGGTCATCTCGAAGCAGCCGACCTCGTCGGTGGGGCCGAACCGGTTCTTGAGCGCCCGCACGAAGCGCAGTGAGGTCTGCCGGTCGCCCTCGAACTGGCAGACGACGTCGACGAGGTGCTCGAGCAGGCGGGGGCCCGCGATCGAGCCGTCTTTCGTGACGTGGCCGACGAGCAGCACGGGCAGCTGCCGCTCCTTCGCCACGCGGATGAGGGTCGACGCGACCTCGCGCACCTGGCTCGGCTGCCCGGGCAGGCCGTCGGAGAGCGATGAGGAGACGGTCTGCACCGAGTCGACGATGAGCAGTGCTGGGGAGACGGCGTCGACCTGACCCAGGATGGTCGCGAGGTCGGTCTCGGCGGCGAGGTAGAGCTCGTCGTGCAGCGCGCCGGTGCGGCCGGCGCGGAGGCGCACCTGGGCGACGGACTCTTCGGCGGTGACGTAGAGCACGCGACGCCCGGTGCCGGCGACCCGTGCCGCCACCTCGAGGAGGAGCGTGGACTTGCCCACCCCGGGCTCGCCCGAGAGCAGGATCGCGGCGCCCGCGACGATGCCGCCGCCGAGCACCCGGTCGAACTCGCCGATGCCGCTCGGGCGGTGCGCCGCATCTTCGGTCTGCACGTCGACGATCGACCGCGCGGTGCGCGCCTCGCCGAGCTGCACGGCTTGCACGGCGCGCACGATGCCGGTGGCCTCGGCCACGTCGACGACGGTGCCCCACTGCTGGCACTCACCGCATCGGCCGGCCCACTTGAGGGTGCTCCAGCCGCACTCGGAGCAACGGAACGTGGAGGTGGAGCGGGCCATGCCCCGAGACTAGCCGCGGCCGCCGACAGCGGGAGTTCGGCGCGGCGTTCTGCCGACCGGCGTCGGCGAGGACGCCGATGTCGTCGTCAGGCGGCTTGCCGTTCGCTGATGCGCTCGAACGAGCTCAGCGACTCGCGGCGGCGCGACCGCAGCACGCCGGCGAGCGCCGGCCCGAAGGCCTCGGCCCACACCGCGTAACCATGATCGTTCGGGTGGAACATGTCGCGCGCGAACTGCGTCAGGATGCCGCGTAGGCCCTGGCGCCGAGTGGCCTCGTGCAGCGGCGCCACGACGAGTCCGTGCTCGCGGGCGGCGGCGCGCAGCATCCGGTTCGCCTCGGCGACCTTGCGCTCGTTCTGCGGGAAGTGGAAGCACGGCAGATCGGCGACGACGGCGTGCAGCGGCAGTTCGGCGAGGATCGAGCGGATGTTCCGGTCGAACCGCTCGGGGTTCCAGTCGGCGATGTCGTTCGCACCGATCGAGACGGTGACGACATCGGGCCGAAGGGCGCGGATGTCGCGGAATCGCGGCAGCTGATCGCGCACCGCGAGCGCCGTGGTCGCGCCGGAGACGCTGAGGTTCACGACGCGGACGCTCCGCCCGGTCGACGCGCGCAGCTCCTCGGCGATCTGGCCGACGTAGCTGCGGTCGGGGCGTGAGGCCCCGATGCCCTGGGCGGCGCTGTCACCGATCGCGACGTACAGCAGTTCGCCATCGGCCTTCGCGTGGTCGCGCCACCACTTCGAGTGGATGGGCAGCGTCTCGTTCAGGGTCGACCGGTTCTCGCGCACCTGCTCGCGGAACGGGCGCACACCGAACGTGCCGAGCACGGTCGCCGCGGCGAGCCGGACGCCGGCCGTGAGGCTCTGTCGCGGGGCGTCGGCACGGGAGAAGGGGGAGACGGTCACGAGCAGAACGTATTCCTGCACGCTTCACGTGAGCTGCATGCCGGCTGAGCGTCGGCTGAGGCATCCGCTCGTTTTGGTGGTTGCGGCCTCGTCGTCTACGATTGTCCTCGGTACCGTGTCCGAGCGGCCGAAGGTGCAACTCTCGAAAAGTTGTGTGGGTGAAAGCCCACCGTGGGTTCAAATCCCACCGGTACCGCCACCTGAAACGCCCCGAGTCTCCTGCAGCAGCAGGGATCCGGGGCGTTTCTGCATTCACCCGGCGCGACCTGCGGCCAGGGCGATCGCGGATGCGGCGCGCGGCTCACCTGTCACGTGAGCCTGTCTCACTATTTACACGGTCGCGGGGTCGTGCCACAGTCGAAGAGTGCTCCCGAGACGCGAGGGCACCACGATCGGGGATCCCATCATGCGAGGAACCAAATCGACTGCCGTGTTCGTCTTCGCGAGCGCCCTGCTCCTCTCCGGCTGCGCGGCCGGCGGTGGCACGCCTTCGACGACCGTCGCCAGCGCGTGTGCGAGCCTGCAGGAGACGCTGCGGGATGTCGCGAACGGCGCGCAGAACGCCCTCAACGGGGTGGGTGGCAGCGCCGATGAGATCCAGGCCGCGCTCGAGGACTACAGCGCGCGCGCCGCCGAGCTCGCCGAGAAGGCCGACAACCCCGACGTGGCCGACGCGCTCGCCAAGGTGGACGAGAAGCTCAGCGAGGCGGCGGCGTTCGCGGCGACCATCCCCACCGATGCCGACGGCGAGCTCGCGCCCGACGCCGATGCGCTGGCCGAGCAGCAGGACGCGATCCAGGAGGCGGCCGACAAGGTCAAGGCCGTGTGCGTCGAGCCGACCGAGTCCGGCGGGTACTGACCCGGACGGATACGACAGCATCTGCATTCGGCCGCGATCGGACGTCCGAGCAGGCCAGGTCGAGGGTGCGCTCGTGAACGCGGCATGCCATGACCTCGGCTCCGAGTCTGTATGCGCAACCGGTCCGCGGGATGGCGTTCGCCACCGGCGGAGCGGCGGGAGTAGATGCATAATGGCGGATGCGAGCACCGAGAGCGACGGCAGGAAGACTCGCCGCTTCGGTGCTGAGTGGTGACGAACCCGTGGCTCTCGCAATGTTCAGGCGGTCTCCACCGGCGGTTCGGCCAAGGGGATCCTCGTGCCCTCCGCGCCGTCTTGCCAGACGATGGCACTGATCCGCCAACCATCTGACGTACGCACGAAGTGAGCTGCCTTCCGGCCCCAGCCGTCGGCGGGCAGGCCGTCGAGGGTGCCCGACTTGCTGTACAGGCTCCAACGCTGGGCGATGTCTCCGAAGATCTGCGTGTCAGCGGTGACTTCCCGCTCGGAGAATCCCAGCAGTCGCCCGCTGTTCAAGAGGGCCTCTCGCGGTTCGATGAAGCCCTCCACGTCATACCGATTGGTCGCCCCATCCGCAGCAATCGCAACGATGGTGGCGCCGGGAAGGAACAGCTGTCGAAGGTCTGCGAGATCGACCGGCTTCAGATCGAATGAGGAGAACGCTGAGAAGAAGGCGAACGCGATGGCGTCAAGCTCCATCTCATCCCGCGCCAGTTGGTGAATGGGCATTCGGCCTCCGATACCGACGTGGCTTCCTCGCGGAGCAGCCGCTCAGCGCGCGATCAGTAGCATATTACTCATGGAGTCGCACCACGTCGATGGTCGTGGCTCGCGGGTGAGGGTCAGGCGTCGGGCGCCGGCGGCGCACCCGCTGCCTCGGCGTCGCGCTCCTCACGGGAGTGCACGAGCTTCAGCCCGATCACGCACCCGATGATGCCGGCGAGGAAGATCACCTTCAGCACGCTCGCCGACTCGCCGCCGAAGGTGATCGCGTAGGTCACGGTGAGCGCAGCCCCGAGTCCGGTCCACACGGCATAGGCGGTGCCGATCGGGATGCCGCGCATCGCGTAGGCGAGGCCGGCCATGCTGCCGACCAGCGCGACGAAGAACACGATCGTCGGAACGAGCTTCGAGAACCCGTCGGAGTAGCCGAGCGCGGTGGCCCAGACGGCTTCGAGCACCGCGCTCACGATGAGGACGGGCCAGTACACGTCAGGCCTCCCCGACGATCTTGAGGCCGATGACGCACCCGATGATGCCGAGCAGGAGCAGCACCTTGACGACGCTCGCGCGCTCGCCGCCGAAGATCATGGCGTAGGCGACCGTGAGCACGGCCCCGATGCCGACCCACACGGCGTAGGCGGTGCCGACCGGGATCGTGGTCATCGCGAAGGCGAGCCCCGCCATGCTGAGCACGAGCGCGACGACGAAGAGCACCGTCGGCCAGGGGCGCCGGAAGTTCTTCGAGGCGCCGAGCGCCGTCGCCCACACCGCCTCGAGCACACCCGAGGAGATCAGGATCACCCAGTCCATCGCACGCCGTTCCAGATCGCCGTCGGAGGCCCCGGGCTCAGCTCGGCCCGCCGCCGAGGTCGCCGAAGAGGAAGCCCGACTCGCGCTCGCGCGCCTGCCGTTCGATCTCCATCGGGTCGAGTTCGACCGCCACGTCGCCCACCGCCCGGTCGCCGGGCGCCGCATCGGTGAGCACCGGCGCGGCCTTCGCCTCCTGCTTCAGGCGCTTCTTCGCAGTGTGCTCGACGAGCACGGGAACGAAGTCGCGCACGGGGTTGCCCTCGAGTTCGAGGTGCGCCGCCTCGACGACGGCGGCGATGTGGTCTCGGGGCAGATCGGGGAACCGACCGACGAGCCGGTCGATCACCTCGCCGACGGCGCGTGCTTCCTCGGTGTGATCCATGTCGCAAGTCTCGCCCCCACGGGCCGTTGCATCAATACCCCGTCGAATGTCGAGAACGACGGGGCGTCTCCGACCACGGTGCATGGACGGACAGGAGAACACGATGGCGTCGGCGACCCGAGCAGCGGAGACCACACGACTGGCGGGGCCGCGGGAGTGGTTCGGGCTCGCGGTGCTCGCGACGGCAGCCTTGGTGATCGCGATCGACACCTCGGTCGTGCTGCTGGCGCTGCCGAGCATCGCGGTGGAGTCGGGCGCCGATGCCAGTCAGCAGTTGTGGATCGTCGACGCCTACGGCTTCGCCCTCGCCGGCCTGCTCGTCGCGTTCGGAGGCCTCGCCGACCGGTTGGGACGGCGCCGGATGGCGATGTTCGGAGCGGCGACCATCGCCATCGCGTCGGCTGTTGCGGCGTTCGCCCCTTCGCCGGAAGTGCTGATCGCAGCCCGCGCCCTCACGGGAGTCGGAGCGGCAGCGCTCACCCCGGCGCTCTACGGATTGCTGACCGGGATGTTCCGCGACGACCGACAGCGCTCGGTCGCCCTCGGGCTCTTCATGACGTGCCTCATGGGCGGCATGATCGTCGGACCGCTCGTCGGCGGGATGGCCCTGAGCTCGTTCTGGTGGGGTTCGGTCTTCCTGATCGCGGTGCCCGTCATGGTGCTCGTGCTCGCCATGCTCCCGTTCACGGCCGATGGCGCGGTGGACGGCGACGGCGAGGAGGCTCGCAGGAACCCGCACCGACGCGGGATCGATCCGGTGAGCGTGCCGCTCTCCCTCCTCGCCGTGCTGCCGATCGTCTTCGGGTTCAAGGAGTCCGCTCGGATCGGCATCCAGTGGGCGCCGGTCGTCGCCATCGCGCTCGGTGCGTACTTCCTCGTGGCATTCGTCCGGCGCCAGCGGCGGCTCGCCGACGACCCGCATCGCGAGCCGCTGCTCGACCTGTCGATGTTCCGCAGGCGCGGGTTCAGTCTGGTGCTCTTCAGCCTCTTCCTGATGACGATGCTCACCGGTCCGCTCATGATGCTGAACACGCAGTACTTCCAGCTGGTCGCGGGCGCCGACGTGCTCGCGGCCGGACTGTACACCGTGCCGCCGGCGATCGTGGGGGTCGCCGGGTTCGTCGTCGCACCGCTCGTGGCACGGCGCATCCGTCCCGGCTTCGTGATCAGCGCCGGGCTGGCCCTGACCGTCGTGGGTCTGCTGGTCATGGCGCAGATCTCACCGTCGACCGGACCGTTGCCGCTCATCCTCGGATTCAGCCTCGTGAGCTTCGGCGCCGCCCCGTTGCCGACGCTCGGGACCAACCTGATCATCGGGTCCGTGCCGCTCGAGAAGGCCTCGTCGGCGGCCTCCACCTCGGAGACCAGCGGGCAGCTCGGCTACGCCCTCGGCATCGCCGTGCTGGGCAGTATCGTCACCGCCGTGTACCGCTTGCAGATGACGTCGTCAGAGGTCGGCACGGCCCAGCACGGCGACGCAGCCGAGAGTCTGGCAGGCGCGGTCGACATCGCCGTGGCGACGGGAGACGGCGTGCTGCGAGCGGCATCGGCCGCGGCGTACTGCTCCGGAGTGCAGGCATCGGCGCTGCTCGCCGCCGTGATCATGGCGATCCTCGCCGTCGTGACCGCCGTCCGGCTGCGCCGCATCGGTCGATTCGGGCGATAGCGTCGAGAACCAGCCCTCGACTCCGACCATATGATGACGCGGCACCGTGCCGCCTCGATGCACGACGAAGGAGAACGAATCGTGAAGTACCTGATCCTGATGCACGTGGACCCCGAGATCCTCGAGTCCCTGACCGCCGAGCAGCAGCAGGCCATCGGCGCCGGCCACGAGGCGTTCATGGCGAAGACCACCGAGACGGGCGAGATGCTCAGCACGCACGCGCTCGGCGCGCCGAGCCAGTCGAAGGTGGTGCGCAGCCGGAACGGCAGGCCCGAGACCGTCGACGGCCCGTTCGCCGAGACGAAGGAGTTCATGGGCGGCTACTACCTCGTCGACGTCGACTCGGAGGAGCGCGCCATCGAGCTCGCCAAGGAGATCCCCGATGCGAGCATCGACGGCCTCGCGCTGGAGATCCGGCCCGTGATGTTCTCCGCCGGAGCGGACATCTGAGTCCGGCACCGCACGAGGACCTGCTGCGCGCACGTGCGCCGCAGGTCCTCGCCGCGCTCCTCCGCCAGCATGGCGTCGGTCAGTTCGACGTCTGCGAAGACGCCGTGCAGGAGGCGCTGCTGGCGGCGCACCGCCAGTGGCCGGAGGGCGGGGTGCCCGACGACACGTTCGCGTGGCTGCTGACCGCGGCGCGGCGCCGAATGATCGATCGCATCCGCAGCGACCACCACCGGCGGGAACGTGAACGCGACTACGTCGAGCTGCGGCATCCGCTCGCCGACGCAGCCGTCGTCCAGACCGACGACAGCGTGCAGCTCCTCCGCCTGTGCTGTCATCCCGAGCTCACCCGATCTGCACAGGTCGCGTTGACCCTCCGAGCCGTGGCGGGGCTCAGCACGGCTCAGATCGCCCACGCGTACCTGCTGCCCGAGGCGACCGTGGCGCAGCGGATCAGTCGTGCGAAGGCTCGCATCCGTGCAGCGGGAGCCGGCTTTCCGCCGCCGCTCGGCCCGGGGGATCGGCTCGACCCGGTGCTCGATGTCGTCTACGTGATGTTCACGGAGGGCCACACCTCGAGCGCCGGCGACGATGCGAACGACATCCGCCTGAGCGACGAGGCGATCCGTCTGGCGAGGTTGCTCCAGCGCGAGCTGCCCGAGCACGTCGAGGTGGCCGGGCTGCTCGCGCTGATGATGCTCACCGATGCTCGTCGTGCCGCGCGCACCGACGCGAACGGCGCGCTGATCCCGCTCGACGAACAGGACCGCTCGCTCTGGGACCGGGACGCGATCCGCGACGCCACCGAGATCCTCGACGACGCGCTGACGAGGGGCGTCGCGGGGCCGTACTCGATGCAGGCGGCCATCGCGGCACTGCACGATGAGGCCCCGAGCACCGAGACCACGGACTGGCCGCAGATCCTCGTGCTGTTCCGCATGCTCGAGCACGCGACCGGGAACCCGATCGCCACCCTCAACCGCGCCGTCGCAGAGGCGATGGTGCACGGGCCCGATGCCGGCCTGGCCACGGTCGACGCGCTCGCCGACAGCCGGGGGATCCCCGACGGGAAGCGCCTCGCCTCGGTGCGCGCCCACCTGTTGGAGCGCGCGGGCCGGAGCGCCGAGGCGATCGACGAGTATCGCAGCGCTGCCAGGATGACCCTCTCGATCCCCGAGCGCGACTACCTGCTCGCGCGCGCCAGGAGACTCGAGGGCTGAGCGTTCCGCCCGCCGCTCACCACCCACCGCGCGTCGGCGTGTGCCCGTCGCGCGCGTCATCGGGCATCGGCATCTCGGCGCGCAGCCCGAGCAGGCGGATCGGCCGGTCGGGTTCGATGCGGCCGACGAGCTCGAGTACGCGCTCGATCACGACGTCACGATCCGTCGTCGACGAGATCTTCTTCGTGAACACCTTCGTGATGAACGGCGCGTAGCGCACCTTGAGCGTCAGCCCGATCACCGGCCGGCTCTCGGCCGCGACGTCGTCGAGCACGTGCGCGGCCAGCTCCCGCACGGCCTCCTCGACCTGCGAGGGCTCGGTGAGGTCCTGCTGGTAGGTCGTCTCGCGGCTGTGCCCGCGGGCGACCCAAGGCGTGTCATCGACCACGTCGGAGCCGTCGCCGCGCCCGAGTTCGGCGTACCGGGGCCCCATGCGCGGCCCGAACTCGGCGGCGAGGGCGTCGAGATCCGCCGCGGCCAGTTCGGCGACCGTCGTGATGCCGAGCGCGGCCAGCCGGCGCGAGATCTTCGTGCCGACGCCCCAGAGATCGATCGTCGGCCGATCGCCCATCACCTCGAGCCAGTTCCCCTCGGTGAGCCGGAACACCCCGCGAGGCTTGCCGAACCCCGTCGCGACCTTGGCCCGCACGAGCGTGTCGCCGACGCCCACGCTGCAGTGCAGGCGGGTGCGTTCGAGCACGGCCCGCTGTATCGACCGGGCGTACGCCTCGGGGTCTGCAGTCTCCACGCCGACGAACGCCTCGTCCCAGCCGAGCACCTGCACGATCGCGCCGGGCTGCACGCGCAGCGTCGCCATCACCGCAGCGGATGCCTCGGCGTACGCCTCCGCGTCGACCGGAAGGATCACGGCATCGGGCGCCTTCCGGGCGGCGATCCGCAGCGGCATCCCCGAACCGACGCCGAACTCGCGCGCCTCGTACGACGCGGTCGAGACCACCGCACGTTCCATCGGGTCGCCGCGGCCCCCGACGATGACCGGCTTGCCCGCGAGTTCGGGGCGCCGCAGCACCTCGACGGCAGCGACGAACTGGTCGAGGTCGACGTGCAGCACCCATGACGTGCGGGTCACCCCACCAGTCTGCACCGCTCGACCCGGTGTTAGCGTGGTTGACCGGCCCCGCGGCATCCGTCGCCGGCATGGAGGAAAGCGAGCGTGCGCGTGCAGCCACCGGTCGAACTCGGCGACGGCCTCGTGTTCCGAGAGCTCGCGCCCGGCGACGGTCCCGCGCTCGCCGCGGCGTACTCGCGCAACCGGGAGCACCTGGCGCCGTGGGAGCCGGCTCGCAGCGAGGAGTTCTTCGCCGTCGAGACGCATGTGCGCGACGTCGAGGCGACGATCCTGCGGTTCGAGGCGGGCCTCGCGGTGCCGTTCGTCATCGTCGACGGCGACGAGATCGTCGGCCGCATGAACCTGTCCGACATCGTGCGCGGAGCGTTCCAGAACGCCCACCTCGGCTACTGGATCGACGCACGCTACAACGGTCGCGGACTCGCGACGATGGCGGTCGGCCTCGCCGTGCACGCGGCGCGCGGCATCGGCCTGCACCGGGTGCAGGCCGGCACGCTCGTGCACAACGCCGCGTCGCAGGCGGTGCTCGCCCGCAACGGCTTCGAGCGGTTCGGCCTCGCCCGTCGCTACCTGCGCATCGCGGGGGAGTGGCAGGACCACGTGCTCTTCGAGCGGCTGCTCGACGAGTAGTCGCGTGCCGGTGTTAGCGTTGAGCCACGCGGGCGCCGCAGACGCGACCCGGTCCGCGCGACCTGCGACACGCGAACGCTGAGAGGAGCCGAGATGATCGAACTCCTCGTCGCGCTCTTCCGCGTCGCGCAGGCCTCGCTCGAGATCGCCCTCGCCTCGAACGGGCAGATGTCGGTCGTGCTCGTCGGCGTCGTCGGCGCTGCCGCCGTCGCGGTGGTCGTCGTCGCCTGCCAGTCGCTGCCCGCAATGGTCGCGGCCGACGCGAGCGGCGCCGCCACGCGGTTCCGGCAGACGGCCGACCCGTGGCGCCTCCTCGCGCAGAGCGACCCCGACGCCCCCGGGCGTGCGCGCCCCCGGGCGCCGACACGCGGCCCCGCGGCCGCGTAGCGACACTCCACCGATCAGCGCGTGCCCGTCCGGGCCCGCGCACCGCCCACCCGGGCGCACCCTCGGCGACTCCTCGCGGCCAGACGGATCCAGTCATCCCTCTCGACCGCAAGGAACACCTCATGGACCTCTACGCCTTCCCGCCCATCGCGGGCCTCCTCGACGGCGCCCACGCCGTGCTCATGGCCCTCGCCGCCCTGCTCGAACCCGTCATCGGCATCGCGAGCGCCGCGGCCGCCGTCGTGCTCGTGACGCTGCTCGTGCGCGCCGCGCTCATTCCCGTCGGCATCTCGCAGGCCAAGGCCGAGCAGACCCGCTCGCGCCTCGCGCCGAAGCTCGCCGCCCTGCAGAAGCAGTACAAGTCGAACCCCGAACGGCTGCAGCGCGAGACCATGAAGCTCTACGGCGACGAGGGCACGACGCCCTTCGCCGGCTGCCTGCCGATGCTCGTGCAGGCGCCGATCGTCGGCGTGATCTATGCGCTCTTCATCCTGCCGACGATCGCCGGCCACCCGAACGCGCTGCTCGAGCAGACCTTCTTCGGCGTGCCGCTCGGCTCCAGCCTCGCGGGGCAGATCGCCACGGGCACGCTGACCCCGGCCGCACTCGTGGTGTTCGGCGTCGTGATCGCGGGCATCGCCGTCGTGGGCGAGCTCACCCGCCGCGTCTTCCGGCCGAAGCCGCCGGCCGGCGGGGCCGTCGCCACGGGCCGAGCGGATGCCTCGTCGCCGAACGATGCCGCCGCGGCATCCGCTGCCCTGCTCGCCGGTCCGGGAATGGCCCGCGCCCTCGGCGCAATGCAGTTCATCACCGCCGTGATCGCGGTCTTCGTGCCGCTCGCCGCGGCCCTCTACCTGTTCGTCACGGTCGCCTGGACGCTCGTGCAGCGCACCCTGCTGCGCCGTCGCTACCCGCTCTTCGAGGTGAGAACGGCCTGATCAGCGCGAAACCTGCGTGGTATCGCATCGACGCCACGCGGGGCAAGGGGCTTGCACCGGCCCACCTGCGGTGGTTTCGTTGAGATATCGAACGAAGGAGCACCCCATGAGTTTCCTCGCGTTTCTGATCCTCGGCCTCATCGCCGGCGCGATCGCCAAGCTGATCCTGCCGGGCAACCAGGGCGGAGGATGGTTCGTCACCCTGCTGCTCGGCGTCGTCGGGGCCCTCCTCGGCGGCTGGATCGGCAGTGCCCTCTTCGGCATCGGCATGGACCAGTTCTGGGATCTCGGCACGTGGCTCCTCGCCATCGCCGGATCGATCATCGTGCTGCTCATCTGGGGGCTCATCACCCGGGGCCGCAACAAGAGCACGGCCGCGTAGCTCCACGGCACGAACGACCGCCGCGTGTCGGGCGGGTGCGACGCAGGACGCACCGCCGACACGCGGCTCGGTCGCGCCTCAGCCGCGCTCGCCCGCGAGTTCGGCGAAGCGCCGGAGCATCCGCTGGGGTTCGGTGACGGATGCCGCGGCCAGCCGCTCGCCGACCTCGCGCAGCTCGCTCGCCGGGAAGTAGCCGTGGTGGCGGTACACCTGCGCGCGGGCGATGAAGTCGCTCGTCGAGACCTCGGGGTGGAACTGGGTCGCGTAGACGCGGGTGCCCACGCGGTAGATCTGCACGGGGCAGGCGGCCGATGACGCGAGCAGCACGGCGTCGTCGGGCAGGCGGTCGGTGGCCTCCTTGTGCCCGACGAGCGCGTCGAAGCGTTCGGGCAGCGCCCCGACGAGCGGGTCTGCCGCGCCGGCTTCGGTGAGCCGGATCTCGACCGCCTGTGCGTCTTCGCCGTACGCCGTGCCGACCTCGCCGCCGAGCAGCCTGGTCAGCACGCCGATGCCGTAGCAGGTGAAGAGCAGCGGGAAGTCGGCCGCGAGCGCCTGCTCGGCGAGACGGGTGAGATCGGCCTCGACCCGGCGCTGCACCTCGTGCTTGCCGGATTCGGGCGTGGTCACGTTGAACGGGCTGCCGCCGACGACGATGCCGGCGTACGCGTCGAGCGGGGGATGGCCGAGCGGGTCGACGTCGAGTCGCACGTGCTCGAGGCGGCCGGCGTCGACGCCCATGGCACGGCGCACCGACTCGTACTCGGGCCCGACGGCCTCGACCTCGGGGCGTGCCGAGAGGAAGAGGAAGGGCTTGCCGCTCATCGACCTCTCCTGCGGCTGCGCTGCTTGGCGCCCGCTCCGGTGCGCGGTGCCGGACGGCCGCCCTTGGCGCCGCCCTTCTTGCCCTTCTTGCCCTTGCCGTCGCCCGAATTCGCCGCCGCGGCACGTCGCTCGGCGGCAGCGAGCTTCGCGGCCTTCGCGGGCTTCATCGGAGGCGGGTCGTCGGCCGAGCCGCGTGAGCTCTTGGCGCTGCGGCCGCGCACGACGGCGACGAACTGCTGGATGTCCGCGTCGTCGCGCTCGCGGGGCCAGAGCAGCGAGATCTGCGTCGGCGGGGCATCGGTCACGGGAACCGCGACGACGTCCTTCCTTCGGTGCAGGCGGGCGACCGAGTGCGGCACGATCGCGTGACCGGTGCCGGCGGCGACGAGTTCGATCGTCATGGCGGGGTCGGCCTGCACCGGGGCGAGGGTCTCGCCTTCGAGGTCGGCGAGCGTGAGCGACTCGGCGTCGGCGAGCGGATGCTCCTTCGGCAGCACGACGACCGGGAGCTCCTCCCAGAGCGCGACGGCGTGCATGCCCTCGGTGTCGACGGGCAGGCGCACGAACGCGATGTCGGCCTCGCCGGCGACGAGCGCGTCGAGCTGCTCGGACTCCTCGACGACGATCGTCTCGAGGGGCAGGTCGGGGCGCAGATCGTTCCACACCCGAAGCCACTTCGACGGGCTCACCCCGGCGACGTAGCGGAGTCGCAGTGTCACCTCGGCCCCCGTTCCCCTGCAGCCGTGTTCAGCCTGTTCCCAGCGTAGACGATGGTCGACGGCCTCCCGGTGGGCGGAAGGGCCGAGACGGGATACGGTGAGGGAGTGAGCAAGTCGAAGAACTCCCAGACCATGAAGGCGGAGACCGCAGCCAAGAAGCTCGGCATCCTCCTCGAGGCCGCACCCGAGGAGTTCCGCGAGGGGCTCATCACGCGCGACGAACTCGCGGCGCTCATGGCGGAGCCGCCCGAGTGGCTCGAGGTGCTGCGCCGTGAGGGCCCGCACCCGCGCACCGTCGTGGCCGCGAAGCTCGGCGTCTCGAACTCCGGTCTCGCGCGCGGCGGCGTGACCGACCCGCTCACCTCGGCCGAGATCAAGGCGCTGCTCGAGGCGCCGCCGGCCTGGCTCGTCACCGAGCGCGCAACGCAGGCCGCCGTGCGCGCCGAGAAGATCCGCGTCGCCGAGCGCGACAAGGAGCGCGCAGAGCGCCGCAGCAGCGGCGGCTCGGGCGTCTAGCTCTCGAGACGCACCGTCGAGTGGTGCTCGCTACTCGACCGGGGTTGCGTAGCGCGCGGCGAGGAACGCCGCGGCATCGGCGAGCTCGAGCTCGGACACCGAGTGGCCGAGGCCCTCGTAGATGCGCTCGTCGAGCGATGAGTGCGCGGGCAGCCAGGTCTGCGTGCGAGCGACGGATGCCGCGGGGATCACCTGATCGACCGTGCCGCGACCCCAGAAGACGGGCGGCAGGAGCTGCGACATCCGCTCGTCGCCCGCGCGATCGCCCGGGAGGGCGAATCCGGCGAGGCTCACCGCGAACGCGAAGCGCTCGGGCGCGCGGCGCAGGAGCTCGATCGCCATCGCGCCGCCCTGCGAGAAGCCGAGCAGCCCCACCGACGACGCGTCGGGAGCGACCCTGTCGAGCCAGTCGATGATCGCCGTGACCGCGGCATCCGCCCCCGCGATCGAGGACTCGACGCCCTCGTCCATGAGCGGGAACCAGGCGTGCCCGTATCCGGTGAAGGTCGGGGCGCGCAGCGACGCGACCGCGGGCGAGAGCGGCAGATAGGGCGCGAGGCCGAACAGATCGCCCTCGTTCGAGTTGTAGCCGTGCAGCAGCACCAGGAGCGGGCGACCCTCCCGGTCGGCCGCGGAGGCCGACCACAGCACGGCCTCGTCATCGATCTGCACGTCGGTCATGGGGTCAACGCTAGCGCGGTGGGGCAGAATCGAGGCATGAGCGTACGCACCCCCGACCCGGACTGGAACCCCGACGACGAACCCGTCGTCAGGCCGCCGGCGAATCCGGGCTGGCTGACCGACCTCGAGCTCGCCGAGGTGCGGGGCAGGCTGCCGCTGCTCTACGTCGAGGCCGTGCCCGTGCGCGTCGACGGCCTCGGCCAGGTGACCGAGGTCGGCGTGCTGCTGCGGGCGAACGCCGTGGGCGAGATGACGCGCACGCTCGTGTCGGGCCGCGTCATGTACGGCGAGACGATCCGCGACGCGCTGTTCCGCCATCTCGAGAAGGACCTCGGGCCGATGGCGTTCCCGCTGCTGCCGGCGAGCTCCGTGCCGTTCAGCGTCGCCGAGTACTTCCCGATGCCGGGCATCACGCCGTTCACCGACGAGCGCCAGCACGCCGTGTCGCTCGCGTTCGTGGTGCCGGTCACCGGCACCTGCGAGCCGCGTCAGGACGCGCTCGAGGTCACGTGGATGACCCCGGCCGAGGCCGTCAGCCCGAGCATCGCCGCCGAGATGGAGGGCGGGCGGGGCGCGCTCGTCAAGCAGGCGCTCGCCTCGGTGGGCGCGCTGCGCTGAATCTCCGTTCGCTGAGCCGGTCGAAGCGCGTTCCCTTCGACGAGATCAGGGAACGGGCGCCTCAGGCAACAGGCGACTCAGCGGACCAGCCGCACCTCGTGGATCTCCTCGCCGAGGAACGGCACGTCCTGCGCGGCGCCGTCGGGCGTGAAGCCGTTGCGCGCGTAGAACCGGTGGGCACGCGGGTTGTCTTCGGCGACCCAGAGGTACCCGGGGCGATCGCCGCACGCGGCGTCGAAGAGCTTCTGGCCGATGCCCGTGCCGTGATAGGCGTCGAGCAGGTAGATGAAGTAGAGCTCGCGCTCGCGCGGAGGGTTCTCGTCACGGGCGGGGCCCGAGCCGACGAAGCCGACGATCTCGCCGTCGACGAGGGCGGCGAACTGGTTGTACTCCTCGCCGCGGGCGGCCATGTGGGTCCACAGCTCGGCCATGCGGCGGGGGGAGAGGTGTTCGAACGCAGCGGCGCTGATCAGGTGGTCGTAGGTCTCGTGCCAGCAGGTCGCGTGAACGCGGCCCAGGGCCTCCACATCGGAGTCACGGATGGGGCGGACGACGACTTCGGCAACGACTTCGGTGCTCATGCCCCGAGACTAAGCCAGCATGCGCGTCGCGCGAAATCGAGCGGCGGATGGCTCGGTGCTACCGTGGCAGCATGACTCCGCAGGAGCTCGAGAACTTCGTTCATCTGCGCCGGGCCCGCGATCTGATCGATCGCGAGTACGCCGAGCCGCTCGACGTGCCGACGATGGCGGCGCAGGCGCTCATGTCCCCGGCGCACTTCTCACGCCGATTCCGCGCCGCATACGGTGAGACGCCGTACAGCTACCTCATGACGCGACGCATCGAACGCGCGATGGCGCTGCTGCGAGCGGGTGTCAGCGTCACCGACGCGTGCATGGCCGTCGGTTGTACCTCGCTCGGCTCGTTCAGCTCCCGGTTCACCGAGATCGTCGGAGAGACGCCGACGTCGTATCGCAGCCGCGAACACGACGCGGTCAACGCCATGCCGCCGTGCGTCGCGAAGACGTACACGCGCCCGGCGCGGAGCGCACCGAGCAGGAACCGAGAAGCGAGCAGCGACGCCGCCGCGTAACGTCGCTGCCATGACCATCGCACTCCAGTACACCAACGTCACCGTCAACGATGTCGACGAAGCGCTCGCCTTCTACCGTGACGCGCTCGGCCTCGAGGTGCAGAACGACGTGGCATCCGGCGATCACCGGTGGGTCACGCTCGGCAGCGCCGCGCAGCCCGGGCTCGGCATCGTGCTCTCCGACCCGCACGCCGGCCGCTCGCAGGCCGACGGCGACGCGATGCAGGAACTCCTCGCGAAGGGCGTGCTGCCGATGCTCGTGTTCCGTTCCGACGACGTCGACGCCCTCTTCGAGCGGGTGAGCGCGTCGGGCGCCGAGGTGCTGCAGGAGCCGATCGACCAGGCCTGGGGTCCGCGCGACTGCGCCTTCCGCGATCCCTCGGGCAACACGGTGCGCATCTCGCAGGCACTCGCCGCCTGACGCGGTCGATCCTCCGGTCGATGGAACCGGGCGGGGTCATCCGGACATTCCCTGGTGAGCGGGATGCCCTCGGTGGGCTCGGTCTCAGAGGGAGAGCATCGGTGGGCGACGATCGCGAACGCAGCGACAGCGGCACGCGCGCGCCCGCAGCCGGGAGTGCGCCCGTGGCGCGATGCCCGGTTAGGCTGGCTCGACCATGGATGACGACGCCCGATCCGACGCGGTGCTCTGGCTCGAGGCCACCTCGGGTACGGAGGCGTCGTTCGGCGTGGTCTACGACCGCTATCGTGCGCGCATCTTCCGCAAGGCCTGCTCCCGCGTCTTCGATCGCACCGACGCCGAAGACGTCGTCGCGATCGTCTTCCTCGAGGCGTGGCGTCGACGCCACGACGTGCGGTTCGTCGACGGTTCGCTCCTGCCCTGGCTCCTCGTCGTGACCACGAACGTGTCGCTCAACATCGAGCGCTCGGGGCGGCGCTACCGACGCCTGCTCGCGAAGCTGCCCGCGGCAGAGCACGCGCTCGATCCGAGCCATGAGGTCGGCACCCGTCTCGACAGCGAGCGGACGGCGCGGCAGGTCACCGCCGCGCTGCAACGACTCGGCGCCAACGACCGACGCATCGTCGACCTCTGCCTCGTCGACCAGCTGCCCATGGCCGACGTGGCGAACGTGCTCGACATCCCGGTCGGCACGGTGAAGTCCCGGCTCGCGCGGGCCCGCGCGAAGCTGCAGGCCGAGCTCGGTTCGCTCCGCGAACCCCGGGAGACGCCCGCGCCGTCGACCGCAGCGCCGTCGACCGGCACGCCGTCCTCCGACGACCTCGGCATGGAGGTGACGCGATGACCCCGCCCGAGATGCGCCCCGATCGCGCCGCCGCGATCCGCGCGATGCTCATCGACCACGTGCGCACCGAGCCGGTCGCGCAGGCGAAGCGCCGCCGCCGCCGCGTTCTCGGATGGAGCGGCGTCGGCGTGCTCGCGATCGGTGTCGCGGCGACCGCCGGCGCGGTGCTGCTGCAGCCGACGGCCGTGTCGAACACCGAGGTGGTGCTCTGCATGACGGAAGCCGAGCGCGGTGCCGACGGCAGTTATCCCGGTTCGGCGGCCACGATCGCCTCACCGAGCGGCGCCGGTCGCGTCGCCGATGCGGTCGGGATCTGCACCCTCATGTGGCAGCAGGGCGTCCTCGACGAAGCGTTCGACCCGACGGCGGCGAGCAACCCGCCAGGCCGCGCGCCCGACGAGCTGCGGGGCTGCGTCATGGCCGACGGGAGTGCGGCAGTGGTGCCGTCGTCGAATGCATCGATCTGCGCCGCGCTCGGACTCGCACCCCTCGACGACTAGCCGAAGGTGCCGGTCGGGCGGAACACGATCGACTTCACCTGATCGTTGAGGCCGCCGATCCCGCCGCACCACGGCGTGCAGTTCAGGCGCGCTCCGCCGTACCTCGTCGCGCCGTAGAGGGTCACCCAGCACCCGTGGGAGCCGCCGGCGGAACTGACGTTGCTGCTCCAGCCCGAGGGCATGCTCGAGAAGCCGAACACGACGCCGTAGCATCCGCTCGATCCCCAGAACGTGAGGCTGGAACCGCCGCCGTTGCTGTTGGAGTACACGGTGCCGAGCGAGGTCGAGGCGGCGGCGACGGCGCGTCCGGATGCATCGGCGGTGCCGATCGCGGCGAGGTATCGCTCGACGCCCTCGGGCTCGGGGAAGCAGACGAGGGTGGACGGCGCGGACCGTTCGCCGACGGATCGCACTTCCACCGCGCAGTGTTCGGCCGCGGCCGCCTTCGCGCCGGTGCCGAGTGTCTCGACCGCGGTCGCGGACGAGGCCGCACCGAGGCCGGCGAATGCCAGCGATGCCGCGAGTGCGGCACTGATCAGGTTGATGCGAGGCATCGGGTCTCCTCCTCATTCCGCCCGGGCGACGGTCTGCACGGGTATGTCCGGCACGGGCGACCGAGTTCCCTCGAATCCGATGGAACCGGGTCGTGCGAGCCGGACATACCCCTATGAGCGATGGAGGCTGCGGATGCGACGGATGACGATGCTGACGACCACGATGATCGCTGCGGCAATGGCTGCGGCGGTCGTCATCGCGCTCGTGGTGGGCGGCGACATCGGGAGGGTGATGTTGTCGGGCAGCTGACCCTCGCGCCGCCATGTCGCCGGTGCCGGCCCGTCGGGGGACTCTGGCCGGCATCGCCGGGATGGCGGCGCGAACACGAACGGCCCCGACGAGCGAACTCGTCGGGGCCGTTCAGCGTCTGGGACTAGCCCTGTGCGCGGCGGTTGCCGCGCGAGTTGCCCGAGGGCGAGACGAGGCTGCCGACGCGCAGGGGCGCCTTGCCGCCCGAGGAGCGGTTGGAGGTCGAGCGCTGTGCGCCCGTCGTCTGCGCGCCGCGGCCCTGGCCGCCGCCCTGCTTGGGCGCGTTCGCACGTGCCTCGGCGGGGCGACCCGAGCGGTCGCGACGGGGCGCGCCCGCGACATCCGCCTGAGCGGCGTTGCCGCCGCGGCCGCGGCCGCGGCCCTGGCTCTGGCCTGCGCCCGTGCGCGCCTCGCCGCCGCGCTCGTCGCGTGCGGCGCGCTTGCGCTGCGCGTTGGCACCCTGCGAACGACCGCCACCGCCCTGCGGCTGGGTCGCGGCACGGGGCGCAGGCTTCACGTACGGAGCGACGTCGCCGACGAGGGCGGTCACCGCAGGCGAGGTCGCGGTGACCTGCTGCGGGGTGACGGTGATCGCTGCCTTGCGGAGCAGGGTCTTCAGGTCCTGCTTCTGCGCGGGCAGGCTGATGGTGACGACGTCGCCCTCGCTGCCGGCGCGGGCCGTGCGGCCCGAGCGGTGCAGGTACGCCTTGTGCTCCATGGGCGGGTCGACGTGGATCACGAGCTCGATGGCGTCGACGTGCACGCCGCGGGCCGCGACATCCGTGGCGACCATGACGTTGGCCGAGCCGTCGGAGAACGCGGCGAGGTTGCGGTCGCGCTGCGGCTGCGAGAGGTTGCCGTGCAGGTCGACCGCGGGGATGCCCTGCTCGGTCAGCTTCTTCGCGAGCTTCTTGGCGTGGTGCTTCGTGCGCATGAAGAGGATGCGGCGGCCGGTGCCCGATGCGAGCGCCTTCACGAGGTCGTTCTTCGCGTCGACATCGGCGACCTCGAAGACGTGGTGGGTCATCGCGGCGACGTGCGAGGTGGCCTCGTCGACCGAGTGCAGGACCTCGTTGTGGAGGAAGCGCTTGACGAGCTTGTCCACGCCGTTGTCGAGCGTCGCCGAGAACAGCAGGCGCTGGCCGTCGTTGGGGGTCTTGTCCATGATGCGCGTGACGACGGGAAGGAACCCGAGGTCGGCCATGTGGTCGGCCTCGTCGAGCACGGTGATCTCGACCGCGTCGAGCGTGACGAAGCCCTGCTTCATGAGGTCTTCGAGGCGGCCGGGGCAGGCAACGACGATGTCGACGCCGGCGCGGAGCGCGTCGACCTGGCGCTTCTGGTTGATGCCGCCGAAGATCGTCGTGGTCTTCAGGTCGTAGGCGGCGGCGAGCGGTGCGAGCACCGCGTCGATCTGCGTGGCGAGCTCGCGGGTCGGGGCGAGCACGAGGGCGAGGGGGCGGCCGGGGCGGCGACGGCCGCCGGCCAGCGAGGTGCCGAGGCGCGCCACCATGGGCAGCGCGAAGGCGATGGTCTTGCCCGAGCCGGTCTTGCCGCGGCCGAGCACGTCGCGTCCGGCGAGCGTGTCGGGCAGCGTGTCGACCTGGATCGGGAACGCGGTGGTCTTGCCGTCTGCCGCGAGTACGGAGACGAGGGGGGCGGGCACGCCGAGCGTGCTGAAGGTGATGTCGGTCACTGGTGCCTTTCAGGGCAGAGCACACCGCAGGTTCGAGGTTTCCATGAACGGAAGGTGAGACCCGGCGGTGGGTATTGGCGAAGGCGCCGGTCGGCGCATCCGTTCGCCGTATGAGAGTCACGGACCCCTGCGCGATTTCAGTTTGTACAGCGCACAGTGTCCGGAAAGCGTTTCTACGACGCAGGCGGCGCGATCGTCGCGCACACCGAGAGACAGTCTAGCGGATGACCCGCTGTGCATGCCCTGAGCGGCCGGAAACGCACTCGTGAGGCTCGGGAGGCGCGGCCTTCTCGAGGCGCTCGGGTCACCGCGGCATCCGCTCGCCGACCGGCACCTCGTGGCGCAGCGTGTTGCCCGGCTGGGCCAGCGGGCACGACCACGAGGGGTCGTAGGCGCACGACGGGTTGTAGGCGAAGTTGAAGTCGATGACGAGGGAGTCGGGGTCGGCGCCGGGCCCGAGGTCGGCGCCCTTCACGGTGTCGAGCAGGTAGCGCCCGCCGCCGTAGGTGCCGCCGGGGGCGCCGGCGAGCGTGTCCTTGACGGGCACGAAGAGTCCGCCGCCGTAGCCCGTGAGGCGCCAGACGTCGAGCGAGCCGAGGTAGGGCACGCGCACCTCGCCGACGAGCGAGAACGGGATCGACCCGTCGCTCGCGCTGTCGACGACGAGCCGCATCGGCTCGGACGCGCGGCGCACCTCGAGTTCGAACCGCCAGTCGGGGTCGTACCGCGCGACCGTGAGCCCGGTGAAGTCGGCGCGGTCGTCGGGCAGGAGCGGCGACTGCGGATGCCCCGCGAAGAGCTCGTCGCGCGCGGACTTCCAGAGCTCGTGGCCGGCCGCCGGGGAGTGCACGCTGAGCTGGCGCACCCCCGAGTAGAGGCCGAAGACGCGCCGGCGCCAGTCGGCGAGCTGGAGCGCGGCGATCGAGTCGGTCACGATGCCGCCTCCGCCTCGGCGTCCGCAGTGCCGGGCGGGTCGAAGCACCACGTCGGGGCGAGCTGTCGCAACCGCATGCCGCGCCACTGCCAGAACGCCCACGTCGGATACCAGGCGAGCGCGTCGAGCGCCCCGGCCCTCGCGAGCAGCTGGTCCCGATAGAGCGTGCGCCCGTCGGGCAGCGCGGAGACGGCCATGCGGTGGTCCCAGTCGTCGAAGGCGGAGAACACGCCGGTCTCGGCGCCGCCGCCGTCGCGGAGCATTCGCACTCCGTCGGGCAGGCCGCCGGGGCTCGTCAGGTCGACGCGCTCCTCGCCGGCAGGGAACCGTCGGAACGCGAGCACCCTGAGCCGGTGCTGCCCTTCCGGCCACACCGTCGGCAGGCCGCCGGGCTCGAGCGACTCGAAGTCGAGCCACGGCGCGACCACCTCGCGCAGCACCGCCGGACTCCGCAGCGCCCGCCACGCGGCATCCGGTGTGCAGTCGAGCGTGAGTTTCAGGAGCACCCGCATGAACCGAAAGTAGTGCTGACGGATGCCGCAGCCAAGCGCCGCGCCGGATTCGAAGCGGGTACTCGGCATGCCCGGAACCCCGAACGCCTAGACTCCGGCACATGCCCGACGGACTCTGGTGGTTGCCCTCCCTCCTCGTCTTCGCCGCTGCGACGGCGGTGCTCATCGGCGGAGTCGTGGCGCTGCGACGAGGCGGCGCCCGTCGCGAGCGTTCCGCGCTCGCCGCAGGCGCAGCGGCGGAGGTGCGGGCGAAGGGGCTCATCGTGCAGGCCGACAACGCCGTGCGCGACGCCGAACGCGAGCTCGCGTTCGCCGAGGCGCAGTTCGGCGCCGACGCGTCGCGCGCATTGCGCGGGGCGATCGACGCGGCGCGCGCGTGGATGCGCGAGGCGTTCATCCTGCAGCAGCGACTCGACGACGCCGAGGCGGACACCTCGGCCGAGCGGCGCAACTGGACCGCGCGCATCGAAGGACTCTGCACCTCGGCGATCGGCGCGCTCGACGACGCCGAATCCGCGATCGCCGGCCGCCGCCGCACCGAACGGGGCGCGCAGGCCGAGCTGCCGGCCCTGCGCGCGCAGGCAGACCGGCTCGCCCGACGCCGTGTCGAGGCCGAGGCCATGCTCGGCCGTCTCGCCACTCGCTTCGCGGAATCGGCGCTCGTCACGGCGCGAGGCGCAGAGAGCCGCGTCGATGCCGCGCTCGCCGCCGTCACAGCCTCGCTCGACGAGGCCGAGTCGAACCTCGCCCGCTCGGAGCCCGCTGCCCACCTGCTCGGCGCGGCCGCCGACGAGCTCGCACGAGCGGGGCGCGACCTCGACGAGATCGATGCGCTCGAGCTGGCGCTCGCGAAGGCGCAGGCGGATGCCTCGGAGGAGGCCGCCGCGCTCGACCGCGAGCTCGTGGCGGCGAGGCGGCAGCGCGACGCGCAGGAGGACGCCGACGCGGCCGAGGCGCTCGGCACGGCGATCGGGGCGGGGTCGGCCGCGATGGCGGATCGCGCTGCGCTCGCCGGAGACCCGTTCGCCGACCGTGATCGGCTGCGCGCGTGCCGCGACCGGCTCGAGGTGGCCCGGGCCGCCGCTCGCAACGCGCAGGGCCGGCTCGACGGCGCTCGCGGTGCGCTCGGCGGCGCCATCGCGATCGCCGAGAGCCAGCTGCGCGTGGCGCGGGCGGCGATCGAGCGCGGCGGCCACCCCGTCGGGGCCGATGCGCGCACTCGACTGGCCGAGGCCGAGCGCCAACTCGTGATCGCCCACCAGGAGCCCGACCCCGTCGCCGCGCTCGACGCGGCCCGGCGAGCGACGTCTCGCGCGAGCGACGCCGAGGCGCTCGCGCTCTACCGCGGGTATTGAGCTGGCGAGACTCCGCTGACGTGACGTGACGTGACGTCGGCTCGGCGAGGAGTCGTCACAGCGAGGAGCGCGGCGTGCCCACGGGATAGCCTGTGCGGGTGAACGAGCAGAGCCCCGATCCCGCCGCGCAGTCCAAGTACCAGGTGCGATTCGACTGGGGGCGGCGAGGCGCGGAGCGCATCGCCGCCGGAGCGCACCTCCTCGTCTGGATCGACGTGCTGCCCGGCACCGGTTCGCTGCCGCACGCGACCATCGTCGGCCTGGCACCCCGCAGGGCGGCCGTGCTCGAATCGGGTCTCGTCGACGCGTCGGCGACCGCACGGTGGATCCTCGCCGAGCAGGAGCGCCTCGGGGAACGGGCGTTCATCGCCGTCGTCGCCGCGGGCGACGCCGACGCGGGCTTCTCGGCCGACGACCTGCTCGGCGCCGGCGCGGTGATCGACGCCCTCGCGGCGCTCGGCATCGACGACACCTCGCCCGAGGCGGCGGTCGCCGCCTCGGCGTTCGGCGGACTCCGCAGGGCAGTGCGCCACCTGACGTCGGCGTCGGCGCCCGGTCGTGGCGCGTTGGCCGCCGGCATGGGCATCGGCGAGCTGCACGATGCCGCGACGCTCGATGCGAACGACACGGCGCGGGTGCTCAGGGCCGGCGCCGAGGCATCCGTCGGCTGAGGCCTCAGGCCGCTGCGCGCTCCGCCTTGCGGGCCCGGTGGGCGCGCACCTTCGCGCGGTTGCCGCAGCGCTGCATCGAGCACCAGCGACGGCTCGCCGCGCGAGAGGTGTCGAGGTAGACGACGTCGCAGTCGGCGCTGGAGCAGCACCGGATGCGCTCGGCGTTGTCGGGCGAGAAGAGGTCGACGGCGTCTCGTGCGATCGTCGAGAGCGCCTGCGCCACGGTCTGCACCGATCGCCCCGCCTGACGGGTGCCGCCCGCGAGGGTGGGCGGTACGTCGGGCGTCGCCGCGTAGAGGTTCACGAGGTCGATGTCGGCCGGGCGCACCGGAGCGTCGTCGCTCACGGCGACCGCCATGCGGCTGATCGCGTCGCGCAGTGCGATCGCGTCGAAGAGGTCGCGCGAACGTGCGGCGCCGATGGCGACGGGGAAGCGCTCGTGGAGCCAGTGCGTGAGGTCGTCGGGCGCGTGCAGCTGTTCGTCGGTGCGGAGTCCGCCGATCTGGCCGGTGTAGGCGAAATCGAGCGCGAACGAACCCGAATCGAACCACCAGCGAACGCCCTCGGCGGTGGTGAACCACTGCCCGACGGGGATCGAGACGGTTGAGACGGGCACGCCACCAATCTAGCCGGTGCCGGCGGGACCATCCGACGAGGTGACGGGTTCCGGGGCGCGCATGCGCGCCCCGGAATATCTTCAGCCGTTCGCGGCACTCGCTGCCCGGCGTCGCACGGCCGCGGTGATCTCGCGTCGACGCCACACGATGAGGTTCGCCCGGTCGAATCCGCGTCGGCACAGCCCGCAGCTCAACTGACGCTGCGGCTCGCGGTACCGGAAGTGCTCGTGGCCCGCAGGGCAATGCCCGACCCACGGTGCGAGCTCATGGGCGACCTCGCCGTCATGCGTGCGCCGGCCGACGTAGCCGAGCCCCGAGGCGACCGTGGCCCATTTCGGCCCGTGCCCCGCGCGGGGGCCGGCGAGCGCGTGCGCGACCTCGTGCAGCAGGATCTGGTGGATCTCGTCGTCGTCGTAGCGGGCGGCGAGGTAGCGCGACACCGAGATGCGCTTCTCGGTGTAGTTGCAGAGCCCCGCGCGCTTCTTCGCGTTGTCGAACGCGAAACTCCATGTCGCGGCGTCGAGATGGAGCACGATGAGGGCTTCGGCCCATCGTCGCACCCGCTCGAGATCCGCCATGGAACAGAGAATAGTCCCGACGAGGGTCACGGGGGAGGAACCTGCGACCCCCGATCGGGTGGCGGATCCGCGGGTGCTGCGGTCAGCCCGCCGCTGCGAGCGGCACCCGGTAGAGCCGGTCGTCGCCCTCACCCGGTGAGCCGCGTCCGTCGGTGTTGTTCGTGATGAGCCACAGGGAACCGTCGGGGGCGGCCGCGGCGTCGCGGATGCGGCCGAGGTCGCCCGTGAACCACGATGCCGACTCGAGCGCGCCGCCGGTGGTCGCGGGCGCGATCGTCCAGAGTCGCTCGCCCCGCAGCGCGGCGAGGAAGAGCGTGTCGCCGATCACCGCGAGCCCGCTGGGACTCGCCTCCGCCGTGGACCACTGCAGCACGGGGTCGACGAACCGCGGGTCGCCGGCGACGCCCTCGACGACGGGCCAGCCGTAGTTGGCGCCGCGGGTGATGCGGTTCAGCTCGTCCCACGTGTTCTGCCCGAACTCGGCGGCCCAGAGCCCTCCGTTCGCATCCCAGGCGATGCCCTGCGGGTTGCGGTGCCCGAGCGACCACACGGCGTTGCCGAACGGGTTGCCCGGCGCGGCGGCGCCGTCGGGGGTGACCCGCAGGATCTTCCCCGACAGCGAACCCGGGTCCTGCGCGGCATCCCGGTTGCCCGCGTCGCCGCTCGTGACGTAGAGCAGGCCGTCGGGACCGAAGGCGATGCGGCCGCCGTTGTGGTTCGCACCGCCGCGCGGGATGCCGGTGAGCACGGCCTCCGAGCCGCCGAGCGCGAGTGATCCCGGGGCGCCGGTCAGCGGCATCCGCACGACCCGATTCTCGGAATCGGCCGTGTGGTACGCGTAGACCCGGTCGGGACGGTCGCCGTCGCCCGGCAGGAACGCGAGCCCGAGCAGCCCGCCCTCGCCGCCGGCCACGACGCCGGGCACGGTGCCCGCCACGCGATGAGATCCGTCGGGCAGCACCTCGACGACGGTGCCCCGGTCGCGTTCGCTCACGAGCACGCCGCCGTTCGGCAGCACGAGGATCGACCACGGCGCGTCGAGCTCGGCCGCGATCGGCTCGGGGGCGCCCGACGGCGTGAGCACGGGCGGCGGGGGCGCGGGCGTCGCGGGCGGAGCCGTCGACGGCGGCGCGGAACTCGGCAGGGGCGTCGGGGTCGGCAGCGGGGGCGCGGGCGTGCACGCCGCGAGCAGGCCGAGCGAGACCGAGAGCAGCAGACCGGCAGCGGATGCCGCGCGCCCGACGGGCCCCGATCGGCGCCGCGCGCCGGTGCCCGCGTCGGTGCCTGCGTCGTCGGCGGTGCAGCCGCCGTGCGGAACCCGAGTACGCGCCATCCCGTCCTCCTCACTCCAGTGTGCCCCGAGTCCGCGCCAGAATGGGAGCATGCCCGCCGAGAACGATGCGAACAGCATCGACCTGAACAGCGACCTCGGAGAGTCCTTCGGGGCGTGGCGCCTCGGCGACGATGCGGCGATGTTCGCCCTCGTGTCGAGCGCCAACATCGCCTGCGGGTTCCACGCGGGCGACCCGGTCACGATGCTCGCGAGCGCTCGTCTCGCCGCCGGGCACGGCGTCGCGCTCGGTGCGCATCCCGGCTACCGCGACCTCGCGGGGTTCGGCCGGCGTGCGCTCGACACGAGTCCGGTCGAGATCGCCGCCGAGCTCCTCGTGCAGCTCGGCGCGCTCGACGGCATCGCCCGCGCAGCCGGCACCAAGGTGCGCTACGTCAAGGCGCACGGCGCGCTCTACCACCGGCTCGCCTCCGACCACTCGGCCGCCCACGCCTTCGTCGAGGCCCTCGCCGCCTTCGACCCCGCACTCACCGTGCTCGGGCCGCCGTCGGGCGCGATCGCGAGGGGCGCGGATGCCGCCGGCCTCCGCTACGCCCGCGAGGCCTTCGTCGACCGGGGCTACGCGGCCGACGGCTCCCTCCTGCCCCGAGGCGAGCCGGGCGCCGTGGTCGACGATCCCGCCGCGGCATCCGATCGGGCGCTCGAGATCGCCGAGACCGGAGGCATCACCGCCGACGACGGCAGCCGGGTCGAGCTCGACGCCGACTCGCTGTGCCTGCACGGCGACACCCCCGGCGCCGTCGCGATCGCACGGGCGGTGCGCACCGCGCTCGAACGGGCGGGGTTCCAGATCGAGGCGTTCGCGTGAGCCGCCGCCTGCTGCCGAGCGGCGATGCCGCCCTGCTCGTGGAGTGCGACAGCCTCGACGAGGTGCTCGCGCTGCACGATGCGCTCGCGGCCGAGCCGCCGGTCGGCCTCGTCGAACTCGTGCCCGCGGCGCGCACGATCCTCGTCGCCGTCGACCCCGAGCGCCTGCCGCTCGAGTCGGCCGCGACGTGGGTGCGGCGCATCCCGGCCGAGGCCGCGGCCCGCAGGTCGGGCCACGTCGCCGACGAGGTGACCGTCGACGTCGTGTACGACGGCGACGACCTCCGGAGTGCCGCCGCCCTCCTCGGCGTCTCGACCGAGGCCCTCGTCGCCCGGCACCAGGCCGTCGAATGGCGGGTCGCGTTCATCGGCTTCGCGCCGGGGTTCGGCTATCTCGTGAGCGACGACTGGCCGTTCGAGGTGCCGAGGCTCGATGCGCCGCGCCCCAGAGTGCCCTCAGGGGCCGTCGCACTCGCCGGGGCCTTCGCCGGGGTCTACCCGCGCCAGAGTCCGGGCGGCTGGCGAGTCATCGGTCGCACGGATGCGCCGCTCTGGGACCCCGCCGCGGAGTCGCCGGCGCTCTTCGCACCGGGGCGCCGGGTGCGTTTCCGGGAGACCGGTCGGCCATGACCCGGTTCACCGTCGAGGCGCCGGGTGCGCTCGCATTCGTGGAAGACTCCGGTCGGCCATGACCCGGTTCACCGTCGAGGCGCCGGGTGCGCTCGCGCTCGTCGAGGACCTGGGCAGGCCTGGGCTCGCGCACCTCGGGGTCGCGAGGTCGGGCGCGCTCGATCGGGCGGCCCTCGCCCTCGCGAACCGGCTCGTCGGCAACCCCGACGGCGCCGCGGGGCTCGAGATCCTGATGGGCGGGTTCCGTGCCCGATTCGACGACGAGACCTGGGTCGCCGTCACGGGTGCCTGGGGCCGCGTGACCCTCGCGGGCCGGCCGCTCGCACCGTACACCGCCGGTCGCGCGGTCGCGGGGGCGGTGCTCGAGATCGGCCCGGCCGAACGCGGTGCGCGGTACCTGCTCGCGGTGCGCGGCGGCGTCGACGAGCCGGCGGCGCTCGGCTCCCGCTCGCGCGACACGCTGTCGGCGATCGGCCCGGCACCCGTGGCCGCGGGGCGCGTGCTCGAGATCGGCGCGGCGCCCGCGGCATCCGTGCCCCTGCTCGATCGCGAGGCCGCCTTCCCGCCGACGGCGGGTGCGGCGACCCTCGCGCTGCTGCCCGGGCCGAGGGCCGACTGGTTCACGGATGCCGCGCGCGCCGCGCTCTTCGACACCGGCTGGCGTCTCTCGGAGCAGGCCGACCGGGTCGGCGCCCGGCTCGTCGGCCCGGGGCTCGAACGGCAGGCGACCGGTGAGCTCGCGAGCGAGGCCACCGTGCCGGGCTCGATCCAGGTCGCGGGCGACGGCAGGCCGACGATCCTGCTCGCCGACCGCCCGGTCACCGGCGGCTATCCCGTCATCGCGATCGTCGCGCCGGCCTCGCTCGACGCCGTCGCCCAGCTCCGCCCCGGCCAGGAGGTGCGGTTCCGGCACGGGTGACCCTCGTCGGCGGGCGCGTGTAGCGTCGAGCAGGCGCGCCCGCGCGACCCAGCATCGAGGAGATCGAGATGACCGTCGTCACCGCATACGCCTACGCCGCGCCGAGCGAGGCCGCTCCGCTCGAGCGCACCCGCATCGAGCGCCGCGCGCTCGGGCCGAACGATGTGCGCATCGACATCGCGTACGCCGGCATCTGCCACTCGGACATCCACACGGTGCGCGGCGACTGGGGGTCGCAGCACTACCCGCTCGCCCCCGGCCACGAGATCGCCGGCATCGTCGCCGAGATCGGCGACGCGGTGACGCGGCACGCCGTCGGCGACCGGGTCGGCGTCGGCTGCATGGTGAACTCGTGCGGGCAGTGCCGCAACTGCCTCCGCGGCGACGAGCAGTTCTGCGTGGACGGTCCGGTCTTCACCTACGGCAGTGCCGACCGCGACGGCACCGTCACCCAGGGCGGTTACTCCGAGCAGGTCGTCGTGACCGAGTCGTTCGTGGTGCGCATTCCCGAGGCCCTCGCCCTCGATGTCGCCGCACCGCTGCTGTGCGCCGGCATCACCACCTACTCACCGCTGCGGCGCTGGAAGGTCGGCCCCGGCACGCGCGTCGCGGTCGTCGGGCTCGGCGGCCTCGGGCACATGGGCGTGCAGTTCGCGCACGCACTCGGTGCCGAGGTGACGGTGCTGTCCCAGACGCTGAGCAAGCAGGACGACGGGCTGCGCCTCGGCGCCGACCACTACCGCGCGACCTCCGACCCGGCGACGTTCACCGAGCTCCGCGGCTCGTTCGATGTCATCCTCAACACGGTCAGCGCCGTGATCGACCTCGACGCGTACCTGTCGCTCCTCGACGCCGGCGCGGCGATGGTGTGCGTCGGCGCGCCCGGCGAGCCGCTCGAGGTCGGCGTGATGTCGCTCATCGGCGGCAACAAGACCCTGGCCGGCTCCAACATCGGCGGCATCCGCGAAACGCAGGAGATGCTCGACTTCTGCGCGGAGCACGGTATCCGCGCCGAGATCGAGGTGATCCCGGCATCGGAGATCAACACCGCCTACGAGCGCGTGCTCGCCTCCGACGTGCGGTACCGCTTCGTCATCGACGCGGCCACCTTCCGCGACTGAGCTGCGGATGCGCGCGCATCAGGGCTTCGAGAGGAACACCGAGCGCGCGGGCGGGGGCGACGGCACCGCCGTGGCATCGGTCACGACGGGGGCGCCGGCGATGAACCGGCGGAGCTCTTCACCGTCGACGAGCTTCGCCGGCGACGGGTCGCTCGCGAGGCGGCGGGGCAGGCCCGCGAAGGGCAGCTCGTCGTGCGAGGCGTACATCACGACGTTGCCGAAGCGGCGGCCCTTCAGCATCGAGGTGTCGGCGGCGATCGCGAGGTGCTCGAAGACGTGGGCGAGGGTCGCTGCCTGCGACCGGGCGAACGCGAGACCGGCGCCGTCGGCGACGTTGACCGCAACGATGCCGCCGGGAGCGAGCCGCGGCGAGACGAGGCCGTAGAACTCGGCGCTCGTCACATGCGCGGGAGTGCGTGCGCCAGCGAAGATGTCGACGATCGCGATGTCGACGGCGCCGTCGAGGCCCGCCGGCAGCTTCGCGAGCACCTCGCGGGCGTCGCCATGGCGCACCCGCACCTGCGCGCCGCGGGGCAGCGGCAGGTGCTCGCGCACGAACTCGACGAGGTCGGACTCGAGCTCGACCACCTGCTGCCGGGAGCCCGGCCGGGTCGCCGCCACGTAGCGGGGGAGCGTGAGCGCCCCGCCGCCGAGGTGCACCGCCGTGATCGGCTGCCCCTCGGGCCGCACGAGGTCGACCGCGTGCCCGATGCGTCGCACGTACTCGAAGCCGAGCCAGTCGGGGCGGTCGAGTTCGACGTGCGACTGCGGGGTGCCGTCGACGTAGAGGGTCCACGAGCCCGGGGACTGGCGCGACTCCTCGAGCCGGGCGAGGTGGCCGCTGACGGCGAGACGGCGTTCGAGCTCTGACACGGATGCCACGCTACCGCGCGGGCTCGCTCGCGCTGCGCTCGCCGGGGCGGGCGACCCGGATCAGCAGGCGCCCCAGAGCACGAAGTCGAGCCGGTCGCCGTCGAGCACCTCGGCCGGATGCGGGCCATGGGCGAGCAGCCGTTCGCGGAGGCCGTGCGGCAGCCCGTCGGGCGCGGCGACGAGCACGGCGTTGCCCTCCTCGGCGCCCGACAGCACGGTCGGATCGCCCGCGACGAGGAGCGCTGCCGCGGGGGCGGCCCGTGCGATCGCGCGAGCCTGGTCGCGGAGCCGGCCGAGCCCCGCGGCATCGGCCACGTTGACGGCGAGCACCCCGCCGGGTGACAGGAGCCGGAGGCATCCGCCCATGAACTCGACCGTCGCCACGAACGCCGGCGCCTGCAGGTTCGCGTAGAGGTCGACGATGACGAGGTCGAACCCGCCGTCGAGGGTCACGATGACGGATGCCGCGTCGCCGACGACGGGGTCGACGTGCGCGCCCTCCGGCAGCGGGAGTCGCTCGAGCACGGCGTCGAGTAGTTCGCGGTCGAGCTCGACCACGAGTTGCGAGGCCCCGGGGCGGGTCGCAGCGACGTAGCGGGCGAGCGTGAGCGCGCCGCCGCCGAGGTGCAGCACCCGCGGGGGCGCATCGGTCGTGCCCGACGCGTCGATGACGTGGCCGATGCGACGCGTGTACTCGAAGAACAGGTGGGTCGGGTCGAGCGGGTCGACGTGCGACTGCGCGGTGCCGTCGACGAGCAGGGTCAACCCGTGCTTCGAGAAGACATCCGCCTCGAACTCGATGTGCCGCGCCATGACTGCATCGTGTCATGCGCCGCACGACAGTGCGTGATGCGCGTATATCTGAAACCGCCTTGCGTTTTTTCGGTGACTCCTCGGGGTGACCCGCGACTGCTCTGGCAAAAGCGATTGACAGACATCCGACCACTGTGGTTCACTCGACCCCAAGCTATTACGCAAGCCGCTTGCGAAATAGAAGATGCGCCGAGGCATGCCCCGTCGGCGAACCCGAAGGAGCAGCGATGGAGCCCGGCACGCACGAGCACCGCGTCGGCGCACTGCGCCGTGCGAACACGGCGCGCTGCGCCCTTCAGCTGCGCGACCACGGCCCTGCCGCGGTCTCCGAGCTCGCACGCGCCACCGGCCTCTCCCGGCCCACGGTCGAAGCGGCGCTCGCCGATCTCGCGGCGCGGGGCCTCGTCGCGACCGACGAGACGAACGGGCACCGCGGCGCCGGCCGTCCGGCCCGGGTCTCCCGCTTCGTCGGCGGTGCCGGCTACGTCGCGGGCGTCGATGTCGGCATCGCCGGTATGCGGGTCATCCTCGCCGACCTCTCGGGCACCGTGGCCGCTCGCATCGAGCACCAGGGACCCGTGCCGCGAGACGGCAGTGCACGCATCGAGGCCGTGCGCCTGCTCGTCGCCGAGGCGCTCCGCCTCGCCGACGCCCCCGCCCACCGGCTCATCTTCGCCCACATCGGCGTCACCGGCCTCGTACGCGCCGACGGTCGCATCTGGATCTCCCACGGCTTCGCCGACTGGGAGGGCGTCGACGTCGGCGGCAAGCTCGCCGCCCTCCTCGGCTGCCCGGTCACGCTCGACAACGACGTGAACCTCGCCGCGCTCGCCGAGCAGCGGCTCGGCTCGGCTCGGCTCGCCGACGACATGATCTTCCTGCTCATCGGCAGCCAGATCTCCGCGGGACTCGTGCTCGACGGCCGGCTGCGCCGCGGCAGCCACAACGCCGCGGGCGAACTCGGCGATGCGAGTCTCCGGGTTCCCCTCGACGAGCGCGGACACCTGCTCTGGCGCACCGCGTCGACCGCACGCGGGGTCTTCGAACTGGCCGATGCGGGCGATGCCGAGGCCGTGGCGGAGGTCGACGCGTTCATCGCGGGCATCGCCGACACGGTGGTCGTGCTCGCCCAGACGATCGACCCAGACCTCGTGGTCATCGGCGGCCCGATGTCGCGCGCCGGCGACCGGCTCGTGAAGCCGCTCGACGCGGCGGTCGCCGGGCTCGTCTCGTTGCCGTTCGCACCGACGATCGTGGCATCGCGACTCGGCATCGACTCGATCGCCTTCGGCGCCCTCTCGCGGGCGTTCGACCTCAGCTCGGAGCTCGTCTACGGAGTCCACGAGGTGCCCATGCCGGCGCTGCGTCGGCCCGACGGCGGCGATGCGCTCGACTCCAATGGAAAGGACTTCGAATGGTGAACACCGACGGGCCGGGGCATCCGCTCCGACTTGCCGTGATCGGATGCGGCGCGAGGTCGAACCTCGCGCAGCACGCCCCGGCCTCCGGCCTCGGCGAGATCGTCGCGCTGGTCGACCCCGACGCGGCGGCGATCGCTCGCGGCCGGGAAGCGCTGTCGGCGACCGCCGACGCCTTCGCGAGCACCGCCGAGCTGCTCGCGTCCGGGCTCGCCATCGACGGGGCATTCGTGCTCACGCCCGATGACACGCACGCCGAGGTCGCCATCGACCTGCTCAGCGCGGGTATCGCGGTGTACGTCGAGAAGCCGCTCGCCACCACCACCGAAGACGCCGATGCCGTGCTCGAGGCCGCGATCGGCGCCGGCGCGAAGCTCTACGTGGGCCACAACATGCGTCACATGGCGGTCATCCGCACGATGCGCGACGCCATCGCGCGCGGCGAGATCGGCGAGGTCAAGGCCGTCTGGTGCCGCCACTTCGTCGGCAACGGCGGCGACTACTACTTCAAGGACTGGCATGCCGAGCGGGCGAGGTCGAACGGCCTGCTGCTGCAGAAGGGCGCGCACGACATCGACGTCATCCACTGGCTCGCGGGCGGCTACACGACCCGAGTGGTCGGCATGGGCGGGGACACCCTCTACGGAGGCATCGCCGATCGGCGCGACAACTCCGACCGCACGATGCCCGAGTGGTTCAGCCTCGACAACTGGCCGCCGCTCGAGCAGCGAGAGCTCAACCCGGTGATCGACGTCGAAGACCTGTCGATGGTGCTCATGCACCTCGACAACGGGGTCTACGCCTCGTACGAGCAGTGCCACTACACGCCCGACTACTGGCGCAACTACACCGTCATCGGCACGAAGGGCCGCCTCGAGAACTTCGGCGACACCGACGGCGGCGTCGTGCGGGTCTGGAACGAGCGCCGCGTCTACCGACCGGAGGGCGACCTGGAGCACCCCATCGTCGGCGACGAGGGCGGACACGGCGATGCCGACCTCCGCACGGTCACCGAGTTCCTCCGCTTCGTGCGCGAGGGCATCCCCACCGAGACCTCGCCCATCGCCGCGCGTCACGCGGTCGCGACGGCGGCCGCGGCGACGGACTCGCTTCGAAACTCGTCGGAACCCCGTGATGTGCCCGCGCTGCCCTCGGGCGCCGTCGGCTACTTCGAGGGGGCCGGGGACCCGGTCGGCGCGGCGCACACCGCACCGACCGGTGGGTGACTCGTCACCCGCAATCACCTGCACATCGGGCGATCCCGCCCACTCTAACCGGAGGAGAACACCCATGCGCCGCACAGCGCTACTGGCCGGAGTCGCCGCCACGGCACTTCTACTCACCGCATGCTCGTCCAACGACGGCGGGTCGACGTCGACCGCCGACAAGGACATGACCGCCGAGATCAACTACGCGTTCTGGGATGCCACCCAGGAAGCGGCGATCGACACGATCATCGCGGAGTTCAACGAGGAGTACCCGAACATCACGGTGAAGAAGGACGTCACGCCGTATTCGGAGTTCTTCGGCAAGCTCCAGACGCAGGCCTCGTCGGACACCCTGCCCGACGTCTTCTGGATGAACGGCCCGAACTTCCAGCTCTACGCCTCGAACGACAAGCTCGAGCCGGTGACCGACGCGGTCGACCCCGCGAACTACCCGCAGGCGCTGAACGACCTCTACTCGTTCGACGGCACCCAGTACGGCGTGCCGAAGGACTACGACACCGTCGCGGTCTTCTACAACAAGGCCCTCTTCGACCAGGCAGGCGTCGAGTACCCGACCGAGGGATGGACCTGGGACGAGTTCCACGAGAAGGCCAAGGCCATCTCCGACGCGCTGAAGGCCGATGGCGTCTACGGCACCGTCAACGGGCTCTCGGGCGGCCAGGAGGTCTACTACAACACCATCCTCCAGGCCGGCGGCGAGGTCATCTCCGCCGACAGCACCACGTCGGGCTACGACAGCCCCGAGGCGATCGAGGGCCTGCAGTTCGTCGCCGACCTCATCGCCGACGGCTCGGCGCCGACGCTCCAGCAGTTGTCGGACACCCCGCAGAACGTGTGGTTCGTCAACGGCAAGTCGGCCATGTTCTGGTCGGGCACCTGGTCGAACGCGGAGCTCCGCGAGTCCGCGATCGTCGACGACATCGAGGTCGCGCCGCTGCCCAAGAACGAACAGGAGGCCACCGTCATCCACGGTCTGGCGAACGTCGTCGCGAAGTCGTCGAAGAACAAGGCCGCCGCACTGGCGTTCCAGGAGTTCCTCGCCTCCGAGCGCGCCGCGGTCATCCAGGCCGAGGCCGGCGCGGCACTGCCCGCCTACACCGGCACGCAGACTGCCTTCATCGAGTCGGCGCCGTACAACCTGCAGGTCTTCCTCGACGAGGCCGAGAACTCCTCGTTCCCGTACCCCGTCTCGAAGAACACCGCAGCGTGGAACCAGCTCGAGAACGAACTGCTCCCCGCCGCCTTCTCGGGCGAGCGCCCCGTCGCCGACGTGGCGAAGGAACTGGCCGAGAAGATGAACGAAGCACTGGCCGAAGAGAACGAATGACCTCCTCAGCAGTCCGTGAGGCCGGCGTCGCAGCTCCAGCTGCGGCGCCGGCCCCGCCGGCCGGCCGCGGCAGACGCCGGGGCCGCAGCGACCTCGGCTGGGCGCTCGTCTTCGTCCTGCCGTTGTTCGCGGGCATCGCCCTCTTCTACCTGTGGCCGATCGTTCGCAACCTCTGGTTCAGCTTCACCGAGTGGGGCCCCTTCGGCGACTCCGAATGGGTCGGGCTCGACAACTACATCGAACTCGCCGGCGATGCCACGATGGGCCGCGCCATCCTGAACACCCTCGGGTACACGGCGATGCTGCTCTGCGGCGTGCCGCTCGCGATCTACTTCGCGAGCCTCCTGAACCGCCCGGGCCTGCGCTTCGCGAACCTGTTCCGCACCGCCTTCTTCCTGCCCTACGTCGCGATGCCCGCCGCCATCTCCATGGTGTGGCGCATCATCTACAACGGCGACTTCGGCATCCTGAACTACGCACTCTCCCTCATCGGCATCGACGGTCCCAGCTGGCTCTCGACCGAGGGCGTCGCCCTCGTCGCCGTCGCGCTCGTCGGCATCTGGATCTCGCTCGGCTTCAACCTCATCATCCTGTCGGCGGGAATGAAGGGCATCCCCGTCGAGCTCTACGAGGCCGCGTCGCTCGACGGCGCGACGCGCTGGAAGCAGTTCACGACGATCACGGTGCCGCTGCTCACGCCCTCGATCTTCTTCGTCTCGGTCATGACGGTCATCGCGGGCTTCCAGGTCTTCGACCTGCTCTACGCCCTCATGGGCACCCAGAACCCCGCCATCGACAAGACCCAATCGGTCGTCTACTACTTCTTCACGAACATCAAGACGGGCGACAACGGGTACGCGGCCGCGATCGGCGTCGTGATCCTCCTCCTCGTCGGCATCTTCACGTTGCTCCAGTTCCGACTCCAGAAGAAATGGGTCACCTATGTCTAAGCGTCGCGTCGGCGCGCGCGAGTCGAACACGATCGCCTACGTCGTGCTCACGATCGGGTCGGTCGTCATGATCTTCCCGTTCGCCTGGCAGCTCATCATGTCGCTCGGCACGAACGCCGACGTGATCTCCGTCCCGCCGTCGTTCTGGCCGTCGGAGTTCAAGCCCGAGAACTACCTCAACGTGTTCGACCGGGTGCCGTTCCTCAGCCAGTTCTGGGTGTCGGTCGGCATCACCGTG
Organism: Agromyces hippuratus; assembly: GCF_013410355.1. NCBI lineage: Bacteria > Bacillati > Actinomycetota > Actinomycetes > Micrococcales > Microbacteriaceae > Agromyces > Agromyces hippuratus. The sequence goes on along the minus strand of NZ_JACCFI010000001.1, from coordinate 1,859,633 downwards.
ATCCGCACGGTCGGCCAGCTCGTGCTGTGCTCGATGGCCGGCTACGCGTTCGCGCGCATGTACTTCCCGTTCAAGGGGGTCGTGCTCGCCCTCATCCTCGCGATCCTCATGGTGCCGCCGCAGGTCTACCTGCTGCCGCAGTACCAGATCATCCAGGGGCTCGGCTGGCTGAACACCGTCATCGGCATCGCGGCGCCCGGCATCTTCAGCGCCTTCGGCACGTTCATGATGCGCCAGTTCTTCATGGGGCTCCCTCCCGAGCTCGAGGAGGCCGCGCGCCTCGACGGCGCGAACCAGTTCCAGATCTTCTGGAAGATCATGCTGCCGCTCGCGAAGCCCGGACTCTCGGCGCTCGCGATCATCACGGTGCTGTGGTCGTGGAACGACCTGCTCTGGCCGCTCATCGTCGCGACGAGCGCCGAGAGCATGCCGCTCTCCGCGGGCATCGCGACGCTCACGAGCGGACGCACGATCACGGACTACCCGATGCTGCTCGCCGCCGCGATGATGGCGATGGCGCCGGTGCTGATCCTCTTCCTCATCATGCAGCGCCGGGTCATCGACGGCGTCGCATTCTCCGGACTGAAATGAGCCAGCGGATGACGCAGCGCAACGATTCCCTCCGTGTCGGCCTCATCGGGGCCGGCGCGATCTCCCACGCCCACGTGCCCGGATGGCTCGCGCTCGGCGCGCAGGTCACCGTGTACTCCGAGGCCGGCGCCGAGGCACTGGCCGAGCAGTACGGACTCGAGGTCGCCGGTTCGCTCGACGAGCTCTGGCCCGAGGTCGACGTCGTCGACATCGTCACGCCTACCGCGACGCACGCCGAGCTCTCGCTCGCCGCGATCGGCCGCGGCATCGACGTCGTCTGCGAGAAGCCGCTCGCCCGCACCGCGGCCGATGCGGCCGCGGTCGTCGACGCGGCGCAGCAGGCCGGGGTGCGACTCTTCCCGGCGCACGTCGTGCGGTACTTCCCCGAGTTCCTCGCAGCGCGCGGCGCGATCGCGGCCGGGCGCATCGGCCGGCCGGCGGTCTTCCGCTTCCGGCGGCAGAGCGCCGCGCCGCAGTCGCGCTGGTTCTTCGACGACGCCGTCTCGGGCGGCATCGTGATGGACCAGATGATCCACGACCTCGACCAGGCCGAGTGGCTCGGCGGGCCGGTGCGCCGCGTGTTCGCACGACTGCGACGCGGCGGCGAGACGGCGGCCCCGGTGGTCGCGGCGCAGGTCGTGCTCGACCACGAGTCGGGGCTGATCAGCCATGTGCACGGCACCTGGGGGAGCCCGGCACTGCCCTTCTCCTATTGCTTCGACCTCGCGGGCGACGGCGGAGTGCTGCGGTTCGACTCGATGCGCGACGACACGATGCGCTCGGCACTGCCGCCCATCGACGGCGGGGGATACCTGCCGGAGACGAGCGGTGCCGAGAGCCCCTACTCGGCCGAGATCGCCGACTTCGTGCGGGCCATCCGCTCGGGCGGCGCCGCTCGAGTCGACGGCGCTGACGGCGTTCGCGCCGTGCGCATCGCCGAGGCCGCGCTCGAGTCGGTCGAGACCGGCCTGCCGGTCGAACTCGACCCCGCAGACGAGGCGACGGATGCCTCGACCGACGACGCCCTGATCGGAGCCCGCGCATGAGCCGCACGAGCGAGCCCCTGCGCATCGGCATCCTGTCGTTCGCCCACCCGCACGTCGAGGCGTACGCCCGCGTGCTCGTCGAGCGTGGCATCGAGGTCGTGGGCACCGACCTCCCGCCGTACGACGCGGGCACGCAGCGCGGCGCCGAGCTCGCCGAGCGCCTCGGCATCGAGTACCTCGATGACGTCGACGCCGTGCTCGCGCGCGCGCCGCACGGCGTGATCGTCACCGCCGAGAATGCGAGGCATCGCGAGCTCGCGCTCGCGGCGATCGCCGTCGGTGCCCACGTGCTCTGCGAGAAGCCGATCGCCACCGAGGTCGGCGACGCGCTCGCGATGGTCGACGCGGCCGCGGCGGCGGGCGTGTCGCTCATGACGGCGTACCCGGTGCGCTTCGCGTCGTCGTTCCGCGAGCTCGTGGCCCGCGTGCGGGCCGGGCAGCTCGGTGAGGTCGTCGCCGTCTCGGGCACGAACAACGGCAAGATCCCGCTCGACCGCAGTTGGTTCACGACCGAGGCGGCCGCGGGCGGCGGCGCGCTCGTCGACCACGTCGTGCACTGCGCCGACCTGCTCGACGAGCTCCTCGGCGAACCCGCGCAGGAGGTCTACGCGACGGCGAACCGCATCCTCCACGCCGATCGAGGCGTCGAGGTCGAGACCGGCGGAGTCGTGTCGATCGCCTACCCGTCGGGCGTCATCGCGACGATCGACTGCTCGTGGAGCCAGCCCGACTCGGCCGCCACCTGGGGCGGGCTCACCCTCGAGGTGCACGGCACGCGCGGATCGATGCGGATCGACCCGTTCGCCGCCCACATCTCGGGGTACGCCGAGGGCGGCGCGACCTGGGACGCCTTCGGCACCGATCTCGACGGGCTCATGATCGACGAGTTCCTCGGCGCGATCCGCGAGTCGCGGGCGCCCAGCCCCGACGGCTCGGTCGGGGTGCGCACGCTCGCGATCGTCGACGCGGCGAAGCGGTCGGTGCGCTCGGGAACCCCCGCGGTCGTGCTCGCGACAGCCTGAACGAACGCCGAACCCGGCGCCCCGCGGCATCCGCTCACCGACTCGATCGTGGGCCGCAGCGGGGCGCCGTTGCGCGTCTCGGGGGTGCAGGATCGTGGTTATACCGGAGATTCGCAGACAAATCAAGAATCGACTGGACACGGCGCGTCTGGCGACATATAGTTAACCTTTGCGCTCCCAGACCCACCATGCCTTCATATTGCGGTCGGCTTCCGTGCGTGTCGAGATCTTGAGGTCTCCGGCATCCGCACTCGTCTGAGGGGTTCCACTCTCCGCTACCGACAGTGAACCGGCCCGACGGGGCCATGGAGGTTATTCACTTGGCTGCTGCGCGCAACGCGACCACGCCCACCCCCAAGAACGGACGCGGTGCAAGCCGTCTCTCGTTCGCCAAGGTCACCGACACCCTCACGGTACCCGACCTGCTCGCTCTCCAGACGGAGAGCTTCGACTGGCTCGTCGGCAACGAGGCGTGGAAGACACGCCTCACCGAGGGCAAGGCGGCCGGTCGTCAAGACCTGCCCGAGACCACCGGTCTCGAGGAGATCTTCGAGGAGATCTCTCCGATCGAAGACCTCGGCGAGACCATGCAGCTCTCGTTCACCAACCCCGAGCTCGAGCCTCCGAAGTACACGATCGACGAGTGCAAGGAGAAGTCCAAGACCTACTCCGCACCGCTGTACGTGAACGCGGAGTTCATGAACCACCTCACGGGTGAGATCAAGACGCAGACCGTCTTCATGGGCGACTTCCCGCTCATGACCCCCAAGGGCACGTTCGTCATCAACGGCACCGAGCGCGTCGTCGTCTCGCAGCTCGTGCGTTCGCCGGGCGTCTACTTCGAGCGCACGCCCGAGAAGACCTCCGACAAGGACATCTACTCGGCTCGCGTCATCCCGAGCCGTGGTGCATGGCTCGAGTTCGAGATCGACAAGCGCGACCAGGTCGGCGTCCGCATCGACCGCAAGCGCAAGCAGAGCGTCACCGTGTTCCTGAAGGCCCTCGGTCTCACCTCTGAGGAGATCCTCGAGGAGTTCGCCGGCTACGAGTCGATCGCCCTCACCCTCGAGAAGGACAACATCCTCACGAAGGAAGAGGCGCTCAAGGACATCTACCGCAAGCTCCGTCCGGGCGAGCAGGTCGCTGCCGAGGCCGCGCGCGCGCTCCTCGACAACTTCTACTTCAACCCGAAGCGCTACGACCTCGCGAAGGTCGGCCGGTACAAGATCAACAACAAGCTCGGTCTCGAGGCTCCCCTCACCGACTCGGTGCTGACGGTGCAGGACATCGTCGCCACGATCAAGTACCTCGTCGCGCTGCACGACGAGCGCACCACCCTGCCCGGCCGCCGCGCCGGCAAGGCGGTCGACCTGCGCCTCGACGTCGACGACATCGACAACTTCGGCAACCGTCGCATCCGCGCGGTGGGCGAGCTCATCCAGAACCAGGTCCGCACCGGCCTGTCCCGCATGGAGCGCGTCGTCCGCGAGCGCATGACCACGCAGGACATCGAGGCGATCACCCCGCAGACCCTGATCAACGTGCGACCCGTCGTCGCCGCGATCAAGGAGTTCTTCGGCACCTCGCAGCTGTCGCAGTTCATGGACCAGAACAACCCGCTCGCGGGTCTGACCCACAAGCGTCGCCTCTCGGCGCTCGGCCCCGGCGGTCTCTCGCGCGACCGCGCCGGCGTCGAGGTCCGAGACGTCCACCCCTCGCACTACGGCCGCATGTGCCCGATCGAGACCCCGGAAGGCCCGAACATCGGCCTCATCGGATCGCTCGCATCGTTCGCGCGCATCAACTCGTTCGGCTTCATCGAGACGCCGTACCGCAAGGTCGTCGCCGGCAAGGTCACCGATCAGATCGACTACCTCACGGCGTCTGAAGAGGACGACTACATCGTCGCCCAGGCCAACGCGCCGCTGAAGAGCGACGGTCACTTCTCCGAAGACCGCGTCCTGGCCCGCCAGAAGGGCGGCGAGGTCGACCTCGTTCCCGCCGACCTGATCGGCTACATGGACGTCTCGCCGCGCCAGATGGTGTCGGTCGGCACCTCGCTCATCCCCTTCCTCGAGCACGACGACGCGAACCGCGCCCTCATGGGTGCCAACATGCAGCGTCAGGCTGTGCCGCTGCTCCGCAGCGACTCGCCGCTCGTCGGAACCGGCATGGAGGGCTACGCGGCCATCGACGCCGGTGACGTCATCACCGCCGACAAGGCGGGTGTCGTCGCCGAGGTCTCGGCCGACTCGGTCACCGTGCAGCTCGATGCGGGCGGCACGCAGACCTACTTCCTGCGCAAGTTCGACCGCTCCAACCAGGGCACGTCGTACAACAACCGCGTGCTCGTGAACGCGGGCGATCGCGTCGAGGTCGGCGAGGTCATCGCCGACGGTCCCGCGACCGACAACGGCGAGCTCGCGCTCGGCAAGAACCTCCTCGTGGCGTTCATGCCGTGGGAGGGGCACAACTTCGAGGACGCGATCATCCTCAGCCAGAACCTCGTGAAGGACGACGTGCTCTCGTCGATCCACATCGAGGAGTACGAGGTCGACGCCCGCGACACGAAGCTCGGCAAGGAGGAGATCACCCGTGATCTCCCGAACGTCAGCCCCGACCTGCTGGCCGACCTCGACGAGCGCGGCATCATCCGCATCGGCGCAGAGGTCCGCCCCGGCGACATCCTCGTCGGCAAGGTCACGCCGAAGGGCGAGACCGAGCTGTCGGCCGAAGAGCGTCTGCTCCGCGCGATCTTCAACGAGAAGAGCCGCGAGGTCCGCGACACCTCGCTGAAGGTGCCCCACGGTGAGCGCGGCACGATCATCGCCGTCAAGGTGTTCGACTCGCAGGACGGCGACGACGAGCTCGGCTCGGGCGTCAACCAGCGCGTGGTCGTCTACATCGCCCAGAAGCGCAAGATCACCGAGGGCGACAAGCTCGCCGGCCGCCACGGCAACAAGGGCGTCATCTCGAAGATCCTCCCGGTCGAGGACATGCCGTTCCTCGCCGACGGAACTCCGGTCGACGTCATCCTGAACCCGCTCGGCATCCCGGGCCGCATGAACTTCGGCCAGGTGCTGGAGACCCACCTCGGGTGGGTCGCCAAGCAGGGCTGGAAGGTCGACGGCAGCCCGGTGTGGGCCAAGAAGCTCCCCAAGGAAGCACACGAGGCCGCTCCCGGCACCAAGGTCGCGACCCCGGTGTTCGACGGCGCACTCGAGGAGGAGATCGCGGGTCTGCTCGACTCGACGCTCCCCAACCGCGACGGCGAGCGACTCATCGACTCGTCCGGCAAGACGCAGCTGCTCGACGGCCGTTCCGGCGAGCCGTTCCCGTACCCGGTCTCGGTCGGTTACATGTACATCCTGAAGCTGCACCACCTCGTCGACGACAAGATCCACGCGCGTTCGACGGGCCCGTACTCGATGATCACCCAGCAGCCGCTCGGTGGTAAGGCGCAGTTCGGTGGACAGCGATTCGGTGAGATGGAGGTCTGGGCGCTCCAGGCCTACGGCGCCGCATACGCGCTGCAGGAGCTCCTCACGATCAAGTCCGACGACATCCTCGGCCGCGTCAAGGTGTACGAGGCGATCGTCAAGGGCGAGAACATCCAGGAGCCCGGCATCCCCGAGTCCTTCAAGGTGCTCATGAAGGAGATGCAGTCGCTCTGCCTGAACGTCGAGGTGCTCTCGGCCGACGGCACCGCGGTCTCGCTCCGCGACACCGACGACGAGGCCTTCCGCGCTGCGGAAGAGCTCGGCATCAACATCTCCGCGCGCTTCGAGTCGTCGAACATCGACGAGATCTAAGCCAGGCCAGTAGACGACTACAGAAACTTTCCAAGGAGAGAAATTGCTCGACGCAACGACTTTTGACGAGCTTCGCATCGGCCTGGCCACCGCAGAGGACATCCGCAAGTGGTCCTACGGTGAGGTCAAGAAGCCTGAAACCATCAACTACCGCACCCTGAAGCCCGAGAAGGACGGTCTGTTCGGCGAACAGATCTTCGGCCCGAGCCGCGACTGGGAGTGCGCCTGCGGCAAGTACAAGCGTGTCCGCTTCAAGGGCATCGTCTGTGAGCGATGCGGCGTGGAGGTCACCAAGTCCTCCGTGCGCCGCGAGCGCATGGGCCACATCGAGCTCGCCGCTCCGGTCACGCACATCTGGTACTTCAAGGGTGTGCCCAGCCGCCTCGGCTACCTGCTCGACATGGCGCCGAAGGACCTCGAGAAGGTCATCTACTTCGCCGCCTACATGGTGATCGACGTCGACGACGAAGGCCGTCACGCCGACATGCCCGGCCTCGAGAACGAGCTCCGGCTCGAGATCAAGACCATCGGCGACCAGCGCGATGCCCGCATCGCGACGCTCATGGCGCGCAAGGAGGAGGAGCTCGCCGCACTCGAGGCGGAGGGCGCCAAGTCCGACCAGAAGAAGCGCGCTGAAGCCGCCGCCGACAAGGAGATGACGCAGGTCCGCAAGTCGGGCGACGAGCAGGTCGCGCACCTCGAGCGCGTGTGGGAGGACTTCCGCACCCTCAAGGTCGGCGACCTCAAGCCCGAGGACTCGGTCTTCCACGAGCTCCAGGACCGCTTCGGCATGTACTTCGACGCCTACATGGGCGCCGAGGCCATCAAGAAGCGCCTCGAGGCCTTCGACCTGGCCGCTGAGGCCGACGACCTGCGCCTGCAGATCGCCGAGGGCAAGGGCCAGAAGAAGATCCGCGCGATCAAGCGTCTGCGCGTCGTCAGCTCCTTCCTGCAGACCGGCAACTCGCCGGCCGCGATGGTGCTCGACGTCGTGCCGGTGATCCCGCCGGAGCTTCGTCCGATGGTCCAGCTCGACGGTGGCCGCTTCGCGACCTCCGACCTGAACGACCTCTACCGTCGTGTGATCAACCGCAACAACCGTCTTCGTCGTCTGCTCGACCTCGGCGCGCCCGAGATCATCGTCAACAACGAGAAGCGGATGCTGCAGGAGGCCGTCGACGCACTGTTCGACAACGGCCGCCGCGGCCGCCCCGTCACCGGTACCGGCAACCGCGCCCTGAAGTCCCTGAGCGACATGCTCAAGGGAAAGCAGGGTCGCTTCCGCCAGAACCTGCTCGGCAAGCGCGTCGACTACTCGGGCCGTTCGGTCATCGTCGTCGGCCCGCAGCTGAAGCTGCACCAGTGCGGTCTGCCCAAGCAGATGGCGCTCGAGCTGTTCAAGCCGTTCGTCATCAAGCGCTTGATCGACCTGAGCCACGCTCAGAACATCAAGGCCGCCAAGCGCATGGTCGAGCGTTCGCGCCCCCAGGTCTGGGACGTGCTCGAGGAGATCATCCGTGAGCGCCCGGTTCTGCTGAACCGCGCACCCACGCTGCACCGCCTCGGCATCCAGGCCTTCGAACCGCAGCTCGTCGAGGGCAAGGCGATCCAGCTCCACCCGCTCGTGTGTGCTGCGTTCAACGCGGACTTCGACGGCGACCAGATGGCCGTGCACCTTCCCCTCTCGGTGGAGGCGCAGGCCGAGGCCCGCATCCTGATGCTCGCCTCGAACAACATCCTGAAGCCGTCCGACGGCCGTCCGGTGACCCTGCCCACGCAGGACATGATCATCGGCCTGCACCACCTGACGACCGGCAAGTCCGGCGCGGCAGGTGAGGGTCGCGCGTTCTCGTCGATCTCCGAGGCCATCCTCGCCTTCGACCAGAACCGTCCGGGCGACTTCGCCCTCGACCTCGGGGCCACGGTCAAGATCCGTCTCGAGGGGCTGCACTTCGCCGAGGGCGAGACCCCCGAGGACTTCGTTCCCGGCAAGCCGTACCTGCTCGAGACGACCCTCGGTCGCGCCCTCTTCAACGAGGCGCTGCCGGTCGACTACCCCTACGTGAACGCGCAGGCGGGCAAGACGCAGATCTCGGAGATCGTCAACGACCTCGCCGAGCGCTACCCGAAGACCGAGGTCGCCGCGACCCTCGACCGGATCAAGGACGCCGGCTTCCGCTGGGCGACCCGTTCGGGCGTGACCGTGGCACTCTCCGACATCCTGACGCCGGCCAACAAGGGCGAGATCGTCGCGAAGTACGAGAAGCAGGCCGCCAAGGTCCAGGGGCAGTTCGAGAAGGGTCTCACGACCGACCTCGAGCGTCGCCAGGAGCTCATCCAGATCTGGACGAAGGCCACCGACGAGGTCGCCGTCGCGATGCGCGAGGCGTTCCCCGAGGACAACACGATCAACCGCATGGTGTCGTCGGGTGCTCGTGGTAACTGGCTGCAGATCCGCAACATCGCGGGCATGCGAGGCCTCGTGAACAACCCGAAGGGTGAGATCATCCCTCGCCCGATCATCTCGAGCTACCGCGAGGGCCTCTCGGTCGCCGAGTACTTCATCGCGACGCACGGTGCCCGTAAGGGTCTGGCCGACACGGCCCTCCGTACGGCCGACTCGGGCTACCTCACGCGTCGTCTCGTCGACGTCTCGCAGGATGTCATCATCCGCGAGGAGGACTGCGGCACGACCAAGGGCCTCGAGCTCCCGATCGCGACGACGGATGCCTCGGGCGAGCTGGTCCGCGACCCGAACGTCGAGAACGCGGTCTACGCCCGCAGCCTCGCCGCCGACGCGGTCAACGCCAAGGGCGAGGTCGTCGCCGAGGCCGGTGAAGACGTCGGTGACGTGCTCATCGACAAGCTCATCGCGGCAGCGGTCGAGACGATCAAGGTGCGCTCCGTGCTCACCTGCGAGTCGGCCGTCGGCGTCTGCGCGAAGTGCTACGGCCGTTCGCTCGCGACCGGCAAGCTCGTCGACATCGGCGAGGCCGTCGGCATCATCGCGGCCCAGTCGATCGGTGAGCCCGGCACGCAGCTGACGATGCGTACCTTCCACACCGGTGGTTCGGCCTCGGCCGACGACATCACGCAGGGTCTGCCTCGCGTGCAGGAGCTCTTCGAGGCGCGCACCCCCAAGGGTGCATCGCCCATCGTCGAGGCCCCGGGTCGCATCACGATCGATGAGACCGACAAGCAGCGCAAGGTCATCCTCACGCCCGACAACGGCGACGAGCCGATCGCGTACAACGTGCTCAAGCGTTCGACCCTCCTGGTCGAAGACGGACAGCACGTCGAGCTCGGCCAGCAGCTGATCGTCGGCACCGTCGACCCGAAGGAAGTCCTCCGGGTCAAGGGTGTGCGCGAAGTGCAGAAGCACCTCGTCAACGGCGTGCAGGACGTCTACCGCTCGCAGGGTGTGCCGATCCACGACAAGCACATCGAGGTCATCGTGCGCCAGATGCTGCGCAAGGTCACCGTCGTCGACCACGGCGACACCGACCTGCTGCCCGGTGAGCTCGTCGACCGCCTGAAGTACAACGACATCAACCGCGCCGCGCTGACCGAGGGCAAGAAGACCGCCTCGGCCCGCCAGGAGGTCATGGGTATCACCAAGGCCTCGCTCGCAACCGAGTCGTGGCTGTCGGCCGCGTCCTTCCAGGAGACGACCCGCGTGCTCACGCAGGCCGCCATGGAGGGCAAGTCCGACCCGCTCGTCGGGCTCAAGGAGAACGTCATCATCGGAAAGCTCATCCCGGCGGGTACCGGCCTCGGCAAGTACCGCAACGTCACGGTCGAGGCGACCGAGGAGGCGAAGGCGGAGCGTTACCCGAACCGCATCTTCACCGACGACGCCGCGTTCACCGAGGGCGACCTGAGCTTCGTCGACTTCGACGCGTTCTCGAGCGACGACTTCACCCCCGGCAACTACAGCTAGTAGCCGATACGACAGCAGGGCCCCGGAGCGATCCGGGGCCCTGCTTCGTTTCCGGGGGAGTGCGGCCGGCGACACCGGGGCCGGGCGGCGCTACGATCGCTCGAGACGCCGATGCCGACGACTCGAAAGGCCAGCGATGACCGACCCCGCCCCGCAGACTCCCGAAGCATTCGAGTCGAGCGCACGGCCGCCTCTCGTGAGGCGGCCGCAGTTCTGGCTCGTCGTCGTCGCGGCGATACTCGCCGTGATCGTCGCGTTCGTCGTCGGCGCGGCGATCGGCGGCGCGGGCGTCGGGTCGGGTGGGGCCGCTGCGGGTGCCGCGCCGACCACCGGGAACACGGATGAAGCCGCGACGCCGCCCGCATCGTCCGCGCCGCCGACTCCGCTGCCGGTCGTGCACGAGATCCCGGAAGACTGCGAGGCCATCTACACGCGCGACTGGTCGGGCGACTTCGCACCGCTCGTGCTGAACCCCGCCTGGGCGATGGAACCCGAGAGCGGCGTGCAGTTCGGATCCGTCGACGAGACCGCGGTCGAGCTGCTCACGTCCGCCTCGGCCATCACCTGCAAGTGGGGCAACCCGGCCGGCGGATCGGATCGCGGGCTCACGACCAACGTCGCCCACGTCACCGAGGAGCAGGCCGCGGCCATCATCGCCCACTTCGGCGAGAGCGGACACAGCTGCTACGAGGAGCTCCAGGGCACCCGGTGCGTCCGGGAGACGCCGCCGAGCGCCGACGGGCAGGCGGGGGAGTCGCATTTCATTCGCGACGACGTGTGGATCGCGACGCACTGGGTGAACGCCGGCCCCGATGGGTACACGCACGACATCGTGGCTGCGATCTTCGGCTGAGCGAAGCGCCGCGCGCGCTCCCGGAATCGGGCCCGATGCGTTGCTACAGTTGGCCAACCACGGGTGCGAGGGGTGCCCGGAAGGAGCGCGATCATGAGCAGCACGACTCCCGGAGCCGACCCGGAACGTCACGGCGAAGCGACCGGCCCGGTCGACGAGGGCCCTGTCGACGATTCCGCGCCCGAGCCCGCCCCCGTCCTGGACGAGACGGAGCCCGTCGACGAGCCCGCTCCCATCGAACCCGAACCGGTCGAATCCTCGGCCGAGGCGGCGGTGCCGGCCGACGAAGAGCTCGCCGCGACGTCCCGCCTCGATGAGGCCGTCGAGCGGGCGAGCGCGCACCCCGCGCCCGAAGAGACCAACGGCATCGACGACCTGGACGCCTCGTCGACCCCGGAACCCGTCGCCGCCGACGCCGTACGCCGTGAGACCTACGTTCCCGCTGCGGGCGTCGCGGCTGGAACCGCCGCCGGCGCAGCGACGCTCGCCGACGTGCCCGAACCCGTGTACGTCGCACCGCAGCCCGGTCCGCAGACGATCTACGTGCAGGCGCCGACACCGCCCAAGGCGAAGGGCAATCGCGGGTTCGGCGTGCTCGTCGCGCTCATCGGCACGGTCGCCTTCGGCGTGCTCTACGGCGTCGTCGCCTATGTGCTCTACCTGAGTTTCGGGGCGCCGGAGGGTGAGGCGATCGGCATCGCCGACTTCCTCGTCGAGCCCACGTACTGGGTTCCCGTCGTCGCGTTCTTCATCGGGTTCGCGCTGCTCGCCGCGATCGTCAACCGCGGACCGTGGTGGACGTACGCCGTGTTCGGCCTGCTCGTCGGGGTGCTCGTCTACTTCGCCTACATCGGCGGCTCGCTGCTCTTCGTGCAGGCCTGGACGCTCACGCTCGAGCAGGCGAACGACTTCATCGCCGAGCGCTGGCTCGACCCGTACGCGATCGTCGCGGCGGTCATCGCGCGCGAGATCCCGATCTGGCTCGGCGGCTGGATCGCCGCCCGGGGCCGCACGGTCACCGAGCGCAACCGGCTCGCGATCGAGGCGTACGACCGCGAGCTCGCGGCGGGCCCGCAGGTGCAGCGCTACTAGCGGCGAGCGGGCTGCCTACTCCGAGGCGTCGCAGTCGCGAACGGGGTCGGCCGGCGCTTCGACGTCGAGCTGCTCGCCCCACGCGCCGAAGGTGAACGAGCCGTCGCCGCTCGGGTCTCCTGCGGCGAAGTCGGTCGGCAACGGTGCGCCGACGCGCTGCACGTGCATGACGCCGGCCGGCGCGGTCTCGCCGCCGACGACCACTTCGAGCAGCTCGGCGTCGGCGGGGGGCCGGGCCACGCTGACCGATCCGCTCGCGCCGAGCAGTGCCGAGACGAGGTCTGCGGGGCGCAGGAAGGGCGACCACTGGTCGGCGAGGCCGTCGCCGGCTGCGGCGCAGACGTACCCCTGTTCGAGCTCGGGGATGCCGAGTTGCGCGGCGTACGCGGCATTGCCCCGCAGGTAGGTGTGCCCGCCGACCGTGACGACGTCGAGGCTCAGCCCGCCCGCGGTGATCTTCGCCGCGAAGTCTCCGGGGCGCCCCCGGTACTCGACGGCCACGGTGCGTCCGCGCGCCGGGTCCGCCTCGGCGGTCGCGGCGGTCAGCTCGGTGAAGGTACCCGAGTACTCGACCGCGCCGACGGCCGCGACGGCGTCGACGATCTCGCCGGCGGCATCCGGCCCGGTCAGGAGCCAGAGCCCGTTGCCGTCGATCTGCGAGGGGTCGAGATCGCCGAGATCGAAGTGCGAGGGGGTCGGCGGCACCTCGGGCGGAGCCTGGCTGCAGCCGGCCAGGGCGAGCGCCGCGACGAGCGCGAGCGGCGCGGCACGCCTCACGATGTCGCGTCGGCGACGCACGCGCTCTGCGCACGCTGCGCACCGAGGGTCTCGGCGTCGAGGGAGACCTCGCCCGTGGTCGCGGTCGGCCGAACGACGAAGCACGTGTCGTTCTCGTAGAGTCCGAGCGCCGACGGCAGCCAGGCCTCGGTGCCGGTGACCCACTGGGTCAGGTCGGTCGTCTCACCGTCGCCGTGCACGGCGTAGACGCTGTAGGCCGCGTCGGATCCGCTCCAGTCGAGGTGCGCGTTGCCGCCGTCGATGGTGAGCCCGAGCCCGGTGACCGCGACGGAGTCGTCGTTGACGGCCGTGATGATGAACCAGGTGACGGCGCTCGCGAGCGCGACGAAGGTGAGTCCGATCGAGACCATGAACGCCGGGTGCCGCCACCACTTGCGCTCCTGCGCAGGCGCCTCGGCCAACTCGGGGAGGACCGAACCCGTCGTGCCGAGCGGGCGGGTTCCTGCGGTCTGCGGCAGGGCGGTCTGACCGGGCGCGCTGCCGAGCGAGGGGTTCTGCATCGGATCCTTCCGGGGCTGCGCCGAACGAAACGGTCGGCGCCGGCCGACCGCGTACCATGGTATCCCGAACGCCCGGGGGCACGATTCGTGCGCGACGACAGGAGAGCAGTGGTCACAGCGCGGGTCCGCCGAGCCGTGACGGCCGCTCTCGTCGTGGTGGGCGCAGTGATCGCCGGGCCTGCTGCTGCGGCGTACGCCGAGGGCGACGGTGCAGCGGATGCCGCGGCATCCGGTTCGGCTTCCGGCCCGACCTCGATCGCCGTGCCGTATCTCGGCTCCGCCGCGATCGAGCCGGGCGAGGGTTGGCAGATCACCGACTGCGCGGGCCCGCGCGCCGCGAGCCCGCTCGTCGCCTCGTGCGAACCTGCGAAGATCACGCTCAGCGCGCCGAGCTTCGATCCCGAGGCGCCCGTCACGATCGTGCCGGTGCCGCTCTCGAACGGCCGCACGTCGATCCTCGTCGACTACTCCGTGTCGCTGGCCCCGCCCGAGGCACCGACCGTCGCCGGGGGAGCGTACGGGCATCCGGTCGCCGCCGGGTCCACGATGCTGCTCCCGCTCAGCGATCTCGGCATCGCCTGCGCGGTCTGCGCGGAGGGCGGTGCGCTCGACGTCGTCGAGGTGCGCCCCGAGGGGGCGGGCGCTGCGGCGTCGAACGGCACGCACCTCGTCTTCCGGCCGTCGGCGGGCTTCACCGGCGATGCCGAACTCGTCGTGCGGTACGCCGACGACTACGGCACCTGGTCGGTCGACGCCTCGATCGTCGTGCCGGTCTACGCGCCGAGCGCGACGCTCATCGCCTCGAGCGTCACGACTCCGCTCGGCGACGGGCCGCAGACGGTCGACCTGATGCCGCTCGTCTTCCGGTTCGGCAGCGGCGATGCCGACATCACGCTCGTCGGCTGCGGCTCCGCGATCCACGGGTCCGTGGTGTGCGCGCCCGACGGTACGGCGGTGTACGCCCCGTCGGGGGCATCCGTCGACCAGTTCAGCTACCACGTCGTCTCGGCCGACGGCGAGCACGCGACCGGGTCGGTGACCTTCGTTCCGGATGCCGCGGAGCAGGCGCTCGTGCCGGCGTCGGCGATCGGCTCCGATGATGGCGTACCGTCGAAGATCGTTCCGCGCGTGCCGGTCGAGGGTGACGCGGCAGGTGTGAGATCCGGGATCTTCGCGCCGCTCATCGAGACGCTCGACCGGGCGGGCGTGCGATGACGGCGGCGATGATGTTCGCGACAGAGAGGTGTGCAGCATGAGCGTTCGACTGACGGTCGGCGAACCGGTCGCGGCGGGGAGGCCGTCGTCGTGGCTCCTCAAGGTCGACGAGGCGACGACGGTCGGCGAGGTCGCGGAGTCGCTCGGCGTCGTGCCGAGCGTGCTCGACCCTCGGGCGGGCACGGCGACGCCGCTCGCCGAATCCGCGCTGCTCTCCGGTGCCACCGTTCCCGCTGAGGCGTCGACGCTGCTCGCCCCCGGCACGCTCCGACTCGAGGTCGTCGGCGGGCCGTTCGCCGGTGAGAGCGTGCCGATCGCACGGGGCGCCGCGATCACGATCGGCAGCGCGACATCCGCCGGCCTCACGATCGCCGACCCCGCCCTGGCCCCGCAGCATGCGGTGCTCGCGCTGAACGCCGCGGCGACGCTCGAGAGCGGCCGGCCCGCCCCGCTCGCCGCGACCCTCGCACCCGCGGTCGAGGGGGCCCCGATCTGGGTGAACGGCGAACCGATCTCCGCCGAGGTCGGCCTCGTGCCGGCAGATCTGTTCCAGATCGGCAGCAGCATGTTCCGCATCGGCATGGCCCCCGGGTCCGATGCCGACCTCACCCGCGACGCCCTCGGCGGTCGCGGCTTCAACCGGCCGTCGCGCATCGAGCCGACGAAGGCGCAACCCGTCGTGCAACTGCCGGGTGACAAGCCCGAAGACCCCGACCAATCGCCGATGCCGTGGCTCTCCGCGATCATCCCCGTCGTGCTCGGCGTCACGATGGCAGTGGTGTTCCAGCGCCCCATCATGCTGCTCATGGCCGCGGCGAGCCCCATCATGGTCGTCGGATCGTTCATCGCGAACCGCAAGCTCGCGAAGAAGAAGGGCCTGAAGACCGAGAAGCAGTGGATCGAGGAGGTCAAGGTCGCCGAGCGGCGCATCAGCGACCTGGCACGGGTGCAACGGCTCGAGGGCTGGTACCGCATGCCCGACCCGGTCATGATCGCCGACATCGCGCTGCGCCCGCTGTCGCGACTCTGGGAGCGACGCAAGAGCGACGGCGACGCCCTGCAACTGCGCGTCGGCGTCACCGAGGTCGCACTCGACGTGCGGTTCGAGGGAGGCGGCAAGGACCGCTCGGCCCCCGCCCGCGTCGGCGTCACCCCTCAGCCCGTCGCCGCCGAGCTCCGCACCGGCGTGGTCGGCATCGCCGGCCCCGCCGATGCCGTGCGAAACCTCGCCCGGTCGATGGTCTCCGCGTTCGCGACGATGCGCTCGCCGCGCGACGCCGAACTCATCGTGATCTGCGATGAGGCCGACGACGCGGAATGGGGCTGGACCCAGTGGTTGCCGCACGCGCAGGCGAACACGACTGCGGCCGCCATGATCGGCAACACCGACGACAGCCGCCGCGAGCGGCTGCGCGAGGCTGCCGTCACGCTCGAGACGCGCATGCGCATGGCGAGCCAGCGCGGTGCCGTGATCCCGACCGACATCCTCATCGTCGTCGACGGGGCCCGCGACTACCGCATGCTGCCCGGCATGGTGCCGTTGCTCGAGCACGGTGCCGCCCACGGCATCCACATCATCGCGCTCGACTCCGAACGAGCGCGGCTGCCCGAAGAGGCCGCCAGCGTCGTCGTGGTCGACCCCGCCGACCCGTCGATCGGTCGGTTCGAGACGGGCAAGGAGTACTACCCGACCGTGCTGCTCGACGGCGTCTCGATCGCCGCGGCCGATCGCATCGCGCGCAGCCTCTGCTCCATCCAGCACGTGAGCGGCGTGGGCGACGACGCGATGCTGCCGACCAGCGTGCGCATGGTGGACCTGCTGAAGATCGACCTCGACGACCCGGCGCCGATCATGCAGCGCTGGGCCAAGCAGCCCCGCAACACCTTCGTCGTGGTCGGCGCGAACGCCGACGGCGAGTTCGCGATCGACATCTCGCGCGACGGCCCGCACGCCCTCGTCGCCGGCACGACCGGATCGGGCAAGTCGGAGTTCCTGCAGGCGCTCGTCGTGAGCCTCGCGATGGCGAACCGACCGGACGCGCTGAACTTCGTGCTCGTCGACTACAAGGGCGGCTCGGCCTTCGCTGACTGCGAGCGGCTGCCGCACACCGTCGGCATGGTCACCAACCTCGACGCGCGCGAGACCGAGCGCGCGCTCGCGTCGCTCGACGCCGAGCTCAAGCGCCGCGAGCGCGTGCTCCGCGACATGAACGCCAAGGACGTCGAGGGCGCATGGGCGAAGGACGCCGACACGGCGGCCAAGCGGGGGCTCGCGCGCCTCATGATCGTCATCGACGAGTTCGCCGAGCTGAAGACCGAGCTGCCCGAGTTCATCGACGGCCTCGTGCGCATCGCCCGTGTCGGTCGCTCGCTCGGGGTGAACCTCGTGCTCGCCACGCAGCGGCCGTCTGGCGTCGTGACCCCCGAGATGCAGTCGAACATCAGCCTCCGCGTCGCGCTCCGCGTGACCGACCGGTCCGACTCCTCGGACATCCTCGGATCGGGCGAGGCCGCCCTCATCAGTTCGTCCACGCCCGGTCGAGGTTTCGTGCGGCTCGGCCCCTCCGCCGCTCCGGCGGGCTTCCAGACCGCCCGCGTCGCCGGCATCAGGCCGGGCGTGCAGCGTGCGGTCAAGTCGCTGCCGCCGAAGGCTCCGCTCGAGTGGGAGTCGCTCGGCTTCCCGGCGCGGTATCCGAGCGCGGGGCCGACGCACGCCGCCAACACCGATCACGACGACACCGACCTCCGCGCGCTCGTCGACGTGATCACGCTCGCGACGCAGCAGATGGGCATCGCGAAGAACCCGTCGCCGTGGCTGCTGCCCCTGCCCGCCGTGCTGCCGCTCGAGCGGTTCGCCGACCAGCAGGTCGCGCGCACCTCGCTGGTGCTCGGCCTCGAGGACGTGCCGGGGGAGCAGTCGCAGCGCAGCCTCACGTGGGACATCGCCAACGGCTCCCACGTGCTGTTCATCGGCGGCTCGATGTCGGGCCGCACGACGGCCCTGCGGACGATGCTGGCGCAGACGGTGCAGCAGTTCTCCCCGGCAGACCTGCACCTGTACGTGATCGACTTCGGCAACGGCGCACTGCTCCCGCTCGCCGACGCCCCGCACTGCGGAGCCGTCGTCACCCAGCTCGACGCCGACCGGCTGCCGCGTCTCGTGCAGCGGCTGCTCGAGGAGCTCACCAGTCGGCAGTCGATCCTCTCTGCGGCGGGCGTGGGCCACATCAACGAGCAGCGGGCGCAGGCGGGCCCCGGCGACGCGCTCCCGTACGCCGTCATCGCACTCGACGGCTGGGAGCGGATGCTCTCGACCATGAACGCCGACGCCCTCATCGCGTTCCGCGACCAGTTCATGCGGGTGCTCCGCGAGGGTCCGGCGGTGGGCGTGCGCGTGCTCATCACGGGCGACCGGTCGATCACGGGCGACAAGGTGAGCTCGTTCATCGACGAGCAGTACGTGCTGCCGCTGCGCGACATCAGCGACTACCGCACGGCCGGCATCATGGCCAAGGACATCCCGCTCGACCTGCCGCCCGGACGCGTGCTCTTCGGCGCCGCGGGCACCGAGGCGCAACTCGCGGTGCTCGTGCGCGAGACGAGCGGCGAAGCCCAGACCACGGCGCTGCGCCGCGTCGTCGAACAGGTGCGCGACCACTTCGACCAGTACCCGCAGCTCGCCGAGCTCGCGCAGCCGTTCCGGGTCGACCCGTTGCCCGGGTACATGGCCCTGACCGCGGCCTACGAGCTGCCGCTCGGCGAATCCGGCCCGGCAGACGGTCCAGTGGTCGCGGTCGGCGGCGACCACCTGTCGCGGTTCACGCTCGACTGGCCGGCCGAGGGCGGCTTCGTCGTCACCGGCGGCCGCAAGTCGGGCCGTTCGTCGACCCTCGCCGCCATGCTGCACCAGCTCGCCTGGCGCAAGGAGCCGCTCCTCGTGGTGTCGGCCCGCCAGTCGGTGCTGACCGAGGTCGCCGCCGGGCACTCGGTGCCGGTCGTGTCCGCGGCCGACACGGCCCCGGCGC
This sequence comes from Agromyces hippuratus, assembly GCF_013410355.1. Classification (NCBI taxonomy): domain Bacteria; kingdom Bacillati; phylum Actinomycetota; class Actinomycetes; order Micrococcales; family Microbacteriaceae; genus Agromyces; species Agromyces hippuratus. The sequence continues at coordinate 1,840,739 of NZ_JACCFI010000001.1, read as the reverse complement.
AGCTCGACGAGATCCTCGACGCCCTCGGGCAGCGGGTCACGATCTTCGTCGACGACGCCGAGCAGTGGAAGAACGCGCCGATCGAACACGCGCTCAGCGGGGTCAAGCATCGTGCCGCGTTCGTCGTCGCCGCCGATACGGAATCGGTGTCGACCCTGTTCGGCGGGCCCCTCGTCGAGGCGAAGAAGGCGCGGCGTGCGCTCGTGCTGCGCCCGGAGTCATCCGTCATGGGCACGCAGGTGATCGGCAGCCCGATCCCGAAGTTCATGCTGGGTCGCGGCTCGGCCGGCGGCGGCGTGTTCACGACCCCTGCGGGCTGGATGCCGGTGCGGGTGCCCGACATCCGGCAGTGACGGCGGCGGTGTCGCGCCGCCGTACACTGGATGCCGGAACAGGGGGTCGATGCCCCGATCACCGAGGAAGGGAAGTTCGCCGTGGCCTCCACGCGTTGCGTCTACTGCGATGCGACCCTGCAGCCGAACAGCATGTTCTGTCTCGAATGCGGACAGCTGATCCCGCAGTCGGAGAAGCCCCCGGTGCCCGCGCAGTTCTCGCCCGGGGCCGCTTCGGCGCCCGCCGTCCAGCATCAGGCGGCTCCCCGCGTGACCTCGGCCGTCGACCCGGTGCCGCTTCCCGGAACGCTTCCGTGGCAGCAGCGCGGCACCGCTGAGCCCGATGCACCCGTGGCCAAGGCCGCCCCGGTCGAGGTGCGCCAGCACCTCAGCCGTGCCGAGCTCGTGTTCTCCACTGGGCAGCGCGTCAGGATCGCCGGCAACGCCGTCATCGGTCGAAAGCCAGCCCAGACGGCGCAGGCGACCGGTGCGCAGGCGATCGAGGTCGAAGACGACACTCGCTCGATGTCGCGGGTGCACCTGTTCCTCGAGTTGAACGACGGCGTGCTCGTCGCCGGTGACGCCGGGTCGAGCAACGGCTCCGGCGTGCAGCGCGACGGCGTGCTGACCCCGCTCGAGAGCGGCGGCCCGAAGGTCGAGGTCCACCCGGGCGACACCGTGTGGGTCGGCGACGTGAACTTCGTCATCCATTCGGCCTGACCTGCCTGGGCGCCCTGCATGGGGAGTGCTCCCCATGGGCTGGTCGCCGATCGCCGGGTAACGTACAGGTGTCGGGTCGAAGGCGTTCCATTGAGCGGATGCCACGGCACGACGTGTGAACCTGAACGTTCCTGTTGATCCCACGGAGGAAACCATGGCGGAAATCCGCGTCACTTCTGACTCGCTGGCCGGTGTCGCCGGGCAGCTCTCGAGCGGCTCGCAGTCGATCGAGTCGCAGCTGTCGAACCTGAAGTCCCTCGTCGAGGGCCTGATCTCGGGCGACTGGTCGGGCACGGCGTCGCAGAGCTTCAACGAGCTCTACTCGCAGTGGGACCAGGCCGGTCTGCAGCTGAAGGAGTCCCTCCAGGGCATCAGCGACCTGCTCAACCAGGCTGCGCTCTCGTACGAAGACAGCGAGAACGCGATCGCCGGCACCTTCAACGGCTGACGAACCCCTTTCTCAGGTGCCGACGCGGCCTTCGCGTCGGCGCTTGAGTCGTTCACCCCTCAGGAGCTCGCATGGTCTATTTCAAGGTACGCGCCGACTCGCTCAGCGAGGTGGCCGCGCTCATCGGAAACGTCATCGTCGCATTCGATGCGAACCTGGCGGCCGTCGACGGCACGGTCACGCGAACGGTCGATGCCACCTGGGTCGGTGAAGACGCCGACAAGTTCGGCGAGAACTGGGCGACGTTCGTCGCCCTCTCCGGTCAGGTGCGTCTCGCACTGACCGGCCTGCAGCAGGGACTCATCTCGGCAGACGGCTCCTACACCCGAACCGAGTCCGGCGTCGGCGGCAGCTTCAAGGGCGGTCGGCAGGGTCTGGTCGCGGTGAAGAACGCCTCGGGCGGACTGGGCAAGCGTGTCGCCTCCGGTGAGGAGAAGGCCGAAGACATGGCCGAGTTCTTCGGTCGCGACTACGCCGGCGACGACGAGGTCGAGCAGTTCGGCGGCGGCATGCTCGGCCCTCGCAAGTCCGGCGGCCAGGCCACCGGCGGCGGATCCGGCGACACCGACGGCGATGGCGACGACGACTCGATCGGCACGGGCGTGTTCCGCCTCGGCGCCGATGGGGAGCCCGCGGTGGCTCCCGAACAGGTGCTCGGCGTATCGGATTCCGGCGATGCGGCGGCCGAAACGCCCGATGCGGCAACGACCGATGGAGAAGACCGTGGCTGAACAGCAGGCAGACGTCTCGGAGCTTCAGGCTCTCGTGCAGACGATGGGCGAACTCGTGGCGTACTGCTCAGCGCTCAAGCAGGGCGCGAGCGGGTTCGCATACATGCTGCCCAACGAATGGCAGGGCCCCGCGATGCAGGCGTTCCTCGGCTCGTTCGAGGCATGGGCGGTAGGGGCGACCTCGCTCGAGGGCGTCGCCGAGTCCCTGCGCCAGCAGGTGGAGACCTCGCACAACTCGTACTCGACCACGATCGAGAAGCTGACGACCGACTGGTCCAGCATCGAAGCAAACCTCGGATAGGGACCTCATGTCGGACAACGTGAAACTCGATCCTGCACGTCTGGTGCAAGACGGCCAAGAGCTCTACGGCATCGCCCAGTCGCTCGACACTGCGATCAGTGTGCTGTCGCACAGCCTCGGCGGCAGCGCCGGCATGGCCGGCGATGACAACGCAGCCGAAGAGTTCTGCCAGGGCAGCGAGGGCTACGACGCGCTCGCCGGTCCGACGATCGATGGCGTCCGTTCGTTCTCGAACTCGCTGCGGCTCGTCGACGCCGCCCTCAACAACACCGCCCGCGCCTACGACGCCGCGCAGAAGCCGGGCGCCGGCCTCGACCCCAAGAGTGCCTCACCGCAGCCGGAGACCGCTCACTTCGACGAGGCCAAGGCGAACCCGCCCAGCGCACTCGGCGCCGGATGGCCCGGTGCCCTCGGCGAGTTCCAGGAGCTCATCGAGTGGGGGCTGCAGCAGGTCGGCGTCGTGATCCCGACCGGCGACGAAGACAAGCTGCAGAGCGCGTCAGAGGCGTGGGGCGATTTCGCCCAGAGCATCCGAACCGCGCGCAGCCAGGTCTCGTCGAGCCTGACGAGCGTCGGCGCGATGACTTTCCCGCAGTCGGCGAAGGTGCTGAGTTGCCGCAACAGCATCAGCTCCGGACTGCAGAGCATGGAGACGAACGCGAACGGGATGCGCGACTGGATCTCCGACTTCCGCACGCAGCTGCGGAACATGCGCGAAGAGCTCGGATGGTTCCTGAAGCAGATGGCGATCGAGATCGCCGCCGAACTCGCCATCGGTGGCCTGCTCACCGTCGTCACCGCAGGCATCGGCGCCATCGCCACCGCGGCGAAGGTCGGCACCACGGTCGTGCGCTGGTGCATCAAGATCGCGAAGCTCATCGACCGACTGAAGGACTTCCTCCGCGGTATCCGCGGTGTCAAGGGCGCGCTCGTTCGCGGCGGACTGCGCGCAGCCAAGGAGGGCCTGCAGGCGGGCCTCGCGAGCGCGATCGCGACGACGAGCGTCAACGCCGCCCGCGCCGACGAGAAGGACTACCAGGCGCAGGACGTCGGCACGGCGTTCATCTCCGCGTTCGCCGGTGGCGCGGTGGCGTCGCCCGCCTCGAGGCTCCTGGGCGGCAGCGGCGGTCCGGGAATCAAGGCGGGCACTCGCCAGATCGCCGGCGAGACCGGAGCTGGTGCGATCGACGGCCTCGCGAGTGCCGCGGTCGAGTCGGGCATGACGGGCGGCGAGTTCAACCCGATCTCCGCGATGGTGCTGGGCTCGCTCATGGGCGGTGGCTTCACGGCCGTCGGCCGAGGCATCAGCGCGGTTCGCGGCGGGGACTCCGGTTCACCGGCGGGCCCCGGAGCCGGGACCCCCGGCGCGAACACCTCCGCCGACGGAACGCCGACACCGGGCTCGGGCACTCCGTCGTCGAACTCGAACGGCACCGGCGGCACGTCGGTCGACACCGATTCCTCGGGTATTCCGACGCCGGGTTCCGGTGACGGAGGCTCGAACGGTGCCGGCGACGGCTCGCCGATCGACCTCGGCGACGGCGGGCCCACTCCTGGCGGTTCGGCCGACGGCGGGTCGCCTGACGCTGGTACGCCGAGCACGCCTGATGCGCCCAGTACTCCGGATGCCGGGACGCCGGATGCGCCGAGCACCCCGGATGCGCCGAGCGCGCCGGATGCCGGGACGCCTGATGCGCCGAGCACCCCGGATGCGCCGAGCGCGCCGGATGCCGGGACGCCTGATGCGCCGAGCACCCCGGATGCGCCGAGCGCGCCGGATGCCGGGACGCCTGATGCGCCGAGCACCCCGGATGCGCCGAGCGCGCCGGATGCCGGGACGCCTGATGCGCCGAGCACCCCGGATGCCGGAACGAGCACCTCCGATGCGCCGAGCACCCCGGATGCGCCGAGCACCCCGGATGCCGGAACGCCGGATGCGCCGAGTGCTCCTGATGCGGGGACGCCGGATGCGCCGAGCGCTCCCGATGCCGGGACACCAGACGTTGCGACGACCGATGCCGGTTCCGCCGACGGGGCGACTCCCGAGGCGCACTCCGACGGTGCGCCCCAGGCCGCCAGCACGCCGGCCGCCACCACGTCGAACGCAGACGCTGATGCTCCCGATGCGCCTGAGTCTGCGGCATCCGATGCCGATGGCACCGACGTCGACGGCATCAACCCCGACCCGGCCGGCGACGCGGCCGCCGAATCCTCGTCAGACGGCGTCGACCTCGGCGACCTCTCACCCGAGGCCGCGACCGCGATGGCGGGCACCGGTGCCGCCGCTGCGGCGGCAGTGCTGATGCGCCCGACCCTTCCCGGATCGCAGGCGGCCGGCTCATCGACCTCCTCCGGCAGCACGACGCAGTCCACTGCCTCCGATGGTTCGGCGCCGAACGGCTCGACGCCCGATGGCGCCAACCATGACGGATCGTCGACCGGTGACGGCTCGACCCCCGATGGCACGACGCCTGACGGTGGGGCCGGCTCGGGTGCCGACGGCGGAACGCCTGATGCCGACGCGACCCCGCAGCAGAGCAGCCGGACCGAAGCGGAGATCCGTCAGGCGCTGGCGGAGATCAACCCGAACTTCGACCCGCACAACCCCGCGAACGGGTATGCGACGAACTGCGGCAACACCTCGGCGATCCTGAACGACTTCCTCAACGGCGACTCGACGTCGGAGGCGCCCACCGGCACCCTCGACGTGCCCGAGATGGAAGCGCGGACAGGTCTGCCGCAGACGCCGATGACCCCGCAGCAGATCGCCGACTCGCTCACCGCGATGGGCGCCGGCTCGCACTGCGTGGTCGGCATCGACCGGTCCAGCGGCGACGGCCACTGGTTCAATGCCTACTACGACGGCACGCAGGTGTGGTCGCTCGACGCGCAGACGGGTGACATGTCGCCGTGGCCGCCGCACGAGCCGAACGCCACGAACTGGGATGCCTCGATCACTCCGGAGAACGTCGCCAGCCCCGATGGCGCGACGCCCGATGGTGCGACGCCCGATGGCGCGACGCCTGACGCGACGACACCCGACGGCGCGACGCCGTCGACCGGCGTCGACGCAGGAACGCCTGAGGGGACGACCGATGACGGAACCAGCGCGGACGCCGACGGCGACGGCCGCGGCCGTCGCTGGCCGAAGTGGACGAGCCAGGCGACGGTTGCCCCCGATCATGCGTCAGACGGATCCCAGGGTGCCGGTACCACGTACAACGGCTATCACATCCCCGAACTGACGCCCGAGATCCGTCAGGAGCTCGATGCGCTCGCGGCGCAGCCTGATTCTCCGATCGTGCGCAACGATGACGGCTCGTTCTCGCTCAAGGAACCGATCGAGGTCGACCCCTTCAACCGCACGAAGGACAACCACGATTGGGCCGAGTTCCAGCGGCAGGTCGGTCTGCAGCAGCAAGGGCTCAACGACCTGACCGTGGCCGAGTGGCGGCACAACATCGCCTTCTACGACACGTATAACAGGGTTGCACTCACCCAGCAGAGCAATGCGACCAAGGCGCTGTCGGCCGCGGGCGTACCCTTCGCGAAGCCCGCGGTGCTGCACGGCCCCGACCAGAGCGCGGGAGGCCGGGCGGACCGCTTCGACGGCGCGGGCGACTCCCATGTCAACAGTTCGCTCGGTCCTGCGTGGAGCGGCCGCCGTATCGACGATCTGAGGGCCGACGTCGCGGGCGCCACGCTCTCCATCGACCCGAAGCTGCTGCCGCACATCAAGCTGCAGGTCGAACTCGGCGCGAAGAACGTCGAGACGGGCGCCGTGGCGTCGCAGGCCACGCTGACCGCGGCCACTCCGGTGACTTCGGGACCGGGCGCGACCTCGGCCGCGAGCACGGGTACAGGCACCGGTGCGAGCACGGCAACGCCGGCTGCTCCGACGAGGTCGGGTGCCGCGGTGTCGCCGGAGACGTCGACGCATGCTGTTGACGAGTCGTCCACCGATGCGCACGACGGCTCTACACCGAACGACGCGGCGCCGCATGCCGACCCGACAGTCACCGACTCGGTATCGGACGGTGTCGATGATGCAGCTGTGCCTGAACAGACGGCGACCGACCCGAATGCGAACCCGGAGTCTGCGGATGCGACTCCCGAGTCTGCGGATGCGAACCCGGAGTCTGCGGATGCGACTCCCGAGACTACGGACACGGACCCCACGAACGTGGAGCCCGACGAGGCGGACGCTGCCGATGTCGCCGAGTCCGATCCGTCATCCACGGAACCGGAGGCGGCGGACGCGGAGCCTGCGGACGCGGACTCTGCGGACGCGGAGCCTGCGGACGCGGACTCTGCAGACGCGGACTCTGCAGACGCGGAGCCTGCGGACGCGGAGCCTGCGGATGCGGAACCCGAAGACCAGGCGGTGGTGCCGGAGAGGATGCACGACCCGATCCTCGACGCGCACTTCCCTCACCTGGATGCCCCTGAAGCCCTCAACGTTTCGATCCGGATGGTCAACGAGGTCGGACTCTGGGCCGACGGCGGCCGCTTCGGCAACAACTGCCACTTCGTCATCAACGCACTCGAGCTGCGTGCCCGTGGATACGACGTGATGGCCAGTCCAACCGTCATGGGCTCGGTCTCCGACCCGGATGCCGGCACGCATGCCGACTCGTTCGAAGGGCGATACCCGTTTGCGATCGCCGCGGACTGGGTGCAGGCGGACGGCAGTGCCCGGGACTTCGAGAATCTCAGCGACTTCGAGGGTGACACGGCGCTGCAGGCGTTGAACGACATGGCCAGTTCCTGGCCTGTCGGTGCCCGCGGATTCATCACCGGCCACTGGCGCGATGGTGGTGCGCACATCTTCTCCTTCGTGAGGGAGGCCGACGGAGTCAGGCTGGTCGACGCGCAGGTGAACGACACCGACGCATCCGCCTCGCTCGACGGCATGTTCTTCAACGAGCGCGATTCGGAGCCGTGGAAGGACATCGTCGCGATGCGGGTCGACGACCTGGTGCCGACAGCCGAGGTGATCAAGACGTCGACGCCTCGCACCGACGCCGAGTTGACGATGCTGTTGGAGTGGGGCGACAACCCCGATATGGCAGATCGCCCACAGGCGATGATCGACCGGGAACGAGCGGCGAATGTGCGCTGGCAGGAGCGCAACATCGAGCTGATCGAGGAGCGCCGGAAGATCTACGAGGATCCGGAAGCGAGCGACGCCGACCGCGAGCGGGCCCTCGGCGAGTGGCAGGGTCTGTACGACCAGAACGTCCGCTTGGTTGAGGGGCTGAAGAGGTTCGAGCTCGAGGTCGATCCGCCGAAGGATGCGGTCTCGGACGCAGATGCGAGTGCGGATGCGGCGGCCGATACGGATGCGGATGGCGCCGCTGCGAACGATGCGGACGCGGACTCGGACGCGGCTGCTGAGACGGACGACGTTGCGGATGCGGACGACGCTGCTGATGCGGGCGACGCTGCGGATGGAGACTCGGGCGCTGATGCGAGCGATGCTGGTGACGCCGCGGATGCTGATGCTCCTGCCAATCCGGTCGTCGCCCCTCAAGTGAAGTGAGAGAGACTGGGAACATGGTGACGATCCAAGAGGCACGGTCTCTGCTCGAGCAGTATTTCGTTTCGCATCCCCCTGCAATCTCAGGCGAGCTGTACATCGCACCTGAGTGGTACGAGGATGCCTCCGACTTCCTGCCCGTGTGGGGTGCGCGAGAGTTCCTGGTCGACGGCCGGGAGGCGTTCGCACGGTGGGACAACCGTGTGATCTTCATCGACAAGCAGACCGGTGACGTTCACGAGGGGATGCGCAACCTGCACGTCAAGAAGGTCAACGCGATGACGCAGGTCGCAGCGCCGGTTAACTGAGTGCACGGACCATCTGGATTCGGCTTCCGGTCATGAGGGAATTGGAGGAGTCGTGCTCGAAGCAGCGACCGTGACATTCGTCGAAGAGGCGACCGCCCTGGCGCCGGAGGCACTGGCAGAGGCGTTCGGCCGCCTGGTGGCACTGCGACGTGAAGGCGGCAAGGAGGCGAGCCGTGCCGCGGTCCCTTCGGCAGCTGAGAACTCCGAGCTCGACCACGAGATCCGCAGTGCCCTGCTTCCGCGCGCAGCCGAACTGGATGCCGTCCACATGGGGCTGCACTCCGATGCCCGGGCTGCGATCTCGACGACGGCTCGCGCGATTCTCAAGCGCGGCAAGCTCACACCCGAGCAGTACCGGGTGCTGGTCGAACCGTTCGTCGGCAGCGGGGTGGAGATTCCGCGCCACCCGAGTCAGGACGCCGAGAACTGAGCGGGCGCCGACGGCGTCGAGGTATCCCCGCACGCCGTGCACTTCCGTAGAGTTGCGAGTGATGCCTGACCGTCGGTGACCCGCAGGAGAGGATGATCGTCGTGGACACCCGGAGATTGGATCGCTTCCTCGCTTCCGTGCAGCAGCTGACGACAACCGATTTCGTCACGGTCAGCGAGGGGGCGCGCGCCACGGGAACTTCGGTTCGAACCTCGGCGCGGAAGGCGGCGAAGCTCTCGGCGGCCGACCGAAGTGCCTTCGACAAGCGGGTTCGCGATGCATTCGTTCCCATGCATGAGCGATTCCATGCCGATCCGAGCGCGGATCTCCATGACGCGATCATGGACACGATGACCGCCGCACTCGGTGTCGTGCAACAGGCGAAGCTCTCCGAGGAGCAGTACGGGGTGCTCACCCATCCCTTCCTTATCGTGGGCGCCGAAGTGCCACCGTGGGCGCCGGGCCCCGCATCGTGAACGACGAGATCGCCCCAGTGCGCAGGTACCGGCTGCGCCGCGATGACCGGATCGTGATGGAGATCGCCGGTGAACCCGGCGTGCTCGTGAGCACCTCGACCCCGCCTCCGCTGCCTGGAGCCGCCGTCGTCACGCATCCGTTCGCAACCGCGAGCTTCCACTCGCCATCCTTCGAGGGCAGGCTCGCCGTCCTTCTCCGTGAAGCAGCCGATCTCGATGCCTTCCTCGATGCAGCCGAACGCAACGGCTTCGTGGTCGAAGAAGACGAGTGATCGTTCCGCGCGTCAGGCATTTCGCCACGGGGCGAGAGCCATTCATGCAGGACTCGAGGAAGGAAGACGATGCTGGATGCCGCGACGGCACGGTTCATCGAGCAGGTTGCTGCCCTGCCCGCGGAAGAACTCGCGACGATCTTCGATGAATCGTTGAACCTCTGGATGCCCGCCGGTCGTGCGGCGAGCGAGGCCATCAAGATCTCAGCCGCCGAGAACTCCGAACTCGATCACGATGTTCGCGAGGCGCTCCGCCCGCTGACGGCGGAGCTCGATGCGCACGTGGCCGGCCTGCATTCCGACGCGAAGAGCGCGACCGTGATGGCGGCCCGAGCCGTTCAGACCCGCGCCACGCTCACTGCCGAGCACTACGAGGTGCTGGTCGCTCCGTTCATCGCGGCCGGTGTCGAGGTTCCTCCGCACCCCGGGCGCCTCTGATCGCACCGGTCGGCCGACTATGCCCGCCCGGTTCGCCGCGAGCGGCGCATGTGCGACAGGATGGGGAGCGCTCCCCATCGCCCGGCGGCTCGATCTGTGGTGTCGTGGAAGCCTTCGCCGCGTGGAGCACGTCGCGTGAAGCCTGCTGAGGAAGGACCGGAATGACCACGTTCAACACGTTCACCCAGGTGGCGCCGATCGGCGAGGAGACCATTGCCCGGTTCGCCGGACAGGTCCCCGCCGAAGTCGTCGACCTGTGGCGTCGTCAGGGTGCCGGATTCGTCGGCGCCGACGGGTTCTTCCGCGTCGTCGATCCAGACCGCGCTGCGCAGATGCTCGGGAGCGTCTTCGCCATGCCCGACGGTTCGACCGTGTTGTTCACGACGGCCCTCGGCGACGTCGTCTTCCACGCCGGCGGCGCCTACTTCGTCGTGAAGTTCCGGTTCGGCGCGATCGACGTGGCGCAGGGCCTCTCCTTCGACGGGCTCGTCGCACTCATCGAAGACGAGCGTCACCGCGACGTCGTCTGGCAGTGGCAGCCGTATCCGGCCGCGCGCGACCGTGACGGTGTTCCCGCGTTCGAGCAGTGCTTCGGGTTCGTACCGCTGCTCGCTCTGGGCGGCCCGAACGACGCGGCCAATCTGCAGCTCGGCGGCCTCTACGAGCACCTCGCCCTCATCACGCAGCTCGCCGGCCAGCCGCGGGTGCGCGGCGGTCTCCCGATTCCGACGCAGGGCGAGCCGGGTGCGGGCGCGGATGCCGCGACCGACCGGGATCGCCTCGTCGAGGTCGCCCGCGGTCTGTTCGCCAAGCTCACCGATGCACCGAACCTGAACATCATCGACCTGCCCGACGGGCTCGGCATCTGCGCCGTGCACGCCGTACGCGGTGGCGGCAAGATCTACGTCGCGCCTGATGAGTCGGTGCTGTTCGTCGCGTCGGCGATGGACTTCGACGCCGGGCTCGCCGCATTCCGGTCGGGTGAGCGCACGCCGCACGTCATGTTCGAGCGGCGCGACGGCGGGGCGACCTCGTGACCTCGGCCCTCGAACAGCGCTGCGAACGACTGCGGCTGCCCGTGACCGAGCTCGTCGCCGTGAGCATCTCCGCGACGCTCCGCCCGCAAGATCTTCCCGAGCTCCGTGCGGCCATCGCCGACGTGCGAGCGATCCTCAGCGAAGACGCCTCCGACATCCCACCGGGCGCATTCCTCGACTGGCTGCCGACGGCGTTGCGCAACCTCGAGCGCATGGACGAAGCCGTCAGCGGCGGCGACGCCGCGACGTCGTACGCCATCCTGACCGACAAGGCCGATGGATTCATCCGTCTCACCGACGGGTGCGCCGGCTTCCCGGGGTGGTCGGCCACCTGAGCCGGGGCTGCCGAGCCGTCAGCCGCGCAGGAACGGGTCGAGGAACCCGTTCACGATCGTCTGGCTGGCGCGAGCGCCGTAGTTGTCGACCGTGACCTGACTGATGGCCGCGTAGGCGTTCTCGCGCAGCACGACGGGCGGCAGCGGCTGCCAGCCGTTGCCCGACCTGGCGACGACGGTCACGTAGGCCACCGAGTCTTTCGGCGCGAGCCAGATGCCGAAGGTGACGTTGCCGCTCCTGGCCGACGGCACCGGAAGGTACACGCGGGGGTCGCCGGTGCGGAATCGATCGAGCAGGGCGGCGGCGTCCTGCGGGGCGACGTGTGCGTACGCGTTCACGCTCTGCTTCACCCGGGAGCCGGTCTCGACCCGCTCCCAGCGGTACGACCATGCCGTCAGCCAGACGATGCCCCCGATGAGCGTCGCCGCGCTGAGCAGCACGAGGCCGGGCGCCACGAGTGCTCGCAGGCCGGACCGCCGTCCCTGGTAGTCGGCCGACATCTCGACGATCGCGTCGTAGAACGTCAGCGTCACGACGACCCCGATGAGCCCGGCGAGGATGAAGGCGCCCGCGGTGATCATGAGACCGCGGGAGCGTACCCGGCGCACCTCTTGGGGGATGGTCGTCAGCGGTCGTTCAAGCTGTTCCACGGGTGTCCTTCCGTTCGGCGACCGGCCATTTGCGATCGATCATGGGGCCCTTCCACTCGAAGTACCCGAAGACCGACGTGTGGGTGCCGGTCGGCACGCCTCGACGTGAGGCTTCGTCGATGAGTACCCGGACCGCCTGGTGCGCGGTCGAGTCTTCGATCACAGCGTCGAGCATGAGGGGGATGAGGCCGCGCCGGGCGCCGTCGAACTGATCGAAGAGGGTGACGCGTTCGGCACCGCGATCGCCGCCGAACGCGCGCTTCAGTGCCGCTCCGTCGCGCACGCAGATCTCGCAGAGCAGTGTGCCGTTGCCGGCCTTCAGCGCGGCGGTGGCGAGTGGGCCCGATACGGGGAGTCGCTGCATCCGTGCCGAACGCGTGCGGTCGTCGAGCACACCCACGAAGACCATGTCGTGCCAGGCGATGAGCGGGGCGCCCGCGAGGCGCACACCTTCGTCGGTCACGGTGAGGGCGATGTCGGTGCCCGTCACGAGGAGCATGAGGGCGCGTCGCCGCCGCAATGCCATCACCGTCGAGATGAGGCAGGCGGCGACACCGAGAACGGCGATGATGATCGTGAACCAACGCATGCCCGAGGCGATGGCGAAGACGAGCCCGGCGGTGACGAGGCATCCGAGCGCGACGCTGACGAGGATGATGCCAGAATTCCAGCGGCCGACCGTGTCGACCTTGGCGCGGTCGACGGATGCCTCGAAGATCGGCTCGGCCATCGGTGCCCTTTCGCGTTCTGATCGGGCCGGCGGGCGGCTCCGAGCGTGGACAGCCTATCGCCCGGACACCGTCGCGCCCGGTTCGCGTACGCTCGACAGTATGCACCCGAGCCGCAGCGAATCAGGCGCCGCCCCCCAAGCAGCTCGCTCGGCCCAGCTCCCAGAAGGTGCATGACCATGGCGACGTCGTATCCCGAGTTCATCCCGGGGGCAGGCGCGGCGCCGGAGCCCGCGAAATGGCGGCCCGAGGTCGTCGACCGGGAGGCGCTCACATCCGAGCAGCGCGACCTCGCCGCGACGGCGGACGCACTCTTCGAGCAGCTCGCTCGCGACGCGGGTCAGTCCGATGCCGGTCGGCTCAACGTGGTGCCCCTGCCCGATGACCTGGGAGTCGCCGTCGTCCGCGCCGTTCGAGGCGGTGGCGTGATCTTCGTCGCCCGCGACTCGAGCGTGCTGTACATGACCTCGGTGATCGACCTGCCGATCGGCCTCGAACTCTTCCGCGACGGGCAGCGCACACCGCTGTCGAGCTTCGAGCCGCAGAGCGGATTCCGACGAGATGCGTGAGATGGGCGAGAACGAATCCTTGGTGTCGACCGGTTCACCTGCTGAAACGCACTCGAAGAGGTTCCGGGACGAGTTCGTCTCTCGGGTCGATCGTTTCTCTCGGAGTGGAGCAGGGTTCTGGCCGTCAGTACGCGGCATTTCCCGTCAGCAATGGCGTCGTGGACTACGAGGAGTACTACGAGCTGAGCACTGAACGATACGAGCAGTTCCGTGCCGACCCGACAGCCGCGGTGGTGTTCATCGAAGAGTGCCGGCGGCATGAGCACGACGAACTCCTCATGCAGAAGCCAGGACGGAATCGAGGGACTCCAGTCTGACGAACCGGCGATATCGTGTTCGAGCCTCGCATTGATGATGCGGTGCGGCGGCATTCCGTAGAGAGTGGAGTGGTATCTGGTGGCTGAGTTCCGGTTCTGCGGTCGCTTCAGTGCCCAGACGCAGCGTCCACCGTCGGATCCGCAGTGGACGTGGATCGATGAGGCCGAGGCGCAGAGGCGGTGGCACTCCGCGGGCGCGGAGCTGACCGTGGTGCCGCCCGCAGATCCTATGACGGGACGGGTGCCGTACGTGGTGGTGATCACGTGCGGTGCGTCTCCGTCCTACACGGTGCGTCGATTCCTTGCGCCGATCTTCTGCGATCTCGAACTGTGGTGGAAGAACACCGGCGACGGGCTGGCCCTCGATGTTGTGCACGCGATGGTCTTCCCTGAGCCGGCTGAGGAATGGGACGAGGCTCACGTCTCGACGACAGCGCGGATCGGGCCAGACGGTTCCGTCTACCTGACGCGCGCGTTCCGTACCGATCCCGGAGTCCGGGGCAGTTGGGTGACCGAGCCTGCGTCTGAACTGGCGCCGCTGGGCATCTCGCGTCTGCGTCGAGCCGAGCCCGCCTGGGGCATGTGGAACGAGCTGCTCGACCTGTCCATGTTCCCCAACGGGGTTCTGAGTGCTGCCCAGATCGATACGGTGTTCGTCGCGATGCGCGATGACGTCGGTCGATCGTCCGCTGCAGCGCAGCCTGAAAGCACTGCGGCCGCACAACAACCGGCAGCGCCGGCTGGAGAGCCATCGACCTCGGCGATGGGCGATCCGGAGGCGGCGGCTGCATCGAGAGCTGGTGCGCCGGCTGGTTCGGGCGGGTTCAGGTTCTGCGGCCGCTTCGACCCGGTTCGACAGGATGCGGTGGCGGCGTCGTCGTGGATCCGCGAAGACGAGGCACGCCGGGTGATGTACGAGGTCGGCGGTGAGTTGACGCTCGTCGGGCCGGAGGAGTCCGGTGTGCCGAGAGCGGTCGTGGTCGTCGCCTGCGGGCCGAATCCGGGGTTTCACGTTTCCCGGCAGGTGCCGCCCGGTGTTCCAGATCTCACGATGCGGTGGCATCAGGTCGGTGACCACATGTTGCTCGATCGGGTGTCGATCATGGACTACGACGAGCCGGTGACCGCGGGCGATGAGCCGGCGCTGACGGCGTGCACCGACATCGCTGCCGATGGATCGCGGCGGTTGACGCTCTCATCGAAGGGGTCCGAGACGATCGACACGGCCGAGATGCCACCCATCGAGATCGCGGAAGCAGTCCGGCCGGTGCCCCGATGGGGCGCATGGGCCGAGCTGCTCGATGCGCCACCCGCGATCGCACGCTGACACCCTTCCCGCTCGCGATGTGGTCGAGGTCGACATCGATGGTCCTCTCGATCGGCGGCCCCCGGCTCCATCGACGGCGGGGGATCGGTCGGTCCGGCCGGCCGAGACGAACCCGGCGAGCCACGGTCATCCGCGCGCGGCGTACGCTCGATGGCATGGACCCACGCCGTACGGCCTGGATCGTCGCCGCCTTCGCCGCGGCGCTCGATCTCGCCCTCGTCGTCTGCGCGTACGGGTTCGTGAGCCTCTTCACGGGCGTCGAGGTGGTCGTCGACCCCGAGGCGGGGCTCTTCGTGGCACCGGCGGCGATCGGCGCATCCGTCATCGCACTGCTGCTCACGCTCGCCGTCACGCTCCGGCGTCCCGACCGCATCTGGTCGAGCGTCCTGTTCTCCGCGGTCTGGACGTGGCTCGTCTTCGTCGTCTTCTCGGTCGGCGGCTTCGCCCTCGCGAGCGAGGGCAGCACCCTGCTCGCCGCGCTGCTGTTCGGCCTCGGATTCGGAATCGGCTGGTTCGGTCTGCTCATTCCCGCGCTCGCCGCGGTGACCGCGGCCTTCGCCGTGCTCGTGGCGCGTGGTCGCGACTCCGGCATGGAGCGCCCGAAGTGGCCGTGGGAGCGCGACGAAGACGAGTGACGCCCCGCGCCGCGCCATCCGCTCGCCGATCTGTGACGCGGACTGCGCGGCGGCAGTATCGTGAACCTGATGCAGGGTTCGATCGAGGCGCGCGTGAGTCACGAGGTCGACCGGTGGCTGGCATGGCTGCCCCGGTGGCGACCCGGGACGCATCGCGCCCGCGTGCGACTCTGCACCCGGTGCTTCGGCTCGCCGATCCTCGCTGCCGCCGGCCTCGACGTCGACGTGCCGCATCCGGTGCAGCACGCGTTCTCGATGCGCATGAAGGGGGTCATCGACCTCGCGGTCGACGACTACACCGCACGCAACCTGCCGATGCTGCACCGCGAGATCCGGCTCGCAGAGGAACGCAAGGCGCGCCGTCCGTACCGTGCCGGTGAGGGCCTCGAGCCCGAGTTCCTGGGCCTCGACGTCGACCCCGAGCCCGTTCCCGACCAGCCGTTCCTCTTCACGCTGTCAGGACTCGAAGCGGATGCCGCGGCCGAAGCCGCCGAACCGGCACCGCGCCCGTTCACGCCCCAGGAGAAGGAGGCGCTCCGCGAGGAGGTTCGCCTCGCCGACGACTTCGCCAAGCAGCTCGGCCGCCGCATCTGCGTCGAGCTCGCCCAGCACCGCTACCGCATCGGCAACGCGGTCGAGCGCCTCGTCGAGCCGCAGATCGAAGACCTGCTCGCCGATCTCGACCGCGAACTCGACTCGCCCGGATGGCCGAGCTGACGGGCTGCGGGGGAGTCGGCGGCCCCGCCGCATCCGTCGCCATTTGACCGCGAGGTGACGGCGCATTACCATTGATCGGGTGTGCGCGTTGTCGCGCGCTCGAATCGTGCCGGTAAGACCGGAGCGAAACGGGCCGAGATCATGTGCACGCATCGGGCTATTCGCCCCCACGGCATACCCATCAACCAAGGCGCTGCAACTCTGCGGTGCCGGTGGGTCGTGATGTGAATTCCATCAAACGCTGTCACCGTGCAGCACCAACAAGGAGAAGCAGTGCCAACCATTCAGCAGTTGGTCCGCAAGGGCCGCTCGCCGAAGGTCACCAAGACCAAGGCTCCCGCCCTGAAGGCGAACCCCCAGCAGCGCGGCGTGTGCACGCGTGTGTACACCACCACCCCGAAGAAGCCGAACTCCGCGCTCCGCAAGGTCGCTCGTGTGAAGCTCTCCAACGGCACCGAGGTCACCGCCTACATCCCCGGTGAGGGCCACAACCTCCAGGAGCACTCGATGGTGCTCATCCGCGGTGGTCGTGTCAAGGACCTCCCCGGTGTGCGCTACAAGATCGTCCGCGGCGCGCTCGACACGCAGGCCGTGAAGAACCGCAAGCAGGGCCGCAGCAAGTACGGCGCGAAGATGGAGAAGAAGTAATGCCTCGTAAGGGACCCGCTCCGAAGCGCCCCGTCGTCGCCGACCCCGTCTACGGGTCGCCCGTCGTCAGCCAGCTCGTCAACAAGATCCTCGTCGACGGCAAGAAGGACCTCGCGCAGCGCATCGTCTACGAAGCGCTCTCGAACGTCGCCGAGAAGAACGGCCAGGATGCCGTCGCCACCCTGAAGAAGGCGCTCGACAACGTGCGCCCGACCCTCGAGGTGCGTTCGCGCCGCGTCGGCGGCTCGACCTACCAGGTCCCCGTCGAGGTCAAGCCCCACCGCGCCAACACCCTGGCCCTCCGCTGGCTCACCAGCTACGCCAAGGCTCGTCGCGAGAAGACGATGACCGAGCGTCTCACCAACGAGATCCTCGACGCCTCGAACGGCCTGGGTGCCGCGGTCAAGCGCCGCGAAGACACCCACAAGATGGCCGAGTCGAACCGCGCCTTCGCCCACTACCGCTGGTAGCAGGCAGAGCGGATGCCTTCCCCCGCGGCTGGCATCCGTCGGGCCCACTACCGCTGGTAGCAGGCAGAGCGGATGTCGCGGGCCTCGGCTCGCGGCATCCGCTCCCACTCCCTTTCCCTTCCTGAATCTCCGGAGGAACCCCCGTGGCACAAGACGTGCTCACCGACCTGAACAAGGTCCGCAACATCGGCATCATGGCGCACATCGATGCCGGCAAGACCACCACGACCGAGCGCATCCTGTTCTACACGGGCGTCAACCACAAGATCGGCGAGACCCACGACGGCGCCTCGACGACCGACTGGATGGAGCAGGAGAAGGAACGCGGCATCACGATCACGTCTGCCGCCGTGACCTGCTACTGGAACAAGAACCAGATCAACATCATCGACACCCCCGGCCACGTGGACTTCACGGTCGAGGTCGAGCGTTCGCTCCGCGTGCTCGATGGCGCGGTCGCCGTCTTCGACGGCAAGGAGGGCGTCGAGCCCCAGTCCGAGACCGTCTGGCGTCAGGCCGACAAGTACGACGTCCCGCGCATCTGCTTCGTCAACAAGATGGACAAGCTCGGCGCCGACTTCTACTTCACGGTCGACACCATCATCAGCCGCCTCGGCGCGAAGCCCCTCGTGCTGCAGCTCCCGATCGGTTCGGAGTCCGCATTCGAGGGCGTCGTCGACCTGGTCGAGATGCGTGCGCTCACGTGGCGCGGCGATGCCAAGGGTGACGTCAAGATGGGCGCCGAGTACGCCATCGAGGAGATCCCCGCCGACCTCGTCGACAAGGCCGCCGAGTACCGCACCGCGCTGCTCGAGGTCGTCGCCGAGACCGACGACGCGCTGATGGAGAAGTACTTCGGCGGCGAAGAGCTGACCGTGGCCGAGATCAAGGCCGCGATCCGCAAGCTCACCGTCAACTCCGAGATCTACCCCGTGCTCTGCGGTTCGGCGTTCAAGAACCGCGGCGTGCAGCCCATGCTCGACGCCGTCATCGACTACCTTCCGTCGCCGCTCGACGTGCCCGCCATCGAGGCGCACGACGCTCGTGACGAAGAGAAGATCGTCATGCGTCACGCCGACGCGTCGGAGCCGTTCACGGCCCTCGCGTTCAAGGTCGCGGTGCACCCGTTCTTCGGTCGCCTCACCTACGTGCGCGTCTACTCCGGTCGCCTCGACAGCGGCGCCCAGGTCGTCAACTCGACCAAGGGCAAGAAGGAGCGCATCGGCAAGATCTTCCAGATGCACGCCAACAAGGAGATCCCGATCGACTCGGTGACCGCCGGCAACATCTACGCGGTGATCGGCCTGAAGGACACCACCACCGGTGACACCCTCTGCGACCCGAACAACCAGGTCGTCCTCGAGTCGATGACCTTCCCCGAGCCCGTCATCGAGGTCGCCATCGAGCCGAAGACCAAGGCCGACCAGGAGAAGCTCGGCACGGCGATCCAGAAGCTCGCCGAAGAGGACCCGACCTTCCGCACCGAGCAGAACCAGGAGACCGGTCAGACGGTCATCAAGGGCATGGGCGAGCTCCACCTCGACATCCTGGTCGACCGCATGAAGCGCGAGTTCAACGTCGAGGCCAACGTGGGCAAGCCCCAGGTCGCGTACCGCGAGACGATCAAGCGCGCGGTCGAGAAGCACGACTACACCCACAAGAAGCAGACCGGTGGTTCCGGCCAGTTCGCGAAGATCCAGTTCGCGATCGAGCCGCTCGAGATCGAAGGCGACAAGATCTACGAGTTCGAGAACAAGGTCACCGGTGGCCGCATCCCGCGCGAGTACATTCCCTCGATCGATGCCGGTTTCCGCGATGCCATGCAGTACGGCATCCTCGCCGGATACCCGATGGTCGGCGTCAAGGCGTCGATCCTCGACGGTGCCGCCCACGACGTCGACTCCTCGGAGATGGCGTTCAAGATCGCCGGCTCGATGGGCTTCAAGGAAGCCGCTCGCAAGGCGAACCCCGTCCTGCTCGAACCGCTGATGTCCGTCGAGGTCCGTACTCCTGAGGAGTACATGGGCGACGTCATCGGCGACCTGAACTCGCGTCGCGGTCAGATCCAGTCCATGGAGGATGCCGCAGGCGTGAAGGTCGTGCGTGCGCACGTCCCGCTCTCGGAGATGTTCGGTTACATCGGCGACCTTCGGTCGAAGACCTCTGGTCGCGCGGTGTACTCGATGGAGTTCCAGAGCTACGCGGAGGTCCCGAAGGCTGTGGCCGACGAGATCGTCCAGAAGAACAAGGGCGAATAGTCCGATACGCACGAACCTTCCGGTTCGCGTAACATATCAACACAACCCCCGTAGACCTCCGGTCGCAATCCAGCGCCCGGCGGATCTACACGAGTCCTGAGGAGGACCCACAGTGGCTAAGGCCAAGTTCGAGCGGACCAAGCCGCACGTCAACATCGGAACGATCGGTCACGTCGACCACGGCAAGACCACGCTCACCGCAGCGATCTCGAAGGTGCTCGCCGACAAGTACCCGTCGGCCACCAACGTGCAGCGCGACTTCGCGTCGATCGACTCCGCTCCCGAAGAGCGCCAGCGCGGCATCACGATCAACATCTCGCACGTCGAGTACGAGACGCCGAAGCGCCACTACGCGCACGTCGACGCCCCGGGTCACGCCGACTACATCAAGAACATGATCACCGGTGCGGCTCAGATGGACGGCGCGATCCTCGTGGTCGCGGCGACCGACGGCCCGATGGCGCAGACGCGCGAGCACGTGCTGCTCGCCAAGCAGGTCGGCGTGCCGTACCTGCTCGTCGCGCTCAACAAGTCCGACATGGTCGACGACGAGGAGATCCTCGAGCTCGTCGAGCTCGAGGTTCGCGAGCTGCTCTCGAGCCAGGGCTTCGACGGCGACAACGCTCCCGTCGTGCAGGTCTCGGGCCTCAAGGCGCTCGAGGGCGACGAGAAGTGGGTCCAGTCGGTCCTCGACCTCATGAACGCCGTCGACGAGTCGATCCCCGACCCCGTGCGCGACAAGGACAAGCCCTTCCTCATGCCGGTCGAGGACGTCTTCACGATCACCGGTCGTGGAACCGTCGTCACGGGCCGCGCCGAGCGTGGCACGCTGAAGATCAACTCCGAGGTCGAGATCGTCGGCATCCGCCCGACGCAGAAGACCACGGTCACCGGTATCGAGATGTTCCACAAGCAGCTCGACGAGGCATGGGCCGGCGAGAACTGCGGTCTGCTCCTTCGCGGCACCAAGCGCGAAGACGTGGAGCGCGGCCAGGTCGTCGTCGCACCCGGCTCGGTCACCCCGCACACGAACTTCGAGGGCACCGCGTACATCCTCTCCAAGGAGGAAGGCGGGCGTCACAACCCGTTCTACGCGAACTACCGTCCGCAGTTCTACTTCCGCACCACCGACGTCACCGGCGTCATCACGCTGCCCGAGGGCACCGAGATGGTCATGCCCGGCGACACCACCGACATGACGGTTGAGCTGATCCAGCCCATCGCCATGGAAGAGGGCCTCGGCTTCGCCATCCGTGAGGGTGGACGCACCGTGGGTGCCGGTACGGTCACCAAGATCGTCAAGTAGGTTCACCTACTGATCGCCGACAGGGGTCGGGCCTTCGGGCCCGGCCCCTTTCGTGTACCCGGGAACCCTCCTCTTCCGCCGGCGGGTAGACGGTTCTACGCTGGAACGGATGGCAGCTTCCCCCACGCCATTCGTTCGATCGACGGTTCGCCCTGAGATTCAGGCTCTACGGGCGCTCGCCGTCGGAGCGGTCGTGCTCCACCACGGGTGGCCCGCCGTCGCACCGGCCGGATACATGGGCGTCGACGTGTTCTTCGTCGTCTCGGGTTTCCTGATCACCGGGCTCCTGCTGCGCGACGCGGAACAGCGCGGGCGCATCACGCTCCGCACCTTCTACCTCCGGCGGGCCCGCCGGATCCTGCCGGCCGCCGTGACGGTGCTCGCCGTGGTCTCGGTGCTCACGATCGCGCTCGTGCCCCAGCGGGAGTGGCGGTCGTGGTTCAGGGAGATCGTCGCGAGCGCGCTCTACTACGAGAACTGGCAGCTCGCGGTCGACTCCCAGATCCCGCGGCGGGCCGATCTCGAGTCGACGCCCGTGCAGCATTTCTGGTCGCTCTCGGTCGAGGAGCAGTTCTACCTCATCTGGCCGCTGCTGCTGATCGTCGGCATCTGGTTCGCCGCGCGCAGGGGAGTCGGTTCGCGTCGGGTGCTCCTGCTCCTGCTCGGCGCGGTCACCGCGGCGTCGTTCGTGCACTGCATCGTGCTGACCGTGCAGAACCCGGCCATCGCCTACTTCTCGACGTTCACGCGCATGTGGGAGTTCGGCGTCGGCGGGCTGCTCGCACTGGTCGCCGCGACCCCGCTTCGCGGCCACGAGCGCCTGCGTGCCGCCGTGTCGCTCGTCGGACTCGTGGTCATCATCGTGCCGATCGTGACGTTCCGATCGCCCGACATCTTCCCCGGTGCGATCGTGCTCGCGCCGGTGGTCGGCACGCTCGCCGTGATCTGGGCGGGCATGCCGCAGCTCTCCTGGTCGCCGGCGCGGCTCGCCGCGCTCTCGCCCGTGCAGTGGATGGGCGACGTCTCGTACTCGCTCTACCTCTGGCACTGGCCGATCTTCATGTTCGTGCCGTACCTCACCGGCATGCCGAGTCCACCGTGGCTGATGGTCCTGCTCGTGGCGTTCTCGTTCGTCGTCGCCGGCCTCTCGAAGCGGTACATCGAAGACCCGTTCCGCACACCGTCGCACGGCCTGCGCGCACGGCCGGCGGTCGTGCTCGGCGCCACCGGCGCCGTGATCGCCCTCGTCGTCGGAGCCGGGGTGGTGGCGCCGGGCGTCGCGGCCGAACGCAACGTCGCGTGCTCGCGCAGCGATCGCGACTGAGCGGCCTCAGACGGGCGTGCCGTCGATCGTCGTCTCGAGTTCGATGCTGCCGTGCACGCTGCGCGCCACCGTGCAGGACCGGTCGATCGCCTTGACCATGAGGTCGATGAGCTTCGAGCGCTCGGGCTCGTCGAGCGCCGAGAGGTCGAGCAGCAGTTCCTCGTCGACATGGGAGTAGCGGTTCTCGTGGTCGGAGGTGCCGTGCGCCCACACCGTCATCGCGAAGTCGTCGCCGAGACGCCGAGCGACGACCCGGTCGGCACTCATGCCGGCGCAGCCCGCGAGGGCGAGCTTGAGCAGTTCGCCGGGAGTGAAGTGCCCCTCGGCCTCCGCCGGACCGATGCGCACCGTCGACCCGCGCTCGTTCATGCCCTCGAACGTGCGTTCGCCGGTGCGACTGACCGAGACGCTGCCCGGTCCGATCCGGTCGCTCACCTGATGCGCGTGCTCGGTCATGTACGCCTCCAGACTTGGTCGTCACGTCGATTCCATCACGGATGTCGCGGGGCCGGAGCGTGCTCGTCTGCGACATCCCTGTGAACCGGACGGGCGCGACACGCCCGGGTTGCATGAAGGCACTCATTGTGGCAAACTCGTTGAGTTCAACATTTCGAACGCGTGCACTCGTGCGCGCTGATCGGATCACTGTCAGGCAGTGCATAACCACCCGGTTCGCCCCGTTCCAACGGGGCTCACGCAGGGGTCAGGTTAGGCCGCAGGCAGGAGAACAGACAAACCGACACTCACAACGCCATGGGCGACCATGTCTGCGTGCGCGTCGGCGGGCTCGAAGGTCGAGCGTGTCGAGAGCACCGCCCCGGTTGATCCGGGCGGGTGGTTTCGACAGGCTCGATCACCGGCCTTTGACAGAAGAACAGTGGTGCTTCACACGGAGTAGCTACGCGGCGTCCGATGCCCTCGGAAGGGGTAAGACGCCTTGACAGAGAGAGAGTCAGCAATGGCGGGACAGAAGATCCGCATTCGACTGAAGTCGTATGACCACGAGGTCATCGACACCTCGGCGCGCAAGATCGTCGACACGGTGACCCGCGCGGGCGCCACGGTCGTCGGCCCCGTGCCGCTTCCGACGGAGAAGAACGTGGTGTGCGTCATCCGATCGCCCCACAAGTACAAGGACAGCCGCGAGCACTTCGAGATGCGCACCCACAAGCGTCTCATCGACATCGTGGACCCGACGCCCAAGGCCGTCGACTCGCTCATGCGACTCGACCTGCCGGCCGACGTCAACATCGAGATCAAGCTCTGAGGTAACAGATGTCTTCCGCTACCAAGAACGTGAAGGGTCTGCTCGGCACCAAGCTCGGCATGACCCAGGTGTGGGACGAGAACAACAAGCTCGTGCCCGTGACCGTCATCGAGATCGCCCCCAACGTGGTCACCCAGCTCCGCACCGTCGCGAACGACGGCTACGAGGCTGTGCAGATCGCTGCAGGCGCCATCGACCCGCGCAAGGTCAACCAGCCCGCGACCGGCCACTTCGCCGCCGCAGGCGTGACCCCCCGTCGCCACCTGACCGAGGTCCGCACCGCGGACGCCGCGTCGTACTCCCTCGGCCAGGAGCTCCCCGTCGAGGGTGCCTTCGAGGCCGGCCAGCTCGTCGACGTCGTCGGCACGAGCAAGGGCAAGGGCTTCGCCGGTGTCATGAAGCGCCACAACTTCAAGGGTGTGTCCGCTTCGCACGGTTCGCACCGCAACCACCGCAAGCCCGGTTCCATCGGTGCCTCGTCGACGCCCAGCCGCGTCTTCAAGGGCATGCGCATGGCCGGCCGCATGGGTGGCGAGCGCGTGACCGTGCTCAACCTCCGCGTGCACGCCGTCGACGCCGAGAAGGGCCTGCTGCTCGTCAAGGGCGCGGTTCCCGGTGCTCGCGGCCGTCTCGTTTTCGTCCGCAACGCAGTGAAGGGGGCGTAGTCCATGGCTACCGCCAACACCATTGACGTGCTCGACGCGACCGGCAAGAAGTCCGGCTCGGTCGAGCTGCCCGCCGAACTCTTCGACGTGCAGACCAACGTCCCGCTCATCCACCAGGTCGTCGTCGCCCAGCTCGCAGCAGCGCGCCAGGGCACGCACAAGACCAAGACCCGCGGCGAGGTTTCCGGCGCCGGTCGCAAGCCGTTCAAGCAGAAGGGCACCGGCCGCGCCCGTCAGGGTTCGATCCGCGCTCCTCAGATGACCGGCGGTGGCATCGTTCACGGCCCGCAGCCGCGTGACTACTCGCAGCGCACCCCCAAGAAGATGATCGCAGCGGCCCTCCTCGGCTCGCTCTCCGACCGCGCACGCGGCGGCCGCGTCCACGCGGTCACCGCCTTCACGGCCAGCGAGACGCCGAAGACCAAGGAAGCCGTCGCGCTCCTCGCAGCGATCGCTCCGGCGAAGCGCTTCCTCATCGTGCTCGCGCCCGGTGAAGAGCTCTCGCAGCGCGCTGTGCGGAACATCCCGACCGTGCACGTGCTGCGCGTCGACCAGCTGAACGCCTACGACGTGCTCGTCTCGGACGACATCGTCTTCAGCACCGCTGCACTCGAGTCCTTCGTGGCCTCGAAGACGGCGAAGAAGGAAGAGGTCTCGGCATGACCGCCGCCGCGAACAACAAGGACCCGCGCGACATCATCATCGCGCCCGTCGTCTCGGAGAAGAGCTACGGCCTGATCGACGAGGGCAAGTACACGTTCATCGTGGACCCCCGCTCGAACAAGACCGAGATCAAGCTCGCCATCGAGAAGATCTTCAACGTCCAGGTGGCGTCGATCAACACCCTGAACCGTCAGGGCAAGACCCGCCGTACCCGGTTCGGCATGGGCAAGCGCAAGGACACCAAGCGCGCGATCGTCACCCTCAAGTCCGGCTCGATCGACATCTTCACGGCTGTCGGCTAGGGAGCAGAGGAATAAGAATGGCTATTCGTAAGTACAAGCCCACGACTCCTGGTCGTCGCGGTTCGTCGGTCGCCGACTTCGCGGAGATCACTCGCTCCACGCCTGAGAAGTCGCTGCTCCGCCCGCTGCCGAAGACCGGTGGTCGCAACAACCAGGGCCGCATCACGACGCGTCACATCGGTGGTGGCCACAAGCGCCAGTACCGCGTGATCGACTTCAAGCGCAACGACAAGGACGGCGTCAACGCCAAGGTCGCTCACATCGAGTACGACCCCAACCGCACCGCGCGCATCGCGCTGCTGCACTTCGTCGACGGCACCAAGCGCTACATCCTGGCTCCGAACAAGCTCTCGCAGGGCGACATCGTCGAGTCGGGCCCCGGCGCCGACATCAAGCCCGGCAACAACCTGCCGCTGAAGAACATCCCCACCGGTACCGTGGTGCACGCCATCGAGCTGCGCCCCGGCGGCGGTGCCAAGATGGCACGCTCGGCCGGAGCATCCGTTCGCCTCGTTGCGAAGGACGGCCCCTACGCCCAGCTGCGTCTGCCCTCGGGCGAGATCCGCAACGTCGACGCGCGCTGCCGCGCGACCGTCGGCGAGGTCGGCAACGCCGAGCAGTCGAACATCAACTGGGGCAAGGCCGGCCGCATGCGCTGGAAGGGCGTCCGCCCGACCGTGCGTGGTGTCGCCATGAACCCGGTCGACCACCCGCACGGTGGTGGCGAGGGCAAGACGTCCGGTGGACGTCACCCCGTCAGCCCCTGGGGCCAGAAGGAAGGCCGTACGCGCAAGCGCGATCTTCCCAGCGACAAGCTCATCGTTCGCCGCCGTAACGTCGGCAAGAAGCGCAAGTAGGAGTTGTAGAAGATGCCACGCAGTCTGAAGAAGGGCCCCTTCGTCGATGACCACCTGCTTCGCAAGGTGATCACGGCGAACGAGGCCGGCAGCAAGAACGTCATCAAGACGTGGTCGCGCCGTTCGATGATCATCCCGGCGATGCTGGGTCACACCATCGCGGTGCACGACGGCCGCAAGCACATCCCGGTGTTCGTCACCGAGACCATGGTGGGTCACAAGCTCGGCGAGTTCGCCCCCACCCGCACCTTCCGTGGACACGTGAAGGACGACAAGAAGGGCCGTCGCCGCTAAGCGGTGACGTGAAGGAGGAGAAGAAATGGTGGAGTCGATCGCACGCGTGCGACACATCCGCGTCACCCCCATGAAGGCCCGCCGCGTCGTCAACATGATCCGCGGGCGCCAGGCACAGGAGGCACTCGCCATCCTGAAGTTCGCACCCCAGGGTGCGAGCGAGCCGGTGTACAAGCTCGTCGCCTCGGCCATCGCGAACGCTCGCGTCAAGGCCGATGCCACGAACACCTACCTGGACGAGCAGGACCTCTACATCAGCCGCGCATTCGTCGATGAGGGCACCACCCTCAAGCGATTCCAGCCGCGCGCTCAGGGTCGTGCCTTCCGCATCAACAAGCGAACGAGCCACATCACCGTCGTGCTCGCCACGCCCGAGGAGGGTACGAAGTAATGGGTCAGAAAGTCAACCCGTACGGCTTCCGTCTCGGCATCACCACCGACCATGTGTCGCGGTGGTTCTCCGACTCGACGAAGCCCGGTCAGCGCTACGCCGACTACCTTGCAGAAGACATCAAGATCCGTCGACTGCTGCAGACGTCGCTGGACCGCGCCGGTGTCTCGCGCATCGAGATCGAGCGCACCCGTGACCGTGTCCGCGTGGACATCCACACGGCACGTCCCGGCATCGTGATCGGCCGCCGCGGCGCCGAGGCCGAGCGCATCCGCGCCGACCTCGAGAAGCTCAGCGGCAAGCAGATCCAGCTGAACATCCTCGAGGTGAAGAACCCCGAGGCCGACGCTCAGCTCGTCGCTCAGGGCATCGCCGAGCAGCTCTCCGCTCGTGTGGCATTCCGCCGCGCGATGCGCAAGGGCCTGCAGGGTGCTCAGCGCGCCGGCGCCAAGGGCGTCCGCATCCAGGTCTCCGGCCGCCTCGGCGGCGCCGAGATGAGCCGTTCGGAGTTCTACCGCGAAGGCCGTGTGCCCCTGCACACCCTTCGCGCGAACATCGACTACGGCTTCTACGAGGCGAAGACCACCTTCGGCCGCATCGGTGTGAAGGTCTGGATCTACAAGGGCGACATCACCAACAAGGAGCTCGCCCGCGAGCAGGCCAACCAGAAGTCGTCGCGCCCCGAGCGCAGTGACCGTCCCCGCCGTGCGCCGAAGGCGCAGGAGCCGGTGGCAGCAGGAGTTGAGGCATAACCATGTTGATTCCCCGTCGAGTCAAGTACCGCAAGCAGCACCACCCCGGCCGTTCGGGCCACGCCACCGGCGGCACGAAGGTCACCTTCGGTGAGTTCGGCATCCAGGCGTTGACCCCCGCGTACGTGACGAACCGTCAGATCGAGTCCGCTCGTATCGCCATGACGCGTCACATCAAGCGCGGCGGCAAGGTGTGGATCAACATCTACCCCGACCGTCCGCTCACGAAGAAGCCGGCCGAAACCCGAATGGGTTCCGGTAAGGGTTCGCCCGAGTGGTGGGTCGCGAACGTCAAGCCGGGTCGAGTCCTCTTCGAGGTCTCCGGCGTCTCCGAGGAACTCGCTCGTGAGGCAATGACCCGTGCCATCCACAAGCTGCCCCTCAAGGCACGCATCATCAAGCGCGAGGAGGGCGACGCATAATGGCCGTCGGCACCAAGGAGCTCAGCCCCGTCGAGCTCGACACTTTCGAAGACGAGCGACTCGTCGATGAGCTGAAGAAGGCCAAGGAAGAGCTGTTCAACCTGCGCTTCCAGTCGGCCACCGGTCAGCTCGAAAGCCACGGCCGCCTCCGGGCGGTCAAGCGCGACATCGCGCGCATCTACACGGTCATCCGCGAGCGCGAGCTCGGCATCCGGGCTACGCCCGCGCCGGTCGAGGTTCCGGTCAAGGCCGAGAAGAAGACGAAGAAGGCCAAGGCCGAGGCATCCGTTGATGCTGCAGCCGAGGTCGACGAGACGAAGGAGGCCTGATCATGGCTGAGACCAAGAAGGCTTCGGCCGAGGTCGACACCGCGGCCGAGCTCGTCCGCGGCTACCGCAAGGTTCGTCGCGGCTACGTCGTCAGCGACAAGATGGACAAGACCATCGTCGTCGAGGTCGAGGACCGCGTGAAGCACCCGCTGTACGGCAAGGTCATCCGCCGTACCTCGAAGGTCAAGGCTCACGACGAGCTGAACACCGCCGGCATCGGCGACCTCGTCGTGATCAGCGAGACCCGTCCCCTCTCCGCCACGAAGCGCTGGCGCCTCGTCGAGATCGTCGAGAAGGCCAAGTAAGCCCCGCGCTTACTTGAAAGAAGGAGATTCAAAGTGCTTCAGCAGGAATCACGAGTCAAGGTCGCCGACAACACCGGCGCCAAGGAGCTGCTCACGATCCGCGTCCTCGGTGGCTCGAAGCGCCGGTACGCCGGCCTCGGTGACACCATCGTCGCGACCGTCAAGGACGCGATCCCCGGCGGCAACGTCAAGAAGGGCGATGTGGTCAAGGCCGTCATCGTCCGCACCGTCAAGGAGACCCGTCGTCCCGACGGCTCCTACATCAAGTTCGACGAGAACGCCGCAGTGATCCTGAAGAACGATGGTGACCCCCGCGGCACCCGTATCTTCGGACCGGTCGGTCGCGAGCTCCGCGACAAGAAGTTCATGAAGATCATCTCGCTGGCACCGGAGGTTATCTAGTCATGGCCAACATCAAGAAGGGTGACCTCGTTCAGGTCATCTCGGGCCGCAGCCAGGCTCGCGGCGGAGACCGTGGCAAGCAGGGCAAGGTCCTCGAGGTGCTCGTCGCCGAGAACCGCGTCGTCGTCGAAGGCATCAACTTCGTGACGAAGCACGTTCGCGTCGGCCAGACGCAGCGCGGCTCAAAGACCGGCGGCATCGAGACCGTCGAGGCCCCGATCCACGTGTCGAACGTCGCGCTCGTCGACCCCGAGTCGAAGAAGCCGACCCGCGTCGGTTTCCGCATCGAGACCGTGACGAAGGACGGCGTCGAGAAGACCGTCCGCGTCCGCTACGCAAAGAAGTCAGGTAAGGACCTGTAATGACCGACACGGCTACGCAGGCTGGCAAAATCCAGCCGCGCCTGAAGACCAAGTACCGGGACGAGATCTCGAAGACCCTCACCGAGGAGCACGGCTACACCAACGTGCACCAGGTTCCGGGTCTCGTGAAGATCGTCGTGAACATGGGTGTCGGCGAAGCCGCGCGCGATGGCAAGGTCATCGACGGCGCGATCGCCGATCTCACCAAGATCACCGGCCAGAAGCCGCAGGTCACCAAGGCTCGCAAGTCCATCGCGCAGTTCAAGCTGCGCGAGGGCCAGCCGATCGGTGCCCACGTCACGCTTCGCGGCGACCGCATGTGGGAGTTCCTCGACCGCCTGCTCTCGCTCGCACTGCCCCGTATCCGCGACTTCCGCGGCCTCTCGGACAAGCAGTTCGACGGCACCGGCAACTACACGTTCGGCCTCACGGAGCAGTCGATGTTCCACGAGATCGACCAGGACAAGATCGACCGCGTCCGCGGCATGGACATCACTGTGGTGACCACGGCCAAGACGGACGAAGAGGGCCGCGCGCTGCTCAAGCAGCTCGGCTTCCCCTTCAAGTCGGCCGAGTCCGCCAACTGAACCCCGGATGCTGCGGGCACACGCCCGCAGCATCCGACCCCGGTCTCCCGCATCCGTGGAAGACCGACACCACAGGTCATCGCTCGTGTAACGGGCGCTGAAACCTGGTGAACGTAAGGAAACACTCGTCATGACGATGACCGACCCGGTCGCTGACATGCTGACCCGTCTGCGGAACGCGAACTCCGCACACCACGACTCCGTGTCGATGCCCAACTCCAAGCTCAAGGCGAACATCGCCGAGATCTTGAAGAAGGAGGGCTACATCGCGGACTTCGAGCTGACCGATGCTCGCGTGGGCAAGACGCTGACGCTGCAGCTCAAGTTCGGCCCCAACCGCGAGCGTTCGATCGCTGGCATCAAGCGCGTCTCCAAGCCCGGCCTCCGCGTCTACGCGAAGTCGACGGAGCTCCCCAAGGTGCTCGGCGGCCTCGGCGTTGCCATCCTGTCCACCTCCAGCGGTCTGCTCACCGACCGTCAGGCCGAGAAGAAGGGCGTAGGCGGAGAAGTCCTCGCCTACGTGTGGTAGTTCCATGTCACGAATCGGACGTCTCCCCATCGACATCCCCGCGGGCGTCGAGGTCAAGATCGACGGCCAGGCCGTTTCGGTGAAGGGCCCGAAGGGCGAGCTCGCGCTCACCGTCGCCGCCCCCATCGAGGTCAAGCTCGAAGAGAACCAGGTTCTCGTCACCCGCCCCGACGACGAGCGCACCTCGCGCTCGCTGCACGGCCTCACGCGTACCCTCATCGCCAACCAGATCATCGGTGTGACCCAGGGCTACACCAAGGCTCTCGAGATCGTCGGAACCGGTTACCGAGTCGCGCAGAAGGGCTCGTCGCTCGAGCTCGCGCTCGGCTTCTCGCACCCCGTCGTCGTCGACGCACCCACCGGGATCACGTTGACCGTCGAGGGCAACAACAAGATCACGGTCGCGGGCATCGACAAGCAGGCGGTCGGCGAGGTCGCCGCGAACATCCGCAAGATCAAGAAGCCCGAGCCGTACAAGGGCAAGGGCATCCGCTACGCCGGCGAGGTCGTGCGTCGCAAGGCCGGAAAGTCAGGTAAGTAATCATGGCTGTGAAGACCAAGACGGCTGCGCGTTCGCGCCGCCACACCCGCCTTCGCAAGAAGGTCGTCGGCACCGAGCTGCGCCCGCGCCTCGTCGTCACCCGTTCGGCACGTCACGTGTTCGTCCAGGTCGTCGACGACAGCAAGGGCCTGACCGTCGCCAGCGCCTCGACCATGGAGGCAGACCTCCGTGGGTTCGACGGTGACAAGACCGCCAAGGCCAAGAAGGTCGGCGAGCTCGTCGCAGAGCGTGCGAAGAAGGCCGGCATCGAGTCCGTCGTCTTCGACCGCGGCGGCAACAAGTACGCCGGTCGTGTCGCAGCGATCGCCGATGGAGCGCGAGAGGCAGGGCTCAACCTGTGAGCGAGAACACTACGAAGGAGACCGAGGTGACCGCAGAGGCACCCGTCGAGACGGCAGCAGCTTCGGAGCCGGCTCGGAACGAGCGCGACAACCGTCGCGGCGGCGGTCGTGACCGCAACCAGGGTGGCCGCGACCGCGGTGGCCGTGACGCTGAGAAGAGCCAGTTCCTCGAGCGCGTCGTGACCATCAACCGCGTGTCGAAGGTCGTCAAGGGCGGCCGTCGCTTCAGCTTCACGGCGCTCGTCGTCGTGGGTGACGGCAACGGACTCGTCGGCGTCGGCTACGGCAAGGCGCGCGAGGTCCCGACCGCGATCTCGAAGGGCGTCGAGGAGGCGAAGAAGAACTTCTTCCGCGTCCCCCGCGTCGGAGCCACCATCCCGCACCCCGTCCAGGGTGAGGCCGCAGCCGGCGTCGTCCTGCTGCGTCCGGCTTCGGCTGGTACCGGTGTCATCGCCGGTGGTCCCGTGCGTGCGGTGCTCGAGTGCGCCGGCATCCACGACGTGCTGAGCAAGTCGCTCGGTTCGTCGAACACCATCAACATCGTGCACGCCACGGTCGCCGCCCTGCAGGAGCTCGAAGAGCCTCGTGCAGTCGCCGCCCGTCGTGGCCTCGCCTACGACGAGGTCGCTCCGGCCCGTCTGCTGCGTGCCGAGGCCCAGGCGGCCGAGGCCGCCGCAGCAGCGAAGGCAGGTGCCTGATGGCCAAGCAGCTGAAGGTGACCCAGATCAAGTCCAAGGTGAGCGAGAAGCAGTACCAGCGCGACACGCTGCGCAGCCTCGGACTCAAGCGCATCGGTGACTCGGTGATTCGCGAGGACAACTCGCAGAACCGCGGCTACGTGAACACCGTCGCGCACCTCGTGAAGGTTGAGGAGATTGACTAATGGCTGACGAGAAGAAGGACGTCGCCGCCGAAGCCCCCAAGAAGGCTCCGGCGAAGAAGACGGCCGACAAGCCCGCCGCCGCGAAGGCAGCCCCCAAGGCTGCTGCCGAGAAGAAGGCCCCCGCCAAGGCGCCCGCGAAGGCTGCTGCAGCGAAGGCCGACGCAGCCGAAGCCCCCAAGGCTCCGGCGAAGAAGGCTCCCGCGAAGAAGGCCGCCCCCAAGGCGGACGTCGCGGAGAAGCGCGAGCAGGTGCTGAAGGTCCACCACCTCCGCCCCGCTCCTGGCGCCAAGAAGGACAAGACCCGCGTCGGACGCGGTGAAGGTTCGAAGGGCAAGACGGCAGGTCGCGGTACCAAGGGCTCGAAGGCTCGCAACAACATCCGCCCCGGGTTCGAGGGTGGCCAGCTTCCGTACCACATGCGTGCGCCGAAGCTCCGCGGCTTCAAGAACCCGTTCCGCGTCGAGTACCAGGTCGTGAACCTGGAGAAGCTCGCCGAGCTGTACCCGAAGGGCGGCGACGTCACGATCGCCGACCTCGTCGAGAAGGGTGCCGTTCGCAAGAACGAGCGCGTCAAGGTTCTCGGCAACGGTGACATCCAGGTGAAGCTCAACGTCGCGGTCGACAAGGTCTCCGGCTCGGCCGAGCAGAAGATCGTCGCCGCTGGCGGCTCGGTCAAGTAGACCGGAAACAGCACCGATTGCACGAGCCAGTCGGGACCTCGCGTATGATTCACGGGGGTCTCGACTGGCTCGAGCCGCATATGGACTGACTCCACACGGAGCAACAGGAGGACGAGTGTTCAACGCCATCGGGCGGATCTTCCGCACGCCGGATCTTCGCCGCAAGCTCGGGTTCACGCTGGGCATCGTCGCCCTGTTCCGGCTGGGTTCGTTCATTCCCGCGCCGTTCGTGGACTTCGGCAACGTTCAGGCGTGTCTCGCCGCCAACCAGACGGGCGCCACGGGACTCTACGACCTCGTGAACCTCTTCTCCGGCGGTGCGCTGCTCCAGCTGTCGATCTTCGCGCTGGGCATCATGCCGTACATCACGGCATCGATCATCGTGCAGCTGCTCCGCGTCGTGATCCCTCACTTCGAGACGCTGTACAAAGAGGGCCAGGCCGGCCAGAGCCGCCTCACCCAGTACACCCGCTACCTCACGATCGCGCTCGGCGTGCTCCAGTCGACCACGCTCATCACGGTCGCCCGCTCCGGCGCGCTGTTCCCCTCGGGCGCCCCCGAGTGCTCGCAGCTCATCACGAACGACGCCTGGTACGCGATCCTGCTCATGGTCATCACCATGACCGCCGGTACCGGCCTCATCATGTGGATGGGCGAGCTCATCACCGAGCGCGGCATCGGCAACGGCATGTCCCTCCTCATCTTCACGTCGATCGCCGCGACCTTCCCCGGCTCGCTCTGGGCCATCGGCATCGCCCGTGGCTGGGACGTCTTCGCGATCGTGCTCGCCATCGGACTCCTCGTCGTCGTCGCGGTCGTGTTCGTCGAGCAGTCGCAGCGGCGCATCCCGGTGCAGTACGCCAAGCGCATGGTCGGCAGGCGCACCTACGGCGGCAACAACACCTACATCCCGATCAAGGTCAACATGGCGGGCGTCGTGCCGGTCATCTTCGCCTCGTCGCTGCTGTACCTGCCGGCGCTCATCGCGCAGTTCAACACCCCGGCGGCCGGCGAGCAGCCGCAGCCGTGGGTCACCTGGGTCACGAACAACCTCACGCAGGGCAGCCACCCGCTGTACATGCTGATGTACTTCCTGCTCATCGTCGGCTTCACGTACTTCTACGTCGCGATCACCTTCAACCCCGACGAGGTGTCGGAGAACATGAAGAAGTACGGCGGGTTCATCCCGGGCATCCGTGCAGGTCGTCCGACCGCGGAGTACCTCGACTACGTGCTCACGCGCATCACGCTTCCGGGTTCGTTCTACCTCGGTCTGATCGCCCTGATCCCGCTCATCGCGTTCGCGATGGTCGGCGCCGACCAGAACTTCCCCTTCGGCGGCGCCTCCATCCTGATCATCGTCGGCGTCGGCCTCGAGACGGTCAAGCAGATCGATGCCCAGCTCCAGCAGCGACACTACGAAGGACTTCTCCGATGACGGCTTCCGCTACCGGCTCAGCTCGCTTCCTGATCGTCGGGCCCCAGGGCTCCGGCAAGGGAACGCAGGGCGTGCTCGTCGCGGAGGCGTTCGGCGTGCCCCAGGTCGCCACCGGCGACATCTTCCGTGCGAATGTCGCGGGCGGCACCGAGCTCGGCAAGCGCGTGCAGGCGATCATCGAGGCGGGCGACCTCGTTCCCGATGCGCTCACGAGCGAGCTCGTGCGCGACCGGCTCGAGCAGGCGGATGCCGCGGGCGGCTTCCTCCTCGACGGGTACCCGCGCAATCGCGGCCAGGTCGACGACCTCGACGCGTTCCTCACGGCTCGTGGCGAGGCGCTCGATGCGGTCATCGAACTCGAGGTGCCCCGCGACGAGAGCATCGCCCGCCTGCAGCAGCGCGCGGCTGAGCAGGGGCGCACCGACGACACCGAAGAGGTCATCGCGAATCGTCTCGCGATCTACGAGCGGGAGACCGCGCCGATCCTCGACGTGTACCGCGAACGCGGCGTCGTCGTGCGCATCGACGGCGTCGGCACGCTCGACGAGGTGACCGAGCGCATCTTCTCGGCGCTCGCTGCGCGCGGGCTCGCACCCAACGGCGTCTCCGCCTGAGCCGTTCGGTGTTCCGACGGTCCATCTACAAGTCGCCCGCCGAGCTCCGCTCGATGCGGGCGGCCGGTGAGCTGACCGCTGCGGCACTCGCCGAGACGCGCAGGCTGCTCGTCCCGGGCGCGACGCCGCTCGACCTCGATGCCGCTGCCGAGCGCGTGATCCGCGACGGCGGCGGCGTGCCGAACTTCCAGCTCGTGCCCGGATACCGGCACACGCTGTGCGTCTCGGTCGACGACGACGTCGTGCACGGCATCCCCGGAGACCGCCCGTTCCGTGCCGGCGACATCGTCTCGGTCGACGGGGGTGCAGAGGTCGCCGGCTGGAACGGCGACTCCGCGTTCACCGTCGTGCTGCCCGACGCCGAGCGCCCCGACGTCGTCGCCGCCCGCGACGAGCTCAACCGGGTCACCGAGCAGGCCCTGTGGGTCGGCATCGCCACGCTCGCACGCGCCTCGCACCTCAACGAGGTCGGCGCCGCGATCGAGGACTTCGTCCACGGCGAGGGCGCGTACGGGATCCTCACCGACTACGTCGGTCACGGCATCGGGCGCACGATGCACGAGGAGCCGCCCGTCTTCAACTACCGCGTGGACCGTCGGGGACCCGCGGTCAAGCCCGGGCTCGTCGTGGCGATCGAGCCGATGATCGTCGGCGGGTCCATCGACACGTTCACGCGTGACGACGACTGGACCGTCACGACGTCCGACGGTTCCGACTCCGCGCACTGGGAGCATTCCGTCGCGGTGCACGCCGACGGCATCTGGGTGCTCACCGCCCCCGACGGCGGGGCCGCGGGGCTGGCGCGGTTCGGGGTGCGGCCCGCCCCCATCGCCTGAGCCGAACACCCTGCCCTTCGCATCGCGGGTCGGCCTGCGACTCCGACGAGGAACTCCGTGGCGCGTACGGTGTGCGGCGGTGCTTCGAGCGCCGGCCCGCGCGACGATGCTCCCGACGGGCGCTCGTCAGGCGGCTAGTCTGAGTGCAGAACGGATACTCGCAACGGAGGCCGGGCGGATGAGGGAGATCACGGGGACCGGGATCGGCCAAGGGGTGGCCATCGGTCGGGTCGTGCGGATGGCTGAACGCCTACCGGAACCGGCCGATGCCGCGAGCGAGCTCGGTCGCGAACGGGAATCGGCACGGGCGAGGATCGCGCTGTCGGCGGTCGCCACCGAGCTCTCGCGTCGCGGAGCGGCGGTCGGGGGAGCCGGCAAGGACGTGCTCGAGGCGCAGGCCATGATGGCCGAGGACCCGAGCCTCGTCGACCTCGTCGATGCGAAGCTGGCGACGGGGGCCACGGCGGAGCGTGCGGTCTTCGAGGCGTTCGCCTCGTATCGCCGACGGCTCGCCGAGATGGGTGGGTACCTGGGGGAGCGGGCCGCCGATCTCGACGACGTCTCGCAACGCGTGATCGCAGAGCTCATGCAGGTGCCGGCACCGGGGGTGCCGGACCCGGGGCATCCGTTCGTGCTCGTCGCGCACGACCTCGCTCCCGCCGACACGGCGATGCTCGATCTCGACCAGGTGCAGGCGCTCGTGACCGTCGAGGGCGGGCCCACCTCGCACACGGCCATCCTCGCCCGCGAGAAGGCGCTCGTCGCCGTCGTCGGCGCCGCGGATGCCGTGCATCTCGCCGACGGCGACACCGTCGTCGTCGACGCGGCCCGTGGCCTCGTCGTCGCGTCGCCCTCCGACGAACAGCTGTCGGCCGCCCGCACCCGTCTCGAGGAGCGTGCGGCGGAGGCGACGGCACCGCTCGCACCCGGCGCCCTCGCCGACGGCACGCCGGTGCCGTTGCTCGCGAACCTCGGGTCCGTCGACGACGTCGCCGAGGCCGTACGCCTCGGTGCCGAGGGCGTCGGGCTCTTCCGCACCGAGTTCCTCTTCCTCGGCGCCGATGTCGCCCCGACCGTGCGCGAGCAGCAGGTCGAGTACACGCGACTGCTCACGGCGTTCCCCGGGCGGAAGGTCGTGGTCCGCGTGCTCGACGCCGGGGCCGACAAGCCGCTCGCCTTCGTCAACGATGCGCCAGAGGCGAACCCCGCACTCGGGCTGCGCGGTATCCGAGCGCTTCGGCAGGCCGAGGTGATCCTGCGCGACCAGCTGGCGGCGCTCGCGGCCGCCGCCGCGTCGACGGAGGCCGAACTGCAGGTCATGGCGCCGATGATCGCGACCGTCGAGGAGACGCGGTACTTCGTCGCGCTCGCGAGGGAGCAGGGCATCGTCGTCGCGGGAGTGATGGTCGAGACGCCGTCGGCGGCGCTCATCGCCGACCGGGTGCTGGCGGCGGCCGATTTCGCTTCGATCGGCACGAACGACCTCACGCAGTACACGATGGCCGCCGACCGCCTGCTCGGCACCGTGGCGGCCCTGCAGGACCCGTGGCACCCCGCGGTGCTGCGCCTCATCTCGGAGGTGGGCGCGGCCGGTGTCGCGCTCGGCAGGCCGGTGGGCATCTGCGGTGAGGCCGCTGCGGATCCGCTCCTGGCCGTCGTGCTCGTCGGGCTCGGTGCCACCAGCCTGTCGATGTCGCCCTCGGCGCTCGCCGACGTGCGGGCCTCGCTCAGGCGATTCGGCGCCGATGATGCGAGAGCACTCGCCAGGGCCGCACTCGCGGCCGAGGACGCCGCGGCGGCGCGGACCGCGGCGCAGTCCCTCGCGGCCGAGATCGTCGCGCGAGCCTGATCCGGCGCGTGGGGCGATGCGCCGGCATGGGCCGTGCGGCGCTCGACTGGCGAAAACGGCCGGAATCACCTAGAGTTGACCCTTGGTGTTCTGCACGCCTGCTTCGGCATGCCTGACGACCTCTGATTTCAGGGGAATCGGGCTCGGCGAGCGGAACCATCGCACGACCAGCATCCCAAACTCCAAGCGATAGTGAGGCTATGGCCAAGAAAGACGGCGTCATCGAGATTGAAGGCTCGGTTGTCGAGGCCCTCCCGAACGCGATGTTCCGGGTGGAACTCACGAACGGCCACAAGGTCCTCGCGCACATCTCAGGAAAGATGCGCCAGCACTACATCCGCATCCTCCCCGAGGACCGCGTGATCGTCGAGCTGAGCCCATACGACCTGACGCGCGGCCGCATCGTCTACCGCTACAAGTAAACGGCTGCTCGGAAAGTAACGGCCCGCGACATCTCGCGGGTACGAGGACAGCGACACATCAAGGAACAATCGTGAAGGTCAACCCCAGCGTCAAGCCCATCTGCGACCACTGCAAGGTGATTCGCCGCCACGGCCGCGTCATGGTCATCTGCAAGTCGAACCCGCGCCACAAGCAGCGCCAGGGCTAGTCACCAGACACGGGGCGCACTGCGCTCCGCATCCCACAACTGAATACATCGGCAGCGCCAGAACCGCAGGCATCCACGGATGCCGCGGGGACACCTCGAGTCGGAGGCTCGGGCACCGGCGTTGCTCCACACCTCCACTTCGAATCAGGAGAAGCCACACATGGCACGTCTGGCAGGAGTCGACATCCCGCGCGAGAAGCGCGTGGAGATCGCACTGACTTACATCTACGGCGTCGGCCGCACGCGAGCGCTCACCACGCTCGCCGAGACCGGCATCGACGGAAACATCCGCGTGAAGGACCTCAGCGACGACCAGCTCATTGCGCTGCGCGACTACATCGAGGGCAACTTCAAGGTCGAGGGTGACCTCCGCCGCGAGGTCGCCGCCGACATCCGCCGCAAGGTCGAGATCGGCTCGTACGAGGGCATCCGCCACCGTCGCGGTCTCCCGGTCCGCGGCCAGCGCACCAAGACCAACGCTCGTACCCGCAAGGGCCCGAAGCGCACCGTCGCCGGCAAGAAGAAGCCCGGCCGCAAGTAACCGCTCGTCGCCAGATCTAGGAGATTTCACACATGGCAGCACCCAAGGCGGCTACTCGCAAGCCGCGCAAGAAGGAAAAGAAGAACATCGCCGTGGGCCAGGCCCACATCAAGTCGACGTTCAACAACACGATCGTCTCGATCACCGACACCAACGGTGCCGTGATCAGCTGGGCCTCCTCCGGTGGCGTCGGCTTCAAGGGCTCGCGCAAGTCGACCCCGTTCGCCGCGCAGCTCGCCGCAGAGTCGGCCGCCCGCCAGGCGCAGGAGCACGGCATGAAGAAGGTCGACGTGTTCGTCAAGGGTCCCGGCTCCGGCCGCGAGACCGCGATCCGCTCGCTCCAGGCCGCAGGCCTCGAGGTCGGCAGCATCAACGACGTGACGCCCCAGGCGCACAACGGATGCCGCCCGCCCAAGCGTCGCCGCGTCTGATTCCCTCCCGGTGATCGAGGAGCAGTCCGGCTCAGCCGGGCCCTCCTCGATCGCCGGGACATCCGTTCTCTCACACAACTCAAGATCCTCGTACTCGCAGGTGTCATATAGCGGACACCCTGCCGAAAGGAATCAACAGTGCTGATCGCACAGCGCCCGACGCTCACCGAAGAGAACATCTCGGAGTTCCGTTCGCGTTTCGTGATCGAGCCCCTCGAGCCGGGCTTCGGTTACACCCTGGGCAACTCGCTCCGTCGCACCCTCCTCTCCTCGATCCCCGGCGCAGCCGTGACGAGCATCCGCATCGACGGCGTGCTCCACGAGTTCTCGACGGTTCCGGGTGTGAAGGAGGATGTCACCGAGATCATCCTCAACATCAAGAACCTGGTCGTCTCCAGCGAGCACGACGAGCCGATCACCGCGTACCTGCGCAAGCAGGGTGCCGGTGAGGTCACCGCAGCCGACATCTCCGCTCCGGCGGGCGTCGAGGTGCACAACCCCGAGCTGGTCATCGCGACGCTCAACGACTCGGCGAAGTTCGAGCTCGAGCTCACGATCGAGCGCGGCCGCGGCTACGTCTCGGCCAGCCAGAACCGCAACGAGTACTCGGAAGCCGGCCAGATCCCGGTCGACTCGATCTACTCGCCGGTCCTGAAGGTCACCTACCGCGTCGAGGCCACCCGTGCCGGCGAGCGCACCGACTTCGACCGCCTCGTGGTCGACGTCGAGTCGAAGCCGGCCATCACGCCGCGCGACGCGATCGCTTCGGCCGGCCGCACGCTGACCGAGCTGTTCGGCCTCGCCCGCGAGCTGAACACCGCTGCCGAGGGCATCGAGATCGGCC
Source organism: Agromyces hippuratus (assembly GCF_013410355.1). Classification (NCBI taxonomy): domain Bacteria; kingdom Bacillati; phylum Actinomycetota; class Actinomycetes; order Micrococcales; family Microbacteriaceae; genus Agromyces; species Agromyces hippuratus. Next base: position 1,800,666 of record NZ_JACCFI010000001.1, on the reverse strand, counting down.
CGGCGCCGGTCGACGCCGTGCTCTCCAGCGAGCTCTCGATCCCGATCGAAGACCTCGACCTCTCGGTGCGCAGCTACAACTGCCTCAAGCGCGAGGGCATCAACACGGTTTCCGAGCTCGTCGCCCTGTCGGAGTCGCAGCTCATGAACATCCGCAACTTCGGCCAGAAGTCGGTGGATGAGGTCAAGGACAAGCTCACCGAAATGGGCCTGTCGCTGAAGGACTCCGTCCCCGGATTCGACGGGGCCCACTTCTACACGGGCTTCGACGACGAGAACTAGGCAGACCTCGCGGTCGCCCACCAACCCCCACCTACTGGAGAGAACGAACCATGCCGAAGCCCACGAAGGGCCCCCGCCTCGGAGGCGGCCCCGCCCACGAGCGGTTGATGCTCGCGAACCTCGCTGCAGCGCTGTTCACGCACAAGCGCATCACCACCACCGAGACGAAGGCCAAGCGCCTCCGTCCGCTGGCCGAGCGTCTGGTGACGTTCGGCAAGCGCGGCGACCTGCACGCGCGCCGTCGCGTGCTCGCCGTCATCGGCGACAAGACCGTCGTGCACGAGCTGTTCACGGTCATCGCCCCCCAGGTCGCCGACCGTGAGGGCGGCTACACCCGCATCACGAAGATCGGCAACCGCAAGGGCGACAACGCGCCCATGGCGGTCATCGAGCTCGTGCTCGAGCCCGTGACCCCGAAGAAGCGCGCCGCGAAGCCGGCCGCTGCCGAGGCGCCCGTCGCCGAGGAGGCTCCGGCCGAGGTCGTCGAGGAGACGACCGAGGTCGAGGCGACCGACGCAGCCGCCGAGGAGACGACCGAGGTCGTCGCCGACGAGGCAGAGGCCGCCGAGACCAAGTAGTCTCGAGGTTCGAATCACGAAGGGCCCCGGTGCATCGCACCGGGGCCCTTCGCCGTCTCCGCCGGCGAACCGCCCTCTAGGCTGGAGCGGTGACCGAGCACGAACTGTCGCCGCTCTTCGAGCGCATCGCGGCCCCCGCGACGCCGCCGACACTGGCGCATCCCGACGTGGAGACATGGCGTCCGGTCGGCGACGACGACCTCGACCTCATCGTCGAGCTCGAGGCGGCCATGGCGGCCGCCGACCATCCGGAGTACGCGGTTCCGCGGGCAGAGCTCGCCGACGACCTCGGGATGTCGTTCGTCGATCGTGAGCGCGACTCGATCGTGGCGCTGGATGCCGATGGTCGGGCGGTGGCCTGGGGCCTCGTGCACCACCCACCCGGGCACGACACCCTCGTGCGCTCGATCCTCGTCGGGGGCGTGCATCCCGAGTGGCGTCGTCGTGGCATCGGCCGTGTCCTCCTCGCCTGGCAGCGTGCACGCGGTGAACAGCAGCTCGCGGCATCCGATCTGCGGCTTCCCGGCTGGATCATGGGGTTCTCCGATGACCGTGCGCGCTGGGCCGGCCCGCTGCTCGAATCGGAGGGCTTCACCCCGGCGCGCTACTTCGCCGGGTTGCGCCGCGATCTCCGAGAGCCGGTCGACGAGGTTCGCGCGGGCGAGGGCGTCCGAATCGAGGCGCTGCAGGCGACTCGGGCCGACGAGGTGAGAGCCGCGCGGAACGATGCGTTCCGCGATCACTGGGGCAGCCAGCCGAGATCGGAGGAGGAATGGCGCGTCTTCGTCTCGAGCGCCGTGTTCCGCATGGACCTCTCCGTCATCGCCGTCGACGAGGCGAGCGATCGCGTCGTGGGGTTCGTGCTGTCCGAGGTGAATGAGGCCGACTGGGGCGGGCAGGGCTTCTCGAGCGTGCACGTTCCGTTGGTCGGCGTGGTGCGCGGTCACCGCGGACGCGGGGTCGCGAAGGCGCTGCTCGCGGCCCACCTGACGGCCGCCGGCGCTGCCGGCCTGGAATACTCGACGCTCGAGGTCGACGCCGCGAACCCGACCGGGGCGTTCGCCCTGTACGAGGGGATGGGATTCCGTGCGGCGACCACCGAGACCAGTTACACGATCGTGGTCTGAGACAGCGCGACGAACCGGGGTCGCGTCGCGGCGATGAGCGACGTCGACGGCCGCGACTCGCGGGCGTCGGGGCCGTTCGCCGTGTGCCAGAATCTCTTCTCAGCGCCGCAGTCAACGGTGCTCGAAGAGGAGCAGCGTGGCCGCCGTCCGCATCCCGGTCGACCGGGATCTCTCGATCGATTTCGCCCGAGCGTTCTGCCTGCCGATCGTGGTGCTGCTGCACGCCCTGCAGATGGGCATCGGCGGCGACCCGCTGCGGGCGTTCAACGCGCTCGACGGCTTCGAACCACTCGCCTGGGCGACGTGGCCGCTCATGATCATGCCCGTCTTCTTCATCTGCGGCGGATTCGCATCGATCACGCAGTGGCGGCGGCTCCGCGGACACGGTGAGACCGTCTCCCACTACATCCGGATCCGCGCCATCCGCCTGGCGCAGCCGGTGGTCGTGCTCGTCGTGGCGGTCGGAGCGGTGCTCGCGGGCATGCTCCTGGCCGGGGTCGACGCCGAATTCGTGCGCACTTTCGCGGTGCGGCTCGCCGAGCCGCTGTGGTTCATCCCGGTCTACCTGATCTGCACGGCGCTCGTGCCGACGATGTCGTGGTTGCACCGGCACGCGCCGTGGCCCGCCTATCTCGGGCTCGCCGGGGCGGTCGTGGTCGTCGACGTGCTCGTGCGGGGGTTCGGCGTGCCGGTCGGGGCACTCAACTGGATCTTCGTCTGGTTGTTCGCGCAGCAGCTCGGGTTCGGGCTCCGCGACGGCTGGCTCGCACGCCGGTCGCGGCTCGTGCTCATCGCCGTCGCGGTCGGGGCGTACGGCGTCATCGGCGTGCTCGTGACCTGGTTCGGCTACTCGCACGACATGCTCGACAACCTCAATCCGCCGACGCTCGCGATCCTCGCCCTCGCCCTCGGCCAGGTCTGCCTGTTCGCGCTCGCGCAGCCGCTCATCCGGCGCATGATGCACTGGCGGCCGATGCTCGGCACGGTGTTCGTCTTCGGCGTGTACGGCATGGTCATCTACCTCTGGCACACCTTCGCGATGGCCGTCGTGACAGCGGCGCAGTTGCTGGTCGGGTTGCCGTTCCCGCCGGTACTGTCGCCGGCGTGGTGGGCGACGCGTCCGCTCTGGATCCTCGCCATCGCGGTCGTGGTGGCCGGATGCTGCGTGGTCGTGCCGCGCATCGAGGCGCGCTGGCCGAAACCGGTCGAGCGTCGGACCCCGCTCGCCGCGGTGCTGGCCTGGAGTGCGTCAGCAGTGGCCGGCGTCGGCGTGCTGCTCGTGCTCGGATACGTGCCCTGGCAGAACGGACTGCTGGGCTGGACGCTCGTGACGGTCGCGGTCATCGCGCTCATCGTCGGAGGTCCGGGTGCCCGAACGCGGAGTGCGGCGCCGGCCGAACTGCAGGGCACGGCGGCCGTGCCGACGCCGCGATCGTAGGCTTGACTGCATGGTCGTCTCCGAATCCGTCGCATCGCCCGGCACCGGTGGCGGTCCGGCCGTCGAAGCAGGCGCCGATGACGGCGCGGTGCGCGTGCGACTCTCGATCGCCTACGACGGCACCCGGTTCAACGGGTGGAGCCGGCAGCCGGGCCTGCGCACCGTCCAGGGGCTCGTCGAGGACGCGCTCGGGCTCCTCTTCCGTCGCACCGGCGCGGTACCGCGGCTGACGGTCGCGGGGCGCACCGATGCCGGCGTGCACGCGCTGGGGCAGGTGGCGCACTTCGACGTCCCGGCCTCCGCCCTCGCCGCGGTGACCCGGGCGCGGCGCGGCGATGCGACCGAACCCGGGGCCGCCGACCTCGCTGCGGTGCTGCTGCGACGGCTCACGGGCGTGCTCGGGGCATCCGATGCCGATGTCGTGGTGACGGCCGCCGCGCTCGCGCCCGACGGCTTCGACGCGCGCTTCTCGGCGATGTGGCGACGATACGAGTACCGCATCGCCGACGCGCCGGCGGTGCGCGATCCGCTCGACCGCCTGCGAACGGTCTGGCATCCGCGCACGCTCGATGCCGAGCGGATGGATCTCGCGGCGCAGACCCTGCTCGGGCTGCACGACTTCGCGGCGTTCTGCAAGCCGCGCGCCGAGGCGACGACCATCAGGACCCTGCAGTCCTACCGATGGCGGCGTGACGTCGACGGCGTGCTCGTGGCATCGCTGCAGGCCGATGCGTTCTGCCATTCGATGGTGCGCGCACTGATCGGCGCGGCCGTCGCGGTCGGCGAGGGCCGCCTCGACCTCGAGGCGCCGGCCGAACTGCTTCAGGCCGCGCAGCGCACGAATGCCTTCATGGTGATGCCGGCGAAGGGCCTCGTGCTGACCGAGGTCGGCTACCCCGACGACCATGAACTCGCGGCCCGCGCCGCACAGACGCGGGCACGGCGCGAACTGCGCGTGCGGATCGAGGACGGCTTCGCCGAAGCATCCGGGGCAGGGGAGTGAGGGGAGTCCGATTGGACGACCGCGCCTCGACCCGCTAAGCTTGCCCTTTGGTGCCGTCCTCTGCGGCGGCATCCGAAGTTGAGCCCTCCACCAGGGCGTTCGAACGCATCGCGGGCGAACACCCACCGGAGTGGGATTCACGAACCCCTCACTCGATCAGAAAGCAGCACTTCCGTGACGCGCACGTTCACTCCCAAGCCGTCCGACATCCAGCACGACTGGGTCGTCATCGACGCAACCGATATCGTTCTCGGTCGTCTCGCGAGCCACACCGCAGCACTGCTGCGCGGCAAGCACAAGGCGATCTTCGCGAACCACGTCGACACCGGTGACTTCGTCATCATCGTCAACGCCGACAAGGTGGCCCTCACCGGCCAGAAGCTCGAGCAGAAGAAGGCCTACCGCCACTCGGGGTACCCGGGCGGCCTCACGGCTGTCAGCTACGCCGAGCTCCTCGAGAAGAACCCCGTCCGCGCCGTCGAGAAGGCGATCCGCGGCATGCTCCCGAAGAACTCGCTCGGTCGGGCCCAGCTCAAGAAGCTGAAGGTCTACACCGGCCCGGAGCACCCGCACGCGGCCCAGCAGCCCAAGCCGTACACCCTCACCCAGGTCGCCCAGTAATTCCGGCACCCTCGACGTTCTCGAAATAAGGATTCACACCACCATGGCGAAGATCGCAGACCAGATCGAAGCGGCTCCCGAGAGCTACACCACCGAGAGTGCCCCCGAGGCAGCTCCCACGACCCCCCGCGCCGTGCTCAACGTGTCGGGCGCGGCCGTCGGCCGTCGCAAGCAGGCCATCGCCCGCGTGCGCCTCGTTCCCGGCGCCGGTGGCATCACCGTCAACGGCCGCGAGTTCGCGGCCTACTTCCCCAACAAGCTGCACCAGCAGCTCATCACCGACCCGTTCACGGTGCTCGAGCTCGTCGGCTCGTACGACGTGGTCGCGAAGATCACGGGCGGCGGCCCCTCGGGCCAGGCAGGCGCGCTGCGTCTGGCGATCGCCCGCGCACTGAACGAGATCGACCGCGAGAACAACCGCGCGACGCTCAAGAAGTCGGGCTTCCTCACGCGTGACGCTCGCGTCATCGAGCGCAAGAAGGCCGGTCTCAAGAAGGCCCGCAAGGCGCCGCAGTTCTCGAAGCGCTGATCCCAGCGCTCGGTTCTCCGTACATGCCTCGGCTTTTCGGAACCGACGGGGTCCGGGGCCTGGCCAACCGTGAACTCACGGCTGACCTGGCCCTGGGCCTCGCCCAGGCGGCTGCCGCCGTCCTCACTCAAGGGCGCCACGCCGACGAGCTTCGTGCCGCCGGTCGGCGGCCGGTCGCCGTCGTGGCGCGCGATCCGCGCGTCTCCGGCGAGTTCCTCACCGCAGCCGTCTCGGCCGGCCTCGCGAGCTCCGGTGTCGACGTGCTCGACGCCGGGGTCATCCCGACCCCCGCGACGGCGTTCCTCATCGACTCGATCCGTGCCGACTTCGGCGTGATGATCTCGGCGTCGCACAACCCGGCGCCCGACAACGGCATCAAGTTCTTCTCCTTCGGCGGCACGAAACTGCCCGACGAGGTCGAAGACCGCATCGAGTCGTTCCTCGGCAGGCAGAAGCTCGCTCCGGTCGGCGACGGAGTCGGTCGCATCCGCCGCTTCGCCGACGCCGAAGACCGCTACGTCGTGCACCTGCTCGGCACGCTGCCGCACCGGCTCGAGGGCCTCAAGGTCGTGCTCGACTGCGCCCACGGCGCCGCGGCCGGCGTCTCGCCGGAGACGTTCAAGGACGCCGGCGCCGAGGTCATCGTCATCGGCGCCGACCCCGACGGCATGAACATCAACGACGGTGTCGGGTCGACGCACCTCGAGCAGCTCCAGGCCGCCGTCATCGAACACGGAGCCGATCTCGGCATCGCCCACGACGGCGACGCCGACCGCTGCCTCGCGGTCGACGCCGACGGCAACATCATCGACGGCGACCGGATCATGGCGATCCTCGCGGTCTCGATGAAGGAGCGCGGCACGCTCACCGACGACACCCTCGTCGTGACCGTCATGTCGAACCTCGGCCTGCGCCGCGCGATGGCCGAACACGGCATCCGCGTCGTCGAGACGAAGGTCGGCGACCGCTACGTGCTCGAGGCGCTCGCCGCCGAGGGCCTCGCCCTCGGCGGAGAGCAGTCGGGCCACGTCATCATGAGCGAGTTCGCCACCACCGGCGACGGAGTGCTGACGGGTCTTCACCTCGCCGCCGAGATGGCGCGCACCGGCAAGACCATCGCCGAGCTCGCCTCGGTCATGACGGTCTACCCGCAGGTGCTCGTGAACGTGCGCGGCGTCGACCACCACGCACTCGCCGCCGACGCGGAGATCGCTGCGGCGGTCGCCGCCGTCGAGGCCGAGCTGGGAGACAGCGGCCGCGTGCTGCTGCGCCCCTCGGGCACCGAGCCGATGGTCCGCGTCATGGTCGAGGCCGCCGAGCAGGAGGTCGCCGAGCGGCACGCCGAATCCCTCGCCGCCGTGGTGCGCGAGCGACTCGCCATCGACTGACGGCGCATCGTCCGAGACGACGCATCCCCTGCAGGGCGCACGTGCGCCCTGCAGGGGATGTTCCGCGTTCAGAGCTTGCGGAGCAGCACGCTCGAGACGGTGTGGTCGGAGCCCTTCCGGAGCACGAGCGAGGCGCGCGAGCGCGTCGGGCGGATATTCTGCAGCAGGTTCGGCTCGTTGATCGAGTGCCAGATCTCGCGTGAACGCGCCCGCGCCTCCGCCTCGGTAAGGCTCGCGAATCGGTGGAAGTACGAACGCGGGTTCGCGAAGGCCCCTCGCTGGAGCTTCAGGAACCGCTCCTCGTACCACCGGGCGATGTCGCTCGTGCGCGCATCGACGTAGATCGTGAAGTCGAAGAGGTCGCTCACGGCGAGACGGTGCCCGGGGCCGGGCGGCTGCAGCACGTTCAGGCCCTCGACGATGAGCACGTCGGGCCGGCGCACGGTGATCTGCGCGTCTTTCACGATGTCGTACGCGAGGTGCGAGTAGAACGGCGCACGCACTTCGGCGGCACCCGCCTTGACCTCGCTCACGAAGCGGAGCAGCGCCCGCCGGTCGTAGGACTCGGGGAAGCCCTTGCGCGCCATGAGCCCGCGTCGTTCGAGCTCGGCGTTGGGGAAGAGGAATCCGTCGGTCGTGATGAGCTCGACCCGGGGCGTGTGCTCCCAGCGGGCGAGCAGTTCGCGCAGCAGGCGAGCGATCGTGGACTTCCCGACCGCCACTGAGCCGGCCACGCCGATCACGAACGGCGTCGATTCGACGCGCTCCCGCAGGAACTCGCTCGTGACGTTGTGCAGCGACTTCGTGCCGCCGACGTAGAGGTTCAGCAGGCGGCTGAGCGGCAGGTAGACCTCGGCGACCTCGCGCGGATCGAGCGGTTCGCCGAGTCCCCGCAGCTGCACGATCTCGGTGTCCCGCAGGGGCGAGGGCATCGACGGCGCGAGCGCGGCCCAGTCGGCGCGGTCGAGTTCGATGAATGGTGAGATCTGCGCCGGGTGCGACGACGGACTCTGCGGATCGGGCACCGTGCCAGTGTAGTCAGGCGGAGCGGGCGCCCAGCCGCGCGCCAGTAGAATCGCACGCATGTGTGGAATCGTCGGATACGTCGGAGAGCGCAACAGCCTCGACGTCCTTATGGGAGGCCTGCGTCGCCTCGAGTACCGTGGCTACGACTCGGCGGGAGTGGCGGTGGTCGACGACGACGGTGCCATGGAGACGGCCAAGCGGGCCGGCAAGCTGCAGGTGCTCGCCGACGAACTCGAGGCGAACCCCCTGCACCGCGGCGGCACCGGCATCGGCCACACCCGCTGGGCGACGCACGGTGGCCCGACCGACGTGAACGCCCACCCCCACCTCGGCGACGAGGGCCGCCTCGCCCTCATCCACAACGGCATCATCGAGAACTTCTCCGAGCTGAAGGCGGAACTCCTCGCCGACGGCTACACCTTCGAGAGCGAGACCGACACCGAGGTCGCCGCGGTGCTCCTCGGCAAGGAGTACCGGTCGACCGGTGACCTCCGAGCGGCCTTCCGCAACACCGTGTCACGGCTCGACGGCGCGTTCACCCTGCTGGCCGTGCACCGATCTGAGCCCGGCGTCGTCGTCGGCGCCCGCCGCAACTCCCCGCTGGTCATCGGCCTCGGCGACGGCGAGAACTTCCTGGGGTCGGATGTCGCGGCCTTCGTCGAGTACACGAAGCGCGCCCTGGCGATCGGCCAGGACCAGATCGTCGCGATCACCGCGGGCGACGTCGTGGTGACCGACTTCGACGGACAGCCCGTCGAGGTCGAGCCGTTCGACGTCGCGTGGGACGCCTCCGCCGCCGAGAAGGGCGGCTGGTCGTCGTTCATGCGCAAGGAGGTCGCCGAGCAGCCCGAGGCCGTCGCCAAGACGCTCCTCGGCCGCGTCGTCGACGACGCCGTGGTGATCCCCGAGCTCGAGTCGTTCGGCGATGAGGAGCTCCGAGGCGTCCGCCGCATCACCGTCATCGCCTGCGGTACCGCCTCCTACGCGGGGATGGTCGCGAAGTACGCGATCGAGCAGTGGGCGCGCGTGCCCGTGGAGGTCGAGCTCAGCCACGAGTTCCGCTACCGCGAGCCGGTGCTCGACGACCACACGCTGGTCGTCTCGATCAGCCAGTCTGGCGAGACGATGGACACGCTGATGGCCGTGAAGTACGCGCGCGAACAGGGTGCGCGCACGATCTCGATCTGCAACACGCAGGGCGCGACGATCCCGCGCGAGTCCGACGCCGTCGTCTACACGCACGCGGGCCCCGAGGTCGCCGTGGCGTCGACGAAGGCGTTCGTGGCGCAGATCGCCGCGCTCTACCTCTTCGGACTGCACCTCGCGCGGGTGCGCGGCACGCTGTCGGCCGAAGAGATCGCCGTCCAGCTCCACGAGCTCCAGGCGGTGCCCGAGAAGCTCGAGCTGGTGCTCGCCGAGTCCGAGAAGGTCGCGCAGCTCGCGCACTGGATGGCCGACACCCGCTCGGTGCTCTTCCTCGGCCGTCACGTCGGTTACCCCATCGCGCTCGAAGGCGCCCTGAAGCTCAAGGAGCTCGCGTACATCCACGCCGAGGGCTTCGCCGCAGGAGAGCTCAAGCACGGCCCGATCGCGCTCATCGAGCCGGGGCAGCCCGTCTTCGTGGTCGTGCCGAGCCCGCGCGGCTCCGCGACCCTTCACCCGAAGGTCGTCTCGAACATCCAGGAGATCCGCGCTCGCGGTGCACGCGTCATCGCGATCGCCGAGGCCGGCGACGCCGCGGTGCTGCCGTTCGCCGACGAGGTGCTGCGCATTCCGCTGGCGGCACCGCTCTTCGAGCCGCTGCTCGCGGTCGTGCCGCTGCAGATCTTCGCGATGGAGCTCTCGCAGGCGAAGGGCCTCGACGTCGACCAGCCGCGCAACCTCGCGAAGTCGGTCACGGTCGAGTGAGCATGCGGGTGCGGGAGGCGGCGGCGTGATCGCGGGGATCGGCATCGATGTCGTGGACATCGCCCGGTTCGAGCGGTCGCTGACCCGTACTCCCGCGCTCCGGGAGCGACTGTTCGCCGAGAGCGAACGCGGTCGGCCGGTGCGGTCGCTCGCCGCACGGTTCGCCGCGAAGGAGGCGCTCATCAAGGCGCTCGGCGGCAACCCCGTGATCCGGTGGCACGACATGCGCGTCGTCCAAGACGAGCACGGCAACCCCGACTTCGAGCTCTCGGGCGCGATCGCCGAGCTCACGGGCAGCCTCGGCATCGAGCGCGTGCACCTCACGATGAGCCACGACGCCGGCATCGCGAGCGCGTTCGTCGTGCTCGAGACCGGCACGGGGTGCGCGTCGTGACCACGGCAGCGGATGCCGCGGCGCCGCCGTTCCGTGAAGCGGTCGTCGACCTCGACGCCGTGCGCGAGAACGTCCGCACGCTCGCGGCGGCCGTGGCGCCCGCGCGCACGATGGCCGTGGTCAAGGCGAACGCCTACGGGCACGGCGCCGTGCCCGTGGCGCGGGCCGCGCTCTCGGCCGGTGCCGAGTGGCTGGGCGTCGCCGACATCGCCGAGGCGCATGCGCTCCGTGACGCGGGCATCGATGCACCGCTCCTCGCCTGGCTGCACGACCCCGGCGCCGACTTCGGGCCGGCGATCGCCCGCGACATCGATCTCGGCGTCTCCTCGCGCGAACAGCTCGAGGCGATCGTCGCTGCCGCGGCATCCGTCGGCACCGCCGCCCGCGTGCACCTGAAGCTCGACACCGGGCTCAGCCGCAGCGGGGTCGCACCCGAGCACTGGCCCGGAGTCGTCGCCCGCGCCGCAGAGCTCGAGGCCGCGGGGCGACTTCGCGTCCGCGGGCTCTTCAGCCACCTCGCCAACACCTCTCCCGACGAAGACGCCGCGCAGCTCGCGGCGTTCGAGCTCGGCATCGCGCAGGCCGAGGCGGCCGGATTGCGTGCCGAGGTGCGCCATCTCGCCTCGACCGCCGGTGCGTTGCGGCTGCCGGCGGCCCGCTTCGACCTCGTGCGCATCGGCATCGGCGCCTACGGCATCCCTCCGTTTGGCGACGGCACGACCGCCGCAGACCTCGGGCTCCGACCGGTGATGACCCTGCGAGGCCGCGTCGCCGCCGTGCGGCGCATCGAGCCGGGCACCGGCGTCTCCTACGGGCACACCTGGCGCGCCGATCGCCCGACGAACCTCGCGCTCGTGCCGCTCGGCTATGCCGACGGCATCCCGCGTCAGGCTTCGGGTCGTGGCGAGGTCTGGATCGCGGGGGCGCGGCGCCCGGTCGTCGGCCGCATCGCGATGGACCAGTTCGTGGTCGACGTCGGCGAAGACCCCGTCGCGACCGGCGACGAGGTCGTGCTGTTCGGCGACCCGCAGACCGGCGCCCCCTCGGCCGACGAGTGGGGCGACGCCGCCGACACGATCGGCTACGAGATCGTCACCCGCATCGGGGCGCGCGTGCCGCGGCGCTACCTCGGCGGCGCATGATGCGCTTCGAGGCGCCGGACACCGAGGCCATGGAGGCGTTCGGCCGTGAGCTCGGAACCGTGCTGCGGGCGGGCGACGTCGTCGTGCTCACCGGCCCGCTCGGGGCGGGCAAGACCACGCTCACGCGCGGCATCGGCGCGGGCCTCGGCATCCGCGGGCCGGTGCAGAGCCCGACGTTCGTGCTCGCTCGCACGCATCCGAGCCTCGTCGGCGGCGCCCCGCTCGTGCACGTCGACGCGTACCGGCTCGGCAGCTCGGCGCTGCTCGACGACCTCGATCTCGACTTCGACCGTTCGGTGGTCGTGGTCGAGTGGGGCGCCGGCCTCGTCGAGGACGTCACCGACTCGTGGCTCGAGATCGTCATCGAACGACCCACCGGTGCGAGCGCCGTCGTCGCGCGAGCAGCGGATGCCGCGGGCGAGGAGTCCATCGACGGCGACGCCGACCTCGATGCAGCGCTCGACGCCGACGAACCCCGGGTCGTCACGGCGACGGGGTACGGCCCCCGTTGGGCGGACACCCCGTACGCCGCGCGCGCGTAGGCTTGAGGGCATGCTTCTCGCGATCGACACCTCGACGGGCACGAGTGTCGCGGTCGTCGATCGCGACCGCGCCACGGGCGAGCTGCGCTGCCTCGCCGAGACCGGCACCGACGACACGATGCGCCACGCCGAGGTGATCGGCGGCTTCATCAGGGACGCGCTCGCCCAGTCGGGCGTCGACCGGCGCGACCTCTCGGGCGTCGCCGCCGGCATGGGACCCGGCCCGTTCACGGGACTCCGCGTCGGCATCGCGGCCGCGCACGCCTTCGCGCTCGGCATCGACCGCCCGTTCGTGCCCGTCGTCAGTCACGACGCGATCGCCGCGAGCAGGTACGCCGCGGGCGACACCGGCCCGCTGCTGGTCGTCACCGATGCCCGTCGGCGCGAGTTCGCCGTCTCCGAGTACGACGGGCTCGACCGCGACGGCTTGCCCGTGCGGGTCGGCGGCCCCGGGCTCGTGCCGCGCGATGACGTGCCGGCGGCGCGGGGCATCCGCTTCGACGCGACGGTCGTCTCCGCGGGCGCGATCGGCGTGCTCGCCGAACTCGCCTTCGCCGCCGGGCGGCTACCGCTCGCGGCCGACGCGCCGATCTACCTGCGCGCACCCGACGTGACCCCCTCGGCCGGCAAGAAGGTGCTGCGATGAGCGTGTTCATGCGGCGGGCGAAGGTCGCCGACCTCGATCGCATCATGGTGCTCGAACGCGAGACGTTCGAGGCCGACGCCTGGCCCGACGACGCCATGCGCCGCGAACTCGAGAGCCCGCACGCCTACTACCTCATCGCGGTCGACGACGAGGCCGACGACGAGGCCGCCGGCCTGCTCGGCTACGCCGGGCTCCTCGCGCCCAAGGGCGGCGGTCAAGCCGACATCCAGACGATCGCGGTCGCGCCTGCGATCCGCGGCATCGGGCTCGGGCGCGGGCTCATGCACGCGCTCATCACCGAGGCCCGCCGACGGCACGTCGCCGAGATCTTCCTCGAGGTGCGTGCCGACAACCCCATCGCCCGCGCGCTCTACGACTCGCTCGGCTTCGAGGAGATCGGCATCCGCCGTCGCTACTACCGCGGCGGCATCGATGCCGTGCACATGCGGCTGACGGTGCCGCCCGCAGTGGCCCGGCCCGCCGAGGCGGACGCGGCCGGTGCGGCATCGTCCGAGCGCACCCCGATCGAAGCACGAGACGCGGAGGCGAAGCGATGAACCGGGACGCCCCGCTGATCCTCGGCATCGAGACCTCGTGCGACGAGACCGGCGTCGGCATCGTGCGCGGAACGACGCTCCTCGCCAACACGATCGCCTCCTCCATGGACGAGCACGCGCGATACGGCGGCATCGTGCCCGAGGTCGCGGCGCGTGCCCACCTCGAGGCGCTCGGCCCCACGATCCGGGCGGCGCTCGCCGAGGCATCCGTCACGCTCGACGACCTCGACGCCGTCGCCGTGACGAGCGGCCCCGGTCTCGCGGGTGCCCTCATGGTCGGAGTCGGGGCAGCGAAGGCCCTCGCCCTCTCGCTCGACGTGCCGATCTACGCGGTGAACCACCTCGTGGGCCACGTCGGCGCCGACCTGCTCGACACGGCCGCGCCGCTCGAGACGCCGACGGTCGCCCTGCTGGTCTCGGGTGGTCACACCTCGTTGCTGCTCGTGCGCGACCTCGTCTCCGACGTCGAGCTGCTCGGCGAGACGATCGACGACGCGGCAGGGGAGGCATTCGACAAGGTCGCCCGCCTGCTCGGCCTGCGCTACCCGGGCGGCCCCGAGATCGACCGGGCGGCGATCGGCGGCGACCCGCGTGCGATCCGCTTCCCGCGAGGGCTCACGCAGCCGAAGGACCTGGTCGCGCACCGCTACGACTTCAGCTTCTCGGGCCTGAAGACGGCCGTCGCGCGCTGGGTCGAGCAGCGCGAGGCCGCCGGTGAGCCAGTGCCGCTCGCCGACGTCGCGGCGAGCTTCCGCGAGGCCGTCGTCGACGTGCTCGTCTCGAAGGCGGTGGCCGCGTGCACCGACCTCGGGGTTCCGCGCCTGCTGCTCGGCGGCGGCGTCGTCGCCAATTCGCGCCTCCGCGAAGTGGCGATCGAGCGAGCGGATGCCGCGGGCATCGCCCTGCGCATTCCGCCGCTGTCGCTCTGCACCGACAACGGCGCGATGATCGCGGCCCTCGGCGCGCAACTCGTGATGGCGGGGCATCCGCCGTCGACGCTCGATTTCGGGGCCGACTCGACCCTGCCTGCGACCGAGATCCAGATGGCGGCGAGCGTCGCGTAGGCCGTGCGTCCCTGCGCGTGTCGCGGTAGTGTGAGCGGGAGAACCGGCTGCCGCCGTCGTCGACGGCGCCCGGAGCGCCTGCCGCCGTGGCTGCGCGCATTCGACCGCATCGAGGGGAACACCGACAGTGACCGATCCGAACCTTCCCGAGCAGCCCGCCGTTCCGCCGGTCCCGCCGGCACCGCCGGCCGCGACCGAGGTTCCGGCCGCGCCGGCCGCACCCGCTGCACCCGCGTATGCCGCACCGCAGCAGCCCGCAGCACCCGCGTACGCGCAGCCGGCCCCCGCCTATGGGCAGCCCGCCCCCGCCTACGGCCAGCCCGCATACGGTCAGGCGCCGGCAGCCAAGACCAACGTGCTCGCGATCGTCTCGCTCGTGTCGGCGTTCTTCGTCTCGCTGGCAGCGATCATCACCGGCCACATCGCGCTCAGCCAGATCAAGAAGACGGGCGAGCAGGGCCGCGGCCTCGCGATCGCGGGTCTGATCATCGGCTACGTCGGCCTCGCGGCCGGCCTCATCTGGATCATCCTGGTCATCGTCCTCGCGGCGGCCGGTGCCTTCAGCAGCTCGTACTCGTACTGAGCGACGAGCTCGCGCCACGAACGACCACGAAGAAGGGCGGAATGCCATGAGTGATCCGAAGAACCCCGACGTTCCCGATGAGCCGGCGGAGCCGGTGACCCCGAGCGTGCCCGAACCCGAGGCGCCGACCCCGGCCGAACCCGCGGTGCCGAGCGCACCCGAGCCGGTCGCTCCGGTCGAGGCGGCGCCCGCTGCGTCGACTCCCGACGTGCCCGAGGTTCCGTCGGCGCCCGAGCCGCCGGCCGCGCCCGAGCCGCCGGCTCCGCCTGCACCGCCGGCCCCGCCCGCTGCTCCGAGCTACGGCGCGCCGGTGCCGCCGACCGCTGCTCCGACCTACGGTGCACCGACGCCGCCGGCACCGCCGGCACCGGGTGCCTACGGTGCTCCCGCCGAGCCTGCTGCCGGCGCTCCGGCACCCGGGTACGGCGCCCCCGCGGCGGGGTACGGCGCTCCGGCGCAGCCCGCCTACGGCGGCGTGTACGCTCCCGCGACGCCGGCGAAGCCGACTCCGGTGCTCAGCCTGATCTCGCTCATCGCGGGCATCGTGGGTGTCGTCGGTGCGCTCGGAGTGTTCTGGATTCCGGTTGTCGGCGGCATCATGCAGCTCTTCATCCCCGCCGCTGCCGTCGTGCTCGGCTTCCTCGGCAAGAAGAAGGAGCCGGCGGCGAAGGGCATGTGGCTCACCGGCATCATCCTCGGTTTCGTCGGCATCGTCTTCGGGTTGCTCATGATCGTGGGATGGGTGATCGCGCTGGCGACCTTCAACTCGTTCGACTACTACTACTGAGGGATACCCGATGACCGCGCGTGATGGGGCTTCGCCCGACGGCGAAGCCCCTGACCGCGTTCCGGGGTCCGGCGAACCCGACGCTTCGCCACAGCCGGACACGTCTTCGTCGGCCGCGTCGCCGCCGAACGCGCCTCTGCCCGACGTGTCGCTGCCCGACGCACCGGCGCCGCCACTCGCTCAGCCCGCGTTGCCGCCCGACCCGCTCGCTCCGTTCCAGCCGGCCGAACCGACGTTCCGCGCGGAACCCGCAGTGCGCGAGTTCGAGGTGCCGTTCGACACCGGCCAGTTGCAGTCGATCTCGACCGGGCAGCTCCTCATCGTGCACCGCCCGGGCTTCGACGCGGTCGAAGAGGCCGAAGAGGAGACGCAGCGGCGGGTGTACAGCTGGGTCGCCGCCGTGGTGGGCACGATCGGCGCCGCGGCATCGCTCTTCGTCGGCTGGATGCTGCCGCTCTCGATCGCGGCGATCGTCTTCGGGGTGCTCGGTCTGCGCCGCGAGGAGCACGGCCGAACGCTGGCCTTCGTCGGCATCGGCACGGGGCTCGCCGGGCTCGTGTTCTCGGCCGTCTGGATCGGGTACTACGCGATCGTCTTCGGCGCGCTTCCGAGCTGATCGGGCCTGCGCGTCAGAGGCGTTCGACGAGCAGGGCGACGTGCCGGCCCGACTCCCGCGTCAACACGATCGTCGCGGATGCCGCGCCCTTCAGCTTCAGTCGCGTGCGCAGCTGCGCCGGGTCGACGTCGACGCCGCGCTTCTTGATCTCGAGCGTGCCGACGCCGCGGGCGGCCAGGGCCTGCCGCAGCTGACGTTCGTCGGCGGGCAGGCGCTCGAGCACGCGGAAGCCGCGCGCGAACGGCGAATCGAACGCCGTGTCGGAGGTGAGGTACGCGATGCCCGAGCTGAGCATCCATGCGCCGTTCGCCCGAGCGAGGTCGCCGATCAGTCGCGCGCGGATCACGGCGCCGTCGGGTTCGTACACGTACTCCCCGAGCGGGCCGACGGGTGCGTCCTCACTGTCGGCGTCGGCGGTGAGCTCCTGGGCGGCGTCACCGCGGATCACGAGCGCTGCCCGGCGGATGCCCGGGCGTGCGACCGCCCCGAACCAGACGCCGAGCTCGACGAGGTCGCCGTCGACCGAGACCCACTGCGCCTCGGCACCCGCCGGAATCACGTCGCGATCGGTGCCGGGGCCGAGCTTCACGCCGACGGGCATGCGCTCGCCGAGCCCGAAGGCGAAGTCGAGCGAGGGGGAGTAGGCCGAGGCATCCGCGATCCTCGTCGTCGTGCCGCCCGCAGTCGTGCGGCGCGCGGGGTCGAGCCAGGCGCCATCGATGCCGCCCAGGGCGACGTGCTCGGCCTGCTCGTGCAGCACTCGGACCCGGGGGAACGGCGTGAGGTTGTACGCGGCGACGGCGGCCGTCACCTCGTCGGCCTCGGCGGCGGTGACCTCGAGGTCGATCGCGGCCATGGCGAGGGCGTCGCCGCCGATGCCGCAACCGAGGTCGGCGACATGGCGCACGCCGGCGCGCGAGAACCGGCCGGCATGGAGGGCGGCGACCTTCAGGCGCGTGGCCTGCTCGAGGCCCGCCTCGGTGAAGAGCATGCGCGAGGCGAACGGGCCGAACTTGGCCTCGGCCTTCGCACGGAGCTTCGCCTGGCTGAGCACGGCCGCGACGAGCGTCGGCGGGTGACCTTGCTTCCGCAGATCGGCGACGGTCTTGACGATGTCGGCCTTCGAGTCCCAGTCGGGCAGCCCGTCGAGCAGCGTGAGACCCTCGGGGGAGAGCAGTTCGACGAGTTCGGAGCGATCCACTCGGCAACGCTAGCACCGCGCGGCCCGAGCGCCCCGCGCGCGTCGCGATGCGGATCGCCCCGTTTCGCCAGTGGCTGAACGGGCTGGCACTCACGTTGCACGAGTGCCAAATCGCGCCTAGACTCGCCTTAGCACTCTCGCTCTGAGGCTGCTAACCAAGTCTTCGTCAAGACAGTTTTCTTCACAGAGAGAAGGGGTCAACCGTGTCGGTTTCCATCAAGCCGCTCGAGGATCGCATCGTCATCAAGCAGGTCGAGGCCGAGCAGACCACCGCATCCGGTCTGGTCATCCCCGACACTGCCAAGGAGAAGCCCCAGGAGGGCGAGGTCGTGGCAGTGGGCCCCGGCCGCATCGATGACAACGGCAACCGCGTCCCGCTCGACGTCGCAGTCGGCGACAAGGTGATCTACTCGAAGTACGGCGGCACCGAGGTCAAGTTCGGCGGCGAGGACTTCCTCGTCCTCTCGGCTCGCGACGTGCTCGCAGTCGTCGTCCGCTAAGGCGCGACCGCATCGATCCGAGGCCCGGACGCCCAGTGGGGCGTCCGGGCCTCGTCGTGTTTCCGGGCAGCGGATGCCGCGGCATCCGCCGCCCGGAGTCGTACCGACGGCGCCGTCGCGCCGTCATGGCCGGATCTCGTCGCGGAACGGCCGACGGGGCGCCGATCGACGCCCGTCCTCGGGCGTAGTCTGTGCTGGTGTCATCCCGCTCCGAGACCCAGGTTCCCGCTTCGGCCGGCGCGTCGGCCGGCGTGAGCCGTTCCGGCCTCCTCTACGCGATCGCCGCCTACGGGCTCTGGGGATTCCTGCCGATCTACTTCATCGCGCTGGCGCCCTCCGGTCCGGTCGAGATCGTCGCGTGGCGGGTGCTCTTCTCGCTCGTCTTCTGCGGCCTGCTGATCCTCGTCACGCGCGCATGGCGTGCGCTCGCCCTGCTCTTCCGCGACCGGCGCATCGTGCTCACGATGGGCCTCGCGGGGGTGCTCATCTTCATCAACTGGCAGACCTACGTGTTCGCGGCGACCACGAACCAGGTCGTCGAAGCGGCGCTCGGCTACTTCATCAACCCGATCGTCACCGTGTTCCTCGGCGTGTTCGTGCAGCGCGAGCGGCTGAATCCGACCCAGTGGACCGCGGTCGGGATCTCGATCGTCGCGGTGATCGTGCTCGCCCTCGGCTACGGTCAGCTGCCGTGGATCGCGCTCGTGCTGGCGTTCTCGTTCGGGTTCTACGGCCTCATCAAGAAGCGCGTCGGCCCGAAGGTCGACGCCGTCTCGGGCCTGACGCTCGAGACGGTGTGGCTCGCGCCGCTCGCCGTCGTGCAACTCGTCTTCGTCGCCATGACGACCGGCCTGACCATCGGCACGGTGAGCGTGTGGCACACGCTGCTGCTGATCGGCCTCGGCGCGGTCACCGCGGTGCCGCTCCTGCTCTTCGCGGCCGCGTCGCGGCGACTGCCGCTCATCTTCATGGGCTTCATCCAGTACTTCGCGCCGTTCATCCAGTTCCTCGTCGGCGTGTTCATCCTGCAGGAGCCGATGCCGCCCGAGCGCTGGGTGGGCTTCGGGCTCGTGTGGCTCGCGCTCATCGTGCTGACCGTCGACCTCATCCGAGGGGTGCACGCCTCGCGCCGGGTGATCGCCGAGCCCGCCTGAGCCCTCGTCGAGGCGCTGCGACCGAGTCGGAACCCGAGCAGGGGGAGCGGATGCCGCCTGCGCGCGATCCTCGCGTGAAAGCCCGGGTTTCCGCAGATTCCGTGCGTTGAACGCGGCCGAGGTGTCGGCGGGGTAACGATTGACGCGGTGTTACACGGTTGTGACCGCAGCGTCTTGTTTCCGCCATGGGCGCGGAATACTGTCAGACAACGGCGTCACCATGGCGCTGCATTGTGTACCAATTCCTTCAGTCCCAAGGAGCAACATGAGCGTATTCGCGAAGGCCACGGCCAAGCGTTCGGCTCGCGCAGCCTGGACGGGTCTCGCCATTGCCGGCGTCAGCACCCTTCTCCTGTCTGCGTGCGCGTCGGGCGGCACGCCGTCGACCGAGACGGAAGAGCCGGGTGAAGACACCGCCGGCGACGCCCTGCCCATCGAGGCCGGTGAACGTGACCTGGACCTCAAGATCGGCACGATCCTTCCCCAGAGCGGTACGCTCGCGTTCCTCGGCCCGCCCGAGGAGGCCGGCGTGGCACTCGGTGCAGAAGAGGTCAACGAAGCCGACGCGGGCATGAGCCTCGAGGTCGTCTACCGCGACTCCGGTGACACCACGACCGACATCGCGACCGTCTCCGTGACCGACCTGCTCTCGCAGGACGTCTCGGCGATCGTCGGTGCTGCTTCATCGGGTGTCTCGTTCACCGTCATCGACCAGATCACCTCGGCGGGAGTCGTGCAGTTCTCCCCGGCGAACACCTCGCCCGACTTCACCGAGTACGAAGACGCCGGTCTGTACTTCCGCACGGCACCCTCCGACCTGCTCCAGGGCGAGGTGCTCGGCACGCAGATCGCCGACGACGGCAACTCGACGCTCGGCCTGCTCGTGCTGAACGACCCCTACGGCACCGGCCTCGCGGCCGCGACCAAGGCGGCGTTCGAAGCAGCCGGCGGCGAAGTCGTCGCCGAAGAGCTCTTCAACACGGGTGACTCGAACTTCGACGCGCAGCTCTCGGCCATCTCGGCCTCGAACCCCGACGCCGTCGCAGTCATCACGTTCGACGAGGCCAAGGTCGTCGTGCCGGCGCTCGTCGGCTCGGGCTACCCCGGCGACCAGCTCTACTTCGTCGACGGCAACCTGTCCGACTACAGCGCGGACTTCGCACCCGGCCTCATCGCCGGCTCGAAGGGCACGCTGCCCGGCCCGAAGCTCGACGACGACTTCCGCGACCGACTGCTCGCAGTCAACGCGGACCTCGCCGACTTCAGCTACGGCCCCGAGTCGTACGACGCAACGGTCCTCATCGCCCTCGCGGCGTACGCGGCGAACAGCACCGAAGGTGCCGACATCGCCAAGTACCTGCGTCAGGTCTCGGGCGGCTCGGGCGACGGCGAGAAGGTCACCACCTTCGCCGACGGCGCTGCGCTGCTCGCCGAGGGCAAGCAGATCGACTTCGACGGTGCTTCCGGTCCCATCACGCTCGACGAGCACGGTGACCCGACCGAGGCGACCATCGGCGTCTACGAGTACGGCGACGACAACAAGTACACCCGCATCAACTAGTACGGGTCGTCACTGAGCGGGTCCCGGCTTCGGCCGGGGCCCGCTTTCGTGCGCCAGGCGCATGCATGGCACCGAGCCGCCCGCACCGGCCCTGATACCGTCAAGGCCCATGAGCGACGGCTGCATGTTCTGCGCGATCCTCGCGGGTGAGGCACCCGCGCACCACGTGTACGAGGACGAGCTGACGATCGCGTTCCTGAGCATCCATCCGGCAGCGCCCGGACACACCCTGCTCATCCCACGAGAGCACGCAGCGGGGCTGTGGGACCTGTCGGATGCCGCGGCTGCCGCACTCGGCCGTTCGCTTCGACGCGTCGCCGGCGTCGTCACGACCGAACTGGGCCCCGATGGCATGACGGTGTTCCAGGCGAACGGCGCAGCCGGATGGCAGTCGGTCTTCCACGTCCACTTCCACCTGGTCCCGCGGATGCACGACGACCTGCTCGTTCCAGCGTGGACCGAGATGCTCGCCGATCCGCTCGGGCTCGACCCGATGGCTGAACGGCTCCGAGCGGCGTTCACTCGGGAACGGGAGCCGCTCCGGGAATGACAGAGGGGCGGATGCCGCAGCATCCGCCCCTCTTCGATCTCGTGCTCTGTCTCAGTCCTGCCCGAGCGTGCCCAGGTAGAGACCGATGACCTTCGGGTCGTTCAGCAGGTCGCGACCGGTGCCCGTGTAGGCGTCGCGGCCCTGGTCGAGCACGTAGCCGCGGTCGCAGATCTGCAGGCAGCGGCGGGCGTTCTGCTCGACCATGATGGTCGTGACGCCGGCGCGGTTGATCTCCTTCACCCGCAGGAACGCCTCGTCTTGACGCACGGGCGAGAGGCCTGCGCTCGGCTCGTCGAGCAGCAGCACGTGCGGGCCCATCATGAGCGCGCGAGACATGGCGACCATCTGCCGTTCACCGCCCGACAGCGAGCCGGCACGCTGGCCGAGTCGCTTGCCGAGTTCGGGGAAGATCTCGGTGACGAACTCGAGCCGCTCCTTCAGCCCCTTGGGCTTCTGGAAGAGGCCCATCTCGAGGTTCTCCTGGATGGTGAGCGACGGGAACACGTTGTTCGTCTGCGGCACGAATCCCACGCCCTTGGCGACGAGCTTGTTCGCCTTCAGGTTCGTGATCTCCTCGCCGTTCAGCCGGATCTGGCCTTCGCGCACCTTCACGAGTCCGAAGATGGACTTGAGCAGGGTCGACTTGCCGGCGCCGTTCGGGCCGATGATGCCGATGAGCTCGCCCTGTCGTGCCACGAGCGAGCACGCGTTCAGGATGTTCACTCCGGGCAGGTAGCCGGCGGTGACGTTGTCGACCGCGACGACCTCGGCGCCGAGGGGCTCGATCACTGCGCTCGCAGCGGATTCACTGTTCGTCATCGATGAGCTCCTTGATGGCCTCGATGTTCTCGGTGTCGGTGACACCCAGATCGGTGTCGTGGTGGGCGCCGAGGTAGGCGTCGATCACGGCGGGGTTCTCCATGACGGTGTGAGGATCGCCCTCGGCCACGATGCGACCCTCGGCCATGACGACCACCCAGTCTGCGATGTGGCGCACCATGTGCATGTCGTGCTCGACGAAGAGCACGGTCATGCCCTGCGACTTCAGGTCGAGGATGTGGTCGAGCAGCGACTGCGTCAGTGCCGGGTTCACCCCGGCCATCGGCTCGTCGAGCATCACGAGGGTCGGATCGCTCATGAGCGCCCGCGCCATCTCGAGGAGCTTGCGCTGCCCGCCCGAGAGGCTCGCCGCGTAGTCGGTCTGCTTGGCATCGAGCTTGAAGCGGGTGAGCAGCTCGACCGCCTTGGCCTCGATCTCCTCCTCCTGCTTGCGCCAGATGAAGGGGAAGACCGCGCGGAAGAGGTTCTCGCCGCTCTGGCCCTTCGCGCCGAGCTTCATGTTGTCGAGCACGCTGAGCAGGCCCAGCGCCTTCGTCAACTGGAAGGTGCGGATGAGGCCCATGCGGGCGACCCGGTAGGCGGGCACATGCGCCAGCGAGCGCCCCTCGAACTCCCACTTGCCGGTGTCGGGCTTGTCGAAGCCCGTCAGCAGGTTGAAGAACGTGGTCTTGCCGGCGCCGTTCGGGCCGATGAGGGCCGTGATCGCGCCACGGGGGATCTCGACGTGGTCGACGTCGACCGCCTTCAGGCCGCCGAACGTGCGGGTGACCCCGTCGGCGATGAGGATCGGGTCGACCTTGCGGCAACCCGGTTCCGCCTCGCCGATGTGGAGGCCGGTGGTCTTCACCGGCTTGGACGTGGGAGTGACATCACTTGACAAAGGCCAGCTCCTTCTTGTTTCCGAAGATGCCCTGAGGCCTGAAGATCACGATCAGCATGATCGCGATGCCGACGAGGATGAACCGGAGCTGTCCGGCCTGCACCTGCGTCATGAACGGGAGCCAGCCGGCCTCGACCGCTCGGGAGATGAAGCCCGAGAAGAAGGAGAGCAGCACCCAGAAGATCATCGAGCCGATGATGGGCCCGAGGATCGTGGCGGCCCCGCCGAGGAGCAGGATCGCGTAGACGAAGAAGGTGAGCGAGGTCTGGTAGTTCGCGGGAACGACCGCTCGGGGCAGGATGAAGATCATGCCGGCGAGGGTGCCGTAGACGCCACCGAGGATGAGGCTCTGCATCTTGTACGAGTAGACGTTCTTGCCCAGGGCGCGAACGGCGTCTTCATCCTCACGGATGCCCTTGATGACGCGGCCCCACGGGCTGCGCATGATCAGCCAGGTGAGCAGTGCCAGGAGCACCACGACGGTCCACCCGACGATGCGCAGCCACCAGTCGTACTCGTTGTACTGGAACGGGCCGAAGCCGTAGGTGCCCTTCGGGATCGGGTTGAGGGCCGCGAAGCTGCCCTTGTAGCCGTTCAGGCCCTGCGCCGAGCCCGTGACGGCCTCGAACGTGTTCGTCGTGAAGATGAGCCGCAGGATCTCCGCCGCCGCGATCGTGACGATCGCGAGGTAGTCGGCGCGGAGCCGCAGGGTCGGGATGCCGAGGATCAGCGCGAACACGACGGACGCGCCGATGCCGACGAGCACCGCGGCCCAGACGGGCAGGTCGAACGAGAGCACCGAGATGGCGTAGCCGTACGCGCCGAGGGCCATGAAGCCCGCCTGCCCGAAGTTCAGCAGGCCCGTGTATCCGAAGTGGATCGCGAGGCCGAGGGCCGCCAGCGCGTATGCCGCGGTCGTGGGGCTGATGAGCTCCTGCGCCGCGTTGGAGAAGATCTGAATCCAGTCGATCATGGTCGGTCCTCCTTAGCCGATTCTCTCGCGGCGACCGAGGATGCCCTGCGGTCGGAACAGCAGCACGAGGATCAGCACGACGAGCGCGCCCACGTACTTCAGGTCGCTCGGCAGCCACAGCGTCGAGATCTCGATGAAGAGACCGACGATGAGGGAGCCGACGAGGGCGCCGAAGGCGGTGCCGAGACCGCCGAGGGTGACCGCGGCGAAGATCAGCAGCAGGATCTGGAAGCCCATGTCCCAGCTGACGCCGGGACGGAAGTAGGCCCAGAGGATGCCGCTGAGGCCGGCCAGCGCTGCACCGAGCACCCAGACGATGCGGATGACCCGGTCGACGTCGATGCCGCTCGCCGAGGCGAGGCTCGCGTTGTCGGCGACGGCGCGGGTGGCCTTGCCGATGCGGGTCTTCACCAGGAAGTACGCGACGGCGAGGAGGACCACGACCGACACGATCATGCTGCCCACGTCGATCCAGGAGAGCTGGACACCGCCGAACGACAGCTCCTTCGGGGCGGTCGCCCCCGGCAGCTGCCGGGTCGCTCCGCCGTAGAAGAACTGGTAGGTGTAGCGGATCGCGAGCGAGAGTCCGATGCTCACGATCATGAGCGGGATGAGCCCGACGCCGCGTTTGCGGAGCGGTTTCCAGATCACCGCGTCGAGGGTCCATCCGAGGCCGGCGCTGAGCACGATGGCGATCGCGATCGCCAGCCAGATCGGCCAGGCGAGATCGACGCCGAAGCTCAGCACCATGAGGGCGCCGAAGGTCACCATCTCGGCGTGGGCGAAGTTCGAGAGCCCCGTCGTGCCGAAGATGAGCGAGAGGCCGATGGCCGCGAGCGCGAGGAGCAGGCCGAAGTTCAGGCCGTTGATGACTCGCTCGAGCAGTTGCGCACCGAAGTTCGTCGTCGTGCGTTCGCCCTCGCCGAGGAAGAAGTTCACGGCCTTCAGCTTCGTGAGACCGAACTCGGCCGTGACGGTGGCCTCGCCCTTCGCGACGACGACGCCCTCGGGGAGGGTGTCTTCATCGAGGGTGACCTCGTACTCTCCCTTCTCGGGCACGCCGATGCGCCATTTGCCATCGACATCGGTCTCGGCGTCGGCTTCGAAGCCGCCACCTTCGACCGTGATCTTGACGCCTTCGAGCGGCTCGCGATCGAATTGCACGTTCCCCGTGAAGAAGTACTCGAATTCCTCGGAAGCCTGGGCCGTACTCCCATCCTCCGCCATCGCAGGGGACGCTGCGATGCCGGACAGAGTGAGTGCGGACACGAGGATTCCGAGGAGAACGAGCCACCTCCCTGGAGACCGATGGGCGAGCGTTCGTGTGGGTTTCACTGCACCTCCAAGGGCACCCCTCCGGCTGGTGGCCTTCGGGGTTCGGTCCTTACCTGTCGACAACGTCGTCGACAGTACGTGCCGATTATGTCTCATGTGTTTCGCTCATGAGGCAAACGGCGTTCGATTGTTATCCGGGAATGCCCGCGATGCAAACTCGCTTAACATTGATACTGCGGGCCCGACCACCGGCCCGCGGTATTCGGGCAGAACTCGACACAAGGAGCGACATGGACCAGGCCGACCCGTTCGGACTCACAGGACTCACCTACGATGACGTCCTCCTGCTGCCTGGCCATACCGATGTGATCCCGAGCGAGGCCGACACGACCTCGCGTCTCACCCGCCGCATCCACGTCGCGACGCCGCTCCTGTCGGCCGCGATGGACACCGTGACCGAGGCCCGCATGGCCGTGGCGATGGCCCGCCAGGGCGGCATCGGCATCCTGCACCGCAACCTCTCGATCGCAGACCAGGCCGACATGGTCGACCGCGTCAAGCGAAGCGAGTCGGGCATGGTCTCCAATCCGGTGACCACGACGCCCGAGGCATCCGTCGCCGACGTCGACGCGCTCTGCGCGACGTACCGGGTCAGCGGACTTCCCGTCGTCGACACCGACGGCAAGCTCGTCGGCATCATCTCGAACCGCGACATGCGCTTCGTCTCCGACTTCGAGAAGCCGACCACGACGGTGGCCGAGGTCATGACGAAGATGCCCCTCATCACTGGCCGCGTCGGCATGAACCCCGACGAGGCGCTCGCGATCTTCGCGAAGCACAAGGTCGAGAAGCTGCCCCTCATCGACGACGAGGGCCACCTCACCGGCCTCATCACGGTCAAGGACTTCGACAAGTCGGAGCAGTACCCGAACGCCACCAAAGACAGCGAGGGCCGCCTCCGGGTCGGCGCCGCGATGGGCTTCTTCGGCGACGCGTGGGAGCGCGCGGAGGCGCTCCGCGACGCGGGCGTCGATGTGCTCGTCGTCGACACCGCGAACGGCGAGTCCGCCGGCGTGCTCGACATCATCCGCCGGCTGAAGACCGACCCGACGTTCGCCCACATCGACGTCATCGGCGGCAACGTCGCGACCCGCGAGGGCGCACAGGCGCTCGTCGACGCGGGTGCCGACGCCGTCAAGGTCGGCGTCGGTCCGGGCTCGATCTGCACCACGCGCGTCGTCGCCGGTGTCGGCGTGCCGCAGATCACGGCCGTGTACGAGGCGTCCAAGGCCACGAAGCCCGCCGGTGTTCCGCTCATCGCCGACGGCGGCCTGCAGTACTCGGGCGACATCGCGAAGGCGCTCGTCGCCGGCGCCGACACCGTCATGCTCGGCTCGCTGCTCGCCGGCACGGCCGAGAGCCCCGGTGAACTCGTCTTCCAGAACGGCAAGCAGTTCAAGGCCTACCGCGGCATGGGCTCGCTCGGCGCGCTGCAGACCCGCGGCCAGAAGACCTCGTACTCGAAGGACCGCTACTTCCAGGCGGATGTCCCGTCGGACGACAAGCTGATCCCCGAGGGCATCGAGGGTCAGGTGCCCTATCGCGGCCCGCTGTCGGCCGTCGCATACCAGCTCATCGGCGGCCTTCGCCAGTCGATGTTCTACGTCGGGGCGCGCACGATCGCCGAGCTGAAGTCCAAGGGCCGGTTCGTCCGCATCACGCCGGCCGGGCTGAAGGAATCGCACCCGCACGACGTGCAGATCGTCGTCGAGGCGCCGAACTACACCCGCTAGAGCTCCTGGATGTAGCAGAGCATGCGGTAGTCGGTGCCCGGCTCGACGTTCACGAACCCGTGGCGTTCGTAGAACCGCCGGGCATCGACGTCGTCCTCGTCGACGTTGATGTGCATCTCGCCGCCGCCTCGGCGGAGCACCTCGGCGATCGCGTGCTCGAGCAATGCCGTGCCGATGCCCGCGCCGCGCAGCCCAGGCGCGACGTAGAGCTCGTCGAGCACCGCGAGCGGGCCATCGCAGTACACGGTGGGGCGCAGCGTGACCACCGCATAGCCCTGCGGCTCGGGTGTGGGGCCTGCGAACAGCACGAACGCCGCGGCGTCGGCGATGAGCTCGCGGAAGCGCGGTGCCAGCACCTCGCGGCTCGGCGTGGGCGAGTCGAACTCGGCCGCGAACTCGAACTGCAATCGAGCCGCAGTAGGGGCGTCGTCGGGCACCGCGAACCGGATCTCGATCGACGTGTTCGGTTCGGTAGTCATGGCTCGAGTCCCTTCGTTCGGATGCCTGCCGAGGCTCCTGCCCCTGCCCCTGCCCTCAGCGGGCGTCGGCGAGCCTCGTGACGGCTTCGGCGAGCACCTCGGGCGTGCACGCGAAGTTCAGTCGCGCGTGCCCCCGCCCGACGCCCGCGCCGAACGTCGGACCGATGCCGAGGGCGACCTTCGCGTGCTCGAGCGCGTATGCGGCCGGGTCGTCGCCCCAGCCGAGCACCGAGAGGTCGAGCCAGGCGAGGTAGGTCGCGTCGGGCATGCGATAGCGCACTCCCGGCAGTTCGTCGGCGAGCAGTTCGGCGAGCAGGCGGCGGTTGTCGTCGAGGCTCGCGAGCACGCCGTCGAGCCACGGTCCGCCGTGCCGGAACGCCGCGATCGTCGCGATCGCCCCGAACTGGCTCATGCGCCACTCCACCTCGTAGGGGAGCGCCCTGCGCACGCGGTCGCTGCGATCGCTCGCGGTCACGATGAGCGCCGTCTTCAGCCCCGCGATGTTGAACGCCTTCGTGGCCGCGGTCACGGCGACGCCGTGCTCGCGAGCGGCGTCGGAGACCGTGAGGAAGGGCGTGTAGTCGACGCCCGGCTGCACGAGCGGACCGTGCACCTCGTCGGAGACGATCGTGACGCCGTGGCGGGCGGCGATGTCGGCGAGGGCGGCGAGCTGCGAGGCCTCAGGAACCAGGCCGATCGGGTTGTGCGGGTTGCAGAGCACCATCGCCCGGGCGCCGGCCGCGAACGCCGCGTCGATGCCGTCGAGGTCGAGCGACCAGCCCTCGTCGATGCCGCCCAGCATCGGCACCTCGACGACCCGGCCCGATGCCTCGGTCACGAGGTCGAAGAAGGGCGGGTAGATGGGCGGGGTGATGATGACGCCGTCGCCCGGCTCGGTGACCTGGCGCAGCATCTCGACGATGCCCATGCTGACGTCGGCGGTGCACGTCACGCGCGTCGGGTCGACGTCCCAGCCGAGGCGGATGGCGGCGAAGCCCTGGAACGCCTCGGCGACGGGAAGGCTGCCCGCCGAGTAGCCCGTATCGGAGCGGTCGACGGCCGCGTGCAGCGCCGCCTTGATGGGCTCGGCGAGCGGGTAGTCCATCTCGGCGACGGGCAGCGGCAGCACGTCGGCGGGGTACAGCCGCCACTTCGCGCTCGTTCGCGTGCGGAGGACGTCGAGGGGCTCTGCTGCGGTGCGTTGCATGAATCCAGCTTGCCGCAGAACGGTTGCGGGTGGCAGAGGCAATCGAGGCGCGCTAGTCTGGTCGGCTGCCCATCGGGCGGTGCGGAACCGGGCGAGATGGCCCGGCCGCGGACCGAACGGATCTCCCATGGGCTTCATCGACGTCAACGGCGTCTCCTTCTCGCTCGCCGACGGCCGGCCGCTGCTGGCCGACCTCGCGTTCCGCGTGACGGACGGCGCGACCACCGCACTCATCGGCGCCAACGGCGCGGGCAAGTCGACGCTGCTGCGCATCGTCCGCGGCGAGCTGCGACCCGACGAGGGCAGCGTGCAGGTCGACGGCGGGCTCGGCGTGATGGACCAGTTCGTCGGCACCGGCGCGACGATCGAGGGCACGGATGCCACGGTGCAGGGCCTGCTCGTCTCGGTCGCGCCGACCCGCATCCGTGCGGCGGCGATCGAGCTCGAGGCATCCGAGACCGCCCTCATCGAACACGACGACACCGCGGCGCAGATGCGGTACGCCACCGCGCTCGCCGAGTACGCGGAGGCGGGCGGCTACGACCAGGAGGTCGTATGGGACCACTGCACGACCGCAGCGCTCGGCATCCCGTTCGAGCGCGCGAAGTGGCGCGAGCTCTCGACGCTCTCGGGCGGCGAGCAGAAGCGGCTCGCGCTCGAAGCGCTCTTCCGCGGCCCCGAGCAGGTGCTGCTGCTCGACGAGCCCGACAACTCGCTCGACGTGCCGGGCAAGCGGTGGCTCGAGGGGCAGCTGCGGGCGACCCCCAAGACGGTGCTGCTCGTCTCGCACGACCGCGAACTGCTGGCCCGCGCCGCCGATCGCATCGTGACGCTGGAGGTCGGTGCTGCCGGCAACACGGCGTGGGTGCACGGCGGCAGCTTCGAGGGGTACCACCAGGCGCGCGACGAGCGCTTCGAGCGCCTCGACGAGCTGCGCCGCCGCTGGGACGAGCAGCACGTCGCGCTGAAGACGCTCGTGGCCAACCTCAAGGTCAAGGCGACCTACAACGACGGCATGGCGTCGCGCTACCAGGCCGCCATGACGCGCCTGCGCAAGTTCGAGGAGGCCGGGCCGCCCGAGGAACGTCCGCCCGCCCAGGCCGTCTCGATGCGCCTGCGCGGGTCGCGCACGGGCAAGCGCGCCGTCGTCGGCGAAGCGCTCGAGCTCACGGGGCTCATGAAGCCCTTCGACCTCGAGGTCTGGTACGGCGACCGGGTCGCGGTGCTCGGCTCGAACGGCTCGGGCAAGTCGCACTTCCTGCGCCTGCTCGCGGGCGGCGGCACCGAGCCCGATCGCACCCTCGGCCACATCACGACCGTTGGGGAGTCGCTCGCCCGCGTGCCGCACACCGGCCGTGCCGTGCTCGGCGCACGGGTCGTGCCCGGCTGGTTCGCGCAGAACCACGAGCACCCCGAGTACCGCGGCCGCACCCTGCTCGACATCCTGCACCGCGGCGACGCGAACCGCGACGGCATGGCGCGCGAGGCCGCGAGCTCGGCCCTCGACCGCTACGGACTCGCGGCGGCGGCGCAGCAGACCTTCGACTCGCTCTCGGGCGGTCAGCAGGCGAGACTGCAGATCCTGCTGCTCGAGCTCTCGGGCGCGACGCTGCTGCTGCTCGACGAGCCGACCGACAACCTCGACCTCGTCTCGGCCGAGGCGCTCGAAGAGGGCCTGTCGCGTTTCGACGGCACGGTGCTCGCGGTCACCCACGACCGCTGGTTCACGCGCGGCTTCGACCGGTTCCTCGTCTTCGGCAGTGACGGCGAGGTCTACGAATCGGATGCCCCGGTGTGGGACGAGTCCCGTGTGGTGCGCGCCCGCTAGCTTCGCGCCTGGAGTCGTGGACGCGCGGAGTCGGGTCACCCGATGGGGTGAGGCGCGGAGGGGGTGCCGACACCCAGACTGATCGGCATGACGAGACAGAGAAGCAACAGGCGAACGGCGATTGCCGGACCGGTGCTCATCATCGTGTGGGTGCTGCACACTGCAGTCGGAGTGCTTGCATCTGCTCCAGCGCTGGGCGAGGCATTGGCCGGCGGCTGGTACGGAGCGATGACGAGCGACCTCGAGGTGGCGCTCTGGTTCTTGATGACCGGATTCTTCGGATTGGTCGCCGGCCTGGCGATGACCGCCCTCGAGCACGCCGGGCGGCTGCCATGGTCGGTCAGCATCGCGCTGCTGATGATCGCGCTGATCGGGGTGAGTGCGGCGCCGGTGTCCGGCTTCCTGCTCGTGCTCGTGGCTGCGGTCATCGCTGTCGTGCAGTCGGCACGCCAGAGCCGTCGGCGTGCATCGGCTGACCTGGGCAGGGGCGAACGTCCGTTCGAAGCAGTGGACCCGTCGGAGTCGGAGGGCGCCGGGCTCGAGCACTCATCACGATCGGGACAGGGCAGGGCATGAGTTCGGTCCAGTCCGTCGTCGGCTCCGAGGGCGTCGGCTCGACCACCCGCGTCGACGATCGCAACGGTCATGGCAGTGAGTGCGAGTTCCGGTGGACGCCTGCTCCTCTCATCCGACGCGGTATCGGCCGGGTAGGGTTGAGTGGTGACCCAGGAGATCGAGATCGGCCGCTCCAAGCGGGGCCAGCGCGTCTATGCATTCGATGACATCGCGATCGTGCCCAGCCGGCGCACCCGCGACCCCGAAGACGTCTCGGTCGGGTGGACGATCGACGCGTACCAGTTCGACATCCCGTTCCTCGCCGCCCCCATGGACTCCGTCGTCTCGCCGCAGACGGCGATCATGATGGGCCAGCTCGGCGGCCTCGGCGTGCTCGACCTCGAGGGCCTCTGGACCCGGTACGAAGACCCCGAGCCCGTGCTCGCCGAGATCCGCAATCTCACGCCCGAGAACGCCACGGCGCGCATGCAGCAGCTCTACTCCGAGCCGATCAAGC
Source organism: Agromyces hippuratus (assembly GCF_013410355.1). NCBI lineage: Bacteria > Bacillati > Actinomycetota > Actinomycetes > Micrococcales > Microbacteriaceae > Agromyces > Agromyces hippuratus. The sequence continues at coordinate 1,769,123 of NZ_JACCFI010000001.1, read as the reverse complement.
CCGAGCTCGTCACCGCGCGCCTCGCCGAGATCCGCGCGGCCGGCGTCACCGTCGCCGGCGCGCTCTCGCCCCAGCGCACGCAGGAGCTCTACGAGACGGTCGTCGCCGCCGGCGTCGACCTGTTCGTGATCCGGGGCACCACGGTGTCGGCCGAGCACGTCTCGAAGAACCAGGAGCCCCTGAACCTCAAGAAGTTCATCTACGAGCTCGACGTGCCCGTGATCGTCGGCGGGGCGGCGACCTACACCGCGGCACTGCACCTCATGCGCACCGGCGCGGCCGGCGTGCTCGTCGGATTCGGCGGGGGAGCGGCGTCGACGACGCGGGCGACCCTCGGCATCCACGCCCCCATGGCCACCGCCGTCGCAGACGTCGCCGGCGCGCGCCGCGACTACCTCGACGAGTCGGGCGGCCGCTACGTGCACGTCATCGCCGACGGCGGCGTCGGCAAGTCGGGAGACATCGTCAAGGCGATCGCGTGCGGCGCCGACGCGGTCATGCTCGGCGCGGCACTCGCGCGGGCGACGGATGCCCCGGGCGGCGGCTACCACTGGGGCGCCGAAGCGCACCACCCGAAGCTGCCGCGCGGCCAGCGCGTGCACGTCGGCCAGGTCGCTCCGCTCGAAGAGGTGTTCTACGGCCCCGCGCCGTCGGCCGACGGCGTCACGAACCTCGTCGGCGCACTGAAGCGCTCGATGGCGACCACCGGCTACTCCGACCTCAAGGAGTTCCAGCGCGTCGACGTCGTCGTCGCGCCCTACCAGTCCTCCTGAGGCTCGCGCCGGTTTCGAGACGGTCGCCGCGCGCCCTCCTCAACCGGCGTCGCTTCGGGTAGCGTGGAACCGGATCGCGCGGCTCGCCGTGAGGCCGCGGGGATGGGGTGGCACGATGGCGACTCAGAAGTCGGCGAGGCTCAAGCCGGTGACACGTTCGACCAAGCTCGGACCTGAGGAACGGAAGGCCGCGATCGCGCGCCTCAAGGAGAAAGAGCTCGACATCCTCGTGGTCGGCGGCGGCATCGTCGGCACCGGATCCGCGCTCGACGCGGTCACGCGAGGCCTCTCGACGGGGCTCCTCGAGGCCCGCGACTGGGCGTCGGGCACCTCGAGTCGTTCGTCGAAGCTCGTGCACGGCGGCATCCGCTACCTCGAACAGCTCGACTTCAGGCTCGTGCGCGAGGCGCTCATCGAGCGCGGACTGCTGCTGCAGCGCATCGCGCCGCACCTCGTGAAGCCCGTGCGCTTCCTCTACCCGCTGAAGACCCGCATCATCGAACGGTGCTACGTGGGCGCCGGCATGTTGCTCTACGACATCTTCAGCTACACCGGTCTGCGGCCGCCCGGGGTGCCCCACCACCGCCACCTCTCGAAGCGGCAGGTGATGCGCGCCATCCCGTCACTCTCGAAGGACGCCCTCGTCGGCGGCCTCACCTACTACGACGCCCAGGTCGACGACGCCCGCTACGTGGCCTCGCTCGCCCGCACCGCGTCGTTCTACGGCGCGCACGTCGCGAGCCGGGTCAAGGTCGAGGGCTTCATCAAGGTCGGCGAGCGAGTCGTCGGCGTGAGGGCGCACGACCTCGAGACCGACGAGCACTTCGAGATCCGTGCGAAGCAGGTCGTGAACGCCACGGGCGTCTGGACCGACGACACCCAGCGCATGGTCGGCGAACGCGGCACGTTCAAGGTGCGCGCATCGAAGGGCGTGCACCTCGTCGTGCCCCGCGACCGCATCCAGTCGGCGATGGGCATGATCTTCCGCACCGAGAAGAGCGTGCTGTTCGTGATTCCGTGGGGCCGTCATTGGCTGATCGGCACGACCGACACCGACTGGAACCTCGACAAGGCCCACCCGGCGGCGACCGCCGCCGACATCGACTACCTGCTCGAGCACGTCAACGCCGTGCTCGGCATCCCGCTCACCCGAGAAGACGTCGAGGGCGTGTACGCCGGTCTCCGGCCCCTGCTCGCCGGGGAGAGCGACCAGACCTCGAAGCTCTCGCGCGAGCACCTCGTCGCCCACACCGTGCCGGGCCTCGTGGTGATCGCGGGCGGCAAGTGGACGACCTACCGGGTCATGGCGAAGGATGCGATCGATGCGGCGGTCGACGCCCTCGACGGCAAGGTGCCGAAGTCGACGACGCAGGACATCCCGTTGCTCGGAGCCGAGGGCTACCAGGCGGCGTGGAACAAGCGCGGCAAGATCGCGCGCGCGTTCGGCGTGCACGAGGTGCGCATCGAGCACCTGCTGAACCGGTACGGCACGATGACCGACGAGCTGCTCGACCTGATCCGCGAGGATCCGTCCCTCGGCGAGCCGCTGCCCGGGGCCGACGACTACCTCGGAGCCGAGGTCGTCTACGCGGCCACGCACGAGGGCGCCCTGCACCTCGACGACGTGCTCGCCCGCCGCACGCGCATCTCGATCGAGGCGTGGGATCGCGGCGTCTCAGCCGCCCCCGTCGCCGCGAAGCTCATGGGCGGGGTGCTCGGCTGGAACACGGCGCGCCAGACCCTCGAGGTCGAGCGCTACCTCGAGCGGGTCGCGGCCGAACGGGCATCGCAGGAGCAGCCCGACGACGAGTCGGCCGACCGGGTGCGGCTCGAAGCGCCCGACATCGTGAAGGTGGACTGAACGCGGCGTCGTCTCGCGACCGTGAACACATTTCCGTAACGAATAGGAGCGGTCGCTCCGTTTCCGGAGTAGAGTCCTGCCCAATGCGCCCAGTGCAGGGCGTTGTCCGATGTGCTTCGAGGAGTGTCTCCACATGCGTCCAGCCAGCAGCATCGCGGGAGCCACGGCTCTCGCCCTCGTCTTCACCGGAGCCGCGCTCGTCGCCGCAGCGCCGGCATCCGCCGCGACGACGTATGTGACGAGCATCGCTCCAGACGAATCGAGCTACCTCGGCTGGCACGAGGGCTACGCCAACCCGACCCCCGCGTTCTCCCTGCACTGGAACGGTCTCTTCTTCGGCGACGGCGCGAACTCGCAGATCCTGAACGGACTCGTGGACAGCGGCGAGCCGGGCCTGCCCACCACCGCGGCCGATCTCGGCGCCCTCATCGACGGCTCCGAGATCGGGGTGACCCGCGGCGTCGTCTTCTCCCAGGTCGCCGTCACCACCGACGCAGGGTGGGGAACGCTCCGCCCGGTGACGCCCTTCGCCACCGGCCCGCACAGTGCGGAACTCACCGACCTCTGGACATCGAGCCGCACGATCGGCGATGTCACGGCCGACGCACCGGTCGAGCTGTCGGCGCTGCTGGCGAGCCTCGAGGCCGACGGCAACCTGCGGTATTCCGGATTCGGCGTCCTGGCCGAGAGCAGCGATCCCGGCGGAGTCGAGTCGATCAGCTGGGGTGACGACACCTACCTGTTCACGCGTGCCGTCACGGCGATCCCGGTCACCTCGACGGTCGATGTGACCGCAGCCGAGATCCGGCCCGACGAGTCGAGCTACACCGGCTGGCACGAGGGCTACGCGAACGCCACGCCCGCGTTCGAGATCATCGCGACCGGGCTCAGCTTCGGGAACGGCGCCAACTCGCAGATCATCAACGGACTCGCGACGCCGCTCGCCGACGCCGATCTCGCACAGCTGATCACCTCGGCCGACGTCGAGGTCGTCAGCGGCGAGGCGTTCTTCCAGGTGCCCATCACCTTCGGCGAGGCCGCGACGTTCACGACGCTGCGACCGGCGTTCGGCGCAGGACCCGGCACCACGACGTTCGCCCTCGGCGACGAATGGGTCTCGAGCAGGGACATCCCGGCGACCGCCACGACCGCGGCGATCGCTGCGAACACGCCCGTGCTGCTCGGCGACCTCATCGAGGCCATCGAGGCGAACGGCGCCGTGAACGTGCTCGGGTTCGGTGTGCTCGCACAGGCGACGACACCGACGGTCGTCGCCACGCTGGCGTTCGACGGTGTGCGCTACAACTTCGTGCCCGTGGCAGTCGCACCGGTCGATCCCGCCGCGCCGGCGGAGCCCGCGCTCGCCGAGTCGGGCTTCGAGTCCGCTGGGGCGATCAGCGGGGCCGCTGCACTCCTCGCAGCCGGGTTCGGCCTGATCGCGTTCCGGCTCGTGCGCCGTCGCGCACTGCTCGGTGGTCGCTGACACTCGCGAATCCGACGTGAAGGGGCTCCGCGCGTACTGCGCGGAGCCCCTTCATGCATCTGCCGCGGTCGCGGCTGACCGCGGCGGGTGGACGGCACCCGCGTCGGGAGGAACTCGCACGATCGGAAGGAGCGATCGGGCATCGGTGGCCTCCGTGCCCTCCGATCTCCTCCTGAGGTTCGCACGGGTAGGCTGGTGAACCGTGCCCACCCACACCCGAAGCGCCATGTGGCGGATGATGCTGCGCCCCAGGTGGGTGCTCGCGCTGCTCCTCGCACTCGGCATCGCCGCGGCGTTCGCCCTGCTCGGCCAGTGGCAGCTCGAGCGTGCCGTCGAATCCTCGGTCGTCGTCGAACGCCCGACCGAAGTGGTGCGGCCGTTCGCGGGCATCGCCGAGCCCGACGGGCCGACCACGCAGGCGGCCACCGCCCAGCTCGTCGAGGTCACCGGCACCGTCGTGCCCGGTGACACGGCCATCGTCGAGGGCCGGCTGAACGAGGGCGTCGCCGGGTTCTGGCCTGTCGTGCACCTCGAAGTGACCGACGGCACCCCCGCAGGGCTCCCCGTCGCGCTCGGCTGGGCCGCCGACGAGCAGACGGCGCGCGAGGCCGCCGACGCGTTCGAGCGGTCGATCGACCCGAGCGAACCGATCACGTTCGTGGGCCGCTTCCTGCCGAGCGAGGCGCCGATCGCCCCCGACCAGGAGGGCGACCCGTTCGCGATGCAGACCGTCGCCGTGGCGCAGCTCATCAACATCTGGGCCGGCTACGACGACCGGCCCGTCTATTTCGGCTACGTCACCGCCGCGGAGGCGCCGGCCGGCCTCGATGCGATCGTCTCGCCGCCGCCCGAGCAGGAGACCCAGCTCGACTGGCTCAACGTGTTCTACGCGATCGAGTGGGCGGTCTTCGCCGGGTTCGCGATCTACCTCTGGTACCGGCTCGTGCGCGACGCCGTCGAACGCGAGCGCGAAGAGCAGGAGGAGGCCGAGGCATCCGCTGCTCGGGTCGTCGCCGGCGGATCGCCGGGCGGCGACTGACGCTCGCCCTCGTTCAGCCTGCCGCGCCGTCGGCGGCGAATGACGCCGCGTACTCGTCCGATGGCGGAATCGGCGTGATCACATCGACGAGCACGCCGCCCGGGTCGCGCACGATCACGTGACGTTGCCCGAATCCCTCGCTGCGCAGCTCCTGCGCGATCGGCACACCGGCGGCCTCCAGTGCGGAGGCGAGCACGTCGACATCGTCGACCTCGATGTTCACGATCACGCCCGCGGCCGGCACGCGGAAGTCGGCGGGAATGCTCTGGTGGGCGGCATCGAGCAGTGCGATCTCGGCGTGTGGGGGCAGCGGATGCCGCAGGCTGACGTACCAGTCGGTGTCGAACGTCACATCGAAGCCGAAGTGCTCGCGGTAGAAGCCGGCACTCGCTTGGACGTCGGTGGTGCCGAGCACGGGATAGAGATTCATGGTGACCCTCCTCGGGCAAAGAAACATACAGTGTGTATGTATTGTCAAAAACGTACAGTGTGTATGTCAATGGTCAGCGCGGCATCGTCGGAGGTGGAGCAACTCATGGCTACGAAGGCGGAACAACGGGAGCGAACGCGCGCGGTCATCCTGGAGCTCGCCACGCAGGCGTTCGCCGAGCGGGGCTACGCCGGCGTCGCCCTCGAAGACCTCGTCGCAGAGGCAGGGCTCACCCGCGGGGCGCTGTACCACCACTTCGGCAGCAAGCAGGCGCTGTTCCGCGCCGTGCTCGAAGCGGCGCAGGCCCGAGTGGCGCGCGCTGTCGAGGTCGCCGCTGCCGGCGCCAGCGATCCGCTCGCCGGGTTCCTCGACGGCTGTCGCGCGTTCCTCGAGGCGAGCCTTTCGCCCGGCGTGCGCCGGATCCTCCTCGTCGACGGCCCAGCAGTCCTCGGGTGGGACGACTGGCGTAGCGGCGATCTCGACACGAGTGCCGGCCTCCTCGACGAGGGCGTCGCGGAACTGGCCGCGGCCGGAGTCATCGCGTCGCATCGGCTGCGCACGGTTGCGACGATGATCTCGGGCGCCCTCAACGAGGTCGCAGTGGCCAACGCCGCGGCCGCGGACGCGCCGGGTGAGATCGACGCAGCTGTGGAAACACTGGCCCGCATGCTCACGGGACTCGCCCCGCTCGACGCCGCGTAGACTGGTGTCATGCCCCTCGAGCCGAAATCCGCCGATCTGCCGCGCATTCGCGGGGCGTTGAAGTTCTACCAGGTCGCTTCGGTGATCACCGGCGTCATGCTCCTGCTGCTGTGCGCCGAGATGATCATGAAGTACGCGTTCCACCTAGAGCTCTACGCCTTCGGCGACCAGGGCGTGCTCGCCTTCACCCCGGTGATCGAGACGGCCGCCGGCCTCGAGTCGACCGGCACCGGCGTGAACCTCTCGACCGGCATCCTCATCGCCCACGGCTGGTTCTACGTCGTGTACCTCTTCAGCGACTTCCGGCTCTGGAGCCTCATGCGCTGGCCGTTCAGCCGCTTCATCGTCATCGCGCTCGGCGGCATCGTGCCGTTCCTCTCGTTCTTCCTCGAGGCCCGCATCGGTCGTGAGGTGCGCGAGTACCTCGACCGCCGCGAAGCCGCAGAGGCCGCAGCGGCCGAACCCGTCGCCTCAGACCCCACCGACACTTCCGACACCCTGGAGGCCAAGCAGTGACCGATCAGCCCACCGAGCAGCGGCCGGTACTCGTCGTCGACTTCGGCGCCCAGTACGCCCAGCTCATCGCCCGGCGCGTGCGCGAGGCATCCGTCTATTCCGAGATCGTGCCGCACACGATCACCGCGGCCGAGGTCGCGGCGAAGAACCCGATCGGCATCGTGCTCTCGGGCGGACCGTCGTCGGTCTACGAAGCGGGCGCTCCCGCACTCGACGAGGGCATCCTGAAGCTCGGCGTGCCGACGCTCGGCATCTGCTACGGCTTCCAGGTCATGGCGCAGCAGCTCGGCGGCGAGGTCGCGCACACCGGCCACCGCGAGTACGGCGCGACCGCCGTCACGGCCCGCACCGACGACGAGAACGCGCTGCTCGGCGGCCAGCCCGAGGCGCAGATCGTATGGATGAGCCACGGCGACTCCGTCGCCGTCGCGCCCGAGGGGTTCGAGGTGCTCGCCTCGACGGCCACGACCCCGGTCGCCGCGTTCGCGAACGACGAGCAGGGCTTCTACGGCGTGCAGTGGCACCCCGAGGTCAAGCACTCCGAGTTCGGTCAGAACGTCATCGAGAACTTCCTGCACCGCGCCGCCGGCATCCCCGCCGACTGGAACTCGGGCAACGTCATCGCCGAGCAGGTCGCCCGCATCCGCGAGCAGGTCGGCAGCGCGCGCGTGATCTCCGCGCTGTCGGGCGGCGTCGACTCCGCCGTCTCCACCGCGCTCGTGCAGGAGGCCGTCGGCGACCAGCTCACCGCGGTGTTCGTCGACCACGGGCTGCTGCGCAAGGGCGAGCGCGAGCAGGTGCAGCAGGACTACGTCGCGGCGACCGGTGTGCGGCTCATCACGATCGACGCCGAGGACACCTTCCTCGACGCGCTCGCGGGCGTCAGCGACCCCGAGCAGAAGCGCAAGATCATCGGTCGCGAGTTCATCCGCGCGTTCGAGCAGGCAGAGCGCGACCTCATCGCCGAGGCCGCCGCCGCGGGCGAGCCGATCAAGTTCCTCGTGCAGGGCACGCTCTACCCCGATGTCGTCGAGTCGGGCGGCGGCACGGGCACGGCCAACATCAAGAGCCACCACAACGTCGGAGGCCTCCCCGAAGACCTGCAGTTCGAGCTCGTCGAGCCGCTGCGCACCCTCTTCAAGGACGAGGTGCGCGCCATCGGCCGCGAGCTCGGGCTGCCCGAGGCGATCGTCGGACGCCAGCCGTTCCCCGGCCCGGGGCTCGGCATCCGCATCGTCGGCGAGGTCACGCGCGAGCGCCTCGACCTGCTGCGCGAGGCCGACGCGATCGCCCGCGAGGAGCTCAGCGCCGCCGGTCTCGACCAGGAGATCTGGCAGTGCCCCGTCGTGCTGCTCGCCGATGTGCGCTCGGTGGGCGTGCAGGGCGACGGCCGCACCTACGGCCACCCCATCGTGCTGCGCCCCGTCTCGTCGGAGGACGCGATGACCGCCGACTGGACCCGCCTGCCGTACGACGTGCTCGCGAAGATCTCGAACCGCATCACGAACGAGGTTCCCGAGGTGAACCGGGTCGTGCTCGACGTCACGTCGAAGCCGCCGGGCACCATCGAGTGGGAGTGAGGCCGGACAGGCAGCCGCTCCGGCGCCCGCTCAACCGCTGACGAAGGCCGGCACCTCATCGGGTGCCGGCCTTCTCGCAATTCGCGAGCGCTGCCAGACTGGACGCATGGCTGTCGTCGAGAACTCGAAGTTGACCGTCGTCGGAGCCGGGAGCGTGGGCACGAGCCTCGCGTACTCGGCGCTGATCCGTGGGAGTGCGAACGAGGTCGCGCTCTACGACATCGCGCGCGAGAAGGTCGAGGCCGAGGTGCTCGACCTCGCGCACGGCACGCAGTTCACCGGGTCGTCGGTGAGCGGCGGCGCCGACATGGGGGTCGTCGAGGGCTCGCACGTCATCGTCGTGACCGCCGGGGCGAAGCAGCAGCCCGGCCAGTCGCGACTCGAGCTCGCGGGCACCAACGTGCGCATCCTCGAGAACCTCTTGCCCGCCCTCCTCGAACGCGCCCCCGATGCGGTCATCGTGCTCGTCACGAATCCCGTCGACGTGCTCACGGTCGCCGCGCAGCGCATCACCGGGCTGCCGCCGCACCGCATCTTCGGCTCGGGCACGGTGCTCGACACCTCGCGCCTGCGCTGGCTGCTCGCCCGCCGCGCCGGGGTCACCACGTCGAGCGTGCACGCCGACATCGTGGGGGAGCACGGCGACACGGAATTCCCGCTGTGGTCGAACGCCCGCATCGGGCCGGTGCCGATCCTCGAGTGGCGCGGCGCCGAGCCGTTCTCAGCGGCCGAACTCGACGACATCGCGCACGAGGTGCGCGACTCGGCGTACACGGTGATCCGTGGCAAGGGCGCAACGAACTACGCGATCGGCCTCGCCGGGGCGCGCATCGTCGAAGCCGTGCTCCGCGACGAGCGGGCGGTGCTGCCGGTCTCGACGGTGCTCCGCGGCATCCGGGGACTCGACGGCGTCGCGCTCTCGCTTCCGAGCGTCGTCGGCGGTGATGGCGCGGTGCCTGTTGCGGAGACGCCGTTCTCGGCGGAGGAGGAGTTGCTGCTCCGCGCCTCGGCCGACGCGATCACGGCCTCGGTCGCGACGCTCGGCATCTGAGCCGAGGCGCGCTGACCCGCCGGGCGCTCCCGAAACGACGAACGGCCGCCCGAAGGCGGCCGTTCGACGTTCACGCGGTGACGAGGTCAGTCGCCCGACTGCGCGATCGCGAGCATGCGCAGGATCTCGAGGTACAGCCAGATGACCGTGACCATGATGCCGAAGACGCCCGACCACTCGTACTTCTTCGGGGCGCGGTTGCGCACGCCCTGCTGGATGAAGTCGAAGTCGAGCACGAGCGAGTAGGCCGCCATGATGACGACGAAGACGCCCAGGATCAGGCCGAGCGGGATGCCGAAGATCGGCGTGGAACGCAGGCCGAACGGGTCGTCGGTCACGTTGAAGAGCATGAGCCCGAAGTTCACCAGCGAGAAGACGGCGTAGCCGACCATCGCGATGAGGAAGATCTTCGTGGCCTTCTTCGAGGCGCGGATCTTGCCCGAGGCGAAGAGCGCGAGCGTCACACCGACGACGACGAGCGTCGCGATGACGGCCTGCGCCACGATGCCGGGGTTGATCGCCTCGTACCAGGCGGAGATGCCGCCCACGAAGATGCCCTGCACACCCGCGTACGCGAGCACCAGCGCGGGGGACGGCTCCTTCTTGAAGATGTTGACGAGCGCGAGCACGAAGCCGACGATGCCGGCGCCGATCCAGAGGAACGGCATCGACTCGGTCGTGACCCAGCCGAGGGCTGCGCCGACGACGAGCAGGCCGAAGGCGGCGGCCGACTTCTGGATCGTCGTCTCGACGGCCATGGTCTCGCCGGCGGGCGGCGTCGCGGGCTGGTTGTACATCTCCTGCAGCTGCTGGGCCGAGATGTCTTGCGCTGCGGCCACGCCCCCCTGCGCGGAGAACGCGGAGTTCCGCGAGAATGCGGGGTTGTCGAGAGCCATGGGTTTCCTCTGCTTTCGGCTGTGTTCGGGGGTCGGGCGGCGGCCGCGCACGCAGCATCCGCTTGACTACCAACCTACCCGAGTTGTCCGTGATAACGCCCTGAGTTCTCGCGACATTCCCCGCTCGGCATGCCTCGTGCTGACTACGCTGGGCGCATGCAGCACCACGAAGCTCCGCGCCCGCTCGTGATCGGGCACCGCGGTGCGCCCGGCTACCGTCCGGAGCACACGCGCTCGGCCTACGAACTCGCGTTCGCGCTCGGCGCCGACGCGGTCGAGCCCGACATCGTCGCCACCCGTGACGGCGTGCTCGTGCTGCGTCACGAGAACGAGATCTCGGGCACGACCGACGTCGCGGACCGTCCCGAGTTCGCGGGGCGCCGCACGACGCGCGAGATCGACGGCAGTCCGCTCACCGGATGGTTCACCGAGGACTTCACCTGGGCCGAGCTCGCGACGCTGCGGGCGCGCGAACGGCTCGGCGCCCTGCGTCATGCGAGTGCGAGCTTCGACGACCGCTTCCCGATCATCCGGCTCCGCGACCTGTTCGAGATCATCGAGGTCGCCGCCGACGAGCAGCGACGCCTCCTGCGCATGGTCGCCGAGTTCAAGCACGCCGCGCACTTCGACGCGATCGGCCTGCCGCTCGACGAGCTGTTCCAGGCCGAGCTCGATGCCGCCGGCTGGGGCCGCGGCGACGAACGGCTCATCATGGAGGCGTTCGAGCCGACGCTGCTCGATCGGCTCGGGGCGCGCGGCATCCGGGGCAAGCGGGTGTTCCTGATCGAGGGCTCCGGCGCGCCATGGGACCTCGTGCTCGAGCAGGGCTCCGGTGCTCCGAAGTACGACTCCTTCGTGACCGAGGCGGGGATGCTCCGCCTCGCGGGCCGGTTCGACGGCGTGAGCGTCGGCAAGGCGCGGCTCGTCGGCGGCGCGAAGGCGAAGCGAGCGGATGCCGCGGGCGCGCCGCTCTCGGGCGCCGAGCTCGTCGATGCGGCGCATGCGGCCGACCTCGAGATCTACACGTGGACCCTCCGCCCCGAGAACAGCTTCCTCGCGAGCCGGTTCCGGCGCGGCACCGCGCGGGCGGCCTTCGGCGACTGGGCGGGCGAGTTCGGCGAGATCATCGGCATGGGCGTCGACGGCGTGTTCCTCGACCATCCCGACCTCGGCGTCGAAGCGCGCCGGGCGACGCCCGCCGCCTGACGGAGCGGGCTCCGCGACTCACCACGCGTCGACGAGTTCGATGCCCTCCGTCTCGATCGCCGTGCGGAACCGGTCGTCGCGGAGGAGCGCGAGCTCCCAGGCGCGGACGATCCCGTCGGGGCCCGCGACGGCGTGCTCCGGCGCGGGGTGCATGAAGATCTCGCTGGTGCCCTCGGGAAGCGCGCCGAGGAGGCGCAGGTAGCCGTCGCGCAGCGCCGCGTAGCCGCCGAGCTGCGAGGCCGGCATCCGGTTCGTCGCGATCGCGGCGGGAATCGGCACGCCGAGCGCATCTGCGGCGGCGACCCCGGTCGCGTGCACCGCGGCGACCTCGGTCGGCAGTGCGCCGCCGAGGTAGAGCGCCGGGTCCCGGGGGAGCCGGAACCCCAGACCGTGGCGTGCCGCGAGCTCGAGCGCCTCGGCGATGAACGAGCGCCCGGTGAGGCCGTAGAGGGTGCCGGCGTGGGAGTCGAGGGCGAGCGGCCGGATGCCCCAGCCCAGGAGGACCTGCAACTGCGCATCGAGTTCGACGGCGACCTCGGAGGCATCCGCTCGCGCCCCCACCTCGGCGGGGTCGAACGGCAGCGAGCCGTCGTCCGAGACGAGCGACGGCGCGGCCCCGACCGGTCGCCAGGCGGCGAGACCGCGTTCGCTCGAGAGCGTCGCGTGCAGGCGCGGCTCGATGCCGGCGCGGGCGACGGCGGCCGCCGCGGCGTCGGCGCCGGGCGCGATGACGATGACCGTCGACGCCGTGATCGCGCCCTCGGCGGCCAGGCGCGCGATCTCGACCGAGGTGGCCGGTTCGCGGCCGAGGTCGTCGGCCGTGAGCACCAGGCGTCGGGTCACTGCGCGGTCTCGTCGTCGGCCGCGGTGCTGCGCACTGCGGCGAGCGTCATGTCGCCGTCGGCCTCCGCCTCGGAGAGGCCCTCGGGCACGCGGATGAATCGGGCGAGCACCGCCCCGATCGTGCAGAGGATGAACGGGTACACGCAGAGGTAGATGCGGAACGCGACATCCGGTTGGCCGCCCGGGTCGTCTCCGGAGTTGTAGCCGAAGAAGACGCCGAGCGAGGCGAGTGCGAGACCCGTGACGATGCCGTTCAGGCGCCCGAAGAAGCCGAATGCCGAGAGGAACAGCCCTTCGCGGTGCTGCCCGTGCCGTCGGGCGTCGTCGTCGAGCACGCGCGCGACGATCAGGTCGTTCGTGGCGAGCATGCCCGAGTAGCCGATGCCGACGAGGAGCCCGGCGAGCAGCGCGGTGACGAGGTCGGCGGCGAAGAACAGCGGGATGAAGCTGAGTGCGAGGATCACGAAGGCGAGCCGCCAGGTGAACGCCGCGCCCTTCCGCCGGATCACGCGGGTCCAGGCGACGAGGCCGGCCGCCGAGCAGATGATGACGGTGGCCTGGAGGAAGAGCGCGTTCGAGACGGGCAGGCCGAGGGAGTAGCGCACGTAGAGCTGGAGGCCCGCGAGCACGAGCCCCATGGCGCTCGCGTAGCAGGCGCCCGCGACGCCGATCGACCAGAACTTGGGGTTGCGGACGATCGTGAGGAGCGTCGGCAGGAACCGAGGCCGCGCACCCTCCGCGTAGCGCGGGTTCTCCTTCGCGCTGAAGGCCATGAACAGGATGACCGCCGTGGCGATCGCCCCGTAGATGATCGCCGTGGTCGTGAAGCCGACCGTGGTGTCCTCGGTGCCGAACACCGACGTCGTGAGCAGCGGCGTCACCGCGAGCGAGATCACCAGGGCGACGAGCTGGAATCCCTGTCGCAGCGAGTTCGCGACCGCGCGCTTGCGCTCGAGCGGGAAGAGCTCGGGCAGCAGCGCGCCGTAGTTGGCGTTCAGCATCGAGTCGAACGTCTCGCAGAGGATCGCGAAGATCGCGAACCAGAGCACGAGCCCGAGGCCTTCGAGCGAATCGGGTGCGGAGAAGAAGGCGATCATGCTCGCGGCGAGGAGCGGAGCGCCGACGACGAGCCAGGGCCGGCGTCGGCCCCAACGGGTGCGGGTGCGGTCGGAGAGGAAGCCGAGCACCGGGTTGTCGACGGCGTCGATGACGGCGTAGACGATCATGACGCCCGCGTAGACCCGCACGTCGAGTCCGAGGATGTCGACGTAGTACAGGATCATCGAGCCCTTGATCATGTTGATCGGGATCGAGGTGCCGAACATGCCGACGGCGTATCGCCAGGGAGCGGTGGCTGGGGCAGGGGGCGTCTCGGAGCGTTCGGTCATCGTCGTCCTTCGCTGGGGGTGCGGAAATGTTACGACATTCTGCGTTCGCCGTCGCGCTTCGCACGAGATGGGGGCTCGGGGCGGTCGCCTCCTCCGCCCGTCGACCGAGGTGCGTGTCGGATGTCGCGCCTACACTTGAAGGGACATGACGCTGATCCTCGACCCCGACGACCCAGCCGGCTGGCGCGAGGCGCCCCCCGCCGTCGATGCGGGCAATGACCGTGCCGGCACTGGCGGCTCCCGACTGACCGACGGACTGAACCCCGAGCAGCGGGAGGCGGTCGAGTACCGCGGGCCCGCGCTCCTCATCGTCGCGGGTGCGGGGTCGGGCAAGACGCGCGTGCTCACGCACCGCATCGCGAGCCTCATCGAGAGCCGCGAGGCGTGGCCGAGCCAGATCCTCGCGATCACCTTCACCAACAAGGCCGCGGCCGAGATGCGGGAGCGCGTCCAGGCGCTCCTCGGCGAGAGCGCGTCGGGCATGTGGATCTCGACGTTCCACTCGGCGTGCGTGCGCATCCTCCGCCGTGAGGCCGAGTCGATCGGGCTTTCGTCGACCTTCACGATCTACGACTCGGCCGACCAGCGCACGATACTCAAGCGCATCATCAAAGAGCTCGACGCCGACACCATGGGCTTCACGCCCGCGAGTGCCCAGGCCAAGATCTCGAAGCTGAAGAACGAGCTCGCCGACGCCGAGACGCACGCGCGCAACGCCAACATGAACGACCCGCAAGAGGTCATGTTCCTCGAGATCTTCCGCCAGTACACGCGGCGGCTGCGGGCGGCGAGCGCGCTCGACTTCGACGACCTCATCGCCGAGACGGTCTACCTCTTCCGGGCCTTCCCGAAGGTCGCCGCGCTCTACCAGCGCCGCTTCCGGCACATCCTCGTCGACGAGTACCAAGACACGAACCACGCCCAGTACTCCCTCATCCACGAGCTGACCCGGCCGGTGGCGCGCGAGATCGTCGACGAGCTCGACCAGCACGGCATCCTCGTGCGCGGCCTCACCGACGGCTCGGGTGCGATCCCGGGCGCGAGCCTCACGGTCGTCGGTGACTCCGACCAGTCGATCTACGCGTTCCGCGGGGCCGACATCCGCAACATCTCCGAGTTCGAGCGCGACTTCCCCGGTGCGAAGGTCGTGCTCCTCGAACAGAACTACCGCTCCACGCAGAACATCCTCTCCGCGGCGAACGCGGTCATCTCGAACAACTTCGACCGGAAAGAGAAGAAACTCTGGACGGCCGACGGCGATGGCGACCAGATCGTCGGCTACACCGGGTACACGGCACATGACGAGGCGCAGTTCATCGCCGACGAGATCGAGTCGCTGCACCGTGCCGGCGTCGCCTACCGCGACATCGCCGTCTTCTACCGCACCAACGCGCAGACCCGAGCGCTGGAAGAGATCTTCGTGCGCTCGGCGCTGCCGTACCGCGTCGTCGGCGGCACGAAGTTCTACGAGCGAGCCGAGATCAAGGACGCGATGGCCTACCTCATCGCCGTCGCGAACCCCGTCGACGAGCTCGCGCTCCGGCGCATCCTGAACACGCCGAAGCGCGGCATCGGCCCGGCGACCGAGACGGCGCTCGCCACGTTCGCCGAGCAGAACGAACTCACCTTCCGGCAGGCGATGCGCGCGGCCGACGGCCTCGGCCTCGGCCCGAAGGTGACGGGCGCGATCTCGGCGCTCGCGAACGTGCTCGACGAGGCCGCGGCGATGCTCGTGCCCTCGGCCGAGGGGCTCGAGGCCGGCACGAACGCGGGGGCGGCGAAGGTCTCCGACGTGCTGGTGTTCCTCATGGAGAGATCGGGTCTGCTCGATGCCCTCCGCAACAGCCGCGACCCGCAAGACGAGACGCGTGCAGAGAACGTCGAGGAGCTCGTCGCGCAGACCCGCGACTTCGATCGCGAGAACCCCGGCGCCACGCTCGTCGACTTCCTCACCCAGGTCTCACTCGTGGCGGCGGCCGACGAGCTCGACGACGCATCCGGCACCGTCTCGCTCATGACGCTGCACACGGCCAAGGGCCTCGAGTACCACGCCGTCTTCCTCACCGGCATCGAAGAGGGGCTGCTGCCGCACCAGATGTCTGCCTCCGAACCGGGCGGTCCGGCCGAGGAGCGCCGGCTCTTCTACGTCGGCATCACCCGCGCCCGCAAGCGCCTCTACCTCTCGCTCGCGATGAGTCGGGCGCAGTTCGGCGAGGTCGCCGTCGCGATGCCGTCGCGCTACCTGCAGGAGATCCCCGAGGGGCTCATCGACTGGCGTCAGTCGCCCGGCATGGCCACGTCGCGCGGCGGCACGCAGCCGCGCGCGCTCAACGCCCGCCGCGGTGCGCCGGGCGGCGCCTGGGGCACGCGCGATCGCGACCTCGAGCGGTTCAGCGTCACCCGTTCCGACAAGCCGAAGACCGAGTGGGCCAATCGGGTCACCGGCACGGTGCGCGACAACGGCGACCTCACGCTCGCGGCGGGCGACCGCATCCGTCATACCGACTTCGGCGAGGGCAAGGTCACCCAGGTCACCGGTGAGGGCACGAAGCGCATCGCCCACGTGAGCTTCGACTCCGCGGGCCAGAAGAAGCTCCTCATCAAGATCGCGCCCATCGAGAAGCTCTGACGATGGCCGAAGCGCAGGGCGGCCCACGGCCCGTGGGCCTCGTCGCGCGGCTCCGCTCCCTCCGGGCACTCGACCTCGAGGTGGCCCTGCGCGCCGCGCTCGCCGCGGTCGTGCCGCTCACGGTGCTCGTCGCGCTCGGCCGGGTCGACCTCGCCGCATACGCGGCGTTCGGCGGCATGACGGCGATCTTCGGCCGGAGCGAGCCGTACCGCACGCGGCTGCGCACGGTCACGGCGGCCGGCGCGGTGCAGCTCGGCTCGATCGGCGCCGGCATCCTGCTCTCGGTCGTGCACGCGCCGGTCGCCGTCGAGGCGCTCGTGCTGGCGGTCGTGATCACGCTCGTGATCCTCGTCTACAACACGCTCGGAGTGACGCCGTCGGGCCCGCTGTTCGCGGTCTTCGCGGTGCTCGTCTGCGCGGCCCAGCCCGTCGACGACGGCAGCGGCTGGCTCCGTTGGGGCGTCGCCGCAGCAGCAACGGCGTTCGCATGGCTGCTCGCGATGTCGGGGTGGCTGCTGCGCCGCGTCGTGGCCACGCGCGAACGGGCGCTCTTCAAGGCGCTGCCCCGGCAGGCGCCGGTGCGCCCGCGCGCCTCGACCGACCCGCGGGTCTGGCTGAACGTGGTGCAGAACGTGGTCGCCGCGCTCGCCGCCGGGGGAGTCGCCATCGCGTTCGGCATCGGCCACCCGTACTGGGCCGTCGTGAGCGCCGTCGCCGTGATTCCGCCGGCCCGCGCCGCCCACACCGTGCAACGAGCCTGGCATCGGGTCGTCGGCACGGCGATCGGTGTCGGCGCGGCCGCGCTCGTGCTGTGGCCCGAGCCGCCGATCGCGGTGCTCATCGTGGTGATCGCGGTCTGCCAGTTCGGCGCCGAGATCCTCGTCGGACGACACTACGGCGCCGCACTCGTCTTCGTCACCCCGCTCGCCCTCACGGTTGCGCACCTCGCCAGCCCGACACCGCTGCCGGTGCTGCTCGGCGACCGGCTCGTCGAGACGGTCGTCGGTGCGGCGCTCGGCGTCGCGGCGGTGCTGCTCGCCCGTCGGTTCGTCGAACACGTGCCGATGCCGCCGCCGACCATGGCCACGCCGAGCATCCGACCCGAGGAGCAACCATGACCTGGCCCACGCGCGAACGGCGCACCGTGTACGAGAACCAGTGGATCACCGTCACCGAAGACGAGGTGGTCCGGCCCGACGGCACCGACGGCATCTACGGCGTCGTCGAGCTCCGCAACGACGCCGTGTTCGTCGTCGCGATGACCGACGACGACGAGGTGCTCCTCGTCACGATCGACCGGCACACGGTCGGCCCGTCGATCGAGGTTCCCGCGGGCGGCACCGACGGCGAGGAGCCGCTCGTCGCCGCACGGAGGGAGTTGCTCGAGGAGACCGGCCACGAGGCGGCGGAGTGGCGCGAGATCGGCAGGATGACCGCGCTCAACGGCGTCTGCCGCGCTGCCGAGACCGTGTACCTCGCCACGGGCCTGCGGCACGTGGCATCCGTCGCCGATTCGCAGGCGGAGGAGGGCATCAGCGTCGTGCAGGCGGTGCCGTTCGCCGAGGCCGTCGGCATAGTCTCGACCGGCGCGATCACCGACGGCGAGACGATCGCCGCGCTCTTCTATGCGGCCGCCGAGCTCGGGCGCATCCGCTGATCGCGGATCGTCGGCTCGCGACGATCGGCGTGATCGCCGTGCTGCACGAGGGAAGCCGCCTCACCGTCGCTATACGGCTACTCCGAGCAGTCCGCCGATCGCCCATGTGACGCCGAGGGCCAGTGCGCCGCCGATCGTGACGCGCAGGATCGCGCGCAGTCTCGGACTCCCGCCGATCCAGGCGCTCAACCAACCGGTGATGGCGAGCGCCACGATGACCGCGACGAACGTCGTGACGATGCGCCACTCCGGCGGCGGCAGGAGGATCGCGAGCATCGGCAGCACCGCTCCGGCCAGGAATGCGAGGGCGGATGCCCCGGCCGCATGCCATGGGCTCGCGACGTCGTCCTGGTTGATGTGCAACTCGGTCTCGAGGTGTGCGGCGAGCGCGTCGTGCGCGGTGAGCTCGCGCGCCACGGCCTCGGCCGTGTCCGGGGCGAGTCCCTTCGCGCGGTAGAGCCCCGCCAGCTCTGCGAGCTCCTGCAGAGGCATGGTCTCGAGCTCCCAGCGCTCCTTCGCGATGAGCGCACGCTCGGTGTCGCGCTGGCTCGACACCGACACGTACTCGCCGAGCCCCATCGAGATCGCGCCCGCGACCACTGCGGCGACGCCGGCGATGAGGATCGGGCCGACGTCGTTGGCGGCGGCGGCGACGCCGACCACGAGCGCGGCGACGGAGACGATGCCGTCGTTCGCGCCGAGCACTCCCGCCCGCAGCCAATTGAGCTTGGCATGCACCGAGACCTCGTGAGGATCGGCGCGGTGGATCGGTTCGCCCAGGTCGGTCATGGCGCCAGTCTCGCACTCGGGGCGAGACGGAACCAGCTTGGTGAGCCTCTCCTCACCGGAGTGAGTCCATGTGTGCGCCGGTGCGCAGGGCATCCGTCGTCGTCGGGGCCCGGTTCGGTCGCGCGGAACGGGAGGAGTAGCATGGAACTTGGCCCTACTTATCTTGACGTCGAGATTCTTCGGCGGGTCGGGCCGACACCCACCAGCCCCTGTGCGCTCTCGCGCGTGCGGATCGATTGGAAGTAGAGCGTGGATCTTTACGAGTACCAGGCCAGAGACCTGTTCGAGCAGTACGGCGTCCCCGTGCTCCCGGGCATCGTCGCCGACACCGCCGATGAGGTGCGCGCGGCCGCCGAGAAGCTCGGCGGCGTCGTGGTCGTCAAGGCCCAGGTGAAGACGGGCGGCCGCGGCAAGGCCGGCGGCGTCAAGGTCGCGAAGAACCCCGACGAGGCGTACGAGGCCGCGCAGGCGATCCTCGGTCTCGACATCAAGGGCCACGTCGTCAAGCGCGTCATGGTCGCCGGCGGCGCCCGCATCGCGCAGGAGTTCTACTTCTCGGTGCTGCTCGACCGGGCCAACCGCTCCTACCTCTCGCTCACGAGCGTCGAGGGCGGCATGGAGATCGAGCAGCTCGCGGTCGAGAAGCCCGAGGCGCTCGCTCGCGTCGAGGTCGACCCGATCGCCGGCATCGACGCGGCCAAGGCCCGCGAGATCGCGGTCGCCGCGAACTTCCCGGCCGAGCTCGTCGACAAGGTCGCCGACGTCTTCGTGAAGCTCTACGAGGTCTACAAGGGCGAAGACGCGACGCTCGTCGAGGTGAACCCGCTGATCCTCGATGAAGACGGCAACGTCGTCGCGCTCGACGGCAAGGTCACGCTCGACGAGAACGCCGAGTTCCGTCACGCCAACCACGCCCTCCTCGAGGACAAGGCTGCCGCAGACCCGCTCGAGGCCGCTGCGAAGGAGCTCGACCTCAACTACGTCAAGCTCGACGGCCAGGTCGGCATCATCGGCAACGGCGCGGGCCTCGTCATGTCGACCCTCGACGTGGTCGCCTACGCCGGCGAGAACCACGGCGGCGTCAAGCCCGCCAACTTCCTCGACATCGGCGGCGGAGCCTCGGCAGAGGTCATGGCCAACGGCCTCGGCATCATCCTCGGCGACCCGCAGGTCAAGAGCGTCTTCGTGAACGTCTTCGGCGGCATCACGGCGTGCGACCAGGTCGCCAAGGGCATCGTGGGCGCGCTCGCCGAGCTCGGCTCGGCCGCGAACAAGCCGCTCGTCGTGCGCCTCGACGGCAACAACGTCGAAGAGGGTCGTCGCATCCTCGCAGAGGCCGCGCACCCGCTCGTGACGCTCGCCGAGAACATGGACCAGGGCGCCGACAAGGCCGCCGAGCTGGCGAACGCCGCGTAAGTAAGGGATTCAGACATGACGATCTTCCTCAACAAGGACTCCAAGGTCATCGTCCAGGGCATCACCGGTGGCGAGGGCTCCAAGCACACGTCGCGCATGCTCGCGGCGGGCACCCAGGTGGTCGGCGGCGTGAACGCGCGCAAGGCCGGCACCACGGTGCTGCACCACGATGCAGCAGGCAACCCGGTCGAGCTTCCGGTGTTCGCCTCGGTCGCCGAGGCCATGGAGCAGACGGGGGCGGATGTCTCCATCGCCTTCGTTCCGCCGGCCTTCACGAAGGATGCCGTGGTCGAGGCCATCGACGCCTCGATCCCGCTCCTCGTGATCATCACCGAAGGCGTGCCCGTGCAGGACTCCGCTGAGTTCTGGGCCTACGCCCAGGAGAAGGGCAACGCGACGCGCATCATCGGCCCGAACTGCCCCGGCATCATCAGCCCCGGCGAGGCCCTCGTCGGCATCACGCCGGCGAACATCACCGGCAAGGGCCCGATCGGCCTCGTGTCGAAGTCGGGCACGCTCACGTACCAGATGATGTACGAGCTGCGCGACCTCGGCTTCTCGACCGCGATCGGCATCGGCGGCGACCCCATCATCGGCACGACGCACATCGACGCGCTCGCCGCGTTCGAGGCCGACCCCGAGACCAAGGCGATCGTGATGATCGGCGAGATCGGCGGCGACGCCGAAGAACGCGCGGCCGACTTCATCAAGGCCAACGTCACGAAGCCGGTCGTCGGCTACGTCGCCGGCTTCACGGCTCCCGAGGGCAAGACCATGGGCCACGCCGGCGCCATCGTCTCGGGCTCGGCGGGCACCGCGCAGGCGAAGAAGGAGGCCCTCGAGGCCGCCGGCGTCAAGGTCGGCAAGACGCCGTCCGAGACCGCACAGCTGCTTCGCGAGGTCTACGCGGCGCTGTAACGATCGAGCGGATGCCGCGACATCCGCTGCACGCATGAAGCTGCCCCGCCGGGAACTCCGGCGGGGCAGCTTCGTGCATCCACTCCTGTTCAGGTCACGGGTCGATCTCGATGGTGCAGACCACGACCCGCGGTTGCAGGTCGGTGATCGTCACGCTCGGGCCTGGATACGCGTGAAGGGGCCCCGCCGGCGATGCCGGCGGGGCCCCTCGTCATTCGTTCAGTCGCCTTCCGGTCAGGGGTCGATGACGATCGTGCACGTCACCACCTGCGGTTCCAGGTCATTGAGGGTGAGCGAACCGTCTCCGTTCGGGCCAGTCGCCTGGTCCGGTTCCGGCAGGCCGGGCACGCAGTCGATCGTCGACTTGGTGCCGCCGTCGACCTGCGAGTCGACCGAGACCGTGAGGTTCGTCAGCGGCATGTTCTGGAACGACACCGTCGCTTCGGGAGTGATCGGATCGCAATCGCCCTCGCTCTCGACGACCGTCGCCGTCCGGCCGTTGGGGCCGACCAGGTGGTACCCCGCCGGCACCGACTCGGTGACGGTGTAGTTGCCGGCGAACGCGCTCACGAGGAGTCCGGGAACGCACACGGTGCCATCGGCGCCGGTCATGGCCTGCACCCCTTCCGGAGGCAGCTCGCCGCCGGTGACGGTGAACGTCACGCCCTGGTGCGGGTAGTCGCCCGATCCAGTCGCCGCGTGCTTGCGGGTCTTCACGATCTTGATCGCGCCGACCTCTCGGCTGTTGACGAAGGTGCATGTCACCGTCTCGCCGGCAGAGACGTCGATCGCGGTCACGGGCGACTGGTCGTCGCACTCGCTCGACTGGAGGTTCCAGCCTGCGGGCACGGTCTCGGCGACGTCGTACGTTCCCGGCAGCAGGTCTTCGAAGTCCCTCGAGGCCTCGCCGGCCTCATCGGGAGCCGTCGTGGTGAGCGTGAAGGCTGCGGGATCGAGCGTGTCCGACGTGAAGTCGAACGATCCCATGCCGTCATCCGTGATCTTCTTGACGATGATCTTTCCGCGCGCCTTGTTGTAGTACGTGCAGTCGACCGTGTCGTCGGCGGAATCGAGGTTGAAGGTGATCTCTGCGCCGTCGATCGTGACATTCGCTCCGTCAGTACTCGCTTCGCAGTCGACATGATCGAGATCCCAGCCGGCTGGCAGGGTCGATTCGGTCACGTGGCCCTCGGTGTCGATCGGCACCTCACTGAACGACTGCGACTCGCCGTCGCTCAACGTGAAGGTGCTGTCGGGGGGGTCGCTCGTGAAGTCCTTCGTGTACTCGAAGTCCACGGTCGAGCCCGCGGGATCGGTGACCTTGCGGATCGTGACGTTGCCACACGTCGGGAACCCGGTGCCGATGGGTGCGATGAAGTCCTTCAGTGCTGCAGTGAACGAGTCGGAGGACCGGCTCTTCAGGTACGCGCTGCCGAACGTCTTGCACTCGTCGAGCGTGCTCGCGAGTGCGGTGAAGTCGACCGTCGCCTCACCGAACGTCCGCGCGGAGATCGCGCCGAGGCCATCGGAGTCGCCCGAGGGGATCGCGGTCGTGTTGATCGATCCGGTCGCGAGGCCGAGTGCACTGAGGTTGACCTTCGTCGACCAACAGGGCAGGCTGCCCGCTTCGCACGCGTTGAGCGGGGCCGGGCCGAACGAGGTGAGCCACCTCGACACCGACAGCTCGGGGCGCGTGCCGCCGTTCGCCAGGTCGTACTGGATCAGCATGTCACCGTGCGACCGCACGGGTGTGACGCCATTGGCCGACGGGGTCTCCGACTGGTTGAACTCGAAGTCCATGTTCGTCGTGCCGGTCGGATCCTGGACTCGGTGCCAGTAGAGGTTCAGGAACTGGTGCCCGCTGAGGTTGGTCTCGAGGTAGAGGCCGAAGTTCTTCAGGTCGCTCTTGTTCGGCGGGATGCCGCCGGTCACGACCGTGGGCACCTCGGTGTCCTCCTTCGCGCCCTGGCCGAACGAATTGTCGTTCTTCGGGTTGACGATGTCGGTGGTCTGCTCCTGGCTCACGTTCATCCAGTCGAGCGATGGAGGCGTGGCGTCGTCGACCTTGAGGTTCGCGCCGCCCGGCGATGCCGGATCCTCGATCTCGAAGTCGCTGCCGGTCAGGCTCACCTCGGGATGCGCGGCCTGCGCGGGAGTGACCGCGAGCCCGGTGATGACGAGGGCGCCCGCGGCCGCGGCCGCGACGATGCGCATTCGCCGCCTCCGGGGGTGATCCGGGGGGATGGAGCTTGGCAGAGTGGTATCGCGTCGAAACATCGTCGCCTCCGTTGGGGGTGTTGCAATTTCCGGTCGGTCGGGGATGGCCGATCGGTTCCCCTGCGGGTGGTGATGGGCGGCGGTGTGCCGGCGCGCCGAAGCGCGCAAGTGCCTGTCGTCGGTCCGGCCGTCTCGGGTAAGCGACGGCCGGCAGCATCAAGACCCGAAGAGGAGTCCTACGCCTGTCAGGCGCAGGCTACACCCGGCGCCGATTCGCCCGGAAGCAAAGGTGAATGATCCTCACCCTCCAAAACAGGGGGTCCCTCGGGAGGGGCGGACGCGGGAAATGCGCCCGTCGCGCGCGTTCCCTGACCGCGGGGTCCCGTGCCAGAGTGGAGGGATGAGCGAGCAGCAGTCGTCGGCGAAGGGCATGAGCCAGGCCCACCGGATCGTGCGGGCCACGTTCGTCACCGAGGAGTCCGTCTACGGCGTGCTGCTCGTCTCCGGCATGATCGTCGCCTCCGGAGGTCATGGCGAGAGCTCGTGGCGCGTGTTCTGGAGCGTCGCGGTCACCGTCGTGGTCTTCTGGGCCGCGCACGTCTACGCGGGCACGGTCGCCCATCACGGCCTCGACCACGATCGAGTGGTGGGCCTGAAGGAGTCGTTCGGCATCGCCCTGCTGCGTTCACGCGGACTCCTGCTCTCCGCGACGATCCCGCTGTTCATCCTGCTCCTCGGCGCCACCCGGGCGATCCCCGACCCCGTCGCCATCTGGGCGGCCCTCTGGGCGGGGGTCGTCGTGCTCGCCGTGCTGGGGTTCATCGCGTTCCACCGGCGGGGTGCTGCGTGGCCCGTCCAAATCGTGGGATCGCTCATCACCGCCATGTTCGGCGTCGCCCTGATCGTGCTGAAGGCCGTCATCCACTGAGTCGTGCGACACGGCGGGTTCATGCGACCGAGACGATGTGCGCGCCCACGAGCAGCGCTATGGTCGTGGGCAGGGGTGCCTGATGGCCACGAACGGTGACAACGAACTCGAGGCGCGCATTGCCGCGCTCGAATCCGAGAATGCCGCGCTTCGCGCCGGCCTCGAGCAGGGCGCAGCGGATGCCGCGGCATCCGCGGTGCCGAAGGTCAAGCGCCGCTGGGGCCGGAGCCTCACCGCCGTCGTGCTCATCGTCGTCGGCCTCCTGCTCGCGCCCGTCGCGGTGATCTCCGCATGGGCCCGGCTCGAGCTGGCCGACACGAACCGATTCGTGGCGACCTTCGCGCCGATCGCCGAAGATCCTGCGGTGCAGGCGTACATCGGCGACGAGGTGACGGCGGCCATCGAGGAACAGGTCGACATCCCGGGGCTCACCT
This sequence comes from Agromyces hippuratus, assembly GCF_013410355.1. Lineage (NCBI taxonomy): Bacteria > Bacillati > Actinomycetota > Actinomycetes > Micrococcales > Microbacteriaceae > Agromyces > Agromyces hippuratus. Next base: position 1,744,367 of record NZ_JACCFI010000001.1, on the reverse strand, counting down.
CCGACGTGTTCGACGGCATCCGCTCGCTCGGCCTGCCGCCCAGGGCCGAGACGGCACTCGGGCTCCTCGAGGGGCCGGCGACGCAGGGAATCCAGTCGCTCGTCTCCGACGTCGTCGACCGGCTGGTCACGTCGGAGGCCTTCGAGGACATCTGGGCGAACACGTTGCGCATCACGCATACCCAGTTCGTGGCCGCCATGCAGGGAGACCCCGACGCCGCGCTGGCCATCGGCAGCGACGGCACGATCTCGGTGCAGCTCGGACCCATCGTCGAATCCGTGAAGCAGCGGCTCATCGACCAGGGCGTCGGATTCGCGAGCGCGATCCCCGAGGTGGATCGGAGCGTGGTCATCGCGCAGGACGAGGCGTTCGGGCTCATCCGAACCCTCTACGCGCTCGCCGTCGGCGTCGGCACCTGGCTGCCGTGGATCATGCTCGCGCTCCTTGTGGTCGGCGTCGTCGTGGCGCGCAATCGCGTGCGGGCGCTCGTCTGGACGGCTGGTGGCTTCGCCCTCTCGATGGCGCTGCTCGCGAGCGGCGTGGGCATCGGCCGGTGGTACTTCGTCGGAGCAGTGAGCTCGGTCATGCCCGCCGACGCCGCCGAGGCGATCTACTCCGGACTCATCGAGATCATGATGTCGACGGTCGTCGCGCTCCTCGTGCTCGGCGTGCTCGTGGCCGTCGTCGCCTGGTTCTCGGGCCCGTGGCGACCGGCCCGTGCACTGCGCGGGTTCGCCGAGTCCGGGTTCTCCGCTGTGCGGCGCTCCGCAGCGTCGCACGGGGTCACGACCGGACGGTTCGGCATCTGGCTCGATCGGTGGCGGGTCATCGCCTACATCGCGATCGCGGTCGTCGCCTCGCTCGTCGTGCTGTTCTCGCGGCCCGTCTCGGCGGGCTTCGTCATCACGACCGTGCTGCTCGCGCTGCTCGCGCTCCTCATCGTCGAGCTCCTCAGACGACCGGAGTCCGAGGTCGCCGCCGCCGACGCCGCGTCGGCACTCGGGGTCGACGAGGTCGACGAGGTCGTCGAGGTCGACGAGACGGTGCTCGTCGCGGTCGGTGCCGACGGCGATTCCGTCGAGGCGGTCGACGACGAGGTCGACGTCGAGCCGTCGACTCGGCCCGACTCCGCACGTCCTGCCGACTGAGCAGCTCCGGGCGGGATAGGCTCCCGTTGGAATGAGACGCACGACGATCGCCCTGCTCGCCGGCCTCGAGGCATCCGTCGCCGCCCTCATCGGCCTCGGCATCGCGCTCGTGCCGCTCATGCTGCTGTGGGCGGTGCACTTCGGCCTCGCGGTCGACGCGACGCTGTTCCTCCGCGCCGCGGCCGACGTGTGGCTGCTCGGCCACGGCGTCGATCTCGTGCTGCAGCTCGATCCCGTGACGGCGGCGCAGACCGGACTGCCGGGTGCGGGCGACCCGTTCCCGATCACGATCGCGCTGCTCGGCTTCGCCCTCATCTCGGTGGCCTTCGCGCGTCGCATCGGCCGCCGCTCCGCCGCTGAGGGGCATTCGTTCACCGGCGGCATCTCCGCCGTCGTGGTCTACGCGGTCATCGGATTCGTGCTCGCGTCGACGGCCGGCGTCGACGGTGCGAGGTCGTCGCTCTGGCAGGCGTCGCTGCTGCCGGCGTTCGTGATGGCCCTCGGCGTCGTCATCGGCGCGGTCATCGAATCGCTGCGCGACGATCCGTTGACGGATGCCGCGGGCGGCTTCGTTCGCCGCCATGTCGCCGAGCTGCCCCCGGTGCTGGTCGACACGGTGCGCATCGTCGTGCGCATCGGCGCCGGCGCGGCGTTCGGACTCCTCGCGGTCGCCGGGGTGCTCGTCGCCGGGCTCATCACGATCGACTACGCGACGATCGCGGGGCTCTACCAGTCGCTCGGAAGCGGCGTCGACGGCGGCATCGCCCTGACCGTCGCCGAACTCTCGCTCATCCCGAACCTCGTCATCTGGGGCGCGGCGTGGCTGCTCGGCCCCGGATTCGCGATCGGCGCCGGCTCGGTGGTGGCCCCGTCGGGCACCCTGCTCGGGCCGGTGCCCGGCATCCCGCTGCTGGGGGCCCTGCCGAGCGAGGCGCAGCCGTTCGGTGCGCTGTGGCTCGTCGTGCCTGCGCTGCTCGGATTCCTCGGCGCGTGGCTCGTGGCGCCCCAGGCGGCGCCGGCGGAGCCGGTGCGGTCGCCGTCGGCGTGGAACCCGCACGGGAGCCACGACGTGCGCACGCCCTGGTGGTTCCCGGCCGTGATCGGAGTCGGTTCCGGCGCGGTCGCCGGACTCGTGCTCGGACTGCTCGCGTGGTGGTCGGGCGGAGCCGTCGGGCCGGGCAGGCTCGCCGAGGTCGGCCCCGATCCGTGGGCCGTCGCCGGGGTCGCCGCACTCGTGTTCGGCATCGGCGCGCTCGCGGGCGCGTACTCGGCGCGTGTGCGCGAGCGGTCGGGGGGCGACCACGGGGCATCCGCTCGCCCGTCGTTCGACCGCCGCTTCGACGAGGAGCCGCCTCCCTTCGACCCGAACACGACCGAGGTGCTCGGCCGGTAGGCTCGAAGGGTGCTGAAGCTCGTCGTCCTCATGTCGGGCGTCACGGTGGCGCGGTATCGAACCCCCGCCGGCCGGTAGGCATCGAAGGGTGCTGAAGCTCGTCGTCCTCATGTCGGGCGTCACGGTGGCGCGGTATCGAACCCCCGCCGGCCGGTAGGCATCGAAGGGTGCTGAAGCTCGTCGTCCTCATCTCGGGCGTCACGGTGGCGCGGTATCGAACCCCCGCCGGCCGGTAGGCTCGAAGGGTGCTGAAGCTCGTCGTCCTCATCTCGGGCACCGGATCGAACCTTCGTGCCCTGCTCGACGCCTCCGCCGACGCGGAGTTCCCGGCGCGGGTCGTGGCGATCGGCGCCGACCGCGACGCCGAGGGCCTCGCACTCGGCGAGGAGCACGGCGTGCCGACGTTCTCCGTGCCGTTCACGGCGTATCCCGATCGCGACGCGTGGGGCGACGCCCTCATCGCCGAAGTGGCACGGTGGGAGCCCGACGTCGTCGTGCTCTCGGGGCTCATGCGGCTCGTGCCGCCCGCCGTCGTCGACGCGTTCTCCCCGCACCTCATCAACACGCACCCGGCGTACCTGCCCGAGTTCCCCGGTGCCCACGGGGTGCGCGACGCGCTCGCCGCCGGGGTCACGCAGACCGGGGCGAGCCTCATCGTCGTCGACAACTCCGTCGACGGCGGCCCGATCATCGCGCAGGAGCGCATCCCGGTGCTGCCGGGCGACACCGAGTCGAGCCTCCACGACCGCATCAAGCCCGTCGAACGGCGCCTGCTCATCCAGGCCGTGCTCGACATCGCCAACCAGCACCTCGACCTGAAGGAACTCGCACGATCATGAGCGGCCCCGCCATCGACCCCAGCCTCTACCGTGCCCGCGACCTCGTGCCGGTGCGCCGCGCCCTCATCGCCGTGAGCGACAAGCGCGGCCTGGTCGAGCTCGCCACTGCGCTCGTCGGCGCCGGCGTCGAGATCGTCTCGACGGGCGGCACCGGCAAGGCCATCGCCGAAGCGGGCCTGCCCGTCACGCAGGTCGCCGAGGTCACCGGCTACCCCGAGCACCTCGACGGCCGCGTGCGCACGCTGCACCCCGCCGTGCACTCCGGCCTCCTCGCCGACCTCCGCCTGGAGAGCCACGAGGCCGAGCTCGCGGGCCTCGGCATCGAGCCCTACGAGCTCGTCGTCGTGAACCTCTACCCGTTCGCCGAGACGGTCGCTGCGGGTGCCGCACCCGACGCCGTCATCGAGCAGATCGACATCGGCGGGCCCGCCATGGTGCGCGCCTCCGCCAAGAACCACGCGAACGTGGCCGTGGTCGTCTCGCCCGACCGCTACGACGAGATCGCCGCAGCGGTCGCCGCCGGCGGCACGACCCTCGCCCAGCGCACCGTGCTCGCACGGGAGGCGTTCCGCCACACCGCGTCGTACGACGTCGCCGTCGCCTCCTGGCTCGGCAGCGTCGTCGCTCCCGACCAGCCGGTGGAGCAGTCGCCCTTCCCCGCATGGGTCGGCGGCACCTGGACGAAGGACGCCGACCTCCGCTACGGCGAGAACTCGCACCAGAAGGGTGCGCTCTACGCCTCGCAGGGCGGCCGCCCCGGCATCGCCCAGGCCGTGCAGCTGCACGGCAAGGAGATGTCGTACAACAACTACGTCGACGCCGACTCCGCCGTGCGCGCGGCGTTCGACTTCGACGAGCCCGCCGTCGCGATCATCAAGCACGCGAACCCGTGCGGCATCGCGGTGGCATCGTCCGGGGCATCCGACCCCATCGCCGACGCCCACCGGCGGGCGCACGAGTGCGACCCGATCTCGGCTTTCGGCGGCGTCATCGCCGCGAACCGCATCGTCACCCTCGAGATGGCCCAGACGGTCTCGGGCATCTTCACCGAGGTGCTCATCGCGCCGGCGTTCGAAGCCGAGGCGCTCGAACTGCTCTCGCAGAAGAAGAACATCCGCCTGCTGACGCTGCCCGAGGGCTTCACGCCCACGGCGGTCGAGCTGCGCCAGGTCTCGGGCGGCATGCTGCTGCAGCAGGCCGACCGTCACTTCGCGCCCGCGTCGGAGTGGACCCTCGCCGCCGGCGAGCCCGCCGACGCGGCGACCCTCGCCGACCTCGAGTTCGCGTGGACCGCGTGCCGCGCCGTGAAGTCCAACGCGATCCTGCTCGCCTCGGGCGGCGCCTCGGTCGGTGTCGGCATGGGCCAGGTCAACCGGGTCGACTCGTGCAAGCTCGCCGTCGAGCGTGCGGGGGAGCGGGCGGACGGTTCGGTCGCGGCATCCGACGCCTTCTTCCCGTTCGCCGACGGCCTGCAGATCCTCCTCGACGGCGGGGTCCGCGCGGTCGTGCAGCCCGGCGGCTCCGTTCGCGACGAAGAGGTCATCGCGGCGGCCCGCGAGGCCGGCGTCACGATGTACTTCACTGGTGAGCGCCACTTCTTCCACTGAGTCGCGGCGCTTCGGTCCGTCGCACGGTCGAACGGATGCCGCGGCATCCGTTCGACCGCGACGGCGGTACCCTTGAATCGAACCCGTGCTCATGAGGCGCCGGGCCAGGTTCCGCCCACGAAGCGGATGAATCAAGGAGAACGATCGATGACGATCACCCACGCACCGGCGACCCCCGCGACCGGCGCAAGCGCAGCACTGCCGACGGAGGCACCCGACCACGAACGGGTGCTCATCACCCGCGGCGCCCGTTCCGGGCTCACGATCATCGTGGCCGTGCACTCGACCCGCCTCGGCCAGGCGCTCGGCGGCGCCCGGCTCTGGCACTACGGCCAGTGGACCGATGCCCTCGCCGACGCGCTCCGCCTCTCGCAGGCGATGACGATGAAGAACGCCGCGGCCGGCCTCGCGCGCGGCGGCGGCAAGTCCGTCATCGCGATCCCCGCCGGCACGAAGCTCGACGCCGCCGCCACCCACGACGCCATGCTCGACCTCGGCGACGCGATCGAGTCCCTCGGCGGCGCATACATGACGGCCGAAGACGTCGGCACGAGCGCCGAGCTCATGGCCGTCGTGCACGAGCGCACCGAGCACGTGTGCGGTCTCCCGCCCGAGCAGGGCGGCGTCGGCGAGCCGGCGGACGCCACGGCCGCGGGCGTGCACGCCTCCATCCTCGCGACGCTCGGCGAGGTCTTCGGTTCGAACGACCCCGCCGGCCGTCACTTCGTGATCGTCGGCCTCGGGCAGGTCGGCGGCCGCCTGGCACGCAGCCTCGCCGCCGCAGGCGCCCGCCTCACCGTCACGGATGTCGCGGAGGGCAAGCGCGCCCTCGCCGATGAACTCGGCGCGGCCTGGGTCGACCCGGCGGAGGCGCACCTCGTCGAGGCCGACGTCTTCGTGCCCTGCGGACTCGGCGGCGTGCTCACGCCCGAGGTGGTGCGCGACCTGCGTGTCGCCGCCGTCGTCGGCGCCGCGAACAACCAGCTCGCCTCACGCGACGTCGCCGCCCTGATGCAGGAGCGCGGCATCGTCTGGGCGCCCGACTTCGTGGTGAACGCGGGCGGGGTCATCTACCTCGACGTCGCGAGCGTGCCCGGAGCCGACCAGGCCGCACTCGACGCCCGCATCGAGGGCATCGGCGACACCGTGGCATCCGTGCTGCGCAGCGCCCGAGCCGACGGCACGACGACCCTCGAGGCCGCCGAACGCCTCGCACGAACGCGGCTCGACGCCGGCCGCTGAGCCGCCCGGGCGGCATCCCGATCCGCCGGGGTGCCGCCCGCTCTCCGGCGCGAGCCGTGCCGGCGTGCACCAGTAGGCTCGTGCCATGACGTCCCCCGCCATGCCCCCGACCGCCCCGGCCAGGTTCACCCCGGCGATCACCCCGGGGCGGCGGGTGGCCGCGGTGATGGCCTCTTCGGCCGCCGTCGCACTCGCGGCGATGCTCGTCTCGCTGCTGGCGTTCTTCATCGGCAGTGGTCAGTCGCCGCAGGTGCTCGGACAGGTCTTCGGCCACTTCGCACTCGCGGCCTTCGCCGCGTGGGTGCTGCTCTCGGTCGCGAACGCGGTGGGGGCGACGCGCGCCTGGTTCCTGACGCTCATCACCGGCTTCACCTCGGGCTGCCTCGCCGCGCTGATCGCGACGACCGCGACGGCGAGCTCCGCGGGCAACCCGCTCTCGGGAGCGATCTTCCTGTTCGTGGTCGGCTCGCTCGTGAGCCTCAACCTGATCTTCATCCTCTCGGTCATCGTCGGCGAGATGCTGCTCGCACCCGTCGTGTTCCGCGGCATCCTCGCCTACGCCCCCGAGGCGGTCGACCGGCGCATCGCGCTCGTGCGCATCCCCGCGTCGAACCTCGACGAGGCCGTGCTCACGCACCGCGACCGGCAGCCGATCGACCAGGCGCTCGCCGACCAGCAGTGGGACAACTACTGCGCGGCGCTCGTGGCCGAGGGTTGGGAGACGATCGAGGTCGACGCGGCGCCCGAACTGGCCGACTCGGTCTTCGTCGAGGACATGGTCGTGATGTTCGGCGACCTCGCCGTGCTCGCGAGCCCCGGCGCCGAGTCGCGCCGCCCCGAGGTCGAGGCCGTCGAACGCGCGGTGCGCGAGGTGCCCGGGCTCACGGTGACCCGTATCGAGCTGCCGGGCACCCTCGACGGCGGCGATGTGCTGAAGGTCGGTTCGACGGTCTACGTCGGCGCGTCGGACCGCACGAACGCCGAGGGCATCAGGCAGCTGCGCACCCTGCTCACCCCGCACCGGTACACCGTCGTGGCCGTGCCCGTCACGAAGGCGCTGCACCTGAAGAGCGCCGCCACCGCCCTGCCCGATGGCACCATCATCGGCGACCCGGCGCTGCTCGACGTCTCGAGCCTCTTCCCGCGCTTCCTGCCGGTGTTCGAGCCCGAGGGCGTCGCCGTGGTCGAGCTGTCGCGCGAGTCGCTGCTGATGTCGTCGTCGGCGCCGCAGACGGCGGCGATGATCGCGAGCCTCGGCTACCGGGTCGTGACCGTCGACATCGGCGAGTTCGAGAAGCTCGAGGGCTGCGTCACGTGCCTGTCGGTGCGGGTGCGCTGAGCGAGACCGCCCGGCCGTCGTGCAGTTCGAGCACGCGGTCGGCACGGCCGACGAGGGCCGGGTCGTGGGTCGTGACGACGGCGGCGACGCCGCGGGCGTGCACGAGTTCGCCGATGAGATCCATGACGGTCGCGGCGGTGCCGCTGTCGAGCTGCCCTGTCGGCTCGTCGGCGAGGAGCAGCTGCGGGCGTGCTGCGAGGGCCCGCGCGATGCCGACGCGCTGCTGCTGCCCGCCCGAGAGCTCGTAGGGTCGCTGGGCGGCGTGCCCGCCGAGGCCGACGAGGTCGAGCGACTCGGCGACGCGGGCGTCGCGTTCGGCGGGGTCCATGCGCTGCAGGCGGAGCGGCACCTCGACGTTCTCCGCGGCCGAGAGCACCGGGATCAGCCCGAACGACTGGAAGATGTAGCCGAGACGGTCGCGCCGAACCGCCGCGAGTTCGTCGTCGCCGAGGGCCGAGAGCTCGTCGTCGCCGAGGAGGACGCGCCCGCTCGACGGCCGGTCGAGTCCGCCGAGCAGGTTGAGCAGCGTCGTCTTGCCGGCGCCTGACGGGCCCGTCACGACGAGCAGCTCGCCGGGCCGCACCTCGAGCGACACGTCGGCGACCGCGTGCACGGCCCCGGCCTTCGACTCGAAGACCCGGCTGATCGATTCGGCGCGCAGCGTGCTCATCGTTCCTCCTCCCGTGCGTCGGCGACGGATGCCTCGGCCGCGCGCTCCTCGGCGCGCCGGGCGCGTCGGGAGGTGGGGGCCGGGGTGCCGGGGGCGCCGGACGGGGGCGGCGGAGCGGCCGGCGGCGGCGGCGCGGCATCCGCTCGCCCCTCGTCGCCCGGCCACACGCCGACGTGGTCGGCCTCGAGGGCGAGTCGAACGCGATCGCGCAGTTCGAGGCTCTGCATGAAATCGTGCGGCAGCTGCAGGCGGCCGACCCGGTCGAGCACCGCGAACTCCTCGGCGATGTGCTGCTCTTCGCCGTGCTCGTCGACCCGGGTCGACCGCAGCACCTCGGTGGAGGTGCGGCCGTCGCGGATCTGCACCGTGCGGCGCACGTGGCCCGACACCGTCGGGTCGTGCGTGACGATGAGCGTCGTGACGCCGAGCTCCTCGTTGACGCCGCGCATCGCCTCGAGCACCGCGGCGGAGGTCGACTCGTCGAGCTCGCCCGTGGGTTCGTCGGCGAGCAGCACCTGCGGGGAGTTCGCGAGCGCCACGGCGATCGCGACGCGCTGCTGCTGGCCGCCCGAGAGCTCGCCCGGACGTCGGTCGTGCATCTCGCCGACGTCGAGCAGTTCGAGGAGCTCCTCGACGCGGCGGGCCCTCGGCGCGCCGCGGAGGGTGCCGGCGACGTTCATCGCCAGCGCGACGTTCTCGGCGGAGGTGAGGTACGGCAGGAGGTTGCGCGAGGTCTGCTGCCAGACGAAGCCCACCGTGTGCCGCTGGTAGGCGACCCGCTCGCGTCCACCCATGGAGAGCAGGTCGTGGCCGGCCACCCTGGCGACACCGGCAGTGGCGGTGTCGAGCCCGGAGAGGATCGTGAGCAGCGTCGACTTGCCGGAGCCCGATGCGCCGACGACGGCGACCATCTCGCCCGGGTCGACCCGCAGGTTCAGCCCCTGGAGCGCCTGCACCTCGACACCGTCGGCGCTGAAGATGCGCACGAGGTCGGTGCAGAGGATATGGGGCTGCGTCGATGCGGGCGCCGCCGTCTCGGTGAGGGTCACGGGGTCATCCTTCCTCTTCCTTGCGCATCGCGCGAGCGGCGTTGACGCTGCCGTCGATGCGGGATGCCGCGGCCGCCGCAGCGATCGTCACGAGCAGGCTGCCCGCGAGCACCGCGGTGATGAGCCAGGGGTCGAGCGTCACGGCCGGCTGGGCGTCGCCGTCGGTGAACGCACGCAGGTCGATGCCCGCGAGCACGACGAACGGCAGGGCGATGCCGAGCAGGGCGCCGGCGACGAGCGCGATGACGGCCACCGGACCGATCTCCCAGACGACGAGCGCCCGCTCGCCGCGACGGCCCAGGCCGAGCGTCGAGAGCAGCGGCAGCAGTCGGTCGCGGGCGGGGCGCCCGACCACGAGGGTCAGCACGATCGCGAGCGCCGTGAGCAGGCTCGCGAGCACGATCGCGACCACGAGCGAGATCACCAGGCCACGCGTGGTGGGGCGTTCGCGCAATTCGGTGAGCAGCCCGTCGGGCGTGACGACCACGGCGTCCTCGCCGGCGATCTCGGCGAGGGCGGCGGTGATCTCGTCGGCTTCGGCGGCGGAGGTGCCCTCGTCGAACCGCACGAGCACGGTGCGCGGCACGAGGGTCGCGGTGAACGGCTTCGCGTTCGCGACGTCCATGAGCACCCAGTTCGTGCGAGGCGAGTAGGCGGTGCGGCCGTCGACCACGCCGACCACTTCGAAGTCGTCGCCGTCGAGGTTGGCGGAGTCGGCGCCCGAGACGAAGTCCGCGACCGGCTTCGAGAGCACCACCGGAACGCCTTCCGCCTCGGTCGCGCCGAGTTCGGCGGGAAGCGGTGTGGCCGCGTCGCGGCCCTGCTGCACCTTCCGCATCTCGGCGCTGTCGACGACGATGAGGGTCGAGGTGCGGCCGCGCCCGTCGGCGGTGACCTTGGTGGGCTTGGCCGAGTACACGGGTGCGGTCGCCGCGACGCCGGGCACGGCCGCGAACTGGTCGAGCTGTTCGAGGGTGAACGGGGTGCCGCCGACCGATGCGTCGGCGCCCACCTGCGCATCGGCGGCCCGCTCGACGCCCGCCTGCACCGTGCCGAGCAGCACCGAGGAGAACACGGTCACCGAGACGCCGACGACGACGGCGAGCACGGGCACGAGCCCGGCGGAGGGGTCGCGCAGTGCCCGTGCCGAGCCGAGGAACGGCACGAGGTCGGCGCGACGGGACGTGCTGCGCACGAGGGCCGCGAGGGGGATCGGGTAGACCCGCAGCACGACGAGGCACGCGAGCAGCGAGAGCAGGAGGGGCACCGCCGCGAGCAACGGGTCGACGCCGGTCGCGGCGGTCGAGGTGGCCAGGCCGCGGCGGTACAGCAGCACGACGGCGGTGACGGCGAGCACCGCGACGAGCACCTCGGCCATCCAGCGGAAGCGCCCGGTGCTCGGCCGGCCGAGGTCGGAGCGTGCCCTGCGCAGCGGGCTGAGACCCGGCGCGGCCGCGACGAGCAGTGCCATCGGGGTCAGCGCGAAGAGCGCGGCGATCGCCCACCCGACCGGGCCGGCGTCGGCGGCGACGAGGAGGGTGCCGAGGAGACCCCCGACGATCGCGGCGGGCACGCCGATGGCCAGTCCCTCGAGCGCGAGGATGCCGCGGAGCTGGCCGGGAGACGCACCCCGGGCGGCGGCGAGCTCGAGGCCGGTGCGTCGTCGTTCGAACACCACCCTGGCTCCGAGCACGAGCACGGCGACCATCACGCCGATCGGTCCGGAGGCGATCGTGGCCAGCACGGCATCGCTCGCACTCGCGGCGACGGCCGCGTCGTTCAATGCGTCGGGGAGCCCGCTCGCGAAGGCGACCTCGCCGACGGTCGCGAACCAGTACTCCCAGGAGCCGCTGCCGAGCACGAACACCTGGCTCATGAACTGGTCGACCTGCGTCACGAGTTCGGCCGAGTCGGCGGAGCGGATGCGGTCGGGCAGCACTGGGAACCACACGTCCATCGTCGTCGGCAGGTCGGACTCCTGCAGCGCCGCCCACGAGACCGGGTCGGCGAACCCGAGACCCGTGACCTCGATGTTGCCTTCCGGGGTGAACGCGACGGACGGTTCGAGTGCCACCGGCGGCACGTGCGTCCAGAAGCCGTCGTCGGGGTCGGTCGCCGCGAAGGTGCCGACCAGTCGCACGTCCTGCGGATTCGTGCCGACCGGGATCGAGCGGCTCTCGCCCGGCACCCACGCCATCTCCTCGGCGACGGCGTCGGCGAGCACGATCTCGAGCGGGGTGCTGCCCGGAACCGGGTCGGTCAGGGCGGCCGGCCACTGTCCGCCGGTCAGCGTGAGGTGCTCGCGGATCCTCGGATCGAACGCGGTGAACAGCTGGTACGAGTTCGAGCCTGCCGCGGCGCCCGCGACACCGGCGATCGTCGGGCCGGCGACGAGCGCGGAGAGCGGCTCGCCCGTGACGCGCGTCAGCAGCTCGGGCATGCTCGGGCGGATGTCGAGCAGGTGCTGCTCCTGGGCGCCCCAGACCGCATCGATCTCGGGTTCGAGGGTCGTCTCGCCGCTCGAGCCGCCGAGCTCGGGCAGGTTGCGGCTGGAGGCGACGAGATCGATCTCGCGTGCCGGGAACTGCTCGAGCGACTGCTCGAGCGCCGCGGTGTGCATCGCGGCGACCGCGCGGGGCACGCCCGTGGCGAGCAGCGCGCCGGCGAGCACGAGCAGCGCGAGCATGACCGACGCGACCGGTCCGGCGAGGAACTGCCGTCGCAGGAGGCCGGCGGTGCTGAGCCGCGAATGACGGGTCGGGGTCATCCCTCCTCCTGCCTGAGACCGGGGCGCGAGGCGATGCGCCGAACGGATGCCGCGGCGCCGACGGCGATCGCCGCGGCGAGCAGGAGGAACACCGCGATGCCGATGAGCCACGGTGCCAGGTCGACGCCGAACTCGACCGGGACGACGGCCGGCACGCCGGCGACGGCGGCCCGCGCGAGTTCGCGCGCGGTGAGCAGGGCCGTGGCGAAGCCGACGAGCGTGCCGATCACGACCGCGGTGCCGAGCGTCACGGCCAGTTCGGCGAGGCGGGCTCGGGACTGCGTGCGTGCGGGAACGCCGAGCGCGCGGAGCACGACGATCTCGCCGAGGCGGCTGCCGCCGAGCGCGGCGACGAGGGCCACGACCGAGATGAGCGCGAAGAGCAGGGCGCCCGCGGCGCCGATCCAGAGCGCGGCGATCGCCGGTGCGATGAACGCGGCCGACGAGGACGCCGACCTGGCGTCGGCGATGACCGACGAACCGTGCTCGCGATCGAGTTCGGCGGCGAGCAGGTCGGGGTCGGAGGTCGCGATCCACCGCTCCCCGAACGCCGGAACCCCTGCACCCGAGTCGAACGTGTACCGCTCGAAGGCCGCGAGGTCGGCGAGCACGCCGTCGTCGCCCGCCGTGGGCACCACGGGGAGCACCCCCGCCACGACGGCGTCGACCTCGGCGCCGCCGTCGAGCACCCGGAACGCGAATCGGCCGCCGACCTCCGCGGAGATCCGCTCGGCGAGGTCGGTGCTGAGCACGACGGGCAACGGGTCGCTTCCGCCGCCGGCGAGCGTCGCCCGCGCGTTGGGCGCCTTGGAGGTGAGGACGTGTTCGGGCTCGATCTCGAATCCGGGTCCGGCGACGCTCGTGCCGTCGAGCGAGATCGGACCGAACGAGACGAGCACGTCGACGCCCGAAGCGCCGTTGAGCGAGGCGCCGAGGCCGATGAAGCGGAGGCCTTCGGCAGCGGGCGCGTCGAGGCGCACCGGCCCGCCGCCCGCCGCGACGTCGACGGACACCGGGGCAGTCGGCGTCGCCGCGCCCTCCTCCGTGAGGAACCATGCGGACACGGCAACGGACCCGCCCGTGCCTGCGGGCGCGTCGAGCGCGACGGCGACGTCGAGGGTCGTGGTGCCGTTCGGCAGCACCGGGCCGGCCGCGACGGCCGATTCCTCGAGTGCGGCGGCGGCGTCGGCCGCCCCCGTGCCCGGTGCGATGCGGTCGGCGGCCCCGCTCGGCAGCGCCACCACGGTCGCCCGGTCGGAGCCGATCCGCACCTCGCCGCGGTAGACCGGGCCGGCTGCCGTGATGCCCGCGACGTCGTCGAAGCCGTCGTCGAGCGCCAACTGGTCGGGACCCTGCACGACGTCGCGGCCCGCGTACGACACGCGCACCTCGCCGCCGGTGGCGAGCGTGGAAGCGGTGCGGTCGATGGCCTGCCATGAGCCGGCGAAGGCGGCGGACAGCGTGAGTCCGGCGACGGCGAGCATCGTGACGAGGGATGCCGCCGAGTACAGGGAAGCCCGTCGCGCGAGCTGGCGCATCGGCAACGACGGCACCAGTCCGGGGCGGGCGGCGGCGAGCCGCTCGAACAGGGCGTCGATCGGCCGCGTGAGCCAGAGCGCCGCGAGCGCGAGGGCGACCAGCACGAGCATCGGTGCGAGCACGGCGATCGGGTCGACCTCGATCGCGCCCGATGCGCTCGCGACGAGCGGCGACCCGTACAGCCGGAACTGCCAGAGCGCGACGGCGGCGAGCACGACGAGCAGCACGCCGCCTCCGGTGGCGAGGCCGCGCGCCACGCGGCCGACCTCGTCGCCCGCACCGCGAACGACGGGTCGACGCGCATCGAGCCAGGCACGACCCGCAACCACGATCAGGGTGCCGACGAGCACCACGGATGCCACGACCGCCGCGGTGCCCTGATCGCGGGTCTCGCCCGGGCGGGTCGCCATGAGCAGGGCCTCCGCGCCTGCGGCGCCGATGATCGCCGCTGGAATCCCGAGCGCGAGCACTTCGATGGCGGTGTCGCGGGCGAGGCGCCCGGCGGAGGCGCCACGGGCGCGGAGCAGCACCGTCTCACCGCGTCGGGCGGCACCGAGCAGCGTCGACAGCCGTGTGAGGGCGGCGAAGCCGGTGAAGGCGAGGAGCAGGAGCGGCAGCGGGGCGATGGCCCGCACCGCACCGAGGCCCGCCAGGAGCCGCGAGAGCGTCGTGTCGAGGCCGCCGAGCGCGCTCAGTCCGTCGGTGCCGATGGCGGGCTCGGCGCGGAGCGCCGGTTCGACGTCGGGCAGTTCGGCTCGGAGCAGACGCGCCGAGTCGGGGGTCACGGCGGCGGGGTCGACGAGCGCGGTCCACCGCACGACGATCGCCGCAGGGAGGGCGAGCGCGGACGCCTCGGCCACGAGGAACGGACCGGCGCCGTCGGTGGCGGCCCCCGTGGCGATGATGCCCTCGCCGAACCACGCGGGGTCGCTCGGCTCGAGCGGCAGCCAGGTGCCGACGACGAGCAGGCGCCTCGCCGAATCGCCGGCGAGTTCGACGACGTCGCCGGACGCCAGGCCGAGCGCTTCGGCGGCAGCGGCGTGGAGGGTCGCCGGCACGGCGCCCTCGGCGTCGGCCGCCCCGATCGCCTCCGGCGCCTCTGGCCAGCTCCCGTCGACGAGTTCGGACCGCCCCGCCGCCCCGGGGTCGGCCAGAAGCACCGCGCCGAACGCCGTGCCGTCGCTCGTCGCGTCGACCGGCGCGGTCTCGATGCTGCGGCTCCATGAGGCATCGAACGGGGTGATCATGCGATCGAGCACGGATGCCGCGGCATCCGCCTGGGCTTCGGGGTCCTGCGCGACGCGGATCTGCCAGCGCGCCGCACCCGCCGTGCCCTGCACCGAGGCGAGGCTGCTGCGCAGGCCGCTCGTCGAGGAGCCCGCGAGCGAGTCGATGACGGCGGTGGAGAGGCCGGAGAGCAGGAGGACGACCGCGGCGATCGAGGCGAGCACGCCGACACGGGCGTTCGCGCGGGCGAACGCTGTCCGTGCCGCTCCCACGCGCGCTCCTCGTCGGTCGGGTCGCACGCGCGGCGGCATAGGGGCCGGGATGGACGGCGTGATCGGGGGGACGCCGTCGTCGCCCGCGCAGCGAACGAATCCGCACAGCCTATCCCCGTGGTGGGTCTTGCGCGCTACCCGCACGAGCCCATATTCTGTAGGGCTGGCCGAGGAGTGAGTTCCGACCGGCCTCGAGGGTTCGAGACGATGACGCAGGAGGACACCATGCAGACAGAAACCGACGCCCGCACGATTGCGGCTTCCGGCTCTGCCCGCCCGGCGTACCTCTTCGGGCTCGCCGGGTAGACCGCCCGTAGTTCGCCACCGAACACATCGCGCAGGCTCCGCCTGCTCCGCGGTTTCACGCGTTCTCGCGATCCGCGGCTTCCTCCCTCCTTCCTTTCGCCGACCGGCCCTTCTGCGGGCGCTCGGTGCTCCCATCCCGATTGGAACCCGGCTGTGTCCGTATCCCTGCAAACGCCGACCGCACCCGACGCGCCCGAACCCGCGTCGCAGCCCCCTCGACTCAGCACCGTCCGCGCGCTCTGGCGACTGCGCGAGTACGCCGGTCCCGCCATGCCGGCGTTCGCCGGCAGCATGGCCGCGGCCCTCGTCGCCCAGCTCATCGCGCTGACGATCCCGCAGGTGCTGCAGCAGATCGTCGACGGTCCGCTCGCGAACCAGGAGGCCGACGCGGTCCTGCCGCTCGCGCTGCTCGTCTTCGTGCTCGGAGCCGTCGAGGCGATCCTCTTCGCGATCCGGCGCTGGCTCGTGGTCGGCCCCGGCACCAAGGTCGAGGCGCGCATGCGCAACGCCCTGTACGCGAAGCTGCAGGACCTTCCGGTGAGCTTCCACGATCGCTGGCCGAGCGGCCAGCTGCTCTCCCGAGCGGTCAGCGACCTCGGCCTGATCCGTCGGTGGCTGTCGTTCGGCCTCGTGCTGACCGGGGCCAACGTCGTCATCATCGTGGTCGGCGTCGGCATCCTGATGTCGATGAACTGGTTCCTCGGGCTCATCTTCCTCGTCTGCTCGCTGCCGTTGTGGTGGGCGGGCTGGCGCTTCGAGGGGCGGTACTCCGAGATGTCGCGGCTCAGCCAGGACCAGGCGGGCGACCTCGCGACCGCGGTCGAGGAGTCGGTGCACGGCATCCGCGTGCTGAAGGCGTTCGGCCGGGGCAAGCACGCCCTCTCGACCTTCCGCGCGCAGGCCGAGTCGCTGCGCAGCACCGAGATCGAGAAGGCGCGCCTCGACGCGAACATCTGGGTGTGGATCATGGTCGTGCCCGCGATCGCCCTGTCGATCTGCCTCGTGGTGGGCGTCTGGCTGGCGTCGCAGGGCCAGCTCAGCGTCGGCGAGCTCGTCGCGTTCTTCGCGACGGCGACGGTGCTCGCCTGGCCGATCGAGTCGATCGGCTTCATGCTGGCGTTCGCGCTCGACGCGCGCACCGCGACCGACCGGTTCTTCGACATCCTCGACAGCGAGAACACGATCGTCGACCCCGCCGAGCCGCGTACGCTCGAGCGGCCGCGAGGCGAGCTCGCGTTCAGCGACGTGCACTTCCGCTACCAGGACTCGCCGGAGCGATTCGGCGACCTGCTCGACGGCGTCGACCTCGTGCTGCTGCCCGGGGAGACGATGGCGCTCGTCGGCCTCACGGGCTGCGGCAAGACGACGATGACCGCGCTCACCACACGGCTCTACGACGTCACCGCCGGCTCGGTGACCCTCGACGGCGTCGACGTGCGCGCCTTCAGCCGCGACGAGCTGCGCACCCACATCGCCATGGCGTTCGAGGACGCCACGCTCTTCAGCGCCTCGGTCAGGGACAACGTGCTGCTCGGACGGCCGGAACTGGCGGGCGACGAGCCGTCGGTGCGGGCCGAGGCCGATCGCGTGCTGGACGAGGCGCTGCGCATCGCCCAGGCGGGCTTCGCCTACGAGTTGCCCGACGGGCTCGACACGAAGGTCGGCGAGGAGGGCATGAGCCTCTCGGGCGGCCAGCGGCAGCGGCTCGCGCTCGCGCGCGCGGTCGCGGCCAAGCCCGCGGTGCTCGTGCTCGACGACCCGCTCTCGGCGCTCGACGTCGCGACCGAGGCGCGGGTCGAGGCCGAGCTCCGTTCGGTGCTCGCCTCGACCACCGCGCTCATCGTGGCGCACCGGCCCTCGACGGTCATGCTGGCCGACCGGGTCGCCCTGCTCGAGCAGGGGCGGGTGACGGCGGTCGGCACGCACTCCGAGCTCCTCCGCGAGAGCGAGCACTACCGCTTCGTCATCACGAGCCTCGAAGACGACGAGCGCAGAAGCACCGGTGTCGATGCCGTCGACGTCGACACCACGATCCGAGAGGAGGCCGCATCATGAGCGTCACCGGTGTGCAGGGCGAAGAACGCCAGGACTACTCGAAGGCCGAATCCGC
Source organism: Agromyces hippuratus (assembly GCF_013410355.1). NCBI lineage: Bacteria > Bacillati > Actinomycetota > Actinomycetes > Micrococcales > Microbacteriaceae > Agromyces > Agromyces hippuratus. Next base: position 1,726,859 of record NZ_JACCFI010000001.1, on the reverse strand, counting down.
GCAGATCCGCGCTCGTTCGCGGCGCCTGCTCGGGTCGCTGCTCGCTCCGCAGAAGGCGCGGCTCTGGTGGACGGCGGTCGCCATCATCATCTCGTCGGCCGCCCAGGTCGCCGGCCCGGCACTCATCGGGTACGGCATCGACCAGGGCATCCCGGCGCTCATGGAGCAGAACTGGTTCCCGGTCGCGTTCGCGGGCATCGCCTACCTGCTGACCGGGCTCGCGGGCGCGTTCCTCATCTCGGTGTACATCCGTCAGTCGGCGCGCATCAGCCAGGCGGTGCTGATCGACCTCCGCACGCGGGTGTTCCTGCACACGCAGAAGCTCTCGCTCGAGTTCCACGAGTCCTACACCTCGGGGCGCATCATCTCGCGGCAGACGAGCGACCTCGACGCGATCCGCGAGCTCATGGACGAGGGGCTGACGCTGCTCGTGCGCGGCCTCATGTACATGGTGTTCACCGGCGTCATGCTCGTCATCGTCGACGCCCCGTCGGCACTCGTGCTGCTCGTCGCGCTGATCCCGCTCGGCATCCTCACCCGGTGGTTCCAGGTGCGCTCGCAGCAACTGTTCCGGCGGTCGCGCGTGGCGTCGGCCAAGCTCATCGTGCAGTTCGTCGAGACCATGACCGGCATCCGCGCCGTGCAGGCCTTCCGCAAGCAGCGTCGCAACGAGACGGAGTTCGGCGAGCTCGTCGAGGACTACCGCGACGTGAACGCCAAGGTGCTCGGCCTCTTCGCCGTCTACAACCCGGGGCTCGCCCTCATCGGCAACACCGCGGTGGCGGCCACCCTCGTGCTCGGCGGATTCCGGGTCGTCGACGGTGCGATGGGCGTCGGCGTGCTGCTCTCGGTCGTGCTCTACACGAAGCGTTTCTTCGACCCGATGGAGGACATGGCGATGTTCTACAACGGGTACCAGTCGGCCTCGTCGGCCCTCGAGAAGATCTCGGGCGTGCTCGAGGAGGAGCCGAGCGTGCCCGATCCGGTGAGGCCGGTCGACCTCTGGAACGCGGAGGGTCGCGTGCGCTTCGACAGCGTCGAGTTCGCCTACACGAAGGACCGCGTCATCCTGCCGCGCTTCGATCTCGACGTGCCGGCGGGGCAGACCATCGCCCTCGTCGGGTCGACGGGAGCGGGCAAGTCGACGCTCGCGAAACTCATCGCGCGCTTCTACGACCCGAGCGACGGGGCGGTCACCCTCGACGGCGTCTCGCTCACCGACCTGCACCCGAAGGACCTCCGGCGCGCGATCGTCATGGTCACGCAGGAGGCGTACCTCTTCTCGGGATCGGTGGCCGACAACATCGCGCTCGGCAAGCCCGACGCGTCGTTCGACGAGATCGTGCGCGCGGCGATGGCGGTCGGTGCGCACGAGTTCATCGAGGGTCTGCCGAACGGCTACGACACCGACGTGAACAAGCGCGGCGGGCGGGTCAGCGCCGGCCAGCGGCAGCTCATCTCGTTCGCGCGGGCGTTCCTCGCGAACCCCGCCGTGCTCATCCTCGACGAGGCGACCTCCTCGCTCGACATCCCGAGCGAGCGGCTCGTGCAGGAGGGGCTGACCAAGCTCCTCGCCGACCGCACCGCGGTGATCATCGCGCACCGGCTGTCGACGGTCGCGATCGCCGACCGGGTGCTCGTGATGGAGCACGGGCGCATCGTCGAAGACGGGTCGCCGGCCGATCTCATCGCCGGTACGGGCCATTTCGCGGCGATGCACGCGGCCTGGCGCGACTCGCTGGTCTGAGCCGAATCATCCAGTCTGACGGCGTGCGGGGGTGCCCGCCTCGGGGCACCCCCTGAATTGGGCGCGCGGCGGGTGCCCCGCGCGCGATACGCTCGCGACAGGCGGGCACACCGCCAAGGTTGAGCCTGCCTTGGGTTTGGAGGAGACATGGAGACGCCCGAACGTCCCCTTCGCGTCGCGATCGCCGACGATGCGCTCCTCCTGCGCGAGGGCATCGCGAAGGTGCTCGTCGACGGAGGCCTCGAGGTCGTCGCCTCGGTCGGCACGGGCGTCGAGCTGCTCGAGGTCGCCGCACGCGGCGGGCTCGACGCGGCGGTGCTCGACATCAGGATGCCGCCGAGCTACCGCGACGAGGGCATCCTCGCGCTCGAGGAGATGCGCGCACAAGGCTCGACGATCGGCGTGCTGCTGCTGTCGATGTACGCGACGCCCGAGTACGCGCTACGGGTGATGGGCGCGGGCAGCGGCACCGGGTACCTCCTGAAGGAGCGCGTCTCCGAGCCCCAGACCCTCGTGCGCGCCGTCGAGACGGTCGCCTCCGGCGGCTCGGTCGTCGACCCCGAGGTCGTCGAGCAGCTCGTGCAGCGCACGCGCGCCGACGACCCGCTCTCGCGCCTCACCGAGCGCGAGCGGTCGGTGCTCGAGCTCATGGCCCAGGGCTACTCCAACGGCGGCATCGCGCAGACGCTCTTCCTCGGACTGAAGACCGTCGAGACGCACGTGCGCTCCATCCTGCAGAAACTCGACCTCGAGGAGTCGCCCGAGCACCACCGCAGGGTGCTCGCGGTACTGACGCTCCTCGGCGCGAGGTGATGGCACCCGGCCGCAAGGGCCGGATCATCAGGCGCTCGATCGTCATCGCGCTCGTCGTCGCCGCGAGCCTCACGATGGAGATCACAGGGTTCATCGCGACTCCCGATGCGCTGCGGCGCGAGGTGTCGTGGACGACGCTGCACGCGATCGTGCCGCTCGTGTTCGCCGCATGCGCCGGCGTGGCGTGGGCCATCGGCCCCTCGCGCCTGCCGGCCCGCCTCATGGTCGCCTTCCCGCTCGTGTGGATCCCGCTCTCCTTCCTCCGCGTCATCGAGCACGTCGCCTGGCTCTGGCCCTTCGTCTACGGCGTGCACCTCTGGTGGGCGGTGCTCACCGGCATCCTCGTGCTGCTCTACCCCCGCGGCCGCCTGATCGACGGCGTCGACCGCTGGATCGCGAGCATCGCGCTCGTCACCTCGGTCGCCTACCTGATCGGCGTGCTGCTGCTCGGCCAGCCATCGCCCGAGGTCTGCGACTGCACCGCCAATCCCTACCTCGTCGCCGACGCACCCGGCGTGTTCGCGATCTTCGACGTCGGCTACCGCGCCATCGGCGTGCTGCTCGCGATCGTCATCGCCGTGCGACTGCTCGTGCGGTGGGTGCGCGGCAGCGTGCCGGCCCGCACCGTCGCGTTCCTCATGCCGATCGCCCTGATCGCCTGGGTGATCACCCTCGCGACCCAGGCCGCGGCGTACGCCTCGGGCAGCGCCGATCTCGTGCTCGACACGGTCTCGCTCGTGGCGATCGCCTCGATCCCCGTCAGCTTCGTCGCCGGCATCTCGCATGCGCGCAACATGCGCGCCCGCGTCGCCGACCTCATGCGCATCACGCGAGAGGGCGCCGACCGGGGGCTCTGGGCGGAGTCCCTCGCCCGCACCCTGCGCGACGCCTCCGTCCGCGTCTACTGGTGGGACGAGGAGCGAGCCAGGTATGCGGATGCCTCGGGGGAGCCGCTCGACGAAAGCTCCGCCGCCCGGCGCAGCGACCACGGCCTGCTGCCCGTCTCCTCGCCGACCGGCATGCCCATCGCCGTCATCCGCCACGACCGGGTGCTCACCGACAACATGCGCCTGCTCGACGGCGTCTCGAGCGCACTGCGGCTCTCGGTCGACAACGGTCGGCTGCGGTCCGAGATCGAGCGCACCCTCGAACAGGTGCGCCAGTCGCGGAGCCGGATCCTCGAAGCCGGCGACGAGGCGAGGCGCCGCATCGAGCGCGACCTGCACGACGGGGCGCAGCAGCACCTCGTCTCCCTCGGCATGCGCCTGCGCCTCGCGGCGAACCAGGCCCGCGACCGCGGGGTCGAGCCGCTCGGGGTCGAACTCGACGGCACGATCATGATGCTGAACCAGGCACTCAAGGAGCTTCGCGAGCTCGCCCACGGCATCCACCCCTCGCTGCTGTCGTCGGGCGGGCTCGCGCTCGCCGTGCCCGAGCTCGCGGGCCGCTGCCCCGTGCCGGTCGAGATCGACGTGCAGCCCGAGGGGCGCCTGCCCGAGGTGGTCGAGTCGACGGCGTACTTCGTGGTCTCCGAGGCGCTCGCGAACGTCGCGAAGCACGCGCAGGCGACCCGGGGCTGGGTGCGCGCCGCCCTCATCGACGGCGAACTCGAGCTCGTGGTGCGCGACAACGGGGTTGGCGGAGCCTCACCTGACGGCAGCGGCATGCTGGGCATCGCCGACCGCGTCGATGCCGTCGGTGGACGTTTCCGCCTCGAGAGCCCGCCGGGGGCGGGCACGACGATCACCATCCGGATCCCGCTCGGCCGGTTCGCCACCGCCTGACGAGGTGATGCGGTGATCGGTCGCGCAGCGCCGACGGATCCCGGTCAGGCGCGCCAGCGGCACGCCGCGAGGTCGATGCGGTAGCCGTCGTCGTCGGACGTGGGGCGCAGCGGCGTGCCCTCGGCGACGTAGTGCCGGCGGGCCCGTTCGGCATGCCCGGCGGGCGGGCGACCGCCCGCGCGCACGACCCGCCACCACGGCACGTCGCCGCCGGAGCGCGCCATCACCTGTCCGACGGCGCGCGCGCCGCGCGAGCCGAGCAGTGCCGCGACATCGCCGTAGGTCGCGACCTGCCCCGCGGGGATGTCGGCGACGACCACGAGCACGGCCTCGACGAACCCCTCGGCGTGCTGCTGCGGCATCCGCTGCGCCTGATCGCTCGGGTGCGGGTCAGAGTTCGAGCGCGCCGATGACGTCGCCGTACGCGGTCTCGCCGATGTCGGTGAAGCCGATGCGGTGGAAGAACGCCTCGGGGCCCTCTTCGCCCGGCTCCCACAGCACGGTGATGCGGTTGAAGCCGCGGTGCTTGGCCTCTTCGGCGAGCGCCGTCGCGAGGAAACGGCCGACGCCCTTGCCCTGCACCTCGGCGTCGACGTTGATGCGCCAGATGCAGGCCCGGAACTCCTCGTGCTCGTTCTCGGGGTCGAAGTTGCCGTGGATGAAGCCGACGACGCGATCCTCGAGGAGCGCGACGCGCTGCCACGCGGTGGCGGGATTCACGACGGACGACTCGGCCGAGTACGTGACCGGGGCGATGAACTGCTCCTGGCCGGGCTTGAGCGACAACGAGTTCGCCGCCACGATGTTCGACGCCGACAGATCTTCCAGTCTCAGCTCAGCCATGCGCCAAGGCTAACCCGTGGGGCCGCCGCGTCGGTAGCCGAGAGGCAACAAAGACGCGCTGCCGGCCCCCGCGCCGCGCCGCTGATAGTCTCTCGCGGGTTGTCGGTCATCGGAGGAAGCGGGAAGTCATGCGTCGAGGGTTCATGTGGTCGGGTCTGGTGATCGCCTCGGCGATCCTGCTGAGCGGATGCGCATCGAGCGCCGAGTCGGCGCCGACCGCCGAGCCGACCGCCGCGGCGCCCGACGTCTCGGCCGCTGACCGGCTGCCGACCGCCGAGGACCTGCCGGACGGCTGGGTCGCGCAGCCGGACGTCGAGTCCGAACCGACCGACGATGCGGACGACGCCCAGGCGGCGGACGACTCGCGCGGCGTGTGCGGCGGCGACTTCTCTGGCGGCGTGTCGGTCGAGCCCGACGCCTCGCGGATGTTCGACCTCGAGTGGATGGCCGCCCAGCTCTCGGTCTCGATCGTGCAGGACTCCGATGAGGACTGGCAGGCGCTCGTCGAGCAGATCGCCGAGGACGGCGCCGAGTGCGACGGACCGGTGAGCCTCGCCGACCTCAGCGACCCCGATTCGGGCGTCGTCGTGCTGCTCGCCGACACGGGCGGGACGACGCCCGACCACCTCACCTACAGCCTGATCACCGATGGGGACGACCTGCTCGTCGTGGGCACCTACTCGACGGTGCAGCTCCAGCGCGCCATGATCGACGAACTGCTCGCGGACATCCGCGCCAAGGCCGGGATCTGAGCGGTCGCGCACGCCGGAAGTGCCCGGGAATCTCTCGATGTCGAGATATTCGGGCGACGCGGTAAGCTGGCAGACGGCGTGTCCGACCGCCCGCACACTTCCCCGTTTCCCCCAGTAGATCCAAGGAGAGACCCTCTTGTCCAAGATCAAGGTTGAAGGCACCGTCGTCGAACTCGACGGCGACGAGATGACGCGCATCATCTGGCAGGCCATCAAAGACACGCTCATCCACCCGTACCTCGACGTGAACCTCGAGTACTACGACCTCTCGATCCAGAAGCGCGACGAGACCGACGACCAGATCACGATCGACGCGGCGCACGCCATCCAGAAGCACGGCGTCGGCGTCAAGTGCGCGACGATCACGCCCGACGAGGCGCGCGTCGAGGAGTTCGGCCTGAAGAAGATGTGGAAGTCGCCGAACGGCACGATCCGCAACATCCTGGGCGGCGTCATCTTCCGCGAGCCGATCATCATCTCGAACATCCCGCGCCTCGTGCCGGGCTGGAACAAGCCGATCATCATCGGCCGTCACGCCTTCGGCGACCAGTACCGCGCCACCGACTTCCTCTTCAAGGGCGAGGGCACCCTCTCGGTCTCGTTCACCCCGAAGGACGGCGGCGAGCCGCAGCAGTTCGAGGTCTACCAGTCCCCGGGCGACGGCATCGCGCAGGTGCAGTACAACCTCGACGCCTCGATCCGCGACTTCGCCCGCGCTTCGCTGAACTACGGCCTCTCGCGCAACTACCCGGTGTACCTCTCGACGAAGAACACGATCCTCAAGGCGTACGACGGCCGCTTCAAGGACATCTTCCAGGAGATCTTCGACACCGAGTTCAAGGAGCAGTTCGACGCCGCCGGCCTCACCTACGAGCACCGTCTCATCGACGACATGGTCGCCTCGGCCATGAAGTGGGAGGGCGGCTACGTCTGGGCGTGCAAGAACTACGACGGCGACGTGCAGTCCGACACCGTCGCGCAGGGCTTCGGCTCGCTCGGCCTCATGACCTCGGTGCTCGCCACTCCCGACGGCAAGGTCGTCGAGGCCGAGGCGGCGCACGGCACCGTGACGCGCCACTACCGCCAGCACCAGGCCGGCAAGCCGACCTCGACGAACCCGATCGCCTCGATCTTCGCCTGGACGCGCGGCCTCGCGCACCGCGGCAAGCTCGACGGCAACCAGGAGCTCATCGAGTTCGCCGCGACCCTCGAAGACGTCGTCATCACGACCGTCGAGTCGGGCGCCATGACGAAGGACCTCGCGCTCCTCGTCGGCCCCGAGCAGGGCTACCAGACGACCGAGGAGTTCCTCGCGACGCTGGCTGACAACCTGAAGGCGCGCATCGCCGCGTAGTCGAGACGCCTCGCGACGGGGGTCGGATGCCAATGGCATCCGGCCCCCGTTCCGTTTCCGTCGCCCGCTCGGCAGCGTGCCCGAATCGCGCTCACCCGGGGCGGGGGAGTGACCGGGCGGGCGAACGAGGGGAGGATGGACGCATGGCACGCCTTCTGAAGCTCGCCCGCAGGTACTGGGTCGTCACCCTCACGCTCGGCATCGGTCTGCTCGGCATCGTGCTCGCCCTCGCCGGGGCGGGCGCCGCCGTGCCGTGGATCTTCAGCGTCTACGCCCTCGGCGTCGCGGTCTGGCAGGCCGTCGGCATGGTTCGCGACATCCTGCGCGGGCATTGGGGCCTCGACATCCTCGCGGTCACCGCGATCGTCGCGACGGTCGCCGTCGGCGAGTACGTCGCCGCGCTCCTCGTCGTGCTCATGCTCACGGGCGGGGCCGCGCTCGAGGACTATGCCAACCGCCGCGCGAAGCGCGAGCTCGACGCGCTCCTCACGCGCTCGCCGCAGCACGCGCATCGCATGGAGGGCGACGCGATCGTCGACGTGCTCGCGGCCGACGTGCAGATCGGCGACGTGCTGCTCGTGCGGCCGAGCGAGATCGTGCCGGTCGACGCGACGTTGCGTTCGCACGAGGCGAGCTTCGACGAGTCCTCGATCACGGGGGAGTCGGTGCCCGTCGAGAAGCACACGGGCGACCTCGTGCTGAGCGGCTCGATCAACGGTCAGTCCGCGGTCGAGGTCGTCGCCGCGGCATCCGCCGCTGACAGCCAGTACCAGCAGATCGTTGCCCTCGTGACCGAAGCCGCCGAGTCGAAGGCCCCGGTCGTGCGGCTGGCCGATCGCTACGCCGTGCCGTTCACGGTGTTCTCGCTCGCGCTCGCCGGGGTGGCGTGGTGGGTCTCGGGCGACCCCGTGCGCTTCGCCGAGGTGCTCGTGCTCGCCACGCCGTGCCCGCTGCTCATCGCGGCGCCCGTCGCCTTCATCGGCGGCATGAGCCGCTCCGCGAGGAACGGCGTGATCGTGAAGGGCGGGGGCGTGCTCGAGCAGCTCGCCGCGGCGAAGACCGCCGTCTTCGACAAGACCGGCACGCTCACGTACGGCGCGCCGACGCTCGTCGCGATCCGCCCGGAACCGGGCTTCGGCGAAGACGAGCTGCTCGCAGCGGTCGCCTCGGCCGAGCAGTACTCCTCCCATGTGCTCGCGACGTCGATGATCGAGGCGGCGAAGCATCGCGGTCTGCCGCTCGTCGAGGCCGAGTGGGCGCGCGAGGCCGCGACGAACGGCGTGACGGCGAAGCTCGGCGAGCGCGAGGTCGTCGTCGGCAAGTTCGCGTTCGTGCAGGAGCACGCGCCTGGCGCCGAACGCACCGGCATCGCACCGGGCGAGCTCGCGGTCTACGTCGCCGTCGACGGGCGCTTCGCGGGGGCGATCCTCTCGAGCGACCGCCTGCGCGACAACGCGAAGGCCACGCTCGTGCGCCTGGACGAGCTCGGCGTGCACCAATCGATGATGCTCACCGGCGACGCGAAGGCGACCGCCGACCACATCGCCGCCGAGCTCGGCATCACGAGGGTGCGTGCCGACTGCCTGCCAGCCGACAAGGTCGCCGAGGTCGCGGCGATCGCCGAGCGGCCGGTCATCATGGTCGGCGACGGCGTGAACGACGCGCCGGTGCTCGCCGCGGCCGACGTCGGCATCGCGATGGGGGCGAAGGGCGCGACGGCGGCGAGCGAGTCGGCGTCGGCGGTGATCCTCGTCGACGACATCTCGCGCACGGCGAAGGCGGTCGAGATCGGCCGCGACACGGTGCGCATCGCGTTGCAGAGCATCTGGCTCGGCATCATCGTGAGCATCGGGCTGATGCTCATCGCCGCGTTCGGCGTGATCCCCGCGACGATCGGCGCCCTCCTGCAGGAGGTGGTCGACCTCGTGACGATCCTCGCGGCGCTCCGGGCGATCGGGGGCCGGCTCGACGCGAAGTCGGAGGCATCGGACCGGCGCATCCGCTCCCTGGTCACAACTCGGTAACGCCACGACGAAATCGCGGCGAACACTTGCGAAGGGTTTGTTCGTAAGGTTTACTAACAAACGTGACTGCAACGGATGCACGGCGAGGCCCGATCACGGAGCCGACGCCCCTCACCTCCCCGGTGGCATCCGAACTGCGCGCCGCGGCCACGCCCGGCGCCGTCATCTTCGGCCGCTCGCGCGCCCTCCGCCCCACCGGCAAGGTGCTGCCCGAGCACGCCCGCACCCACAACCGCGCACTCGTGCTGCAGACCCTCTACTCGGCCGGCGCGCAGAGCCGAGCGGATGTCGCGCGCGAGACCGGTCTCACCCGGGTCACGATCTCCGACCTCGTCGCCGACCTCATCGCAGAGGGCCTCGTGATCGAGCTCGGGCAGCGCGAAGACGTCCGCCCCGGCAAGCCGGCCACGCTCATCGACGTCGACCGCGAGGCGTTCCACATCATCGGCGTCGACCTCTCGGAGCACGAGGTGTTCCGCGGTGCGGTGGTCGGCCTCGACAGCCAGATCATCGATCGCGACGAGGTCTGCCGCGACGGCGCCACCGGCGAGTCGGCCGTGCTCCTCGTCGAGGCGCTCGTCGAGCGCCTGCTCGCCCGCACCTCGACCCCGGTGCTCGGCATCGGCATCGGTTCGCCCGGTGTCGTCGACCCGCACGGGGTCGTGCGCTCGGCCCCGAACCTCGGCTGGAGCGACGTCGCCCTGCAGGCCCGTCTCGCCGCACGCTTCGCGCTGCCCGTGCACGTCGCCAACGATGCGAACGTCGCCGTGCTCGCCGAGCACGGCTCCTCCGATCAGGACGACCTGCTGCTCGTCAAGGTCGGCCACGGTGTCGGCGCCGGCCTGATCATCGGCGGACGACCGGTCGTCGGGGGCGGCTTCGCGGCCGGCGAGATCGGGCACGTCGTCGTCGGCACCGACGGCGGTCCCCGCTGCGCCTGCGGCAGGGACGGATGCCTCGAGGCATGGGTGGCCGCACCGCGGCTGACCGCGCAGCTCGCCGAACTCGGCGGCACCGGCGCCGCGGCATCCGCTCGTGACGACATCCTCCGCGAGGCAGGCCGACGACTCGGCATCGTGCTCGCACCCGTGGTCGGCGCACTGAACCTCTCCGAGGTCGTGTTGAGCGGCCCGGCACAACTGCTTGACGGCGTGTTCCACGAGGCCGCCGTCGACACGCTCCGGAAGCGGACGATGACGGAATTCAACCGTGATCTGAGGCTCCGGATGTCCGAGCAGGCGGAGGACATCGTCCTTCGCGGCGCGGCCGTCATGGTCCTTTCCGGACAACTCGGGGTCACCTAGCTGACCCGCCATCCGGACGTGTTCACCCGAACCGGTTCCGGCGCACCACACCCCAACCAAGAGAAGGAAACCGCAATGAAGAGGAAGTACGCTGCCGCGGCGATCGCAACCGCCGCCGCACTCGTTCTCGCCGGTTGCAGCTCGACCGGCGAGCCTGCCGACGACGGGTCTGCAGATGGCCAGAACATCACGCTCTGGCTGATGGGCGGCGACACGCCCGACGCGCTGCGCGACTACCTGAAGTCCGAGTACGCAGACGCCACCGGTGGCAAGCTGACGATCGAGGAGCAGGGCTGGGGCGACGCGGTCGCGAAGCTCACCACCGCGCTTCCCGACGCCGCGAACACCCCCGATGTCACCGAGATCGGCAACACCTGGTCGCCGACGTTCACGAACGCGGGCGCCTTCACCGATCTCTCCGACATGTACGACGAGCTCGGCGGCGACAAGCTGCTGAAGTCGTTCGTCGAGGTCGGCGAGGTCGACGGTGCCCAGTACGCGCTGCCGTACTACTTCGGTTCGCGCTACAACTTCTACCGCAAGGACATCTGGGACGCCGCGGGCAAGACCGTTCCCACCACGCTCGACGAGTTCGGGGAGACCGTCACGTCGCTCCGCACCGACGCGCAGTCGGGCTTCTACATCGGCGGCTCCGACTGGCGCAACGGCATCTCGTGGATCTTCGCCAACGGCGGCGAGCTCGCGGTGAAGGACGGCGACAAGTGGGTCAGCGCCCTCTCGTCCGACGAGTCGGTCAAGGGTCTCGAGCAGTTCCAGGCCCTCTTCACGGGTGCCTCGAACGCGCCCGTCACCGAGTTCGACAGCACCCCGTGGGTGAACATCAACAACAACGACGCCACCGGCAAGCCCGAAGCCGCCACGATCATCGCTCCCGGATGGGCGCACTGGTCGATCGGCGACCTCGCTCCGGACCCCGCTGACTCGACCAAGACGATCGCGACGTGGAACGACGACGTCTTCGGCACCTTCGTGCTCCCCGGCGTCGACGGCGGCGTCGCCCCGGTCTTCGCAGGTGGATCGAACATCGCCGTGTCGGCGGCCAGCAAGAACCAGGCCGGCGCCAAGGAACTCATGAAGATCATCTTCTCCGAGGAGTACCAGACGATGCTCGGCGAGAACGGGCTCGGCCCGGCCAACCTCGACTACGCGTCGAGCCTCGGTGACGACCAGTTCGCGAAGGCGCTCATCGAGTCGGCCGCCGGCTCGAAGCTGACCCCTGCCGCTCCCGGTTGGGCAGCGGTCGAGGGTGCCGGCATCCTCGAGGAGTTCTTCGGCAAGGTCTCGGGCGGCGGCGACGTCGCCGACCTCGCTGCCGAGTACGACGAGAAGCTGAACGAGCTCCTCAACTAGCACCGAGCGGATGCCGCGGCATCCGCAACCTGCAACACGCGGGGCCGCGGGCGAGTCTTCGCCCGCGGCCCCACCCATGAAGTCCGTGACACCAGCACCACTCGAAAGGAGGATGAGACCGTGACAGATTCCATCACCCGCGATGTCGTCGCGACTGAACCGGCGAAGCCTCGCACCCCCGCGGGCAGGCGCCGCTTCCTCTCGGTGCCCCACCTGCTCCTCATCCCCGCCATCCTCATCCTCCTCGTCGGCATGGGCTACCCGCTCGTGTGGCAGGTGATCACCTCGATGCAGGAATTCGGCATCAAGCAGCAGTTCGGACAGCCGGCGGACTTCGTCGGATTCGAGAACTACATCACCCTCGCGACCGATCCCACCATGTGGCAGGTCGTCGGTCGTTCGCTGCTGTTCTGCTTCATCACCGCGGCCCTCACGCTCGTCGTGGGACTCCTCCTCGCCATGCTCATGACGGCGGTGGGGCGCACCGCGCGACTCACGCTGCAGATCTCGTTGCTGCTCGCCTGGGCGATGCCCGTCGTCGCCGCGATGACCGTGTGGATCTGGCTCTTCGACCGCCGGCGCGGCGTCGTGAACTACCTGCTCGACATGATCCCGGGCGTCGACATGAACCGCTTCTCGTGGCTGTCGAACCCGCTCACCTTCTTCATCGTCGCGAGCATCATCGTGATCTGGATGTCGGTGCCGTTCGTCGCCTTCTCGGTGTACGCCGGCCTCACCCAGGTCTCCGACGAGGTGCTCGAGGCCGCCCAGCTCGACGGCGCGAACGGCGCGAAGCGCCTGCGCTACATCATCATGCCGATGATCCGGCCGGTCATCATGATCGTGCTGCTGCTCCAGCTCATCTGGGACCTGCGCGTGTTCACGCAGATCACGATGCTGCAGGACGCCGGCTCGAAGGCCTCCGACTTCGACCTGCTCGGCACCTACATCTACAAGCTCGGCGCCGGATCGCAGGACTTCGGAATGGCGTCGGCCGTCTCCATCTTCGTGCTCGCACTGACCCTCGCGATCAGCTGGTTCTACGTGCGCTCCCTGCTCAAGGAGGACGAACAGTCATGACCACCTCCGTCACGATCCCCACCGGCGGCGAGCTCGGAGCCACCGCGTCGGCGATCCCCGTCGCCCGAGTCCGCACCCGCACGCGGTGGAGCCGGCGCTTCCGCCCCCGCCGAGTCGTGCTCACGATCCTCGCGTTCGTGATCGCGATCGCCTGGGCCTTCCCCGTCTACTGGATGCTGAACTCGTCACTGCTGCCCAACCGCACGCTGCAGTCCTTCATCCCGACGTTCCTGCCCATCGGCGGCTCGCTCGACAACTACGAGAACGTGCTCGACGGCGGCTCGTTCTACTCGGCCCTCGGCATCAGCCTCTCGGTCACGCTCATCGCGGTCTTCTGCTGCCTGCTGTTCGCGTTCCTCGCGGCCGTGGCGATCAGCCGCTTCCGGTTCAAGGGCCGCAAGGCCTTCGTGCTCGCCGTGCTCATCGTGCAGATGCTGCCGGCCGAGGGCCTGTTCATCGCGCAGTACAAGATGGTCTCGAGCGTCGGCCTGCTGAACTCGGTGATCGGCGTCAGCATCATCTACACCGCGGCCGTCGTGCCGTTCACGGTGTGGATGCTGCGCGGCTTCGTCGCCGGAATCCCCGCCGACCTCGAGGAGGCGGCGATGGTCGACGGCCTCAGCCGCACGCAGGCGTTCATGCGCATCACGTTCCCGCTGCTGGCTCCCGGCCTCGTGGCGTCCGGTGTGTTCGCGTTCCTCCAGGCGTGGAACGAGTTCACGGTCGCCCTCGTGCTGCTGCCCGCCGAACAGATGCACACACTGCCGCTCTGGCTGCGCGGGTTCATCCAGGCCAGCGCCACGCGAGAGACCGACTGGGGCCAGGTGATGGCCGCGTCCACCCTCGTCGCGGTGCCGGTGATCGTGTTCTTCCTCATCGTGCAGGGACGGATGACCAGCGGGCTCGTGAGCGGAGCGGTCAAGGGATGACCGGCACCGACTCGACCGGCGCGGGCACCGACCTCCGCCGGGACGTCCTCACGACGCTGCTGCCGGGGTTCGAAGGCCTCGACGCCCCCGACTGGGTGCTCGAGCTGCTCCGCGACGGGCTCGGGGGCGTCTGCATCTTCGGTCCGAACATCGAATCGCCGGAGCAGCTGCGCGCGTTGAACGCGTCGCTGCGCGCGGCGAATCCGCTCGCCGTGATCGCGATCGACGAGGAGGGCGGCGACGTCACCCGGCTGTTCTACGACCGCGGTGCGCCGTTCCCGGGCAACGCGGTGCTGGGCCGCATCGACGACGTGGAGCTGACCGCCCGCGTCGCCAGGGCCGTGGGGGAGGCGCTCGCCGCCACCGGATGCACCGTGACCTTCGCCCCCGACGTCGACGTGAACGCGAACCCCGACAACCCGGTGATCGGCATCCGCAGCTTCGGCGCCGACCCCGAGCTCGTGGCGCGCCACTCGGCCGCGTGGACGACGGCGCTGCAGCAGACCGGCGTCGCCGCCAGCGCCAAGCACTTCCCTGGCCACGGCGACACCGCGACGGACTCCCACCTCGCGCTCCCGGTCGTCGACGTGCCGCTCGCCACCCTGCGCGAGCGCGAGCTCGTGCCGTTCCGGGCCGCGATCGCCGCAGGCAGCCGCACGATCATGACCTCGCACATCCTGATCCCCGAGCTCGATCCCGAGAACCCGGCCACCCTCTCTCCGCAGATCCTCAACAGCCTGCTCCGCGGGGAGCTGGGGTTCGACGGCGTCATCGTCACCGACGCCCTCGACATGAAGGGGGCGAGCGGCGTGCACGGCATCCCCGAAGCTGCGGTGCGCGCCCTCGCCGCCGGTTGCGACCTGCTCTGCATCGGCACCGACAACTCGGCCGAGGAGATGGCCGAGATCGTCGCCGCCGTCGAGAACGCGATCGCGACGGGCCGGCTCCCCGAGGCGCGTGTGCGCGAGTCCGCCGCCAGGGTGCGCGCGCTCGCAGAGGACTCGGTGCCCGTGCCCGCCGGGCCGGCGCTGCCGGCCTCGATCGAGCCGCGACACGATACCGAGGAGATCGGCCGGGTCATCGGCTCGTTCGAGGTGACGGATGCCGCACGCGAACGTCTCGCCCGATCGACCCGGGTCGGCACGGTCGTGCGCGTCGACGCCGTCGCGAACATCGCCGTCGGCGTCGCTCCGTGGGGCCCCTTCGCCGCTGAAGACGTCTCGGAGAGCCCGTCGTGGCTCGGCGGCGCCGAGACGGTCGCCGTGTCGGCGCACCGGGGGCTCGTCGACCCGGCAGCGCTCCAGGGCACGGTGCTCGTCGTGGGCAAGGACCTGCACCGGCACGAGTTCGCCCGCGCGGCGATCGATGCGCTGCGCGCGGTGCGCGACGACGTCGTGACGATCGACATGGGCTGGCCGTCGAATGATCGCGCCTACGCCGACGTCTCGACGTTCGGGGCCTCGCGCCTCCTCGGCGAGGCGGTCATCGAGTTCGTCGACGACGTGCTCAGGGCCGCGGTGGCGACGTCGTGAGGCTCGGCATCGACATCGGCGGCACGAAGACGGCCGCGGTGGCGATCGGTGCCGATGGGGAACTGACCGACCAGGTGCGCATGCCCACGGGCTTCGGCGCGGAGGAGGTCGTCGCGACCGCGCTGCGCACCGTGGAGCGCATGAGTGAGCTGTCGGGGGTCGGTGCGGCGTCGTTCACCTCGATCGGCATCGGCATCCCGGGGGCCGTCGACAGCGCGACCGGCCGCGTGGAGCACGCGGTGAACCTCGGGCTCGACGGACTCGACCTCGGTCGCCGCCTCTTCGACCGCCTCGGCGTCGACGTGCGCGTGGAGAACGATGTGAAGGCGGCGGCGCTCGGCGCCCACCACCTGCTCGGCCGGTCGGGCGACCGGGTCGACCGGCCAGGCGAGCCTCGGGCCGCTTCGATGGCGTACCTCAACCTCGGCACGGGACTCGCGGCGGGGGTGGTGCTCGACGGGCGGCTCCTCCGCGGCGGCCACGGCGTCGCCGGCGAGATCGGCCACATCCCGATCGACCCCGCCGGAGTGGTGTGCGGGTGCGGGCAGCGCGGATGCCTCGAGACGGTGGCATCGGGCCTCGCGATCGCACGCACCTGGCCATCGGACTCCGAGCATCCGGCACGTGAACTCTTCGATGCCGCAGACGCCGGCGACGCGCACGCGATCGCGGTGCGCGAGGACTTCCTCACCGGCGTCGCCGCGGCGGTTCGGCTGCTCGTGCTGACCGTCGACGTCGACACCGTCGTGATCGGCGGCGGGCTCGCCGCCCTCGGTGGGCCGCTCCTCGTCGGCATACGCCGTATCCTGAATCGGTGGGCGGCCGAGTCGGCCTTCCTCGCATCGATCGACCTCGCCACTCGCGTGCAGGTCATTCCACCCGGATTCCCAGCGGCCGCCGTCGGCGCCGCCCTCGTAGGAGAAGACCCATGGCTGAAGTCGTCGTCGTAGCGAACGAAGACGCCGCAGGCGCACTCGTGGCCGACACGATCGTCTCGCTCATCCGCTCGAAGCCCGATGTGGTGCTCGGCCTCGCGACCGGTTCGACGCCGCTCGCGAGCTACCGTGCGCTCGCGCGACGCATCGCCGACGACGCGGTCGACGTGCGCGGCGTGCGCGGATTCGCGCTCGACGAGTACGTCGGGCTGCCGGCCGGCCACCCCGAGAGCTACCGTGCGGTCATCTCCCGCGAGGTCGTCGAGCCGCTCGGGCTCACCCCCGAGCTCGTGCGCGTGCCGAACGGCGACCCCGCCTCGATCGAGCACGCCGGCGCCGACTACGAGGCGGCGATCACGGCGGCCGGCGGTGTCGACCTGCAGATCCTCGGCATCGGGCGCACCGGCCACATCGGCTTCAACGAGCCGGGCTCGTCGCTCGCCTCCCTCACCCGGGTCAAGACCCTCACCGAGGCGACCCGCCTCGACAACGCCCGCTTCTTCGATTCGCCGGCCGATGTGCCCATGCACTGCATCACGCAGGGCATCGGCACGATCCTCCGCGCACGACACCTCGTGCTGCTCGCGTTCGGCGCCGCGAAGGCCCACGCGGTCGCGGCCGCCGTCGAGGGGCCCGTCTCGGCGAGCCAGCCGGGCTCGGCGATCCAGCTGCACCCGCACACCACGGTCATCGTCGACGAGGCCGCAGCTGCAGAACTCGAGAACCTCGACTACTACCGCCACGCCTGGGCGAACAAGCCCGCCTGGCAGGGCATCTGAGCGAAGCATCACTCGAAGGGGCGAGCGGATGCCGCGGCATCCGCTCGCCCCTTCGGCGTCGGTGGGGGAGAAGCGGCCCTGCCGGGGTCGCCGCGGGTCAGCCCGCGAGTTCCTTGCGTCCGTTGATGATGCCGCTCACCGCGGCGACGACGGCGAAGACGATGGCGACGACGGGCTGGCCGAGGGTCCACCAGCCGATCGCGGCGGCCGAGAAGACGGCGATCTCGACGATCGCCTTGCCGAACGCGTCGACGCGGAACACCGCCTTCGGCGACACGAACAGCGCCCACGCGAGGATGGCGAGGAGGGGCGCGCCGATGCCGACGAGCACGCCCGGCCAGGGCAGCGGGAACGCCAGGAAGCCCCAGATGCCGAGGGAGACGAACGCGAAGAGTTCGAGGAGGAACCGGAGGATGTCGTTCGGCCCGATCTTCGGCTGCTGCTCGTGCTGTTGTGCGTCGCTCACAACCGACAAGCCTACCCGCGACCTCAGCGGAAGATGATCGTGCGAACCCCGTCGAGCAGCACCCGGCGCTCGGCGAACCACTTGACCGCCTGGCTGAGCGTTCGGCTCTCCTCGTCCTGGCCGATCGCGACGAGCTCCCCAGGGCTGCGCGAGTGGTCGACCCGCACGACGTTCTGTTCGATGATCGGCCCCTCGTCGAGGTCGCTCGTCACGAAGTGCGCGGTCGCGCCGATGAGCTTCACCCCGCGCGAGTGCGCCTGGCGGTAGGGGTTGGCGCCCTTGAAGCCGGGCAGGAACGAGTGGTGGATGTTGATGCAGCGACCTTCGAGGGCGGCGCACAGCTCGGGCGAGAGGATCTGCATGTAGCGGGCGAGCACGACGAGTTCGATGTCGTGCTGGTCGACGGCGTCGAGCACCCGGCGCTCGAACGTCGCCTTCGAGACGGCATCCGTCACCGCGAGCGACTCGAACGGCACGCCGTAGAAGTCGACGAGGTCGCGCAGGGTGCCGTGGTTCGAGAGCACGAGCGGGATCTCGACGGGCAGTTGGCCCGCGCGCTGGCGGAACAGCAGGTCGTTGACGCAGTGGCCGGCGGTCGAGGCGAGCACGAGGGTGCGCAGCGGCCGGCCGACCTCGTCGAGGTGCCACTGCATGTTCCAGCGCTCGGTGACCGGGGCGAGCGCTGCCTCGAACTCGTCGCGGCCGGCCGAGGACTCGACCTGGAGGCGCATGAAGAAGTTGCCGGTGTCGAGGCTCGCGAACTGCTGGCTCTCGGTGATGTTGCCGCGTGCCGCCACGATCGCCCCGCTGATCGCATGCACGATGCCGGGGCCGTCGGCGCAGCTCAGCGTGACGACCCAGTGGTGGAGGTGTTCAGGGGGCGCGCCCGGGACGTGCTCGGTCATCCCGCCAGACTAGCGGGCGCGGCCGGTGCGTCCCCGAGGCCGCCGCCGGTCCCCGGCCGGAACTCGGCAGGAGCAGCAGGTCCGAACCTGCCGTCCGCAGCGTATCGCACCGTGTATTCGAGGCTGGAGTCGACGTCGTACAGTCCGGGGAGGATGAGGCCACCTGCTGCATCGAGCACCTCCCGCCGGCGTTCTTGCCCATCGCCGAGCACTTGCACGGTGGCACCGGGCTCACCGGCGAAGGTCACGCGCCAGCCCCACCAGCCGCCGTTCCAGACGCGTTGCAGCCGCATCGAGGGGCTCGACAGGGCGACCTCGATCGGCGCGGTCGGCGCAGAGGTGTTGAGCGCCCGATCGGTCTGCGTGACGGTGAGCAGGTGCTTCCCGGCCGGCAGGCCGCTGTAGGTGAGCGACCAGTCGCCGTTGTCGTCGGCGACTGCGTCGGGTTGCACGTCGACGGATGCCGCGAGCGCCGCGTTCGCCGCCGACTGCACGGTCACGTGGATGCTCGCACCGGGCTCTGCCGTACCTGAGAGCACCGGGTCGACGAGGCCGTTCGCGGTGTCAGCGCCACTCACCGACGGAGGGAGAGCCACCGTGTCGACCGGCTCGGGCTCCGGATCGGGGGTCGGCGTCGGCGTCGGCGACGGTGGCGGCGACGGCGACGGCGACGGCGACGGTGCAGGGCTCGGCTCGACCGGCTGGGGATCGGGCTCGGCCTGCTCCTCTGCGGGGTCGGGGGCCGGCTCGACCACGGGGACCGGCGGCGCGGGGTCGGGCTGGATGGCCGGCGGGGCCTCGTCGATCGGTCCAGTCGACTCGGACTCGGGTGGCGCGACCGCCGCAACGGCGGGCGCGGGTTCGGCTGGGGCCACGATGCCGGGCACGATGATCACGGCGGCGACGGCCGCGGCGGCGACGAGCGCTCCCGCGCCGACGCCGACCACGACGCCGGAACCACCGAGGGCGCCCACACCGGTCGCGGATGCCCCGCCGGCGACGCCTGCACTTCCTGCACCCGCGGTCGAGCCCGCCCCTGCGGCGGAGCCGGCCGCGCCCGAGGCGCCCGCGCCGGCGGTGTGGCCGATGATGGCGGCGGGCATCGCGGCGGCGCCCATCGCGACCTCGGCGACCGGTGCGCCCTGCGAGAGCCAGGCCGAATACGCCGTCGCGCCGCCGATGCCGGCGGTCAGCGGCAGCAGCACGAGCGCGAGCCGGGAGCCGACCTCGCGCGCCTCGGCCGCGACGATCGTGCATCGGGCGCAGTCGTCGAGGTGCGCTTCGAGGCGCGTGGTCTCACGGGCTCGGAGCTTGCCGCGGGTGTACGTGCCCAGGCGATCGATGCTCCACTGGCACTCGGGCGCGTTGGCGGGGTTGCGCAGGTGCACGCGGATCCACGACTGCCGCAGCCCCTCACGCGCCCGGTACGCGAGGGCCGCCGTGCTGTTGGCGCTCATGCCGAGGAGCGGTGCGATCTGCTGCGGGGTCATGTTCTCGACCTCGGAGTACCAGAGCACCTCCTGCCAGCGGGTCGGCAGCGCGCGGAAGGCCTGCGCGGTGGCGCTGCGGTCGAGGGCATCGAGCGTGGCGGACTCGCTGGTGGCCGGGTCTTCGAACGACTCGAGCGTCTCGAGCGTCGTCTCGTGGCGCGCGCGCCCCCAGCCCGCGGCGGTGTTGCGGATCGTCGTGAAGAGGTAGGGCCGGAAGGCCCCGGTGGGCCCTCCGCCCGAGAGGATCGCGCTGTAGATCTTGGTGAACGACTCGGCGACGAGGTCGTCGGGGTCGAGCGAGCTGTACGAACGGGCGACGGTGCGCGCCGACGCGGAGTGCCGCTCCCACAGTTCGGCGTACGCCGCGCCGTCGCCGCGGCGGGTGCGCTCGATGAGCGCGGCGTCGGCCGATCGGTCGGTGCGCAGCGGCGGCACGACGGGCTCCTTCGGGTAGCAGGGGGATCCGCAGGTCGAAGCGGTCCATCGAAGAGACGCGCCCTGAGGGGGATCATGACGCGGAGATTCGGGTGCTCCCATTCCACCAGAGATCGCTGGGAAACGGGTGCGGAAAAAAATCTCCGAATCCGCGTCATGAATGCCGCGCATCGCCGTCTCTCAGGTGGAAGGCGTGCGAACGTCGTCCACCAACCGCCGTCTCAGGCGACCCGAACACCCGAGACGGGTGCCGGCACAGCCGGCGGATGAGCGGAGCGCATCGGGGGAACGATGCACTCCGTTCGAACGGGCGAGGGTCTCGGAGGCGAAGGGGAACACGCCTCCGGGCCCCGTCCGGAACGGGCGGGGGTCTCGGAAGCGATGGGGAACACGCTTCCGGGCCCCGTCCCGAACGACGCGCCGATCAGGCCAGGCGCGAACCGGCGCCCCACACGGCCTGCACGCCGAGGTCGGCGTCGAGCAGCACGGCGTCGGCGGCGAATCCCGGGTCCAGTCGTCCGAGGTCGCCGGAACGGCCGATCGCCGCGGCCGGCGTCACGGTGAGCGCTCCGACCGCCTCGTCGAGCGGGATGCCGCACTCGAGCACCGCTCGTCGGAGCGCCTCGTCCTGCGTGAGCGTCGAGCCTGCGATCGACCCGCCCTCGCGAAGGCGTGCGACGCCGTCGGTCACGACGACCTCGAGCGACCCCAGGTCGTAGACGCCGTCGGCGGAACCCGTCGCCGCCATCGCGTCGGTGACGAGGGCGACTCGGCCGGGTGCGCCGGCGAAGGCGAGCTTCACGACGTCGGGGTGCACGTGCACCCCGTCGTTGATGACCTCGAGCGTGACGTGGTCGGCGTGCATCGCCGCCGTCACCGGGCCGGGCGCGCGGTGGTGGATGCCCCGCATGCCGTTGAACGCATGCGTCAGGATCGAGGAGCCGGCGTCGAACGCGGCGAGGGCGGTCTCGAAGTCGGCGCCCGTGTGGCCGACGGCGACCCGCACATCGGCGGCGACGAACCGCGTGATCGCCTCGAGGGCGCCGTCGTGCTCAGGGGCGATCGTGATCTGCCGCAGCGTGCCGGCCGCGGCCGCGAGCAGCAGGTCGACGGATGCCTCGTCGGCACCGCGCAGCAGGGAGGGATCGTGCGCCCCGCGGAACTCCGTGTCGAGGAACGGCCCCTCGAGGTGCGAGCCGAGCACCCGCGGATCGCGCTCGGCGAAGCGGGCGATGGTCGCCAGGTCTCGAGCGAGGCGATCGACGGATGCCGTGACGAGCGAGAGCACCGAACGCGTGGTGCCGTGCGCGTTGTGCACCGCGAGCACCGTCTCGATCGCCGCGTCGCCCTCGTCGACGGCCGCGCCGCCGGCCCCGTGGCAGTGGATGTCGATGAATCCCGGAGTGAGGAAGCGCCCCGCGGCATCCGTCACCGTCGCCTGCTCGACCGTGATGTCGTCGCGCCAGCCGTCGCCGATGCCGCGCGCGGTCACCTGATCGCCGTCGAAGCGCACCCACGCGTCGGTGACGGTGTCGGCGCCGCTCACGAGACGCGCGGAATGGATGACGACGGGTGGGGTGCTCACCTAAGCAACGATAACGTCGTAGCCCGCGTCCGACAGCCGTTCGAGCTGCTCCTGCGTGGCCCCGGCGTCGGTGATGACGGTCGAGAAGAGCCGCCTCGGCCCGATCGCCGCGAACGCCCGCTTGTCGATCTTCGAGGAGTCGGCCACGAGCACCGCCTGCGTCGCGCGGGCGGCCATGAGGGCGTTGACCGCGGCCTCGCGCTCGTCGTGCGAGGTCGGCCCGACGACGGGGTCGATGCCGTTGACGCCGATGAACGCGAGGTCGAGCGTGATGCTGCCGAGCACCGCGTCGGTGTACGCGCCGACCAGCTCGTACGAGCGGGCGTGCACGACGCCGCCGGTCACGACCGTCTTGATCTGCGGGCGCATCGCGAGCTGCATGGCGATGTTGATCGCGTTGGTGACGACGGTCAGGCTCGGGTCGGGGGCCGGCTCCATGATGTCGGCGCGCGACATGAGGGCATCCGCGATCGCCGTCGACGTCGTGCCGCCGCAGAGGCCGATGACGGCTCCGCGCGGCACGAGGGCGCTCGCCGCATGGGCGATCGCGGCCTTCGCATCGGGGTTCTGCTGGTTCTTGTACCGGATCGGCAGGTCGTAGGCGACGGAGTGCGCCACGGCGCCGCCGCGCGTACGGGTCAGCAGCTGCTGGCGGGCGAGGGCGTCGAGGTCGCGCCGGGCCGTCGCGGGCGACACCTCGAGGCGCTCGACGATCTGGTCGACGTCGACCTGACCGCCCTCGGCGAGGAGGTCGAGCACGGCGCTCAATCGCTCGGCACGATTCATCCGTTGCGCTCCTTCACTTCGATGAGGTCGAGCGCGGCGCTCGGTCGCGTCGGACGTTCCGGGCGATTCATCCGTTGGGGTCCTTCCCGGCGAAGAGGCGGAGGAGGCGTGCCGCCTCTGCTTCGATGGCGTCGCGCCCGGCGGCGAGGTACTTGCGCGAGTCTACGACCGTCGGATGCTCGTCGAGGAATCTGCGGATCGCGCCCGTGAACTGCGCGTTCAAGTGGGTCGAGACGTTGATCTTGACGAGCCCGGCGCGGATGCCGGCGACGATCGTCTCGTCGGGCACGCCCGAGGATCCGTGGAGCACGAGGGGGACCGGCACCGCCGACCGAAGACGGGCGATGAGCTCGAGGTCGAGCGCCGCGACCCGTTCGGTCATCGCGTGCGAGGAGCCGACGGCGACGGCGAGGGCGTCGACGCCGGTCTCGGCGACGAACTGCGCCGCCTCGGCGGGATCCGTGCGCACACCGGGTGCGTGCGCGCCGTCCTTGCCGCCGATCTCGCCGAGTTCGGCTTCGACCAGCACGCCGGTCGTCGCGGCATGCGCGACGACCCTGCGCGTCGTCTCGACGTTGTCGGCGAAGTCGAGCTTGGCCCCGTCGTACATGACCGACCCGAAGCCGTAATCGATCGCGAGGAGCGCGAGCTCGGCGTCTTCAGCGTGGTCGAGGTGCACGGCGACGGCGGCGCTCGAGGCCTCGGCCACGGCGAGGGTGGCGCGGGCGATGGGCTCGAAGCCGCCGTGATAGCGGATCGCGTTCTCGGAGATCTGCAGGATCACGGGAAGCCCGGTCGACTCGGCCGCGCGCACGAGCGCCTCGGCCGTCTCGAGGTGCAGCACGTTGAACGCGCCGACGGCGCGGCCCGCCACGACGGCGTCGGTCAGGATGGCGCGAGTGGGGGTCAGGGTCATGCTGTCGCTTCCGGGTCGGAGGGGCCGGCGGTGCCGGTGCTGGTCGTGGTCACGTCGACCTCGAGTTCGAGGGCGACGTGTTCGGGCGAGAGGTCGCCCGCGAGCGGCATGAGCACTGCGGAGGCCGACCACGCGGTCGCGCGGCGGGCGAGTCGTGCGCGGGCGTGGACTGCGGCCGCCGTGTCGGCGGCCAGATCGGGCGTTTCGGCGAGTGCCGCAGCGATCGCGGCGACCGCGGCATCGCCCGCGCCGGTCGCATTGCCGTGCAGCGTGCGGGGCAGGCGGGCATGGACGGCGCCCGGAGCATCCGCCGACACGATCATGAGGCCCTCGGAGCCGAGGGAGGCGACGACGAGGCGGGCGCCGAGGTCGAGCAGTGCACGGGCGCCGGCAGCGGGGTCGTCGAGTCCGGTCTCGGTTCGGAGCTCTTCGGAGTTGGGCTTCAACGCCGAGGCTCCGGCGCGGGCGGCCGCCAGCAGGCCGGGCCCGCTCGTGTCGACGATCACGGGCACGCCCGCAGCGACGAGCGAGGCGACCAGCTCGGCGAGTTCCTCGGAGCCGAAGCCGGTGGGCAGGCTCCCGCAGATCGCGACGGCGTCGGCGAGGCGGCCGAGCTCGAGCGCGGTCGCAGCGAGTGCGGCGACCTCGTCGGGCGCGAGTGCGGCGCCGCGCTCGTTCAGCACGCTCGTCTCGCCGTCGGCTTCGTCGACGATGGCGACGCTGCGCCGCGTCGGTCCGGCCACGGGGATCAGCCGATGCGGGATGCCGCTCGACACGAGCTCCGCGGCGAACTCGGCGCCGACCGCGCCCCCGGTGGTCGTGAGCGCGAGCACGTCATGCCCCTCGGCGTGCAGCACGCGGGCGACGTTCAGCCCCTTGCCGCCCGCTCGCGCGGCGCCGGCATCGACCCGGTGCGTCTCGCCCGGCTGCAGGCGATCGACGTGCCAGGTCAGGTCGAGCGCCGGATTCGGCGTCACGGTGAGGATCATGCGGCACCGCCGTCTCGCCGCACGGCCGCGAGGTCGCGGGCCGCGAGCGCCGTGCCGAGGAGGCCCGCGTCGTCGCCGAGTTCTGCGTGCACGAGCGCGGGCCGGCGGTGGAAGCTGAGGAGGGCGTCGAGTCGCGCGCCGAGCGGGCCGAAGAGCGCGGGGCCGGCCTGTGCGAGACCGCCGCCGATCACGACGGCCTCGGGCGCGAGGATCGCGACGAGCCTCGCGATCGCCTCCGCGAGCGCCTCGACGGCGTCGTCCCACACCCGGCGGGCGAGCGGGTCGCCCGCCGTGGCGGCATCGAGCACCTCTCGCGCGCCGCCGACGGGCGTGCCCGACGCGGCGGAGTAGCGTCGGGCGATGGCGCCGGCCGACGCGATCGTCTCGAGGCATCCGATCGCACCGCAGGGGCATCGCTCGCCGAGCGGGTCGGCGAGCGAATGGCCGATCTCGCCCGCGAAGCCGCCGCCTGCGTAGGGGCGCCCGCCGAGCACGAGGGCGCTCGCGATGCCCGTGCCGATCGCGAGCACGACGACATCGCCGTAGCCGCGAGCCGCACCGAGCCGGTGCTCGGCATCGCCGGCCGCGCGAACGTCGTGCCCGAAGGCGACCGGCAGGCCGAGCGCGGTCTCGGCGAGCGAGCGGATCGGGGCGTCGCGCCAGCCGAGGTTGGAGGCGAACATGCCGACTCCGGTCTGCTCGTCGACGAGCCCGGGCACGCTCACGCCCGCGGCCACCGGCACGATGCCGGGCACCGCGGCCAGGTGCTCGCGGGCGAGCACTGCGAGCGACGCCACGATCGTTCCGGCGGGATCGGCGGAGTCGAGGGGCGTCGGTGTGCGGCGGAGGCCGAGCACCCGTCCCGACGCGTCGACGAGGGCCGACTTCGTGTCGGTGCCGCCGACGTCGAAGGCGAGCACCGCATGACCCGGGCCGAGCCGGGTCGCATCGGGGGCGGGGTGCTCGATCATCACGCGTCGAGGATGACGGAGCGGGTGAGGTTGCGCGGTGCGTCGGGGTCGAGGCCCTTCGCGCGGGCACGGGCGAGTGCCACCCGCTGGGCGCGCACGAGTTCGGCCATGGGGTCGAGCGTTCCGGCCTCGAAGTGCGCGCCGGTCGCGGCGACATCGCCGGCGAGGCCCTCGGGCGTCTCGCCGAACTGCCACGTGACCCGGCCCGGCGCGGCGATCGCGATCGGCCCGTGGCGGTACTCCATCGACGGGTACGACTCGGTCCACGACTGCGAGGCCTCGCGCATCTTGAGCGCCGCCTCGTGCGCGAGCCCGACCGACCAGCCTCGGCCGAGGAAGGTGTACTGCTCGGCATCGGTCAGTTCAGGTGCGAGCTCCTCGGCGACCGCTCGCTCGGCGTCGGCGATCGCACCGCTCAGGTCTTCGCCGAGCGACGCGCGGAAGAGGGCGAGCGCGGTCGTCGCGAACCGGGTCTGCACGACCGACTGCTCGTCGGCGAACGGCAGCAGCACGGCGTCGTCGACGAGGCCGACGAGCGGCGAGGATGCATCGCCGATGACGCCGATGGTGCGCACGCGCCCGCGCAGGCCCTCGACGAGCTGCAGCACCTCGGTGGTCGTGCCCGAGCGGGTGAGGGCGACGACGGCGTCGTAGCCGCGATCGACGAAGGCCTCGGATGCCGCGAAGGCGTCGGTCTCGCCGTGGCCGCCTGCTTCGCGGAGCCACGCGTACGACTGCGCGATGAACCAGGACGTGCCGCAGCCGACCACGGCGATGCGCGCACCGCGTGCCGGGAGCAGCGCCTGCTCGGCGCGGAGCGACTCGGCCTTCGCCCAGGTCTCGGGCTGCGAGTCGAGCTCGGCCGACATGTGCTCGGCAGGGGTGTGTTCGGTGGTCGAATGCTCGGTCAAGACGGCTCCAGACGGGTGTTCGGCGGCCGGCGCAGGAGATCGGCGCCGACATGACTTCTCATGATTGCAGATGACTGCAATCGATGTCCAACGATCAGCCAAACGATCGTTTCGACGGTTTCGACGCGACCGCCGAATTTGTGAGGGATCTGAACAAAATCTCATAACGAATCAGTTGCACGTCTTGACGGCTGATCCGCATCCGTCATAGATTTCGTGCGTCGAATGAACGAACATGATCGTTTGCTCGTCGAAACGTTCAGGAAACAGCACTCTGGCACTGTCGTCATGTGCGAGTCCCCGAACACACGCACCGTCGCGCGAGGCTCCATCCGGGCGCTGGTGCACCATCCACCACAGTGAGGAAGCATCCATGAAGAAGTCTCTGCGCCTCGGCACGGCCGTCGCGCTCGCCGCCACGGCGTCGCTCACGCTCGCATCCTGCGGCTTCGGCGGCGGTTCAGGCGAGGAAGCCGGTGGCAAGACCACGCTCGACCTGCTCGTGCCGAGCTACTCCGACAACACCCAGGGTCTGTGGGAAGACGTCATCGAGGGCTTCGAAGCCGAGAACACCGACATCGACGTCAAGCTCGAAGTGCAGTCGTGGGACAACCTCGAGACCGTCATCGCCACGAAGATCCAGGGTGGTGAGGCACCCGACATCTACAACGGCGGCCCCTTCGCCGGCTTCGCAGCCGACGAGCTGCTCTACCCGGCCGAAGACGTCGTCTCGCCCGAGACGTTCAGCGACTTCCAGGAGTCGTTCATCGCGAACGCCGAGGTCGACGGCACGGCGTACGCGCTGCCGCTGATCGCGTCGGCTCGCGCGCTGTTCGTCAACAACGCCCTGCTCGAGCAGGCCGGCGTCGCGGCACCGCCCACCAACTGGGACGAGCTGCTCGACGCGGCGACGAAGGTCTCCGGCCTCGGCGGCGGCATCGCCGGCTATGGCATGCCCCTCGGTTCCGAAGAGGCGCAGGCCGAGGCGGCCGTGTGGCTCTGGGGCGGCGGCGGCACGTTCGGCGACGCGACCGAGATCACGGTCGACGACCCGGCGAACCTGCCCGGCGCCGACCAGATCAAGAAGATGATCGACGCGGGCGCCACCCAGGCCGACCCGGGCTCGACCGACCGTTCACCGCTCATGGACATCTTCATCCAGGGCAAGATCGGCATGCAGGTCGGCCTCCCGCCGACCGTCGGCCAGATCGAGGAGAACAACCCCGAGCTCGACTACTCGATCGTCCCGATCCCCACGCAGGACGGCAGCCCCATGACGGTCGGCGTCATGGACCAGCTCATGGCCTTCCAGAACGACGGCGACAAGCAGGAGGCGATCACCAAGTTCCTCGACTACTACTACACGGCCGACGTCTACGTGCCGTGGGTGCAGACCGAGGGCTTCCTGCCCGTCACCAAGTCGGGCGCCACCGAGCTCTCCTCCGAGCCGGCGCTCGCGCCGTTCCTCGAGGTGCTGCCCGACGCGCAGTTCTACCCGAGCACCAACCCCAAGTGGTCGGCGACGGATGCCGCGTTCAAGGCGCTGTTCGGACAGCTCCAGACGAAGCCCGCACAGGACGTGCTGACCGAGATCCAGGCGCAGGCCGACGCGGGCTGATCCCGCCTGCACGACCAGCAGTCCGTTCGCAACACCCGGAGGGATCGGTGACCACCGAACCATGAGCACCACATCCGATGCGTCACCGATCCAGGCGGGGGCGGCCGATGGCCGCCCCCGCCCCGGGCGCGGAACCCCCGCCAAGGGCGACCCCGCCGCCCCACGCCCTCGGGGCCGCGACCTGCTCCACGCGCTGCCGTGGATCGGCCCCGCCCTCATCCTCATCTTCGGCGTCGTGCTGTTCCCGGCCGTCGTCATGTTCTACAACTCGACCCGTGATATCTCCCAGAGCGGCGTCGACAAGGGATCGGTCGGCCTCGACAACTACATCGAGGTCTTCAACTTCCCCTACTTCTGGCCGATCTTCGGCCGAACGATCGTCTGGGTCGTCGTGGTCGTCGCTGCGACGGTCATCATCTCGCTCGGCCTCGCGCAGATCCTCAACAAGGCCTTCCCGGGGCGTCGCATCGTGCGCCTCGCGGTGATCATCCCGTGGGCGGCATCCGTGGTCATGACGACGATGGTCGTCTACTACGGCCTCGAGCCGTACTTCGGCATCATCAACAAGTTCCTCGTCGACATCGGTCTCGTCGACACGCCCGAGGGCTACGGCTGGACCCGGAACCCTGCGACCGCGTTCGCGTGGTCGATCGTCGTCGCGATCTTCGTGTCGCTGCCGTTCACGACGTACACGATCCTCGCCGGACTCCAGACCGTGCCGGGCGAGGTGCTCGAGGCCGCCAAGATGGACGGCGCCGGGCCCATCCGCACCTACTGGGGCGTCGTGCTGCCGCAACTGCGCAGCGCCCTCGCCGTCGCGGTGCTCATCAACATCATCAACGTCTTCAACTCGCTGCCGATCCTGAAGGTGATGACCGGGTCGATCCCCGGCTACGACGCCGACACGATCATGACGATGATCTTCAAGTACATCCAGAACCAGCACAAGGTCGATGTCGCGAGCGCCCTCTCGGTCGTCGCGTTCGTCATCGTCATCGTGATCGTCGCCATCTACGTGCGCGTGGTCAAGCCCATGAAGGAGGTCTGATCGTGGCCGTCACCGCACCCGCGTTCGAGACGATCGCCCCGCCCGCGGCATCCGCTCGCAAGCGCCGCTACACCGAAGACCAGGTGCCGCTCGGCAAGGTGCTCGTGCGCATGCTCGCCGGCTTCATCGTGCTCGCGATCTTCGTCCTCCCGTACGTCATCATGTTCTTCGGCTCGGTGAAGACGAAGGCGCAGATCCGCTCGGTCGACCCCACCTACTTCCCAGAGGAGTGGCACTGGGAGAACTACATCAACATGTGGTCGACGCCCGAGACGCCGCTGCCGCAGAACCTCATCTCGACCATCGTGATCTCGGTCTTCGCGACGCTGATCGTGCTGCTCGTCGCGATGCCCGCGGCGTACTACACGGCCCGGTTCAAGTTCCCGTTCCGCATGGTGTTCCTCTTCCTCGTGATCGTCACGCAGATGCTGCAGCCGGCCGTGCTGACCTCGGGCCTGTTCCGCCAGTTCCTCGCGTTCGACATGATCGACACGTGGGCGGCGATGATCTTCATCAACGCCGCGTTCAACCTCTCGTTCGCCGTGTGGATCATGCACTCGTTCTTCGCCGGCATCCCGAAGGAGGTCGACGAGGCGGCGCAGATCGACGGCGCCGGCCGGCTCAGGGTGCTCTTCACGATCAGCCTGCCGCTCGTCTGGCCCGGCATCGTGACGGCGATCGTCTTCACCTTCGTGGCCTGCTGGAACGAGTTCGCGGCCTCGCTCGTGATCCTCTCAACGGCGGGCAACCAGCCGCTCTCCGTGGCCCTCACGAAGTTCGTCGGCCAGTACGAGACCTCGTGGCAGTACGTGTTCGGCGTCTCGATCGTCGCGATCGTGCCGGTGGTCATCCTGTTCATGATCATCGAGAAGCGCCTCGTCGGGGGCCTCACCGCCGGCAGCGTCAAGTAACCACCAGAACCAGCGGATGTCGCGGGTGCCGCCTGCCCCGCGGCATCCGCTTCATTTTCAGGAGTTCGTCCATCGCTCAGGACGAACGGCTCGGCTGCCGCCTGAGTCGGGTTCGAACCCCTGAATCGCGATCGAGTCCCATCGCGATCGCATGCCGGAACTCCGACTCGACCTCCTGCCACTCGAACAGCACCTGTCTGTAGTCGATGCGGACCACTGTGTACCCCATGAGGGTCAGCCGACGGTCTTGTGCGATGTCGCGCCGTCGTTGTTCGGCCGAGCTGTGGAACTCGTACCCGTCGACCTGATACACGAGTCGATCGCCGATGAGCCCGTCCACCGGGTGGCCGTCGATCATCACTTGCTGTCGTACACGGATGCCGAGGCGACGGAGACGCGCGACCGGGATCGTCTCGATGCCGGAGTCCGAGAGCATCGACGCGCCGGACCTGACCCGACGAGCTGCGGCGCTGCGCAGCGGGAGTCGGTCGAGGTGGTCGGATGCGACACGGCCGCTGCGAAGGGCGGACTCCCAGGTCGCGAGCGCCTGATCGAACGGTCGGCAATCGGCGAGGTGCACGAGGGCGTTGACGACCGGCTCGACGAGTTCGTACCGGTGCGGGGCGACCGGCCCGGCGTTCCAATGAACGATCGCGGCTCCGGCATCGAACCGTGAGGCGTTGGGCGAGACGGCAAGGTGAAGTCGTCCGTCGTCGATCGTCCAAAGCCCATGATGCTGAGCCGCAGACACGCACGCGACTCTTCCGCCCACCTGTGCAGCACGGATCAGGCGCGGCGGCGCCGTCGCCCGAACGAGCCACCGTCTCACCCGCCGGACCTCTCCGGAGGCGACAGCCGTGCGGATCGCGTAGCGAGTGAATCCGTCGCGGAGTGCGTCGTCGACATGACGGATGTCGTTGCTCCCGGCGACCCATTCAGCGAGGTCCATTCCTCGAGCCTCGCCCATCGAGCCGCATGCGGCTCGGACTCGATGACCTATGTGGACGAGGTCCTGGTGGGACAGGCGGTGCAGGAGAGGTCGCCGTGTTCAGGCGACCGTCAGCTGCGCAGGACGCGATCGCGGGAACCGTCCTGACTCGCGCACGATCTCCTGGCAGCCGGCGATCGACGCAGCAGGGCAGGGCGGCGAGCGGGTGAGCTACTCGACCCAGGCCACCCCGTCGACCTTGCGGTAGTCGATGCCGAGTGCGTCGAGGTGCGTGCCGAGCGAGGCGAGCCGCGCACCGAAGTCGGATGCATCGCGCGCAGCGCCCCCGTCGGGCGCCGGCGACCACGCGATCTCGGCGATCGCCGTGATGCGCGGGAACACCATGAACTCCAGCTCGTCCGCGGTGCCGAGGGTCTCGGTCCACACGGGCGCCTCGACGCCGAGGATGTCGGTCTCGGCGAGGCCGGGCACGATGGCCGTCGGCTCCCACCCGTAGGCCTCCTCGAGCGTCGTCGGGCCGTCGGCCCACAGCTGCCCGAGCTTGCCGCCGAGCGGGCCGTCGGGGTCGTCGGGGTACTTCATGTCGAGGTAGGCGACATCTGCGGGGGAGAGGATGACGCTGCCGCCCTGCTCGACGAACGAGGTCGTGTGCTCGGCAGCATCGTCGCGGGGGGCGACGAAGTCCCAGTACTGACCGACCGTGCCGGCCGGCAGTTCGCGCGACGCGCCCATCTCGTGCCAGCCGATCACGGTCTTGCCGGTCGCGGCCCCGGCCGCGGCGATGCGCCGCACCAGGTCGAGGTAGTCGGCCTCCGACGTCGCGAGCGACTCGTCGCCGCCGACGTGCAGCCACGGGCCGGGCGTCATCTCGGCGACCTCGCCCAGCACGTCGGCGAGGAACCGGTCGGTCGCCTCGGCGCGCTCGGGTGACGCGCACAGCGACGAGAAGCCGACCTCGATGCCCTCGTACGGCTGCGGCGCGACCCCGTCGCAGTTCAGCTCGGGATAGGCGCTGAGGGCCGCGTTGGTGTGGCCGGGCAGGTCGATCTCGGGCACGACGGTCACGAACCGCTCGGCGGCGTACTCCACGATGCGTGCGTAGTCGGCCTTCGAATAGAAGCCGCCGCCGTCGCCTCCGGTCGAGGTCGATGCGCCGATGCCGGTGAGTTGGGGCCACGAATCGATCTGCAGTCGCCAGCCCTGGTCGTCGGTGAGGTGCAGGTGCAGCACGTTGAGCTTCAGCATGGCGATGCGGTCGATGTGGTCGAGCACGTCCTGCACCGGGAAGAAGTGGCGGGCGACGTCGAGCATCGAGCCGCGGTAGGCGAAGCGGGGGGCATCGGCGACGGATGCCGCGGGCACGGTCCAGCCGCCATCGGGCGCCGTCGAGGCATCCGCTCGCTCGATCTCGGCGGGCAGCAGCTGGCGCAGGGTCTGCGTGCCCCGGAAGAGCCCCGCGGGGGAGGGCGCCGCGATGCGGACGCCGTCGGCGCCGCTCTCGAGCGTGTACGCCTCCTCACCGGTTCCGGCCTCCGCATCGATCACGAGCGCGATGTCGGATGCCGCGGTCCCGCCATCGACCACCGGCAGGTCGAACCCGGTGGCGAGGCGCGCCTGCGCCGCGAACGTCTCCGCCACCGCGGCGGCGTCGCCGCTCGCGACGAAGCGGGTCTCATCGGTGATGGTGAACGGCGCGCCGTGCGTGAGCTCGAACTCGACGGGGGCCGGGATGATGCCGGTCACGGCGTCTCCGTTCTCTTGCGTGGCGGTGCAGCCGCCGAGCGCGACCACGGCGCCGACCAGGCTGGCGGTGATCAGGCCGACGGTGCTGAAGGTGGTTCGGATGCGTCGTCGCATGCGTCCTCGTTCGTTGGGAAGTAAGGAGTCCTAACTCGTATCGTCGCATGAATCGGCGCCCGACGGCAGTACGCTCGTGCGAATGACGAGCGCCCTCCCCGTGCCGCACGACCGCTTGGACTTCTCCGCGCTCGAGGCGCCGGTCGACCCCGCCGCGGTGCGTTCGTTCCGGCAGGCGATGAAGGCGTCCGGCTCGCAGCACGCGCAGACGGGCGTCCAGACGATCACCACGGTGTTCGGCGTGGTGGTCGTGGTCGTCGTGTTCTTCGTGTTCGCGATCATCGGCACCGTGTTCGTCAGCCTGTTCCTCTCCTCGTTCGGGAATGCCTTCAGCGACGTGCCGGTCGTGCTGCTCCTCTTCCCGCTGTTCGTGCTCGCCGCGCTCGTGCTCGTCATCGTCGCGATCGTGCGACGGGTGCGGCGGGGCAGCGACTGGCAGCGCTGGTACCGACTCGACCGGTTCGCCGCGGCGAACGGCTTCGACTTCGCCGTGACCTCGCCGGATCCGCCCTACCCGGGCACCGTGTTCGGTCTCGGGAGGAACCGCACGAGCTACGACCGGCTGCGATCGACGAGCGGCCGGTTCGCCGAACTCGGCTCGTATCGGTACACGACCGGCAGCGGCGACGACGAGCGCGTCTCGTCGTGGGGATACATCGCCGTCGCGCTCGACCGCCCGGTGCCGCACATGCTGCTCGACGCCAAGGCGAACGACCGCGTGTTCAGCAGCCTGCCCGCGGCATTCGCACGGAGTCAGGTGCTGCACCTCGAGGGCGACTTCGACCGGCACTTCACCCTGTACGCACCGAGCGAGTACGAGCGGGACGCCCTCTACGTCTTCACCCCCGACCTCATGGCGCTCCTGATCGACGAGGCCGCGGGGTGGGACGTCGAGCTCGTCGACCGCTGGCTCTTCCTCTACGCCCCCGACCCCATCGACTCCGCCGACGCCGGCGCGTGGCGCCGGGCGTTCCACGCCGCCGACCTGGTCGGGGCGAAGGTGCTCTCGCGAACGCAGCGGTATGCCGACGAGCGAGCGGCGGGCGGCGCGCCCGAGCTGCCGGGCTCGCCCGAGGCATCCGTCTCGCCCGAGACATCCCTCTCGCCCGGGGCATCCGCTGCATTCCTCGGTCATGCGGTGCCGCCACGCCCGGGCGATCCGACGATCGCACCGGGCGGCAAGCGCCTGCGCGGCGGCATCCGCTGGGCGAGCATCGCCGGGGTCATCGGCGTGGTCCTCTGGTGGATCTTCGTGACCCGGCTGACCGGACGCTGATCCCGTTCGCCGACCCGTCGGCACCGAGGCGCAACCGTTGCTAAGCTTCGAGGGTCGCGACTGGCGTTGAGATGGATACCATCGGGGAGCGACTGGCACGGACCGACCGCACGCCTGGGCCGGTACGCATACCTCGGCGCTGGCGCGCGCGAGGCAGCACCCCACGTAGGTCCGTTTGTCATGAAGGAGCCAGTCTTGGCCGAGTCCGTTTTCAATGCGCCGCTTTCCGAAGTCGACCCCGAGATCGCCGAAGTTCTCGAGCTCGAACTCGGTCGCCAGCGCGACTACCTCGAGATGATCGCGAGCGAGAACTTCGTTCCCGTCTCCGTCCTGCAGTCGCAGGGCAGCGTCCTCACCAACAAGTACGCCGAGGGTTATCCCGGCCGCCGCTACTACGGCGGCTGCGAGTACGTCGACGTCGCCGAGTCGCTCGCGATCGAGCGGGCGAAGTCGCTCTTCGGCGCCGAGTACGCCAACGTGCAGCCGCACTCGGGTGCGACCGCGAACGCGGCCGTGCTCTCCGCGATCGCGACCCCGGGCGACACCATCCTCGGCCTCGAGCTCGCCCATGGCGGCCACCTCACGCACGGAATGAAGCTGAACTTCTCGGGCAAGCTCTACAACGCCGTCTCGTACGGCGTCGACCCCGAGACCTTCCTCGTCGACATGAACGTCGTGCGCGACAAGGCCCTCGAGCACAAGCCGCAGGTCATCATCGCCGGCTGGTCGGCCTACCCCCGTCACCTCGACTTCGCCGCGTTCCGCGCGATCGCCGACGAGGTCGGTGCGAAGCTCTGGGTCGACATGGCGCACTTCGCCGGCCTCGTGGCCGCCGGTCTGCACCCGAGCCCCGTGCCCTACGCCGACGTCGTCTCGTCGACGGTGCACAAGACGATCGGCGGCCCCCGCTCGGGCTTCATCGTCTCGCGCGACATGGAGCTCGCGAAGAAGCTCAACTCCAACGTGTTCCCGGGCCAGCAGGGCGGCCCGCTCATGCACGTGATCGCGGCGAAGGCCACGGCGTTCAAGATCGCGGCATCCGAGGAGTTCAAGAACCGTCAGGAGCGCACCATCCGCGGCGCGCAGATCCTCGCGGCCCGTCTCACGGCCGACGACTCGCGCGCTGCGGGCGTCGACGTGCTCACGGGCGGCACCGATGTGCACCTCGTGCTCGCCGACCTCCGCAACTCGAAGATCGACGGCCAGCAGGCCGAAGACCTCCTGCACGCGGCGCTCATCACCGTGAACCGCAACTCGGTGCCGTTCGACCCGCGCCCGCCCATGGTCACCTCGGGCCTGCGCATCGGCACGCCCGCGCTCGCGACCCGCGGCTTCGGCGACGCCGAGTTCACCGAGGTCGCCGACATCATCGCGCTCGCGCTGCAGGGCGAGGCGGATGTCGCGTCGCTCCGTTCGCGCGTCGAAGCCCTCACGGCGGCGTTCCCGCTGTACCCGGGCCTCGCGCAGTAGGGAATCCCCATGACCGCGATCACCCTCGACGGCGTCGCCACCGCGGCGGCCGTCAAGACCGAACTCGCCTCGCGCATCCAGCTGCTGAAGGCGCACGGCGTCGTGCCGGGCCTCGGCACGCTGCTCGTGGGCGACGACCCGGGCTCGCGGTCGTACGTCGCGGGCAAGCACCGCGACTGCGCCGAGGTGGGCATCGAGTCGATCCGCATCGACCTGCCCGCCTCGGCCACCACCGCCGACGTGCGCGCCGCGATCCGCGACCTCAACACGGCACCCGGGGTCACCGGCTACATCGTGCAGCTCCCGCTGCCCGCCGGTCACGACGAGAACGCGATGCTCGAACTCATCGACCCCGAGAAGGACGCCGACGGGCTGCACCCGACGAACCTCGGCCGGCTCGTGCTCGGCATCGAGGGCGAGCTGCAGTCGCCGCTGCCGTGCACACCTGCCGGCATCGTCGAGATGCTGCGTCGCTACGACGTGCCGATCCGGGGGCGTCATGTCACGGTGATCGGCCGGGGACTCACGGTCGGCCGCCCGCTCGGGCTGCTGTTCACCCGCAAGGGGCTCGACGCCACCGTCACGCTCACGCACTCGCGCACCGAAGACCTCGCTGCAGAGGTGCGCCGCGCCGACATCGTCGTGGCCGCCGTCGGCGTGCCGCACCTCGTGCAGGCCGACTGGATCAAGCCCGGCGCCGCCGTGCTCGACGTCGGCATCACGCGCGTGCAGGATGAAGACACGGGCAAGGGCAAGCTCACGGGCGACGTCGACCCGGCCGTCGCCGAGGTGGCCGGCCACCTGTCGCCGAACCCGGGCGGCGTCGGCCCGATGACCCGCGCGATGCTGCTCGCGAACGTCGTCAAGGCGGCAGAGCAGCGACTGCACCGCTGATTTGTGCGGAGTTCCTGCCATGTGGGCAGGGTGAGGCGCCGTCCGGGCTCGTACTGGGCGGCGCCTCTTGCGATTCGGCACGACGGCCTGTGGTCGGGATCACCGAAAGCCTGGTTACTACTTGACAGCGATGCCGAACCCACCCTCGCCATACGATGCGGCGAGTTCGCCTTCGCGCGGCAATTCGAGGTCGACACATCCGGTGACGCTCACCCCAACGTGGCCAAGCCAGTAGCACACGACATATTCGCCCGGAGGGGCGGTGATTCGGAAATCTCCATCCTCCTCGATCAGAGAGGTCGTGCCGCCGAGCTCTGCGACGTCAGCCTCACTCAGCTTCGCCACCACGTTCACCCACTCGTCCGGGTTGGTGATCGGCATCTCGCCCGTGACCTCCCAGAACGGCCCGTCCATGACGTCGACCGGGAGGACCGCCAGCCCACCACCACCGAGTGCATGGTGGGGGAGTCCGGTGTCGTCGATGCCCAGCATCCGCCCGACCAGCCCGCCGGAACCGGCCGGCGTCGGACCGCAGGCCGTGAGCAGACCCAGTACGAGCGTCATCGCGACGCCCGAGATCGCTGCACGGATCGGGATCGTTCGGCCGGCGTCGACACTGTCTCCAGTGCCGAGTGCGCTGATGGCAATGGGACGAATCACCGGGTCCGTCCTTTCCGGGTTCTTCGAAGCAGGCCGAGACAGTCCCGCGATCACAGCAGTGCCGATTGGCACATGCAGCGGTCTGGTCGCCACTGCCGACGGTAGTGTCCGCGTCACGATCGAAGGCACCCCCGGTTCAGGGGGGAGAGAACGGCGCAGCGACTGCACCGCTCGTCGACCTGCAGGTCGCCCGGTGTTCACCACGTGTGCACCGGGCGGCCGCGTTACGCGCGTAGCTTCGCGCCATGGCCAGGGTCGAACTCGTCGAAACACCGCGCGCCGCAGTCCCGCCCGCGCCGGCGACGCGGCCCGACGACCATCCGGTCGGCACCGGCTCCCGCCGAACGGATGCCGCGACCGCACGTGCGACCGCGATCATCCCCGCTCGTGGCGGCTCCGTCGGGCTGCCCGGCAAGAACCTCGCCCGCGTCGGCGGGGTGCCGCTCATCGCCCGGGCCGTGCGCGCTGCGCTCGCCGCCGACCGCATCGACCGGGTCGTCGTCTCGACCGACGATTCCGCGATCGCGGACGCCGCCCGCGCAGCGGGTGCCTCCGTCGTCGACCGGCCGGCCCAGCTCTCGGGTTCCGCGGCGTCGAGCGAGTCGGCACTGCTGCACGCGCTCGACGAACTCGAGCTGCGCGACGCGCTCGGCCCGCTCGCGCCGGGCCCGCTCGGCGGCCGCACCGGCGTCGAGGGTGGCGATGAACGCCGACCGGGAGCCGAGCACCCCGTCACGGTCTTCATCCAGGCCACCTCGCCCTTCATCGACCCTGCCGATCTCGACGCCGCGATCGCCCGCGTCGCCTCGGGGCAGCGCGACGTCGTGTTCTCGGGTGCTCTATCGCACGTGTTCCTCTGGCGCGATGACGCCGACGCGGACTCCGCGGTCGGCGTGAACCACGAGGCATCCCGCCGCCTCCGCCGTCAGGAGCGCGAGCCCGAGTACCTCGAGACGGGGGCGTTCTACGTCTTCGCCACAGACGGGTTCCGCGCGGCCGGCCACCGCTTCTTCGGGCGCATCGGCATCCAGCCGGTCGACCCCGACCACGCCATCGAGATCGACGACCTCGCCGACCTCGAGCGGGCGAGAGCACTCGCGGCGCACGTTGATCGCGGGCTCGCGGCATCCGCTCGACCCGGTGCGGCACGCGGCGCGCTCGACGCGGTCGGCCCGCGCATCGACGTCGACGCCCTCGTGACCGACTTCGACGGGGTGCACACCGACGACACCGTCATGGTCGACCAGCTCGGGCGGGAGTCGGTGCGCGTGAGCCGCAGCGACGGCGCCGGCATCGCGCGGCTCCGGAAGGCAGGCTTGCCCGTGCTGATCCTGTCGGCCGAGCAGAACCCGGTCGTCGGGCGCCGCGCCGAGAAGCTGGGGGTCGAGTGCGTGCAGGGCGTGGAGGAGAAGGGTGCGGTGCTGCGCGAGTGGGCGGGGCGCCGCGGCATCCGTCTCGATCGCATCGCGTACCTGGGCAACGACCGGGGCGACCTGCCCGCCCTCGAACTCGTCGGCTGGCCCATCGCCGTACCCGATGCCGCGGCCGAGGCGCTCGCCGCCGCGCGCCACGTGCTCACCAGCACGGGCGGCCACGGAGCCGTGCGCGAACTCGCCGACCTGATCCTCGCCGCGCGCGATACCGCCGCGGCGAACGACGACCCCGATCCCGCCTCCGCGCGATCCTGAATGAGGGAGTGAACATGTCTGTGCGCATCGGCCGGTCGGTCGTCGGCAGCGAGTACCCGGTCTACGTCATCGGCGAGATCGGCCTGAACCACAACGGCGACGTCGAGATCGCCAAGCGCCTCATCGACGTCGCGGTCGAGGCGGGCGCGCAGGCCGTGAAGTTCCAGAAGCGCACCCCCGAGATCGCGACCCCCGAGCACATGCGCGACGTGCCGCGCGAGACTCCGTGGGGCACGATGAGCTACCTCGACTACCGGCGCCGCGTCGAGTTCGGCGAGCCCGAGTACCTCGAGATCGCCACGTATGCGCTGCGCGCCGGCATCGACTGGTTCGCGTCGCCGTGGGACGTGCCGTCGGTCGAGTTCCTCGAGGGACTCGACGTGGTTGCGCACAAGGTCGCCTCGGCCTCGGTCACCGACCTCGAGCTGCTCGAGGCGATCGCCACCACGGGCAAGCCCGTGATCCTCTCGACGGGCATGTCGACGCTCGAGGAGATCGACCGGGCGGTCGAGGTGCTCGGCACCGATCGCCTCGTGATGCTGCACGCGACCTCGAGCTACCCGATGCCGCCCGAGGAGGCGAACCTCCGCACGATCGGAACCCTGCGCAGTCGCTACCTCGGCGTGCCGATCGGCTACTCGGGCCATGAGCGCGGGCTGCAGATCTCGCTCGCCGCCGTCACCCTCGGCGCCGTGGCCGTCGAACGCCACATCACGCTCGACCGGGCGATGTGGGGTTCCGACCAGGCGGCCTCGCTCGAGCCGACCGGGTTCGAGCACCTGGTGCGCGACATCCGGGTCATCGGCGAGGCGATGGGCGACGGTGTGAAGCGCGTGTTCCCCGGCGAGGAGGCGCCGCGCGCGAAGCTGCGCCGGGTTCCCGCGCTGTGAGCGACGGGGGAGCGGATCCAGGGCGCATGCCGCGATCGCCGAACGTCCGGATCGGGCCCGGCCCCGCCGGTCGACTGCTCGTGGTCGCCGACTCCGACTCCTACGTCAAGTGGGGTGCGGCGTTCGCACGCGGCTTCCCGGATTCGTGGCGCAGCGACCTCGTCGTGCTGCGGACGCCCGTGCAGCCGAGCGCGCGGCAGCTGGGGGCCGCGCTCGCCGGATCCGGATTCGTCGCCGGGTCGATCGAGACCGTCGACCTCGACGACCTGGGGGAGCTGCTCGCGCGCACCCGACCCGACGTCGTGCTGCTCGCGCTGCGCGGCCCCCTCGTGCGCGTCGTCGCCCCCATCGTGGGACGGGCGCCCGATCGGCCGGTGATCATGAGCGGCTTCCCCGGACTCACCATCCCCGCCGAGCCGAAGGCGATCGTCTACCGCGAGCTGGTCGATCTCATCGTGCTGCACAGCCGCCGCGAGGTGCGCGAGTTCCGCAGCAACGCCGAACGGCTCGGTGCGAACATCGACTTCGGGCTCGCGACGCTCCCGTTCCTGCCCGATGCGGCGGCCACGGATGTCGCGGCCGACGTGCGGCGCACCGATCTCGTCTTCGCGGCGCAGGCCAAGGTGCCCGCCGAGCGCGAGGATCGCTTGCGCCTGCTCGGGTGGCTCGCCGCTGCCGCGAGGAGCCGCCCGTCTCGGCGGGTCGTCGTCAAGGTGCGCGCACGGCGCGGTGAGGCGCAGACCCACGCCGAGGCGTTCGACTACGCCGAGATGCTCGCCGACGCCGAGGTGCGCCGTGAGCTCGGCGGCACGCTTCCGCCGAACCTGGTCGTCGAGGATGGTCCGATGGCCGCTCAGCTGAGCCGCGCGGCGGGCCTCGTGACTGTGAGTTCGACGGCGGTGCTCGAAGCCATCGCCGCGGGCCTGCCGGTGCTGCTCGTCGACGAGTTCGGGGTGACGCCGAAGCTCATCAACACGGTCTTCGAGGGCAGCGGCCTGTTCGGCGGGGCCGACGCGCTCGCCGACTGGGAGCTTCGGCACCCGAACGCGGCGTGGCTCGCCGACGACTACTTCCACGGACGCGAGTTCGACGATTGGAGCTTCGCGCTCGCGGGACTGCTCGCGCAGCGGGCGGCCGGACAGCTCGGCTCGCGAGCCAGGGCGCACAACCTCGCGGGCGGAGCGCTGCGACGTGCTTTCGAGCGCAAGCGCATGCTCGGGTCGCACGACCGCTCGCTCGCGGGTGCTGCGGCGATGGTCGTGGCGGTGCCCGCCCGGTGGCTCCTGCGCAGGGCCCGGCGGGCTCGGAGGCGCGTGCTTGCGGGCCGCGGGGGCGTCGTCGAGGCCTGATCGGCCACGGAGACAGGCAGCGCGTGCCGAAGCGGGCAACCCGTGCCTGTTGCGGGAGCCGTCTCGGCGTGTCGTCCTGTTCTCAGACCGGCGGTGGCGCCGCGCGTCAGTCGACCGGCGCCGAGTGCTCCTCGACGTGGATCAGGTAGGCGGCGCCGTTGCGCTGGATGCCGGCGCGCTCGATGTCGCTGAGTTCGCGGCGCACCTTGGCGGGCACCCCGGCGACGAGCGAGCCGGGCGGCACGACCGTGCCCTCGAGCACCACGGCGCCCGCGGCCACGAGCGAGCCGGCGCCGATCACGGCGCCGTTCAACACGGTCGCGTTCATGCCGACGAGGCTGTGGTCCTCGATCGTGCAGCCGTGCAGCACCGCGCCGTGCCCGACCGAGACGCCGCGGCCGACGGTCAGCGGATAGCCCGCATCGACGTGGCAGACGACCGTGTCCTGCAGGTTCGACCCCTCGCCGATGCTGATCGGCTCGGCCTCGGCGCGGAGCACGGCGTTGTACCAGACGCTCGATCCTGCGGCGAGGCGCACGTCGCCGACGATCACGGCACCCGCGGCGACGAACGCCGTCTCGTCGAGCGCGGGCGCGGCGATGCCGGCGATGGTCAGGATGCGAGCCGAGGGGTCTGCAGACATGCGGACAGCCTACGCGCGCCGGTCGTGCGGCCCGAGCTGCCGGCCGGTCAGCCGCTCGGCCGCGCGGCCCTGCTGATGAGACGGTACGCGGCCCCGATCGCGAACACGACGACGCCCGCGACGATCGAGACGGGCGGAAGGGTCGCGACGAGCACGAGGCATCCGACTGCCCCTGCTGCGGAGAGCGCCTGCGGGAAGCGCCGTTCCGACCGCGGCTGCGTGATCGCGGCGAGGTTCGCGACGAGGTAGTAGACCAGCACGCCGAACGAGGAGAACCCGATCGCGCCGCGCAGATCGACGGTCGCGACGAGCGCGATGACGACGAGCGCGACGGCGATCTCGGCGACGTGCGGCACCCGGAACCGGGGATGCACCCGAGCGAGCGGTGGCGGCAGCTCCTCGTCGCGCGCCATCGCGAGGGCGGTGCGGCCGATGCCCGCGAGCAGGGCGAGCAGCGCCCCGAGCGCCGCCACCGCGGCGCCGACGCGCACGACGGGCGCGGCCCATTGCCACCCTGCGGCTTCGACGACGTCGACGAGCGGGGCGACGGATGCCGCGAGCCCCGTCGGCCCGAGGGCGCCGAGTGCTGCGGCACCGACGCCGGCGTACACGAGCACCGCGACGGCGAATGCGATGCCGATCGCTCGGGGGATCGTGCGCGCCGGCTCGCGGACCTCCTCGCCGAGCGTCGCGATGCGCGCGTACCCGGCGAATGCGAAGAACAGCAGCCCGGCGGACTGCAGGATGCCGAGCCAGCCCTGGTCGATCGTCGTGGAGCCGAAGGGCGAGGAGCCGCTCGACACCGCGCCCGAGGCACCGTCGAACGTCGCCGTCGCGCCCGCGGCGACGACGAGCGCGAGCACCCCGAGCACTCCGATCACGATGACGGTCGCCACGCGTGCAGTGCGGCTGATGCCTCGCAGGTCGACGGCGGCGATCGCGACGACGGCGGCGACGGCGAGTGGCCGCTGCCAGTCGGGCGGCGCGAGGTAGGCGGCGAAGGTCATCGCCATGGCGGCGCAACTCGCGGTCTTGCCGACGACGAAACCCCAGCCGGCGAGGAATCCCGGCCATTCGCCGAGTCGCTCTCGGCCGTAGCGGTAGGCGCCGCCCGACTCCGGGTACCGCGCGGCGAGCTGCGCCGTCGAGCCTGCATTGGCGAGGGCCACGAACGCCGCGATCGCGAGCCCGATCATGAGCCCGGCGCCTGCAGCCTGAGCCGCGGGGGCGAACACCGAGAAGACGCCGGCGCCGATCATCGCGGCGAGGCCGATCGCGACCGCCTGTCGGAGGCCGAGGCGGCGGGCGAGGGAGGGCTGTTCCACGCTCGCACACTAGGGCATGCGGATGACGAGCGGTGAAACCTGCCGGCGCACGACCCGTGCGGCACCCCGGTCGCTAGGATCTTCGGCATGCCATCGCCATCGCACGCCGCCGTCGACCGAGTCGCCGATGCCCTCGCCGGGCACGGGCTCACCCCCGAGATCGTGTGGTTCGACGATGCCGTCACGACCGCCCCGCTCGCCGCGGAGGCACTCGGGGTCGAGGTCGGCCAGATCGCCAACTC
This sequence comes from Agromyces hippuratus, assembly GCF_013410355.1. NCBI lineage: Bacteria > Bacillati > Actinomycetota > Actinomycetes > Micrococcales > Microbacteriaceae > Agromyces > Agromyces hippuratus. Next base: position 1,683,338 of record NZ_JACCFI010000001.1, on the reverse strand, counting down.
CCTCGTCTTCACGATCGACGACGAGCCGATCCTGGTGCTGACGTCGGGGTCGCACCGGGTCGACACTGAGTGGCTCGGGCAGCAGCTCGGCGGCGTCATCCGTCGTGCCTCGAAGGAGACGGTGAAGGAGGCGACCGGCCAGGTGATCGGCGGGGTCGCGCCGCTCGGCCACCCCTCGCCGGTGCGCACGGTCGTCGACGTGCAGCTCGCCGACTACCCGGCCGTCTGGGCGGCTGCGGGGCACGCGAAGACGGTCTTCCCGACCTCGTTCGACGAGCTCGTGCGCATCACGGGCGGCACGCCGCACGCCGTCGAGGCGCCGCCCGCCTGACGGTGGCGCTGAGCGGCGGCAGACGCCTTCCGTGCCCCTCAGGAGTCGCGTCTGGCGCCCTCGCTCGGCCGCACGACGAAGATCGTCGGCTCGCGGTAGCCCTGCTCGGCGAACTCGCGTCGCACCTCGCGTTCGATCACGGGCACGAGCCCGTCGATCATGAGTGCGATCGCGGAACCGCCGAAGCCGCCGCCGGTCATGCGAGCGCCGATCGCGCCGTTCGCCTGCGCCGTGCTGACGGCCAGGTCGATCTCGGGCACGCTGATCTCGAAGTCGTCGCGCATCGACACGTGCGAGGCGTCGAGCAGCGGGCCGATCGAGGCAGCGCCGTGCTCGCGCAGGGTGCGCACGGTGTCGAGCACGCGCTGGTTCTCGGTGACGATGTGCCGCACACGGCGGAAGGTCTCGTCGTCGAGCAGTGCGGCGGCGCGCTCGAGGTCGCCGACGTGCACGTCGCGCAGCGACTCGACGCCGAGCGCCGTCGCGCCGGCCTCGCAGGAGGCGCGCCGGGCGGCGTACCCGCCGGTGGCATGCGCGTGCGAGACGTTGGTGTCGATGACGAGGATCGAGAGGCCGTCGGCGGCGAGGCCGAGCGGGATCACCTCGGCGTCGAGGCTGCGGCAGTCGAGGAACACGGCCGCGTCCGCGTGGGAGAGAAGCGAGGCCGACTGGTCGAGGATGCCGGTGGGCGCGCCGACGACGCGGTTCTCGGCGAGCTGGCCGGCCTTGGCGAGCGTCGGCCGATCCAGGCCGAGGTTCCAGTGCTCGTCGAGCGCGAGCGCCACCGAGCACTCGATGGCGGCCGATGACGACAGGCCGGCTCCGACGGGCACCGTGCTCGAGATGTGCAGGTCGACGCCGGGCACGGCCGCGAGGTCGGCGCCGAACTGCCCGAGCGCCCAGGCGACGCCGAGGGGGTAGGCGGACCACCCGTCGAGGGCTTCGGGCGACAGGTCGTCGAGGTGCACCTCGACGGGTTCGGGCGTGAAGGTCGAGGAGACGCGGATGAGCCGGTCGTCGCGCGATCCGAGAGCGACGCTCGCGCGCTGGTCGATCGCGAACGGGAAGACGAATCCGTCGTTGTAGTCCGTGTGCTCGCCGATGAGGTTCACGCGCCCGGGCGCGGACCACACGCCGACCGGGGTGCGCCCGTACCGCTCGGTGAAGCCGGCGGCGGTCTCGGCTGCGGCGGTGTCGGCGGCGGTGGCGTCGGTCATGCTCGGGTTCCTTCGGAGTCGGAGTCGGAGTCGGAGTCGGGGACGGCGACGGAGTCGATCGCGGCGCGCAGCGCCGCGGCCTGGGATTCGGGGGTGACGTCGCCGATCCATGCTCCCATCGCGGCCTCGGAGCCGGCGAGGAACTTCAGCTTGTCGGCGGCCCGGCGCGGGCTCGTGAGCTGCAGCATCAGCCGCACCTCGTCGCGGCGCTCGTGCACGGGAGCCTGGTGCCAGGCGGCGATGTACGGCGTCGGGGTGTCGTAGAGCCGGTCGACGCCGCGCAGGAGCCGCAGGTACAGCTCGGCGAGCTCGTCGCGCTCGGCGAGCGTCGTCTCGGCGAGGTCGGGCACGTGACGGTGCGGGAGCAGGTGCACCTCGATCGGCCAGCGCGCCGCGAACGGCACGAAGGCCGTCCAGTGCTCGCCGGCGAGCACGACGCGCGGGCCGCCGCGTTCGCGCTCGAGCAGGTCGGCGAAGAGCGTCGGTCCGTAGGCGTCGATCGAGTCGAGCAGCCGTTCGGTGCGGGGCGTGACATACGGGTACGAGTAGATCTGCCCGTGCGGGTGGCCGAGGGTCACGCCGATCGCCTCGCCGCGGTTCTCGAACGGGAAGACCTGCTGCACGCCCGGCAGGGCCGAGAGCGCGGCGGTGCGCTGCGCCCACGCCTCGATGACGGTGCGGGCGCGGGAGACGGTCTGGGTGCCGAACGAGCCCTCGTGCTCGGGGCTGAAGCACACGACCTCGCAGCGGCCGATCGAGGGGTGCGTTCGCTCGAGTCCGACCCGGCGGAGGCCGGCGAGGGCGTCGGCGTTCGAGGCAGCCGGATCGGCGAGTGCGGGGCCGAACGAGGGCGAGCGGTTCTCGAAGACGGCCACGTCGTAGGTGCTCGGGATCTCCGACGGGTTGCCGGGCCGCTGCGGGGCGAGCGGGTCGAGATCCGCGGGCGGCAGGAACACGCGGTTCTGGCGGGCGGCGGCGATCGAGATCCACTCGCCGGTGAGCGGGTCCTGGCGCATCTCGGCGTTCGCCGGGCGCGGGTCGAGCACGCGCTCGTCGATCGCGCGCTCAGCGGGCAGCGTCGAGTCGGCGTCGTCGAAGTAGATGAGCTCGCGGCCGTCGGCGAGCAGCGTCGAGGTCACGGTGATGCGCGGGTCGACAGGGGCAGCGGATGCCGCGCCGGCGGCGTCGTTCGAGTCGGTCACGCGCCACACCCTACGCGTCTTTCGTTTCGCAAACAAACGCATTTCGTATTGCAAAGTCGCGGTCGAGCGCGCATGATTCCGGTATGTCGATCGACACCGCGCCCGCGAACGTGCCCCTCGACGCGCCGCGGCGCCGCGAACTCGCGCTCGCCCTCGTCGCCGAGCGGGGTTTCGTGCGCGTCGCCGAGCTCTCGCGCGCATTCGGCGTCACGACGGTGACCGCACGTGCCGACCTCGACGCGCTCGAGCGCCAGGGCGGCATCCGGAGGGTCCACGGCGGCGCCGTGCCGCTCACCTCGCCGCTCGCCGCCGAGCGCCCCGACCGCGAACCGAGCTTCGAAGAGGCGCTCGAGGCATCCGTCGAACCGAAACGACTCATCGGCGAACATGCCGCGTCGCTCGTGCGCAGCGGCCAGAGCATCATCCTCGACGTCGGCACCACGACCCTGCAGGTCGCCCGATCCCTACGGGCCCGCACCGACCTCGAAGATCTGGTGGTCTTCACGAACGGCCTGTCGATCGCCCTCGAGCTCGAAGCCGAGATCCCGCGATTCACGGTCGTCGTCACCGGCGGCACGCTGCGCCCGAAGCAGCATTCGCTCGTGCATCCGCTCGCCGGTTCGATGCTCGACGAGGTGCACGTCGACCTCGCCTTCATCGGCTGCAACGGGGTCGACGCGGCACACGGCGTCACGAATGCCAACCTTCCCGAGGCGTCGGTCAAGTCCCTCATGATGCGCGCGGCCGCGCGCTCGATCGTCGTCGCCGACGCATCGAAGCTCGGCGAGGTGCACCTCGGCAGGATCGCCCCGATCGATGCCTTCGACGGGCTCGTCACGGATGCCGCGGCCCCGACGCCGATCGTCGCCGAACTGCTCGATGCCGGGCTCGCTGTGCACTTCGCCAGAGACCCTAGAGTGGATCCATGACCCTTCCCACGGGCGAGCAGTTCGTGCTCGAGACGACGACGTCGAGCGGCGACATCCGCGCGACCATCACCGCCGTCGCCGCAGGCATCCGCACCCTCAGCATCAACGGCATCGACCTCGTGCCGCCGTTCGCAGAAGACCAGACGCCTCCCTCAGGGGCCGGCATCGTGCTCGTGCCGTGGCCGAACCGCATTCGCGACGGCCGCTGGAGCCACGACGGCGTCGACCACCAGCTCGTGATCTCCGAGCCCGCGAGGAACAACGCCATCCATGGGCTGCTCCGCAACACCGAGTACAAGCCGATCTCGCGCGAACGCGACTCGGTCACGCTCTCGGCGACGGTGTACCCGCAACTCGGCTACCCGTTCCTGCTCGGCACCGCCGTGCACTACGAACTCGTCCCCGACGGACTGCGGGTCACCCACTACGTGGAGAACCTCGGCGCCGATCCCGCTCCCGTCGCGATCGGAACCCACCCGTACCTGAAGATCGGCGGCGTGCCGACGGCCGACCTCGAGCTGCGCCTCGACGCCGCAAGCCACATCGAGGTCGACGAGCGGCTGCTGCCGACCGGTGAGGTGCCGGTCGACGGCACCGAATGGGACTTCCGCGAGGGTCGCCGCGTCGGTGACGTCTCGCTCGACGACGCCTTCGGCGAGATCGCGAGCGAAGACGGCCAGGTGCTGCACACGCTCACCGCGCCCGACGGCCGCACGGTCTCGATCTGGGCCGAGTCGGCGTTCGAGTACGTGCAGGTCTACACCACGACCGCGTTCCCCGGCGAAGACGGCGACGTCGCGATCGCGATCGAACCCATGACCGCCCCCGCCGAGGCGTTCAACTCCGGCCGCGGCCTGCGCTGGCTCGACCCGGGCGAAGAGTGGCAGATCTCATGGGGAATTCGCTTCGAGGGGTTCGCGGCGGAGTAGCGGAGCCGGTCTCCCGAGGGCGATCTGGCGTCAACCGACGACGCACGTCCCCGAGTCGACGCTCGCATCGAGGCTCGACGCCTCGTTCGCGAGCGGTGCCAGCGTGGAGATCGGGATGGCGAACCCGACGTTGTCGACCGTCTCCGACTTCGCGAAGACGACTGCGGCGACTTCGCCGTCGCCCGTGAGCACCGGCCCGCCGGAGTTGCCGTGATCGACGTCGGCGGCGAGCGTCACGATGTCGCGCGTCGAGGTGCGGCCGTCGGTCTGGATGGTCAGCGGCCCGCTCGCCATGACGTTCGCGGGGCGCAGTTCGAACGGGCCGCCGAAGGGGTACCCGGCCACGGCGACCTCCTGCCCGAGCGAGGGCGTCGCCAGTGCGAGGGGCGGCGTCGCGAGGCCGTCGACGGCGATGAGGGCGAGGTCGTGCTCCGCGTCGTACGAGACCACGCGGCCGGGCGTCGCCGGCTGGCCGGGAGCCTCGACGATCGGCTCGGTCACTCCGGCGACGACGTGCGCATTCGTCACGATGCGGTCGGGCGCCACGACGAAGCCGCTGCCCGAGAGGGTCGAGCCGCACTGGAAGGCGCTGCCGGTGACGCGCACGACGGATGCCGCGGCGGCGGCGAGTTCGGGATCGTCGACGTCGAACGTGGGCAGGGCCGGGGCCTCGGTCGGCCCGCCGAGCACGTCGACGAGCCAGGGGAGGCCGTCGCCGAGGGCGGCGGTGCGGATCTCGGCGAGCAGCGTGCGCGTCGGAGCGGGCGTGACGGCGTCGAGGCCCTGCAGCACGCGCGATCCGGCGATCGCGGGGGAGAGCACGGGCACGCCCATGGCCGATACCCCCGAGGCGACGAGCGCGACGACGAACGCGGTCACGAGCAGGTTGCCCACGGCGCCGAGGATGCGGTCGAGCGCGCCGAGCTTGACCGCCCGCACACCACGGCTCAGGAGCCGCCCGACCACCGCGCCGAGCCAGGCGCCGAGGCAGAGCAGGGTGACGGCCGCCGCGATCGCCGCGGGCGCCCGCCACTCGGGCCATGGCACCAGGGCTGCGATCCACGGCATCACGAAGTACGCGGCGATGCCTGCCGCGACGAGACCCACGAGCCCGGCGGCCGTGCGCAGGAGGCCGGCGCGCCAGCCGTTCACGATCGCGCCGATGAAGACGAGCACGAGTGCGACGTCGAGCACGATGCTCCAGACCACGGGGGCTCCCTTCGAGGCCGGGGGACTCCAGCCTGAGGCATCCGTCTTCGAGAGTGCTGAAGGCGCGCAGACCGTGGCGCGCGGGAGCGGCCCCGCTGTCAGTGCGCGCGGGAACGGCCCCGCCGTCGGGTCGGCGGGGCCGCTCGTCCGTGCGCGGTGCTACATCGTCGGCATCAGCACCGAGTCGATGAGGTACACCGTCGCGTTCGCGGTGTGCACGCCGCCGCAGATGACCGCGGCGTCGTTGACCATGAGCGTGTCGCCCGAGCCGGTCACCTCGACGGTGCCGCCCTCGACGGTGGTCTGGGTGCCGACGACCTCATCGGGCGAGAGCTGACCCGGCACCACGTGGTAGGTGAGGATCTTCGAGAGCGTCGCCGAATCGGTCTTCAGCGACTCGATCGTCGCCGCGTCGATCTTCGCGAACGCGTCGTCGACGGGAGCGAACACGGTGAACTCGTCACCGTTCAGGGTGTCGACCAGGTCGACGTCGGGGTTCAGCTGGCCCGAGACCGCGGCGACGAGCGTCGTCAGCAGCGGATTGTTCGATGCGGCGACGGCCACCGGGTCGGTGGACATGCCGACGACGGAACCCGGGCCTTCGGGCACGGCCTCGGCGTAGGCGGCGCAGCCCGGTCCGACGAGGTCGGCAGCGGGGTCGGCCTCCATCGCCTGCTCGCTGGGCTGGGTCTCCTCCGACGACATCGCGGGTTCGTCGTTCTCGGCGGCGCTGCCGCCCATGCTGCATCCGGCGAGCCCGAGCACGGCGACCGCCGTGATCGAGAACGCCGCGAGGGCGGTGCGGGTGCTGCGGTTCGTGGAACGCATCGGTCGACTCCTTCGTGAATGGCGACCGCGGAAGCGGGTCGTTGCGAGGGGTTCGGCGCCGGTCGCCGATCGGATTGGTCGGAGATCGGCGAACCCGCCGACCAATCGGATCCCGCTTCGGCTGCGAACCACCGTCGACCCGAGAAAGCAGGACCCCGTGATCACCCTCGCCCTCATCGGCCTCCTCGGAGGCCTCATCACCGGCATCTCGCCCTGCATCCTCCCGGTGCTGCCGGTCATCTTCCTGTCGGGCGGAGCGCAGAGCGCGAGGGGCACGTCGGATGCCCCGGCGGCCGGGCGCTGGCGACCGTACCTCGTCATCGCGGGGCTGGTGGTGAGCTTCAGCGTCTTCACCCTCGTCGGCTCGCTCCTGCTCGCCCTGCTCGGGCTGCCGCAGGACGTGCTGCGCTGGGCCGGCATCGTCGTGCTCGTGCTCATCGGCATCGGGCTCATCGTGCCCCGCTTCGAGCAACTCCTCGAGAAGCCCTTCTCGTGGATCCCGCGGAGGAACGTCGGCACCGAGCAGGGCGGGTTCCCGCTCGGCCTCGCCCTCGGTGCGGTCTACGTGCCGTGCGCGGGGCCGGTGCTCGCGGCGATCACGGTCGCCGGGTCGACGGGGCGCATCGGGCTCGAGACGGTCGTGCTGACCGTCTCGTTCGCGGTGGGCGCCGCGCTCCCGCTCCTCATCTTCGCCCTCGCGGGGCGCCGCGTCGCCGAACGGGTGAAGACCTTCCGCACGCACCAGCGCGCCATCCGCATCACCGGCGGCGTCGTGATGATCGCGCTCGCCGTGGGGCTCGTCTTCAACCTTCCGCAACTGCTGCAGCGACTCGTGCCCGACTACACGAGCGCCTTCCAGCAGGAGCTCGCCGACTCCGACGAAGTCACGCGGGCGCTCGACCTCGGCGGCCTGGTGAACGACGAGAACGACGAGCTCGACCAGTGCACGAACGGCGCCGCGGTGCTCGAGTCGTGCGGCACGGCACCGTCGATCACAGGGATCCAGCAGTGGTTCAACACGGATGACGGAGCGCCGGTCGACCTTGCAGCGCTTCGCGGCCGAGTCGTGCTCGTCGACTTCTGGGCGTACTCGTGCATCAACTGCCAGCGCTCGGTCCCGCACGTCGTCGCGTGGGACGAGGCGTACCGTGATGCCGGCCTCGCGGTCGTCGGCATCCACTCGCCCGAGTACGCCTTCGAGAAGGAGCCGCGCAACGTCGAGGCGGGCATCTCCGCCTTCGGCATCGACTACCCGGTCGGCCTCGACAACTCGCTCGCGACGTGGACGAACTACCGGAACCGCTACTGGCCGGCGCACTACCTGATCGACGCCGAGGGCGTCGTGCGGCACATCTCCTTCGGCGAGGGCAACTACGCCGCGACCGAGGGGCTCATCCGCGAACTGCTGCAGGCGGCCGACTCCGCCGTCGACCTGCCACCCGCAACCGAGCAGGCCGACGACACCCCCGAGGCCGGTTCCACGACGCCGGAGACCTTCCTCGGCACGACGAAGCAGATCAACTTCGGCGGGCGCGAGCCGTATCGCCGGGCGACGACCGCCTTCGCGTTCCCGAAGCAGCTCGCCGCCGACTCCTTCGCCCTCGACGGCTCCTGGGCGCTCGACACCCAGTCGGTCGCCCCGGCGGCCGGCGACGCAAGGGTGCGACTCGACTACACCGCGAGCGAGGTGCGGATGGTGCTGGGCGGGGAGGGCACGATCGTCGTCGACGACGGCGAGGAGCGCCGCGAGATCGCGATCAGCGGCGTTCCCCGCTCGTATGAACTCGTGAAGACGGATGCCGCGGCATCCGGAATCATCACCGTCACCGTGAGCGCCGGAGTCGACGCCTACTCCTTCACGTTCGGATGAGCCATGCCATCGCATCGCACCGCACCGCGGTCGCGGCACGCACGACGCCCGGCCCCCGATCTGGCATGCTGGGGCGCGTGGCCGACCGCGACAGTGACCTCACTGCGCCGGCGCCCGCCCCGACCGCCGAGCAGCTGCTCACGCTGGTCGGCGCCGGCGACCGGGAGGCCTTCGGCGACCTCTACGACCAGACCGCGCCCAGGGTCTTCGGCCTCGTGCGCCGACTCGTCGTCGATCCGGCGCAGGCCGAGGAGGTGACGCAGGACGTGTACCTCGAGATCTGGCAGACCGCCCCGAGGTTCGATGCGAGCCGCGGCAACGCACTCGCGTGGATGTTCACTCTCGCGCATCGCCGCGCCGTCGATCGCATCCGCGCCTCGCAGGCCGCACGCGATCGCGACCTCCGCATCGGAGTGCGCGACCTGGACGTGCCCGTCGACACGGTCGCCGAGGCGGTCGAGATCAGGGTCGAGCACGAGCGGGTCGTCGATGCCCTCGGGGGGCTCAGCGAACTGCAACGCGAGTGTGTTTCGCTGGCCTACTACGGCGGACTCACGCAGAGCGAGATCGCCGACCGCCTCGACGTGCCGCTCGGCACGGTGAAGACCCGATTGCGAGACGGCATGATCAGGTTGCGAACCGCATTGGGGGTGACGACGTGAGCGACACGAACGAGCCGCGCGACGAGCGCGACGAGACTCAGGGCGAGGCAGCCCTCGATGCGCTTCGCGACGCCGTCGCGGCGTACGCGCTCGACGCGGTCGACGCCGAGGAACGGGCCGCCGTCGAGCGCGCGCTCGCCGGCGACGCCGAGCTGCAGGGCGATGCCGACGGCTTCGCCGAGACGGCGGCGCTGCTCGCCGCTGCGACCACGCCCGCCGAGCCACCGCCGGCGCTCAAGTCCCGGCTCATGGCACAGCTCGACGAGCTGCCGCAGCAGGTTCCGGAGGCCGCGGCGCCCGCGATGCCCGCCACCGCACCGGCATCGCCCGCACCGCCCGCTCTCGCGGAGCCGGAGCCGGCCCCGGAGACTGCGCCCGCAGCACCTCAGGCTCCGCGCGAGCCCGGCCCGGCCGAACACGCCGCCCGGCGCCGCTGGTTCCAGCGTCCGGGAGCGATCGTCGCGGCAGCGGCGGCATCCGTCGTGCTCATCGTCGGTGCGGTCATCGGCGTCGCATGGACGGGACCCAACGGCTGGGGCGCGCAGCGCGAGATGGCGGCGATCGCCGAAGCGCCCGACGTGGAGTCGTCGACGCACGAGATCGAGGGCGGCGGAGCCGTCACGCTCTACTGGTCGGCCGAGCAGAGCCGCTCGGGCGTCGTCGTCGAGGGGCTGCCCGACGTCGGCGACGCATCGACGTACGAGCTCTGGTACATCGACGACGCGGGTGCGCAGTCGGCCGGCACGTTCGATGTGGCGGAGGGCGAGACCTGGCGCGTGCTCGAGGGCGACTTCGCGCCGGGCGTCGCCGTCGGCGTCACCGTCGAGCCCGCGGGCGGTTCGCCGCAACCCACGACCGAACCGATCGTCGTCATCCCGACGTAGTCGACCTGCCACAACGGATGCCGCCACGCCGCTGCCACTCGGTTAGGGTCTGAGTGCCCGTGGCCGAACGGCCGGGCCCACCACACGATGAGGAGTGACGGATGCGCGTCGGCATGTTCCTGAATTACGCAGGCGGATTCCGAGAGGTCGCCGACGAGGTCGTCGAACTCGAGCGCGCCGGCGTCGATCTCATCGCGGTCCCCGAGGCCTACTCGTTCGACGCCGTGAGCCAGCTCGGCTTCCTCGCGGCCCGCACCTCGACCGTCACGCTGGCCTCCGGCATCCTGCAGCTCTACACGCGCACCCCCACGCTCACCGCGATGACCGCCGCCGGTCTCGACTACGTCTCCGATGGCCGGTTCGAGCTCGGCATCGGAGCGTCCGGTCCGCAGGTCATCGAGGGCTTCCACGGCGTGCCGTACGACGCGCCGCTCGGCCGCACCCGCGAACTCGTCGACATCTGCCGCATGGTCTGGCGCCGTGAGCCCGTGGTGCACGACGGTCGCCGTTACAAGATCCCTCTGCCGGCAGGGGAGGGCACCGGGCTCGGCAAGCCGCTGAAGCTCATCAACCACCCCGTGCGCGAGCGCATCCCGATCACGATCGCCTCCCTCGGCCTGAAGTCCGTCGAGCAGACCGCCGAGATCGCCGACGGCTGGCTGCCGATGTTCTTCCACCCCGAGCGAGCCGCCGGCGTCTGGGGCGACGCGCTCGCCGCGGGCGCCGCGAAGCGTGCACCCGAGCTCGCGCCGCTCGACATCTTCGCGAGCCCCGCGTTCGCGATCACCGACCACCCCGAGCAGGTGCTGCCGCTCGTGAAGCCCCAGCTCGCGCTCTACATCGGCGGCATGGGCGCCCGCGGCAAGAACTTCTACAACGAGCTCATCTCGAACTACGGCTTCGAGGCCGAGGCTGCGCTGATTCAAGACCTCTTCCTCGAGGGCCGCAAAGACGAGGCGATCGCCGCGGTGCCCGACGAGCTCGTGAGCGCGATCTCGCTCATCGGCCCGGCCGGTCACGTCGCCGAGCGGGTCGCCGCGTTCGCCGAGGCCGGCGTGACGACCCTCGCCGTGACGCCGCTCGCCCGCAACTCGGCCGAGCGCATCGCACTCATGGCCGGGCTGCGCGCGATCGTCGGCTGACGGGCGCCGCGGCATCCGCGCACCGATGGAACGGCGGGCGGATGCCGCCTCGGGAAACAATCCCGGTGAAGTCGCGTCTGCCTCTGGTGCAGGTGCCGGGTACGGGGCTACCGTGAGATCGTGCCCGCGAGGATGCGGACGCAAGGGACACCTGGGGAGGAGCCGCCATGGCGGGAACGTTCGAGCTCTACGAGGATGCGAGCGGACAGTTCAGGTTCCGACTGACGGCCGGTAACGGTCAGACGATCGCGGCATCCGAGGCCTACACGACGAAGGCGGCCGCGAAGAACGGCATCGAGTCGGTGCGCTCCAACGCCCCCGACGCATCCATCGTCGACCAGACCGAGTAGTTCGAACGCCCGCCGAGGCGGTGCCCGGGAACGGGGTCGATGCGGCGCGCCGGACGCCGAGTGCCGCCATTCGCCGAATGTCAGCGGCCGCCGATACGTTCACCCGAAGACGAACACCCGAGAAGGGCGAGCGATGGGCGAACGACGAGCGGTTTCCGTGGAGCCGGTGGGCTCGAAACTTGTCGATCCTCGAGGGAGAAGTGCCCCCGGGGAATTCCGACATCCCGACCCGCTGATTAAAAGTCAGCTGCTCTGCCTCTGAGCTACGGGGGCAAGAATCAGTGAGCGAGAAGCGCTGCACGATCTGCAAGCAGTCTAGGCCACGCACTGAGTTCAACGTTCGACGGGCATCATCCGACGGTTTGCAGAATATGTGCCGGAGCTGCAACCGTGAGAAGGCCAAGCGCTATTACGCGGAGAATCGGGCGTCGCACATTCGGACGATCGTGGCGAGGAAGGCCGTTCAGCGTCTGTCCTGCCTCGAGGTCGTGGGGGCGCATCTGTTGTCGCACCCTTGCGTGGATTGCGGAGAATCAGACCCGCGTGTGCTCGACTTCGACCATCGTGACGGAGTGCAGAAGACTGCCGAGGTGATGAAGCTCGCACAAGACGGGTACTCGACCGTTCGGGTCATGCGTGAGATCGAGATGTGCGACGTGCGGTGTCGCAACTGCCATGCGAAGGTGACCTACGAACGCATGGGCGAGAACTGGCGGACCGCCCTCATGCGGCGTGCGGCCGGCGACGATCGATCGGCTTCCGAGCCTCCGCCGGAACCGAAGGATGGGCCGCGCTCGAGCGCGGCCCATCCTTCGTTCAGCTGATCACTTCTTGGCGTGCGCCCCGCCCTTCAGCGGAACGACGGTCAGCTTGGCATCACCCAGCGAGTCCGTCGTCACGTAGAGCGTCTCGGCACGAACCGAGACCGCCGAGGGCATCGAGACCTCGATGACGGAGGTCGCCGCGCTGGCCCCGGGGGCCACGACTGCGACCTGTCCGGCGCCCATCGGGCCGCCGAAGAGCTCGGCGACGTAGAGCGTGCCGTTCGGGGCGACGGCGATGCCCGTCGCGCCGCCGAAGCCGGTCGCGACGAGATTCGTCTCACCGGTGCCGGGGTCGATCGAGTACACGACGCCGCGCGGGCCGAGAGCGGGATCCTCCGAGCCGCCGGGCAGGCTCGTCACGTACAGCAGCCCGTCCGGTCCCATCTCGACGTCGGTCGGCACGGGTTCGGCGCGGTAACCGTGACCAGAGACGCAGGTCGGCCACGGGGCCTCGCCGATGTTCTCCGCGGTGATGGTCACCGGCGCCGCTGGGGGCAGAACCGCGACCGTCGAGACGACGCCGATGAGTGGAACACGGGTGTGCATGAACGATCTCCTCGGGATGGAGCGGTCCGAGGGCATGCCGGACGGCGTTCCCCCAGTGGTGCCGTCGCCGGCAGCCAATGGCAGAGCATTCCTCGGTTCCGTGGGCGTCGAGGTTGCGACTCCGCCCAGAACAGGGGACCCCTCCGCTTCTACGGCTCCCGGTCGAGAGCCCGCCACTCCACGTACGCCGCCACGGCGAGCCCGAGCATCGGTCCCCAGAACCAGAACGGCAGCACGAGGTTCACCAGCAGGGCGTCGGCCGGCGCGTCGACTGGCCCGACGGTCGTCAGCAGCATCGGCACGGCGGCGATGCAGAGGATTCCGGCCGCGATGAAGCCGGGAACCGCGGCGACGCCGACCGGAACGGGCCGTCCGCCGACGCGCGGCATCCAGCCCGGGAAGACGCGACCCCACGGCAGGATCAGCCCGAGTGTGAGGAGGCTGGCGGCGGCGGCACCCGCGCCGATCACGAGGCCGGTGGTGAGCGTCGCCGGTTCGAGGTGCGCGTTGCTCGGCCCGAAGAGCGGCCACGGCGTCAACCAGCTCGCCCGCGCCACGGCGTAGGGGAGCGGCCCGATCGCGGCGAGCACGGTGAGCACCCGACGGTGCCGCACGAGCCACGCTGCCACGCGACCCGATCCCGTCGAACGGAGCGTCACGATCGCCGCCGCAGCCCAGACGAGTGCGCAGGTCATCCCGAGCCCGACGACCGCGAAGCCCGGCAGCCCTGCCGCGAGTGCGCCGCCGACTCCGACGGCGAAGCCCGCGAGACCTTCGAGGGTGAGCCCCGCCCACCAGACGGATACCGCGATCAGCAGGAGCAATCCGGCCAGCAGCGCCGTACCGAGTCGGGGTGCCCGCACGAGAGCGACGGCGATCGTGACGAGGCCGGCGACCACAGCGGCTGCGCCGAAGAGGTACCCCGTGATGGCGATGCCCGACATGCTGCCGAACGTGAAGGCGAAGGCGATGGCGAGGGCCGATGCGCCGGCACCCGCGGCGATCGACGGCTGTCGTGACCCGCGACGACGGGCGGCGAGTACCGTGCCGAGCACGATGCCCGCTGCGCCGATGGCGAGCGAGAGGATCGCCGCGGCCGTCGGGTCGAGCAGCAGGGTCGCGAGGCTCGGCGTGGCGGGGCGGGCGAACGGGCTGATCGCCGGGTCCACGAGCCAGACGATCGAGAGCCCCGTGACGATCGCGGAGGCGACGAGCGCGGTGAGGGCCAGTGGCCGGACGCGTTCCGCAGCTCGGCGACGGAGTGAGTCCGGTCGACTCGGAATGGCGCGGGCGACCGGGTCGGTGGTGGTCACGATGCAGCTCCTCTGGATCGGTGTGCGGCCACTCGGTGCGGCCACGGTCAGCGTGCCAGCGCGATGGATCGCGCGCCTCACCCCGACGGGTGAGGCGCGCGCCCGACGGCGCCGGTAGCGTGATCGTCGATATGGACCTTGCAGACGCCCCCGCCCGATCGGCGCGGACTCCGACGCTCGCGGACCTGGTGGCGGCGCTCGCCGCCGCCGCGGCACTGCTGCCGCTCACGATCGTCGAAGTGTTCCGAGCGATGCCGGTGGACGCGGGCTGGAGGGCCGTCGTCATCGGCTCCTTCGTGCTGCTGCACGCGGCCGTGGCCCTGCGGCGGCGCTCGCCGGTCGGCGGGCTGGTGCTCGCCTCGGTGATCATGCTGGCTCTGACCGCGGCGAGCCTGCCGGGCAGCCCCACCGTCGCGGTGCTCCTGCCGAGCAGCCTCGTCTACCTCGTCTTCGTCTTCACGGCGGCGGCGAGCGGCGAGCGTCTGGCCGACGCCGCTGCGCTCGCGCTGGGGCTCACGGGAGCAGCGCTGATCACGGCGGTGGCGATCGCCCACGACGCGGCCGATGCGATCGTCTCCGAACCGGGCGCGCTGATCACGCTCGCGGGATTCCTCGTGGCGTCGATCGGAGCCGCATGGGCGCTCGGTCGCTCGCGGCTCGAACTCCGCCGCGCCCGCGCCGCGCGGGAGCTCGCGCGCGAGCAGGCCGCCGAACTCCGCCTGCAGCGCGAACGCGAGGCCGCCGCCGAGGAGCGCCGGCGCCTCGGCCGAGACCTGCACGATGTGGTGTCGCACTCCCTTGCCGTCATGGTCGCCCAGGCCGAGGCGTCCCGCGTGCTGCTCGGGCGCGACGACGCGCGCGCCCGAGCGGCGCTCGAACACGTCGTGGCGACCGGTCGCAGTGCGATGTCGGACATGCGCGGCCTCGTCTCGGTGCTGGCCGTGCCGCCGGGCGGCGGCGAGCACGATGCCGCACCGATGGAGCCGAGTCCGGGCCTGGCGGATCTGCCGGAGCTCGTCGATCGCGCCGCGACGCCCGGCCGCGCCGCGACGTTCGAACAGGCCGGGGCGGCTCGCGCGACCAGTCCGGGCCTCGGCCTCACGGTGTACCGCGTCGTGCAGGAGTCCCTCACGAACACGCTGAAGCACACGCAGCCGCCGACGACGAGCGCGGTGCGACTCGAATGGAGAACCGAGGTGCTCGAGGTGACCGTCGACGACGACGGCGGGGCGGAGACCGCCGCGAGCGGCCCGACCGAGGGCCGCGGCATCCGAGGCATGCGGGAACGGGCGCGCCAGCTCGGCGGCGAGCTCGAGAACGGGCCACGCGACGGCGGCGGATGGCGCACTCGACTGACGTTGCCGCTGCCTGTGGAGACGAAGCGATGACCGGCCTCGACCACGCGGCATCCGATCGCATCCGCGTCGCCATCGCCGATGACCAGGAGCTCATCCGCTCCGCGGTCGCGGTCATGGTGGAGGCTCACGCCGACCTCGAACTCGTCGGCACGGCATCCGACGGCGGCGAGCTCCTCGAGTTGGCGCGAGCTCACCGCCTCGACGTCGTGCTCATGGACATCCGGATGCCCCGCCTCGACGGCATCGAGGCCACGCGCCGGCTCGTGGCCGAGCATCCCGCGACGCGGGCGCTCATCCTCACGACGTACGACCTCGACGAGTACGTGTTCGCGGCGATCCGCGCGGGCGCGAGCGGCTTTCTCACGAAGGACGCCTCGAGCGACGAGATCGCCGCGGCGATCCGGGCCGTCCATGTCGGCGATGCCGTGCTCGCTCCCCGGGCGACCGCGAGCCTCGTCGAGTTCGTCGCGCAGGCGCCGGAACCGGCCGACCCGGCCACGCTGCTCGCCGCCCTGACCCCGCGCGAGCGCGAGGTGCTCATGCAACTCGTGACCGGTGCGTCGAACGAACAGGTCGCCGCTCGCCTCTACCTGACCGGCAACACCGTGAAGACCCATGTGCGGTCGATCCTCGCCAAGCTCGACCTCGCCGACCGCGTGCACGTCGTCATCTGGGCGTTCGAGCACGGGATCGCCGGCGCACGGGAGCGGTCGACGAGGTCGGCTCCCGGCGAAGACGAGTAAGGTGTGCGGCGATGGCTTCCGAATTCTCCCGTCCCACCAAGTTCCCGCCCGGCATGTTCGAGGCATTCAAAGGTGCGGAGGATCCGGCGCACCTGAGCAGGGTCGCCCACGACACGGCCGCCGCACTGCTCTCGCGGGTGCAGGCCGACCCCGATCCCGCGGTCGTCGCGCGCCTGGTCGCCTACACCGACGAGCACGGCATCGACGCGATCGCCGAGCTCTGGTCGCGCGCCTCGGCGAAGAGCCTGCCCGGGGCGCTCTGGCGCGTCTACCTGCTTCGGGCGCTGATCCGTCAGGACCCGCGCAGCATGAGCCTCGCCTTCCAGCGCGGAGCCGAGGTCTCCCACACGATCGACCAGGTCGTCGCGGGCGCAGCCATCCCCGCCGGGCCCGACGAGGTCGTCGAGCTCGCCGACCGAATCCTGCACGGGCTGTTCACGGGCGACTTCGCCGTCGCGCTCGAGCGTGCCGCGGCCTTCGCGCGCGTCGCGGCGGTGGGTTCGGCGAGCCTCGCCGACGACGCCGACGAGACCGACGCCGTGCATCCCGATCGCCCGGCGAAGCTCACGACGCGGGCCTACCGGCTCACCGAGCTCGCCGATGAACTGACCTCCTGCGCCCGCCTGTGGCGGCGCGACGCGCTCGACTGACGAGCCCGCGAAGCGGGATGGGAATGAACACCCTCCCGTCGTCGTTTAGAATTGACGTGGCCGGCCGCAGTAACCCCGGGCTCCAATATTCGCCGCTCCGAGCGGCCTCGCGCCGAGAGGCGTTCTGCGGCCGGCCTCCTGCATGCCGGTGACCGTCGCAGTGCGTCGTGAGTCGTCGAGCGGATGCCTCGGCGCCGCGCGAGCCCGCGGCATCCGCGTAGCATCGGAGCATGCCCGAGACCGTCACGCTCCTCATCGAACCCGCTCCCGCCGACGCACTCGACGTCGACGTCGCCTCGACGCTGCGCGACGTCGATGCGGCGGCGCCCGCACTGCGCGTGGGGGAGCTGTCGACGCAACGGGGCGACGGCATCTTCGAGACCATCGGCGTCGTCGACGGTCACGCTCAGGAGACCGGGCCGCACCTCGCGCGCCTGCGCAACTCGGCGCTCATCTGCGAGCTGCCCGAGCCGAACCTCGCCCAGTGGCAGGCTGCGATCGATACGGCGGTCGCTCGGCTCCCGCAGCGCGGCGAGTTCGCGATCAAGCTCGTGCTGAGCAGAGGCGTCGAGCACGGCCCCGCCCCCACCGCGTGGCTGCACGCCGTGCCCGCGGCCGACTTCACCGCGGTGCGCGAACGCGGCATCACCGTCGTCACCCTCGATCGCGGCTACGCGCACGACGCAGCGGAACGCGCGCCGTGGCTGCTGCTCGGTGCGAAGACTCTGAGCTACGCCACGAACATGGCGGCCCTGCGGGAGGCGCACCGCCGCGGCGCCGACGACACGATCTTCGTCTCCTCCGACGACTACGTCATGGAGGGCCCGACGTCGAGCGTGATCCTCCGGCACGGCGAGGTCTTCTCGACGCCTGCTCCGTCCGGAGCGATCCTGCACGGCACCACGCAGCAGAGCCTCTTCGAGCACCTCGAGTCGACGGGGCGCAGCACGCGGTACCGCGACATCCCGACCGCGGAGCTCGCGACCGCCGACGCGATCTGGCTGGTCTCGAGTGTGCGGCTCGCTGCCGGAGTGACGCGGCTCGACGGGGCATCCGTCGCCTACGACGCCGCCGAGACGCGCGCGTTCAACGACTACCTGCGCTCGCCGCGCGACTGACCGGAGCTCGGCTCAGCCGAAGCGACCGGAGACGTAGTCCTCGGTCGCCTGCACCGACGGGTTCGAGAAGATCGTCGTGGTGTCGTCGTACTCGATGAGGTTGCCGGGCTTGCCCGTGCCCGCGATGTTGAAGAACGCGGTCTTGTCGCTGACGCGCGAGGCCTGCTGCATGTTGTGCGTCACGATCACGATCGTGTACTGCTGCTTCAGGTCTTCGATGAGGTCCTCGATCGCGAGGGTCGAGATGGGGTCGAGTGCAGAGCACGGCTCGTCCATGAGGATGACCTCGGGGGAGACCGCGATCGCACGGGCGATGCAGAGACGCTGCTGCTGGCCGCCCGAGAGACCGGATCCGGGGCGGTCGAGGCGGTCCTTGACCTCGTTCCACAGGTTTGCGCCGCGCAGCGACTTCTCGACCAGCTCTTCGGCGTCGGACTTCGAGATGCGCTTGTTGTTGAGCTTCACGCCCGCGAGCACGTTCTCCTTGATCGACATCGTCGGGAACGGGTTCGGTCGCTGGAAGACCATGCCCACCTGGCGGCGCACGAGCACCGGATCGACGTCGGGGTCGTAGAGGTTGTTGCCGTCGATGAGCACCTCGCCCTCGACGCGGGCGCCGGGGATGACCTCGTGCATGCGGTTCAGCGTGCGGAGGAAGGTCGACTTGCCGCAGCCCGAGGGGCCGATGAAGGCCGTGACGCTGCGGGGCTCGATCGCGAGGTTGACGCCCTCGACGGCGAGGAACTTCGAGTAGTAGACGTTGAGGTCACGGACCTCGATGCGCTTGGACACGGGTTTCCTTTGCTTGCAGGGGTCAGCGGCCGAACTTCGGCGCGAAGAATCGGGCGACGAGCCTCGCGATGAGGTTCAGCGCCATGACGATGAGGATGAGGGTGAGGGCGGCGGCCCAGGCACGGTCGAGGTACGCCTGCGGCGGGTTGCCCTGGTTCGCATACTGCGTGTACACGAACACGGGAAGCGACTGCATGCGCCCGTCGAAGAGGTTGTAGTTCACGCTCGCGGTGAACCCGGCGGCGATGAGGAGCGGTGCCGTCTCGCCGATGACGCGGGCGATCGCGAGCATGATGCCCGTCGTGATGCCGGCGATCGAGGTGGGCAGCACGACCTTGACGATCGTCAGCCACTTCGGCACGCCGAGCGCGAAGGCGGCTTCACGGAGCTCGTTCGGCACGAGGCGGAGCATCTCCTCGCTCGATCGCACGACCACGGGGATCATGAGGAGCGAGAGCGCCACGGCGCCGGCGATGCCCGTGCGGGTGCCGGGGCCCAGGAAGATCGCGAAGAGCGAGTAGGCGAAGAGGCCGGCGACGATCGACGGGATGCCGGTCATGACGTCGACGAGGAAGGTGACGCCGCGGGCGAGCCTGCCGCGCCCGTACTCCACGAGGTAGATCGAGGTCATCAGGCCGATCGGGATCGAGATGACCGCCGCGGCGCCCGTCATGAGCAGGGTGCCGACGATCGCGTGCACGATGCCGCCGCCCTCGCCCGTGACGTTGCGCATCGACATCGAGAAGAAGTCGGCGTCGAAACGGGCGGCACCGAGGCTGACGACCGTGATGCCGAGCGAGACGAGCGGGATCATCGCGAGCAGGAAGGCGCCCGTCACGAGCGCCGTCACGAGGCGGTCCATCGCCCGGCGGCGCCCCTCGACGAGCGTCGAGAACAGCCAGATGGCCGGGATGTAGAGGAGCGCGCCGATGAACAGCGCCCCGCCCCAGTTGTAGCCGGAGCCGGAACCGAACGAGACGACGGCGAACACCGCGGCGGAGACGGCGACGGCGGCGACGAGGATCGTCCACGGCGCCGACTTCGGGAGCCGTCCGGCGGTCAGCGAGTTGGCGATGGCGACGCCGGTCTCGGGAGCCTGAGTGGTCTGGATGGTCATCAGTTGGCTCCCGAGAATTCCTTGCGGCGGCTGACGATCCAGCGCGCGAAGGCGTTGACCGCGAAGGTCACGACGAAGAGGATGAGGCCGGTGGCGATCAGGACGTTGACGTTCAGTCCGTACGCCTCGGGGAAGCTGAGGGCGATGTTGGCCGCGATCGTGTTCGGGTTGACCGAGGTCAGCAGCTGGAACGTGATCACCGGCGAGGCGGAGAGCACCATCGCGACGGCCATCGTCTCGCCGAGCGCACGGCCGAGGCCGAGCACCGAGGCGGAGATGATGCCGGAGCGGCCGAAGGGCAGCACCGCGGTGCGGATCATCTCCCACCGCGTGGCCCCGAGCGCGAGAGCCGCCTCCTCGTGCAGCACCGGAGTCTGCAGGAACACCTCGCGGCAGATCGCGGTCATGATCGGCAGCACCATGACGGCGAGCACCAGGGCCGCCGTCAGGATCGTGCGACCCGTGGCCGAGGGGGTGCCGCTGAAGAGGGGGATCCAGCCGAGGTACTCGTTCAGCCAGGCGTAGGCATCGACGAGCGCCGGAGCGAAGACGCCGATGCCCCACAGGCCGAAGACGACCGACGGCACCGCGGCGAGGAGGTCGACGACGTAGCCGAGCACCGAGGCGAGCCGACGCGGTGCGTAGTGCGAGATGAAGAGCGCGATGCCGATGGAGATCGGCAGGGCGACGAGGAGCGCGAGGGCGGCCGCCCAGACCGTGCCGAAGACGAGCGGACCGACGTAGTCCCAGAAGTTCGTCTTGAGGATGGAGGCGTCTTCGGTCGTGGCCACCACCGCGGGGATGCTCTGCACGATGAGGAAGATGGCCACTGCTGCGAGCGTGACGAGGATCATGGACCCCGCGAACACCGCCGAGCGGGAGAAGACGAGGTCGCCGATGCGGAGCTTCGCCTTGATCGGGGCCGGTGCGGACGTCATCTGGTGCGATCCTCGGAGTTCTTGAGTCGGGTTCTTGAGACGCGATCGTGCCCGACCCCGTCGCGAACGATCGGGGTCGGGCACGAACCTACTACTGGATCGAGTCGATCGCAGCCGTGATCTGCTCGCGGAGCGAGTCCGAGATCGGAGCCGAACCGGCGTCGGCCGCTGCGGTGTCCTGGCCCTCGGGGCTCGCGATGTACGAGAGGTAGCCCTTGACGAGGTCGACGTTCGCCGGGTCCTCGTACTGGCCGCACGCGATGAGGTAGCTCACGAGCACGATCGGGTAGACGCCGGCCTCTTCCGAGGTGCGGTCGATGTCGATGGCGAGGTCGCCCTCGGCGCGGCCTTCGGCGAACGGCGAGTGGTCGACGATCGCGGCAGCAGCCTCGGGGGAGTACGGCACGAACTCGTCGCCGACCTTGATCGCGACGGTACCGAGGTCACCGGCGCGCGAGGCGTCGGCGTAGCCGATGGTGCCGTTGCCGTTGGTCACGGCGTCGACGAGGCCCGAGGTGCCCTGAGCGGCTTCGCCGCCCTCGAACGGCCAGACGCCGTCGGCTTCCCAGGTCCACACGTCGGCTGCTGCTGCGCCGAGGTACTCGGTGAAGTTCTCGGTGGTGCCCGAGTCGTCCGAGCGGTGCACGGGCGTGATGGCGAGGTCGGGGAGCGTCGCGTCGGGGTTCGTCGCGGCGATCGCCGGGTCGTTCCAGTTGGTGATCGTGCCGGCGAAGATGCCAGCGACGGTCGCCGCGTCGAGGTCGAGCGAGTCGACGCCCTCGACGTTGAAGATGACCGCGATCGGCGAGATGTAGAGGGGCAGCTCGACGATGGTCGAGTCGGGGGCGCACTTCTTGAAGCCGCCCGCGGCGAGCTCCTCGTCCTTGAAGGCGCGGTCGGAGCCGGCGAAGTCGCTGGCGCCCTCGAGGAAGGTCTCGCGACCTGCACCCGATCCGGAGGGGTCGTAGTCGACGGTGACGTCGGGGTTCGCGGTCTGGAAACCGGCGATCCACGACTGCTGGGCCGCATCCTGTGAGGATGCGCCCGCGCCGACGAGGTTGCCCGAGAGCGTCGATGCCGACTCCGACGGAGCTGCGCCGCCTTCGTTCGTGGCACAGGAGCTGAGCGCGATCGCCGCGGTGACGGCGATGACGGCGGGCACGCCGAGACGCTTGAGGTTCACGTGAATTCCCTTCCGGGGTTCGGTTGCAGGTTGTGGGCCGGTGCCGACCCGCCTGCGACGCTAATGAGCGCGCCTTACGAGCATCCGTTACGACGGTAAACAGCAGGTGAACGACCGCTGTCGCACTGGCCTCGCGGGCCGCCGGGGATGCCGGTCCGTGGGCCGCAGCGGGGCTCTGCGCCCTCGACTGGGGGTCTGCTGGGAATGCTGCGGAGGTGCTCGGAGGCGATTCAGGCGCGTGGCGCGTGCGTCTCGATCGCGATGATGCCCGAGCCGGGGCTCGTGGCGGAGAGGTGCACGACGCTGAACGCGCCCGTCTCGAGCCCCGCGGCATCCGTCACGTAGGAGCCGAGCGGCGTGCCGGTGGCGAGGGCGACCTCGCGCATGATCTCGGGCAGCACCGGGCCGTGGCTGCAGATGATCGCGCTCCTGCCGGCGCGCACCCGCTTGCCGACGACTCGACGGACCTCGTCTTCGCCGGCCTCCCAGGCGTCTTGGCTGATGCCGGCGTCGCGCTTGATCTCGAGGCCCGCAGCCGCGGCGAGCGGGGTGACCGTCGTCACGCAGCGCACTGCCGGACTCGACACGATGCGCTTCGGTGCCCACGCGCCGAGCGTCGCGACGAGGCCCGCGGCCTGCTCGACGCCCCGCTCGGTGAGCGGCCGCGTCGCGTCGTCACCGGCCCACGACGAGCGGCCGACGGCCTTGCCGTGACGCACGACGGAGAGCGCGAAGGTCGAGGTGACCCCTTGGTCGACGAGCGTCGCGAAGGCGTCGAGGATCTCGACGTCGGGCTCGTAGCTCAGATAGGTGCGCGCACGCTTGATGGTGACCCACTCGAGCGCGGCCACCTCGGCGTTGGGTTTGAAGGTCGAGCGCTGCACGGCCCGATCGCTCACCTCGGCGGCCCAGTAGTGCACGATCTTCTCGCGGCCGCTCGGCAGCGGATAGCGGGAGACTCCGAGCGGCACGCCGAGCGCGACCGACAGCCCGGTCTCCTCCTCGATCTCGCGCACGGCGGTCTGCGGCAGGGACTCGCCCGGGTCGACCTTGCCCTTGGGGATCGTGACGTCGCCGTAGACGGTGCGGTGGATCACCAGCACGTGCACCTTGCCGTCGATGAGGCGCCAGCAGACGGCCCCGGCGGCGTAGATCGCCGTCGTCACCGCCTGGAACCCGATCGTGGGCGCTGCCCTGAGCGGGTGCGCTGGCCGATCTGCTGCATGAGCCTATTCTGCATGTCGTCGAGCGGATGCCCCGCCTCGTCGGTCGCGTGGCGGATCCATTCGCCCGTGCCGTCGAGCCACCACGAGCTCGTCGTCTCGGCCATCGCGAGGTCGAAGAGTGCGTCGATCTCGGTCAGATGGCTCGGATCGGCGAGGCGCACGAGCGCCTCGACCCGACGGTCGAGGTTGCGGTGCATCATGTCGGCCGAGCCGATGTAGACCTGCGGGTCGCCGTCGTTCAAGAACGAGAAGATGCGCGAGTGCTCGAGGTAGCGGCCCAGGATCGACCGCACCGTGATGTGCTCGCTGAGGCCGGGGATGCCGGGGCGGAGGCTGCAGATGCCGCGCACCCACACCTCGACCGGCACGCCCGCGTTGGACGCCCGGTAGAGCGCGTCGATGATCGCCTCGTCGACGATGGAGTTCATCTTGATGCGGATGCCGGCGGGCCGGCCCGCTTCGGCATTGGCGATCTCGCCCGCGATGAGCTTCAGGAGGCCCTTGCGCAGGTGCAGCGGGGCCACGAGGAGTCGCTTGAACTTCTTCTCGATCGCGTAGCCCGAGAGCTCGTTGAAGAGCCGGGTCAGGTCTTTGCCGACCTGATCGTCGGCCGTGAGCAGGCCCAGGTCCTCGTAGATGCGGCTCGTCTTCGGGTTGTAGTTGCCCGTGCCGATGTGGCTGTAGTGGCGCAGGCCCCCCTTCTCCTGACGGATCACGAGGGCGAGCTTGCAGTGCGTCTTCAGCCCGACGAGGCCGTAGACGACGTGCACGCCGGCCTTCTCGAGCTTGCGCGCCCACGAGATGTTCGCCTGCTCGTCGAAGCGCGCCTTGATCTCGACGAGGGCGAGCACCTGCTTGCCCGACTCGGCCGCGTCGATGAGCGCCTCGACGATGGGGCTGTCGCCCGAGGTGCGGTAGAGGGTCTGCTTGATCGCGAGCACGTCGGGGTCTGCTGCAGCCTGCTCGAGGAAGGCCTGCACGCTCGTGGCGAACGATTCGTAGGGGTGGTGCAGCAGCACGTCTTGGCGCGAGATCGCCGTGAACACGTCGGCCCGAAGGTTCGAGTCGCTCGGCTGCAGTTGCAGCGCGGTCGTCGGCACGTGCGTCGGGTAGTGCAGCTCGGGGCGGTCGAGGCGCGAGAGGTCGAACAGGCCGCCGAGGTCGAGCGGCGCGGGCAGGCGGAACACCTCCTGCTCGGTGACGTCGAGCTCGCGCACGAGGAGCCCGAGCGTCACCTCGTCCATGTCGTCGGTGATCTCGAGGCGGATGGGCGGGCCGAACCTGCGGCGCAGCAGCTCCTTCTCGAGCGCCTTGATCAGGTTCTCGGTCTCGTCCTCCTCGATCTCGACGTCTTCGTTGCGCGTGACGCGGAACACGTGGTGCTCCACGATCTCCATGCCGGGGAAGAGGTCGCCGAGGTGGTTGGCGATGAGGTCTTCGAGGGTGATGTACCCGGCGTCTTCGATGGACTCCCCGGGGTCGACGCGCACGAACCGCGGCAGCATCTGCGGCACCTTGACGCGGGCGAACTCCTGTCGGCCGGTGCGGCTGTTGCGCACACGCACCGAGAGGTTCAGGGACAGGCCGGAGATGTAGGGGAACGGGTGGGCGGGGTCGACCGCGAGCGGCATCAGCACGGGGAAGATCTGCTTCGAGAAGTAGTCGCGCAGGTGTTCGCGCTCGACGTCGCCGAGCTCGGCCCAGGTGATGATGCGGATGCCGGATTCGGCGAGCGTGGGCTTGACGAGCTGCTGGTAGGCGGCGGCATGCCGCTCCTGCAGTTCGTGCGCCTTCGCCGAGATGTCGCTCAGCACGTCGAGCGGCGAGCGGCCGACGTTCGTGGGCACGGCGAGGCCCGTGACGATGCGCCGCTTCAGCCCGGCGACCCGCACCATGAAGAACTCGTCGAGGTTCGACGCGAAGATCGCGAGGAAGTTCGCCCGTTCGAGCACGGGCACCCGAGGGTCTTCGGCGAGCTCGAGCACCCGCTGGTTGAACGCGAGCCAGCTGAGTTCGCGGTCGAGATAGCGTTCGGTTTCGAGTTCGGGTGCGCCTTCGAGGTCGAACGGCTCGAAGTCGTCGTCGAAGTCGCTCGACGTGCGGTCGTCGAGGATGCTGTCGGCGGTCATCTCCACATCATGCCACTGGGGTGTGACCGGGAGATGTGGTTTGGTCAACGGGCGGTGACGGGGGCGTCCTCGTCGTCTTCGTGGACGTTGAAGCGATAGCCGACATTGCGCACCGTGCCGATGAGGCTGTCGAGGTCGCCGAGCTTGGCCCGGAGCCGTCGCACGTGCACGTCGACGGTGCGGGTGCCGCCGAAGTAGTCGTAGCCCCACACCTCGCTGAGCAGCTGCTCGCGGGTGAAGACGCGCGAGGGGTGGGCCGCGAGGAAGCGGAGCAGCTCGAACTCCTTGTAGGTGAGGTCGAGCGTGCGCCCGTGCACCTTCGCCGAGTAGCTCGCCTCGTCGATCACGACGCCCGAGGTCTGGATGCGCTCGCTCGGCTGCGACGACTGCGACCGCCCGATCGCGAGCCGGATGCGGGCGTCGAGCTCTGCCGGCCCGGCGTGTTCGAGCACGACGTCGTCGATGCCCCAGTCGGGCGTGACGGCCGTGAGCCCGCCTTCGGTGACGATGAGCACGAGCGGCACCGAGAGGCCGGTCGTGCGGAGGATCTGCGAGAGCGCCTTCGCGCCGGCCAGATTGGTGCGGGCATCGAGGAAGACGAGATCGGATTCCGGCGCTCTGACCAGCTGCTCAGGCGAAGCGGGAATGACCCGGGTTCGGTGAGTCAGGAGTGACAGAGCCGGAAGAACGTCATCGTTTGCTGCCGGCGACAAGATCAGCAGCTGCGCCACGCATACCCTCCAGTAGTAAGGTGCGGTCAATACTACGGGACGCGAAGACGCGCTCCGCGACACGAATGGGGAGACGATGACGGACCAGACCGACACGAGCAGCGGATGGCTCGGGATCGCTGTCGTCTGGGCGATCGCGCTCATCGGGTCGATCGTTATCGTGACGCTCGCCTACTCCGGAACGGCGGCCTGGTTCGGCGACGCGTCGCGCCTCGGCGTGTACGGCGCGCTCGGCATCGTGCTCGCGGCATCCGTGATCGGAGCGCTCATCGTGCAGCTCGCGACGCGACGCCCCGAGGGGTTCGTGCTGCGCGTGAGCTGGAGCATCACCGGCGCCGCGGCGATCGTCGCGATCGCCGGGCTCGTGGTCGCGCCCATCGCGACCGCGTGAGCGGGATACACTCGAAGCATGTCTGAGCTGCTCGCCCTCGAACTCCTCTTCATCGGCCTGCTCGGTCTCGCGAGCCTCGCGATCGCGTGGATCAGCGGCGTGGTCGTCTACAAGCTCTTCAAGGGCCAGCGCTAGGTGCTGGTGAAGATGTGGCGATGATCGAGCTGCCCGTCGACCTTCCGGCAGAACTCGTGCCGCTCTCCTGGCTCCTCGGCGTCTGGGAGGGATCGGGCGTCGTCGACTACGCGGTCGGCGACGAGTCGGTCACCCACGAGTTCGGTCAGCGCGTCAGCTTCAGCCACGACGGCCTGCCGCATCTGAACTACACCTCGTACACCTGGCTGTTCCCCGCCGAGGAAGGCGGGGAGCCGACCCCGCTCGTCACCGAGACGGGATACTGGCGCCTCGCCCGAGCACTCGGCGATGGCGACCAGGGCCCGGCGATGCTGCCCGCGCGCGGCGAGTCCCGGTACACCGACGCCGATTCGGTCGAGACGCTGCGCAACGCCGACGGCGGGTTCGACGTCGAGGTGTCGCTCGTGCATCCGGGCGGTGTCAGCGAGCTCTACCTCGGCCAGGTCAAGGGGCCGCGCATCGACCTCGCGACCGATGCGGTCATGCGCGGGAGCGGTGCGAAGGACTACTCCGCGGCGACCCGCCTCTACGGCCTCGTCGACGGACACCTGCTCTGGGCGTGGGACATCGCCGCCCTCGGCCAAGACCTGCGCACTCACGCGTCGGCCAGACTCGCGAAGGTCGACTGATGACCGAATCCCCGTTCCTCGCACTCCCGGGTGCCGTCGCGTCCGCAGCCGAGGGCGTCGACGCCGGCGTCGCCGGCCACTACGGCAACCCCATCGTCGAGCAGCGCCACCTCGAGCGCGGCGACGCGATCGTCGACCTGTCGAACCGCGGCGTCGTGACCGTCGCGGGCCCCGACCGGCTGTCGTGGTTGCACTCCATGGCGAGCCAGGCGCTCGCGCGTCTGCAACCGGGCGAGGGCACCGAAGCGCTGCTGCTCGACGCATCGGGCAGGGTCGAGCACGCCGCCCACGTGATCGACGACGGCGAGACGACCTGGCTCATCGTCGAGGGTGACGAGGCCGTCGCCGTCGCCGCCTTCCTCGATCGCATGCGCTTCATGCTGCGCGTCGAGGTCGCCGATGCGAGCGGCGACGTCGCCGTGCTCGGCGCCATGTCGTCCTCGGCGCTCGACGCCGCGACCCCGGCATACGCTCCGGCAGGCGTGGCGCTCGACTGGGTCGACCCGTGGGCGCACCCCCGCCCCGGCGGCCACCAGTACGCCCACGACGCCGGCCACCCGGCATCCGAATGGCACTGGATCGAACGCATCGTGCCGCGCACCGCGCTCGCCGAAGCGGCCGCGGCCGTGCGCGCCGGCTCCGTCGACGCTGCAGGCTCCATGGCAGCCGAGGCGCTGCGCGTCGCCGCGTGGCGCCCCCGGCTCGCGACCGAGGTCGACGACCGCACCATCCCGCACGAACTCGACTGGCTGCGCAGCGCCGTCGATCTCGGCAAGGGCTGCTACAAGGGCCAGGAGACGGTCGCCAAGGTGCTGAACCTCGGTCGCCCCCCGCGCAGGCTCGTGCTGCTGCACCTCGACGGCAGCGACACCGTGCTGCCGGCGCCGGGCGACGAGGTCGTCGGAGAGAAGGCGCGACCCGAGCCCGCAGCGGGTGAAGCGCCCGAGCGCAAGGTCGTCGGCCGCATCACCACCGCGGTGATGCACCACGAACTCGGCCCGGTCGCGCTCGCGGTCGTGAAGCGTGCGGTGCCTGCCGACCTGCCGCTCATCGTGCTGAGCCACGGCACCGAGGTCGCCGCCGCCCAGGTCGAGATCGTGCCGGCCGATGCCGGAGCCGCGGTCGAGGTGCCGCGGCTTCCTCGACTCGGAGTGCACAAGGGGTAGCCGGTCGGGACGGTTCGCGGACGGTCGAGATGTCGGCCCCTGCTTCGTGGCCGCGTGATTCCTTCGTGATCACGAGAAGAGCCGCGGCCCCGGCATCGCTGCCGGGACCGCGGCTCCGTCGGCCTCCCGCCGACTTACCGGCAGTCGACCTTGGCGTACGCGGTCTTGACCGTGACCTCGTGCTCCTGCTCGCCGTCCCAGTGCGTCGCGGTGACCGTTGCGGTGCCCTTCTTCACCTTCGCGGTCTCCGTGTCGAACAGGTGGTGCACGGATGCACCGGGCGCGACCTTCTCGACCCGGTGCGTGCCCCACGGGGTGGTGAGGCTGAGGTCGGCCCAGACGTTGCTCGCGTTGGTGGCGTACACCGCCACGTGCGCTGTGCCGGTGACGCACTGCGACGCGGCCGCCGTGGTGACCTTCAGCTCGACCGGACCGGGATCCTCGCCGACCGTCACGAGGGCGGTCTGGTCGGCCTCGACGTTGCCGGCTGCATCGGTCGTGCGGTATCCGACCGTGTGCTCGCCCGCGCCCGTCACGACGATCGGTTCCGCATACGGCGTCCACGCCCCGTCGTCGAGACGGAACTCGGTCGATGCGACCCCCGACGTGTCGTCGGTGGCGGTCAGGTCGACGCGCACGCCGCCCTCGACCTCGACGACGGTGGCGGTCGTGGTCGCGGCGATCGTGTCGACCTTGACGGCGGCGGTCCCGTTCCCCTCCACGTTGCCCACCTCATCGGTCGAGCGGAACGTGATCACCCGCTCGCCCTCGCCCGCGAGTGCCACCGGGCCCTCATACGGCGTCCAGTCGCCGCCGTCGACGGTGTATTCCGTCGAGGCGACGCCTGAGCCGTCGCCATCGGAGGCGGTGAGGGTGAAGGTCGGCGCACTGCGGTACCAGCCGGCGGCTCCGTCGGGCTCGACGGGAGCCCACGTGAGGCTCGTCGTCGGCGCCGTCGTGTCGACGATCTCGGGTTCGAGGACGAACGAGTCGAACTCCACCACCACCGGCTGCTCCTGCTGCGGGCCGATCGCCATCAGGCCGAGTCCGCGCAGCGGCTGGTCGAACGTGATGCCCGTGTCGCCGAGCGGAGTCCAATTGACCCCGCCGTCGCTCACCTCAGCCGTGTACACGTCGCCGGTCTTCGTGACCCGGACGTACCAGTACCCGCTCTCGGTGGAGTCGGCGATGTTGACGTTGCGGCTGCCGTAGCCCGCGCCGTTCGCCTCGGCCGCGAGCTCCGCCCGCAGGTCGAGTGCAGCACCCGGGGCGTTGTAGGCGACGATGTCGGCCTTGACGTAGTTGTCATCATCGGCCCACATCATCAGTCCGGCCAACTGGTAGCGGTGCTGCAACGGCGCCTTGAACTTCGTCGTGGCCACCCAGTCGCCCTCGGGCGCCTCGGTGAGGATGAAGTTCCGCGGCGACAGCGGGTTGTTCCCGTTGATGTCGCCCAGCTGCGTCGTGATCTTCAGGTGACCGTCCGCGACCGCGGCGTGGTTGGAGTCGTACCGCACGCTCTCCGACCAGCGGCAGCCGTCGAGCGAGTCGCCGTCGAACTCGTCGCTGGGTGCGACGGGCTCTCCGGCAGCAGGCTCGGGGCTGAAGTGGAACCAGTCGACCGTCGCCGTGACCGGCGTCGTACCGAGGTCGCCGCCCGCCATGATGCCGATCTTCGCGTTCTGCTTGAGCTGCAGCTGACCGGTGAGGGCGCTCCAGGTGACGCCGTCTGCCGAGTACGCGCCCGTCAGCACGGTGCCGTCGCTCGTGAGCTTCAGCTGGATCGTCGTCGGGAATCCCGACGGCAGGGCGGGCGCGGCCGGCGTGGTGCGGGCACCAGCCGTCTCGCTCTGGAACTCCACCATGCGGGTGCCGTTCTGGTTGCGCACGAAGGCGAGCTTGTTGTACTCGTCATCGCTCTGGTGCACCACGAGTCCGGCCCACTGCCAGTGCGAGTTGTGCGGCAGCGTGATCTTCGTCGTGGCCTCCCAAGCGCCGGCGGGCAGCGGCTTGCCGGCGAAGCTCACCGGACCGGTCGCGGCCTCGTTGATGTCGCCGTCGGTCACCGGGAGCCTGAGCGTCCCGTCGCCCTGGGTGATCGGCCTCGCGCTGTCTTCGCGGATCGACCAGAACGGCGAGATCGCCGGTCCGTCGAACTCGTCGGAGAGCGGTGCGGCTGCACACATCAGCGGCTCGAGCGGCTCGGTGGGCTCGGGGCCCTGCGGGTCGGTGTCGATCGCGAAGTCCGCGAAGTCGACCGTGCCCTGACCGGTGGCGTGCGAGACCGTGAACATGCCCACGTCCTGCGTGGCGGCGGCGCCGGTCAGGTTGACCGTGCCTCCGACCTGGGTCCACGTGGCGCCGTCCTTCGAGAAGTACGCCGTGTAGTCGGCGCCGGCACGCTTCATCTTCACCCAGACGGGGTAGCTCGTCGTGCCGCCGGCCACCGACGTGTTCAGCTGCCCGTTCCCGTCGGGATCTGCGAGGAACTCGATGCCGTTGCTCGGACGGATGCCGACCATCGCATAGCCCGGCGAGGTGCCCGGCTGCGTGATGTCGTTGCGCACGATGATGCCGGCCTTGGCGGAGCCGTTGGTGTTCTGCTGCGCATCGACCTTGACCACCGCCTCCCAGTCCTCGTCGCCGCCCGCGGGTGCGTACAGCGTCGAGTACTCGTCGGTGCCCTGCCAGGTGTCGTCGCCGGCGCCGGTGATGCGGAACCGGCCGTCGCCGATCCGCTCGAAGGTGCCGTCGGCGTTCGTGAAGGGGACGAGGTCTCCGAAGAGCTCGCCGACCTGCGCCTGCACGATGCGAGACGTGGTCGACTTGCCGGCCGTGCTGGTCGCGACGGCGGTGAGCTTGTAGAGGCCTTCCTCCGGTGCGGCCCACTCGGCGGCGTACGGTGCGGTCTCGTCGACGCCGATGGAGGTTCCATCGACGAAGAACTCGACCTGCTCGATGTCGCCGGCGGCGTCGGCCTCGACGGTGACGTCCTGACCGGGCTCGAGCTCGACATCCTGCTCGGGTGCCGTGATGGCGACCGTCGGCGAGGCCTCGGGCGAGGCGCCCTGGCCGATCGCCTCGAGGAAGTTGAGCTTGATCTCGCCGCCGCGGAAGACGACGTAGAGGTCCAGCGTCTCATCGGGGAACGAGCTGACATCGACGAGCACGTCGGTGAACCGGGTCGAACCGGTCGCCGGCACGTCGACGGTCGAGAGGAGCTCGCCGTCGGCGGCACCGCTCCGCAGTTCGATGCTCGCTCCGGCCGATGCGGCCGAGACGCGCAGCGCGAGGTCGTCGATCCGGTGGAAGTTCACCGGATCGAAGTGCGCCCACGCGCCGTCGCCGCCGACGATCACCCGGTCGCTCTCGATGCCCTCGACATCTCGACTGGGTGCCGTCGTCATGGCATTCGCGCTGTCGAAGAACTCCGCCTGCTTCCGCTTCGGGAAGACGAGCGTCGTCTGCGATCCGGTCAGCGGATTGGCGCCGGCCTCGCCGCCGCCGTCCGTGTACCGGGCGTCGATCGCGAAGAAGATGTCCTCGTCGGCAGCGTGCCCGCCGAGGGTCGTCTCCGTCGTTCCCGTGAACCCGCTGAGCGGGGTCGTGGGGTGCGCGTGATCGTCGTGTCCGAGCGCGGGCTGGATGATGACGTCGTCACCGTTCACAGTGCCGTCCTCGGGGTCCGTCACCGCGACGTCCCACGAGAGGTCGTCTCCGAAGTCGAAGAACGAGCCGTTCGGCGGAAGTGTGAACGAGACGGCCGGGCGGGTGTTGCCCACCGTGATCGGCACGGTCGTCGTCGCGGTCTTGCCGTCGGGGTCGGTGACGGTCAGTCGCGCGTCGAAGACGCCCTCGGTCTCGTAGGTGTGCGTCGCCGTGGCGGTCGACGCATCGGTCGTGCCGTCGCCGTCGAAGTCCCAGGCGAACACGAGTTCCGCGTTCTCGGGGTCGGACGACGAGGTGCCGTCGAACGACACCGTGAGCGGCGCGGGGCCGGACTCGACGTCGGTCGTGGCCTTGGCGATCGGTGAACGCGAGCCCGAGATGTAGTCGATGCGGTGCAGCCCCGAGTTGGGGTTGTCGCGGCCGAAGCCGCCGCCCCAGTCGAGCACGTAGAGCGAGCCGTCGGGCCCGAACCGCGAGTCGATCGGCGCGAGGAACTGCTCCTGCGGCAGGAAGGCGTTGACCTTCTCGACGGCGTCGCCGCTGCCGGTCGCGCCGTCGGCCAGTTGGATCGAGTACATCTTGTTGCGCGCCCACTCGTAGAAGAAGGGCTTGCCGTCGTACGAGGCCGGGAACTTCGTGTCGGACTCGAGGTCGGCGTCGAAGTTGTAGACCGGTCCGCCCATGGGGGCGAGGCCGCCGCCCTGGGGGATGATCCCCGGGACCGACGAACGCTTGTAGCCGTACCACATGTCGGCAGCGCGTGCTGCCGGCAGTTCGGTCAGGCCCGTGTTGCGCGGCGAGTCGTTGATCGGCGCGGCGCAGTCGAAGAAGTCGCCGACCGTGACCGGGCTCGTCGTGTAGTCGACGTTCCGGAACGGCTCGTTGTCGCCCATGCAGAGCGGCCAGCCGTAGTTGCCGGGGCTCGTGATGTAGTTCCACTCCGCGATGCCGGCGGGTCCACGCGTCGTGGGTGCGTCGGTGCCGTTGTCGGGGGAGTAGTCGGCGAGGCTGATCGCGCCGGTCGACTGGTCGATCGAGAACCGGAACGGGTTGCGGAAGCCCATGGCGTAGATCTCGGGCAGCGTCTTGTCGTCCGCGTCGCCGGCCTCGGGGAAGAGGTTCCCGTCGGGAACGGTGTATCCGGGCCCGTCGGGGTTCGGCGTGATGCGGAGCAGCTTGCCTCGCAGGTCGTTGGTGTTCGCCGAGGTCTCGCGAGCGTCGTGGAACGTGCCCGGTCGGGTCGACAGCGGCGCGTAGCCGCCCGACGGCTCGGAGTGCGGGTTCACGTCGTCGCCGACGCCGAGGTAGAGGTTGCCCGCTGCGTCGAAGTCGAGACCGCCGCCGGTGTGGCCGGGCTCATCGGGCAGGCGACGTGCCGGCACCTCGATGATGAGCTCCTCCGACGCCGGGTCGATGACGCCGTTGACCATCGTGAAACGCGAGATGCGGCTCAGGAAGCTCGACGGGTCGGAGTTGTCGGCGGCATCGGGGGAGCGGTAGACGTAGAGCCGCCCGTTCTCGGTGAAGTCGTTGTCGAGGGCGATGCCGAGGAGTCCGTCCTCACCGCCCGAGTAGACGTCGAGTTCGAGGGCCGTCGTGACCGCGTTCGTCGCAGGGTCCCAGACGCGGATCTGCCCGCGCACGAGTTCGGTGTAGAAGACGCGGCCGTCTTCGGCGATGTCCATGGCGAACGGCGCTGAGGTGTTCTGGTCGAGCGAGACCTTCTCGAAGTTCTCCCAGACGGTGCCGCCGCAGTCGCCCTCCTCGAGGCCGGCCGCGTACTTCACGCCGCCGACGATGTGCTGCATGAAGGCCGGCTCCTCGTAGTGGGAACCGTAGTGGCCCATGGCCGTCGTCCAGGTGCGACCGCCGTCGTACGGCTTGCACCACGAGATCGGGTGGTCGTAGCCCATGGCGTTGCCGCCGGCGTCGTAGGTCGACTCGTCCATCGACGCGAGCACGTGTGCGGTGCCGCGCACGTTGTTCGAGAAGTTGTACCACTCGTCACCGCGTTCCCAGCGGCTGCCGTCGAAGTGTTCGGTCGACGGGTGCGTGTCGTCCTCGATCCGCACCGTGCCCGGCTGTCCGGGGTCGGATCCGGTGGCGGCGTGCCCGGGCATGAGCGAGCCGACCAGCTCGTCCCACCAGGCGTAGTTGCCGCGCATGTCGGTGGCGTTGTGGATCGCCACGATGCCGCCGCCGCCCTGCTGGTAGCGCTCGAGCGCGGCCTTCTGGTCGGCGTTCCACGGGTCGCCCGACGTCTGGAACATGACGATCGCGTCGAAGTGCGGGAGATCGGTGTCGTTGAAGATCGTCGAGTCCTCGGTGTGCGTCACCTCCATGCCCTCGACCTCGAGGGCGGCGGTGATGAGGGGGGTTCCCTCGTCGATCGCGTCCGTGTGACGGTACTGCGTCGTCTTCGTGAAGATCAGGATCTGGGTTCCGTCGTGGGCCTGTGCCGGGGCGGCGACCCCGACGACGACCCCGACGGTGAGCACTGACGCGAGTAGCACGGCGACCAGCCGTTTCACGTCGTTGTGGAGCTGGGTGAGCATGAGACCTCCATCGGTTCCGAATGCTGGACCGCCCGTAGGGCCGAGCGGCAATGCGCGTCCGATCCCGAACCTAGGGGGACTTTTGGCGAAGGTCAACCAAAAGTTGAACCAAGGAAGGGAGAATTATGTGCGACACACATAAGAATCATGCGCAGACCAGCGCAGAAATATTCAGGGCGACGGATGCCGCGCCGCTAGGCTGGTTCCCATGCCTCACACCCTCGTGCTGCTTCGCCACGGCAACAGCGAATGGAACCAGAAGAACCTGTTCACCGGTTGGGTCGATGTGCGGCTCAGCGAACTCGGCACCGCCGAGGCGGCCCGCGCCGGCGAGCTGCTCGCCGAATCGGGGCTCCTTCCCGACGTGCTGCACACCTCGGTGCTCACGCGTGCGATCCAGACGGCGAACATCGCACTCGACGTCGCCGACCGCGCCTGGATCGACGTGCGCCGTTCCTGGCGTCTCAACGAGCGCCACTACGGCGCGCTCCAGGGCCTCGACAAGGCGGAGACGCTCGAGAAGTACGGCCCCGAGCAGTTCCAGCTCTGGCGCCGTTCGTTCGATGTGCCGCCGCCCGTGCTGGCCGATGACGCCGAGTACTCGCAGGTCGGCGATCCGCGCTACGCGAACCTGGCCGACGACGAGCTGCCGCGCACCGAGTGCCTGAAGGACGTCATCGCACGCATGCTCCCGTACTGGCAGTCCGACATCGTGCCCGACCTCGCGGCCGGCAAGACGGTGCTCGTGACCGCCCACGGCAACTCGCTGCGCGCCCTCGTGAAGCACCTCGACGGCATCGGCGACGACGAGATCGCCGAGCTCAACATCCCGACGGGCATCCCGTTGGTGTACCGCCTCGGCGACGACTTCATGCCGCTCGGCCCGGGCGAGTACCTCGACCCCGCGGCCGCTGCGGCCGGCGCGGCCGCCGTGGCCGCCCAGGGCAAGAAGTAACCCGTACCTGCAGCGGCGAAGGCCCGGCGGATGTCGCATCCGCCGGGCCTTCTCGCACGCTCGGCCGAGGCCGACCGCTCACGTCAGAGCGCGGACTTCTCGGGGTCCCAGTCACCCGTGGCGAGGTACTGCACCTTCTTGGCGATCGAGACCGCGTGATCGGCGAAGCGCTCGTGGTACCGGCTCGCGAGGGTGGCGTCGACCGTGTCGACGGCCTCGCCCTTCCACGTCTCGCCGAGCACCTTGTCGAACACCTGCAGGTGCAGGGCGTCGACCTTGTCGTCCTCGTTCCGGATCTCCTCGGCGAGGTGCACGTCTTCGGTGCGCAGGAGCTCGACGAGTCGGCGCGCGATCTCGACGTCGAGGCGGCCCATCTCGGCGAACGTCGGACGCAATGACTTCGGCACGACCTTGTCGGGGAAGCGGTAGCGGGCGAGCTGGGCGATGTGCGTCGACATGTCGCCCATGCGCTCGAGCGACGCGCTGATCCGCAGTGCGCTCACGACGATGCGGAGATCGCGCGCGACCGGCTGCTGCCGGGCGAGGATCGTGATCGCGAGCTCGTCGAGTGCGACCGTCTCCTGGTCGATGCGGTCGTCGTCGGCGATCACCTCCTCTGCGAGGCTCACGTCGGACTCGTTGAATGCACGCGTCGCCTTCTCGATCGAATCGGCCACGAGGCCGGCGAGCTCGACGAGCCCTTCCTGCACCTCGCGCAGTTCCTGCTGGAACACCTCACGCATGTTGTCGAATCCTTCTCTGCTCTGGCCCGTGCCGGGCGCGGACGTGCCCGGGCATTCCGACCCTCGGGGCATCCTCTCGGCGCAAGATGAACAACAGGTGCCGAGACACTGAACACTCGTTAACGTACCGCCGCACAGCGGGACAACGGCGGATCGACCCCGAGCGGCTGGTTAGTCTGGTGCCATGGACTCCACCTGGTCGGTGCTCACGGCGCTGGCCTTCGGCATCTTCCTCGGCGCCGCATTCATGGTCATGCTGCACGTGGCCGAGCGCCGCGGTTCGAGCGCGGCGAAGGTCGTCGCACCGACGATCCCCGACGGGGTCGACCAGGTGCTCGAGGTGCTGGAGTCGGCGGGGGTCGTGCTCGACCCCTCGAACAACGTGCTCCGCGCCTCGCCCGGTGCGCTCACGATGGGACTCGTGCGCCAGCAGGCGCTCGTGCATCCCGAACTGCTCGAGCTCGCGGCATCCGTTCGACGCGGCGGGGAGCCGCTCGTCGACGAGGTCACCCTGGCGCGCGGGCCGTTCGGCGAGTCGACGATGCGACTCCATGTGCGCGTCGCCCGGCTCGGCACCCGTTTCGTGCTCCTGCTCGCCGAGGACCGCACCGAGGCGCACCGCCTCGACGAGGTGCGGCGCGACTTCGTCGCGAACATCAGTCACGAGCTCAAGACGCCGATCGCCTCGGTGAGCCTGCTCGCCGAGGCGCTCGACCAGGCGGCCGACGAACCCGAGCAGGTGCGCCGCTTCGCGGGCCGCCTCTCGGTCGAGGCCGCCCGGCTCGCGCACATCACCAGCGAGGTCATCGAGCTCTCGCGGCTGCAGGCCCGCGACGCCCTGCGGCCCGACCGCCTGGTGCGGGTCGACCAGGTCATCGCGGCCGCCGTCGACCAGAACCGCATCGTGGCCGGCGCCAAGCAGGTCGAGGTGGCCGTGCGGTCCTCGACGAAGAAGGCCGAGGTCTACGGCGACCGGGCACTCCTCGTCGTCGCCGTGCACAACCTCATCGCCAACGCGATCGCCTATTCGAATCCCGGCGGCCGCGTCGGTGTGGGCGCGAAGGTCGACGGTGACGTCGTCGAGATCGCGGTCACCGATCAGGGCATCGGCATCGAGGCCGACGAACTCGAGCGGGTGTTCGAGCGCTTCTACCGCGTCGACCAGGCTCGCTCGCGCAACACGGGCGGCTCGGGGCTCGGACTCAGCATCGTCAAGCACACCGTGCAGAACCACGGCGGCGATGTGCGGGTGTGGTCGCAGCCCGGGCGCGGCTCGACCTTCATGATCCGGCTGCCGCTCGCCGAGTCCGCCATCGAACCGGGCGCCGACGACGAACCGCAGGCGACTCCCGCCGAGTCCGGCGGGCGCAACGGCGACGGGCGAGCGGATGCCGCGAACCCGCGTTCCACGAAGCGCCGCACGTCATCACCATCGGCTGCGAAACCCGCAGCCTCCGATCGAGGAGACCGTACGTGACCCGCATCCTGCTCGTCGAAGACGAGATCGCACTGAGCGACCCGCTGAGCTTCCTGCTCGAACGAGAGGGCTACGAGGTGGAGGTCGCGGCCGACGGTCCGTCGGCCGTCGAGGCCTTCGACCGGGCGGGCGCCGACCTGGTGCTCCTCGACCTCATGCTCCCGGGACTGCCGGGCACCGAGGTCTGCCGCGAGATCCGCAGCCGCTCGACGGTGCCGATCATCATGCTGACGGCGAAGGACTCCGAGATCGACATCGTCGTCGGGCTCGAGCTCGGCGCCGACGACTACGTCACGAAGCCCTACTCGACCCGTGAGCTGCTCGCGCGCATCCGCGCGGTGCTGCGCCGGCGCATCGAGATCGAGGACTTCGACGAGGCGGTGATCGAGGGCGGCCGGGTGCGCATGGACGTCGACCGGCACACGGTCGAGGTCGACGGCGAGCCCGTGCCCATGCCGTTGAAGGAATTCGAGCTGCTCGAGCTGCTGATGCGCAACCCCGGCCGCGTGCTCACCCGGGGTCAGCTCATCGACCGGGTCTGGGGATCCGACTACTTCGGCGACACGAAGACCCTCGACGTGCACATCAAGCGCATCCGCTCGAAGATCGAGCAGCAGCCGTCGGAGCCGGTGCAGCTCGTCACCGTGCGCGGGCTCGGCTATCGCTTCGAAGCCTGAACTGCGGCGTGTCCGGCGCGCGCACCGCGTCGCCGGACACGAGAAACGGGTGGGTGCCGAAGCATCCCACCCGTTCGTCGTCTGGTCGCCGTGCCGAGGCTACGGAACGAGGTGCTCGTACTCGGGGAGCCGGCCGTCGAGCACCGGGATGAGCTTCTCGACGCCCTCGGTGCCCGAGTACTCGAAGAACATGGGCAGGAACGCTCCGGGGAGGGTGTCGATGCCCTCGAGCACGATGGGCTCGACCTCATCGGTGCCCTCGACCGCGTCGACGCCGAACACGACCTCGGAGCCGGCCTCGACCCTGATGGTCTCGGTGTCGTCGCCACCGAACTGCACGCCGAGCGTGACGTCGTCGGTGCCGTTGTTGACGACCGTCATGACGAGCGTGCCGTCGACGCCGTCGTCGGAGACGACGAGGACGTTGCGGAGGTCGAGCTCGCCGACGTCGACGGAGACGCCGTCGCTCGCGTCGTAGTGCTCGGTCGTCGCCTGGTAGGTGACCATCGAGCAGCCGCTCGCGCCGAGCGCGATGCCGAGGGCCAGAGCAGCGGATGCCGCGAGACGCGCCTTCACAGAACCTCCAAGTGCGTGGTCGCGCACGAGCAGGAGCCCGGGCGCGAAGGGAACGAACCGAGCATATCCTACGAGCAGCGCCTGCCTCGAGAGGGGGCGGAACCTTAGCATGATCCCGAATGTGATATCCTGATAGTTGCCGAAAGGACATCTATTCATGCTTTTTGAGGTTGGCGAAACCGTCGTTTACCCCCACCACGGTGCCGCAACGATCACCGAGGTCAAGAAACGCATCATCAAGGGTGAAGAGAAGCTCTACCTCAAGCTGAACGTCACGCAGGGAGACCTCGTCATCGAGGTGCCCGCTGAGAACGTCGACCTGGTCGGCGTTCGCGACGTCATCGGCAAAGAGGGCCTCGACAAGGTCTTCGAGGTGCTGCGTGCCCCCTTCACCGAGGAACCGACCAACTGGTCGCGTCGCTACAAGGCGAATCTCGAGAAGCTCGCATCAGGTGACGTGATCAAGGTCTCCGAGGTCGTGCGCGACCTCTGGCGCCGCGATCAGGACCGCGGGCTCTCTGCAGGCGAGAAGCGAATGCTCGCCAAGGCGCGCCAGATTCTCATCTCCGAGCTCGCGCTCGCGGAGAAGACCGACGAAGAGGCGGCCTCGACCGTGCTCGACGAGGTCCTCGCCTCCTAGCGGGAGTTCCACACGAACGGCGGGTGCCCATGCACCCGCCGTTCGTCGTATCCAGGCGGGCCCGACGTGCGGTGGGCGCCGCAGACGTCCGTTCACCGCAGCCGTCGGATCTCGGCGCGACTACGCTCGAACCGTGAGTTCAGCGATCGCCGTCATCGTCGTCGCCGCAGGCAGCGGCACCCGGCTCGGCCATGCCGAGCCCAAGGCCTTCGTGCCGCTCGGCCCGGGCACGGTGCTCTCGGTCGCCGTCGATTCCGTGCTCGCCATGCGCGAGACCCCGCACCTCGTGCTCGTGGTGCCGGTCGACCGCGTCGAGTCGACCCGATCGAGCTTCGCCCCGATCGCCGAGGCCGCTGGCGCGGAGCTCGTCGTCGTCGCCGGCGGCGCGACCCGGCAGGAGTCGGTCGCCGGTGGGCTCGCCGTGCTCCCGGCTTCGGTCGACACCGTGCTCGTGCACGACGCCGCGCGAGCACTCGCTCCGGCCCTGCTCTTCGATGAGGTCGTGGGGGCCGTGCGTGCGCGTCGACGCGGCATCGTGCCGGCGCTCGACGTCGTCGACACCGTCAAGCGCGTCTCCGACGACGGCCGGGTGCTCGAGACCGTAGACCGCTCCGCACTCCGGGCGGTGCAGACGCCGCAGGGCTTCCCGCGGGCCTCGCTCGACCACGCGTACGCCACGGCGCACGAGGAGTTCACGGATGACGCGGCGCTCGTGGCATCCGCCGGGCTCGTCGTCGACGCGGTGCCGGGCGACGTGCGAGCGTTCAAGATCACGGTGCCCGCCGACCTGCATCGTGCCGAGCAGCTCGTCGCCGAGCGCGCGGCGCTGGCATCGCGCGGCGCCCCGGCGCCCCGGGTCGGCACCGGCACCGACGTGCACGCCTTCGCCGACGACGCGGCGACGCCGCTCTGGTTGGCGGGCCTCGAGTGGCCGGGCGAGCACGGTCTCTCGGGGCACTCCGACGGCGATGCCGCGGCGCACGCGATCTGCGATTCCCTGCTCGCCGCCGCGGGCCTCGGCGACGTCGGCCAAGTGTTCGGCACGGCCGACGCGCGGTTCGCGGGCGCCCACGGCGAGGTCTTCCTCGCCGAGACCCGGCGACTCGTCGAGGCCGCGGGCTGGAGGATCGGCAACGTGACCGTGCAGATCGTCGGGAACCGTCCGAAGCTCGCGCCGCGTCGGGCCGAAGCCGAGGCGCTGCTGTCCGGAATCCTCGACGCGCCCGTGAGCGTCACCGCGACCACGAGCGACGCGCTCGGGTTCACCGGTCGTGGCGAGGGGGTCGCCGCGATCGCGACCGCCATGCTGCTCCCGCGCGGCTGAGCGACCGCGCAGGGTGCTGACACGCCCGGCCGGTAGGCTTGGCGGGTGACCGTGCGACTCTACGACTCGAAGGCCCAGGCCCTGCGCGACTTCGCGCCCCTGCGCGATGGGCGCGTCGGCATGTACGTCTGCGGTCCCACCGTGCAGTCGAGCCCGCACATCGGGCACCTGCGCAGCGCGCTCGTCTACGACATCATGCGTCGATGGTTCGCCCACCGTGGCAACGACGTCGTGTTCGTGCGCAACGTCACCGACATCGACGACAAGATCCTGAACGCGGCGACCGACAACGGCACCGACGAGCCCTGGTGGGCCCTGGCCTACCGCGTCGAGCTCGAGTTCACCTCCGCGTATTCCTCGCTCGGAATCCTCGCGCCCACCTACGAGCCGCGCGCGACCGCGAGTGTCCAGCAGATGGTCGAACTCATCGCTCGGCTCGTCGAGCGCGGTCACGCATACGCAGCTCCGGATGCCTCGGGCGACGTGTACTTCGACACCGCGAGCTGGCCCGCGTACGGTGAGCTCACCCGGCAGCAGCGCGACAACATGGAGGCCGCTGCCGACGCCGACCCGCGGGGCAAGCGCGACCCGCGCGACTTCGCACTGTGGAAGGGGCGCAAGCCCGCGGAACCCGAGTCCGCGTCATGGAAGTCGCCATGGGGCGACGGACGGCCCGGGTGGCACATCGAGTGCTCGGCGATGGTGACCCGCTACCTCGGCTCCGAATTCGACATCCACGGCGGCGGGCTCGACCTGCGTTTCCCGCATCATGAGAACGAACTCGCCCAATCCGCGGCCGCGGGTGACGCCTTCGCGCGGTACTGGGTGCACAACGGCCTCGTGAACATTGGCGGGCAGAAGATGTCGAAGTCGCTCGGCAACTCCGTCTACGCCGCCGAGCTGTTCGAGCTCGCCTCCCCGCTCGCGGTGCGCTACCTCCTCGGCGCGGCCCACTACCGATCCACCCTCGACTACGCGCCCGGCTCGCTCGCCGAGGCCGAGGCGGCGGTCGACCGCATCCGCGGCTTCCTCTCGCGCGTCGAACGGCGCCTCGCCGGCACCCGGTTCGCGGGCACTGGCGCCCCGGTCATCCCCGACGCGTTCGCCGCGGCGATGGACGACGACCTCGGTGTGCCCCAGGCCCTCGCCGTGCTGCACGACACCGTGCGCGCCGGCAACCAGGCGCTCGACGCCGAAGAGCTGCACGACGCCGCCGTGGCGCACGGCCAGGTCTCGGCCATGGTCGAGGTGCTCGGCATCGACCCGCGCGACCCGCGCTGGGCGACGGCCGACTCCGGCCCCGCGGCATCCGCACTCGACGCGCTCGTCACGCGTCTCATCGAAGACCGACAGGCTGCGCGCGAGTCGAGGGACTACGCTGCCGCAGACCGGATCCGCGCCGAACTCTCGGCGGCGGGCATCACCATCGAAGACAGTTCTACCGGAACGCATTGGAGCTTGGGACTATGAAGGGCAGCAGCGGCAAGTCGCGCGCCGGAGCCGTGCGGAAGGCGAAGAACAAGCAGGTCGGCTCGGGCGGCCAGGGCCGTCAGGCCCTCGAGGGCAAGGGTCCGACGCCGAAGGCCGAAGACCGCGCCTGGCACCCCGCCGGCAAGCGGAAGGCGGCGCAGGAGCGCTACACCGCGAGCGGCGGCAAGCGCGTCGCCGGGCAGGGTTCGGGCCAGCGCCCCGGTGCCCCGCGCGGTGCGTCCGGCGCAGCCCGACGGGCGAAGACGGGCGACGAGTCCGAGATCGTGACCGGCCGCAACTCGGTCGTCGAGGCGCTCCGGGCGCGCATCCCCGCCACGACCCTCTACGTCGCCGCACGCGTCGAGATGGACGACCGCGTGCGCGAGGCGATGAAGGTCGCGACCAACCGCGGCATCCCGATCCTCGAGGTCATGCGTCCCGAACTCGACCGGCTCGCCGGCGAGGGCGGCGTGCACCAGGGCCTCGCGCTCAAGGTGCCGCCGTACGAGTACGCGCACCCCATCGAGCTGCTCGACGAGGTGCTCGCCCGCGACGAGACGCCGCTCTTCGTGGCGCTCGACGGCATCACCGACCCGCGCAACCTCGGCGCGATCCTGCGTTCGACCGGCGCGTTCGGCGGCCAGGGCGTCATCGTGCCGCAGCGCCGCTCGGTCGGCGTGAACGCGGCCGCCTGGAAGACCTCGGCCGGCGCAGCGGCACGCGTGCCCGTCGCGATGGCGCCGAACCTCACGCAGACCCTCAAGGCGCTCAAGGAGCGCGGCGTCTTCGTGCTCGGCCTCGACGGCGGCGGCGACGTGTCGCTCCCCGGACTCAGCTGGGCCGACCGACCGATCGTGATCGTCGTCGGCAGCGAGGGCAAGGGCCTCTCCCGCCTCGTCGCCGAGACGTGCGACGCGATCGTGTCGATTCCGATCTCGGCGTCGACCGAGTCGCTCAACGCCGGCATCGCGGCATCCGTCACGCTCTACGAGATCTCGAAGCTCCGCGCCGACGGCTGACGCTGGCGGTGACGCCGGCGGGCAGCTGCCCGCCGGCGTACCCTCGGATCGAGTGCGCAGCTCGGGCCCGCCGGCGGCGAGCGGATGCCGCGATCAGACGTTCGCGCGCCAGTCGCCGTCGTCGTCGGGGTCGAGTGCGGCGAACGCCGCGGTGTCGGTCGACGGGATGGTCTCGATCGGCGACGTGAACGCGCCGGTCGGCGGGCCGATCACGGTCGCCTCGTCGCGCCGGTGGCGCAGCACGGTGTTGATGTAGGAGCTCACCGCCTCGGCGAGGGGGATGTCGTGGCCCACCTGCTGCGCGAGGAACCAGCGGTGATCGAGCAGCTGGTGGAAGACCTCGGCCGGTTCGAGCTTGCCGCGGAGCTCACGCGGAATCGCCCGCACGACGGGTTCGAACACCCGCATGAGCCATTCGTGGGCGACCATCTCCTCGTCGAGGTCGGACTTGTCGTACGCCGCCCGATAGGAGTCGAGGTCGTTCAGCAAGCGTCGCGCCTGGTTCTCGCCGGCGTCGAGACCGGTCAGCCGCAGCAGGCGTCGCTGGTGGTGGCCGGCATCGACGACCTTCGGCTGGATGCGCACGGTCGTGCCCGAGTCGTCGGTCTTGATCGCGAGTTCCTCGATGTCGAAG
This sequence comes from Agromyces hippuratus, assembly GCF_013410355.1. Taxonomy (NCBI): domain Bacteria; kingdom Bacillati; phylum Actinomycetota; class Actinomycetes; order Micrococcales; family Microbacteriaceae; genus Agromyces; species Agromyces hippuratus. Next base: position 1,639,057 of record NZ_JACCFI010000001.1, on the reverse strand, counting down.
CCGAGCTCGTTGAGCCGGTTCACGCGTTCGTTGATGCGCCAGCGCTCGGCGCTCGAGAACGACTCGGAGCCGGTCAGCTCGAGCCAGAGGCTGCGGTAGGCCTCGACGATGCCGTTCGAGATGTTGACCGGGTCGAGTTCGTCGGCGACCTTTCCGCCCGCCTCGAGGTCGAGGAGCTCGCCGGCGATGTTGACCCGGGCGATCTCGAGGTCGTTCTCGCGCTGCCCGTTCGAGAGGCCGCCCTCGTAGAGCTTGCCCGTCTCGGCATCGACGAGGTACGCGGCGAAGGCGCCGGCGTCGCGGCGGAAGAGGGTGTTCGACAGCGACACGTCGCCCCAGAAGAAGCCCACGATGTGCAGGCGCACGAGCAGCACTGCGAGGGCGTCGACGAGTCGCGTCGCCGTGTCGGGTCGCAGCGTCTGCGAGAACAGGGCGCGGTAGGGGAGCGAGAACCGCAGGTGCCGGGTGACGAGCACCGGCTTCAGCGCATCGCCCTCGTCGTCGGTGCGGTTGGTGATGACGGCGACCGGGTCGACGCAGGGGATGTCGAGTCGCTGCAGGGTGCGCAGCATCTCGTACTCGCCCTTGGCCATCTCGGCCGTCGTCTCCTTGATCGCCACGATGTGCGCTCCGAGGTGCGCGAATCGCACGAGGTGGCGCGAGATTCCCTTCGGCAGCGCCGCGATCGTGTCGTTCGGCCAGGCCTCGAGCGGGAGATCCCACGGAAGGTCGAGGAGTGCCGGATCGGCCATGGCCGACGTGATGGAGAGTGATCCGCTCATTGGTGCCTCAGCGTAGTCGGGTCGGGCTGCATCGGAACGACGTGATGGAGAGTGATCCGCTCATTGGTGCCGCGTAGTCGGGTCGGGCTGCATCGGAACGACGTGATGGAGAGTGATCCGCTCATTGGTGCCGCGTAGTCGGGTCGGGCTGCATCGGAACGACGTGATGGAGAGTGATCCGCTCATTGGTGCCTCAGCGTAGTCGGGTCGTTCCTCGAACGGTTCGAGTCGGGGTCGGATGTCGCGCGGATACAGCGATGCCGGCCGGGCAGGAGCCCGGCCGGCATCACCGATCGACGGGGTTGGTCAGCTGACGACGGCCTTGTTGCCGAGGCGCTCGCCGGACTCGGCGTCGAAGAGGTGCACGTGGTGCGGCGTCGCGGTCAGGTAGACCTTGTCACCGGCGCTCGGGTGCATGCGGCCGTCGACGCGGGCGACGATGTCGGTGCGCTTGCCCTCGACCATGGAGTGGCCGTAGAGGTAGCCGTCGGCGCCGAGCTCCTCGACGAGGTCGACCTCGACCGCGAGGCCTTCGCCCTGGACGGGCGAGACGGTGATGTCTTCGGGGCGCACGCCGATGGTGGCGACCTTGCCGCTCGACTGGGCGAGCGTCTCGCGGTCGACCGGAACGGTCGCGGTGCCGAAGAGCACGCCGTCGTCGACGAGGTCGGCGTGGAAGAGGTTCATCGCGGGCGAGCCGATGAAGCCGGCGACGAACACGTTGTTGGGCTTCTCGTAGAGGTCGCGCGGGGTGCCGACCTGCTGCAGCAGGCCGTCCTTCAGCACCGCGATGCGGTCACCCATGGTGAGGGCCTCGGTCTGGTCGTGCGTGACGTAGACGGTCGTGACGCCGAGTCGGCGCTGGAGCGACGCGATCTGGGTGCGGGTCTGCACGCGGAGCTTGGCGTCGAGGTTCGACAGCGGCTCGTCCATGAGGAAGACCTGGGGCTGACGCACGATGGCGCGGCCCATGGCGACGCGCTGACGCTGGCCGCCCGAGAGCGCCTTCGGCTTGCGGGCCAGGTAGGGCTCGAGGTCGAGGAGCTTCGCGGCTTCGAGGACGCGAGCTGCGCGCTCCTCCTTGCCGACGCCGGCGATCTTCAGGGCGAAGCCCATGTTCTCGGCGACGGTCATGTGCGGGTAGAGCGCGTAGTTCTGGAAGACCATGGCGATGTCGCGGTCCTTCGGCGGCACGTCGGTGACGTTGCGGTCGCCGATGAAGATGTTGCCGTCGTTGACCTCTTCGAGGCCCGCGAGCATGCGGAGCGAGGTCGACTTGCCGCAACCGGAGGGGCCGACGAGAACGAGGAACTCGCCGTCTGCGACCTCGAGGTCGAGCTGGTCGACGGCGGGGCGGGTGCCGCCGGGGTAGAGGCGGGTTGCCTTGTCGAACGTGACTGACGCCATTTTCGTGTTTCTCCTTCACCGGCAGGTACGTGCCGGACGATCCGTAGTGATGGACTGCGTCGACGTTGACGCCCACTCAGTATCGCACGCGCGACGGAGTGCTCCGCACGCGGCCGGAGACCGCACTCAGCTCGGATCCGGCCGGTTCGCGGAATCCGTTTGGGTGTTTCACAGCCATCGTCCCTACTATCGTGTTTGCGTCCGCATGCATACATGCGCGCCCACACAGCGACCGGAGTGACCATCGATGAGCAACGGCGGATCGAATCAGCCACGCCCCACCCGTAACGAGCAGCGCGAAGCCGCGCGCGAGAAGGCGCGGGAGCTCCGCGAGGAGCAGAAGAAGCGCGAGCGACGCAACAAGTGGCTCATCCAGGGCGGCGTCATCGTCGCGGTGGTCGCGATCGCCGCGCTCATCGGCGCCCTGATCTTCAACAACATCAAGCCCGACGGTCCCGGCCCCGCCAACATGGCGAGCGACGGCATCCTGCTCACCGGCGTCGACGGCGCGATCACCCCGACCGAGACACCGGCGCTGGCCGCGGGCGCGACGCCCACGCCGACGGTGCCCGACGACAGCGGCACCGTGGCGAACATCGTCACGTACATCGACTACCTGTGCCCGTTCTGCGGCCAGTTCGAGACGACGAACGCCGACTCCATCCGAACGATGGTCGAGTCCGGAGCGGCGACGCTCGAGGTGCACCCCATCGCCCTGCTGACCAACAAGTCGGCCGGCACCCAGTACTCGCTGCGCGCGGCGAACGCGGCGGCCTGCGTGGCGAACACCTCGCCCGAGTCGTTCTTCGACTTCAACGCGCTGCTGTTCGAGAACCAGCCCGCCGAGACCTCCGTCGGCCTCAACAACGCCGAGCTGAAGTCGCTCGCGAAGCAGGCGGACGTGAGCTCGCTGTCGACGATCGAGCAGTGCATCGACGACACCACCTTCAAGAAGTGGGTGCAGGATGCCACGACGCGCGCGTTGAACGAGCCGGTGCCGAACTCCGACCTCGAGCGCATCAAGGGCACCCCGACCGTGCTCGTGAACGGCAAGCAGTACGAGGGCTCGCTGACCGACCCCGCCGAGTTCCAGTCGTTCGTGCTGCAGGCGACCGGCGAGACCTTCTCCGAGTCGACGTCGACCCCGACGCCCACTCCGGCGCCGTAGCGCGCGATCGCTGCGGAGGCCCGGCCGAGTGCCGGGCCTCCGTGCGTTCGGCGATCGCATCGCGATGCCGGGCCGCCGCTCGGCGATCGGTAGGATGTCGTCGAGGCATCCCCTCGCCGGCTTGGCGCAATTGGTAGCGCACCGCTCTTGTAAAGCGGTGGTTGCGGGTTCGAGTCCCGCAGCCGGCTCTTGACTCAGCATCCAGCTCAGCAGCCGCCATCGGCGGGCGTCGCAGCACACCACCACCACGTCGAGCAGTCGCGCATCCCGATGTGGATCGCGCTCGCGCTCGCGCTGCTGCTCGGCGCGGGCACGGCGTTGCAGTCGCGCATCAACGGGCAACTCGCGGTGGCGCTGGACGATCCGTTCGTGGCCGCGGCGATCTCGTTCGGCAGCGGCCTCGTGATCCTGCTCGTCGTGCTCACCATGTGGAAGCCTGGCCGGGCGGGGCTCGCGAAGGTCGGCGGTGCGCTGCGCGTTCGCGCGCTCCCATGGTGGATGGTGCTCGGCGGGCTCGCCGGCGCCTGGTTCGTGACGACGCAGGGCCTGTCGGCCGGCGTCATCGGCGTCGCCCTGTTCACGATCGCGATCGTCGCAGGTCAGACGGTGGGCGGAATCGTCTTCGACCTCGTGGGGCTCGGCCCGGGCGGGCGACGGCCGCTCAGCGCGACGCGCGTGGTCGGCGCGGTGCTCGCGCTCGCCGCCATCGGCTGGGCGGTGTCGGCGCAGCTCGCGGGCGACGCCCCGATCCTGCTCATGGTGCTTCCGTTCATCGCCGGCATCGGCGCGTCATGGCAGCAGGCGGTCAACGGCCGGGTGAAGGCCGTCGCCGACAGCGCGCTCACCGCGACGGTGATCAACTTCCTGGTCGGAACGACGGCGCTCGTCGTGGTGATGCTCGTGCACGCGACCATCGCCGGCTGGCCGACGGCGCTGCCCGCCGAACCGTGGCTGTACGCGGGCGGGGCGCTCGGCTGCATCTTCATCGCAGGCCAGGCGATGCTCGTGCGGCGACTCGGCGTGCTGCTGCTCGCCCTCTGCGGCGTGGCGGGTCAGCTCGTGGCGGCGCTCGCACTCGACCTGCTGCTGCCCACCGCCGACCGCCCGGTCGGCATCGCGACGATCGGCGGCACCGTGCTCGCGCTCATCGCCGTCGGGGTCGCCTCGATCCGCTGGGGTCGGCGCAAGCACGCACTGCCGCCCGCCGAGGTCACTGCAGCGAACTGAACCGCGCGGCTGCGTCGGCATCCTGGCCGCGATCCGGTCGCGCCCCGTCGGGCACGCCGCCGACGTAGAGCCAGCCGAGCAGGCGTTCGCCGTCGGCGAGGCCGTGCATCTCGGCGACGAGCGGATGCCGCGTGTGCGGGCCGGATCGCCACATGACGCCCCATCCGGCGTCGTCGAGCAGCAGGCTCAGCTGGTGGGCGACGCCCGCGGCGACGGCCTCCTGCTCCCACTCGGGCACCTTGAAGTGCGGCCTCGTCACCGCGACGATCGCGAGCAGCAGCGGTGCTCGCAACGGCTTGCCCGCGAGGCGAGCGCCATGCTCGCCGTCGAGGCCCGCTGCCGCGGCGAGTGCGTCACCCAGGCGGTTCCGAGCGTCGCCGCGCAGGGCGATGAACCGCCACGGGCGCAGCGAGGCGTGGTCGGCGACCCGGCCGGCCGCTTCGAGCAGGTCGGCGACCTCGGCGTCGTCGGGCGCGGCATCCGTGACCTTGGGGGCAGAGCGTCGAGCGAGCATCGCCTCGCGGGCGGATGCCGACACTCAGGCCTCGGCGGAGAAGTCGAGGGCGATCGAGTTCATGCAGTACCGGTCGCCGGTGGGCGTGCCGAAGCCGTCGGGGAAGACGTGGCCCAGGTGCGAGCCGCAGTTCGCGCAGCGCACCTCGGTGCGCACCATGCCGAGCGAGGAGTCCTCGATGAGCTGCACGGCCTCGGGCCGCACGGACTCGTAGAAGCTCGGCCAGCCGCAGCCCGAGTCGAACTTCGTGCCGCTCTGGAACAGCTCGGCGCCACAGGCGGCGCACGAGTAGACGCCGGCACGCTCCTCGTCGAGCAGCTCGCCCGTCCACGGGCGTTCGGTCGCGGCCTCGCGGAGCACGGCGTACTGCTCGTCGCCGAGCTCGGCGCGCCACTCGTCGTCGGTCTTGTCCACGTTGTACGCCATGAAGCGTCCTCTCAGTGCTCGCGTCGGTGCCCTCCATGGTCGCAGGTTCGCCCGTGGGTTCCGACATCGGGTGCAACGCTGCGCACCGCTCCGGTGTTCCGCGGCATCCTCGCGCGAGCACGGGCCGGCGCTCGCCGCCGATACACGCCGCCGTCACTCGGCTCCCGCAAAGGCGCCGGTGTCTAGGATGACGTGCAGGCGGTGCATCCGGCTCGCCTCGAACGGGAGGTCCGATGAGCGCCGAGCGCCTGCCGCACCGCCCCGTCGAATCTGAGCTCGAGGAGCGCGACGCTCGGGTGCTCGCCTTCGAGGCGCGCGCATGGCAGCATCCCGGCGCGAAGGCGGAGGCGATCCGCGATGAGTTCGGCATCTCCGCCGCCCGCTACTATCGGATCCTCGGCGAGCTCATCGATTCACCGGCGGCGCTGAGGCACGACCCGATGCTGGTCAAGCGCCTGCAGCGGATGCGTGCGGCTCGTGCAGCGGCGCGAACGCGTCGTTCCCTCTCGATCGGCCGACCGCTCGACTGAGCGCGGCCCCGACAGACGACTGGACCCATGGCGCAGAAGTTCCCCCGCGATCGCTTCGACTCGATCCCGCACGGCATCGACCGTGTCGGTGCGCACCGCGCGCCGGCGCGCCGGGGCGCGGGATGGATCACCTTCGGCTGGGCGGCACTGGCGACGGTGGTGCTCGCCGCGGTCGGCATCGGCGGCGTCATGGTCTTCAACGACCGGCTGAACTTCGGTGAGGCGCCGGTCGCGAGCCCGAGCGCGACGCCGGTCGTCACCGCCGAACCCGTGATCGCCCCCGACATCCCCGTGCTCGTGCTGAACGGCACCGCGACGGCCGGGTTGGCGGCGAAGGCGTCGGAGACGCTCACGGCCAACGGGGTCCCGGTGGGGTCGGCGGCGAACGCGAGCGATGAGACGCTCACCGAGACCGTCGTCTACTACGCGACCCCCGATCTCGAGGGTGCCGCTCGCGGTGTCGCGCAGTTCCTGCCCGAGGCCGATGTGCGGATGTCCGAGCAGTTCGCCGCCACCGGCAACCAGTTGGTCGTCGTGCTCGGCTCCGACTACGCCGAGGCCACTGCGGGCTGATCGACCCGCCGATACGGTCGGGCGCGACCGAATCGTTGCCATTCCGATATCCGCACCGCTCCGCAGACCCTTGTGCAGGAACGCCCTGTCGTGAGTATCTGGTTTCGGCCGCTCTCCAGCGCGAGCGCACGGTTCCGTCCCTGGCACCCTGCTCGCGAGGGGGCGGTCCGGCACAGGCCACGGGCGGGTGCTGATCGGACACGGCAACATGGGAGCAACGCATGGCGAACGGAACCGTCAAGTGGTTCAACGCTGAAAAGGGCTACGGATTCATCACCGTCGATGAGGGGGGCCAGGACGTCTTCGTCCACTACTCCGCCATCGACATGTCGGGGTACAAGGTCCTCGAGGAGGGGCAGCAGGTCGTCTTCGAGGTCGGCACCGGTTCCAAGGGACCGCAGGCCGAAGGCGTCCGCCCGGCCTGACATCGATTCGCGGGCGCGCCGTCGATCCGGCGGCGCGCTCTCGCATCTCCGGCGGTGTGCGGGTCTACGCTGACCGCATGGCAGCGCAGGCCGAGCCGGCCCCGCGACGGCGGGGAGCGCGAATCGCCGTGCTCGTCGCGGCGACGTTGCTGCTGGCCGCCTGCCAGTCGCCCCGCTCGGCTCCGGCCCCGACCGAGGACGAGGCCCGACCCTCTTCGGCGGCGGCGGCTGCCGCGGTCTCGTTCGCCCCGCTGCGCGGAACGCCCGCGGAGGCGGCCGCGCTCGCGCACCCCTCGCTGGCGGTGAAGATCGACAACCACGAAGAGGCGCGCCCGCAGATCGCCCTCAACCGCACCGATATCGTCTTCGAGGAGCTCGTCGAGGGCGGCCTCACCCGCTATGTCGCGATCTGGCACTCGGATGTCCCCGACGAGGTCGGCCCCGTGCGATCGATCCGCCCGATGGATCCCGACATCGCCTCTCCCTTCGGCGGCATCATCGCCTACTCGGGCGGCCAGGACCAGTTCGTCGAGATGATGATGGCGACGCCGCTCGTGAACCTCGTCTTCGACTTCGACGAGACCGGGCTCTTCTTCCGGGCCGATGAACGGCCGGGGCCGCACGACGTGATCCTCGAGTCAGCAGAGGCGGTCTCCCGCAACGCCCCCATCGCGCCGCCGCCGGTGCAGTTCGCCTACGGCACTGCCGATCCGCTCGCGGCTCCGGCACTCGCCGCGGTGCCGACGTCGCGCGTCGACCTCGTCTTCTCCGAGGGGCGGTTCCCCGCATGGGAGTGGGATGCCGCGGCATCCATCTGGTTGCGCTCGCAGGAGGGCTCGCCCGACACGGAGGCGTCCGGGGAACGGGTGCGCGCGACGAACGTCGTGACCATGCGCGTCGCGATCGACGAGAGCTACGGCGAGGTGCCGAAGACGGTCGTGATCGGCTCGGGCGAGGCCTGGGTGTCCGCCGGCGGCCGAACGGCCCACGGCACGTGGGTGAAGGATGCCGCGGGGTCGCCCATCGTGCTCACCGCCGACGACGGCTCGCCGCTGCGGCTGGCTCCCGGCAACACGTGGGTCGAACTCGTGCCGAGCGAGGGTTCGGCGACCTTCACGCCCTGAGCGGACAGCCTCGGGCTCGCTTGCACTCGTGGCGGTCGAGTGCCAGAATCGATTTAGCACTCACTCGTTTTGAGTGCTAACCCAACGAATCTTTGAAGACGTCCGGGAAAGGACGAGAGAAACACATGGCAAAGATCATTGCTTTCAACGAGGAGGCCCGTCGTGGCCTCGAGCGTGGCCTGAACACGCTCGCCGACGCGGTGAAGGTGACCCTCGGCCCGCGCGGACGCAACGTCGTGCTCGAGAAGAAGTGGGGCGCACCCACGATCACGAACGACGGTGTGTCGATCGCCAAGGAGATCGAACTCGACGACCCGTACGAGAAGATCGGTGCCGAGCTCGTCAAGGAGGTCGCCAAGAAGACCGACGACGTCGCCGGTGACGGCACCACGACCTCGGTCGTGCTCGCCCAGGCACTCGTGCGCGAGGGCCTCCGCAACGTCGCCGCAGGCGCCGACCCCATCTCGCTCAAGCGCGGCATCGAGAAGGCCGTCGCGGCCGTCGAGGCCGAGCTCCTCGCCAACGCGAAGGACGTCGAGACGAAGGAAGAGATCGCCGCCACGGCATCGATCTCCGCCGCCGACGAGCAGATCGGCGCGCTCATCGCCGAGGCGATCGACAAGGTCGGCAAGGAGGGCGTCGTCACCGTCGAGGAGTCGAACACCTTCGGCACCGAGCTCGAGCTGACCGAGGGCATGCGCTTCGACAAGGGCTACCTGTCGGCGTACTTCGTCACCGACCCCGAGCGCCAGGAAGCGGTCTTCGAAGACCCCTACATCCTGATCGTCAACGGCAAGGTCTCGAACATCAAGGACCTGCTGCCGATCGTCGACAAGGTCATCCAGACCGGCAAGCAGCTCCTCATCATCGCGGAAGACGTCGACGGCGAAGCACTCGCGACGCTGATCGTCAACAAGATCCGCGGCATCTTCAAGTCGGTCGCCGTCAAGGCCCCCGGCTTCGGCGACCGTCGCAAGGCGCAGCTGCAGGACATCGCGACCCTCACCGGTGGCCAGGTCATCTCCGAGGAGGTCGGCCTCAAGCTCGAGAACGTCACCCTCGACCTGCTCGGCTCGGCTCGCAAGGTCATCATCACCAAGGACGAGACGACCATCGTCGAGGGTGGCGGCGACGAGGAGGCCATCGCCGGCCGCGTCGCGCAGATCCGCAAGGAGATCGAGAACACCGACTCCGACTACGACCGCGAGAAGCTCCAGGAGCGCCTCGCCAAGCTCGCCGGCGGCGTCGCCGTCATCAAGGCGGGTGCGGCGACCGAGGTCGAGCTCAAGGAGCGCAAGCACCGCATCGAGGACGCCGTTCGCAACGCGAAGGCCGCCGTCGAAGAGGGCATCGTCGCCGGTGGTGGCGTCGCCCTCATCCAGGCCGGCAAGACCGCCTTCGAGAAGCTCGAGCTCACGGGCGACGAGGCGACCGGTGCGAACATCGTCCGCGTCGCGATCGACGCTCCGCTCAAGCAGATCGCCCTCAACGCCGGCCTCGAGCCGGGCGTCGTGGTCGACCGCGTGCGCAACCTCCCGGTCGGCCAGGGCCTCAACGCCGCGACCGGCGAGTACGTCGACATGCTCGCTGCCGGCATCAACGACCCGGTGAAGGTCACCCGCTCCGCGCTGCTGAACGCAGCGTCGATCGCGGGCCTGTTCCTCACCACCGAGGCCGTCGTCGCCGACAAGCCCGAGAAGAACCCGGCTCCGGCCGGCGACCCGACGGGCGGCATGGACTTCTAGTCCGCGCCTCGCGAAGCACACGATGGGCGTCTCCCTCCGGGGAGGCGCCCATCGTCGTCTCCGATGATCTCCCGCGGCCGAGTCCGGACGGAGTCAGGCTCGTGCGCGGGCGTACTGCTCCCGGATCACGCCGCAGGGCCGGCTCTCGAGCTCGGCGTCGACTTCGAGCGGCCACGCGGGGCGCTCGCCGGTGAGCGCCCACCTCGCCTGCCGTGCCGCGCCGTCGGCGACGTACTCGCCGGGCACGGGCACGATGACCGGGGCATCGAAGACCTGGGCGGCGACGTGTCGCACGGCGGGGTTCTGCGCCGCACCGCCGATGAGCAGCACTCGCGACACCTCGACGCCCTGCCCGCGTACTGCGTCGAGGCCGTCGGCGAGTCCGCAGAGCAGCCCTTCGATCGCGGCCCTCGCGATCGAGGAGCGAGTGGTGTTGGCGAGCGTGAGTCCCGAGAACGAGGCCGTCGCTTCGGGGAGGTTCGGAGTCCGCTCACCCTCGAAGTAGGGCACGAGCACGGCTCCGGATGCCCCGGGCTCGGCCTCGAGGGCGAGCCTGCCGAGTTCGTCGTGGTCGACGCCGAGCAGCCCAGCGGTCACGTCGAGCACTCGCGCGGCGTTCAGCGTCGCGATGAGCGGCAGGCGCCGCCCCGTGGCATCCGCGAAACCGGCGACCGTGCCGGACGGATCGGCGACGGCGGCATCCGTCACCGCGAAGACCGTGCCGCTCGTGCCGATCGAGACGACGACGTCGCCCGGCGCCGCGTCGAGGCCGAGCGCGGCGGCCGCGTTATCGCCGGCTCCGGCGCCGACGAGGATGCCGTCGGGCGTGCGGCCGGCGGCCTCGTCGGGGGCGAGTACGCGTGGCAGCACGGCATCGTGCCCGAGCGCGCGGACGAAGAGCTCGCGGTCGTACCCGTTCGGCCCCCAGTAGGCGGTGCCGCTCGCATCCGATCGGTCGGTCGTGAGCTCGCCGAGGACCGGCCCGAGCGGTGACTCGCCCGCCGGGCCGAAGCCGCGCAGTCGCCACGTGAGCCAGTCGTGGGGGAGGGCGACGGCGGCGACGCGGGCCGCGGCGTCGGGTTCCTCGTCACGCAGCCAGCGCAGCTTCGTCGCCGTGAAGGACGCCACCGGCACGACGCCGGTGCGCCGGGCGTAGTCGTCGGCACCGACCTCGGCGATGAGGTCGCGCGCGGCCCGGGCGGAACGGGTGTCGTTCCAGAGCAGGGCGTCGCGGATGACCCGGCCCTCGGCATCGAGCACGATCATGCCGTGCTGCTGGCCTGCGACGGAGATCGCCTCGACGTCGTCGAGCCCGCCCGCGTCGGCGAACGCCGTGAGCAGTGCCGCCCACCACGCGGCCGGATCGACCTCGGTGCCGGCGGGGTGCGGCGCGCGACCGGAGCGCACGAGCGCCCCGGTCGCAGCGTCTCGGATGACGACCTTGCACGCCTGCGTCGACGAGTCGACGCCTGCGACGAGCGACACGCGCCGTGCCTAGCCGCGTGCGCCGAGCAGGTGCTCGGTGGCGAGCTGCTGGAGCCGCACGAAACCGAAGCCGTGTCCGCCGAGGTAGGCGTCGGCGTCGAAGTCCTCGAAGGCGGTGCGGTCGGCGAGCAGCTCGGCGTGGCCCTCGCCCTCGCCGAGGGTCGGCTGTCCGAGTTCGAACACCTTGGAGGCGGTGAGGGCCTCCTGCACCTCGGGATCCGCGCGGAATGCGGCAGCCCGTTCCTTGAGCAGCAGGTAGGTGCGCATGTTCGCGGCCGCGGAGTCCCACACGCCGGTCTCGTCTTCAGTGCGACTGGGCTTGTAGTCGAAGTGGCGGGGTCCGGTGTACGCCGGCGCGCCGCCTGGGCCGCCGTGCTCGAGCAGGTCGACGAGGGCGAACGCGTTGTGCAGGTCGCCGTGGCCGAAGACGAGGTCCTGGTCGTACTTGATGCCGCGCTGGCCGTTGAGGTCGATGTGGAAGAGCTTGCCGTGGTACAGCGCCTGGGCGATGCCGGCGGAGAAGTTCAGGCCCGCCATCTGCTCGTGCCCGACCTCGGGGTTGACGCCGACGAGCTCGGGGCGCTCGAGCGAGTCGATGAACGCGAGGGCATGGCCCACCGTCGGCAGCAGGATGTCGCCGCGAGGCTCGTTGGGCTTGGGCTCGATCGCGAAGCGGATGTCGTAGCCCTTGTCGGTGACGTAGTCGCCGAGCAGGTTCACGGCCTCCCGGTAGCGCTCGAGTGCCGAGCGGATGTCTTTCGCGGCGTCGTACTCCGAGCCCTCGCGCCCACCCCACATCACGAAGGTCTTCGCGCCGAGTTCGGCGGCGAGATCGATGTTGCGCAGCACCTTGCGGAGCGCGAAGCGGCGCACGGCGCGGTCGTTCGAGGTGAAGCCGCCGTCCTTGAAGACCGGGGCGCTGAACAGGTTGGTGGTCACCATCGGGACGACGATGCCCGTCGACTCGAGCGCGCCCTTCAGCCGGTCGATCATGGTCTGTCGCTCGGCATCGGTCGACCCGAATGCGAACAGGTCGTCGTCGTGGAAGGTGAGGCCGTAGGCCCCGAGCTCGTCGAGCTTCTCGACGACGTGCACGACGTCGAGCGGATGCCGCGTGGGCCCGCCGAACGGATCGGTGCCGTTGTAGCCGACGGTCCACAGGCCGAAGGAGAACTGGTCGTCACGGGTGGGGGTGGGCACGGACATCGTCACCTGATCCTCATTGAGCGGTATTGGTTGTGTCTGACAACTTATCGCATCGACCGGCATCGCGCCAGCGCAAGTTTCGGGAATATGATTCGAAACATGGATTCCGAAGCACCCGGGGAGCGCGTCACCCTTGCCGAAGTGGCCGGCGAGGCCGGCGTCTCGCTCTCGACGATCTCGAAGGTCCTGAACGGCCGAGCCGACGTCTCGGCCGCGACCCGCACGAGAGTCGAGACCCTTCTCGCCGACCGGGGATACGTGCGCCGCCACGGCCGCGCCGAGGCGCGGACCGATCTCATCGAACTCGTCTTCCCCGAACTCGACCCCATCTGGTCGATGGAGCTCATCGACGGGGTCGAGACCGTCGCCAAGGAGCACGGCCTGAGCGTCGTGCTCACGGTCAGCGGCAACCGTCACGCACCCGATCCCGACTGGATCGAGGGCGTCATGCGGCGGCGCCCCATCGGCATCGTGCTCGTCTTCGCCGAACTCGCGCCCGAGTATCGCGAGCGACTGCGGTCGCGGGCCATCCCGTTCGTCATCATCGACCCGGCCGGCGACCCCTCACCCGACGCGCCGTCCGTCGGTTCCGCGAACTGGTCGGGCGGGCTCATGGCGACCCGCCACCTCATCGATCTCGGCCACCGCCGCATCGCCGCGATCACCGGGCCCGAGGACATGATGTGCTCGCTCGCCCGAGTCGACGGGTACCGCTCGGCGATGAACTCGGCCGGCCTGCCGATCGATCCGGCATGGATCAGGTTCGGCGACTTCCACGTCAGCGGCGGGCGCGATCACGCCCGCGAGCTCCTCGCGCTCGACGAGCCGCCCACCGCGATCTTCGCGGGCAGCGACCTGCAGGCCGTCGGCGCCCTCGACGCGGCGCGCGTCGCCGGGCTCCGCGTACCGGAGGACGTCTCGATCGTCGGGTACGACGACATCCCGCTCGCGCGCTGGGTGACCCCGCGGCTGACGACCGTGCACCAGCCGCTGAAGCGGATGGGCGAGGAGGCCGCGCGGCTCGTGATCCGGCTGAGCGACGAGACGCCGGCGACGACCCCGCGCATGGACCTGGCGACGAGTCTGGTCGTCCGCGAGAGCACCGCGCCGCCGGCGGGCACTCCGGCGGCGCGGTGATCGCAGACGGGGTCAGCCGGTGACGGATGCCGGGGCAGCCGTCACCACGACCGACACGTCGGGATGCAACCGCCGGGTGTGATCGACCTCGCGCACCGGGCCCGTGAGGCGGACCGTGTGCGCGAACGGCATCTCGGTGCTCGACCGGCCGGCGCTCAGCACGAGCTCGCCGGGTTCGACGATGCGCCGCCCGTCGCGGCCCGTGAACGAAGCGAGGTCGGCGGGCGCCGTGAACGACACCGCTGCGGATGCCCCGGGCTCGAGCTCCACGCGGGCGAAGCCGATGAGCCGCTGCACGGGGCGCACGACCGACGCGACCGGATCGTGCAGGTAGAGCTGCACGATCTCGGCGCCCGCGCGATCGCCCGCGTTCCGAACGCGGAGGCGCACGGTCACCGCACCGTCGGTGCCGGTCTCGGCGACATCGGCGTCGAACGCATCCCAGGCGAACGTCGAATAGCCGAGGCCGTGACCGAATGCGTACGCCGGCGTCGGATCGACGTTCGACACGTCGTTCGCGCGAGCCAACGGGGGCGCGAGGTAGGTGGTGGGCTGGGAGCCCGCCGTCGCCGGGATGCTCACGGGCAGCCGGCCGCTCGGGTTGATCCGCCCGCTCAGCACGCCGGCGAGGGCGGGTGCGCCCTCCTCGCCCGCGAAGAAGGCCTGCACGATGCCGGCGGCCTCGCGGTTCGCGCGCCCGAGGGCGTAGGGCCGCCCCGCGAGGAGCGCCAGCACGGCCGGCGTCCCGGTGTCCAGCACCGCGTCGACCAGTTGCTGCTGTGCGCCCGGCAGCTCGAGCGTCTCGGCATCGCAGCCCTCGCCGCTCGTGCCGCGGCCGAAGAGCCCCGCCCGATCGCCGAGCGCGAGGATCACGACGTCGGCGGACGCCGCGAGCGCCGCGGCATCCGCGATGTCATCGGTCTCGCCGCCGTCGACGCTCGTGCCGCTCGCCCAGCGGATCTCGCTCGCGGGGAACTCCTCGCGCAACGCCTCGAGCAGGGTCGGAACCCGGATGCCGAGCGCGACGCCCGGATGCTGCGACACCACATGGGCGGGGAAGGAGTAGCAGCCGAGCATCGCGTACGGGTCGTCGAGGTTCGGCCCGACGACGGCGATGACGCCCGGCGCCGCGAGCGGCAGCGAGCCGTCGTTGCGCACGAGCACGATGGCGCGCTCCGCGAGTTCCCCGGCCAGGGCGCGGTTGCCGGCCGGATCGAGGTCGATCGTGCCCCGCAGCCGGTCGAGGTGGTCGACGTCGGCCTCTGCGAGCGCCGGGGGCAGCGCCGACCAGTCGGCATCGAGGAGACCGAGCTGGCCCTTCTGGCGCAGCACTCGCCGCAGTGCAGTGTCGACGAGCGACGACTCGACGACTCCCTGCTCGACGGCCTGTCGCAACGGCTCGCCGAACGTCTTGACCGTCGGCAGTTCGACGTCGATGCCCGCGGCGAGCGCTGCACCCGCGGCCTCGGCCCACGTCGCCGCGGTGCCGTGCAGCAGCTTCAGGAACGCGATCGCGAAGTAGTCGGCGACGACGGTGCCGTCGAACCCCCACGTGTCGCGGAGCAGCCCCGTGAGCAGCGAGCGGTCGGCAGCCGACGGCACGCCGTCGAGGTCGGTGTACGAGTTCATCACGCTGCGGGCCCCGCCCTCGCGGATCGCCATCTCGAACGGCGGCAGCAGCACGTCGGCCAGCTCGCGACCGCCGACCGAGACGGGTGCGAGGTTCCGACCGGCTCGGGAGGCGGAGTAGCCGACGAAGTGCTTGAGCGTCGCGACGACGCCCGAGGACTCGAGTCCGCGCACGTAGGCGCTGCCGACCGTTGCGACGAGGTAGGGATCCTCGCCGATCGTCTCCTCGACCCGGCCCCACCGTGCGTCGCGCACGACGTCGAGCACGGGTGCGAGTCCCTGGTGCACGCCGACCGATCGCATGTCGTCGCCGATGCGGCGAGCCATCCGCTCGACGAGCGCCGGGTCGAAGGTCGCGCCCCATGACAGCGGGACCGGGTAGGCGGTGGCGCCCCATGCGGCGAAGCCCGCGAGGCACTCCTCGTGCGCGACGGCCGGGATGCCGAATCGGTTCGCGGCCACGATGCGCTGCTGGGTGCGGGCGAGTGAGAGCGCGCCGAGCGCCGCGTCGACCGGAGCGGTGCCGAACTGCCGGGTGAGCTGGCCGAGCCCCGACGGCAGCAGCTCGTCGAGGTCGACGGCGTCGTCGAGGTCGTGCTGGTGGGGTGCGACGTCGCCGCCGTCATCGGATGCCCCGACCCAGACGCCGTAGAGCTGCGCGAGCTTCTCCTCGAGCGTCATCTCGGCGACGAGCGCGTCGACGCGATCATCGATGGTGAGCGAGGCGTCGTGCCACGGGGCATCCGTCATGCGTTCCTCCACGTTCGTCATCCCTTCACCGCCCCGGTGAGGCCGCCGACGATGCGCTTCTCGGCGAACAGGAAGAACACGAGTGCCGGGATCATCGACAACGAGGTGTAGGCGAGCACCGCGCCGGTGTCCTGCGAGTACTGCGTCGAGAACTGGGTCACGCCGAGCGGCAGCGGCCAGAGCTCCTGCGGGAGGGTACCCGTGCTGATGACGAGCAACGGGAGCAGGTAGCCGTTCCAACTGCCGACGAAGGCGAGCACGCCGACCGTGACGAGCCCCGGCATCGACAGGGGGAGCAGGATGCGCCAGAAGAAGCCGACACGGGTCGTGCCGTCGATGGCGGCGGCCTCCTCGAGTTCGTCGGGGATGGCTCGGAGGAACGGCACGAGGATGATGATCGTCGTCGGCAGGGCGAAGGCGATGGACGGGATGATGACCCCGAGGAAGGTGCCGTGGAGTCCGAGCGTTCGCAGGAGCAGCGTCAGCGGCAGGGCCGCGACCGTGAGGGGGAACATCAGCCCGGCGGCGAACAGGAGGTAGAGTCCCTCGCGCCCCCGGAAGGTGTAGCGCGCGATCACGAACGCGGCCATGACGCCGACGATGACCACGCCCGCCGTGGTGCCGACGGCGAGGATCATGCTCGAGGCGACATTGCCCCAGAACCGCGGGGAGCCGAGCACGGCGCTCCAGTTGTCGAGGGTCCATGGCGAGGGCAGCCCCACCGGATTCGCATTGAGATCGGCCGTCGTCCGGAAGCCTCCGACGAACACGTAGAGCACCGGCCCGATCGCGATCGCGGCGATGACGAGTGCGAGGAGCACGATGAACGGCTGACCCCAGTCGAAGCGGTGACGAGGGACGGGATCGTGCCCGGTGGTGCGGGTCCCGCCCAGGGCGGGGGAAGCGACTGACATGATCAGCGCACTCCTCTCGTGATGGAGCCGGCGAGGTCACGGCGGAGTGCGAAGCGCTGGTAGACGAGTGCGACGACCAGGGAGATGAGGAACAGGATGACGGCGACGGCGCTGCCGAAGCCGGGCTGGCCGCCGAACTGGCCCTTCTCGACCATGTAGGTGGCCATCGTCGAGGTCGCGTTGAGGGGGCCGCCACGCGTGGTGACCCACACCATGTCGAACAGCTGCAGCGCCCCGATGATCGAGAGGAAGGCCCAGATCCGAATCGTCGGACCGAGCAGGGGGATCGTGATGTGCCGCTGGACCTGCCACCAGCTGGCGCCGTCGATCGCCGCAGCCTCGGCGAGTTCCTCGGGCACGCCCTGCAACCCGGCGAGCATCAGGAGGATCGCGAAGCCGACGTACTTCCAGGTGAGGATGGCGAACATCGTCCAGAGGGCGATGTTCGGATCCGCGAGCCAGTTCTGCGTGAACGCGCCGAGGCCCAGGGCCTCGAGCAGGGCGTTCACGCCGCCCTGCGGCTGCAGCAGCAGCTTCCAGGAGAGGCCGGCGATCACCTCGGCGAGCACGTACGGCACGAAGATGAGGAGGCGGAGCACGCCGCGGCCCCGCAGCCTGCGGTTGAGCAGCAGTGCGATGCCGATCGCGAGCGGCCCCTGGATGAGCAGCGAGAGCGACAGGATCAGGAAGTTGTTGCCGACCGACCGGATGAATGCGGGGTCTTCGAGTGCCCGCGCGTAGTTGGCGAACCCGACGAACCGCTCGGGGTCGGCGAGGTCGTCCCATTGGAACGACTGCGGCAGGTTGTAGAAGCTGTAGACGCCTGCGAGGAGGACGGGCAGGATCACGAAGCCGAGGAACAGGAGCAGGGCCGGACCGACGAACAGCACGATCTCGGCCCGCTTGCGTGCCCTGCCGGCCCCGGGTCGGGGATGACGGGCGGGGGTCGAGCCCGCGGAGACCGCGGGCCCGACCGATTCGATGACGCTGGTCATGGTCAGAGCGTCGCCGCCGCGTCCTGCATCTTCTTGACGATGTCCGCAGGCGTGCCCGCGCCGCCGAAGAGGTTCACGATGCCCTCGTTCATGGCGTTGCCGACGGTGGTGCCGTAGGCGGTGTCGAGCCAGATCTGGACGAACGAGGAGTCGGCGAGCCCTTCGGCGACGGCCGTCAGGTTCGGGTCCTCGAGCGACGCCACGGCGGCCGACACGGTCGGAATGCCCGAGCCGCTCGCCGCGAAGCGCGCCTGGACGTCTTCGCTCATGATGTACGCGAGCAGCTCCGCGCACTCCGGCGGGGCCTCGGCCGAGCAGGCGAAGCCGTCGCCGCCGCCGAGCGATGCGGTCGGGTCGCCGGCGGCGCCCTCGATGCCGGGGAAGGGGAACCACCCGAGGAACGCGGGTACCTCGCCGTCGGCGGTGAGACCGCCGATCTGGCCGGAGTTCCAGTGACCCATGAGTTCCATCGCCGCCTGCCCGTTCGCCATGAGGCCGGCGGAACTGCCGGCACCGGTCTGGGCGGGGGTGCCGAGGAAGCCCTCCTGGAACGGCTCGGTGCCGAGGAACTCCTCGAGCTGTTCGCCCGCTTCGACCCAGCAGTCGTCGGTGAAGTCGAGATCGGATTCGGCCGCCTGCAGCACCTCGGGGGAGCAGGAGTGCAGTGCGAACTGGTACCACCAGTGGGCGGCCGGCCACTTGTCGCCCGCGCCGACGGCGATCGGGGTGATGCCGGCCTCGCGCAGTGCGCCCACCGCATCGACGAGTTCGTCGAGCGTCGTCGGGGTCTCGTCGATGCCGGCCTGCTCGAAGAGCTCGGTGTTGTACCAGAAGCCCTCGATGCCGAACGTGAACGGGATGCCGTAGGTGGTGCCGTCGACCTGCCAGGGGTTCACGGTGGCGCCGACGCTCGAGACGGTGTCGGGGATGGCCTCGTCGAGCGGCATGAGGTAGTCGTTGGCGACCTGGCCGCGCAGTTCGCCGCCGGGCCAGACCTGGAACAGGTCGGGCGGGTCGCCGGCCGCGAGGGCGTTCGGGATCAGCGTGCGCTGGAGCTCCTCGTTCTGGTATCCGGTCTGCTCGACCGTCACCCCGGGATGCGCCTCCTCGAACTCCGCGGCCACCTCTTCCCAGACGGCGGGCATCGGTCCGGACGTTGCGTTGTGCCACCAGGTGAGGGTGATGTCGCCGTCTCCTCCGCCGTCGTCTCCGCCTCCCGCCGAACAGGCGGTGAGCGAGGCGACCGCGATTCCCGCGGCGGCGGCGAGGGCGACGAGCCGGGTGGTGCTGCGTCTGTTCATCATTGAACCTCTCGAAAGTTTCGACGTCCGTGTCGAAAGTGATCTGGACGCCTCGAATATACGCGGGCGATCAATATGATGTCAACCGCAACAAATACGGCGTGCCGAGCCGGCCGGATTTCGCGACGCACCTAGAGTTGTCGCGTGACAGAACGAGACGGCACCCTCGACGGCGTCCACCGGCGAAACCTCTCGAAAGTGCTCGGGCTCGTGCACCTCGAAGGTCCGCTGTCGCGCGCGCGACTGACCGCGCTGACCGCGCTGAACCGGTCCACCGTGGCATCGCTCGCCGGCGAGCTGGTCGACCTCGGACTCGTGGTCGAACGTGCACCCGACCCGACCAACCGGGTCGGTCGGCCCTCTCCGGTGATCGCCGCCGATCCGCGCGTGCTCGCCCTCGCCGTCAACCCCGAGGTCGACGCGGTGACCGTCGCCGCGGTCGGACTCGACGGCTCCGTGCCGATGCGCCTGCGGCTCGACGTCGATCACCTGGTCACTCCCGAGGAGGTTGCGGCGATCGTGGCCGACACGCTCGCGACCTGGCGGGAGACCTCGCTGCGCACCTCCCGCATCGTGGCCGTCGGCCTCGCGGTGCCGGGCCTCGTGCGGGCGTCCGACGGCATGGTGCGGCTGGCGCCGCATCTCGGTTGGGAGGATGCCCCGATTCGCGCCCTCGTCGAGGAGGCGACGGGCCTGCCCGCCACTGCCGGAAACGACGCGAGTCTCGGCGCGACCGCCGAGCACCTCTTCGGTGCCGGTCGCGGCGTCGACGACCTCGTCTACCTGAACGGCGGCGCGAGCGGCATCGGCGGCGGCATCGTGCTCGACGGCCGCCTCGTGGGCGGAGCGGGCGGCTACGCGGGCGAGTTCGGCCAGAACCGCCCCGGCATCGCCGACGCCGCCGATCGACGCGCCGAGGGCGGAGTGCTCGAGGACGAGGTGAGCCGAGGGCGGTTGCTCGAGGTGGCGGGTCTCGCCGGTGGCGATGAACCGACGCTCGCGGCGGCGCTCGCCGAATCGCCCGGGCCCGAAGCGGCGGGAGAGCTCGCTCGCCAGCGGCGCATCCTCGCAACGACGCTCGCGAACGCGGTCAATGCACTGAACCCCTCTCTCGTCGTGCTCGGCGGCTTCCTCGCGACCGTCGCCGAGAACGACCCGGGTGCCCTCGAGGCCGAGGTGGCACAGCAGGCGATGCCCGCGGCGACCGAGCGGCTCGCGATCCGCGTCGCCGCGCTCGGCGAGGATCGCCTCATGATCGGTGCAGCGGAGGCCGCCTTCTCCGCCCTGCTGGCGGATCCCCTCGCGCACGGCTGACCCGACTGAACGCAGGGGCACCGCGGTCGATCCGCTGTTGTGCCCTCGTGCTCGCCTCGCATAGACTTGGACGCTGTCGAATCGATTCGAGCCGCGCGGCGGCCGAATCGCACCCACGGCGGCGTCCCACGGGGCGCCGCTTCCCAGTCTCCCGGCGTCCGAGGGCGTGCGCCGCCGCATCCGAGCACGCCTGGAACACGCATATGTCCTCCACGTCATCCATCCCCGTCATCCGCCCCGACGACTACGACCGGCCGTCGCACCCGGGCGACCGCCTGACCAGCCGGCAGCGCCTCGTCTACGTGCTCGTGCTCGGTGCGCTCACGGCGCTCGGCCCCTTCACGGTCGACCTCTACCTGCCCGCCTTCCCGGTGCTGCAGGACGAGCTCGGCGTCTCCGCCTCGGCCGTGCAGCTGACGCTCACGGGAACGATGATCGGGTTCGGGCTCGGCCAGCTCATCGTGGGCCCGTGGAGCGACAAGGTGGGTCGCCGACTGCCGCTCATCCTCGCGACGGCGCTGCACATCGCGGCATCCCTCGCCGCGGCGTTCGCCCCCGACATCGTCTGGCTCTCGGTCTTCCGACTGCTGCAGGGCTTCGGTGCCGCTGCCGGCGGCGTGGTCGCCATGGCGATGGTGCGCGACCTCTTCGGCGGCAAGCCGCTCGTGCGCATGCTCTCGCGCCTCGCGCTCGTGAACGGCCTCGCGCCGGTGCTCGCCCCGGTCATCGGCTCGCAACTGCTCCAGGTCATGGACTGGCGCGGCATCTTCGTCGTGCTCGCGGTCTACGGTGCCGTCGTCGTCGTGGCGGTCGCGTTCTTCATCGTCGAGACCCTGCCGGCCTCGCGACGGAACGTCTCCGGCCACTCGACGCTCCGTGACCGCTACGCCGCACTCTTCCGCGACCGCGTCTACCTCGGCGCCGCGATCATCGGCGGCATGACGTTCACGGGCCTGTTCGGATACCTCTCGACCTCGTCGTTCCTCTTCCAGGACCTCTACTCGTTCAACGCGCAGGAGTACGGCATGCTCTTCGCCGTGAACTCCGTCGGCGTGATCATCGGCGTGCAGGTCAGCTCGCGTCTCATGCGCGGCTCGGTGCAGCCGCAGTGGATCCTCGCCGGCACGACGGTCGCCCACCTCGCGATGGCCGCGACGATCATGGTGCTCGACGCTTCGGGCGGCGGCTTCTGGGGCACGGCCATCCCGCTCTGGTTCTACATCCTCGCCTGCGGATTCGCCTTCCCCGCCGTGCAGGTGCTCGCGCTCGCCCATCACGGCGCGGAGGCCGGCACGGCGGCGTCGCTGCTCGGTGCGCTGAACTTCGGCCTCGCCGGCGTCATCTCGCCCCTCATCGGCCTCATGGGCGTCGGCAGCGCGGTGCCCATGGCGTTCGTGATGCTGCTCGCGGGTGCCGTGGCGATCGCGGCCCTGTGGCTGCTCGTGCGCCCGAGGACCGTGCCGCCGCTGAGCGACTGACGGCGCGGGGCATCCGAGCCGAATCGGCCGTCGACGTCACGCGGATGCCGCAGGCCCGACGGTAGCGTGAGGGGCATGAGCCTCGAACCTGCGGAGCGCCCTGCAACTCGGACGCGCGTCTCCCGTCGCGTGCCGATCATCGCCGGCGTGGTGTCGCTCGTGCTGGCGGTGCTGCTCGGCATGCTCGTGACGGCGGGCGGAGGCGAGAACCGCTTCGCCGTCGACGAGGCGTGGGCGGAGCTCATGGTGAGCCTGCGCACCCCCTTCGGCGAGTGGTTCGCCTACGCCATGAACGCGCTGGGCGGCGGATTCATCGGGGTGTTCGTGGTGCCGATCGGAGCGGCGATCGTGCTGCTCATCGTGCGGAGGCCGTGGGGAGCGCTGTACTTCATCGTGGCGTCGGCGGCGAGCGCCGGAGTCGTGCAGGTGCTGAAGCACCTGTTCGGTCGCGTGCGACCCGAGGACATGATCGTCGTCTCCGACTTCGGATCGTTCCCGTCGGGCCACGTCGCGAATGCGGCGACGATCGCCGTGGTCGTCGGCGTGCTCGTGCCGCGCTCGTGGGTGTGGGTGATCGGGGCGGTCTACACGGTGCTCATGGCGTTCAGCCGCACGTATCTCGGAGCCCACTGGCTGACCGACACGCTCGGCGGGGCGCTCGCCGGGGTGGGCGTGGCGCTGCTGCTCTGGGCGGCCCTGGCCCTCCCGCTCGAGCGGGAACGCGTCGCGTGGCGCCCGGCCCTGACGCGAGATGGCACTCGTCGTCGGAACGACGCGAAGTAGTCCGACGACAGTGCCATCTCGACGAGCTCCTCGCGCGCCGGGCGCTCAGGCCGGGTGGTCGCCGCCCGCGAGCTGATCGAGGGTGTGCTCGAGCACCTCGCCGAGCAGTCCGAGACCGTCGCGGACCCCGCCGGGCGAGCCCGGGAGATTCACGACGAGCGTCGAGCCCGCCACTCCCGCGAGGCCGCGTGAGAGCAGCGCGGTCGGCGTCGTCACCGCCCCGCGACGACGCAGCTCCTCCATGAAGCCCGGCAGTTCGCGATCGAGCAGCGGCGCGGTCGCCTCGGGAGTGCCGTCGCTCGGGGAGACGCCGGTGCCCCCGGTCGTGACGATGACCGAGGGGCGGCCCGCGAGCGCCCGGTGCAGGGCGTCGGCGACGGGCAGCCCGTCGGCGACGACCACGGGTCCGACGACGTCGAAGTCGCGCTCGGCCAGCCATGCGACGATCGCCGGGCCGGTGCGGTCGTCGGCGACGCCGGCCGCGGCACGGGTCGACGCGACGATGACGACGGCGGCACGCGGCATCCGCTCGGCCGGGTTCGTTCGCGGGGTCACTCGCGCGACCAGTCGCCGCTCTTGCCGCCCGCCTTCGCGAGCACCATCACGTCGGTGACGACCGCGCGGTTGTCGACGGCCTTGATCATGTCGTAGAGCGTGAGCGCCGAGACGGTCGCGGCCGTCAGGGCCTCCATCTCGACGCCCGTCACGCCCTTCGTGGTCACGGTGGCGACGATGCGCACTCGGTCGCCGTCGGGCGTGATGTCGACGTCGAGCTTCGTGAGCGGCAGCGGGTGGCAGAGGGGGATGAGGGTGGAGGTCTGCTTCGCCGCCATGATGCCGGCGATGCGCGCGGTGCCGATCGCCTCGCCCTTCGGCAGGCTGCCGTCGGCGATGGCGTCGACCACGTCGATGCGCGTGACGAGCACGGCCTGCGCGCTCGCAGTTCGCCGGGTCACGGCCTTGTCGGTGACGTCGACCATGTGCGCGGAGCCGTCTCCGCGCAGGTGGGTGAGGCGTGGTTCAGTCATCGATCCTCCAGACGTCGACGTGGGCGCCGGCGGGCAGCTCGCCGACGCCGACGGGCAGGTGCACGAGCACGGTGGCGTTCGCGTAGGCGTGCAGCAGGTGCGAACTCGGCGCACCGACCTCGACGTCGCCGTCGCCGTCGAGCACGCCGCGGCGCACCTGGTGCTTGTCGAGCGGTGAGCTGACGTCGTGCGCGAGTCGCAGCCGTGCGCGCGGCCGGTCGGGCGTGAGCCCCGCGAACGCCCTGAGCACCGGTCGCAGGAACAGCTCGAACGAGACGAGGGCGCTCACGGGGTTGCCGGGGAACGCCACGACCGGCAGGGCGACGTCGTCGCCGTCGGGTCGGGCGACGCGGGCGAGGCCGATTCCCTGCGGGCCGCCCGGCTGCAGGGCGACCTTCGTGAACCCGACGCCGAGCGGAGCGAGTGCCTCGCGCACGACCTCGAACGCACCTTCGCTCACGCCGCCCGTCGTCACCACGAGATCGACGAGACCGGCGGATGCCGCGATGGCGGAGACGAGCGTCGAGGTGTCGTCGGGTGCGACGGCCTCGCGCACTCGGGCGCCGCTCTCGCGGAGCGCGGCGGCGAGCATCGTCGTGTTGGCGTCGTGGATCTGGCCGGATTCCAGCCGCTCGCCCGGTGCGCGGAGCTCGTGACCCGTCGAGACCAGCAGCACCGAGACCGGCCGGCGGACGGCGACGGTCGTCACCCCGGCCGCGGCCAGCGCGCCGAGCTGGGCCGGACCGAGGCGGATGCCGGCGGGCAGGAGCCGCTCGCCGCGGGCCACGTCGGTGCCGATGCCGCGGACGAACGCGCCGGGCCGGGGCGGTCGATCGAAGGCGACGGAGGTGCCGGCCGCTGCGTCTCGACGATCGGCGCCGAGGTCGGGGAAGCGGGGTGGGTCGGCGGCCTCGATCGGCACGACGGAATCCGCACCGAGGGGGATGGGCGCCCCGGTCATGACGGGTGAGGCCGTGCCGGGAGCGTGCCGCCCCAGCGGGTCTCCCGCGGCGCTCGTGGGGCCCACAGGCAGTGAGACCGGCGCCCCGGGGTGCGCGCCCGCGAGGTCGGCCGAGCGCACTGCGTACCCGTCCATCTGCGAGTTCGCGAAGGACGGCAGGTCCATGGGGGAGTCGACGGGGAGCCCGAGCACTCGCCCGAGTGCCGAGGTGCCGGGATCGGTGCGGCCGTCGAGCACCGCCACGTGCTCGAACCCGGCGGGCTCGTCGAGCGCGCCCCGGATCGGGGCGAGGAGTTCACGCACCGCGTGCTGGTGTTCGGCGAAGGTCCGCATCATGTGCCTCGGAGTCAACCGCCGGCGAACGGCGGCAGGATGTCCACCTGCGCGGCGACCGGGTGATCGGCGTCACGACGCACGGTGCCGTCGACGAGGAAGGAGCCGGAGGCGAGCACCTTGGCCATCGACGAACCGTGGCGTTCGACGAGCAGCGCGCCGAGCGAGCCGAGTGTTGCCGGGTCGCCGATCTCGAGCCGCTCCTCGTCGAGACCGGCCGCTTCGGCGGCGGCCGCGAAGTACCGCACGGTCACGATCGTCATGATCACGATGCTACCGGCAGCGATGCCGCCGGGGTCGGGATGTCGGCCGCCTCGTCGGGCTGCGTCAGGGCTCGGAGCCCCGGCCGCGGCGGGCTCCGCTGCGTACAATGGCGGTCATGCATCCGCTCGTCGAGCCCGGCCCGCCGCTGACGGCCGAGCGCATCGCACGATTCAGCCGGCAGCTCATGCTGCCGGGCTTCGGTGAGATCGCCCAGCGCCGCCTCGCCGCGGCCCGAGTGCTCGTCGTGGGGGCCGGCGGGCTCGGCAGCGTCGTGGTGCCCTCGCTCGCGGGCGCCGGTGTCGGCACCATCGGCATCGCCGACGACGACGTCGTCGAACTCTCGAACCTGCACCGGCAGACGAGCCACGGCGTCGCCGACCTCGGCCGGCCGAAGGTCGACTCGCTCGCGGAGACGGTCGCCGCGATCGACCCCGACTGCCGAGTGGTGCGCCACCGCACGCGCCTCTCCGCCGCCGACCTGCGCGAGATGCTCGCCGGCTACGACCTCGTCGTCGACGGCAGTGACAACTTCCCGACGCGCTACCTCGTCAACGATGCCGCCTCGCTCGCCCGCGTGCCGCTCGTCTGGGGCGCGATCCTGCGCTTCCACGGTCAGGTCGGCACCGCGTGGCACGCGCACGGCCCGGGGTACCGCGACCTGTTCCCCGTGCCGCCCCCTCCCGACGAGGTGCTCTCGTGCGAAGCCGGCGGCGTGCTGCCGAGTCTCTGCACGACGGTCGGCGGGCTCATGGCCACCGAGGTCGTGAAGCTCGTCACCGGTGTCGGCGAGCCGCTCATCGGCCGGGTGACGACGATCGATGCGCTCTCGGGGCGGTCGCGCGAGATCGCCTACACGGCGATCGCCGATGCGCCCGAGATCACGACGCTCGTCGACTACGAGGAGTTCTGCGGGCTCCGCACCGCGGGGCGGGCGACGGATGCCGCGTTCGACGCCGCCGCTCCGGCCCTGACCGCCGTGACGGCTGCGGGCCTGCTCGAACGACTCCGCGAGGGCGGCGCACTCACCCTGCTCGACGTGCGCGAGCCCGCGGAGGCCGCGCTCGGGCACATCCGCGACAGCGTGCTCGTGCCGCTCGCCGAGCTCGCCGGTGGCGCGGGGCCGACTCCCGGATCGGGCCCGGTCGTCGTCTACTGCGAGCACGACCTGCGCTCGCGACGTGCCGCCCGACTGCTCCGCGAACGCGGCCTGACCGAGGTCGAGTACCTGGCAGGCGGCATCACGAGCTTCGCCGCGGTGGCCGGCGATCTCGTGCAGCGATGAGCCGCGGCATCCGTCACCCGTCACCGTCACCCGTCAACCCGAGCATCGAGGAGCCGACGCGCATGAACGAACCACTCGCCCTCGTCACGCTCGACCCGATCGACGAACGCGCGGTGCGCTCCGCCGTCGAGGCCGACGCGAGCGGAGCCGTCGTCGTGTTCCTCGGCGTCGTGCGCGACCACGACGGAGGTCGGGGCGTGCTCGCCCTCGACTACCGCGCGCACCCCGAGGCCGAGCGGTTCCTGGCCGAGTGCGTGGACGAGATCGCGGTCGAGACCGGCATCGCCGTGGCGGCGGCGCATCGCGTGGGGGAGCTGCGCATCGGCGACGTGGCACTGTGCGCCGCGGCATCCGCTGCGCACCGTGCCGAGGCGTTCGACGCGTGCGAACGCCTCGTCGAGCTCGTCAAGCAGCGGGTGCCGATCTGGAAGCGTCAGCACTTCGTCGACGGCGTCTCGGAGTGGGTCGGGCTCTGAACCCGGCGGGCGATCACCCGCCGATGTACGACATCTCGATTTTCGGGCGCGCCCCGCGCAGTTCGGGCGTGAGGCCCGCGCGCACCTCGGAGTAGCGGTCGTCGCGTCGGCCCCAGATGGCGCCCATCGCGGCAGCGAGCTCGTCGTCGTCGATGCCGCCGCGCAGGAGCGCCCGCAGGTCGTGGCCCTCCGAGGCGAAGAGACACGTGAAGAGACGGCCGTCGGTCGAGATCCGGGCGCGATTGCAGGTGCCGCAGAACGCCTGCGTGACGCTCGAGATGACGCCGATCTCGCCGCCGCCGTCGCGGTAGCGCCAGCGCGCCGCCGTCTCGCCCGGCACGAGTTCGCCCACGGGCTCGAGCGGCAGCTCGCGGTGGATCTGCTCGACGATCTCGGCCGAGGGCACGACCTCGTCGAGGCTCCAGCCGTTCGAGGTGCCGACGTCCATGTACTCGATGAACCGCAGGCTGAACGGCGTGCCGTGGAAGTGCCGGGCCATCGGCAGCACCTCGTGGTCGTTCATGCCGCGCTTGACGACCATGTTGACCTTGACCGGACCGAGCCCGGCATCGCGGGCGGCGTCCATGCCGTCGAGCACCTTCGCGATGGGGAAGCCGACGTCGTTCATCGCCCGGAACACGTCATCGTCGAGGGAGTCGAGCGAGACGGTGACGCGGGTGAGGCCGGCGGCCTTCAGCGCAGCGGCCTTCACCGCGAGCGCGGCGCCGTTCGTGGTGAGGGCGATCTCGAGCGGGCGGCCGTCGGGCGTGCGGAGTTCGGCGAGACGCGAGATGAGGTCCTCGATGCCGCGTCGGAGCAGCGGTTCACCGCCCGTGAGCCGGAGCTTCTCGACGCCGTGCGCCGCGGCGATGCGCGCGAGTCGGGTGATCTCGTCGAAGTCGAGCATCTCGTCGCGCTCGAGGAAGGCGTAGTCGCGCCCGAACACGGTCTTCGGCATGCAGTAGACGCAGCGGAAGTTGCAGCGATCGGTGACCGAGATGCGGAGGTCGCGGAGCGGGCGGCCTCGGCGATCGGAGAGCCGGCCCGTCGCGGGCAGGCGGAGCGCACCGATGCCCGCGCCGCCATTGGAACGGGGCGGATCGACCGATGATCTCGACGTCACGGGAGCACCCCCTGTTCGTGGCGTCTACCGTAGCACCGCGGCGGGCAGCGCCCGCACCGAGACCTCCGTCGCCGGAATCGTGAACCCGAGCCTCGCGCCGGTGCTCAGGTCGAGCGAGACCGCGGCGGCCGAGGGCACGTCGACGAAGAGCCGGGGGTGCTCCGCGATGCCGATGCGCACACCGCCGGGCACCGGTTGCAGCACGGCCACGGTGCCGGTCCAGCTGTTGACGGATGCCGCGGGCTCGCCCGGAACGGTCGGCGCGACGTGCACCGCACCGGGGCCGAACACCGCCGCGACCCGGGTGCCCGGCGCCGGCGGCGCGCCTGCTGCGCGGAGCACGGGACCGGCGCCGGTGCTCGCCGCGCTCGCCGTGCCGGTGCTCGCCGCGCCCGAGACGATGTCCCCGTCGGCATCGATCACCCCGATCACGAGGTTCACTCCCGCGAGCGCCGCGACGAACGGGCTCGCGGGGTGACCGAGCACCTCGGCCGTCGCGCCCTGCTGCACGATGCGCCCGTCGTGCAGGATCGCGGCGCGGTCGGCGAGCACGATCGCGTCGAGCGGATCGTGCGTCACGAGCAGGATGGGGATCGGCACGGGCCACGGGTGCTCGGCGATGAGCGCTCGCATCTCGGGGCCGGATTCCACGTCGAGGGCGGTGAAGGGCTCGTCGAGCAGGAGCACCTCGGGGCGTGCCGCGAGCGTGCGGGCGAGGGCCACGCGCTGCCGCTGGCCGCCCGAGAGCGCGAGCGGACGCCGTGACGCGAGCTCCGCCAGCCCGACTCGCGCGAGCCAGCGTCTCGCCGTCTCCCGCGACGCCGTCGAGCCCACGCCCTGGGCCCGGGGGCCGAAGGCGACGTTGTCGAGCGCGCTCAGGTGCGGGAAGAGGAGCGGTTGCTGGCCGAGCAGGCCCACCCGCCGGCCCTCGGGGCCGACGTGGCGTCGCGGTCGCCCCGGCTCCGCTGAGCCGAGCTCGCGCCCGGCGAGGTGCACCGCGCCGCGGTCGACGGCGAGAGTGCCCGCGATGGTCTGCAGCAGCGTGGTCTTGCCCGAGCCGTTCGGGCCGAGCACCGCGAGGGTCTCGCCCGGCGCGACGTGCAGCGAGACGTCGAGCGCGAAGTCGCCGCGCCGGGTCGTGACGTCGGCCACGAGGCCCTCGGATGCCGCCCCGCCGCTCACCTCGCGGCATCCTCACGCCAGCCGCGCATCACGAGCAGGACCGCGACGGCGACGCAGATGAGCATGAGCGAGAGGGCGATCGCGATGTCCTCGCTGACCCCGGCCCCGTTGAAGGCCGTGTAGATCGCGAGCGGCATGGTGCGAGTCGTGCCCGCCGCATTGCCGGCGAAGAGCGCGGTCGCGCCGAACTCGCCGAGCGCTCGGGCGAAGCACAGCACGGTTCCCGCGAGGAGCCCAGGGCCGACGAGCGGCAGGGTGATGCGCCGGAAGACCGTCGAACGGCTCGCGCCGAGCCCCGCGGCGACCACCTCGTACCGCGTGCCGGCGGTGCGCAGCGCCCCTTCGACCGAGATCACGAGGAACGGCAGCGCCACGAACGCCTGTGCGATGACCACGGCGGCGGTCGTGAACGGCACCCGGATGCCGGCGACGTCGAGCACCCCGCCGAGCAGCCCGTTCCGGCCGAGCAGCGCCAGCAGCGCGATGCCCCCGACGAGCGGCGGGAGCACGAGCGGCAGCGTCGCGAGCGTTCGGAGCACGGCGGCGACGCCTCGCGAACTGCGGGCGATGACGACGGCGAGCGGCACCCCGAGCACGATGCACACGACGGTCGCGATGCTCGCCGTCGAGAGGGAGAGGGCGAGCGCCTCGAGTGCGGCGGGAGAGGCGACCGCGGCCGGCACCCCCGCCCAGTCGAGGCGCACGAGCAGGGCGACGAGCGGAAGTACGAGGAGTGCGGCGCCGAGTGCGGCCGGCAGGAGGAGCCACGACGGGAACCCCGCGCCGACGTCGTTCCGAGCACGTGCTCGCGCTGCTCGAGGCGCCTGCTCGATGCGACGAGCGGCGTCGGCGGTCGTCACGGGCTTCCGAATCCGTACGAGGCGAGCACCGCTGCCCCCTCCCGTGACTGGATGAACTCGACGAATGCGCGTGCCGCCGCGGGATTGGCCGCACCGGCGAGCTCGGCGATCGGGTAGACGTTCGTCGCGGCATCCGCGCCCTCGATCGGGACGCCGTCGACCTCGCCCGCCGCCGCCGCGATGTCGGTGACGTAGACGAGCCCGGCATCGGCCTCGCCGGAACGCACCTTCGTGAGCACCGCGCTCACGTTCTGCTCTTCGCTCGCGGGGGTCAGCGCGACCCCGGCGAGCTCGAGGAGCTTCGCCGCCGCGGTGCCGCAGGGCACCTCGGGCGCGCAGACCACGACGAGCGGGCGAGCGGATGCCTCGTCGCCGAGGTCGTCGAGGCCGTCGATGTCGAGCGGATTGCCGGGCTGCACCGCGATCTCGAGCACGTTCGTGGCGAAGGCCTCCGGCTCGCCGCCGAGGAGGCCGGCATCGTCGAGCTTCGCCAGGTTCCGTTCGTCGGCGGAGGCGAACACGTCGGCCGCTGCGCCCTCGATGAGCTGCGTGGCGAGGGTGGCCGATCCGTCGTACGTGATCGGTGCGACGTCGAGGTCGGGGTGCCGGGTCTCGAACTCGGCGGCGAGTTCGTCGAAGGCGCCCGTGAGTGATGCGGCGGCGAAGACCGTGAGCGTTCCGCTCAGACCTCCCTCGTCCGTGCCGGAAGCGGGGGAGGCGCCGGCACCCGAGTCCGGAGCCGAGCAGCCGGCGAAGGCGATCACGACGACCGCGGCCGACGCGGCGATGAGCCGGAAGCGCGGGGTCATGCGCGGCCGTCGTTCTCGGTCTCGAGGGCGACCATCGTCGCCTTGACGACGGCGACCGCCTTCGAGCCGACCTCGAGGCGCAGCTCCCGTGCCGCCTCGGCAGACATGAGGGAGACCACCCGGTGCGGCCCGCATTGCAGTTCGACCTGGGCCATGAGACCGTCGATCTCGACGCGGGTGACGAGGCCGACGAAGCGGTTGCGGGCGCTCCGCTGCACCGCGCTGGTGTCGTGCACGGTCGCGGCGATCGCGACGGCTCGTGCCGCGAGCTCGTCGCCGGCGACGACCTGCCGCCCCGCGGCATCCTTCTCGGCTCGCAGCAGCCCGTCGTGCACCCACCTGCGGATCGTGTCATCGCTCACGCCGACGAGCGATGCCGCCTCGCTGATCCGATACTGCGTCATGAATTGGACGATACTTCCGCAGACGCGGATGCACAACCGGGGATCACGCCGCGCCGGCGTTCGCGTCGAGAGCGGGTCCGTAGGTCATGGACTCCCCGGCTGTTAGCCTCGAACCGCTCACGCGAGACAGCGAGGACGGAGCGATATGGACCAGTTCGATGCATCTCCGACGCGGCGTCCGTCCGACTCCGCTGCCGAACAGCTCGTCGCCGGTCACCTCGAGCGCGCCGTCGACCTCGCCACCGAGAACGTGCGGAAGGGCGGCGGTCCGTTCGGGGCCATCGTGGTCGCGGCCGACGGGCGGATCTTCGAAGGCGTCAACCGGGTCACCGCGAACCTCGACCCCACGGCGCACGCCGAGGTCACGGCCATCCGGGCGGCGTGCCAGGGACTCGGCAGCTTCGAGCTCAGCGGCGCCACGCTCTACTCGAGCTGCGAGCCGTGCCCGATGTGCCTCGCCGCTTCGCTGTGGGCGCGGATCGATCGCGTCTTCTTCGCCGCGGACCGCAACGACGCCGCCGATGCCGGGTTCGACGATGCGATGTTCTATCGCTACTTCGACGACGGGCCCGAGGCACGCGAGGTGATGCCGGTCGCGAACCTCGATCTCGGCGCTGCACGGCGCATCGCCCCGTTCACGGAGTGGCGCAGCACCGAATCGCGGATCGAGTACTGAGGGCGCCGGTCATCCGTCGCCGTTCGACGGATCGGGCTGCTCGATGAGCTGCAGGATGCGGGCGGCGACGCTCACCGCGATCGTCGCCGGCGCCTTCCCGGCGACCTCGGGGATGCCGATCGGGGTCTCGACGCGGGCGAGGGCCGCCTCGTCGTGCCCGAGCTCCCGCAGTTGCGTGCGGAACCGCGCCCACTTCGAGCGCGAGCCGATGAGCCCGATCGACCCGAGGGCGGGATGGCGCAGCGCCGTGTCGACGATCGCGAGGTCCTCGACGTGGTCGTGCGTCATGATCAGCACGTGGGTGCCCGGGGGGAGCAGCGCGAGACCGGCCTCGGGCACGGGCTCGTGATGGAGGTGCACCGCGGCGACGGCGTCGCCGAGGAGCCCTGAGACGCCGGGCTCGCCGAGGCGCGCGGCCCCGAGCATCTCGGGCCGCGAATCGACGAGGTGGAGTTCGAGCTCCTGACGGCCGAGGATGCGGGCGAGTTCGAGCCCGACGTGACCGACTCCGAACACGGCGACCGACGGCACGACCCGCACCGGTTCCAGCAGCATGGTGACCTCTCCTCCGCAGCATTGCACGCCGTAGTCCGTCGTCGCCTTGTCGCTGAGCGTCATGGTCAGCAGCTCCGGCTCGGCGGACGCCGCTGCGAGCATGGCGCGAGCTCGATCCGTCGCGGTCTGCTCGAGGTTGCCGCCGCCGACCGTGCCGAACACCCTGTCGGGCGAGACGATCATCTTCGCTCCGCCGTTCCGCGGGGCATGCCCGCGCACCACGGCCATCGTGACGAGCACCGCCGGCGTCCGCGCCTCGCGGAGTCGCTGCAGTGCCTCGAGCCAATCCATCGGCGCAGTCCCCGGCTACGCCCCGGTCACGCCGGCGGTGACGAGCCCGGAGTCGCTGTCGTCGTCGCCGGCGACGATGGCGGCCTCCGCCATCGTGGCCCGTGCCGCCTCGACCGCCCAGAACACCGCCTCGGGCGTCGCCGGCGAGCCGAGTTCGACGCTCCGCCCGGGGGGACCGAACGCGCCGACCGCGGCGCGGATCGCCTCGCGGGCGCTGAATGCGAGCATGAGCGGTGGCTCGCCGACCGCCTTCGAGCCGTAGATCGCGCCGTCTTCGCGGGCGTCCTCGAAGAGACGCACGTTGAACTCCTCGGGCATCTCCGAGAAACTCGGCAGCTTGTACGTGCTCGCCGACTGGGTCAGCAGTCGCCCTCGGCCCGGGCCGTCGGTCTCGTCCCAGCGGAGCTCCTCGAGCGTGAGCCATCCGAGGCCCTGCACGTACCCGCCCTCGATCTGGCCGAGGTCGAGCATGGGCGAGAGCGAGTCGCCCACGTCGTGGACGATATCGACGCGGCGCACCCGGATGGCGCCCGTGAACCCGTCGACCTCGACCTCGGTCGCGGCGGCGCCGTAGGCGAAGTACTTGAACGGCGAGCCCTGCATCAGGTCGGGGTTCCAGTGCAGCCCCTCGGTGCGGTAGAAGCCGGCCGCCCAGAGCTGCACGCGCTGCAGGTACGCCGCCTCCGCGACCTCGGCGAAGGTGAGTCGCTCGTCGAACCTGCCGAGTCCGGTGACGAATCCGCCCTCGAATCGCACGTCTCGCTCGTCGACGTCGAGGAGCCGTCCGGCGACCGCCGCCATCCGTCCGCGGATCTGCTCGCAGGCGTCCTTCACGGCACCGCCGTTGAGGTCCGAACTCGACGAGGCCGCGGTGGCCGAGGTGTTCGGCACC
Source organism: Agromyces hippuratus (assembly GCF_013410355.1). Lineage (NCBI taxonomy): Bacteria > Bacillati > Actinomycetota > Actinomycetes > Micrococcales > Microbacteriaceae > Agromyces > Agromyces hippuratus. The sequence goes on along the minus strand of NZ_JACCFI010000001.1, from coordinate 1,605,008 downwards.
TTGTCGGTGCGCGTCGGGGCGAGGCGCACCTGTTCGAGGCGGAGGCCCAGCGCCGTCGCCGCGACCTGCAGCATCTTGGTGTGCAGGCCCTGGCCCATCTCGGTGCCGCCGTGGTTGATGAGCACCGAGCCGTCCTTGTAGACGTGCACGAGCGCGCCGGCCTGGTTGAAGGCGGAGAAGTTGAACGAGATGCCGAACTTCACCGGAGTGATCGCGAGGCCGCGCTTCGCCTCGGCGTGCGTCGCGTTGAACGCCGCCACCTCGCCGCGCCGCGCCTCGAGATCGCTCTCGCGGCTGAGCTGGTCCCAGATCGTCCCGAGCCGGCCGGCGTCCTTCACGAGCTGGCCGTACGGCGTGCGCTGGCCCTGCCGGTAGAAGTTCCTCCTGCGGAGCTCGGCGGGCTCGATGCCGAGCACTGGCGCGGCGCGGCCGAGGACGTCCTCGATGAGGAACATGCCCTGCGGCCCGCCGAAGCCGCGGAACGCCGTCTGCGAGGTCTTGTTCGTCTTCGCGATGCGGCCGTGGACGTGCACGTTCGGAATCCAGTAGGCGTTGTCGACGTGGCAGAGCGCACGGCCGAGCACGGGCTCCGAGAGATCGAGGCTCCAGCCGCCGTCGGCGGTGAGGGTGGCGTCGAGCGCCTGGATCAGCCCGTCGGCGGAGAAGCCCGCCTTCCAGACGATGTGGAACGGGTGCCGCTTGCCGGTCATGGTGATGTCCTGCGTACGGTTCAGTCGCAGGCGCACGGGGCGACCCGTGAGCTTCGCGCCGAGCGCGGCGATCGCGGCGAACCCGTGCGGCTGCATCTCCTTGCCGCCGAATGCACCCCCCATGCGGAGCGACTGCACGGTGACGCGGCTCGCCGGCACGTCGAGCACGTGGGCGACGATCGCCTGCGTCTCCGACGGGTGCTGCGTCGAGCACTGCACGAAGTACTGGCCCTCCGAGTCGAGCACGGCGAGCGATGCCTGGGTCTCGAGGTAGAAGTGCTCCTGGCCGCCGACCTCGCTGACACCCTCGAAGACGTGCACCGAATCCGCCATCGCCGCCGCGGCATCGCCTCGGGCGACGGTGCGGGCGATGCCCTGATACGACCCGGCGGCGATCGCCTCGGCCACGGTGATGCACGAGCTCAATCGTTCGTACGTGACGCGCACCGCCTCGGCGCCCAGACGCGCCGCCTCCTGCGTCTCGCCGAGCACCCAGACGAGCGCGTGGCCGGAGTACATCGCCTCGCCCGGGAAGAGGGGTTCGTCGTGCTTGATCCCGGCGTCGTCGAGCCCGGGCACGTCGGCGGCCGTCAGCACGCGCACCACGCCGGGCACCTCGTAGGCGGGGGCGACGTCGACGCTCACCCGGGCGTGCGCCTCGGTCGACTGCACCGGCCACGCGGTGAGCGCGCCGGCCGTCTGCACGGCGAGATCGTCGGTGTACATCGCGGCGCCGGTCGCGTGCAGCGCTGCGCTCTCGTGGGCGGCGCTGAGGCCGACGACGGGATTGACGGGGCGATCGGCGAGCGAGCTCATGCCGGCACCTCCTTCGACGCGATGAGCGCGGCGCTGTAGAGCTTCAGCAGTGCGTTGCCCAGCATGTGCGAGCGGTACTCGTCCGAGGCGCGGTGATCGGAGATCGGAGTGCCCTCGGCCTGCAGCACCTTCGATGCGGCGCGCACGGTCGCGACGTTCCACGGCGCGCCGACGAGCACCGCCTCCGTGGCGTGCGCACGCAGCGGGGTGGCGGCCACGCCACCGAGTCCGATGCGCGCCGAGGTGATCACCCCGTCGTCGACGTCGAGGGCGAAGCCGACGGCGACGCTCGAGATGTCGTCGAAGCGTCGTTTCGCGATCTTGTGGAACCCCGCGACGCCCGCGAGCGGCAGGGGGATGCGCACGGCGCGGATGAGCTCGTCGGCTCGGCGCACCGACTGGCGATAGCCGGTGAAGTACTCGGCGAGTCGCACCTCGCGCTCGCCGTCGCTCGAGGCGAGCACGAGTCGGGCGTCGAGCGCGAGGAGCGCCGGGGCGGCATCGCCGATGGGCGACGCGGTGCCGAGGTTGCCGCCGAACGTCGCGCGGTTGCGGATCAGCCGGGACGCGAACTGCGGAAGGAGCTGCGCGAGGAGCGGCACGCGATCGGCGAGCCCTCGTTCGACCTCCGACAGCGTGAGTGCCGCGCCGATCTCGATCACGTTGGTGCCGACCGACAGGGTTCGCAGCTCCTCGAGCCGCTCGATCGCGATGACGAGCGGCGGTCGGAGACCTCGCAGGTTCACCTCGACGCCGAGATCGGTGGACCCCGCGACGAGGAGGGCGCCCGGCTCGTCGCGGAGCATCCCGAGCGCGTCGACGAGGGACACGGGGCGGACGAATCGGCCGCCGCCGCTGCGGACGTCGGTCGCCACGGCGACAGGAGCGGGCCGAGCGCGGCGCGCAGCCAGCTCGTCGTCGGCCGCCGGGGCGCCGAGCGCGTAGGCGGCGTCCCGGATCGGCCGGTAGCCGGTGCACCGGCAGAGGTTGCCGCTCAGCGAGTGCAGTTCGAAGCCGTTGGGGCCGCGCTCCTCGCCGGCGACGGCCGGTGCGCGATCGGAGCGGTAGTACTCGTCGGCCATGCTGCACGCGAACCCGGGCGTGCAGTAGCCGCATTGCGACCCGCCGGCCTCGGCGAGCTTCTCCTGCACCGGGTGCAGCGACTCGGGTGAGCCGAGGCCCTCTGCGGTGACGATCTCCTGCCCGTTCAGCGCGGCGACGGGCACCAGGCAGGCGTTCACCGCCGTCCACTGCGTGCCGCCCCGGTCGTCGGGCGCGGCGAGCAGCATCGCGCAAGCGCCGCACTCGCCCTCGGCGCAGCCCTCCTTGGCACCCGACAGGCCGATCTCGCGCAGCCACTCGAGCGCGCTCGTGTGGGCGTCGGCGAGCACGGGGCGCCGCCGACCGTTGACGGTCACGGCGATGTCATCCATGGGCGAACTCCTCCGGGGCGCTGCACTGCGCCCGCCACCGAGCCGCTCACGGCGCCTCGGTGGTTGGATTCTACGCGTCGACCCTGACGGAACGGGGGATTCCCGGCCCGTCTCGCGGCGCGGTCATTGCGGCGTCGGCGCCGTCACAGCGAAGATGGGCCATGGCCCACGTCCGCAGCACACGTGCCGCACCCGCTCCGCGCACCGCGCTCACGGCGGCCGACCTCGCTGCCGTCGACCGACGCCTCGCCGCGACCGACGCGCTGCTCGAGCGCGCCTACCCCGGTGACGACGGCTCGCGCCAGCCCGTGCACACCGTGTACGTCCCGGCCGACCGGTACGGCGCGGGCCTGCCGGGGGAGTGGGGCGCTGCCGCGCTCGCCGCCGCGGAGTCCACGGGCGGCCTCGAGGCGCTCGCGGAACGAGTCGGCGTCGAGCGATCGCTCGTCGACGTCGTGGTGCCCGCCGTGCGCGACAAGCTCGAGCGGGAACCGATCGAAGACCTGCGCCTCGACTTCGAGGACGGCTACGGCGATCGCGGCGACGAGGTCGAGGACTCCGACGCCTGGCGCCTGGCGGAACGCGTCGCAGCGGCCGTCGCGGCAGGGCTCGCGCCGCCCTTCATCGGCGTGCGCGTGAAGAGCTTCGAAGCGCCGACACGGGCGCGGGGCATCCGCACGCTCGATCTCTTCGTGAGCACCCTCGTCGCCCGCGGGGAGCTGCCGGGCGGTCTCGTGCTCACGCTGCCGAAGGTCTCGACGGTCGCCCAGGTCGAGGCGATGGCGGAGGTCGCGGCCGCCCTCGAGCGCGCGCACGGGCTGCCCGACGGCCGGCTCCGCTTCGAGGTGCAGGTCGAGACGCCGCAACTGGTGCTGGGCCCCGACGGCGACTCGCCGCTCGCGCAGCTGCCGACCGCCGTGCCGGGCCGCATCAGCGCGCTCCACTACGGCACCTACGACTACAGCGCGTCGCTGCAGATCTCGCCGGCGAACCAGTCGATGGAGCATCCGGTCGCCGACCACGCGAAGGAGGTCATGCGGCTCGCGGCGGCGGGCACCGGCATCCGGCTCTCCGACGGGTCGACGAACATCCTCCCGCTCGGCGACCGAGCCGACGAGGCCTGGCGCCTCCACGCGCGGCTCGTGCGCCGGTCGCTCGACCGCGGCTTCTACCAGGGCTGGGACCTGCACCCCCACCAGCTTCCGACCCGCTTCATCGCGACCTACGCGTTCTTCCGCGAGGGATATGCCGAGGCATCCGGGCGCCTTCGCGGCTACCTGGGCGGCGCGGCCGGCGCTGCCGGCGCGGTGCTCGACGAACCGGCGACGGCCCGAGCGCTCGCCGACTTCGTGCTGCGCGGCGTCGAGTGCGGCGCGATCGCCGAGGCCGAGGTCGTCGACGACGTCGGCATCGATCGACGGGCACTCTCCGCGATCGCCCACCCGAGACTCGCGAACGGCTGAGCGGATGCCTCGGCGCCGCTCCAACGACAAGGAATCCGCATGAGCTACTTCTCGCCGCAGGGCGGACTGCCCGCCCAGACCGAGCTCCTCACCGACCGGGCGATCGTGAAGGAGGCGTACACGGTCATTCCGAAGGGGGTGCTGCGCGACATCGTGACGAGCAACCTGCCGGGCTTCACCGACTCGAGGTCGTGGATCCTCGCCCGTCCGATCGCGGGCTTCTCGACGACGTTCTCGCAGTTGATCGTCGAGATCGGGCCTGGCGGCGGCGCCGAGCGACCCGAGCAGGAGGCCGCCGTCGAAGGCGTCGTGTTCGTCACCGCCGGTTCGCTCACGCTCGTGCTCGAGGGCGAGCTGCACCGGCTGGGCGCGGGCGGGTACGCCTACCTCGCTGCGGGTGCGGCGTGGTCGCTCGCGAACGACGGCCACGAGCCCGTGACCTTCCAGTGGATCAGGAAGGCCTACGAGCCGGTCGACGGCATCGCACCGCCGGGCTCGTTCGTCACGCGCGACCAGGACATCGAGCCGCGCGAGATGCCGGGCACGAATGGGGCGTGGGCGACGACCCGCTTCGTCGACCCCGACGACCTCTCGCACGACATGCACGTCAACATCGTGACGTTCCGGCCGGGCGGCACGATTCCGTTCGCGGAGACCCACGTCATGGAGCACGGGCTCTTCGTGCTCGAGGGCAAGGGCGTCTACCGCCTCAACGACGATTGGGTGGAGGTCGAGGCGGGGGACTTCATGTGGCTTCGGGCCTTCTGTCCGCAGGCGTGCTACGCGGGCGGGCCGGGGCCGTTCCGCTACCTGCTCTACAAGGACGTGAACCGGCAGATCCGGCTCTCGTGAGCGTCGGGGCTGGTGCAGTGGCGCAGGAACAGTCGGCCGGTGCGCCGAGTGACGAGGCCGGGCCGTTCGATCTCGTGATCCGTGGCGGGCGGGTGCTGCTCGGCGACGCATTCTCGCCGGCCGAAGTCGCGGTGCGGGGCGGCGTCATCGTGCGCATCGCACCGCTCGGCACCGCGCTCGAGGGCTCGCGCATCGTGCAGCTCGCCGACGACGAGGTCCTGATCCCGGGCCTCGTCGACACGCACGTGCACGTCGACGAGCCCGGCCGAACGGAGTGGGAGGGATTCGAGTCGGCGACTCGCGCCGCGGCGGCGGGCGGGGTGACGACCATCGTCGACATGCCGCTCAACAGCATTCCGGCCACGACCTCGGTCGCAGCGCTCGAAGCGAAACGTCGCGCCGCCGAGGGGCGGGTGTTCGTCGACGTCGGCTTCTGGGGCGGCGTCGTGCCGGGCAACCTCGCGGAGCTCGGGCCGCTCGCGGGCGAAGGGGTCTTCGGGTTCAAGTGCTTCCTGCTCGACTCGGGGGTCGACGAGTTCCCCGCGGTCACCGTCGATGAGATGGAGGCCGCGATGGCGGTGCTCCGCGCGACCGATTCGCTGCTCCTCGTGCACGCCGAGGACGCGCAGCTGATCGGTGCGGCGCCGCACCCGCACAGCACCAGGTACTCCGACTTCCTCGCATCGCGACCGCGCGAGGCGGAAGACTCGGCGATCGCCGACGTCATCGATCGCGCCGCGCGCACCGGGGCTCGTGCGCACGTGGTGCACCTGAGCTCGGCGGACTCGCTCGGCCGCATCGCCGACGCCAGGCGCGCAGGAGTGCGGCTCTCGGTCGAGACGTGCCCCCACTACCTCACGCTCACCGCAGAAGAGGTCCCGGCCGGCGCAACGGCCTTCAAGTGCTGCCCGCCGATCCGCGAGGCCGCGAATCGCGACGCCCTCTGGAGCGGCCTCGAGTCGGGCGCGATCGACTTCATCGTCTCCGACCACTCACCGGCGCCGGCCGAACTGAAGTACGCGGGCCACGGCGACTTCGTCGAGGCATGGGGCGGGATCGCCTCCCTCCAGCTCGGGCTGCCGCTCGTCTGGTCGGGAGCACGCGAGCGCGGCATCCCGCTGGAACAGGTGGTCGAGTGGATGTCGGGCGCACCGGCGCGTCGGGTCGGCCTGACGGAGAAGGGCCGCATCGCCGAAGGCGCCGCGGCCGACTTCGCCGTCTTCGCGCCCGATGAGACGTTCACGGTCGAGGCGTCGGCGCTCGAGCACCGCCACGCCGTGTGCCCCTACGATGGACGCGAACTCTCAGGAGTGGTTCGGGCGACGCTGCTCGCGGGGCATCCGGTCGACCGGGCCGCCGCGCGGGGTCGACTGCTCCGCAGGGACGGGATCGAACGATGAAGCTCGAGGATTTCAACGGACTCGACCGCCGAACGGCGATCGAGGCGTTGCGACCGTGCCTCGACATCCCGCGCTGGGGCGAGGAGCTCGCCGACGGCCGGCCGTACGTCTCGGTCGCCGAGCTCGCCTCTGCGGCCGACCGGGCCGCAGCGCCGTTCACCGCCGAGGAGATCGACGGCGCCCTCGCGCACCATCCGCCCATCGGCCGGCGGGCCGACGGCGCGACCGTCGAGGCGAGCCTGTCGCGCGGCGAGCAGTCGGGCGTCGACCCGAACGACAGCGCGGTCGCCGCCGCACTCGCGTCGGGCAACCTCGCGTACGAGGCGAGGTTCGGTCGGGTGTTCCTGATCCGTGCCGCCGGCCGGTCCGCGAGCGAGATGCTCGCGCTGCTCGACGAACGCCTCACGAACTCGGCCGCCGACGAAGACGTCATCGTCGCCGAGCAGCTGCGCGAGATCGCCGTGCTCCGAGTGAAGGGACTCATCACCGCATGACCGCCTCCCAGATCACCACACACGTGCTCGACACGACCGTCGGTCGACCGGCAGAAGGCATTCGCGTCGAGCTGTTCATGCGCGCGGCATCCGGCTGGAGCCTCGTCGGCTCCGACACGACCGACGCCGACGGCCGCGCGACGGGACTCGGCCCGGCTTCGGTTCCGGTCGGCGAGTATCGCCTGCACTTCGATACGGGCGGCTTCTTCGCCGCCCGCGGCGTCGACACGTTCTTTCCCGAGGTCGTGCTCCACTTCGACGTCGCCGAAGACGGGCGGCACGTTCACGTGCCGCTCCTGCTGAGCCCCTTCGCCTACTCGACCTACCGGGGGAGCTAGGCCCGATGGATGGAGACACCATGCCCGACCGAGGGATCGTGCTCGGACCGAACCGGTACGGCAAGGCCGAGGTCCGCGTCGTCAAGGTCGCCCGCGACACCGATCGCCACGAGATCGAGGACCTCAGCGTCACGTCGCAGCTGCACGGCGACTTCGCCGCGGCGCACCTGTCGGGCGACAACTCGCACGTGATCCCGACCGACACGCAGAAGAACACGATCTTCGCGTTCGCGCGCGACGGCGTGGGTTCGCCCGAGGCGTTCCTGCTCCGCCTCGCCGATCACTTCACCTCCTCGTTCGCGTGGGTCGACGGCGGACGCTGGGAGGCCGAGAGCTACGCATGGCAGCGCATCGTGTCGCACGGAGCGCCGCACGACCACGCCTTCGTGCGGTCGGGGCAGGGGGTGCGCACGGCCGTCGTCGTCGCCGACGGCGACGAGCGGCACGTGCTCGGCGGGCTCAAGGAGCTCACGGTGCTGAAGACCACGCAGTCGGGCTTCGAGGGCTTCCCGAGGGACCGGTACACGACCCTGCAGGAGACGGCCGATCGGATCCTCGCCACGGATGTCGCGGCCCGCTGGCGGTACGTCGGCACCGACGTCGACTACAACGCGGTGTACGAGAGCGTGCGGGGGCTGCTGCTCGAGGCCTTCGCCGAGCGATACTCCGCCGCCCTGCAGACGACGCTCTTCGAGATGGGCGCTCGCGTGCTCGAGGTGCACCCCGAGATCGGCGAGATCCGCTTCTCGATGCCGAACAAGCACCACTTCGTCGTCGACCTCGCCCCGTTCGGGCTCGACAACCCCAACGAGGTGTTCTACGCGGCCGACCGGCCGTACGGACTCATCGAGGCCACGGTCACGCGCGACGGGCTCGCGCCCGCACCCGCGGCCTGGGAGGGCATCGCCGGCTTCTGCTGATCCGGCGTGCAGACCGGTCCGGCGAGGGGTGGATGCTGCGGCATCCGCCCGCTGTCGTCGATCAGCCGGCTCAGAGCTTGGTGAGCCGCTTGGGGTCGGGCTGCTCGACGGGCTCCCATCCGCGACGGGTGGGCCGGTTGGGCCGTTGGGCATCACGGGAGCGGTAGACGATGTAGGGGCGGAAGAGGTAGCCGACCGGGGCCGAGAACACGTGCACGAGCCGGGTGAACGGCCAGAGCGCGAAGAGCAAGGTCGCGGTGATCACGTGCAGCTGGAACGCGAGCGGCACGTCGGCCATGAGCTCGGGCTGCGGCTGCAGGCCGATGAGGCTCCGGAACCACGGTCCGATCGTGCCGCGGTACTCGTACCCCGGCCCGAACACCTGGTGCAGCACGGTCGCGGCCGTGCCGAACGCGATCGTGGCACCGAGGAAGACGTACATGACCTTGTCCATCGTGGTCGTCGCGAGGAACACCGGCCCGACCGTGCGGCGCCGGTAGATGAGGATCACGAGGCCCGCGATGGTGAGCACCGCGGCCGCCGTGCCCAGCGCCGTCGCTCCGAGGTGGTACATGTGCTCGTCGATGCCGATCGCGTACAGCCACTCGCGCGGGATGATGAGGCCCACGAAGTGCCCGGCGATGACGAAGAGGATCCCGAGGTGGAACATGGGCGATCCCCAGCGAAGCAGCCGGTTCTCGTAGACCTGGCTCGACCGGGTGGTCCAGCCGAATTTGTCGTAGCGGTACCGCCAGATGTGGCCGACGACGAACACGGCGAACGCCGCGTAGGGCAGCGCCACCCACAGCACGATCTCGAGTGCGTTCACGTGCGAACCTCCTCGGGCGGGCCCCCGGCGGGGGTGAACGGCGGCAGGTTGCCGAGGAACGACAGCCCGACCGTCTCGGTCGGCGGCCCCTCGTCGATGAGGGCGAGCACGCGTTCGCGGGTCGCGTCGTCGATCTCGGGCAGCGAGCGGCAGACGGCGCGAACGACCGCCGCATAGGGGCTGTCGAGCCGTTCGAGTGCCGCGCGCAGCACCTCGAGCCCTTCGCGATGCGCGGCGATCAGCTCGGATGCCACCGGGGAGTCGCTTCGCGCCGCGAGCTCGAGCACGGCCGGCAGGAAGTCGGGCAGCTCGTCGGCGTCGAACTCCCAGCCCGCCGCCCGGTAGGCCTCGAGGAACGCGACGAGCGCGGTGCCCCGCCGCCTCGTGTCGCCCGCCGTGTAGTAGCTGAGGTAGAGGCAGCACTTGCGCTTCACATCGAAGGTCGCCACGTACTGCGCCTCGAGCTCGGCCTGCGGCGTCGCGCGGGCATGGTCGAGAAAGGTCGCGAACTCGGCCGCGATGGGTGCGGGCAGCGCGGCGACGGATGCCTCGATCGCGCCGAGCCGCTCGGCGAAGCCCGGCCCGGGGTAGTCGAGCAGCAGCGACGCCGCCATCTGCGACGCCCTGCGCTGGTCGCGCGTGAGGGTCAGGGACTGCGTCGGCCGGGGCATCCGGTTCAGCGTGATCTGCAGCGGCAGGCGAAGGCGGGCCGTCATTTCTTCTCGCCCTTCGGGGGGAACAGCCCGCCGGGCGTTCCGTTGCCGTCCCAGTTCAAGAGGTTCACCCGGCCGGGCGTCGACGGCCGGTCGGCGGTCTGCCGGTTCTTCAGGGCGTGGAAGTTCTCGACCGCGACCGGCACCTGCTGACCGCTGGAGGACCCGAACGGGCCTGCGCCGCCCATGCCCGGGCCGCCGTCGTAGTCGAGCGAGCAGGCGAGCTCGTCGAGTTCGCGGGCCTGCTCGGTGTGGGCGGCCGGGATCACGTAGCGCTCCTCGTACTTCGCGATCGCGAGCAACCGGTACATCTCCTCGAGGGTCTCGCCGGTCATGCCGACGGCGTCGGCGATGCGCTCGTCCTTGCCCTCTCCGAGGTTGATGCCCCGCATGTACGAGCGCATCGCGGCGAGCTTGCGCAGCGACGCCTCGACCGGGCGCGTGTCGCCCGCGGTGAAGAGCCCGGCGAGGTACTCGAGCGGGATCCGCAGCTTCGAGATCGCCGCGAACAGGGTCTTCGCGTCCTCACCGTCGTTGCCGGAGGAGGAGATCACGTCGACGACGGGCGACAGCGGCGGGATGTACCAGACCATCGGCATCGTGCGGTACTCGGGATGCAGCGGCAGCGCCACCCGGTACTCGCTGATGAGACGCCGGATGGGGCTGCGCTGGGCCGCGTCGATCCAGTCCTCCGGAATGCCCTCGGCGCGAGCCGCCTCGATCACGGCCGGATCGTGGGGGTCGAGGAACACGTCGCGCTGGGCGTCGAGCAGTTCGTGCTCGTTCTCGACGCTCGCGGCGGCGGCCACCCGGTCGGCGTCGTAGAGCACGAGGCCGAGGTAGCGCAGCCGCCCGACGCAGGTCTCGGAGCACACGGTCGGCAGGCCGACCTCGAGGCGCGGATAGCAGAGGGTGCACTTCTCGGCCTTGCCGGTCTTGTGGTTGAAGTACACCTTCTTGTAGGGGCAGCCGGAGACGCACATGCGCCATCCGCGGCACTGGTCCTGGTCGACGAGCACGATGCCGTCCTCCTCGCGCTTGTACATCGCGCCCGAGGGGCAGGAGGCCACGCACGAGGGATTCAGGCAGTGCTCGCAGATGCGGGGGAGGTAGAACATGAAGGTGTCCGAGAACTCCGCGGCGACGTGCTCCGACATGTGCTGCAGGATCGGATCCTGCGCCATGGTCTCGCCCGACCCGCCGAGGTTGTCGTCCCAGTTCGCCGACCACGAGATCTTCATGTCCTCACCCGTGAGCAGGCTCTTCGGCCTCGCCACCGGCGTCTGCTCGCCGGCGGGGGCGTTCAGCAGCATGTCGTAGTCGTAGGTCCACGGCTCGTAGTAGTCGTGGATCTCGGGCAGCTTCGGGTTCGAGAAGATCGTCGCGAGCTTCTTCAGCCGCCCGCCGCTCCTGAGCTTCAGCCGCCCGCGCTTCGTGCGCACCCAGCCGCCGCCCCACTTCTCCTGGTCTTCGTAGCCGCGCGGGTAGCCGACGCCGGGGCGCGTCTCGACGTTGTTGAACCAGACGTACTCGACGCCCGACCGGTTCGTCCACGCCTGCTTGCACGTGACCGAGCACGTGTGGCATCCGATGCACTTGTCGAGGTTCATGACCATCGACATCTGAGCCATTACCTTCATCAGTACTCGACCTCCTGGCTGCGGCGGCGGATCACGGTGACCTCGTCTCTCTGGTTGCCGGTCGGCCCCAGGTAGTTGAAGGCGAACGAGAGCTGCGCGTAGCCGCCGATGAGGTGGCTCGGCTTCAAGAGCACGCGGGTGAGCGAATTGTGGATGCCGCCGCGCCGACCGCTCGTCTCGGTGCGCGGCACATCGACCGTGCGGTCCTTCGCGTGGTACATGTACACCGTGCCCTCCGGCATGCGGTGCGAGACGATCGCCCGTGCGACGACGACGCCGTTGCGGTTGTACGACTCGATCCACTCGTTGTCGCGCACGCCGATCTTCGCGGCGTCCTGGGGGCTCATCCAGATCGTGGGGCCGCCTCGCGAGAGCGAGAGCATGAAGAGGTTGTCCTGGTACTCCGAGTGGATCGACCACTTCGAGTGCGGGGTGAGGTAGCGCACGGCGACTTCGGCATGACCGGATGCCGCCGGGTCGCCGCTCGGCGTCGTCGACCCGACGGTCGGCGAGTCGCCGAAGAGCCTCGCGAGGTCGAGCGGCGGCCGGTAGATCGGCAGGTTCTCGCCGAGCTCGGCCATCCAGTCGTGGTCGAGGAAGAAGTGCTGGCGACCGGTGAGGGTGTGCCACGGCTTCAGGTGCTCGACGTTGATCGCGAAGGCGGTGTAGCGGCGCCCGCCGTGCTCGGAGCCCGACCATTCGGGGCTCGTGATGACCGAGACCGGCCGAGCCTGCACATCGGCGAAGCGGATGCGCCCGCCCTCGTGGTCGAGGGCCAGTTGGGCGATCTTCTGGCCGGTCTTCTGCTCGAGCTGGCGGAATCCCTGCACCGAGAGGCGTCCGTTGGTGGTGCCCGAGAGCGCGAGGATCGCCTCGCAGGCCTTCACGTCGGTGTCGAGCAGCGGCTGACCGGCGCCGGCGCCGGTCTGGGCGACGCCGTTCAAGCGCCCGAGTTCGGCGACCTCAGGTGTCGGATCGAACACGATGCCCTTCGTCACCATGCCGGCCTTCACGGCGAGCGGGCCGAGGGTCGCCATCTTGTCGGCGATCGCGGTGTAGTCGCGCTCGACGACGATGAGCTTCGGCATCGTCACGCCCGGCACGAGCGGCAGGTCGTGCTCGACCGTGCCGTGCGGGGTCGCCATCGCGTCGGGGGTGTCGTGCATGAGCGGCGCGGCGACGAGGTCTTCACGCGTGCCGAGGTGGGTCCCGGCGTACTCGGAGAGGCGGCGGGCGATGAGGTGGAAGATCTCGAAGTCGGTCTTCGTCTGCCACGGCGGGGCGATCGCCGGGTTGAACGAGTGCACGAACGGGTGCATGTCGGTCGACGAGAGGTCGTGCTTCTCGTACCAGGTCGCGGCCGGCAGCACGACGTCGGAGAAGAGCGTGGTCGACGTCATCCTGAAGTCGGTCGTCACGAGCAGGTCGAGCTTGCCCTCGGGCGCCTCATCGCGCCAGTCGATCGTCTTCGGCCTGCGACCTTCAGGGGCCTCGGCGGCGCGCACCGAGGAATCGGTGCCGAGCAGGTGCTTCAGGAAGTACTCGTTGCCCTTGCCCGAGGAGCCGAGGATGTTCGCCCGCCACACGTTCAGCACCCGCGGGAAGTTCTCGGGCGCATCGGGGTCTTCGCAGGCGTAGCGCAGCGAGCCGTCGTCCAGGCTGTCGACGACGTACTGGCCGGGCTCCTTCCCCGCGGCGCGGGCGTCGTCGACGAGGTCGAGCGGGTTGCGATCGAAGGTCGGGTAGCTCGGCATCCAGCCGCGCTTGGCCGACTCGACGAGGCAGTCCGCGGTGGTGCGGCCCGCGAACAGGCCCGCGGCGAGCGGGGAGGCGAGCTGATCGGCCGGCAACCCGTCGTAGCGCCACTGGTCGGTGGCGAGGTACCAGAACGCGGTGCCGATCATGGCACGGCCGGGGCGCGACCAGTCCGATGCGGTGCCGTACTGCGTGTACCCCGTGACGGGTCGCACCTTCTCCTGACCCACGTAGTGCGCCCAGCCACCGCCGTTCACGCCCTGGCAGCCGGTCATGGTGGTCAGCGCGAGAAAGGTGCGGTAGATCGTGTCGGAGTGGAACCAGTGGTTGGTGCCGGCGCCCATGAGGATCATCGAGCGGCCGCCCGAGCGGTCGGCGTTGTCGGCGAACTCCCGCCCGATGCGTTCGGCCTTCTCGGCAGGCACTCCCGTGATCTCCTCCTGCCACGCCGGGGTGCCGGGCGTCGAGGCGTCGTCGTAGCCGCTCGGCCACGTGCCGGGCAGCCCCTCGCGGCCGACGCCGTACTGGGCGAGCAACAGGTCGAACACGGTCGTCACGGTGCGCCCGGCGACGTGCGCCACGGGCACGCCGCGGCGCACGATGCCGGCACCGCCCTCCTGCTCCGCGCCCGGCTCGGGCGCGACGTCGAAGCGCGGCAGGTCGACCGCCGCCGTCGCGCCCGTCCACCCGCTGCCGTCCATGATCGAGAGCTTCGGGTCGACTCCCTCGAGGTCGAGGTTCCACTTGCCCTGGTCGGATGCCCCGAAGCGATGCCCGAGCGAGCCGTTGGGCACGACCGGGGTGCCGTCGCCGGCCATCAGCACCGTCTTGAACTGCGGGTTGTCGACGGCGGCGGCAGCGCCCCCGAGGTCCGAGGCCGTGACGAACTTGCCCGGCACGAAGCCGTCGCCGCGTGGTTCGAGGGACACGAGGTACGGGGCATCCGCGTAGCTCTTCAGGTACTGCTCGAAGCGCTCGGTGCGCCGCTCGACGAGGAACTCGCGGAGGATCACGTGACCCATCGCGAGCGCGAGCGCACCGTCGGTGCCGGGGTGCGGGGCGAGCCACTCGTCGGCGAACTTCGTGTTGTCGGCGTAGTCGGGCGAGACCGTCACGACCTTCTGGCCGCGGTAGCGCGCCTCGGTCATGAAGTGGGCGTCGGGCGTGCGGGTGACCGGCACGTTCGAGCCCCACATCATGAGGTAGGTGGAGTTCCACCAATCGGCCGACTCCGGCACGTCGGTCTGGTCGCCGAAGACCTGCGGGCTCGCCACCGGCAGGTCGGCGTACCAGTCGTAGAACGACTGCATCGTGCCGCCGATGAGGTTGATGAACCGGGCCCCGGCGCCGTGCGAGACCATCGACATCGCCGGGATCGGGGAGAAGCCGGCCACCCGGTCGGGGCCGTGCGCCTTGATCGTGTGCACGTGCGCCGCCGCGACGATCTCGAGCACTTCGTCCCACGAGGCGCGCACGAGTCCGCCCTTGCCGCGAGCCCGCTTGTAGGCACGGGATGCCTCGGGGTCGGCCATGAGCGATTCCCAGGCGAGCACGGGGTCGCCGCCGACCCGCTCCTTCGCCTCACGGTAGAGACCGAGCAGCACCCCGCGCACGTAGGGGTAGCGCACGCGGGTGGGGGAGTACGTGTACCAGCTGAAGGCGGCGCCCCTGGGGCAGCCGCGCGGCTCGTACTCCGGGGAGTCGGGGCCGACCGACGGGTAGTCGGTCTCCTGGGTCTCCCACGTGATGATGCCGTCCTTCACGTACACCTTCCACGAGCACGAGCCCGTGCAGTTCACGCCGTGGGTCGAGCGCACGACCTTGTCGTGCGCCCAGCGATCGCGGTAGAAGACGTCGCCCTGGCGGCCTCCGTCGAGGGTGACCGTGCGGAGGTCCGGAGAGACCTCTCCGGGCCGGAGGAACCGGCCGAACTTCACGAGGGCGTCGGCCAATGGGCCGTCGGTGGCGGGCTGGGCGGCAGGGCCGGGCGGTCGGCTCATCGAAGCCTCCTCGTTGCAGCTTTGCTTCGCGTCGGCCACGGTCGCGCCCCGACACGTCCTCCCGCCATTGTGGTGGGAGATCACCCGAATGGGAAGGAACTCGCCCGCATCAGCCCTTTCCGTTCGTCGGACGGGCGCTGCGGGCGCGTGCGTTCTCGGCCGTCGGCCGGTACTGTCTGCCTCAGGAACGTCAGCGATCTCCGCGTGCCGAGGGGGCAGCATGAACGAATCGTCGTCGCAACAGGTGTCGCAGCAGTCGTCGCAACGGGAGGGCGGCGAACTGCGGGGGCAGTTCGGTCAGGTGCTGCTGGCGACCTTCGCCTCGACGATCGGATTCTGGGCGTGGATGGTGATCGCGCCGCTGCAGAAGACCTATGCGACCGAACTCGGACTCGACGAAGGCCAGATCTCGCTCATGCTCGCCATGCCGGTGCTCGTCGGCGCGCTCGGCCGGGTCGTCGTCGGCGCCCTCACCGATCGGTTCGGCGGGCGAAAGATGTTCACCTTCGTGCTGCTCGCCTCGGTGCCCGCGGTCCTGCTGGTCGCGCTCGCCGGAGAGCTGGGGAGCTTCCCGCTCCTGCTCGTCGCCGGCTTCTACCTCGGCGTCGCCGGCACGATCTTCGCCGTCGGCGTGCCGTTCTCGAGCGCCTGGTACGAGGCGAAGCGTCGGGGATTCGCGACGGGCGTGTTCGGCATGGGCATGATCGGCACCGCGGTCTCCGCGTTCTTCACGCCGCGACTGGCCGAGAGCTTCGGGTACCTGCCGACCCACCTGCTGATCGCGGCGATCATGACGGCGACCGCGATCCTGGTGTGGGTGTTCCTGCGCGACTCGCCCCTCTGGGAGCCGAGCCGTCAGCCGCTCGTGCCGAAGGTGATGGGTGCGCTGCGGCTCCGCATCACGTGGGAGATGTCGTTCCTCTACGCGATCGTCTTCGGCGGCTTCGTCGCATTCGCGACCTTCCTGCCGAAGTACCTCACCACGATCTACCCCGACGACGTCGATCCGATCGGCGCCGGCACCCGCACGGCGCTGTTCGCCGTTGCTGCGGTGGTCGCCCGCCCGATCGGCGGGGCGCTCTCCGACCGGGTCGGCCCGAAGGTCATCTCGCTCATCTCGCTCGCGGGCATCGTCTCACTGGCGTACATCGTCGGGCAGCAACCGCCCGAGGGGGTGCTCACCGGCGCCGTCTTCATCGGAATGGCCGCCGCGATGGGGCTCGGCATGGGTGCGGTGTTCGCCTGGGTGGGGCCGTCGACTCCGAAGGACAAGGTCGGGGCGGTGACCGGCGTCGTCGCGGCCGCCGGCGGTCTCGGCGGTTACTTCCCGCCACTCGTGATGGGCGCCACCTACCAGGCGGAGACGAACTCCTACGCGCTTGGGCTCTGGCTGCTCGTGCTCGTCGGTGCGGTCGCGCTCGTCGTCGCCGGCATGCTCCGCGACGCACGACCCGGCGCCTGAGCATCAGCGGTCGGGGCGCCGGCGGTGCGGCCGTTCAGGCGCCCGGGCGGCCGCGCTCGGGCCAACGTGCGGCGAGCGCACCGGCCTTCGCCGAGAGTTCGTCGATCGAGCCCTTGCCTGCGCCGGCGGCGAGGCCCACGAGCAGGGTGCTGAGCGGGCCCGCCGGCCGGGCGACGCCGTGCGCGACCTCGCGGGTGAGGTCGAGCACCTCGCCGATCGAGACGCCCGAGGCGTCGATCCCGAGTTCCGCGGCGAGGGCGGAGACCCATTCGTCGAGTTCGCCCGGCGTCGCCTGGGCTGGTGAGTCGTTCATTCGGATCCTCTCGGGTTGCGATTCGAGGCAGCGGCGGCGCGAGCGGATGTCTCGCGCGCGCGTCGGAGGTCGGCCCACGTGTCGATGTCGGCGGCGAGGCCGTCGACGTCGGCGATCCGGTCGAGGCGGAGCCCTCCGACGAGTGCCCCGACCGATGCATCGCGCACGGCACCGAGCCGGGCGAGCGCTTCGTCGAGCCGGGCACGGCGATAGACCGCGGTGAGCCATTGCGGTCGTCCGTCGTCGAGGCAGATGCCGTCGATCCCGTCGTCCGACGGCGATTCCGTCGCCGCTCGTGCCGCGTCGGCCAGCGCGACGGCGACGGCGCGGGCGTGAGGGAGGTCGCACGAGAGCACGAGCACCCATGCGGCATCCGTCTCGCCATGCGGCTCGGCGTGGGGCAGCGCGTCGAGTGCAGCGGCCACACCGGCCACCGGACCCCCGAACGGCGGATCCTCGCGCCGCGAGATCACCGGGGGAGCGACGAGCCCCGGCGGCCCGGCGACGACCGTGCGCCCGGCGCCGGCCGCGACCGCGGCGGCCACGGCGAGATCGACGAGACGGACGCCGCCCACCTCGAGCTCGGCCTTCGGAGTGCCGCCGAGCCGGCTCGAGCGGCCGCCCGCGAGGATCACCGCGTCGAGCGTGAACACCCTCGCGCGGGCGCCGGGCCCCGGGACGGGTGCCGCGCCGGGGTCGCTTCCGGGATCCGCGCTCGGCCGGATCATCCGTCGACCAGCACGATCTGCACCTCGTCGCCCGCGCGCACCTCGTCGATGCCCGCCTCGACGATCGCGAAGCCGTCGGACGCGGCGAGTCCGCCGACGAGGTGCGACCCCGAACCGCCCTCGGCGGCCGGACGCACCCGCAACCCGCCCCCGCTCGCACCGTGGGCGCCGTCGACGATCGTGATCGGCATGTACTGCCGGCGGGCGACCGGGCTGCGCCAGCCGGCCGTGGCGACGGCGGCCAGGCGGCGGCGCTGCGTGCGCGCAGCTCCCCGGAGCAGCTGGAGCGCCGGCCGCACGAACGCCTCGAACGACACCGCCACCGCGACGGGATTGCCGGGCAGGCCGAAGACGATGATGCCGCCCGGCAGCGTTCCGAACGCCTGCGGGCTGCCGGGCTGCATCGCGACGGAGTGGAAGTCGACGCTGCCGAGGGGCTCGAGGGCCGTGCGCACGATGTCGTGATCGCCCACGCTCACCCCGCCGGAGAGCACGACGAGGTCGGGGTGCTCGGCTGCCGCCCCGGCGAGCGCCGCAGCGAACGCATCGGCGTCGTCGGGGGCGTGCTCGACCCGAACGACCGTGCCGCCCGCCTCCGTCACGAGCCCCGCCAGCAGCACCGAGTTCGATTCGGGGATCTGGCCGCGCCGGAGCGGGGCGCCGGGACCGACCAGTTCGCTGCCCGTCACGATGACGGCGACCCTCGGCGAGGGTCGCACGGCAAGTCGCGCGAGGCCGGCCGCGGCCGCGGCGGCGAGACGGGCAGCCGTCAGGACGACCCCTGCCTCGAGGATCTGCCGGCCCGCCGCGACGTCCTCGCCGGCGCGACGGATGTGCGCGGCCGGCTTCGGCGCCGCCGTCACTCGGACCGAGCGGGTACCGGAGTCGGTGTCCTCGAACGGCACGATGGCGTCGGCGTCGGACGGCACGGCCGCACCGGTCATGATCCGCACCGCCTCGCCGGGCCCGATCGCGGGATCGAGCGGGCTGCCGGCCGCCACCTCGGCGACCACCGACAGGGTCACCTGGCGGTCGGGTGCCGCGTCCGCGACATCCGCCCGGCGAACCGCGTACCCGTCCATGGCGGAGTTGTCGAAGGCGGGGATGGGCAGCCGGGTCTCGATCGACGCCCCGAGCACGAGCCCGCCGGCGTCGGCGAGCGGCACCTCGAGCGCGGCGAGCGGGCGGATGCGGGCGAGCACGTGCTCGAGATGGGCCTCGACCGACTCGTGGGCCCCGCGGCTCATGCGCCCCGCCCCATGCGCTTCGAGTCCATGCGCCAACGTTACCGGGGCTCGGGAGGCCGTCGGTTCCCGCACGGAGCGGCGATGAGGCTCCCGCAGCCGCGCCGCTGCACGCTAGCGTCGAGCCATGGAGGAAGGTCGGCAGGCATGATCGAGGTGCAACCGAGGGCCGCAGCCGGGTGGCGGGCTGCGATCGAGCTGGCGGATGCCGCCGACGCGCGCGCCGGTATCGAAACGCGCCAGGCCGCCGGCGGCGAACTCGACGAGATGCTCGCCCGATTCGAGGCGACCTGGGGTGAGGGGCGAGGGCCCGATCGCTCGATGCTGCAGGCGCTCGCGCATGCGGGCGGCACGCTGCTCGTCGCGGTGCCTCCACGGCCCGCGGCGGGCACCGGAGTCCTCGGCGCCGCCCTCGGCTTCGTCGGCTGGGAGGGCGGCTTCCACCTGCACTCGCACATGAACGCCGTCGACCCCGCTGCCCGGGGCCGCGGCATCGGGCTCGCCCTCAAGCTCCGCCAGCGCGCGATCTGCCTCGAGCACGGCATCGACGAGATCCGCTGGACGTTCGACCCGCTCATCCGTCGCAACGCCCGCATGAACCTCGTGCGGCTCGGCGCCGAGGTCATCGCCTACCACCCCGACTTCTACGGGCGGCTCGACGACGCGATCACGGGCGCCGACCGCAGCGACCGCTTCGAGGTGCGCTGGCGCCTCGACTCCGTGCGCACCGACCGCGCGCTCGCCATGCGGCCGCAGCCGACCTGGTCGGCCAGGGGCGGCCTCGCGCTCGATCCCGACTTCGAGCGACTGCGAGCGAATGCCCCCGCCGACGCGGCCCGACTCCGCGAGCGTTCGCGCGACGCCTTCGTCGCGCTCGCCGACCCCGAGCTGCGGCCCGAGCTCGACGCCGCAGGCGACTACGTCTTCACGAGCGACGACCCCGACCGGGAGGCCGAATGACACCCATGACCGGAACATCGACCACGCCGGCCGCGCAGTCGCCCCCGACACCGCGCATCGAGGCGATCGAGCTGCGTCGCATCGAGGTGCCGCTCGTGCGCCCCTTCGAGACGAGCTTCGGCCGGGAGACCGTGCGCGAGGCGCTGCTCGTGCGGGTTCGCACCGACGCGGGCGACGGCTGGGGCGAGTGCGTGGCGGGCCGTGATCCGTTCTACTCCTCGGAGTACGTCGGCGGCGCGGCATCCGTCATCGAGCGCTATCTCGCGCCGGCGCTGCTCGACGCACCGGCGGCCGGAGCGGCGCACGCTGAGCCCGCGGGCGATGCCCGCGCGGTCGGCGTGCCGCTCGCGGCATCCGTCGCGCCGGCGCTCGCCTTCGTCTCGGGTCACCGCATGGCGAAGGGCGCCATCGAGGCGGCCGTGCTCGACGCCGAGCTGCGTGCCCAGGGGCGGTCGATGGGCGAGGCGTTCGGCGCGGTGCGCGACTGGGTCGACTGCGGCGTCTCGGTCGGCATCTCCCCGACGCTCGAGGAGCTGCTCGACGAGGTCACCGGCTACCTCGAAGAGGGCTACCGGCGCATCAAGCTGAAGATCAAGCCCGGCTGGGACCTCGTGCCCGTCGCCGCGGTGCGCGAACTCATGGGGCCGGGCGGCCTGCTGCAGGTCGACGCGAACACGGCGTACACCGCCGACGACATCCCCTTGCTCGCGAGCCTCGACCCGTTCGGGCTGCTGCTCATCGAGCAGCCGTTCGCCGAGGAGGACCTCGCGACGCATGCGCTGCTCGCGAGTGCGTGCGAGACGCCGGTCTGCCTCGACGAGTCGATCCTCGACGCCGCGACGGCGGTGGACGCGATCGAACGCGGCGCGACCTCGGTCGTCAACATCAAGCCGGGGCGCATGGGCGGGTACCTCGAGGCGCTGCGCGTGCACGACGCGTGCCGTGCCCTCGACGTGCCGGTGTGGTGCGGCGGCATGCTCGAGACCGGCATCGGCCGCGCGGCGAACGTCGCCCTCGCAGCCCTGCCCGGCTTCGTGCTGCCGGGCGACACCTCCGCGTCGTCGCGGTACTACGCCGACGACGTCACGGAGCCGTTCGTGCTCGGCACGGGCGAGCACAGCGGGCAGTTGCGGGTACCGGGTGGCCCCGGCACCGGTGTCGCGGTGCGCGAGGAGCTCGTGCGCGAGTGGGCGAGTGCGGAAGCGGTCGTGCTCGCGCGCCGCTGACGCACCCCCTCCGACGTTTGCCGGGGAGGGGGGTCAGACGGTGAGGAGCGCGGCTGCGCGCTCGCCGATCGCCGCGGCGGATTCCGCCCGACCGGGGTCGTCGTCGAGCGCGAACCAGGTCGACGAGAGCGCGCACCACGCGACGAGCCACTGCGCGAGCCGGGACCGCTCGATGCCGCTCTCCTCGGCGACGACGCCGAACTGGCGTTCGAGCCGGCCGGGGCGAAGCGCCCGCTCGGGCGAGGGGTTGCAGAGCAGGTTGCAGTAGTCGAAGCCGGCTTCGCCGACGAGTCCCTTCGGGTCGATCGCGAGCCAGCCGCGCTCGCCGAAGTCGAGCACGTTGCCGTGGTGTAGGTCGCCGTGCAGCACGACCGGGTCGCGCGGGTCGTCGAGGAGGGCGGCGGCGATGTCGGCGCCGCGACGGTGCTGCGCGCCGAGGCCGTCGGCCGCCGCGAAGAGCTCTCGGAACCAGGTCGGCAGGTCGACGAGTTCGGGCGGGTCGGGGCGTTCGAGCACGAGAGCGGATGCCCCGTGGATGCGGCCGGCCGCTGCGCAGATCGTGCGGCTCGCCTCGTCGTCGCGGCCCTCGGCCACCATCCGCACGAGGTCGCGGGTTCCCGTCGCGCGCTCGAGGAGCAGCGCTTCATCGCGATGGGCGATCACCTTCGCGGCACCGTGGCCGTCGAGGGCGACGAGGAGCTCGGCGCCGCGCTCCTCCTCGTCGATGTGCGCGAGCTTCAGCATCGCCGGCGCCCCGTCGCTCGTTCGCACGGGGATGAGCCGGCTCGACGCCGTCGTCATGGGGTCGCCGTCGGGGCGCAGGTGCCAGCGCCGCAGCCATGCGGCATCGCCGGCGAATCCGGGGTTCACCGGGCCGAGGTCGCTCACGGGCGGTTCCACTCCCTGCCGGCCCACGGGTCGTAGTCGACCTCGAGCGGCTCCTGCTCGGGCCGCTGCGCCTCCGGCACGTGCTGCAGGTTCACCCGGATGCGGTACCAGAGCGAGGAGCTCCCGCGCATGCCGTCGACGAGCACGTCGGCGGGGTGGAGGAGCGCGACGACCTCGGGGTGCCTCGCCTTCCAGCGTTCGAGCCCCTCGAGCGCCTCGGGCTTCGTCTCGGCGCGGGCGATCTCGATGAGGGGCATCGTCGACGCTCGACGTCCGGAGCCGTCGGAGGACTTCGGCGGCTTCTCGGCCGGGCCGAGCTCCTCGGCGAGGGCGAGCAGCCCGTCGAGGCTGCCGACGGCGTCGTCGATGCCGGCTGCGGGGTCGCCCCGCTCGGCGAATCGCTCGAGCACGCTCGCCACGGTGAATCGCTCGGGGTGGCTGCCCCGCACCTCGCTCCAGTCGAGCGGCGTCGACACCCGCGCGTCGGGCAGCGGCCGGATGGAGTACGCCGAGGCGACGGTGCGATCCTTGGCGTTCTGGTTGAAGTCGACGAAGACGCTCTCGCCCCGCTCCTCCTTCCACCACCTCGCCGAGGCCATGCCGGGAGCCCGGTTCTCGACCTCGCGCGCGAGGGTCTCGGCCGCGAGCCGCACCTCGCGGTAGTCCCACCGGGGTTCGATGCGCACGTTGATGTGCAGGCCGCGGGAGCCCGAGGTCTTGGGCCAGCCGACGAGCCCGTGGTCGGCGAGCACTTCGCGGGCGACCATCGCGACGTCGATGATCTGCGCCCACTCGACGCCCGGCATGGGGTCGAGGTCGACGCGCAGTTCGTCGGGATGGTCGAGGTCCTCGGCTCGCACCGGGTGGGGGTTGAGGTCGAGGCAACCGAGGTTCACGACCCAGGCGAGCGCTGCGGCGTCGCGGATCACGACCTCTTCGGCCGAGTTGCCCGAGGCGTAGTGCAGTGTCGCCGTCTCGATCCAGTCGGGCCGTTTCTCGGGGGCGCGCTTCTGGAAGAACGCCTCCTGGTCGATGCCCTTCACGAACCGCTTCAGCACCATCGGCCGACCGCCGGCGCCTCGCAGCGCCCCTTCGGCGACGGCGAGGTAGTACCGCACGACGTCGAGCTTCGTCAGCCCCGCCTCGGGGAACACCACCTTGTCGGGGCTGCTGATGCGCACCTCGCGGTCGTCGATCTGCAGCACCTCGGCCGTCGACGCCTTGGGGCTCACGCTCTCCACACTAGGGCGCGGCGCCCACGAAGGGGAGGGGTGTTCACGTCAGCCGGATGGCACGGCTGCCGTCGACGACTCGGCCGTTTCCGATGCCGTTGCCGCAGCCGCGAGAGCGTATCGGCGCGGGGTCTCGCCGATCACGGCCCGGAACTGGCGCGTGAAGTGCGCCTGATCGGAGAAGCCGAGGTCGGCGGCGAGCTCGGCCAGCGACGGCGGCTCGGCCGCTGCGAGCGCCTGCGAGGCCTCCTGCATGCGGTAGCGCCCGATGAGCCACTTCGGAGTGAGGCCGAGTCGGCCGCGAACGAGCCGTTCGAGTGCGCGGAGGCTGAGCCCCGCCGCCGCGGCGAGCGACTCGGCGCGCACGATCGTGCGGTCGGTCTCGGCGAGCTCCACGACCTGCCGCAGGAGCGCGGCATCGTCGTCGAGCTCGATGCGCTGGGTGCGGAGCCACGCTTCGAAGCCGGCGATCGCGGATGCCTCGTCGCCCGCCCCGACCGCTGCGCGCACGTGCTCGGCGAAGCCGGCGGCATCCGTCGCCCGCAGCGCATCGAGTGGGACCGACGAGCCGACGATCTCGCGAACGGGGCCGGGCGCGAGGCGGTGTGCGACGCCGGGTTGCAGCAGCACGCCGAACGCCCAGCCCTCGCCCTCGAGGCGCTGGCGGCTGCGCCCGAGCTCGGGTCCGTAGAGGGCTGCCGCGTGCGGCTCGACGACGAGGTTCGCCGACGGGTAGTCGAGCACGCCCTGCTCGACGACGATGCCCGACGGCAGCCGCCAGCGGGGAATCCAGATGTGGCGCGCGAGACCCTCGAGGTCGGCGCTCACGGCGTGGCGGGTGAGGCGCACCGGGGCCTCGATCGAGTCGGCCTGTTCGGCGGCGCGGCCCGCGAGCGGCGCGATGCCGGGTTCGCCCGGTCGACCGGCGAGCACGCCCTTCACTGCGGCGCCGGCACGCGAACGCCAGTAGTTCTCACCCGTCTGCATGGGCCCAGTCTGGCGAGCCCCACCGACGTCGCCCGTGGCCGGACGGCGCGTCGCGTTTGTGCAAGACGCAGGTGCCGGGGCATCCGTAGCGTCGATGCCGACCACCGGAAACCACCACAGGAGGACACCATGCCCGATTTCGAGATGACCCTGTTCGTCGCTGCAGACCCCGCCCGCGTCTGGGACGCGATCACCGGCGAGGAGGGCAGCCGGGCCGTGATGTGGGGCTCGGCGCTGCAGGGCGAGCTCGTGCCCGGCGCTCGCTACGAGTACGTCGGGCCGGGGCAGGACGGCGACGAGACCGTGCACGTCTACGGCGAGGTGCTGCAGGCGGAGCCGAGCGCGATCCTGCAGCTCACCGAGCACCCAGGGCCCACCTACCGGGAGAACCACGCGGAGCTCCGCAGCCGCATGACCTGGCGCCTCGAACCGGCGGGGGAGTCGCTGACGAAGCTCACCTTCACGAACGACGAATGGAGCGAGGGCCACCCCGCCGAAGCCGAGACCTCCGACACCTGGCCGCTCGTGCTCTCGAGCTTCAAGTCGTGGGTCGAGACCGGCAGGGCGTTGCCGTTCCCCTCGTGACCCCGCGCGGAGTAGGTTGATGCCACCACTGGTCGGCGAAGGAGGCACCATGGGGCGAGAACCCGCGTTTCGGATCGTGCGCTGGGAGCTCAAGGTGCTCTACATCGTCGTCGCGTGGATCGTGGGATACGCGCTCGCCGACCTGCTCCGCCGGCTCGACGCGGCGGAGATCGTCATCGGCATCGTCAGCCTGATCCTCGACATCGTCGCCTTCGTGATCGCGGTGCGGATCTTCCGTGGGCGGGGCGAACCGATCGACCCGCCGCGGGCGTGGTGGCGCATGACCGGGTGGCGACCGCTCAGCCGTCGGCTCGGCGTCGTCTTCGGCGCGCTCGCGGCATTCAGCCTGGTCTGCGTCGTCGGCGAGAGCGTGGGAGCCGTAGCGGCGAATGGGGCGGCCTTCGGCTGGCTCGGACTGACCGTGCAATCGGGCGTGCTCTGTCTCCTCTACCTGAACTCCGCGGCGCAGATGACCCGCCTCGGCATCGTGAAGCCCGAGCGCCTGCGCCCGACGATCCGGTTGACGTAGCGCGTCGGCGTGGTGCGCTGCCGAGTTCCCCGGCGGCGCGAGCCGTAGGATCGCAGCATGGCTGACGACGCGGTGAAGCAGGCTCAGGAGGCGGCCGCTGCGGCCGCCGAAGCGGCGAAGGCGCTGCAGGCGCAGGCCGAGGAGGCGATGCGCAAGGCGGAGGAGGCCGCGGCACTCGCGAAGGCCGCGGCCGAGGCTGCGACGACGGCGACGGATGCCGCGGCGCCCGCCGTGGCCAGCCCGGCGCCCGAGCCCGCGCCTGCGGCGCCCGCCTCCGACGCATCCGGCCCGCTCGACCAGGCCCAGGTCGATGCGATCCGAGCCGGTTACGAGCTGGACGGCGCCGCCCTCGAGATCGGCGCACTCGTCAACGGCGAGGCGCTGCCCGACGTGCCGGTGCGCATTCCGCTCGCGATGACGAACCGGCACGGGCTCGTCGCCGGTGCGACCGGCACCGGCAAGACCCGCACGCTGCAGGTGCTCGCCGAGCAGCTCTCGGCCCATGGCGTGGCCGTCTTCGCCGCCGACATCAAGGGCGACCTCTCGGGCGTCGCGACACCGGGCGAGGGCAACGAGAAGCTGCTGGCGCGCACCGAGGGCATCGGCCAGCGGTGGAGCCCCGCGAGCTTCCCGACCGAGTTCTACTCGCTCGGCGGCGTCGGCCGCGGCGTGCCCATCCGGGCGACGATCTCGGGCTTCGGCCCGCTGCTGCTCTCGAAGGCGCTCGGCCTCAACGAGACGCAGGAGTCGAGCCTCGGCCTCGTCTTCCACTACGCGAACGAGCACGGCCTCGCACTGCTCGACCTCGAAGACCTGCGGGCGGTGCTCGCCTACCTCGTGAGCGACGAGGGCAAGCCCGAGCTCGAGGGGCTCGGCGGCCTGTCGAAGGCGACCGTCGGCGTGATCCTGCGGGAACTCATCACCTTCGCCGACCAGGGCGCCGACGTCTTCTTCGGCGAACCCGAGATCGACACGGCCGAGTTCCTGCGCGTGGCCGCCGACGGCCGCGGCGTCATCAGCCTGCTCGAGGTGCCGGGCGTCGCCGACAAGCCGGCGCTCTACTCCACGTTCCTCATGTGGCTGCTCGCCGACCTCTTCACCGATCTGCCCGAGGTCGGCGACCTCGACCAGCCGAAGCTCGTCTTCTTCTTCGACGAGGCGCACCTGCTCTTCAACGATGCCTCGAAGGACTTCCTCGCGCAGATCACGCAGACCGTGCGACTCATCCGTTCGAAGGGCGTCGGCGTCTTCTTCGTGACGCAGACGCCGAAGGACGTGCCGGCCGACGTGCTCGCCCAGCTCGGCTCGCGCGTGCAGCACCAGTTGCGCGCCTTCACGCCCGACGACGCGAAGGCGCTGCGTGCGACGGTGTCGACGTACCCGAAGTCGGGCTACGACCTCGAGGAGGCGCTCACCCAGCTCGGAACGGGCGAGGCGATCGTCACCGTCATGAACGAGAAGGGCGCACCGAGCCCCGTCGCCTGGACGCGGCTGCGGGCCCCGCAGGCGTCGATGTCGCCGTCGCCCGATACCGCGATCGACGCGGCCGTCACCGCGTCGCCGCTCATGGCGAAGTACGGCACCGGCATCGACCGGGAGTCGGCGCACGAGATCCTCACCAAGAAGCTCGCGGATGCCGCGGCCAAGGTCGACGCCGAGCAGGCGGCCGTCGCGAAGGCGAAGGCCGACGCCGAGTTCGAGAAGATGCAGGCGAAGATCCAGGCGGACGCCGCGAAGGCCGACCGGAAGGCGCAGGCCGAGTACGACCGGCTCATGAAGCGGACCTCGACGACCTCGCGGTCGCGCTCCTCGCGATCGAAGGAGAAGTCGGCGCTCGAGCAGGTACTCGGCTCGAAGACCACGCAGAACGTGCTGACGAGCGTCATCACCGGCATCTTCGGCATGGCCAAGCGCCGCTGAGCGCGCCTCACGGGTTCACCGGTCGCGTCGGCGTCATGCGGGAGGATGGACGCGTGCCAGAGATCCGCCCGTACCGCCCCGCCGACCGCGAGCAGGTCGCCCGGATCTGCCTGCTGACGGCGGCCGCGGGCGGCGACGCCACGGGGGTCTACTCCGACGACGCACTCATGCCCGAGGTGTTCGCGCTGCCCTACGTCGAGTACGCGCCCGAGCTCGCGTTCGTCGTCGCAGACGGGGAGCGGGTGCTCGGCTACGTGATCGGGGTGGCCGACACGGCCGCCTTCGTCGAGTGGTGGAGACGGGAGTGGGCGCCGGGGTTCGCCGCGCGGCATCCGTCGCCGGGTGCCCCCACGGGCCGCGAACCGGACTTCACCGAGGCGCAGCTGCTCGAGGCGGGCACCGCGCCCGAACGCATGCTCATCGACGAGCTCGCCGAGTACCCGGCGCACCTGCACATCGACCTGCTGCCCGAGCTGCAGGGGCAGGGGTTCGGCCGGCGTCTCATCGACACGTTGCGAGGGGCGCTCGCGGCGCGAGGCGTGCCTGCGGTGCATCTCGGCATGGACGCCGCGAACATCGGCGCCAGGGCCTTCTACGACCGGCTCGGATTCCACGAGCTGCCGTCGAGCCGCGTGAACTCGCCGTTGCTCGGCATCGCGACGAGCCAGGCCGGCGCGGCGGTCAGCGACTGAGCGAGCGCCGCTCGAACCAGTAGAGCAGGCGCGGGTTCGCCTCGCGCAACTCCGCGAGCGTCATCGGCTCGGAGCCGATGGTCTCCTCGACGCCCAGCGTCTCCGCGACCTTGTTCATCGTGGGTTCGTCCCAGAACCGGCCGCGCATGCGGAACGCGCCCCTGCCGGTGCGTTCGACCACGAAGAGCTCCTGCGTGGTGTCGAGGCTGTTCGCCCGGTAGAGCTGCACGCGCAGCACCCCGGCGACGTCGCGTGCGGCGACGGTCGAGACCCCGCCGAAGAAACCGCGCTCGACGATGCCGTAGCGGCTGATCGAGGCGTTGGCGCGGCGGTAGCCGATCCATGCGACGAGGATCACCGCCAGCACGGCCGCCGCGGTCACCGCGACGAGACGCCATGCCTCGCTCGAGTCCAGCAGCCAGATCTCGGCGGCGAGCACCGGCACGGCGAGCGCGGCGATCGGCAATCCGGCGCTTCGTCCGAGAGTGCGGCGTGGCCTCAGGGTGATCACCCTGAGGCCCTCGCCCCCTACTGCCGCCGCATCGATGGAGGAGCCCCCTGCGTCCCCACTCCTCGTTTCCATCGCAGCCGCTGACATCTCTCACATCATGGGCGCCCCTGCGGTTTCGCACCATTCCGCATTAATGAGGACACGGGTCGGGTCGGGCGAGTCGCGAGCCCGGGACGGCGCCGGAATGTCGGCCGGAAATGAAGAACGGCCCCGACGTATCGGGGCCGTTCTGTCCGCGGAGGATGGGGGATTCGAACCCCCGAGGGCTTGCACCCAACACGCTTTCCAAGCGTGCGCCATAGGCCACTAGGCGAATCCTCCCGGGGACTCCTCACGCACCCGCCAGAGCCCGGTTGCCCTTGCTGCGTTTCCGCCCTGGGGGAGTTGGCCTGGATGGCGCCACGTGAGGAGCCGGAGACAGTCTACCCGAGCGCGGACGGCAGTCTTGACCGCGGCCGGTTCAGCGAGCGGATGCCGCTCCGGTACGGGCCGCTCGCTGCTCAGCGCGCCCGTGAGCGGCGCCCGCCGAACCCCCGACGGTACGGTGGATCGATGGTCGACACCGACACCGTGCTCGAATTCGTCGAGGTCGCTCGCGCGGAGGCGGGGCGCCGGATCGTCGTCGGCGTGTCGGGCTACTGCGGTGCCGGCAAGTCGACGCTCGCGCGTTCCCTGGCCGAGCACACCGACATCGTCCGTCTCCGCGGTGACGATTTCCTGGATCCGGCGCGTTCGCACCGACGATCGAGCGACTGGGACGGCGTCGAGCGCGTTCGGCTCGCCGATGAGGTGCTCAGGCCGTTCCATGAAGGGCGCGGAGGAGCGTTCCGCCCGTACGACTGGAACCTGGGGTGTCTCGGGGATCCCAGGCCGCTGCCGACCGCCGAGGTGATCGTGGTCGACCTCATCGGGCTCTTCCATCCCGAGACGGTGAACCTGCTCGATGTTCGCATCTGGATGGATCTCGATCTCGCAACCGCCGCGGAACGGGGCAAGGCTCGCGACGACGCGCTCGGACGAAGCCACGCCCGTCTCTGGGACGAGGTCTGGGTGCCGAACGACCGCGACTTCGCCGAGCGCTTCCGACCCCGTGACCAGGCGCATCTGATCGTCGACTCCCGTTGAGTCCGGGCGCAACCCGTCGAGGGCGCGGTCGGTTCAGCGAGCGGATGCCTCTGCGGTGCGGGCCGCCCGCGCAGCGAGGAAGGCCTCGAACGCCTCGCGGCTCGTCTTCGCCGGCGTGAATCCCAGCTCGGCCTTCAGGCGCGAGTTGTCGAGCACGGGGCGGTAGCGCAGGAACCCGACCCGCTCGGGGCCGTGCACCGTGAGCTTCACCGCGTGACCGACGCGGAGCGCCAGCGTGAGCAGCGACGGCGGCACCGTGACCGTGCGCTTGCCGAGTGTGCCCGCGATCTCCGAGACCGTCATGCGGCCGTCGCCCGCGACGTTGAACGCGCCCGTGACCTCGCCCGTAGCGCCGCGCACGATCGCGCCGACCACGTCGTCGACCCAGACGAAGACGAACGGGCTGTCGGAGCCGCGGATCGCGAGGATGCGGGGTCCGTCCCAGAGCGCCGTGATCTGGTTCGCCACCGATGGCCCGAGGATCGTGCCGATGCGGAGCACCACCTGCCCGAGCTCGGGATGCGCGACGCGGTAGGCGGCGAGCATCTCCTCGACGAGGCGC
Source organism: Agromyces hippuratus (assembly GCF_013410355.1). NCBI lineage: Bacteria > Bacillati > Actinomycetota > Actinomycetes > Micrococcales > Microbacteriaceae > Agromyces > Agromyces hippuratus. The sequence continues at coordinate 1,574,681 of NZ_JACCFI010000001.1, read as the reverse complement.
TTGTGCCGCGAGTAGCTGAACTCCTCGTTGCCGCGGATGCGGTCGGTCTCGACGAGCCACTCGGGGTTGTCGGCGTGGTATCCGTAGGCGGCGCCCGACGATGAGACGACGATGCGGGTCACGCCGAACGCGACGGCGGCGTCGAGCACGTTGCGCGTGCCCTCGACGTCGACGCGGTACTCGATGTCTTCGCTCAGCCCGCCTGGGTTCACGATCGCGGCGAGGTGCACGATCGTGTCGATGCGGTGGTCGCGCACGACGGCCGCGACGTTCGCGGCATCCGTCACGTCGCAGTGCTCGATCAGCACGCCATCGGGAACGCTGGACGGCGTGCGCACGTCGCCGGCCACGACGAGTTCGACCTCTGGATGCCCCGCGAGCGCGCGCACTGCGCTCGACCCGAGGAATCCGGCGCCGCCCGTGACGAGCACGCGCCTCATGCGGCGGGCCCCGCTTCGCTCGCCGCAGCGCCCTCCGAGCGAGCAGCTTCGGGCGAGGCCGACGCGGTTGCGGCATCCGCTCGCTTGGAGTGCCGTGCCCAGAGGGTCGCAACCGTGAGGCCCGCGATGATGTCCCAGATGCCCCACCAGCCCGCGACGACGGCCATGCCGCCGAGACCGCCGAAGAAGGCGAAGACGAGGCCGAGCCCGAGGCCCGCGTTGCGGATGCCGACCTCGAACGTGATCGCCTTGCGGTCGCGCACGCCGAGGCCGCCGATGCGGGCGCTCGCGTACCCGAGGCCGAGCGCCACGGCGTCGTGCAGGAACACCGCGAGCAGCACGACCCCGATGAACGCCATGAAGATCGCCCAGTTGCCGATGAGGGCCGCCGCGATGAAGCCGACGAGGCCGATGAGGCTCACCCAGCGCGCGTAGGGCTGCACCTTCGCCGCGAAGCGCGGCAGCTTCGCGCGGATCAGGAGACCGGCGAAGAACGGCACGCCGATGATGAGGAAGATCTCGAAGAGCATCTGCCAGCCGTCGAGGCTCACCTCGTGCACGAGCTTGCTCGCGGTCGGGTGCAGGCCGCCCCAGAACGCGAGGCTGATCGGCAGCAGGAAGATGTAGATCACGTTCGAGACGGCCGTCATCGAGACCGAGAGCGCCACGTTGCCGCCCGAGCGGTAGGTCAGCACCTGCGAGATGTTGCCGGGCGGGCAGCACGCCACGAGGATCATGCCGAGTGCGATCGACGCCTGCACGTTCAGCAGCAGGGTCAAGCCGAAGGTCACAGCCGGCAGCAGGACGATCTGCGCCGCGAGCGCGATGATCATGGCCTTCGGCGCCTTGGCGACGGCCGTGAAGTCGGAGGGCGCGGTGTCGAGCGCGATGCCGAACATGATGAGCCCGAGCACGATGTTCAGCGCGATGAGCGAGCCCGGGGTGAAGTTCAGGACGACGTCGTCGATGTTCATGCGGTGCCGCTTTCGGTCTGGATGTTCGAGTCGGTGGCCGTCGCGGTCGCGGTCGCGGCGACGAGGCTGTGGGGGAGGAGCGGGCCGCGCTCGGAGGTCAGGGGCAGCGTGCCGAGCAGGCGCTTCACCGTGCGCCGGTACGCGTCCTTGTTGACGTAGTACGACATGCGGTCGAGGCCGAGGTAGTCGTAGCCGCCGGTGAGGTCGGGCCACGGGGCATCCGCTCGCTGCCGGAACCGCGCTGCGGCCTCGGGGGCGTCGTCGGCGGCGGCGAGGTAGGCGGCGATGAGCTCCGCCTGCTCGTAGCGCCCCTGCCAGCCGATGCCCGACGCCTCGATCATGCCGAGCACGAAGAGGCCGTTGAACGAGGGCGGGAAGACGTTCATGAAGAGCGACGGCGAGGCGCCCTCCCAGTTCAGGTGCTCGCGCCCGACGAACGGGTAGTCGAGGCGGTAGCCCGTCGCGAGCATGATGAGGTCGTAGTCGGCCGACGAACCGTCGGAGAAGTGCACCGTGCGCCCGTCGAAGCGGTCGATGTCGGGAACCACCCGCAGGTCGCCCTGGCCGAGGTGGTTCAGCACCATCGTGTTCACGATCGGGTGCGATTCGTAGATCTTGTAGTCGGGCTTCGGGAACCCGAACTTCACCGGGTCGCCCGTGAACGCCTGCAGCACGCGCGTGTCGATGAACTGCTTGATGCGCGCCGGCAGCGGTCGCCCCTGGTTCAGGGTGTCCGACGGTCGGCCGAAGAGGTAGCGGGGCACGAAGTAGTACCCGCGTCGCACGCTCAGGTCGACGGATGCCGCGTGGTGCACGGCATCGACCGCGATGTCGCACCCGGAGTTGCCGGCCCCGATGATGAGCACCCGCCTGCCGTCGAACACCTTCGCCGACTTGTACGCGCTCGTGTGCATGATCTCGCCGTCGAACGAACCCGCGAAGCCGGGAACGTTGGGTTCGGCGAGCGTGCCGTTGGCGAGGATCACGCCCGAGTAGTCGCCCGTGATCGTCTCGCCGTCGGCGGTGACGGCGGTGACCCGCCATCTCGGTGCGCCGGGCTCGGGCGTGCCGGGCACGCCGCTCGCGGGAGCCGGCAGCGGCGAGACATCCGTCACCCGCGTCTCGAAGCGGAACCGCTCGCGCAGTCCGAACGCGTCGGCGTAGGTGCGGAAGTACTCGAGCAGCTCGCGGTGGCTCGGGTAGTCGGCGGTCGAGGCCATGGGGAACTCGGCGAACTCGGTCGTCGTGCGACTCGAGATGAGATGCGCCGACTCGTACATGGTCGAGCGCGGGTTGTCGATGTTCCAGAGGCCGCCGACGTCGGGGCCGGCCTCGAATCCGTCGAAGGGGATGCCGGCGCGGCTGAGCGCTCGCGCGCCGGCCAGGCCGGACGGGCCCGCTCCGATGAGGGCGATGTTGTTCACAGGGGGTGTCTCTGTTCGGGTCGCACCGCTGGGGGAGTCGGCACGGCACGTCGATGTGCCCGAACAGCATAAGCGAAGACTGCTCGGGTTTCGTTCGCGCTGCGCGGCTGGGCCGGACCATAGGCTGGGATGACGACGGATGAGGGGGATCTCAGTGGATGCAGGGCTCGCGAAACTCGCGGCGGAGGCGTACGTGTACGGCTTCCCGATCGTGTTCGACCTCGAGCAGGTGAACCGCTACGTGACGACCGGCATCGGAGCGAACCCGGCCGCGCCGTTCAACACCTTCAGCCATGCGCGTGCGCTCACGACGGCCGACGACACCTTCGTCTCGATCAACAACGACACCGTCTACTCGATGGCTTCGATCGACCTCAGCGTCGGGCCGGTGCTGCTGAGCGTGCCCGACACGGCCGGCCGATACTACGTGCTGCAGTTCGTCGACGCGTGGACGAACAACTTCGCCTACGTGGGCAAGCGCGCCACGGGCACCGGCGCCCGCGACTTCCTGCTGCTGCCGCCCGACTGGGAGGGAGAGGCCGATGACGCCGGCGATGCGATCGCGATCCGCTTCCCGACCCGCATCGCCTCCATCGTCGGGCGCTGGGCGTGCGACGGCACCGACGATCTGCCCGCGGTGCACGCGCTGCAGGACGCGACGACGCTCACACCCTTGCGCCGCTCGCTCGTGCCGCCCGTCGGGCTCCCCGAGGCCGAGGCCGGGCCGACCGAGGCGCTCGACTTCTTCGAGAAGCTCCGGGTGTACTCGCAGACCTTCCCGCCGGGCGAGCGGGATGCCGCGCTGCAGGCGTCGTTCGCCCCGCTCGGGCTCCTCGGGGCGGAGCCCGTCGGTTCGCTCGACGACGAGGTGAAGGTGGCACTCGAGGCGGGCTTCATGCAGGGCCGGGCGCTCCTCGATCAGATCCTGCACTCGGGCGCCGCTCCGGTCGTGAACGGCTGGACGCTGACCTACCACGTCTTCGACTACAACCTCGACTTCTTCGAGGTCGGCACCATCGACGACCCCGCGTGGAAGATCGCCGACCCGAAGGTGCGCATCGCGCAGCGTGCCGCCGGCGCGCTCGGCGGGCTCTGGGGCAACCACGCCTACGAGGCCGCCTACGTCATGACCTATGTCGACGCGGCGGGCGAGCCGCTCGACGGCTCGCACTCGTACACGCTGCGGCTGTCGCCGACGCCGCCGGTCGGTGCGTTCTGGTCGCTCACGATGTACAGCGTGCCGAACTTCTACCTCGTGGCCAACGAGATCGAGCGGTACTCGATCGGCGACCGCACGGCCGGCGTCGTGCGCGACGCCGATGGCGGGATCACCATCACGATGAGCGCGGCACGCCCCGCCGACCCGGCGGCGGCCGCGAACTGGCTGCCGGCCCCGACCGGGGCGTTCCGCCCGCTCCTGCGCATGTACATGCCCGACGAGTCCGTGATCGACGGCAGCTACGTGCTGCCCGCGATCGAGCGTTCGGCGTAGTTCCGCTCGAGCGCTGCCGGGGTCATCCGCACGGCGGATGGCCCCCGCCCTGACGATCCGACCACGGTACGACGTCGGCGGTACCGGCAGTCGATGTGCGGGCGACGCGGGTTTCCTAACGTGGAGACAGTGCCCCGATCCACTTCACTCGTCTCCCCGTCCGCCTCGAGCTGGCTCCACCACCCCGCTGCCGCCGCCCTCCGCCTGGGCGGCGCGTGCCTGGTGCTGCTCGCCCTCGGCATGATGTGGGCGTCCCGCATCGTCTTCCCGGGCGACACCTACGTCAGCGGCCTGGGTGCCGCCGGCGAGATCACGTCGGTCGCCTTCAACGTGTCGCTCGCGATGGTCGCGCTCGGCGGTGCGGCGTCGGCGTTCGGCCTCTGGGGCCTTCGCAGCGGGCGGGGCCTCTTCGGTGCATGGGCCGTGAGCACGAGCCTGCTCGCCGCGAGCGCGATGTTCGGGGTCGGGGCGGCAGTGCCGTGCAGCACCGGTTGCCCGATCCCGCTCACGCCCGGTGCGGCCCCTCAGGACCTCGTGCACACCACGGCCGCGGTGCTCGGCTTCGCGCTCGCCGGAGTCGCGATCATCCAGACGCTCCGGTTCGGACGCGTCTATGCGGCGCTCGCCACGCCGAGCCTCGTGCTCGTGATCGCGGCGGCGGCTGCAGGAGGCATCCTCTCGCTCGCGGGCGTCGCCACCGGGCTCGGCGGGTGGCTCGAACTCATCGCGACGACCTCGGCGCTCATCTGGCTGACGGCCGTGTCGCTGGCGACCCAGCACCGCATCACGACCGCGTCGGTGCTCCGGCGATCGATGGCGGATTCCCAGACCGCGGATACCGCCCGCCCAATAGGCTGGACGGGTGGCGCACCGCATCTACATCTGCTCGGCTGAGGGCAACACGGGCAAGTCGACCGTGGCGCTCGGCACCCTCGACACCCTGACCCACCGCGCGACCCGGGTCGGCGTGTTCCGGCCGATCGCGCGGTCGACCGACGAGCGCGACTACGTGCTCGAACTGCTGCTCGCCCACGAGGGCGTCGTGCAGATCCCCTACGACGATGCAGTGGGCGTGGGCTACGACGACGTGCACGCCGACCCCGAGGGCGCGCTCGCGACCATCGTGAGCCGGTTCAAGGCCGTCGAAGACCGCTGCGACGCGGTCGTCATCATCGGCTCGGACTTCACGGATGTCGGCAGCCCGACCGAACTCGCCTACAACGCGCGCATCGCGGCGAACCTCGGCGCCCCGGTGCTGCTCGTGCTCGGCGGCCGCGTCGGCCAGGGGCAGGGGCGCAGCCGTTCGGAGCGGCTCGGCTACTCCGATGCGCGCAGCCCCGACGAACTCGCGCAGCTCACCGAGCTCGCCGTCGAGGAGCTCGAGCGCGAGCACGCGACCCTGCTCGGCATCGTCGCGAACCGTGCCGACCCCGAGCGGCTCGACGACATCGTCGAGGCCGTGGCTGCTGCGGCCCGACCCAACAGCTCGTCGGCCTCGGCCGGACGCGGTGCCGAGGCATCCGTCGCCACCTGGGCCATTCCCGAGGACCCGTACCTCGTCGCGCCGTCGATGCGCGCCATCATGGAGGCCGTCGACGGCACCCTGCACGCCGGAGACCCCGAGCTGCTCAACCGCGAGGCGCTCGGCGTGATCGTCGCGGCGATGTCGATGGAGAACGTGCTCACCCACCTCACCGAGGGTGCCGTCGTCGTCGTGCCCGGCGACCGCAGCGAGGTGCTGCTCGGGGTGCTCACCGCGCACTCGAGCGCGACGTTCCCGTCGCTGTCGGGCATCGTGTTGAACGGCGGCATCCCGATCGCCGAGCAGGTCGACCGCCTCGTCGACGGACTGAAGGCAGGGCTGCCGATCATCCGCACCGAGCTCTCGAGCTACGACACGGCGCTCGCGATCACGCACACGCGGGGCAGGCTCGCCGCCGAGTCGCAGCGCAAGCGCGACACCGCCCTGGCCCTCTTCGAGAAGCACGTCGACGGCCAGGCGCTGCTCGACCTGCTCGAGGTCGCGCGCCCCGAGGTCGTGACGCCGCTCATGTTCGAGTACGACCTGCTCGAGCGCGCCAGGCAGACGCGCAAGCGCATCGTGCTGCCCGAGGGCTACGACGACCGGGTGCTGCGCGCCGCCGCGACGCTGCTCGCCCGCGACGTGGCCGACCTCACGATCCTCGGCGAGGAGATCGAGGTGCGTTCGCGCGCGATCGGACTCGGCCTCGACCTCTCGAAGGCCGAGGTGCTCTCGAACCACGACTTCGTGCACGTCGCCCGCTTCGCCGAGGAGTACCAGCGGCGCCGCGCACACAAGGGCGTCACGCTCGAGCAGGCGCGTGAGACCGTGCAGGACGTGTCGTACTTCGGCACGATGATGGTCGAGCTCGGCCTCGCCGACGGCATGGTCTCGGGGGCGGCGCACACGACCGCGCACACCATCCGGCCCTCGTTCGAGGTGATCAAGACCAAGCCCGGTGTCGACGTCGTCTCGAGCGTGTTCCTCATGGCGCTCGCCGACCGCGTGCTCGTCTACGGCGACTGCGCGATCGTGCCCGACCCGACCGCGGAGCAGCTCGCCGACATCGCGATCTCGTCGGCGGCGACCGCGGCGCAGTTCGGCATCGAGCCGCGCATCGCGATGCTCTCGTACTCGACCGGCGAGTCCGGCTCGGGCGCCGACGTCGACAAGGTGCGTCGGGCGACCGAGCTCGTGCGCGAGCGCGCGCCGCAGCTCGCGGTCGAGGGGCCGATCCAGTACGACGCGGCGGCGGATGCCGCGGTCGCGCGCACGAAACTGCCCGAGTCGGATGTCGCGGGGCGGGCGACGGTCTTCATCTTCCCCGACCTCAACACCGGCAACAACACGTACAAGGCGGTGCAGCGCTCCTCGGGCGCCGTCGCGATCGGGCCGGTGCTGCAGGGCCTCCGCAAGCCCATCAACGACCTCTCTCGCGGAGCCCTCGTGCAGGACATCGTGAACACCGTGGCCATCACGGCGATCCAGGCGGCGGACCCGTCATGAGCGTCGTGCTCGTCGTGAACTCGGGGTCGTCGTCGCTGAAGTACCAGCTCATCGACGTCGAGCGATCCGAGACGCTCGCGAGCGGGCTCGTCGAGCGCATCGGCCGCGGTGTCGGCCATGCCAGGCACCGCCACGAGGGGCCCGAGAACGACAGCCTCGGCTCGACGTGGGACGCCGCCGGCGAGGTCGCCGACCACGAGGCCGCCTTCGCGGTGATGCTCGAGGCGTTCGCCGCCCACGGCCCGTCGCTCGAGGCGCACGCCCCGATCGCGGTCGGTCACCGGGTCGTGCAGGGCGGGGCGCGCTTCTTCGAGCCGACCGTGATCACGCCGCTCGTGAAGATCAACATCGACGAGCTCTCGGCGCTCGCGCCGCTGCACAACCCCGCGAACCTCGAGGGCATCGAGGCTGCGCAGCGAGCGTTCCCCGACGTGCCGCACGTGGCGGTGTTCGACACCGCGTTCCACCAGACGATGCCGCCGGCCGCCTACACGTATGCGATCGATCGCGAGCTCGCGGCGAAGCACCGCATCCGCCGTTACGGATTCCACGGCACCTCGCACCGCTTCGTCTCCCGTGCCGCGGCCGCGTTCCTCGAACGTCCCGTCGAGGAGCTCCGCATGATCGTGCTGCATCTCGGCAACGGTGCATCCGTCTGCGCGGTCTCCGAAGGGCGCTCGGTCGAGACGAGCATGGGCATGACGCCGCTCGAGGGGCTCGTCATGGGCACCCGGTCGGGCGACATCGACCCGGCCGTGCTGCTGCACCTCGAGCGCCGGGCCGGGCTCGACGCCGATGGCCTCGACCACCTGCTGAACTCGCAGAGCGGCATCCTCGGCCTCAGCGGGCACGCCGACATGCGCGACCTCGTCGCCGCGCGGGCGGCGGGCGACGAGGCGTCGACGCTCGCACTCGAGGTCTATGCGCACCGGGTGCGCTCCTACGTCGGGGCGTACGCCGCCCAGCTCGGCCGGGTCGACGCGATCGTCTTCACCGCGGGCGTCGGCGAGAACTCGCCCGACGTGCGGGAGCTCGCGCTCGCCGGGCTCGAGGGCTTCGGCGTCGAACTCGACTCCGAGCGCAACCAGCAGCGCGGTTCGGTCGCCCGGCGCATCTCGACGGACGCCTCGAAGACCGCCGTGCTCGTCGTGCCGACGAATGAAGAGCTCGAGATCGCCCGTCAGACGCTGGAGCTCGTCGGCGCCTGACCGGACTCCTTACTTCCCGGGGCGGATCCGGATGGGGTTGGGCGTGGCTGCGGATCGTCGCCGAGGATGACGAGAGGGCCTTCATCCCGAGTCGGCGCTTCGAACGCGTCGAAGTACGTCGCGGCGACCTCCGGACTGAGCTCCACCTCGTTCGCGGCGGCGCCGTCGCGTGCTGCGACGCGGGCGAGAACCACGTCACGTGGCGTCGCGAGGTAGATCGTCTCGGGCTCGACGCCGAGCGGGCGCAGCAGCTCTCGGTAGTCGCGGCGCATGCGCCGCGACCAGAACGAGTAGTCGAGCACGACATCGATGCCGGCCGACACCAGCTCCACGAGGCGATGCCGAAGCGCGGTCTCGATCTCCCGCCGGACGTCTTCGGCGAGCGGCTGCTCGCGGATGCCGCGCTCCCACGCCTCCTCATCGAAGGACAGCCGCGTCATACCCGAGGCCTCGAGTTCGCGCGCGACCGTGGACTTGCCTGATCCCGCCGGACCGCACATGAATACCACCCGACTCATGCCGCCACTCTAGGAGGGCCCACCTCGATTCGCCGTGTGCATGCGAACGGTATCCACAAGAACCATTGCACAAGAGTTCTTGTGGAACTATGCTGGCGGCATGAACGACCCGCGCGAGACCATCGACCTGCACGACGCCGGCGCCATGCGGGCGCTCGCGCACCCGATGCGGTTGCGCATCCTCGGCCTGCTGCGCTTCGAGGGGCCGAGCACGGTCGGCGCCCTCGCGGAGCGCACCGGCGAGGCACCGGGGTCGGCGAGCTACCACGTGTCGACCCTCGCCAAGCACGGCTTCGTGGTCGAGGCGCCCGAGCTCGCTCGCGACAGGCGCGAGCGGTGGTGGCGGGCGGCGCACCTCATCACGAGCTGGCGCACCGAGGAGTTCCTGGGAGACCCCGAGGCCCACGCGGCATCCGATGCCATGCGGCGCGTGGTGCTCGACTCGTACCATCGCGAACTGCTCGAGGCGATCGACGCAGAGGCGGTGCTCGAACCCGAATGGATCGCCGCCTCCGACTCGAGCGATGGCGGGGCCCGGCTCACGATCGACGAGTTCCGCGAGCTGAACGCCGAGCTCGACGCGGTGCGCGAGAAATGGTGGGCCGTCGGCCGCGCGCCGCGGCCCGGCACGAGGGCCGTGCGCTGGATGACCCACACCTTCCCGAGGCCCGAACGATGACGAACGACACCGCGGGCGCGACGGCCGAGCCCTCGACGACGGATGCCCCGCACCGCCGCACCCCGCTCGTCGCCCTCTTCGCCGCGCAGCTGTTCTCGCTGTCGGGCAACGCGATCGCGCTCATCGCGATCCCGATCATCGCCCTCACCGAGACGGGCTCCCCGCTCGCGGCCGGCGTCGCCGGCGTGTTCGCGACCGTGCCGCTCGTCATCGGCGGCGCACTCGGGGGAGTGCTCGTCGACCGGTTCGGCTACCGCACCTCCTCGATCGTCGCCGACGTCGCGAGCGGCGTCACCGTGCTCGCGATCCCGGCGCTCGCGGCGACCGTCGGGCTGCACTTCGGGGTGCTGCTCGCCCTCGTCTTCCTCGGCGGACTGCTCGACGCACCCGGCGACACCGCGAAGACCGTGCTCATGCCCGATCTCGCCGAGCTCGCCCGGGTTCCGCTCGCCCGCGCGGCGGGCGCGCAGTCGACCGTGCAGCGCACCGCCATGATGATCGGAGCGGGTGTCGCGGGCGCCCTCGTCGCGCTCGCCGGCCCGATGCCGGCGCTCGTCGTCGACGCAGCGGGCTTCGCCGTGTCGGCGCTGCTCGTCGTCTGCTTCGTGCCGCGGCGAGCCGCGGCATCCGTCGCCGAGGCCGACGCGCCCGTGCAGGGCGGCTTCGTGGCGGGCATCCGCTTCATCGCCGGCTCGCCGCTGCTGCGCTCGATCGTGCTGCTCGTGACGCTCACGAACGCGATCGACGCGGCGGGCATGACCGTGCTGAAACCCGTCTACGCCACGCAGGTGCTCGGCAACCCCGCGGTGCTGGGGTTCATGGTCGGATGCTTCGCTGCCGGCGCCCTCACCGGGTCGGCGCTCTTCGCCGCCGCCGGCCATCGCTACTCGGGCCGCGTGGTCTTCGCGCTCTGCTTCGTGCTCGCCGGCACGCCGCCGTACCTCGCGATGGCGCTCGGCGCTCCGGTGCCGGTGCTGCTGCCGATCCTCGTGTTCTCGGGCCTCGCCGCCGGGGCGCTCAACCCCATGATGGCGACCGCGATGTACGGGCTCGTGCCCGACGGCGTGCGCGCCCGCGTCTTCGGCGCGATGACCGCCGGCGTCGCCGCCTCGATGCCGCTCGGCGCCTTCCTCGGCGGCTTCTCGGTGGAGCGGTTCGGGCTCGCGCCGACCCTCCTCGGCTGCGCGATCATCTACCTCGTGCTCGGCTCGAGCCCGCTCTACCTGCGCTCGTTCACGGGGCTCGCCGCCGCCCGCACCCCTACGGGGGTACGGGGTGCGAATGGCTCACCCGGGTGATGTGATCCCGGCCGCCGTGTTCGTACGCTCGCTGCACGGTCGACATCGGCCGATGAAGCACACCCCCGAAACGTTCGTCTGAGTACCATTCGCACCTTCGGACGACGAGATGAGCACGCATGAGCCTGCAGGTCGTAGAACGCCCCGACGGTGCACTGGGCACCATGTCGCCCGTCATCCTCACGGCGGGTCGCCGTCGCGAAGGGGTGGATCCGGCGCAGAGCGGGTTCGCGCAGCTCTCGCGTCAGATCAAGGCCGAGGGCCTGCTCGACCGATTCGTGGGCTTCTACGTGCGCAAGGCCGTCTTCTGGACCGTCGTGCTCGGCGCCGCCATCGCGGCATCCGTCACGATCGGCGACTCGTGGTGGCAGCTCGTCGTCGCCGCCGCGCTCGGCGTGATCTTCACCCAGTTCGCCTTCATGGCGCACGAGGCCTCGCACCGCCAGGTCTTCCGCTCGGGGCCCGCCAACGACTGGGCAGGCCTCATCCTCGCGAACTTCGTCGTCGGCATCAGCTACAGCTGGTGGATGAACAAGCACACGCGCCACCACGGCAACCCGAACGTGATCGGCCGCGACCCCGACATCGTGAAGGACACGATCTCATTCCTCGAAGAGGACGCGGCGGAGAGCCGCGGGCTCGTGCGCATGATCACGCGCAAGCAGGGCTACCTGTTCTTCCCGCTGCTGCTGCTCGAGGGCATCAACCTCCACGTGCACGGCATCCGCCACGTGCTCGGCAAGGGCGCGGTCAAGCGGCGCGGCCTCGAGATCACGCTCATCGCGGTTCGACTCATCGGCACCGTCGCGCTCGTCTTCTGGGCGTTCCCGCCGCTGCTCGCCACCGTCTTCCTGCTCGTGCAGCTCGGCGTGTTCGGCGTCTACATGGGCGCCTCGTTCGCCCCGAACCACAAGGGCATGCCCCTCATCCCGCGCGGCGTGCGCGTCGACTTCCTCGAGCGTCAGGTGCTCACGAGCCGCAACATCCGCGGCGGGAAGTTCATGGACTCGTTCATGGGCGGCCTGAACTACCAGATCGAGCACCACCTGTTCCCGAGCATGGCGCGGCCCGCGCTCGCCCGCACGCAGCAGATCGTGCGCGAGTACTGCCGCGAGAACGACGTTCGCTACACCGAGACGGGGCTCGTCGAGTCGTACGCGATCGTCATCGCCTACCTCAATCGGGTCGGGCTCGCCGCGCGCGACCCGTTCGACTGCCCGATGATCAACTCGTACCGCCGTCGCGACTGACGCAGCGCGCCGCCCCGGCCCGCGCGTCGGCGCACGGCCGGGCGCAGCGTGTGCCGGCGTGCCGACGGGTCGCCGCCGTCAGCGCGCGAGTCGCGCGCAGTCGATGCAGAGCTCGGCCGTGGGTCGCGCCTCGAGGCGCGGCACGGTGATGCGCTTGCCGCAGTCGCCGCAGAAGCCGTAGCTGCCGTCGTCGATGCGCGCCAGGGCGTGATCGATGTCGGCGAGCTCGGCCCGTGCATCGGCGAGCACCGCGGTGCGCTGCGACCACTCCTGGGTCATCGTCGGCCCCTCGGGGTCGTGCTCGTCATCGGCCGAGGCGCCCGACCTCGCGGCCCGCACCTCGCTCATGACGTCGCCGAACTCGACGAATCGGCCCTCAGCATCGGCACGCTCCTGCAGGAGTTTCGCCCGGAACCGATCGAGCTGTGCCTGTGTCATCGTCGACGTCATCACGCCCCCTTCCGATTCCCGCATGGTACGCCCTCGGCATCCGGCCGTGGTGTCGGACGCGGCAACTACGATTGATGCGTGGTCACCGCCCTGTATCGCCGCTACCGGCCAGAGACGTTCGCCGAGATGATCGGCCAGTCCCAGGTGACGGAGCCGCTCATGACGGCGCTCCGCACCGATCGTGTCAATCACGCCTACCTGTTCAGCGGCCCTCGCGGCTGCGGCAAGACGACGTCGGCGCGCATCCTCGCCCGCTGCCTGAACTGCGCAGAGGGCCCGACGGATGTCCCATGCGGCGTCTGCCCCAGTTGCGTCGAGCTCGCTCGCGGCGGCGGCGGGTCGCTCGACGTCGTCGAGATCGACGCGGCGAGCCACAACGGCGTCGACGACGCGCGCGACCTGCGCGAGCGCGCCGTGTTCGCCCCGGCGCGCGACCGGTTCAAGATCTTCATCCTCGACGAGGCCCACATGGTCACGCCGCAGGGCTTCAACGCGCTGCTGAAGCTCGTCGAGGAGCCGCCCGAGCACATCAAGTTCATCTTCGCGACGACCGAGCCCGACAAGGTGCTCGGCACGATCCGCTCGCGCACGCACCACTACCCGTTCCGCCTCGTGCCGCCTGGGCCGATGCTCGAGTACGTGCAGCAGCTCTGCACCGAAGAGGGCGTCGAGGTCGCGCCGGGCGTGCTGCCGCTCGTCGTGCGCGCCGGCGGCGGGTCGCCGCGAGACACGCTCTCGCTCCTCGACCAGCTCATCGCCGGCTCCGACGGCCCGACCATCGACTACGAGCGGGCCGTCGCCCTGCTCGGCTACACCCACGGCGCCCTGCTCGACGAGGTCGTCGACGCGATCGGCGCGGGCGATGCGGCCGGGGCGTTCGCCGCGGCCGACCGGGTCGTGCAGACCGGTCAAGACCCCCGTCGCTTCGTCGAAGACCTGCTCGAGCGCCTTCGCGACCTCATCGTCGTCGCGGCCTCCTCGCCCGAGACGGCCGCCGCGGTGCTTCGCGGAGTGCCCGAAGACGAGCTCGCCCGCATGGCGGCACAGGCCGCCGCGTTCGGCCAGGCCGAGCTGTCGCGGGTCGCCGACCTCGTCAACCAGACCCTCACCGAGATGACCGGTGCCACCTCGCCGCGCCTGCACCTCGAGCTCATGCTCGCGCGGGTGCTCGTGCCCGCGGCCGACGACACCGAGCGGGGTGCGCTCGTGCGCGTCGAGCGGCTCGAACGGCGGGTCGGCGTGGTCGATGCCGCCGGGTCGATCCCCGCGGCATCCGAGTCGCGCCCGGTCGCGCGCCCCGAGGCGGCCGCTCCGGCACTCCGGGTCGAGACGGAGCGCGTCGCGGCCCCGGTGCCGGCATCGCCGGCGGCGACCGCGGCGCCCGTCGATGCTGCGCCGACGGCGGCGCCCGTGGCTGATTCCCGGCCGTCGACGGCACCGCCCGCGATGGCCGAGGTCGTGGTGCCCGAGACCGCGGCGCCCGCGCCGGCAACGCCCGCGAAACCCGTCGGACCGGTGACGCTCCAGCAGGTCCGCGACGCATGGCCCGAGGTGCTCTCGTCGCTTCAGCGCACGAAGCGCAGCGCGTGGATGGTGGCCTTCACGGCGCAGGTGCGCGACTTCCGCGACGACGACGTGCTCGTGCTCACCTTCCCCAGCGAGCACGACGTCGCGGGCTTCCGCGGTGGCGCCCCTGGTCAGAGCGTCAGCGAGCTGCTGCGCGGTGCGATCGTCGAGGTGCTCGGCGTGCGGGTGAAGTTCGTCGCGAGGGTCGACGGGCCCGGCGGCTCCCCGGCCGCCGCACCGCCGGCGCCGGCGACTCCGCCCGCGCCGGCAGAGCCGCAGACCTCCGTCGAGGCACGCGGGTCGTCTGCCGGTGCGCCGCCCGAATCGTCGACGGCTCGGCCGTCGTCATCCGTGTCCGAGGCCTCCGCGACCACCGCGCCCGCGGCGTCGTCGCAGCCCTCGGCGTCAGCGGCGGCGGCTCCTGCCCGAGCACAGACCTCCGCCGCCCCCACCGGACCGGTGGACTCGTGGGCGACCGTGGCGATCCCACGCGACCCGGTCGCCGGTGCCGAGTCGGCGTCGTCGGGCACCGGCACCGCGACCGCCGTGATCGAGCGGCCGCAGGCCGGGTCGTCGGCGCAGGGCGCCCCTGACGCACCGACGGTCGCACCCGAGGCATCCGCTCGCGTCGACGTCGCCCCGCTGCCCGACGACGCCGACGCGCCGCCCGAAGACGAGGAGCCGCCCTTCGACCCGGGGCCCGAGCCCGAAGTGATCGTCGAGGCATCCGCGCCCGCAGCCGCCGCACCGGCGGCGGCTCCCGCATCCGCCCGCGCCACCGCGCGCACGAACCGTCCGCAGCCGACCACGGCGGGCAATGACGGGGGCATCCAGCGATACGGCGAGGCCGTCGTGCGCGAGGTGCTCGGTGCGACCTTCCTCGAAGAGGTCGAAGCGCCGCAGCGACCCGGCTTCGGGGAGCGTGGCTGATCATGTACGAAGGCATCGTCCAAGAACTGATCGACGAGCTCGGTCGCCTGCCCGGCATCGGGCCCAAGTCGGCTCAGCGCATCGCGTTCCATATCGTGCAGACCGAGCACTTCGACGTCAGCAGGCTCGCCGAGATCCTCATGCAGATCCGCGACAAGGTGCGCTTCTGCGAGATCTGCGGCAACGTCTCCGAAGAGGCGACGTGCGGCATCTGCCGCGACCCGCGTCGTGACCCCGCACTCATCTGCGTCGTCGAAGAGGCCAAAGACGTCGTCGCGATCGAGCGCACCCGCGAGTTCCGCGGGCTCTACCACGTGCTCGGCGGTGCGATCAGCCCGATCGACGGCATCGGTCCCGACGAGCTCCGCATCCGCCAGCTGATGCAGCGACTCGCCGACGCGACCGTGACCGAGGTCATCATCGCCACCGACCCGAACCTCGAGGGCGAGGCGACTGCGACCTATCTGAGTCGGCTGCTCTCCACCCTCGAGATCCGCGTCACGCGCCTCGCCTCCGGCCTCCCGGTCGGCGGCGACCTCGAGTACGCCGACGAGGTGACGCTCGGCCGCGCGTTCGAGGGCCGGCGCGTCGTCGGCTGACCCCGTCGCCCGCGCTGCGGCCTTGACGCTCCACCCGCACAGGGCTAGAACGGAGCCATGGCGAGCAGAGGTGCCGAATGGGTCGCGGGATACGTCGCGGCGTGGGAGTCGAACGATCCGGCCGAGATCGGGGCGCTCTTCACCGATGACGCCCGCTACCTGACGAGTCCCGACTCCGAACCGCGAACGGGCCGCAACGCCATCGTCACGGGCTGGCTCGCCGACCTCGACGAGAAGGGGAGTTGGGCGTTCGACTGGCGCATCGTGCACGAGGACGACGGGTTCGTCGTGGTCCAGGGCCGCACGAACTACCCGGCGGAACGCGACTACCTGAACCTCTGGATCGTTCGCCTCGCCGAAGACGGCCGAGCGACCGAGTTCACCGAGTGGTACATGCCGCGATCGCACAAGGGCTGAGTCGTCATCGCAGCACCTCGACGAGCACGACCCACGCGATGATCAGGGCCGCGATGATGCTGAGCACCGAGCCGATCGCCATGGCGATGAGGCCGACCTCGACCGTGCCGACGATGACGAGCACGGCGCCTGCGAGGAAGGCCGCGACCGGAAGCACCCCGGCGATGCTCTTCAGCAGCCGTTCCATCGGCGCGACGCCGCGTTCACCGGCGACCACTCGGATCGCATGCACCTGGAAGAGGGCGGCGATCAGCGCCGCGACGAGCACCTCGATGCCGTAGGCCGTGACGGGCTGGCCGGGGATCAGCCCGAACGCGCTCGCCGTGATCGCCAGCACGAGGGCCGCGATCGAGGAGGCGGCCCGGGGCGGCAGCGTCACCGACTTCATGATCTCCGCGATGTTCACCGACATCGCCACGATGAGCAGACCGGCGAGGGCAGCGGTGGCGCCCACCATGGCGACGTTGAACTCCGACCAGCTCGCGAGCGGCTCCGTCATGGGAACACGCTACCGTCGCCCCGGTGAACGTCACATAGCCGGGAGCGCATGCGGGGCCGCCGTATGATGGTGCTTCCGGCGCCGGCCACCCGAGCGGCAGCCAGCAAACCACCCCTGGGAGACCACGTGAGCTTGATCGTGCAGAAGTTCGGCGGGTCGTCCGTCGCCGACGCGGAGAGCATCAAGCGGGTCGCCAAGCGCATCGTCGAGACCCGCAAGGCCGGCAACGACGTCGTCGTGGCGGTCTCCGCGATGGGCGACTCGACCGACGAACTGCTCGACCTCGCCAACGAGGTCACCCCCCTTCCCGCGCCGCGCGAGCTCGACATGCTGCTCTCCGCCGGCGAGCGCATCTCGATGGCGCTGCTCGCGATGGCGATCAAGGGCATGGGCCACGAGGCGCGCTCGTTCACGGGCAGCCAGGCCGGCATGATCACGGATGCCACGCACGGCGCCGCCCGCATCGTCGACGTCACGCCGGTTCGCCTGCGTGAGGCACTCGACGACGGCGCGATCGTCATCGTCGCCGGCTTCCAGGGCTTCAACCGCGACACCCGCGACATCACCACGCTCGGCCGCGGCGGCAGCGACACGACCGCCGTCGCGCTCGCGGCCGCGCTCGACGCGGATGTCTGCGAGATCTACACCGACGTCGACGGCGTCTTCACCTCCGACCCCCGGATCGTGAAGAAGGCCCGGAAGCTCGATCGGATCACGAGCGAGGAGATGCTCGAGCTCGCGGCATCCGGCGCCAAGGTCCTGCACATCCGCGCAGTGGAATACGCACGCCGCCACGGCGTGACCCTGCATGTGCGCTCGTCGTTCAACAACAGCGAGGGGACCATCGTCTACGACCCCGCGCGCCTTCCCGAAGGAGAAGCTGTGGAAGAGTCCGTCATCGCAGGTGTCGCGGTCGACCTGACCGAGGCCAAGATCACGGTCGTCGGCGTGCCCGACAAGCCGGGCGTCGCCGCGAAGATCTTCAAGATCGTCGCCGGCACGAACGCGAACGTCGACATGATCGTGCAGAACGTCTCCGCCGCCTCGACGGGCCGCACCGACATCTCCTTCACCCTGCCGAAGTCCGACGGCGAGCGCGCGCTCACGGCGCTCGCGGGCGCGCAGGAGGCCATCGGCTTCCTCTCGCTGCAGTACGACGACCAGATCGGCAAGCTCTCGCTCGTCGGCGCCGCCATGCGCTCGGCCGCAGGCGTGTCCGCCCGCCTGTTCGAGGCCCTCTACACGGCCGGCATCAACATCGAGATGATCTCGACCAGCGAGATCCGCATCTCGGTCGTCACGCGCGCCGACAGCGTGCACGCCGCAGCTCGTGCCGTGCACTCGGCGTTCGAGCTCGACGGCGACGACGACGCGGTCGTGCACGGCGGCACCGGGCGCTGATCGCCTGATCGCAGGTCGAGCGGATGCCGCATCCGCTCGATCATCGAAATCCTCGCGGATCCCGGGGCAATCCTGCCAAGGTTCCGCGAACCGCCGGGCGGCGCCGCCCGGGCTGGGACAATGGAAGAACGCTTCCCGGCGGCCTGATGGCCGGCGGGCGATTGAGGAGTGCACGTGGGCAACACCAACGGAGTGAACATCGGCGTCGTCGGCGCCACCGGTCAGGTCGGCGCGGTCGTGCGTCGCCTGCTCGAGGAGCGCGACTTCCCGGTCGCCTCCATCCGCTACTTCGCCTCGGCGCGCTCCGCCGGAACGACGCTGCCGTGGAAGGGCGAGGAGATCGTCGTCGAAGACGCCTCGACCGCCGACCCGAGCGGTCTCGACCTCGCGATCTTCTCCGCCGGTGCCACGCTCTCGAAGGCCCAGGCGCCGCGCTTCGCCGCCGCCGGCGTCACCGTGATCGACAACTCGAGCGGCTGGCGCATGGACCCCGACGTTCCGCTCGTCGTCAGCGAGGTGAACCCGCACGCGATCGACCAGGCCGTGAAGGGCATCATCGCGAACCCGAACTGCACCACGATGGCCGCGATGCCCGTGCTGAAGGTGCTGCACGACGAGGCCGGCCTCGAACGACTCATCGTGAGCACGTA
Organism: Agromyces hippuratus; assembly: GCF_013410355.1. Lineage (NCBI taxonomy): Bacteria > Bacillati > Actinomycetota > Actinomycetes > Micrococcales > Microbacteriaceae > Agromyces > Agromyces hippuratus. The sequence continues at coordinate 1,555,858 of NZ_JACCFI010000001.1, read as the reverse complement.
CCAGGCGGTCTCGGGCGCCGGTCTCGCGGGCGGCGAGGAGCTGCTCGAGCAGACGCGCGCCGCGGTCGCGCAAGACGCGATCGGCCTCGTGCAAGACGGTGCCGCGGTCGAGTTCCCAACTGCCGAGAAGTTCCCGCGCACGATCGCGTTCGACGTGATCCCGCTCGCCGGCTCGATCGTCGACGACGGCGACCTCGAGACCGACGAAGAGAAGAAGCTCCGCAACGAGAGCCGCAAGATCCTCGAGCTGCCTGGCCTGCGCGTCGCGGGCACCTGCGTGCGCGTGCCGGTGTTCACGGGCCACTCGCTCTCGCTCCACGTCGAGTTCGCGAACGAGATCACGCCCGAGCGCGCGACCGAGCTGCTCGCCGCGGCACCGGGCGTCGAGCTCTCCGACGTGCCCACCCCGCTGCAGGCGGCGGGCACCGATCCGAGCTACGTCGGCCGCATCCGTCAAGACCAGTCGGCGCCCGAGGGCAAGGGTCTCGTGCTCTTCGTCTCGAACGACAACCTGCGCAAGGGCGCGGCGCTGAACGCCGTGCAGATCGCGGAGCTCGTGGCGGCGAAGCTGCCCGCGGCGGTCTAGCCTCGAACGACGGATGCCCCGTGGCCGATCGGCCACGGGGCATCCGCTGTCTTCGGTGCTCGCTCAGCCCTGCGGGATCGCGGCGACGACGTCGATCTCGACGAGGATGTTCGCGAGGCGCGAGCCCACCGTGGTGCGAACGGGATAGGGCTCGGTGAAGAACTCGGCGTAGGCGCCGTTGTACTCCGCGAAGTCCGCCAGGTCTTCGAGGTGGGCGGTGACCTTCACGACATCGTCGAACGACAGGTCGTACTCGGCGAGCACGGCGCCGATGTTGCGCAGCACCTGGCGGGTCTGCTCGGCGGCGCCGCCCGGCACGACCTCGCCGGTGGCCGGGTCCTGCGGGCCGAACCCGGCGGTGTAGAGGAATCCGTTCGCGACGACGCCGTGGCTGTAGGGGCCTGCGGGCTTCGGGGCGTTCGAGAGGGTGACGGCGATCTTGGACATGGTTCCTCCTGTGCGATGGCGGGTCGGTGGATGGGGAAGCGGTGGGAGCGTCAGCCGAGTTCTCGCGCGATGGCGTCGGCGGTCTCGCGCATCGCGGGCAGGTGCGCCCGCAACCGGTCGAGGTCGGCGACCATGCGGATCGCCGTGACCGAGAGCGCGCCGACGATGCCGAGCGAACTGCGGATCGGCACGGCGATGCAGTTGACGAAGTCCTCGAACTCGCGGTCGTCGGCGGCCCAGCCGCGGGAGCGCACGAGGGCGAGCTCGCGGTCGAGGCGCTCGCGCGTGGTGATGGTCAGCTCGGTGTACCGCTCCCAGGTGACCCCGGCGAGCACCGCGTCGCGGCCCGCACGGTCGAGGTCGGCGAGGATCGCCTTGCCGACTGCCGAGCAGTTGGGGATGACCGCGCGGCCGATGCGGGAGTACATGCGCACGCCCGACTCGTCTTCGGCCTTGTCGACGTAGACGATCGAGCGGTCCATGAGCGCTGCGAGGTGCACGGTGTTGCCGGTACGGCGCTGCAGCCGGCGCACGTGCTCGGCACCCGCCTCGCGCAGGTCGAGGGAGTCGAGCGCCTCCTTCGACAGTGCGGCGAGCCGGGTGCCGAGGGTGTAGCGGCCCGATGCGCGCCGGCGCACCCAACCGACCTCCTCGAGTGCCTGCAACTCCCGGAACATCGTCGACCGGTGCAGCTCGAAGGCCTCGGCGAGCTCGGCGACGGTGCGCGGGTCGGCCGCGATCGCGTCGATGATGCGGGCGGCGCGTTTCACGCTCTGCGACATGTCAGGCCTCCTGTTCCTCTGCTTCGATGCCTCGGGACCACTCGTGTACCACGGGACCAGGTATGTCGGCGGTCCGGTGCGACATGAGTGGTCCCGGACCGAGGGCGGCGGCACCAGGCGACCGACGGATGCCGCGGCCGGGCGTCGCTCCGGTGAGCGCGCCGCCCGCGAGCACGGGCACGCCCGCCACGAGCACATCGTCGATGCCGACCGCGAGCCCGAGCGGCTCCCCGTAGCTCGCGGTCGCGCGCACGGCATCGGGGTCGACGAGCACGAGGTCGGCGATGCGGCCCTCGCGCACCGCGCCGCGGTCGCCGAGCCCGAACCGGGCCGCCGCGCGCGAGGAGACGAGCGCCGCGGCATCCGCCCAGCCGAGCGCGGCCTGCTCGCGCACGAGCATCGAGAGGAACCGCGCGAACGAGCCGCGCGCCCGCGGGTGCGGGTGGCGGCCGATGAAGATGCCGTCGGAGCCGCCGATGGCCGCCGGGTGCGACAGGATCTCCGCGAGCCCGGTATCGCTGCGTTCGTGCTGCACGGCCATCACGGCGCCGACCTCGAGCCGCGAGGCGACGAGCACGTCGAGGGCGAAGTCGATCGCGTCGATCGAGGTGCCCGAGCGAGCGGATGCCTCGGCAGCCCCCTGCGCGATCGTGAGGCCGTGCGCCCAGTCGTACTCGGGCGCCGCGACATGGGCGAGCGTGAGCATCGACGGCCACTCCGGGCCGAGGCTCGCGGAGCGCGTGATCGTCGGGAACCACTCCCGGCGGAGCCGGGCGCGCGCCGCGGGGTCGGCGAGCTCGGCGACGACGTCGGCGGTGGGCTGCACGGTGAGGGTGGCAGGCAGGATCGGCATCGCGAGGATCGAGCAGCCGCGCGTGTACGGGTAGGCGTCGAAGGTCGCGTCGACGCCGGCGAGGTCGAGCTCGGCGACGAGCTCCCGCACAAGGTGCGGCTCGGCGTGGAAGTGCGAGACGTGCACGCGCGCACCCGAGCTGCGTGCGATCGCGGCCACCTCGGCGATGCCCGCGGCGGAGTTCGCCTCGTAGCCGCCGCGCATGTGCGAGACGTAGACGGCTCCCACTTCGGCGACGGGTGCCGCGAGGGCGGCGAGTTCCTCGGTGTCGGCGAAGATGCCCGGCACGTAGTCGAGGCCCGTCGAGAGCCCGAGGGCGCCGTCGGCGAGGCCCTCGGCCACGAGGGCACGCATGCGGGCGAGCTCGGCGGGTGATGCGGCATCCGTCGACCGACCCGAGACCACGAATCGCACGGTGCCCGCTGGCACGAGCGTGCCGGCGTTCACCGCGGTGGCGCCGTCGTAGGCGGCGAGCAGGGCGGCGACCCCGCCGCCGCGATAGCCCGGGTGGCCGCCGTTGATCGCGGCGAAGTACTCGGTGGCGTAGGCGCCGTCGCCCGGGGCGTACGAGACCCCGTCCTGGCCGCCGATGACGGTCGTGACGCCCTGGCGCAGCAGGGCGAGCTGCACGTCGGAGTCGAACAGCGCGCCGTCGGCGTGCGAGTGCGCGTCGACGAAGCCGGGCATGAGCAGCCGGCCGCGGCCGTCGACGAGGTGAGCGTCGCCGGTGTCGACGGAGCCCGCCGGCGCGATGCGAGCGATGCGCTCGCCGTCGACGAGCACATCGGATGCCTCGGCGCCGACGCCGTCGGCATCGACGACGATCACGTCTCGGATGAGGATCGACACCGGGGCTCCTAGAAGAACGTGCGCACGAGCGCGACCACCCGGTCGGAACCGCCGCCCTCGACGACCGGGATGAGGCGCCACTTGTCGAACGCCGTGCACGGGTGCGAGAGGCCGAGCGACACGACCTCGCCGATGGCGAGATCGAGCGGGCCGTCGGCGCGGAGGTACGCGTGCTGGTCGTTGAGCGCGGTCACGGATGCCCCGGCGAGCTGCCGCTCGACGGCACTGGGTGCCTCGGCGACGCCGAACGGCACGGGCAGGCCCTCGTCGTAGGGGAAGTCGCGCTTGCCGCCGTCGAGCAGCGCGAGGCCCGGCTCGGGGTGCGAGACGACGCGGGCGTAGCCGCGCATCGCGGGCGTGAGCTCGCCGTCGATCGGCGAGATGCCGTGGTAGAAGCCGTCGTCGTGCAGGAGCGAGGCGCCCGAGCGGAGGATCCAGCGGGTGCCGGTGCCCTCCTCGGCGATCGCGGGCGCGAACACCTCGGCGACCAGTTCCAGGTACGCGCTGCCGCCGGCGGTGACGATGAGCTCGCCGTCGGCGAGGCCGCGTACGGCCGCGTGCACCGCGAGCATCTCGGCGAGGTAGCCGCGCACGGCGTCGAGCACCGCGGGGGAGCGATCGTGGCCGAGGCTGCCCTCGTAGCCGGCGGTGCCCGCGAGCCGCAGCACTGGCGACGCGGCGACGCGCTCGGCGATGCGCACGGCCTCGTCGACGCCGCGAGCGCCCGTGCGGCCGCCGGCCCCGCCGAGCTCGACGAGGACGTCGATCGGGCGGGGGAGTGCGAGACCTGCGAGGCCGTGCTCCATCGCCTCGACGGTCTCGACCGAGTCGACCCACGAGCGGAACGCGAAGTCGGGGTCGGCGAGTTCGCCGGCGATGAACGCGAGCGCGGCCGGCGCGACGAGCGTGTTCGCGATCATGATCGAGGCGATGCCGAACGAGCGCGCCGTACGCACCTGCCCGGGGGTCGCGAGGGTGAGCCCGGTGGCGCCGGCGTCGAGCTGGAGCTGCCAGAGGGCCGGGGCCATCGTGGTCTTGCCGTGCGGCATGAGTTCGAGACCGCGATCGTCGCACCAGTCCTGGATCACCGAGGCGTTGTGCGCGAGCGCCCGCTCGTCGAGCGCGAGCAGCGGGGTCCAGAACTCCGCGAGCGCCGGTTCGGTCGCGAGGAACTCGCGCACCGTGAGTCCGTCGGCGCGGGCGGGCAGGCCCTTGTCTGCTGCGCTCAGCCGATCGTCGGCGAGCGCTGCGAGTCGCGTCTGCAGCGGCATCCGGAACCCCTCTCGTGTTGCAGATGTTGCAACGTGTTTGCGCTGAATCTGCACACCAGACAGCATAGGGGCGTGCCTGACAATCCGCTGCCCGAAGTCGTCGCCCTCGGCGAGACCATGGCGCTCGTCGCCCCCGCGCTCGCCGAACCGCTCGAGACCGCCGACGAGTTCCGCGTCGACTCCGCCGGTGCCGAGGCGAATGTCGCCGCCCACCTCGCGGCCCTCGGTCGTCGCGCCGCTTGGGCGGGGCGACTCGGCGACGATGCCCTCGGCCGGCGCGTCGCGCGGCACCTGCGCGACCGAGGCGTCGACACCCGCTGGGTCGAGACCGACGACGAGGCGCCGACGGGTGTCTACTTCAAGGATCCGGGTCGCGGCGTGCGGTACTACCGAGCAGGGTCGGCGGCCTCGCGCATGACGCCGTCCTTCCTCGACGGGCTCCCGCTCGACTCGGCGCGGGTCGTGCACGTGAGCGGCATCACGCCGGCGCTGTCCGCGAGCTGCGACGACCTCGTCGACGCGCTCGTCGGCCGGATCGCCGACTCGCCCGCGCTGCTGAGCTTCGACGTGAACCACCGCAGCGCTCTCTGGCAGGCCGGGGTCGCGGCCGGTCGGCTGCGCGAGCTCGCCTCCCGCGCCGACCTCGTGTTCGTGGGGCTCGACGAGGCCGAGGCGCTCTGGGGCACCGAGACCCCCGAAGCGGTGCGGGCACTGCTGCCCGAGCCGGCGCTCCTGATCGTGAAGGACGGTGCGATCGCGGCCACGGAGTTCCGCGACGGTGCAGACTCCGCGCCGACCCGGGTGCCGGCGAGGTCCGTGGAGGTCGTCGAGGCCGTGGGTGCCGGCGACGCCTTCGCGGCGGGCTATCTCGCGTCGCTGCTCAACGGAGGCGACGCGAGCGAACGCCTCGCCGCCGGACATGCCCGAGCCGTCACCGTGCTCGGCGACACCGCCGACTTCCCCCGCGCCGAAACCACCACGAGGAGCACCCGATGACCACCGTCAGCAACGCCGAGTTCGACGAGATCTTCGAGGGGAAGCCGCTCATGGCGATCTTCCGGGGCATGGGCGTCGAGCGGAGCCTCGAGCTCGCCGAGCGGGCATGGGGCCTCGGCATCGACGTGGTCGAGCTGCCGATCCAGACCGAGGCCGACCTCGAGGCGCTGCGCGTCGTCGCGGCGGCGGGGCGGGCCGCCGGTCGCCTCGTGGGAGCGGGCACCGTCGTGTCGGTGCGGCATGTCGAGCTCGCGGCATCCGCCGGCGCGGCCTTCACCGTGAGTCCCGGCTTCGATCCCGTCGTCTCGCGCGCCTCGGCGCAGGCCGGATTGCCGCCGATGCCGGGCGTCGCGACCGCGACCGAGGTGCAGGCCGCGATGGCTTCGGGCCTCACCTGGTTGAAGGCGTTCCCGGCGTCGCTCCTCGGCCCGGCGTGGTTCCCGGCGATGGCCGGCCCGTTCCCCGCCGCCCGCTTCGTCGCCACCGGCGGCATGGACGCCTCGAACGCGGGGGAGTTCCTCGCGCGAGGCGTGCGCGCGGTCGCCGTCGGGACGGCGCTCGAGGACCCGACGCAGTTGCCGGCACTCGCCGCCCTGCTCGCCGAGTAGCCGGGCGTTCGAGCGATCGAAGCGCGGTGCCGACCTGGTCGGCACCGCGCTTTCGTCGTCTCCGGGCCGAAACGCGTGGGAAACGCGGCTGGAACAGAAACTGAATGACTTGTTTCTAGTTACTATCTTTTCTGTTAGGGTCGCTTCCAGTACGCGTGAGCACCGAGATCCTGCACGCGGCGAACTGCACCACCTTCCACGCAACGAAGCACGAGAGGAATGCCGGAGATGACTCGAACCAAACGCTCCTTCGCGGTGGCACTCGCCGCCGGAGCGGCCGCGATCGCCCTGGGAATGACCGGATGCACCCCGTCGGCAGGAGGGGGCGGCGACGACGCCTCTGTCCTCCGCGTCTGGGCGGGCAGCGCCACCCCGATCAACAACAACTTCAACCCGTTCGCCGTCGACACGGCCGTGCACGCGACGTTCGGCGTGATCTACGAGCCGCTGTTCTTCTTCAACCAGCTCTCGGCCGATGCGCCCGTCGGGCTCATCGGCGACAGCTACGAGTACAGCGAAGACGGCCGCACGCTCACCGTCACGATCAAGCCCGACCTCAAGTGGAGCGACGGCGACGACCTCACCGCCGACGATGTCGCCTTCACCTTCGGGTACGGCTCGAACAAGTCCGAGCAGTTCGTCTCGGCCGAGGCGACCGACGCCACCACCGTCGTGCTCACCTACACCGAACCGCAGTTCACGAGCGCCTCGCTCACGCTCGGTTCGACGTACATCATCCCCGAGCACATCTGGGCCGACATCGACGACTTCATGGCCGAGACGAACCCCGAGCCCGTCGGCTCCGGCCCGTACGTGCTGAAGAGCTTCTCCGATGCGGCCTACACGGTCGAGGCGAACGAGCTCTTCCGCGACGGCGCGCCCGCCGTGACCGAGGTGCAGTACCTCGGCCTCGACTCGAACCAGTCGTCGCAAGACCTCCTGACGACCGGCAAGATCGACTGGGTCGGCCAGTTCATCGCGAACCCCGACGCCGTCACCGGCGAGGGGAACATCACGACGCAGAACCTCCAGCAGGACCCGACGACGATCACGACCTGCGCGAACGCCGATCTCGGGTGCGAGGGTGCGCAGACCGACCCGGCCGTGCGCCAGGCGATCGACGTCGCGATCGACCGCGCAACGATCGCCGACAAGGCCTTCGCCGGACTCGCGGGCGAGTCCTCGCCGTCGTTCACCCTCCAGCCGCGCGATGAGCAGTGGCTGAGCGACCCCGAGCTCGCGACGAGCCCGCAGGAGGCGAACGCGGCAGAGGCGGGCGCGATCCTCGAGGCCGCCGGCTACACGAAGGATGCCGACGGGTTCTACGGCACGGGCGGCACGGCCTTCGAGATCGACCTGTTCTCGCCCGACGGCTGGACCGACTACAACGACGCGGCCAAGCTCATCTCCGAGCAGGCCGCCGATGCGGGCATCCGCATCAACGCCCGCACCGTCTCCGACGCCGAGTACTGGACGCCGATCCAGTCGGGCGATTTCCAGATGGCGCTCTACGGCCTCACGCAGAGCATCGTCGCCGACCCGTACTCGAACTACCACGAGTACTTCGCCGGCACCTCGACCGCGAAGGTCGGCGAGACCCCGCTCGTCGGCCAGAACTACGCGCGCTACTCGAACCCGGTCGTCGACGGGGCCGTGCTCGCGGCCGGCGCGACGCAGGACGTCGCGACGAAGCAGGCGGCCTACGCGACCATCCAGGCCGAGATCGCACGCGACCTCCCGTACATCCCGGTGGTGCTGAACGCCTCGCAGTCGTTCTTCAACACCGAGAAGTTCAGCGGATGGCCGAGCGAGGGCGACCTGTACGCCGCGCCGCTGCCGTACCTGGCGGTGGCCAACGCGGTCGTGCTCTCGCACCTCACCCCGGCGAAGTAGGCCGCCGGTCCCATGGAACGAACCCTTCCGAACTCGAGGACGGCAGTGGCATGAGCTTCTACCTTCGGCGGGTCGCCTTCTACCTGGTGACCCTCTGGGCGGCGATCTCGCTCAACTTCCTGCTCCCGCGGCTCCTGCCGGGCGACCCCGCCGCCATCATGCTCGGCAAGCTCCGGCGCGCCAGCGGCGGGCGCCCGCTCTCCGAGGAGACGATCGAGGCGATCACCTCGATCCTCGGCGCCGGGAAGGACATGTCCCTCTGGGACCAGTACGTGGCGTACTGGGGCCGGCTGCTTCAGGGAGACCTCGGCGTCTCCTCCACGAGGTATCCGGCCTCGGTCGCCGATCTCATCGCGGCGGCCCTGCCGTGGACGATCATCCTGGTCGGTGTCGCGACCGTCATCTCCTTCCTGCTCGGCATCATCGTCGGTGCATGGGTGGGGTGGCGGCGCGGCACCGCGCTCGACCACCTGGTGCCGGTCACCACGGTCTTCCAGTCCATCCCGTACTTCTGGCTCGCCCTCGTGCTCGTCGCGGTGTTCTCGGTGCAGCTGGGCTGGTTCCCGATCGTCGGCGGGTACGACGTCTTCGAGTTCCCGGCCGGCCCCGAGCCCACCTGGGCGTTCGTCGGCAGCGCGATCTACCACGCCATCCTCCCGGCGACCACGATCGTGCTCTCGTCGGTCGGCGGCTGGCTCCTCGGCATGCGCAACATGATGGTGTCGACGATGTCGGAGGACTACGTCGTCACCGCCGAGGCGAAGGGGCTCACGCCGCGCCGGGTGCGCACGAGGTACGCCTCGCGCAACGCCGCCATCCCGAGCCTCGCCGGGTTCGGCATCGCCCTCGGCTTCGTCGTCGCCGGCTCCATCGTCATGGAGCAGGTGTTCAGCTACCCGGGCATCGGCAAGCTCATGATCCAGGCGGTGCAGGGCCTCGACTACGCGCTCATGCAGGGCGTCTTCCTCGTGATCACGCTCACCGTGCTGGCCGCCAACTTCTTCATGGACCTCATCTACGGCTTCATCGACCCGAGGGTGCGACACAATGGATGACTCCCAGCCCACCCTCGATCGCGCCGACGACGCCTACGCCACCGGCGACGACGCGCCGTTCCAGTCGCCCGTCTCCGCCGAGGCGGTGCGCGAGACGACCCGCGAGGCGACCGCCACCGCCGCGGTCGCGGCAGCACGTGCGACGCGCGGCGGCCGGTTCCGGCACATCCTGCCGAGCCGCTCCGGCAAGCTCATCACCGGCGTCGTGATCGTCGGCCTCATCACACTGTTCGGCATCTTCGGCCCGATGATCGCCCAGCCGCCCCGCGACTCGAGCAACGAGGCCCTGCAGCCGCCGTCGGCCGAGCACTGGCTCGGCACGACCAAGCTCGGCTACGACGTGTTCTCGCAGCTCGCCTGGGGCACGCAGGGCTCGCTCTTCATCGGCCTCGTCGCCCTCTTCCTCGCCGTCGTCTTCGGCGTGTTCGCCGGCTACTTCGGCGGCGTGCTCGACGAGGTGCTCACGCTCTTCACGAACATCGTGCTCGTCATCCCCGGCCTGCCCGTCGTCATGGTGATCGCCGCCTACGTGCAGACCGCCGAGGGTCTCGGGCCGCTCGCCCGAAGCTCCCTCCTCGTCGCACTCGTGCTCGGCATCACGGGCTGGGCGGGCTCCGCCGTGGTGCTGCGAGCCCAGGCGCGCTCACTGCGCACCCGCGAGTACGTCGCCGCGGCCCGTGTCGCGGGCGAGAAGCCCGGGCGCATCATCTTCGTCGAGATCCTGCCGAACCTCGTGCCGCTGCTCGCGGCCCAGTTCATCTTCGGCGTCATCTTCGCGGTGCTCGGCGAGGCCGGCCTCTCGTACCTCGGCCTCGGGCCGACCGGGTCGATCACGCTCGGCACGATGCTGAACGACGCCCAGACGGGGCAGGCGGTCGGCACCGGCGCCTGGTGGTGGTTCGTGCCCCCTGGCCTCATCATCGCCGCGCTCGGCGCCGGACTCTCCCTCATCAACTTCGCGATCGACGAGGTCGTGAACCCGAAGCTCAGGCTCGCGCCTGAGAACGCGAAGCGCCAGCGCCGGGCCGCGAAGGCCGGCAAGGGCGTCGCCGACACCGGAGCATTCGCATGAACGCCAACGCCAACGCCATGAACGTCGCCGCGCTCGGCGAGCCCGTGCTCACCGCCCACAACGTCTCGATCGAGTACGAGGTCGATCCGCCGGTGAAGGCCGTGCGCGGCGCATCGATCACCCTGCACCGCGGCGAGATCCTCGGGCTCGCGGGGGAGTCGGGCTGCGGCAAGACGACCCTCGCCTACGGGCTCAACCGGCTGCTCAAGGCCCCGGCGCTCATGACCGGCGGCGAGGTCGTGTTCCACGATGCATCCGGTGACGACATCGACATCGTCGCGCTCGACGGCGAGGCGCTGCGCAGGTTCCGCTGGAACAAGGTGTCGATGGTCTTCCAGGGCTCGATGAACTCGCTGAACCCCGTCATGAACGTGCGCAAGCAGTTGCACGACGTGTTCACGACCCATCGGCCGGGCATGAAGCGCGCCGAGCGCGAGGCCAGGAGCGCCGAGCTGCTGACCCTCGTCGGCGTCGATCCCACGCGACTCTCGAGCTTTCCGCACGAGCTGTCGGGCGGCATGCGCCAGCGCGTCATGATCGCGATGGCGCTCGCCCTCGACCCGCAGGTGATGATCATGGACGAGCCGACCACGGCGCTCGACGTCGTCGTGCAGCGTGGGATCATCCGCGAGATCATGCGACTGCGCGAGCGCCTCGGCTTCGCCGTGGTCTTCATCACGCACGACCTGCCGCTCCTCATCGAGATCAGCGATCGCATCGCGATCATGCTCGACGGCGAGATCATCGAGCAGGGCGATGCCGAGCAGATCTACCGGGCGCCGGAGCATCCGTACACCCGGCGGCTGCTCTCGAGCTTCCCGAGCCTGCGCGGCGATCGCGGCGACTTCATCCGCACGGGCGCGGCAGCGGGAGGTGCGGCATGAGCGGGCAGGCGACGGCGATGGCGACCCTCGAGGCGCGCAACCTGGTGAAGGACTTCCGGCTGCGCAGCGGCACCAAGGTGCGCACGCTCCATGCGGTGAAGGATGTCTCGTTCACCCTCGAGCCGGGTCGCACGATCGCCCTCGTGGGCGAGAGCGGCTCGGGCAAGTCGACGATCGCACGCATGATGGCCAAGCTCGAGACGCCGACGTCGGGCGAGGTGCTGCTCGACGGGCGCACGAGCGCGACCCGCGGCGGCGGGTTCGCCCGGTACCGGCGCGACGTGCAGATGGTCTTCCAGGACCCGTTCAGCTCGCTGAACCCGTTCCACCCGATCCTGCACCACCTCGAGCGGCCGCTGCGCATCCACAACCCGCGGCTCTCGTCGCGGCAGATCCGCGAGCGCGCCGAGGAACTGCTCGAGCGCGTGCGCCTCTCGCCGGCGGCGAGCTTCGCCGATCGTCGGCCGCACGAGCTCTCGGGCGGTCAGCGGCAGCGCGTCGCGATCGCCCGTGCGCTCGCCCCCGGGTCGCGGTTCATCATCGCCGACGAGCCGGTGTCGATGCTCGACGTGTCGATCCGCCTCGGCGTGCTGAACCTGCTCGCCGAGCTGCAGCGGCAGGAGCACCTCGGTTTGCTCTACATCACGCACGACCTCGCGACCGCGCGGCACTTCTCCGACGAGATCCTGGTGATGTACCGCGGGGAGATCGTCGAGCGCGGGCCGAGCGAGCAGGTGATCCTCGATCCGCAGCACGAGTACACGAAGACGCTGCTCGAGGCCGCCGCCGACCCGGATCGACTCGGGCGACTGCGCGACGATGTGCGGAACGGCGGGTGAGGCGCCAATCAGTAAAGATTCCTTGCAGATAGAGTGACCACGAACACGAAACGAGAGAGGCGGACTGCCGTGAACCAGATCGACCCGGGCACCCCCACGTGGCTCGCGGCGCGCAACGACCGCACCGCCTTCCGACTCCTGCTCGAACACGGTCCGCTCACCCGGTCGCGACTCGGCGAGCTCACCGGGCTCTCGAAGCCCACCGCATCGCAGATGCTCGCCCGCCTCGAGCGGGTCGGCCTGATCCGGCCGGTCGGCGAGCGGTCGGGCGGCCGGGGGCCGAACGCGATCACCTACGGAGTGCGCACCGATCGCATCACGGGCGTCGCGATCTCGATCCTCGACCGCGCCATCCAGGCGGTCGTGGTCGATGCCGTCGACCACGACCACCCGATCGTGCAGATCGCGACCGATGGGCACGAGCGCTCTCCTGAGGGCGACGTGCGCGCCGCTGTTCGGGCGGCCTGCGCCGAGGCCGGCATCGACGAGAGCACGGTCAGCCGCGTCGTGATCGGCGTGCAGGCCGCGTTCTTCGTCGACGGCGACGAGCTCTCGTTCACCGACACCCTGCCCGGGTGGCCCGAGATCGGATCGCGGGCCCGCATCGAGCAGGAGCTCGGCCTCCAGGTGACGATCGACAACGACGTCAACCTCGCGACGATGGCGGAGCGCTCGTCGGGCGCGGCGCAGCAGGCGGCGAGCTTCGCCCTGTTCTGGATCGGCGACGGTCTCGGCGTCGGCCTCGACCTCGGCGGGGTCGTGCACCGCGGCGCCTCGGGCGGGGCGGGCGAGATCGGCTACCTCGCGGTGCCGCGGACGGCGGCTCCGCTCGCCCCCGCGGCGAACGACTTCACCGACCTGCTCGGCGGGCCGGCCGTCGCCCGCCTCATCGGCGGCGACGACGAGACGCTCGCCGAGGTGCTGCCCCGACTCGCCGACGACGACGACGCCCTGTCGGCCCTCGCCGACCGCGTGATCCTCGCCGTCAACCCGCTGCTGGCGATCCTCGATCCCTCGATGATCGTGCTCGGCGGGCCCACGGGCACCGCCGGCGGTGCCCGCCTCGCCGAGCTCGTCGCCGAGCGCGTCGACCCGGCGGCGCACCCGAAGCTCGCGATGCGCACGAGCGGCACCGGCGCCCAGCCGGTGCTCCTCGGCGCGCGCCAGCAGCTCGTCGAGCAGATCCGCGACCACCTCGAGGCGGACATCTCGCTCGCCACCTGACTCGGCCGCAGAGAGCGGATGCCACGGGGCATCCGCCGCCCGGCCACCGACCTTTCGCTCCGCGCTCGCGCGCGGGGCGCCCCACGCACGGAATTGAGGACTGATGAAGCTCGCCATCGTCGGCGGAGGCTCGACCTACACGCCCGAACTCATCGACGGGTTCGCACGACTGCGCGACACCCTGCCGCTCGAGGAGATCCGTCTCGTCGACCCCGATGAGCACCGTCTCGCGCTCGTCGCGGGCATGTCGCAGCGCATGCTCGAGCACGCCGGGCACCCCGCGAAGGTGATCGGCACGACCGACCTCGTCGCCGGTGTCGCCGGTGCCGATGCCGTGCTCATCCAGTTGCGGGTCGGCGGGCAGGACGCCCGTCATGCCGACGAGACCTGGCCGCACCAGGCCGGATGCATCGGCCAGGAGACGACCGGGCCCGGCGGCCTCGCGAAGGCGCTGCGCACCGTGCCAGTGGTGCTGCGCATCGCCGACGTCGTGCGGGCGCACGCCAAGCCCGACGCCTGGATCGTCGACTTCACGAACCCCGTCGGCATCGTCACGCGTGCCCTGCTCGAGGCGGGCCACCGAGCCGTCGGCCTCTGCAACGTCGCGATCGGCTTCCAGCGCCGCTTCGCCTCGCTCTTCGACGTCGACCACGACCGGGTGCGCCTCGGGCACGTCGGCCTCAACCACCTGACCTGGGAGCGGAGCGTCGTCATCGACGGCGCCGACCGGCTGCCGGGGCTGCTCGAGCACCGACTCGGCGAGCTCGCAGGCGAGGTGCACCTGGCGCCGGCGCTCATCGCGCAACTCGGCGTCGTGCCCTCGTACTACCTGCGCTACTACTACGCGCACGACGAGGTGCTGCGCGAGCAGCTGCACGAGCCGACGCGGGCCGAGGCGGTGCGCGCGATCGAGCGCGAACTGCTCGAGCTCTACGCCGACCCGGCGCAGCACGAGAAGCCGGCAGCACTCGAGGGACGCGGCGGCGCGTTCTACTCCGAGGCGGCGATCGAGCTGCTCGCGGCGATGCGCGACGGCGCGAGCCGCTCGCGGGTGGTCAACCTGCGCAACGACGGCGTGCTGCCGTTCCTGCCCGACGACCACGTGATCGAGGTTCCGGCCGTGTTCCGCGACGGGGGATTCGTCGCAGACCCGGTCGCGCCGCTGCCCGACGACATCCGCGGACTCATCTCGGGGGTCGCCGGCTACGAGCGCCTCGCGCTCGACGCCGCGGTGCACGGCGGTCGCGACCGCGTGCTCCGCGCGATGCGCGCGCACCCGCTCGTGCTGCAGCACGACCGGGCCGAGCAGCTCACCGACCTGCTCATGGCCGAGAACGCCCCGTTCCTGGAGTGGGCGCGATGAGTGGCGTGATCGTCGCCGTCGACGGCGGGGGCTCGAAGACCGACGCCGTCGCGCTCACGATCGAGGGCGAGCTCGTCGCCCACGAGCGCGGTGCCGGCTCGAGCCCGCACTTCGAAGGGCTCGGTGAGGCGGTCGCCGTCGTCGACGAGCTCGTGCGCGCCGTGGCGGGGGAGCGCCCCGTCGCGCATGCCGGGCTCTACGTCTCGGGTCTCGACCTGCCCGTCGAGGTCGAGCAGTACGCCGCCGCGATCGCAGGGTTCGCCTGGTCGGGGCCGTCAACGGTCGTCGCCAACGACCTCTACGCCGTGCTGCGCGCGGGCACCGACGAGCCCGACGCCGTGGCGATCGTCTGCGGCACCGGCGTGAACGCGGTCGGCGTGCGCGCCGACGGTGCCGAGGTGCGCTTCCCTTCGCTCGGCGCCCTCTCGGGCGACTGGGGCGGCGGCAGCGGCATCGGCGAGCAGGTGCTCTGGCATGCCGCGCGGGACGTCGACGGGCGGGGCCCGCAGACGGTGCTGACCGCGGCGATCGTCGAGCAGCTCGGGGTCGCTTCGGTGCCGGCGCTCATCGAGGACCTGCACTTCGGCCGGCGCGAGTCGAGCGAGCTCACCGCGCTCACGCCGACCGTCTTCGACGCCGCGCGCGCCGGCGACGCCGTTGCGGCGGGGCTCGTCGACCGTCAGGCTGCAGAGATCGTGGCGTTCGCCCGTGCCTGCGTGACCCGGCTCGGGCTCGTCGATCGTGCCGTTCCGATCGTGCTCGGCGGCGGCATCGTCCGCTCGGGCGACGAACGGCTCATCGGCGGCATCGCCTCGGGTCTGGCCGTCGTGGCTCCACTGGCGCGCATCGAGATCCTCGATGCGTCGCCGATCGTCGGAGCCGCGCTGCTCGCGCTCGATCGGGCGGGGGCGAGCGCCGAGGCGCTCGACCGGGCGCGTGACGCGGTCACGCGGGCGACGCGGATGACGCGTGCCGCTGCCGAGCGCGAGGCGGCGCCCGTCGCGCGCTGACCGCGCTGTGGGTGCGAGCGGTCGATCGCTCGGTGCTCAGGCCTCTCCTCCGAGGCGACGCACGGCGGCGTCCTGGTGGGCGAGTCGGCGGAGCGCGAGCAGCACCGGTTCGTAGAGCGCGGTGCCGAGCACCGTGTACTCGACGGCGGCGTGCGGCTCCGGCGGCATCCGCGCGAGGTCGTAGGCGGCGAGGTCTGCGGCGGCGCTCCCGTAGCGGGCGAGACGCTCGGGCGTGATCGGCATGCCCGCGTCGTCGGCGGCGGCGAGCGCGCCCTCGAGCTGCGCGACCGCGGCGAACCCGGGGTCGTAGACCTGACCGAGCGCCTCGAGTGCGGCGCGCGCTCGCGGATACGGGTCGTCGGCGCCGGCGGGCTCGGCGCCGTCGGGCGGCAGCGCCCCGACCGCGCGGCCGAGGGTGGAGTAGAGGTCGTCGCCGGGCTCGTCGACGAGCTGGAGCACGGCGCGCGCCTGCTGCACACTCAGCCCGACCGGGCCGGTGAGCGCGCGCACCAGCCGGAGCCGGCGCACGTGGCGCTCGTCGTAGCTCGCCTGCGTCGCCGAGGTCGCGGTGCCCGGGTGCAGGAGCCCCTCACGGAGGTAGTACTTCACGGTCGCGACCGGCAGACCGGCCTCTGCGGCGAGTGCGGAGATGCGCATGAGGAAACCTGACCCTTGCATTGGATAGTTCAACTCTCTAATATTGGAGAGTACAACTATCCAATCATGGATCCGCGAAGAAGGGACCGGCCATGCCGTCCGCACCAGATCTCATCCTCATCGGCGTCCTCCTGCTCGCGCTCGTCACGGTCGAGAGCGGCGGCTACTTCCTCACCCGCGTGGTGCGGGGGCTGGCGCCCGCGAACCGGCTGCAGACGAGCTTCTTCCGCGCGGGCCATGCGCACGCGGCCGTGCTGCTCGTGCTCTCGATCGTGATCCTGTCGGTCGTCTCGTACGCCGCGCTCGACGGGTTCTGGCTCTGGCTCGCCCGGCTCGGCGCGCCGATCGCGGCGATCCTCATGCCCGCCGGCTTCTTCCTCTCGGTGCTCGGCCGCGAGCCCGAGAAGCCGAACCGGCTCATCGTGCTCCTCTGGGTCGGAGCCGCCTCGCTCACCGCCGGGCTCATCGCAGCAGGGGTCGGCCTCGTCGCGGGCGGCATCGCGGCCCTCTGATCACGCCGGACGGGTGCGAGACGAGCCCGATCGGCGTAGCGTCGGCGCATGGCCATTCCGCAGCGCTTCTCTCTCGTCACGCTCGGCGTCGCCGACGTCGAGGCCGCGACCGCGTTCTACCGCAGGATCGGCTGGCGCGAGGCGCCGTCGTCGGTCGACGGCGACATCGCCTTCTTCGCCACCCCCGGCGGCGTGCTCGCCCTCTGGGAGACCGCCGAGCTCGCGAAGGACGCCGCGCTCCCGACCATGCACGCGAACGCTCCGGGTTTCCGGGCCGTCGCGCTCGCGATCAACCTCGCCTCGCGCGAGGAGGTCGACGACGCCGTGGGCGACTGGGTGCTCGCCGGCGGGTCGATCTCCAAGGCGGCCGCCGAGACCGAGTGGGGCGGCTACAGCGGGTACGTCGCCGATCCCGACGGCAACCTCTGGGAGCTCGCGCACAACCCGTCGTGGCCGCTCGACGAGCGAGGCCTGCCGGTGCTGCGCGGAGCCTGAACGCCGCTGGTCGGGGGCACCATCCACGGCATCTACACTGGAATCCGTGACTTCAGAGGAAACCGTCGACGTCGTGCTGATCGGCGGGGGCATCATGAGCGCGACTCTCGGCTCCCTGCTCTCGCAACTCCAACCCGATTGGACGATCCGCGTCTACGAGCGACTCGGCGAGGTCGCGCAGGAGTCGTCGAACGCGTGGAACAACGCGGGCACCGGCCATGCAGCGCTCTGCGAGCTCAACTACATGCCCGAGAACCCCGACGGCACGGTCAGCGCCGACAAGGCCGTCTCGATCAACGAGCAGTTCCAGGTGAGCCGGCAGTACTGGTCGTACCTCGTCGAACAGGGTGCATTGCCCGAGCCGCACAACTTCATCAACACCGCGCCGCACATGACCTTCGTCAGGGGCAAGGCGAACATCGAGTACCTGAAGAAGCGCGTCGCCGCCCTGGCCGAGCAGCCGCTCTTCGAGGAGATGGAGTTCACCGAAGACCTCGAACGCATCGCCGAGTGGACCCCGCTCCTCGCGAAGAAGCGCAACCCCAAGGCGCGCGTCGCCGCGAGCCGCACGGTCGCGGGCACCGACGTCGACTTCGGCGCGCTCACGAAGCTCCTCTTCCGCGACATCGAGCGCCGCGGCGCCGAGATCGCCACGAACCACCAGGTCACCCGACTCAAGCGCCAGAAGGACGGCACCTGGAAGCTGCGCCTGCGCCACCTCGTCGGCAACACCCCGAAGACCGTCAACGCGCGCTTCGTGTTCGTCGGCGCCGGTGGCGGCGCCCTCGCGCTGCTGCAGCACTCGGGCATCCCCGAGATCAAGGGCTTCGGCGGCTTCCCGATCTCCGGCCAGTTCTTCCGCACGACGAACCCCAAGATCGTCGCCCAGCACCACGCGAAGGTCTACGGCAAGGCCGCGAAGGGCGCGCCGCCGATGTCGGTGCCGCACCTCGACACCCGCGTCGTCGACGGCGAGACGGCCCTGCTCTTCGGGCCGTACGCCGGCTTCACGCCCAAGTTCCTGAAGACCTCGACGTGGTTCGACCTGCCGTTCTCGATCCGGCTGCACAATCTCGGCCCGATGATCCAGGTGGGCCTGAAGAACTTCGACCTCGTGAAGTACCTCGTCTCCGAGCTGCTCGCCTCGCGCGACAAGAAGCTCGCAGCACTCCGCGAGTTCATGCCCACCGCCAAGAGTGAAGACTGGGAGCTCATCACGGCCGGCCAGCGCGTGCAGGTCATGAAGAAAGATCCCGAGAAGGGCGGCGTGCTGCAGTTCGGCACCGAGGTCATCACCGGCGCCGACGGCACGATCGCGGGTCTCCTCGGCGCCTCCCCGGGCGCCTCGACCGCTGCGCCGATCATGCTCGACGTGCTCGGCCGCTGCTTCCCCGACCGCATGGCGGAGTGGGAGCCGAAGCTGCGCGAGATGATCCCGAGCTACGGCACGAAGCTCTCGAGCGACCCCGAGGCGGCCGCCGCCTCGCTCGCGGCCACCGCGAAGGTGCTCGACCTCACCGCCTGACGCGCTCGATCTCGGGTCTCGACAGGCTCGACCAGCAGGCCTCTGCGGGTTGAGCTTGTCGAAACCTCGAACGCTCTGGTACCGTCGTACCCGCTATGAAGTGAGCACACACCCTCGTCCCGCGCCTGAGGCGCCGTAGACATCGGGTGTGCCCACGGTTCTGATCAGGCCGTGCCGACGCGACCGCGTCAGCGTGCACCCATCCACGGCAATGCCCGGCGGGATCCTCTCCGCTCCCGGGCGGTCGCCGGCGCCGCGCGCCCGCGTTCCGCAGTTCGGTGCATCGTGCTCGCAGCACGCGCGCCGCGGCATCCGACGGCCGCCCGGGGGCATACGCGCAAAGGGCGTACCGCATGGCTGTATCCGTCATCCATTCCCACTATCTCCGCGTCGACGGGCTCTCCGTCTCGTATCCCGACCGACGCGTGTTCTCCGACCTCGGCTTCGCGGTCCCGCCGGGCCAGCGGCTCGGTCTCATCGGCGAGAACGGGGCCGGCAAGTCCACGCTGCTCCGGCTCGTGGCCGGCGAGTTCGAGCGAGCGGATGCCGCGGCATCCGTCGGCCCGGAGGCCACGACCTCCGGTCGCATCACCCGGCCGCGCCGCACCGCGCTGCTCGCCCAGGAGCTGCCGTTCGGCCCCGACGAGCGCATCGGCGAGGTGCTCGAGGCCGCCCTCGCCGAGGTGCGCGCGGTCGAGCGCGAGCTCGACGACGCTGCTGCGGCGCTCGGCGTCGCCGCCTCCGCCGCCGCAGACGCCCGGTACTCGGCGGCGCTCGACGCCGCTGAAGGTGCCGAGGTGTGGAGCGCCGAGGCGCGCCGCGACGAACTGCTCGACGGGCTCGGCGTCGGCGCACTCGGCCTCGATCGCCGCGTCGACGAGCTCTCGGGCGGACAGCGCTCGCGATTCGCGCTCGCCGCGCTGCTGCTCAGCGCGCCCGACGCGCTGCTGCTCGACGAGCCGACGAACCACCTCGACGATGCCGCAGCGGCCTTCCTCGAGGATCGGCTGCGCGCGTGGCGCGGGCCGGTCGTGTTCGCGAGCCACGACCGGGCGTTCCTCGACCGGGCGGCCACCGGGCTGCTCGACCTCGACCCCGGGCGGGCGGGCGCGCTCGCGCTCGCCGGTGCGACGCCCGCGCCCGGCATGCAGGACGCCGCTCCCGATCGATCGCTCGCCGCTGCGGGCGGGGCCGTCTTCGGCGGCGGATTCAGCGAGTTCCTCGAGGTGAAGGCCGAGGAACGGCAGCGCTGGTTGCGGCAGTACGACGACGAGCAGGAGGAGCTGCGGCGACTGCGCATCGGCTTCGCCGAGACCGCTCGCGCGGTCTCGCACAACGCGCCCATCTCCGACCGGAACAAGATGGCGTTCGGGCGCCGAGGCGATCGCGTCGAGCAGCAGGTGAGCCGGCGGGTGCGGAACGCCCAGCTCAGGCTCGAGACCCTCGAGCGCGAGCAGGTGCCGAAGCCGCCCGCGCCGCTCGTCTTCGCGGGCATCCCCTCGGGCTCGCACGCGTTCGACGAGGAGTCCGGCCTGCTGCTGCACCTGTCGGAGGTCGCGGTCGACGGCCGGCTCTCGCTCGAGGCGCTGCAGGTGGCACCGCTCACGCGGTTGCTCGTGACGGGAGCGAACGGTGCGGGCAAGTCGACGCTCCTGAACGTGCTCGCCGGCGCGCAGCGCGTCGACCGGGGCGCCGTGCACCGGCGCAAGGGCCTGCGCGTGCAGCTGCTCGAGCAGGACGTGCGCTTCGCCGACCCCACCGCCTCGCCGCGTCGGCTCTACGAGCGCGCGCTCGGCGAGCGGCGTGCGGAGCAGGTGCCGCTCGGCAGCCTCGGCCTGGTCGCCCCGCGCGACGAGTCGCGCCCGGTCGGGGCGCTCTCGGTCGGGCAGCAGCGCCGGCTCGCGCTCGCGCTCGTGATCGCGCGACCACCGCACGTGTTCCTGCTCGACGAGCCGACGAACCACCTCTCGCTCGGGCTCGCCACCGACCTCGAGGACGCCCTCGGCGCGTACCCCGGCGCCGTCGTCATCGCCAGCCACGACCGGTGGTTGCGGCGGCGGTGGGCGGGCGAGGAGCTCGAACTCGCGGCGGGCAGCGCGGTGCGGGTCGGCGCGCTCCGGTGACGTGAGCGGATGCCGCGGGGCGCGTGTCGCCGCGGCATCCGTTTGCTTCTCATTCGAACATGTGTTCGAATAGCGGTATGCGTTGGAGCGGGCAGGAGCTGGGCATCGAGCAGTCGGGCGCGCTGCCTGGGCTCGCGAAGCTCAACAACCTCGTGCGCTCGGTGCAGACCCCCGACTTCGCCGGGGTGACGTTCCACGAGGTGCTCGCGAAGTCCGCGCTCAATCGCGTGCCCGGCCAGTCGGCGATGCCCTTCGGGTGGACCATCAATCCCTATCGGGGCTGCACGCATGCCTGCGCCTACTGCTTCGCTCGGCCGACGCACACCTACCTCGACCTCGACGCCGGTGACGATTTCGATCGGCAGATCATCGTGAAGGTCAACGTCGCCGAGGTGCTGCGACGCGAGCTCGCGAGGCCGTCGTGGCGGCGCGAACCCGTGGCACTCGGCACCAACACCGACCCCTACCAGCGGGCAGAGGGGCGCTACGCGCTCATGCCGGGCATCATCGATTCGCTCGCGGCGAGCGGCACGCCGTTCAGCATCCTGACCAAGGGCACGCTGCTGCGTCGCGACCTGCCGCTGCTCGTCGAGGCCGCCGCGCACGTGCCCGTCGACGCCGCGATGTCGATCGCGATCTACGACGACGAACTGCAGCACTCCGTCGAGCCGGGCACCCCGAGCACGAAGGCGCGTCTCGCGACCGTCACCGCGGTGCGCGATGCGGGGCTCGACTGCTCGGTGTTCCTGATGCCGATCCTGCCGTACCTCACCGACACGAAGGCCCACCTCGACGAGGCATTGCGCTCCGTGAAGGCGGCCGGCGGCACGAGTGTGCTCTATTCCGCACTGCATCTGCGCGGTGCGGTGAAGCCGTGGTTCATGCAGTGGCTCGAGCGCGCCCACCCCGAGCTCGTGCCGAAGTACCGCTCCATGTTCTACGGCACCAACGCCTACGCGCCGAAGGCGTATCGGCAGTGGCTCGGCCAGCGGATTCGGCCGTTGATCAGGAGGCACGGCCTCGACCACGGGCGCGAAGACCCGGTCACCGGGGGAGTGCGCTCCTCCGCGCTCGCGGGCGCATCGACGGGCGGCGATCACGCCCCGGGGCGTGCGCGCCTGGTCGCTGCCGGCGGGCGGCTCCCCGAATCGCTGAGTCTCCCGCCCGACCCGTCGGCCCTGTTCTGACCGCGTCGTCCCCGCGAGCCCCCCGGAAACTGGGATAATCCGCAAGAGGCCCGAACAGTGGTGTTCGCAGGCGGTACGAGCGGAGGATCACGATGACCCTGGGGTTGCCGGGACATCTTGCACGCGAGTCCCTGAGCCGGGCGCTCGCGACCGCGGGGCACGGAGCGGCGTTCACCTGCCTCGCGCTCGGAGTGGTGCTCGGCGGCGTCATGGCGACCTTCGGCGGCCAGCCCGATCGGTGGACCGGTGCGCTGCTCCTGATCATCATGATCGTGCTGCTCACGCTCGTCGCCCGGTACCCGACCGTGCTGCTGACCGTGCTGTACCTCATCGTCGGTGCCGGGGTCGTGGTGGCGATCACGATCATGCTCATGCCCGGCGGCGAGTTCCCGACGACCAACAACGCGGTGCTCGCCCTGCCCGGCACCGCGCTCCTCCTCGTCGGCGGCGCGGGCGCGGGTTCGGCGATCGCGCTCACCTGGGCGACCCTCGGGTTCGCGCTGAGCGAGGCTGCGGCGTTCCTCGGCGTCGTCATCGCCGGCGGCGTCTACGCGCCGAATCTCGCCGTCTGCTTCGCGTTCGCGGTGGTCGTGATCGTGCGGGTGTTCGACGGAGTCACGCGCAAGTCCGACATGCGCCGCGAAACCGGCCTCCATCGGGCCAGTCAGCAGACGCGAGAGCTCGCGATCCGCCACGACTACGAGCTCCGTGCCATCGCGCGCCTGCACGACACGGCGCTCAGCCATCTGGTGGCCATCGCGGCAGCCGGGTCGGGGCCGGTCGATGAACGCCTGCGCGTCGGCATCCGCCAGGATCTGGGTCTCATCGTGGGGCGCGACTGGGCGATCGACCACGCGCTGTACAACGATCCGGCTTCGGGGGCGATCGTCCGGGGAGCCACGGCCCAGCGTTCGTTCGCGCCCGCCTCGCCATCTCCTGCCGTATCCAACGGACGACAGAACGGATGGCGCGGCCGCCCACGCGGCAACGTCGCGGCCGCCGATCCTCGCACGCCGGTCGAGGAGACGGTGCCGTCGCTCGCGCACGCGTTCTCGGCGGCGGCCAATGCCGGCCTCGAGGTGCGGGTCACGGGCGACTTCGCGGTGCTGGGCACGCTCGGACCGCGTCGGGTCGCCGCACTCGACGCCGCGGTCGCGCAGTGCCTCATCAACGTCGCCCGCCACGCCGGCGTCGATCAGGCCGAGCTCGCGCTGGGTCTCGGCGGCGGTGAAGTGACGGTCGCAGTCATGGACAGCGGCGTGGGATTCGACGAGAGCGAAGTGCCGCCCGACCGCATCGGGCTGCGCACCTCGATCCGCGCCCGGATCGAACAGGAGCAGGGCACGGTCCGACTCTGGTCGACCAAGGGCATCGGCACGACGATCGTGCTCACGGTGCCGGAGGGCGGCGAATGAGCGGGCATCTGCGCTTCACCCAGCAGGAGGCCGACCCGATCGGGGCGATCAGCGCGTCGCCGATCGTGCTCGTCGGGGCGGTCCTCGCCTTCCTCCTCGCCTCGGGACTGACCTGGTCGCACTGGAGCGAGGTGGGCTCGCCCCCGGCCGCCGTGATCGCGCTCGTGCTCGTGGCGGCCGCGGGCGTCGCCGCCGTGTTCGCGTCGTCGCCGGCGCGGGCGCCGTTCACGAACGAACGTCTCTGGCTCGTCGTGACGCTCGCGGTCGGCGGGGCGATCGCCGAGTACGTCAGCACCGTCGGCAACAACAGGCAGTTCTACGACGACTTCGGGCCGACGGTCATCGGCATGCTGATCCTCTCGCTCGCCCCCTTCTGCACCTGGGTCTCGGCGGCGCTCGCCGGCGTGTTCTCGGCGGCCGTCCTCTCGATCCTCGTCGTCGGGGCGTCGATGTACGCGGCATCGGATGCGCCGGTCGCCGCGCTGATCACGCTGAACTCGGCACCGGTGCTGGCGATGTCCGCGGCGGCGGCCGGGTATTCGTACGGCATCGTGGCCGAGACCCTCGCCTGGCAGCGCGAGGCCAACCGGGCGGCACTGCAGCGCGACGCCGAGTTGCGAGCGGGCATCGCCCGCTCGGTGCAGCAGAGCCGCGTCTCGGTGCTCGGGCGCGAGGTGCTGCCCTTCCTCGCGGGGGTGATGACGGCCGAGCGCATCTCGGTGGCCGACGCCGACCGGGCACGAGAACTGGCCGAAGCGCTCCGCCGGGCGTTGCGAGCGGGCATCGAGTCCACGTGGCTCGACGAGCTCGCCGCGAACATCCGACTGAGCCGCGGCGTCGACACGATCATCGACGACCCGACCGGTGCGGCGGCGGCGCTCACCGCCGATCAGCGCTCCGCCCTGACCGCCTTGATCTCCTGGCTCGGCGACTCCGCGCGATCCCGGCTCATCAAAGTCGCCTTCACCGGCGGGAGCGACGGCGGCGGCAACCGAGACATCCTGCTCGTCGCCGATTCTGGCGCCTCCCCACCGAGCCGACGAGAGCTCGACCGTTTCGTCGCCGTGGCACGCGCGGTCGCCCTGCGTGCGGATGCCGAGCTGACGCGAGAGAATGTGAAGGTGGGGTTGAGCTATGACATCGATTGAACAGGCGCCGACACCGGTGCCCACACCGCCGCATCGGCTGGCGATCCTCGACGACCATGAACTCATCGTCGACGGGCTCGCCCGCTGGTTCACCGACGTCGCCGCGGACTTCAACGTGGTCATCCGTGCCACGAGCTGGATGGATCTCGTGCGCGACCCGGAGTTCCCCGTCGACCTGGTGCTGATGGACCTGCAGCTCGGCGACACCGTCTCGATCGAGTCCCGCATCCGTGCCTGTCGCGCGGCCGGGGCGAAGGTGATCGTCGTGACCGCCATCGACGACGAGGAGTCGCGCCGGCGCTCGCTCGTGGCCGGCGCCGCCGGTTTCGTGTCGAAGACCCTGCCGGCCGACGAACTCGTCGACTACGCGCGGCGCGTGATGCGCGGAGAACGGGTGCAGCGGCAGCCGTCGTCGGCGGATCCGGTCGCAGCGGGCGCCGGCGTCGTTCCCGACCGCCACGGCGTTGCGCTGAGCGCGGCCGAGGAGAAGGCGCTGCGCTACTACGCCCAGGGCCTCAGCACGGTCGAGGTCGGCCGGCGCATGGAGGTCGGCTACGAGACGGCGAAGACCTACCTCCGACGCGTGCGGGAGAAGTACGCGAAGGCCGGGCGCCCCGCCAGTCGCAAGGCCGAGCTGATCCGCCGTGCGGCGGAGGACGGGTATCTCGAATAGATGGCGAAGCTGTACTTCCGCTATGGGGCGATGAACTCCGGCAAGTCGACGGCGTTGCTCCAGGCGGCGTTCAACTACGAGGAGCGCGGGCACCAGGTGCTGCTCGCCAAGCCCGCGATCGACACGAAGGGCGACTGCGACATCGTGTCGCGCCTCGGCGTCGTGCGCGAGGTGGACTTCACCATCGGGCCCGACTCGAGTGTGCGCGAGCTGTTCGCGGCGCATCGTGAACGCGTGACCGAGCAGCGCGGCCGCGACGTGAGCTGCCTGCTCGTCGATGAAGCGCAGTTCCTGAACTCCGACCAGGTCGACGACCTGCTGCGCATCGCGCTCCTCGACGGCGTGCCGGTGCTCGCCTACGGCATTCGCACGGACTTCCAGACCGTGGCGTTCCCCGGCAGCCGGCGACTGCTCGAGGTCGCGCACAGCCTCGAGGAGCTGAAGACGATCTGCCGGTGCGGCCGGAAGGCCATCTTCAACGCGCGACTGATCGAGGGGCGGTTCGTCTTCGACGGCGCCCAGGTCGCGATCGACGGCGAGGCGGTCACCTACGAGTCGCTCTGCGGGGTCTGCTACCTCGCCGAGAGCGGTGGAGTGCTGAACGGCCGTCACTGAGCGGATGCCTCGGCGACCCGGTGCCGGTGCAGGTCGGCGATCGTCGGCGCGCCGGCGGCCTCCGGCATCGAGGCGGCGCACGGCGCGCGTGGGCGGGTCTGGTGCATTCGGTGCATGGCGCGTGATGATGGAGTGAGGCTCCACGGAGGTGCGCCATGAACGAGATCGCGGTGGGTGTCGGCACGGGCGGTTCGGCCACGGAGCGCGCCGTGGGCTGGGCGGCGAAACGGGCATCCGGATCCGGGAGCAGGTTGCGACTCGTGCATGTCGTCGACGAGGCGTCGAGCGAGCCCGCCGAGTTCCGGGCGCGGGAATGCCTCGACGAGGCCGCCGCGGTCGCCACTGCCGTCGATGCCGGCCTCGAGGTCGTCACGACGCTCGAACGCGGGTCTCCGATCGACGTCTTCGAGCGCATCTCGGCCGACGCCGAGATGCTCGTGGTCGGCAGCGACTGGCACGAGGGTCGACGGGCGAGTCGGCGCCGAGTGCTGAGCCTGCGCATCGCCGCGGTGAGCCGTGCGGCGGTCGCGGTCATCCCCGACCGCGATCCCGGCGAACGTCGGGGCATCGTGGTCGGGGTCGACGGTTCGCACATCTCCGATCACGCCCTCTCGTTCGCCGCCGATGAGGCCGACCGCGCCGGCGAGTCGCTCATCGCGGTGCATTCCTGGGACGTCGTCGCGATGGTCGGCGGCGAGTACGGCTACGGCGCCCCGCTCATCGCTGCCGACGACCTCGCCC
Source organism: Agromyces hippuratus (assembly GCF_013410355.1). Lineage (NCBI taxonomy): Bacteria > Bacillati > Actinomycetota > Actinomycetes > Micrococcales > Microbacteriaceae > Agromyces > Agromyces hippuratus. The sequence goes on along the minus strand of NZ_JACCFI010000001.1, from coordinate 1,529,035 downwards.
GCGCGGAGTCGGAGATCCTCGACGCCGCACTGGCACCCGTCGCCGCCGCGCATCCGGGACTCGACGTGCGGCGCACCGTCGTCGCCGGCGACCCCGTGCACGACCTCACGGAGGCCGCTTCGGAGGCACGCATGCTCGTGGTCGGCAGCCATGGACGCGGCGCGCTCGCGCGGTTCCTCCTCGGATCCGTCAGCCAGGGCGTGCTCGCCGACCTCGTGACGCCGACGATCGTGGTCAGATGACCGACGCCGCACGCGTCGCCGCGGCGACCTCGGTCTCGCCCGGAGCGAGGCGGGTCGACGGCGTGGACGCCGCGCGAGGGCTGGCGCTGATCGGCATGTTCGTCGCGCATGTCGCGCCCGCCGCGGCCTCCGCCGACCTGGCCGCGCTCCTGGCGATCGCCGACGAACGTCCACGGTTGCTGTTCGCGCTCACCGCGGGCATGGGGTTGGCCTTCATCTCGGGCGGCACTCGGCCGATCGTCGGGGGGCGGGGCGAGCTGCGGCGTCAGATCGCGATCCGAGCGGTGATCCTCATCGTGCTGGGAGTGCTCATCGCCGTGACCCTGCATCCGCTCGTGTTCATCATCCTCGATGTCTACGGGGTCGCATTCCTCGTCATGCTGCCGCTGCTGTTCCTGCCGGCGCGTGCGGCACTCGGCGCCGGCATCGCCCTGCTCGCGATCATGCCGGGGTTCGCCGCGCTCGCGAGCACCACCGATCTGGTCGTCGAGCTGCGACAGGGCCCGTTCGCGATCGTCGTCGACTGGTTCATCAGCGGCGCCTATCCGGTCGTGGAGTGGGTTCCGGTGATGATGATCGGCCTCGCCCTCGTGCGCTTCGACCTGGCCTCGCCGCGGGTGGTGACGGTCGCTGCGCTCGCGGGGGCCGCCACGGCCGCGGTGCTGCTGCCGGTCGTCGCGCTCATGCCCGGCGGTGCCGACGAGGCATCCGCCGGTGAGGCCGACGCCTGGACCTCGGCGCTGCGCACCTCGCTCGAAGTGCTCGGCAACGTCGGCGTCGGTGTCGTCGTCGTGGCCGGGATGCTGCTCCTGACGTTCTTCGCGCGCCCGTCGGTGCGCCGCGTGGCAGGCGCGGTGCTCTCGCCGGTCATCGCGATGGGGGCGATGCCGCTCACGATCTACACGCTGCACCTCGTCGTGCTCGCCGCATCCATCCGCATCGAGGGCGGGTACTCCACCGACGACTCGTTCGAGCTGCTGCTCGGGCTGATCGTCGGGTCGATGGTCTTCGCCTGGCTGTGGCGGCGCTACCTCGGCCGGGGGCCGCTCGAGCGGGCGCTCCGGTGGGCGAGCGGTCGGAGCAGAGCGGATGCCGCGCGGGCCTCCGGCTCGCGGTGAACCGCGGACGGCGATCCGATGCCGGTGCCGCTCCGATCCGGCGTGGGCGCACCGTCGGTACGGCAGAATGGAACGGTTCGATCGGGAGGATCTCCATGCGCATCTCCGTCATCGGCTGCGGCTACCTCGGTGCGGTGCACGCCTCCGCGATGGCCGAACTCGGCCACGACGTGGTCGGCATCGACGTCGACGAACGCAAGATCGCAGCGCTCGCGGCCGGACGGCCGGCCTTCTACGAGCCGGGGCTCCCCGAGATCCTCGCATCGGCGACGGCGAGCGGGCGGCTGCGGTTCAGCACCGACATCGCCGACGCAGCGGGCGCCGAGGTGCACTTCCTCGCCGTCGGCACGCCGCAGTCCGCCGAGACGGGAGCGGCCGACGTCTCGTTCGTCGATGCCGCGTTCGACGCGCTGCTGCCGCACCTGGCCGACGGCGCGCTCATCGTCGGCAAGAGCACGGTGCCCGTCGGCACGGCCGCCCGCCTCGCCGAACGACTCGCCGCAGCGGCGCCGCACGCCGGCCTCGCGTGGAATCCCGAGTTCCTGCGCGAGGGCTTCGCCGTGAAGGACACGCTTTCCCCCGACCGTCTGGTCTACGGCGTCGGCGAGGAAGACGACCGCGCGGCATCCGTGCTCGATCACGTCTACCGTGCCGCGATCGAGGCGGGCACGCCTCGCATCGTCACCGACTACGCGACGGCCGAACTCGTGAAGGTCGCCGCGAACGCCTTCCTCGCGACGAAGATCAGCTTCATCAACGCGATGTCCGAGATCGCCGACGCCACCGGCGCGGATGTCACGGCGCTCGCCGATGCGATCGGGCACGACGCCCGCATCGGCCGCCGTTTCCTCAATGCGGGTGTCGGCTTCGGCGGCGGCTGCCTTCCGAAGGACATCCGCGGGTTCATCGCCCGGGCCGAGGAGCTCGGCCTGAACGACACGCTCGCCTTCCTCGGCGAGGTCGACGAGACCAACCTGCGTCAGCGGCGCCGAGTGGTGGATCTCGCGCTGCAGGCCCTCGGGGGCGCTGCGACCGGTAAGAAGGTCGCGGTGCTCGGCGTGACCTTCAAGCCCGATTCCGACGATGTGCGCGACTCGCCGGCGCTCGACATCGCGATCAGCCTTCAGGAGCTCGGCGCCGAGGTCGTCGTGACCGACCCCGAGGGGCTCGACAACGCGCTGGCGCGACGCCCCGACCTCGGAACGGCGTCGACGACGCGTGAGGCCCTGTTCGGTGCGGATCTCGTGATCCTCGCGACCGAGTGGAACGAGTACCGCGCACTGGACCCTGAGGCCGCCGGACGGCTCGTGGGGGAGCGGCGCATCATCGACGGGCGCAACGTGCTCGATCCCGCCGTGTGGCGGTCTGCCGGCTGGCAGTACCGGGGCATCGGCCGACCGTAGCCGTCGTCGCGTGGGCCGTTCGCCGGCGGGTATGAGAAAACCCCCTCCCGAAGGAGGGGGTTTCACCCGGTCGGGGTGACAGGATTTGAACCTGCGACCTCGTCGTCCCGAACGACGCGCGCTACCAAGCTGCGCCACACCCCGGGTGGCCCTTGCGAGCCTCAACAAGAATAGCCGATAAATCGAGGCCGTCAGACCACCCCGGGCTCCCGATGGGCGACTGCCCGCCGCGATCTGCCCGCGAAGGACTATTCGGTGGGCACGAGCGTCAGCAACGTCGCCTCGGGCGGGCACGCGAACCGCACCGGAGCGTAGATCGACGTGCCGAGGCCAGCTGAGACGTTGAGGAACGCCGACCGCAGTCCGTGCCGCCAGACGCTGAGGCCCTTGACCTGGTCGCGGGGGATGTCGCAGTTGGTGACGAGTGCGCCGAAGCCCGGCACGCAGACCTGACCGCCGTGCGTGTGCCCGGCGAGCATGAGCTGCGCGCCGTGGTTCACGAACGAGTTGAGCACGCGCTGGTAGGGCGCGTGGGCGACGCCGACGGTCACGGTGTTGCGAACGGCAGCGGATGCCTCGTCGGGCCACGTCTCATCGCCCAGCGGGTCTTCGGCGCGCAACTCGTCGATCGCCGCGGTGATGAGGTCGAGTCGGTCGTAGCCCTTGTGCGGGTCGTCGACACCGAAGAACTCGAAATGGGTGCCGCGCAGGTCGAGGGCCGTCGCGGTGTTGTCGAGGTCGTGCCAGCCGAGCTCGTCGAAGAAGGCGTGCAGCTCGCCGATGTCGATCGGCTTCGCGCGTCGGCCGAGGCGCGACGGTCCGGAGAAGTAGGCGAACGGGTTCTTCAGCACCGGGCCGTAGTAGTCGTTCGAACCGTTGACGAACACGCCCGGCACGCCGCGGAACGGCTCGAGCGCCCGGCGGACTCCCTCGATGCCGCGTTCATGCCCGAGGTTGTCGCCGGTGTCGACGACGAGATCGGGCTGCAGCGCGGCGAGGCTCCGCACCCAATCCTGCTTGTCGCGCTGCCAGGGCGCCATGTGCAGGTCGGAGAGGTGCAGCACGCGGATCGGCTCCGCGCCCGGCGGAAGCACCGGGACGTCCACTCGGCGGAGCGTCCATCGCGTGCGCTCGACCAGCGAGCCGTAGGCGAAGGCGGCGACGCCCGCCGCGCCGATCGCCAAGGCGATCCGCGCGACGGGCGTCAAGCGGGCGGTCAACCGTTGCCCGGGGGGTTGCCGCCGTCGCCACCGTCGCCGCCGTCGAGGCGGCCGACCACGATCGTCACCTTCGAACCGGCCTTGGCGTTCTCACCGGACCCCGGCGACTGCGAGATCACGAATCCGACCTTGGTCGGGTCGCTCGTGCCCTCCTCGTTCCGCTCGACGCGGAAGCCGGCCGCCGCGAGGGCGGCTTCGGCCAGGTCAGCCTGCATGCCGGTCACGTCGGGGACACCCGACTGGTTGCCGCGACTCGTCTTCAGGGAGATCGTCGCGCCGCGCGGAGCCTGGCCGGTGGCCGACTGGCTGCCGATCGTGCCCTTCGGCTGCGACGAGTCCACTTCGCCGTCCATCGTCCAGCCGAATCCGGCCTGTTCGAGGGCCTTCTGGGCGGCTGCAGGGGCGAGACCGAGCACGCTCGGCACGGCTGCCATCGGGGTCGACAGGTACTCCTGCTTCGGCTCGGGGAAGTCGGAGCCCGGGTACTTGGTGTTCGCGACGTCCATGATGCGCGGCCAGATGTTGTGTCGGAGCGTAGCTGCCTGCTCGCCGTCGAAGTAGGTGTCGCGGAGGTTGACACCTCCCGTGACGTTGTACACGCCGACCACCGTCGCCACCCGTGACGAGGCGCCGCTCATCCAGGTCGCCCAGGCGTCATCGGTGGTACCGGTCTTGCCGATCATCGGGGTGTCGGAGGTGTCCATCTGCCAACGCGAGGATCGGCCGGTGCCCTCGGTCATCACGCGCTGCAGGGCGTAGTTCATGCCGGCCGCCACGTCGGCGGTGACCGCCTGCGTGCACGTCGACTTCGGCACCTCGATCGGCTCGCCGTTGGCATCGGTGATGCTGTCGATCGCGATCGGGGTGCACGACTTGCCGCCGCCTGCCACGGCAGCGAACGCCGTGGCCATCGAGATCGGGGCGATCTCTTCGGTGCCGAGCACCGCGGAGGGGCCGAACGGGATTCGATCGCCGTTCTCGTCGAGACCCTCGCCGAGCGGCTTGCCGTCGGCACGGCCGGCGCTCATCAGGCCCGTTGCGGTGTTCTTGATACCGCAGAGGTCGAGTTGCTTCGCCATCGCCACGAAGCCGGTGTTCTGGGAGGTGACGGTGTTGTACAAGGCGCTCTGGAAGCCGCCGCTGTTGCCCTCGTCATTGCGCGGGTCCCAGTCGCCGGCCTCCTTCGGGCCGTCGCAGCTGTCTTGGAAGGTGCCCCAGTTCGAGCGCTTCTTCGCGTCGACGCTCTCGTTGACCGAGTGCCCCTCGTTGAGCCACTGGCCGAGCGTGAAGATCTTGAACGTCGAGCCGGGCTGGAAGCCGTGCGAGCTGCCGTAGTCGATCGGCGCGTTGTAGTTCACCGCGTCGTACTGGTCGCCGGTGACGTCGGGGTCGACGTTGTACGTGGTGTTCTGCGCCATCGCGAGGATGCGACCGGTGCCGACCTCGACCGAGACCGCTGATCCGCCGACGTTGATGCCCTCCGCCGAAGCCGGCACGTTCTCGTGCACTGCGGAATCGGCCGTGGTCTGCAGATCGACGTCGATCGTCGTGTAGATGTCGAGGCCACCGCGCTCGAGCATGCGGGCGCCCTCGTTGACGTCTTCGGTCTTGGGATCGTCGAGCTTGTTCTTGATCTCCCACGTCACGTAGTCGCAGAAGTAGGCGTAGATGCCCGCGGCCTGGCATCCGCTCGAGGGCTCGGTGATCTTCGGCGCCACCGGCTCCGCGACGGCTGCGTCGTACTGCTCCTGGGTGACCTTCTTCTCGGAGAGCATCTTGCCGAGGATGTAGTCGCGGCGCTCCTTGTTGCGCGCATAGGGCACGGGTTCGCCGTCGACCACCGTCGCGGCACCGTTGAGCTCGTCTTCGGGGTAGTCGAGTCGGAACTCCTCGGGGCTGTTGACGATCGCGATCAGGCTCGCCGCCTGCGCGAGCGAGAGGTCCTTCGCGTTCGTGCCGAAGTAGTAGGAGGCGGCGGTCTGCACGCCGTAGATCTGCCCGCCGAATCCGGCGATGTTGAGGTAGCCGCGGAGGATCTCGTCCTTCGGGTACTCCTTCTCGACGGCGATCGCGTACCGCATCTCCTTGAGCTTGCGGTCGATCGACGTGCGGGTGTGCTTCTCCCACGCCTCGGCACGTTCCTCGTCGGTCGTCGCCTTCGCCATGTCGTTCGCGACGAGCACGTTCTTCACGTACTGCTGGGTGATCGAGGATCCACCCTGGGTGCCCTTGTCGAGCGCGGTGCTGAGTGCGCCTCGCACGGTGCCCGCGATGTCGATGCCGCCGTGGTCGTAGAACCTCGGGTCCTCACCGGCGATCGCCGCGTCCTTGAGGAACTGCGAGATGTAGTCGAACGCCACTTCCTCGCGGTTGTCGTCGTAGAAGTTGGCCAGCGGCACGGGCGACTTGTCGGGCTTGACCGCGTAGATCGTGGACTTCTGCGCCAACTCCTCGATCTGGAGATACCCGGGCAGGTTCTCGAACATCGTGATGCTGTTGTTCGCGGCCATGCCGGTGACGGCGAGGGCCGGAGTCACTGCGGCGGTGACGAGCACGCCGGCGAGAGCGCTCATGCCGACGAAGCCGAGGATTCCGGCGCCGACGTCGCTCATCGTACGTTTTTGGGCAGACATATAGTGGAGCTTAACGGAGAAGGCTGACAAATCCCGCTATGCAGGCTGAACGTTGCATCGCGGCGGAGGCGCGCCGAAGTACGCGAATCCCGCGCTCCGTTCGACCACGCCGCTGCGTGACGACCGCGGGTCGGTCGATGCAGGCGACACAGAGACGAGGAACCATGACGACCTGGGAGTACATCACCACTCCGCTGCTCATCCACAACACCGCGGCGATCCTGAACAACTGGGGCTCCGAGGGATGGGAGCTCGTGCAGATCGTGCAGGGCCCCGAGGGCGGGCTCGTCGCCTACCTGAAGCGTCCCACCGGCGGCGAGTCGTCGGCAGCGGCATCCGCGGGAGCCGCGGCCGCAGCGCAGGCCGCGAAGCAGTTCGAGGGACAGGCCTGATGGCCGCCGTCGAGGCGCGTCTGGCCGAGCTCGGCATCGAACTGCCCGATGTGGCGCCGCCCGTCGCCGCATACGTGCCGGCCGTCGTCACCGGCGCCCACGTCTACACCTCGGGCCAGTTGCCCTTCACCGCGGGCGCCCTGCCGGCGACCGGCAAGGTCGGCGACGGCCACGGGCTCGTGCCGGCCGACGACGCGAAGGCCTATGCCCGCACGTGCGTGCTCAACGCCCTCGCGGCCGTGCGCGCCGAGATCGGATCCCTCGACCGGGTCACCCGCATCGTGAAGCTCGTCGGCTTCGTGGCATCGGACCCCTCGTTCACCGGCCAGCCGGGAGTCATCAACGGCGCATCCGAGGTGCTCGGCGAGATCTTCGGCGACGCGGGTCGCCACGCCCGTTCGGCGGTCGGCGTCGCGGTGCTGCCGCTCGACTCGCCGGTCGAGCTCGAACTGGTGGTGGAGTTCGCGTAGTCGAACGCTCGCCACGAACGACGGATGCCGCGTCGGGATCGCTCCCGACGCGGCATCCGTCGTCTCAGGCCCGGTGGGGCCCTACTTCACCTGCTCGCTGATGACCTGCATGATCGAGGTGTCGGCGAGCGTCGTCGTGTCGCCGATCTCGCGGCCCTCGGCGAGGTCGCGGAGGAGGCGGCGCATGATCTTGCCCGAGCGCGTCTTCGGCAGCTCGTTGACGATGAACACCTGACGCGGCCGGGCGATCGCGCCGATCTGCTGGGCGACGTGCTTGCGCAGCTCGTCGCTGGCGGCCGCGACATCGGTGACCTGGTCGGCCTGACTGGCCTTCAGGATGACGAAGGCGACCACGGCCTGGCCGGTCGCCTCGTCGGACGCGCCGACGACCGCGGCCTCGGCCGTCCACGGGTGGGCGACGAGCGAGGACTCGATCTCGGCGGTCGAGAGCCGGTGGCCCGAGACGTTCATGACGTCGTCGACCCGGCCGAGCAGCCAGATGTCGCCGTCTTCATCACGGCGGGCGCCGTCGCCGGCGAAGTACTTGTCGCCGAACTTCTCCCAGTAGGTCTCCTTGAAGCGCTCGGGGTCGCCCCAGATGCCGCGGAGCATCGACGGCCACGGTTCGGTGATCGTGAGGAGGCCCCCGCCTTCGCCCTCGATCGGGTTGCCGTCGTCGTCGACGATGTCGATCGAGATGCCGGGCACGGGAACCTGCGCCGAACCGGGCTTCAGGTCGGTGATGCCGGGCAGTGCCGAGATCATGATCGCGCCGGTCTCGGTCTGCCACCACGTGTCGACCACGGGGATGGAGCCGCCGCCGATGACGTGGCGGTACCAGATCCAGGCCTCGGGGTTGATCGGTTCGCCGACCGAGCCGAGCAGGCGCAGCGACCGCACGTTGTAGTCGCGCACGACGTCGCGGCCCTGCTTCATGAACGAGCGGATGGCGGTGGGCGCCGTGTAGAGGATCGAGACCCGGTACTTCTCGATGATCTCCCACCAGCGGCCGGGGTGGGGCGTGTCGGGCGTGCCCTCGTAGAGCACCTGGGTGGCGCCGTTGGCGAGCGGCCCGTAGACGACGTAGGAGTGGCCGGTGATCCAGCCGACGTCGGCCGTGCACCAGTAGACGTCGCGCTCGGGGTGCAGGTCGAAGACGTTCCTGTGCGTGAACGCCGCCTGGGTGAGGTAGCCGCCCGAGGTGTGCAGGATGCCCTTGGGGTTGCCGGTGGTGCCCGAGGTGTAGAGGATGAACAGCGGGTGCTCGGCGTTGAAGCCCTGCGCCTCGTGCTCGGCGTCGGCGGCGGCGAGCTGCTCGCTCCACGACACGTCGCGCCCCTCGACCCAGGCCACGTCGCCGCCGGTGCGGTTCACGACGAGCACCGATCGCACGGTGGTCTCGGCGGCCTCGATGGCCTCGTCGACCGTGGGCTTCAGCGGGAACGCCTTGCCCTTGCGGTAGCCGCCGTCGGCGGTGATGACGACCTCGGCCTGCGCATCGTCGATGCGGGACTGCAGGCTCTTCGACGAGAATCCGCCGAACACGACGGAGTGCACGGCGCCGATGCGGGCGCACGCGAGCATTGCGACGACGGCCTCGGGGATCATCGGCAGGTAGATGGCGACCCGGTCGCCGGCCTGCACGCCGAGTGCGAGGAGCGCGTTCGCGGCGCGCTTCACCTCGGCCGTCAGCTCGGCGTACGTGATCGAGCGGCTGTCGCCCGGCTCGCCCTCGAAGTGGAGGGCGACGCGGTCGCCGAGGCCGGCTTCGACGTGGCGGTCGAGGCAGTTGTGCGCGACGTTGAGCTCGCCGTCGTGGAACCACTTGGCGAAGGGCGGATTCGACCAGTCGAGGGTCTGGGTGAACGGCGTGCTCCAGGTGAGCAGTTCGCGGGCCTGGTCGGCCCAGAAGCCGAGGCGGTCGGCCGCCGCGGCTTCGTAGAGGCGCTCGTCGGCGACGGCTTGGGCGGCGAACTCGGGGCTCGGGCGGAATCGCCGGATCTCCTCGAGCGCGTGATCGATCTGAACGGTCATGGTTCTTCAGTCGCTCCTTCGCGAGTGTTCTTCGGATGGGTCGCCTGCCCCACGCAGCACACTACCCGCCGGTCCGATCGGGTGAGGAATCCTGACGTCCTGTAGCGTCGCACAGCGGAATTCGAGCCGAATGACGCGCGTTCCTGTGCCCAAGCGCAGAGAATTCTGTGTGTCGGCACAAATGAGGACAGAAAATGCTTGCGCATCCTTCTGCAGGCCGTATGCTGAGTACCGCCCGAACACTCGTTTCGCGGCCTGCAGCGCTCGCGATTCCCCCCAATCCTTGCGCTGCCGAGGCGGCACCTGTTCCCCCCAATGGGTGCCGCCCCCTTTCGTTAAGAGGCAGCGCGCGTCTGCGTTGCAGCCCGATCGAGTCCTCCTCCACAACGATGTGGAGGAGGCTCTTTTCGTTTCCGGGGGCGAGCGGATGCCGCGGGGCCGTGCCGGGTTCCTACGCTCGCGACATGTCCCATCCCTTCGTGGCGTCGCCGTCCTGGCAGCGGGAGCCCCTCGTGCCGTCCTCCGTCGAGCGCGCATTCGGGCCGCGCGACCGCGATGCGTCGCGGGCCGAGCCTCCGGCTTCCTTCCCGCAGGGTGCGGTGCGGCCCGGCCGCGATGTCGGCACGACCGGCGGCTCCGCGTCGGTCGCAGCGACGCGACGGCCCGGCGCAGACCTGTCGCTGCTCGGCCCGCTCGAGGCGTTCGCCGTCGACGGGCCGGTCACCGACCTCTTCGTGAACGGCGACCGCGGCCTCTGGATCGATCGTGGCGCCGGTGCCGAACGGGAGCCGGGCTGGACGGCCGACGAAGCCGAGGTGCGCGCGCTCGCCGTGCAGCTCATCGCCCGGGGCGGGCGCCACATCGACGAGGCGACACCCGCGGTCGACGTACGGCTGGGGGCCGGCATCCGGGTGCACGCGGTGCTGCCGCCCGTGTCATCGACGGGCACGACCATCTCGGTGCGTGTGCCCCGGGCCGGGGGATTCCCGCTCGCCGCACTCGCACGGGCGGGCATGATCGACCCGTCGCAGGAGTCGGCGCTGCGCGCCGCGGTCGCCGCCCGCAAGAACCTCCTCGTGACGGGCGCCGGAGGCACCGGCAAGACCACCCTCCTCGCCGCCCTCCTCGCCGAGGCTCCCGAGCGCGAGCGGCTCGTCGTCATCGAAGACGTCGCCGAGCTGCAGGTCGATCATCCGCACGTGGTCTCGCTCGAGGCGCGGCAGGCCAACCTCGAGGGCACGGGCCGGGTCGGGCTCGACGCGCTGCTCCGGGAGGCGCTGCGCATGCGCCCCGATCGCCTCGTCGTCGGCGAATGCCGCGGTGCCGAGCTCCGCGACCTCCTCGCCGCCCTCAACACCGGCCACGACGGCGGCGCGGGCACGCTGCATGCGAACTCGCTCGCCGATGTTCCGGCCCGGCTCGAGGCGCTCGGGGCGATCGCGGGCCTCTCGCCCGATGCGCTCGCGCGGCAGACGGTGAGCGCCTTCGACCTCGTGCTCCATCTCGAGCGGGTCGACGGCCGGCGCAGGCTCGCGCAGATGGGCCGGTTCGAGCAACGCGACGACCGCCTCGCGGTCGAGGCGACATGAGCGGGCAGGCGCCGGGGCGACCGCGGCTCGTCGATCGGCTCGCCGGTCGCAAGCGGCCCGACCCCGCGGACGAGGTCGATGCGATCGCCGCGGTCACCGAGCGGCTCGCGGTGCTCCTCGCGGCGGGCGTGCCGGCCCCGAGCGCATGGAGCAATGTGGGCGCCGACTCGATCTCCGGCGCCGACGCGGACGTGCTCGCGGTCGCCGCGACGGCGGCGCGGCTCGGCGATCCGGTCGCTCCGGCGATCGTCGATTCGCTGCCCGCGCGCCCCGAGGCATCCGCAGCATGGCCGGTGCTCGCTGCAGCGTGGGGTGTCGCCGCCGAGTCCGGCGCGCCGCTCGCGGGAAGCCTGCGCGAGCTCGCCGCGGTGCTGCGCGACGAGGCGCAACTGCGCCGGGAGGTGCGGGCGGCGCTCGCCGGCCCGGCCGCGAGCGCCCGGCTCGTGATGGCGCTTCCCGCGATCGCGGTGCTGTTCGGGGCGACGCTCGGCTTCGACACGCTGGGCGTGCTGTTCGGCAATCCCATCGGGCTCGCCTGTCTCGCGCTCGGGCTCGCGAGCCTCTGGGGCGGCCACCGGTGGAACCTGGCGCTCGCGGCGCGAGCCGGGCGCTCGCGGGTCGACGCCGGTCTCGAGCTCGAACTGCTGGCGATCGCCATGTCGAGCGGTTCGTCGATCGATCGCGCGCGGGCCCTGACCCGCGACACGATCGTGCGCTTCGTTCCGCACGCCGGCGACGGCGCCGAGGTCGACGCGGTGCTCGGACTCGCGGCGCGTGCCGGCGCCCCGGTCGCCGAACTGCTGCGTGCCGAGGCGTTCCGCCTGCGCAGGGCCGCGAGGTCCGCCGGGGTCGAACGTGCCGCAGCGCTCGGCGTGCGGCTCATGCTGCCCCTCGGACTGTGCGTGCTCCCGGCGTTCGTGCTGCTCGGCGTCGCGCCCCTCATGATCTCGGTCGTCACGGGCACCCTCGGCGGTGCGCGGTGACCCGACCCGACTCGTGCCACCCGACCGCCGGTACGCCGGCATCACCGAAAGGAACACCATGCACGCAGACTCGAGCATCGCACCGCCCCGGGGTCGCACCCGACGAGGTCGCGGCCGCGGCATCGTCGGGCGGATCACCGTGCGGACCGCCGCGCGGCTCGCAGGCGAGCGCGGAGCGGCAACGGCCGAGTACGCGGTGGCGACGATGGCGGCGGTCGGCTTCGCCGGGCTGCTCGTCATCATCCTCCGCGGCGACGAGGTGCGCGGCATCCTCACCGACCTCGTGCGGAATGCGCTCACGGTCGGCTGACGAACGCGGCAGCGTGACCGCGGAGTTCGCGGTCGCGCTGCCGGCGATCGCCCTCGTGCTCGCGGCCTGCCTCGCCTCGGTGCAGTTGGCCGCCCAGCAGGTGCGCCTGACGGATGCCGCGGCCGACGCGGCGCGGGCGCTCGGTCGCGGCGAGTCGGAGGCAGAGGCGGCTGCGATCGCCGAGCGCATCTCGGGCGGGTCGGCGCTCTCGACGGCGACCGACGGGCAGTTCGTGTGCGCGACGCTCACCGCTTCGGGCGGCGGACTGCTCGCCGCGATCGAGTTGCGCGCCGACTCGTGCGCCGTGACGGGAGGGCGGTGATGCGCCGGGTGCCCGTGACCGATGTGCCCCGCCGTGGCGCGGGTGCTCGCGGCGCCGAGCACGACAGAGCAGCTGAGGCGGGTGCCGCATCCGTGCTCGCGATCGGCATCATCGGCGCGATGACCGCGCTCGCCGTGGCGCTGCTCGCGCTGCTCGGCGTCTTCGTCGTGTCGCAGCGGGCGGCGAACGCCGCCGATGCCGCCGCGCTCGCGGCGGCCGATGCCATGTCGGGCGCCGTCGCTGGCGTGCCCTGCCGCCTCGCGGGCGCCGTCGCCGCGCGCAACGGTGCACGGCTCGGCGACTGCGAGGGCGACGGCGCCGCGGCATCCGTCACCGTCGTCATCGATGCGTTGCCCGGGTTCGCGGTCACGGCCTCGGCACGCGCCGGACCGCCCGGGTGGCCGGGCGCGGCGCCCCCATGACCTGATCGGTCAGTCGAACACGGTCTCCACGAAGCGGTACTCGACCGCGGTCGGTCGGTCGTCTCCGGGCGCCGCGAACTCCATGCCGGCCGCACGGGAGTACACGTAGTGCTTGCCCTGGTCGGTGTTCAGCTCGAGGCGGGGTCGCGGGTCTCCGGACTCGAGGAAGGCGGTGGCCACCGTCTTCCCCTCGAGCGGCCCGTCGACCAGCATCGCCGTGTACGAACTCGTCGTTGAGGTGTCCATGATGGCCATTCTCCTCAGCACTCCGAGAACCGCAAGGGGGCACAGGCAGCGGCGCGGAACCGGTTCGACCGTTCCGCGAGTGCGCCTCCTCTCGGCCAGTGTGTGTATGGTGTGGCTGTCGGCGCAGCATTTTCGCCGGCTGATGGCACACCGCTCGGGGGCGCGGCTTCGAATGTGCGTTCTCGTCCCAATTGTCAACAAAGAGGAGTCTGGTGTCAGGCGCGAAAAAACTGGTCATCGTCGAGTCGCCCACCAAGATGAAGTCGATCGCCCAATACCTGGGTGACGGCTACGAAGTGCTGTCGTCCGTCGGACACATCCGCGATCTCATCGAGCCCAAGAATCTGCCGGCCGAGCTCAAGAAGGGCCCGCTCGGCAAGTTCTCCGTCGACGTCGACAACGGCTTCGAGCCGTATTACGTGGTCTCCGACTCCAAGAAGAAGACCGTCGCCGAGCTGAAGCGCGCGCTGAAGAACGCCGACGAACTCCTGCTCGCAACCGATGAGGACCGCGAGGGCGAGGCCATCGCGTGGCACCTGCTGCAGGAGCTGAAGCCGAAGGTGCCCGTGCGCCGCATGGTCTTCCACGAGATCACGAAGGACGCCATCCAGAAGGCGAAGGACAACACCCGCGAGCTCGACACCGCACTCGTCGACGCGCAGGAGACCCGGCGCATCCTCGACCGTCTCTACGGCTACGAGATCTCGCCCGTGCTCTGGCGCAAGGTCGGCCCCGGCCTGTCCGCCGGTCGCGTGCAGTCGGCCGCCACCCGCCTCGTCGTCGACCGCGAGCGCGAGCGCCTCGCCTTCGTCGCCGCCGGCTACTGGGACCTCGCGGGCCGCTTCTCGGCCGAGGCATCCGACAACGCGACCTCGTTCGAGGCGAAGCTCGTGCGCCTCGGCGGCGAGCGCGTCGCGACCGGCCGCGACTTCGACGACGCCGGAACGCTGAAGAGCACGGCCGTCGTGCTCGACGAGGCGACCGCCGCGGCCCTCGTCACGGCGCTCGCCGACGACGCCGTCTCGCGCACCGTCTCCAAGGTCGAGTCGAAGCCGTACTCGCGCCGCCCTGCGGCGCCGTTCACGACGTCGACGCTGCAGCAGGAATCGGCCCGCAAGCTCCGTCTCTCGGCCCGCGACACCATGCGCGTGGCGCAGTCGCTCTACGAGAACGGCTACATCACCTATATGCGAACCGACTCGTCGTCGCTGTCGCAGCAGGCGATCACCGCGGCCCGGACGCAGGCGACCGCGCTCTACGGTGCCGACTCGATCCCCGACAAGCCCCGCGTCTACGCCGGCAAGTCGAAGAACGCGCAGGAGGCCCACGAGGCCATCCGCCCGTCGGGCGAGGTGTTCCGCACGCCCGCCGAGCTGCAGAGCGTGCTGCGCGGCAGCGAGTTCAAGCTCTACGACCTGATCTGGAAGCGCACGGTCGCCTCGCAGATGGCCGACGCGAAGGGCCAGACGGCCACGGTCACGATCGAGGTCGGGCCGACGGCGACGGATGCCGCGGCTCCCGCCGAGGCATCGGCACCCGTCGGCGGCACGATCGCCGAGTTCACCGCGAGCGGCACGGTCATCACCTTCCGTGGCTTCCTCGCGGCGTACGAAGAGAGCCGTGACGAGGAGCGCAACGCAGAGGAGACGCCCGGCGAGGCGAAGCTGCCCCCGCTGAAGGAGGGCCAGTCGCTCGCGATGGCCGACCTCGAGGCCAAGGGGCACGAGACCTCGCCGCCGCCGCGCTACACCGAGGCGAGCCTCGTGAAGCGACTCGAGGAGCTCGGCATCGGCCGGCCCTCGACGTTCGCCTCGATCATCTCGACGATCATCGACCGCGGCTACGTCACGCAGCGAGGCCAGGCGCTCGTGCCGAGCTGGATCGCCTTCTCGGTCGTGCGGCTGCTCGAAGAGCACTTCGGCGACCTCGTCGAGTACGACTTCACCGCCGAGATGGAGGACGACCTCGACCACATCGCGGCCGGCGAGGCCGACCGCGTCGACTGGCTCTCCAGCTTCTACTTCGGCTCCGACAAGCACCGGGGTCTGCGCCAGGTCGTCGACAACCTCGGCGAGATCGACGCCCGCGAGATCAACTCGGTGCAGATCGCGCCCGACATCACGCTGCGCATCGGCAAGTACGGCCCCTACCTCGAGATCGTCGAGGAGGGCGCCGCGCCCGACGCGACGCCCCGGCGGGTGAACCTGCCCGAGGGCCTCGCCCCCGACGAGCTCACCGAGGCGAAGGCCCGCGAGCTCATCGACGCGCCCGTGCAGGAGGCGCGCGTGCTCGGCGTGAACCCCGACAACGGCAAAGAGGTCGTCGTGAAGGACGGCCGCTTCGGCCCGTACGTCACCGAGCTCGACCCCGAGCCTGTCGCGGCCCCCGAGGCCGAGGCGGCCGCGACGACCGTCGACCCGGCGACGGGCGAGGTGATCGACGCGCCGAAGCCGAAGGCCAAGCGCGCCGCGAAGAAGCCCCCGGCCGAGAAGCCGCGCACCGCGTCGCTCTTCAAGAGCATGCAGGTGGCCGAGATCGACTTCGAGACCGCCCTGAAGCTCCTGAACCTGCCGCGCGTCGTGGGTGTGGACCCCGAGACCGAGGTCGAGATCACCGCGCAGAACGGCCGCTACGGCCCGTACCTGAAGAAGGGCACCGACACGCGTACCCTGCCGAGCGAGGACGCGATCTTCGAGATCGGCCTCGACGGTGCGCTCGAGCTCTTCGCCCAGCCGAAGTACGGCGGCCGAGCCGCGTCGAGCGCGCTGAAGGAATTCGAGGCCGACCCGGTCAGCGGCAAGCCGATCAAGGTGAAGGACGGCCGCTTCGGGCCGTACGTCACCGATGGCACCACGAACGCGACCATCCCGCGCGCCGAGTCGGTCGAAGACATCACCTTCGAGCGCGCCGTCGAACTGCTGCAGATCAAGCGCGACAAGGGTCCGGCGGCGCCGCGCGCCAAGAAGGCCCCCGCCAAGAAGGCACCCGCGAAGAAGACGACGACCGCGAAGAAGGCGCCTGCGAAGAAGGCTCCCGCGAAGAAGGCGGCGACCGAGCAGTGAGCGACGGGCTCTTCATCACCCTCGAGGGCGGCGACGGGTCCGGCAAGACGACCCAGGCCGAACTGCTCGGTGCCTGGCTGGTCGAGTCCGGGCGCACCATCGTGCGCACGCGCGAGCCCGGCGGCACCGAGGTCGGCGTCGAGGTGCGCGAGATCGTGCTGCACCATCGCGGCGACATCGCGCCCCGCGCCGAGGCGCTGCTCTACGCCGCCGACCGCGCGCACCACGTCGCGACCGTGGTGCGTCCGGCGCTCGCCCGCGGCGAGGTCGTCATCCAGGACCGCTACATCGACTCCTCGGTGGCCTACCAGGGCGCCGGGCGAGTGCTCGACGCCGAGGCCGTGCGCGGGCTCTCCGAGTGGGCGACCGAGGGCCTCGCGCCCGACCTGACGATCCTGCTCGATCTCGATGCCGCATCGGCGCGCACCCGCCTCGACGATGCGCGGACGCGCTACGACCGGCTGGAGGCGGAGGCATCCGAGTTCCACGACCGGGTTCGCGGCGCGTACCTCGAGCTCGCAGCGGCGGAGCCCGCCCGCTTCCTCGTCGTCGACGCGGCGAGGCCGGTCGAGGAGATCGCCGCGGCGATCCGCGATCGAGTGGCCGGGCTCCTCTGAACAGGTCGATCGCATCGTCGGCCGCTGACGGTAGCGTTGAACCGTGAGCGTGTGGAGTGAGCTGACGGGGCAGGACGCCGCGATCGCGCTCTTCCGCGCCGCGGCCGAATCGGCCGAGGCCGGGGCCGCAGGCTCGAGCGCGCAGCAGATGACCCACTCGTGGCTCGTCACCGGCCCGCCCGGTTCGGGGCGTTCGAACCTCGCGTACGCCTTCGCGACCGCGCTCATCTCGGGCACGGCCGACGGCGACGCACGAACCCAGGCTCAGGTCGATGCGCGCAGCCACCCCGACCTGCACGTGCTCGCCACCGAGGGCGTCATCATCAAGCGCGACGACGTGCGCGACATCGTGCGCCGCTCGCACTACGCGCCGTCGATCGGCCGGCACCGGGTCATCATCGTCGAAGACGCCGACCGCATGACCGAGCAGACCTCGAACTTCCTGCTGAAAGAGCTCGAAGAGCCGCCCGAGCGCACGGTGTGGATCCTGTGCGCGCCGAGCGAGGCCGACCTCATCCCGACCATCCGCTCCCGCGTGCGCTCGGTGCGCCTGCAGGTGCCGAGCATCGCGGATGTCGCGGCACTCCTCGAACGCCGCGACGGCGTCGACCCCGTGCTCGCCGAGCGCGCCGCCCGCGAGTCGCAGAGCCACATCGGCATGGCGCACCGGCTCGCGACCAACGAGGAGGCGCGGCGACGCCGCTCCGAGACGCTCGAACTCGCCCTCGCCGTGCGATCCGCGTCGGGTGCGGTGACGACCGCCGCACGCTTCATCGAGATCGCGGGTGAAGACGCCAAGGCGATCGGCGAACTGCGCGACGCCGAGGAGCGCGCGAGCGCCCTGCACTCGCTCGGCGTGGCGCCGGGGCAGGCGGTGCCCAACGCGCTGCGACCGCAGCTGAAGGCGCTCGAAGACGACCAGAAGCGTCGCGCCACCAGAAGCCTCCGCGACGGCATCGACCGCATCCTCGTCGACCTGGCGTCGCTCTACCGCGACATCCTGCTCATCCAGCTCCACGCCGACGTGCCGCTCGTCAACCGCGAGCTCGAGGCGGGCATGCAGCGCGCAGCGGCATCCGCTGCCCCTGCTCGAACGCTCGCGACGCTCGACGCGATCCAGCAGGCGCGCACCCGCATCGACGGCAACGTCTCGCCTGCGCTCGCGCTCGAGGCGATGCTGGTCTCCGCCATCCGACGACCGTCCACAGAACGAGGGGCCGCATGATCGACTCGACCACCGCCAGACGACGGCGCCGTCCTGAGCCTGTCGAAGGGATGCCGCGTGGTACGCGTGCCGGCGCGATCGTCGGCGCCCTCGCAGCCCTGCTCGCCCTGAGCGGTTGCGTGCCCTCGTTCCTGAATCCGCAGCAGCCGGTCTCGACACCGACCGGTGAAGAGGTCGCGGCCGATCTCGAGCCCTTCTACACGCAGGTGCTGAAATGGGAGCGCTGCGGCGACGGCATGGGCTGCACCACGGCGAAGGCGCCCCTCGACTGGAGCGACCCCTCGGCCGGCGAGACCGAACTCGCCCTCGTGCGCCACGTGGCCACGGGCGACAAGCTCGGCTCGCTGCTCGTGAACCCGGGCGGCCCCGGCGGCTCGGGGTACGACTTCGTGATGGACTCGCTCGACTACGCCGTCGGGGAGCCCCTGCAGGAGCGCTTCGACGTCGTCGGATTCGACCCCCGCGGCGTCGGCCGCTCATCTGGAGTGGCCTGTTACGACGCCCCCGAGATGGACGAGTACCTCTACGGCATCACTCCGGGCGTGCGCGGCAGCGACGAGTGGATCGCCGAGGTCGAATCGACCGAGCGGGCGTTCGGCGAGGCCTGCGCCGAGAACACCGGCCCGCTGCTCGGCAACGTCGACACCGAGAGCGCTGCACGCGACATGGACCTGCTGCGCGCGATCCTCGGCGACGATGAGCTCAACTACCTCGGGTTCTCGTATGGCACGTTCCTCGGCGCGACCTACGCCGAGCTCTACCCCGAAAAGGTCGGCAAGCTCGTGCTCGACGGGGCGATCGACCCCGCGGCGAGCGAGTCCGAGGTGTCGAAGGCGCAGGCGATCGGCTTCGAGAACGCCCTGAAGGCCTACCTCGAGTTCTGCCTCTCGGGCAGCGACTGCCCGTTCAGCGGCACGGTCGACGACGCGCTCGACGAGATCAGCCGGCTGCTGGCATCCGTCGACCAGAGCCCGTTGCGCGGCACCGACGGCCGCCTCGTGGGTGCCGACACCCTCGTCACTGCGATCATCTACCCGCTCTACAGTGCGGACTCGTGGCCGTACCTGAACGACCTGTTCGAGTCGGTGATGTTCGGCGATGCCGACACGGCCCTCGCCTTCGCCGACGGCTACAACGGCCGCAGCGAAGACGGCACGTACCTCGACAACTCGGCCGAGGCCTTCACCGCGGTCAACTGCCTCGACTACACGTACCAGTCCGATGTCGAGGTGATGCGCGAGAACGCGGCGGCGACCGCCGAGGTCGCACCGATCATCGGCCCGTACTTCGGGTTCGGCGATCTCGGTTGCATCAACTGGCCGTACCAGAGCCACGCCGAACGTGCCGAGATCCACGCGGAGGGCGCCGCACCGATCCTCGTCATCGGCACGACC
Source organism: Agromyces hippuratus (assembly GCF_013410355.1). Taxonomy (NCBI): domain Bacteria; kingdom Bacillati; phylum Actinomycetota; class Actinomycetes; order Micrococcales; family Microbacteriaceae; genus Agromyces; species Agromyces hippuratus. The sequence goes on along the minus strand of NZ_JACCFI010000001.1, from coordinate 1,509,353 downwards.
GGCGACCCTGCGACGCCGTACGAGTGGGCCGTCGCCCTCGCCGAGCAACTCGACAGCGGGGTGCTCATCACCTACGAGGGCGAGGGGCACACCGCCTACAACAAGTCCAACGCGTGCGTGAACGACGCCGTCGAGTCGTACTTCATCGACGGCACCGTTCCCGCCGGCGACCCGAAATGCTGAAGGTGGTCAACGGGGCTCCCGAAACCCGCTAACATGGATTCTCGTGCCAGTCGGTACGCCTCGAGCGTGCCGGATGCCACGCCGCCTTAGCTCAGTCGGCAGAGCGTCTCACTCGTAATGAGAAGGTCGTGGGTTCGATTCCCACAGGCGGCTCCAACCAGAAGCCCGGAATCACGCAGATCGCGTGGGTTCCGGGCTTCTGTCGTTCTGCAGGGTTGTCGGAGCATCCCCTCGTGCCGACGCGCGCCGCTCGTGCGCGACGCCGGCTGAGGCATCCGGGACGGCGCTCTCCCGGCTTGACTTCAAGTTGACTTGAGCATTCAGACTTGCCGAGGCCGCCGAACGAAAGGGCTTCCGTGACGATCTGGACCTGCGCCACGTGCGCGATCGAGCATGCTGATACCGCCACCCCACCCGCGTCCTGCGCGATCTGTTCCGACGACCGCCAGTTCGTTCCGGCGAGCGGGCAGCGGTGGACGACGCGGGAGGAGCTGGCCGGCAAGGGCTATCGCATCACCACATCCGAGATCGAGCCGGGCCTGCACGGCATCACCACGGAACCGGAGCTCGGCATCGGGCAGCGCGGGCTGCTCGATGGTGCAGGTGAGCGGTGGTTGCGTGCCGATCAGCGCTGCATCGTGCGGTCGCTATGAGAACCTGTTGGCATGCTTTCGCCGCAGTCGCTGAGTGAGACCGATCGCCGCGAGGTCGCAGTCTGGGCGGCGGATTGCGCCGAACGGGTCTTGGGCCTGTTCGAGACGGAGGCTCCGGCAGACGATCGACCACGCGATGCCATCGCTCGGACTCGGGCGTTCGCTCGCGGTGATCTCGATGCCGCCGGCGAGATACGCCGACGGTTCGTCGCCGGTCGAGCTGCGCACGCAGTGAGTTCTCCCGCGGCAGTGGCGGCTGCGCGGGCCGCCGCACAGGCCGCCGGCGTCGCCCACATGGGCGCGCATGCCCTCGGCGCGGCCGCCTACGCCGCGAAGGCGGTCGGGCTGGCCGCACCGGATCGACCCGATGCCGTCCGCGATGAGGTCTCCTGGCAGCTCGAGCAGATGACCGACGCGACGAGGTCGGCGCTTCGACAGTTGCCTCCCGTCGGCGAGGACACCGCGGGTCCGCTCGGCTCAGGGCTTCTCGCGTCGGGCCTCCTCGGGTCGACGATTCGGGAGATCCAGGCCGCCATCGGCAGCACCTCTTCGCAGCGGAGCGGCCGGTAGGCGATCCGATTCGGCGCCGGACACACGAACGGCCCGGGATCGCCGGGCCGTTCGCATCTCACGCGAGGAAGAGCGCGTGTGGTTCAGGGGTCACTTGAGCGCTGGGCGCAGGGCGGCCGCGAAGGCCTGGTACCCGGCGGCGGTGGCGTGGAACGAGTCATTCGAGCGCAGCCAACTCCAGTCGTTGATCCATGGCGCGGAGCTGCCGATGCCGTGGCCGGTGAAGGGCGCCTCGACGTCGACGTAGACGGCGCCGGCCAGCACGGCTGCGCCTTCGATCGCGTCGTTGAGTGCGACGGTGCCGGTGTTGACGCGTGTGGCCCACTGGTAGCGCGAGGTCGGCGCGAACAGCAGCGGGTAGCCGGTCACGACGACCCGGGCGTTCGAGGCCTTCGCCTTGATCGCCGCGATGGCGTTGCGCACGTTCTGGGCGAGCACTCCGTTCTGCACCATGGTCTCGCCCGCGACGATGTGCGTCTCGCACGTGCTGTTCACGAGCACGAAGCAGTTCTGCATCACGTTCGCGAATCCGACGTCGTTGCCGCCGACGGTGAGCGAGACCCGCACGGCGTTCGTCGGGAGCGCGGGAACCTGCTTCGAGATCACGTCCGCCGTGGTCGCGCCGCGGCAGGCAGGGCGAGCGGCGAGCGCGAGGTTCGCATCGGCGTCGAGCAGTGCCGGGTACCCCTTCGAGCTGGTGTAGCAGTTCGTCTCGAGGTAGCTGCCGGCGCCGAGGCCGGCCGCGTACGAGTCGCCGAGCGCCGCGTAGGCGAGTTGTGCGTTGCCGCCCCCGCCACCGGGCTTGCCCTTGCCGGAGGGGGCTGCCAGGGCCGGCGACGCGACCGAGCCGAGGGCGATCAGCGCTGCGAGCAGCGTCGCCGCGAGTGCGAACCGCGGCCGCGACGACCCGTTCACGGCAGTGCCGATGCGGTCAGGAGCGCGTCGCGGTAGGCGGAGTAGCCGGCGGCGTTCGGGTGGAGGAAGGTGATCGGGTCAGCCGGATTCTCACCGAGCCAGGACGCGCCGGAACCGACGCCGTGACCTGCGAACAGCGCGGTCACGTCGACGTAGCCTGCGTCGATTCCGGATGCCGCGGCCCCCGCGACGCCCGCCCGGATGAGCGAGTTCATCGCACCGGCGAGCGCGTTCACCTGATCGGTGAGCGGGAGCAGTCCGGGCTGGAACGGGATCGCGTACCCGGTCACGAGGACCTCCGCCCCGGGGGAGCGCGTCGCGATCGCCGTGACGAGTCCCGCGATGCCGACGGTCAGCTGCCCGGAGGCGAGGTAGTCCTGCGCGGCCTGTACGGCGAGCAGGCACTCCAGACTCGGCTCTGGTGTGGCGCACGCCGCGAGGATGCCGGGCAGGTCGACCTCGTTCGCGCCGACCGTGAGGGTCACGAGCGTCGTGCCGCGGTTGAGCTGCGAGAGCTGGTTCGCTGCGACATCCGCGATCGTGGCCCCGCTGCACGAGGGATTGCGCAGCAGGTTCGTGCGCGGTGCGGCGTCGAGGAGCGTCGGGTAGCCGGCGGGACTCCGGAGGCAGGCGTCGACGTAGCCGCCGGCGCCCTGACCTGCCGCCACCGAGTCGCCGAGGGCGACGTACTTGGCGACGGGCGACGACGATGCTGAAGAGGGTGGCGCGGCAGAGGCCGGGCCGGCGATCCCCGCAGGGATGGCCACGAGGGCGATGATGGCCGCGGCGGCGATGCCGGTGACGCGGCCCTTCCAGGGGAGAACGGCCGTCATGACTGAACGCTAGACCCGATCGTGAGGAATCCGCATGATCCCCGAACAGGGGGAGGGTTCCGGCGGCATAGGCTGTCGGCATGACCGAACGACTGCGGTGGGGCATCCTCGCCACCGGCGGCATCGCGCACGCCTTCGCCAACGACCTGAAGCTCAACGGATTCACCGTGCAGGCGGTGGGGTCCCGCTCGCAGGAGAGCGCCGACGCGTTCGCCGCCGAGTTCGGCATCCCGAACGCGCATGCCAGCTACGAAGCGCTCGTCGCCGACCCCGAGGTCGACGTGATCTACGTCTCCACGCCGCATCCGATGCACGCCGCCGGCGCGACCCTCGCGCTCGAAGCCGGCAAGCACGTGCTCGTCGAGAAGGCGTTCACGGTCAACGCGGCCGAGGCACGAGCGCTCGCCGAGCTGGCCGCGGCGAAGGGCCTGCTCGTGCTCGAGGCCATGTGGACCAGGTACCTGCCGCACATGGCGCGCATCCGCGAGATCATCGCGGCGGGCACGCTCGGCGAGGTGCGCACGCTCATCGCCGACCACACCCAACTGCTCTCCGACGACCCTGCGCACCGCATCAACGCGCTCGAACTCGGCGGCGGGGCGCTGCTCGACCTCGGCATCTACCCGATCTCCTTCGCGTGGGACCTCTTCGGCGCCCCCGCGACGACCCAGGCCTCTGCGACCTTCAAGTCGACGGGTGCCGACGCCCAGGTGGCCGTCGTCTACAGCTACGAGGGCGGGCGCATGGCCTCCACCATCGCGGCGAGCGACGTGAAGGGACCGAACACCGCGGTCGTGCTCGGCACCGAGGCCCGCATCGAGATCGACCACGTCTGGTACACGCCGACGACCTTCCGGGTCGTCGCCGCAGACGGAACCCTGCTCGAGGAGTACCGTTCGGAGGTCGTGGGCCGCGGCATGCAGTTCCAGGCGGAGGCGGTCGAACGGCTCGTCGCCGCAGGCACCCTCACCGGCGACCTGCTGCCGATCGACGAGACCGTCGCGATCATGGCGTCGCTCGACGAGATCCGCCGGCAGATCGGCCTCGTCTACCCGGGCGAATGACCGGCAGCGCCCGATCGGCCGCATGATCAGGTTCTCTTGAGGATGACTCCGTAGGATTCCCGGGTGATCGACGAGACGGACGGCGCAGGGGAGACCCCCGACGCGAGCGACCCGTCGACCGCTGCCGACATGTCGGCCGCCGAGGCCGCCGAAACGCCGGCCGGCGACGTCATCGATTCCCCGGACTCGGACGTTACCGCGTCCGAGGCGTCCGAGGCGTCTGAAGCGGCCGAGGCTGCCGAAGCGCCCGAGGCCGCCGAGACCCCGAAGCCGGGTGTGCTCACCGCGATCGCCGCGTTCGCCCGCACGCACCGCCTGCCGCTCATGATCGCGGGAGGCGTCGTCGCCTTCGGCCTCATCGGCGCCGGCGCGGTCGCCGCCGGCATCGCGAGCAAGGGCGGCGGAGCGGCATCCGCTGCCCTCGCGACGACCACCCCGACTCCGACGCCCACCGTCGACCCTGCTCGCCCGGTGCCCGCCGCGATCGCGGCGGCGAGCCGGTTGCGCACCTGCTCGGTCGCCGATCGCGCGGACGACGGGCGTCTGGCGAACTTCCAGGCTCAGGTCATGAACGCCTCGACGGGCGAGGTGCTCTACGACCGAGGCGGCACGACCGCCTCCCGCACCGCGAGCGTCATGAAGGTGCTGACGTCTGCCGCGGCACTCTCGGTGCTCGGGCCCGATCACCGCACCCCGACCACCGTCGTGAAGGGCTCGGAGCCGGGTTCGGTCGTGCTCGTCGGCGGCGGCGACGCCACGCTCTCCCGCACCTCGAGCGGCACCGAGACCGTGTACCCGGGCGCGGCGCACCTCGACGACCTGGCGGCCCAGGTCGAGGCCGCGTGGGATGCCGATCCCGCGAACCCGCCGCTGACGAAGCTCATCCTCGATGCGAGCTACTTCGGCGGCGACGAATGGGAGCCGAGCTGGAACCTCAAGGAGCGCGACGACGGCTACATGTCGAACATCGCCGCACTCATGGTCGACGGCGACCGCGACGAACCCGGGTCGAACACCTCGTGGCGCAGCGACGACCCCGTTGGCCGCGCCGGCGACGCCTTCGCCGACGAGCTCGGCGGCATCGAGGTGATCGAACGCGGCGTCGCGCCCGCGGAGGCTCAGCAGCTCGGCCAGGTGCAGTCGCCGACCGTCGCGCAGCTCGTCGACAAGGCCCTCGTCGTCTCCGACAACACCGCGGCCGAGATGCTCGCCAGGCTCGTGGCCATCGAGACCGGTTCGGGCAACACCTTCGGCGCGATCAACGCCGGAGTGCTCGAGGGGCTCGCCGCCTACGGCATCGACACCACGGGCATCACGATCGTCGACGGCTCGGGCCTCTCAGACAACAACGCCGTGCCGCCGTCGTACCTGACCCGGCTGTTCGTGAAGATCAACGCGCGGGAGGGCAACCTGGGCGTACTCATGGACGGACTTCCCGTCTCGGGCGAGCGCGGCTCGCTCAGCTACGACGACCGCTTCGCGGGCGACAACTCGGTTGCCGACGGTGCGGTCTCCGCCAAGACCGGCTGGATCGACACCGGCTATACGCTCTCGGGCGTCGTGCGCGCAGAGGACGGCTCGACCCTGACCTTCGCGATCTACGCCCTCGGCGACGTCACCGACGAGGCGAAGCAGGCGATCGACACGCTCACGACGGGCTTCTACCTCTGCGGAGACAACCTCTCCAACCAGTGACGATGCGGTTCGCCGAGCGCTGAACCCGGGCAGACCGCCCCGATCGCTGGAAGAATGGATGCATCAGCGGCCGTGCCGTGCCGTGTTGACGTGCGAAGGAGCGAGCCATGACCCGCGCCCTGTTCATCATCGACGTGCAGAACGACTTCACCGAGGGCGGGGCCCTCGGCGTCGAGGGCGGAGCCGCGGTCGCCGCCGGCGTCACGCGCCTGCTGCAGCAGCACCGGGGCGACTACGAGCTCGTCGCGGCATCCCGTGACTGGCACTCGGGCGAGCACGACAACGGCGGCCATTTCGCGACCGACGCCGAGCCCGACTTCGTCGACAGCTGGCCGCCGCATTGCGTCGAGGGCACCCCCGGTGCCGAGTACCACCCCGACTTCGACACCACGGCCGTCGACGTGCACATCCGAAAGGGGCAGGGCGTGCCCGCGTACTCGATCTTCGAGGGCACGGATGACGCGGGCGCGAGCGTGAGCGACGTGCTCGCCGCTCGGGGCATCACCGAGATCGACGTCGTCGGCATCGCCACCGACTACTGCGTGCGGGCGAGCGTGCTCGACGCGGTCGAGCACGGCCAGCACGTGCGGGTCTTCACCGACCTCGTCGCCGGCGTCGCCGCCGAGTCGTCGGCGGCCGCGCTCGCCGAGCTCGGGCACGCCGGGGTCGTCATCGCCGAGTCGACGGTGCTCGACGAGGCCGCCTCGTGAGGCAGGCCGGCCCCGCGAACACTCCGACCCTCTACGCGGAAGCCCCCGACGGGGTGCTCATCGGGTACCGCGTGCATGCGGTCGAGCCCGTCGAGCCGGTCGACGGCAGCGGCGTTCCGGAGGCCGCGCTGCCGCCCGTCCTCCTCGTGCACGGCTTCGCCTCCGATGCCGCGATCACGTGGGAGGGCACCGGCTGGGTTCGCGCCCTCGAAGACGCCGGGCGCACGACCATCACGCTCGACCTCCGCGGCCATGGCGCGAGCGACAAGCCCGTGGACGCCGACTCGTACGCACCGGAGCTGCTCGGGACCGACCTCATCGCCGTGCTCGACTCCGCCGGTGTCGACGTCGTCGACGTCGTCGCCTATTCGATGGGCAACCGCGTGGTCTCGGCGTTCGCGACGAGCGCCCCGGAGCGGGTGCGCCGGGTCGTGGTGGGCGGCGCCGGGCCGGACGAGCTCTTCGCCACGTGGGCGATCGACGACGCGAGGGCCGTGCTGCTCCGCGACGAGGCGCCGCGCGATCCGGTGATCGAGCAGGTGCTGCGCCCCGCGATCACGGCCGGCGCCGACCGCGAGGCACTGCTCGCCGTGATCGAGGGCGTCTCCGGCTCACCGCTGGCGATCCCCGGCGGCATCCCGGTGCTGTTCGTCGCCGGCGAGAACGATCCCGTGCCCGCCGGCGCGCAGGAGCTCGCCCGCGAGTGGGGCGCCGACTTCGTCTCGGTGCCCGGTCGCGACCACGTCTCGACGCTCACGTCACGGGGGTTCAAGTCCGCGGCGCTCGCCTTCCTCGCCGAGGGCTGACCAGGGCTGACGAGGGCCGACCGCGGGGCATGCGGCGACGATGCGCCGTTCGCCCCACGGTCGGAAGCCGATGATCGTCAGATCGCCGCCTGCTTGGGCGCGAGCGGCGTCGGTTCCATCGGCTGGTCGTTCGCGGTGAGGTCGATGCCGTAGTCGCGCGCGTAGACCACGCGCGTCGCGATGTCGACGTCCTCACCTGACTGGGTGAGCTCGAACACCCGGCCGCCGCGCATGCGGTTGCGCTCAGCGCCGGGCAGGCCGTAGGCGCCGAAGCCGGTGCCCGGCGCGTAGCCGAGCAGCACGCCGTAGTAGTTGCCCACGTAGTCGTTGACGTGGTCGTGACCGACGAAGACGCCCTTGACGTCGCCGCGCTCGAGGATCGCGTTGTACATGCCCGAGTTGATGGGACCGGGGCACTCGTCCTCGTTGCGCTCGCCGACGATGCCGTGACGGGTGCGTCCACGCGCGGCATCCGCTGCGGTGCGGGTGTCGACGCCGCCCCACCACATGAAGCGGTGCTCCCAGAGCGCGATGTGGATGAACATGAGGCCGGGCACCTTGCGCTTGAACTTCTTCTCGAGGCGCTGCGACTCCTCGCGGTACCACGACACCTGGTCCATGCGCAGCCAGTCCCACGCGGGGTAACCGGCGAAGTCCTGCCCGTCGATGGTGCCGGGCGCGTACCGGCCGGAGTCGAGGAGCCAGAGGCTGAAGGCCGTGTCGTTGCCGCGGCCGGCTGTGCGGATCGGCACGATCGTGTTGCCGGTTCCCGTCACGCCGGCGATGTTCTCGGCGTTCATGTTGAAGTCGTAGCTGCGGTAGAAGTCGAGCATCATCGCCTCGTCGACCCCCGACTGCGGCAGCGAATCCTCGTCGTGGTTGCCGTAGGTGACGGCCCACGGGATGCCGCGGCTCTCCATCGGCCAGACGACGTTGTTGATCGCCTGCTTGACGGCGAGGCGGGTCTCGCAGCCGCCGGTGATGACGTCGCCGTTGATGAGCACGAAGTCGGGCGTCTCGGCGTCGAGGGTCTTCTCGATGAGCTCGACGGTGCGACGGTCGGTCAGCTCGTCGTCCTGCGTGTCGTTGAACTGCACGACCTTGAACGTGCCGTCGGCGCGGAAGCGCAGCTTCGGCGCCTTGGCGCGCGGGCTGCCGGTTGCGCCGCGTTCGGCGTCGCCGGTCTCGGCATGTGCTGCGGTCGGGAGCGCCGCGGCGCCGAGCACGCCGAGACCTCCTGCGGTGAGGATGGTCCGGCGGCTGATGGGCGACTTCTCGGTCATCGGTCGTTCTCCTGTTCGTCGGTGGCGGCGCGGCAGGGGCGCCGCGGCCGACGTTAGAGATGGCGGATGACCCGCGGGCGTCGGGAAGGTGAACGGAGCGGGATGCCGCGCCATCGGGCGGCGCGATTCGAAGGGCCGGTCGAATGGGTGCAGGGGGCGGAGTATCGGCAAGAATGGGTCGCATGGCAGATTCGACCGCAGATCCGACCCCGAAGGTCGGCGCTGTTCGTCGGACCCGGTCGCCGGCCGGAACCGTGCGCCTCGCCGAGGTCGCCGCGTTGGCCGGCGTCAGCGAAGCCACCGTGAGCCGGGTCCTCAACCGCAAGTACGGGGTCTCGGCGAGCACCCGCGAGCAGGTGGAGCGAGCCCTGGCCGAGATCGGCTACGAACGCCCGGTCAAGGGCGAGATCGTGCTGCTCCTCGTCCCGGCGCTCAAAGACGCGATCTTCGCCGCGATGTGCACCGCCGTCGAGAGCGAGTTGAGCCCGCATGGGCTGCGCGCCGTGGTCTGCCCCGTCGTGCCGGGTTCGGTCGTCGAACGCGACTACATCGAGGTCATGCTCGACGCGGGCATCGCGGCTGCGGTGTTCCTCTCATCGAGCAACACCCTGCGCAACGCGGACCCCGTCGCCCGGGAGATGCTCGAGGCACGGGGCATCCCGTACATGAGCGTGAACGGCGCGTTCGCGAACTCGCGCACGCCCGTCGTGTCCACCGACGACTGGCAGGCAGCCGAGATCGCGGTGTCGCACCTGTACGACCTCGGCCATCGGCGCATCGGGATGTGCGCGGGGCCGGTCGGCAACACGCCCGCCGACCGGCGCGTCGAGGGGTTCCTCGAGGCGATGGACGCACGGGGGCTGAGCGACGCCGAAGACCTGGTGGTGCGCCACCACTTCAGCGTCGACGGCGGGCGCCACGCCGCCGACGAACTCCTCCCGCTCGGAGTCACGGCGATCGTGGCGTCGAGCGACGACATGGCGCTCGGCGCCATCAGGGCGGCCACCAGGCGCGGACTCGAGGTGCCGAAGGACCTCTCGGTCATCGGCTACAACGACTCCTACCTGTTGGACTTCACCGATCCACCCCTCACGACGGTGCGCCAGCCCGTCGAGAGCCTGGCCGAGAGCTGCGCGCGAACGCTCGTCACCATGATCCAGAATCGTGCGGTGCAGGCGACCGAGGCGCTCATCGACCCTGAGCTGAGGCTGCGGCAGTCGACCGGGCCCGTGCCGGTCTGATTCCCCGCCCGCCATCGGGCCCGAGGCGGATCGTGCGTCGCTCGCCCGGCGCGACCCGGTGGGCATCGCCGAACGACGCCTCGCCGAGGTGCGGGTCGTGGAAGCGGTCGTCGCGAGCCACGAACGGCACCCAGTCGAGGTCGCGCGAGGTGCCGTTCTCGAGCCACAGCTCGTGGCCGAGGTGGATGCCGATGCTGATGGCGCCGCCCCCGAATGGGATGTCATGCGCGGCGAGGCGGGCGATGCCTCGGGGGAGCGCGGGCCGGGTGGTCACCGTCCGCGTGGGCGCGTCGGGCTCGAGGCCGAGGAAGCCGGCGACGATCTGCGCGACGAGCGTGAAGGACACCTCGGGGTAGTCGCCGTTCGGGCCCTGCGCGGCGACCTCGTGCGGTGCGTCGCGTGCGTCGTAGACGGTGCGCATCCACTCGAAAGCGGTGTCGGGGCGGCCGTGGCGGAGGAACAGCTCGGGCAGGTAGCTGAGCGCCTCGACGTTGCGCGGCCGGGTCTCGAGGGCACGACTCGCGCGATCGATGCGGTCGAGCACGGCGCTGCGGGCCGGGTGATCCCCATCGACGAGGCCCTTCATCGGCGGGAACCACGTCGCCTCCTTCATCCATTCCCGCAGCGGGAGACCGTCGGCGTCCCGCGCCGACACGAGCCGGCCCGTCGCTCCGTCGGCTGCGCCCCAATCGGCGGCGAACACGGCGGCCAGTCGGTCGGCTGCGGAGGCGAACCGGTCGGATGCCTCGTCCTCCCCGAGGGCCGACTCGAGACGCGCGGCGTGGCGGTTCGCCGCGTATTGCGCCGCGAAGGCGTCGCCCGCCTCGAGCAGCGGCCCGGCGGGCCGCTCGTTGTAGCTCGCGGCACCGTCGAAGATGCCGGGGCCGTCGGCTTCCGCCACGCCGTTCGGGAAGCTCCGATCGTGGGCCGCGACGAAGTCGGTCATGGTGCGTCGCCAGAACCTCTGATGCTCGAGGAGTGACCGGTCGCCCGTCCAGCGGTAGAGGACGTGCACGAGTTCGACGAGCTCGAAGACGGCGGGCAGCTCGCGCACGAAGCGGTCGGGCCCGCGGTAGTCGATGGCGAGCGGGGTGACCCGGTCGAAGTTCAGCGCCCACACCGGCCAACCGCCGTGCTCGGGCGTCGCGGAGCGGACGAAGCTCTCGAGCATCGCGGCATTGTGCCGCGCCAGCCCGAGCAGCTGCGCACCGACCGCCTGATGCGCGAAGTCCCGCAGGTAGTAGCCGCTCCGGAACAGGTAGCCGGCGTGATAGCTCGCGCGGTACTCGCCGGTGCGGTACGGACCGGGGTCCGCCTCGGAGACGTCGAGCGGCCCGCGCCGGCCGTCGCCCACCACGAAGCGGGAGGCGGTGCGAGCGGCCCAGTCGAACATCTCGGCGAGCGTCGCGTCGTCGGTCTCGATGCGGATGGCGGTCATTGCGCGACCAGCTCGATCAGTCCGGCCTCCTGCGGGCGGAGGATCGGCATCGGCAGGCCGACCTCGGCGAGGACGGTGCCCGGCCAGATGCCCGATTCGGTCCACCAGTCGGGCTGGCGCCGCGTCGTCGTCGGGTCGACGGATGCCTCGGGTCGGACCCGCGTCACGCGGTAGGCGGCTTCGGGGTCGATCCCGGTGAGCCGCAGCGCAGGTCCGGGCAGGTGGGTGGGGGAGTCGATCGTCGCGATGGTGGCGATCGCGTGCGCGCGATCGGCCGAGACGACGGTCTGGGCGAAGATCGACGGGTCGCTCTCGAGACGGTGCAACCTGCCGCGTTCGATGAGCGGGCGCAGGCGCACGAACTCGGAGATCCATCCGGTGAGTGCAGCGCGCTCGTCGGCGGTCGCCTCACGCAGGTCCCACTCGATGCCGAAACTGCCGATCATCGCCGTGATGGCGCGGAAGTCGATCGAACTGGTGCGGCCGGTGACATGGGCGGTCGCGGCGCCCACGTGCGCGCCCAGCAGCTCGGGCGGCATCAGCAGGCTCGTCCAGCGCTGGATGCGCTGGCGCTCGAGCGGGTCGTTCGAGTCGCTCGTCCAGAACCGGTCGGTGCGTTCGGCGATGCCGAGGTCGATGCGGCCGCCACCGGCCGAGCACGATTCGATCTCGAGCCACGGGCACGCCGCGCGGATCTCGTCGATGAGGGTGTAGACGGCCTGCGTCTGGCGATGGACGGCCGCTCGGCCGGTCACGCGATCGACGGGTTCGACGAGGTCGCGATTGTGGTCCCACTTGACGTAGTCGATGCGATGCTCGGAAACGAGCTCCACGATGCGGTCGCGCAGGTATGCGCGCGCGTCGGGGTGGCCGACGTTGAGCACGAGCTGCTGCCTGGCGAGCGGCGCGTCCCGGTGCTGCGGTGCGAGGATCCACTCGGGGTGGGCGCGGGCGAGCTCGGAATCGGGGTTGACCATCTCGGGTTCGAACCAGATGCCGAACTGCATGCCGTGTTCGCGGACGCGATCGACGAGCGGTGCGAGACCGTGCGGCCACACCTCGGGGTCGACGGTCCAGTCGCCGAGCCCGGCGCGGTCGTGTCGGCGGCCGAGGAACCAGCCGTCGTCGAGCACGAATCGCTCCACGCCGACGTCGGCGGCGAGCGCGGCGAGCTCGGTGAGCGGTTCGAGCGTGTGGTCGAAGTACACCGCCTCCCAGGTGTTCAGGGTCACTGGCCGGCCGACGGCGGGATGCGTCGGTCGGGCGCGCAGCGCGTCGTGAATGCGAGCGGATGCATCGTCGAGGCCATCGCCGTATGCGGCGTACAGCCAGGGCATCTCGTACTCCTCACCGGGATCGAGCTCGACCTCGCCGGGTTGCAGGAGCTCTCCGCCGCCGAGCGCGGTGAGCCCGCCGTTCGTGCGGTGCGCCCACAGGCGTTGGTTACCCGACCAGCCGAGGTGCACCGCCCAGACCTCGCCCCGACCGAAGTCGAAGCCGTCGGTACCGGCGACGAGCAACGTCGTCGCGTCCGGTCCGGGGCGTCCGCGGCGCTGCTCCCGCAGGTGGGTGCCGTCGGTGATCGTCGTGCGCTGCGGGCGGCGTTCGCCGTTGTGCCGGCCCGAGAAGTCGAGTAGTTCCGCCGTGCGGCCGGGCACGGGGAGCGCGAGGTCGAGCCCGTCGAGCCGGTACCGCTCCTCACCGTCGTTGCGGACGGCGGCGTGCACGCGCAGGAGGCCGGAGCGGAGCAGCTCGAACTCCAAGCGGACGGCGAGCCGATTCGCGGCATCCGTCGCGGTGGAGACGAGTCGCTGCGCGACTGTCGCCGAATCGACCCGTTCGAACTCGGTGAGCACGGCGTCGAAGTCGGGGAAGCCGGCGCGGCCGTCGCGATCGCCGGTGAGGCCGGGCGGACCCATCCAGGCCTGCTTCGGTTCGGGCAGCACTCCGACCGCGAGCGGGTGATCCGGTTCGCTCGTCACACGGGTTCCGTGCACATGCTCGGCGACGCGGGCGAGGGCGCTCGCGTCGAGGGATCCGAGGTCGCGTCCCCAATGGCAGATCACCGGCAGGGTGGTGCCGGATGCCTCGATGACGACGCTCACGCCTCCCGCGCGCAGATGGAACACCGTGTGGGCCATGTTTGCCTCCGTTGCAAGTTTGCAGACTCCTGCTGCATATATACGAGCAATATGTTACTGTCGCCGAGTCGCCGATGACGCGACTCACCGAGAAAGGACTGCGAACAATGAGGTTCACGTTGAACAAGCGATCACGCGGGGTGGCGGTCACAGCAACCGCCATCGCTGCAGTTGCGGCACTCGTCGGATGCTCGGCGCCATCGGCCGACGACAGCGCAACCGATGGCGAGGTGGCGGGCAAGATCACGATCTGGACGTGGGATGCTCCGGGTGACGGGCTCAAGGCGGCGATTCCCGCCTTCCAGGAACTCCATCCCGATGTCGAGATCGATGTGCAGGATGTCGGCAACCCGGCGATCTGGGAGAAGATCACGACCGGCATGGCCGCGGGAGGCTCCGGCCTGCCCGACGTGCTGAACATCGGCATCGACTACATGGGCAACTACGTCGAGAAGTTCCCCGGCGAGCTCGTGGACCTGCGCGACTTCGGCGCAGACGAGCTCGCCGACGAGTTCCCGTCGGGGGCGTGGAAGAGCGGGTCCGGCGCCGACGGAGCCGTCTACGGCATCCCGTACGAGGTCAACGCGACCGGCTTCTTCTATCGGACCGACATCTTCGAGCAGGCCGGCGTCGACATCGACTCGATCGAGACGTGGGACCAGCTTCTCGAGGCGGGCGTCACGATCAAGGAGAAGACCGGCGTCAACCTCTACAACCAGGACAAGGCGGCGTCTGCGGCCGATTCCGCCGGACTCTGGCAGCTCCTCACTGCACTGCAGGGCTCGTTCTACTTCGATGAGCAGGGCGAGATCACGATGAACAGCGAGGCGGGCGTGCACTCCCTCGAACTCATCAAGAAGGCGAACGACCTCGGCATCGTCGGCGACGAACAGGGCAGCTGGGACACGCTGCTCGCCTCGCTCCGTGGCGAGACCGACGTCGCGATCATGCCGTCGGGCGGCTGGATGGCCGGCGTCATGGAGAACGAGGCGCCGGACATGGCCGGAAACTGGGGTGTTCGCCTCCCACCGGCCGTCGAGCCCGGTGGCATCACTGCGGCGGTGAACGGCGGAACCTACCTCTCGATTCCGACCGAGAGCAAGAACCAGCGCACGGCGTGGGAGTTCGTGAACTTCGCGCTCGGCACGCTCGAGGGCCAGGAGGTCGTCTACGACGGCGGAGGCATGTTCCCCGGCTACAAGCCGATGCTCGAATCCGAGGGCTTCGCCGAACCGAGCGAGTACTTCAACGGGCAGTCGCCGAACGCGATCTTCATCGCCGAGCTGGCGCAGGACACCCCCGTCGTCAACTACACGAGCGACTACGCACGGGCGCTGAAGGCCCTCACCGACGCGCAGACGCGCGTGCTGCTCTCGGGGGCCGACCCCGAGGAAGCGCTGAATGAGGCCGCCGAACAGGTGGCGCAGCAGACGAACCGCAAGCTCGCGTCCGACTGACCGGCCGGGTGCGTCGGCGCGACCCGCCGGCGCACCCCCTGACGAAGCGATCCAACGTGAATGCACTCCTCGAGACCGTTGACGCGCGGCCGGCCACCGACCGTCGTCGTCCACCGTCCCGCCGCCGCCGTTCCTCGATCGGCCACCCCCGGCTCACGCCGTACCTGTTCCTGCTGCCCACGATCCTGTTGTTCCTGGCCTTCAAGCTCTATCCGTACCTCTCCGCCTTCTGGGTCAGCCTGACGCAGAACGTCGGCGGGGTCACCGCCTTCGTCGGCCTCGACAACTACATCCGCCTCGCGCAGGACCCCCTGTTCTACACCGCGCTCGGCAACACGGTCCTCATCCTCGTCGTGCAGGTGCCGCTCATGCTCGCTCTCGGCATCGTGCTGTCGGTCGCGTTCAATTCGATGCTGCTCAAATGGCGTGCGTTCTGGCGCACCACCTATTTCGTTCCGATCGTCATGGGCCTCGTCGCCTACGGCATCCTCTTCCGGGCGCTGTTCGACTCGGGAGACGGCATCGTCAACGAGATGCTCGGCGCGGTCGGCATCGGTCCGATCCCATGGCTCGTCGACCCGTTCTGGGCGAAGATCTCGATCGTGCTCGCGATGACCTGGCACTACACGGGTCAGAACGCGATCATCTACCTCGCGCAGCTCCAGTCGATCCCGGGTGAGCTCTACGAAGCCGCCCAGGTCGACGGCGCCAACGGGTGGCAGCGGTTCTGGAACATCACGATGCCCGGGCTGCGACCCGCGCTGCTGCTCACCGTGATCCTCTCGACGATCGGCACGCTCCAGCTCTTCGACGAGCCGTACGTGCTGACCAACGGCGGCCCCGACAACGCGACGCTGACGATCGGCATGTACCTCTACCAGAACGGGTTCCGGTACTTCGACTTCGGGTACGCCTCGGCGATCGGGTATGCGCTCACGCTCATCATCGCCGTGATCTCGCTCATCCAGTTCCGCCTCTTCAAGGAGAAGACCCGATGACCGACGCACTGGTCGGAGTCCGCGGCCGACGCACCAGGTCACTCGTGCTGACGACGGTGATCGCCGCGGGAAGCGTCGTGATGATCCTGCCGTTCTACTGGCTCCTCATCGCGACGACGTATCCCTCGAGCGAGATCTTCGCCTCGCCGCCGAACCTGCTGCCCGGCCCCGCGTTCTTCGACAACCTCTCGGGCCTGTTGACCGAGACCCTGTTCGGCCGGGCGATCGGCAATTCGGTGCTCATCGCTTCCGTGTACACCGTGCTCGGCCTGGTCGTCTGCACCGCAGCCGGCTACGCGTTCGCGAAGTTCGAGTTCCGCGGGCGCGGCGTGCTTTTCGGCGCGGTATTGGTCACGCTCGCGCTGCCCTCGCAGGTGACGCTCGTGCCGTTGTTCCAGATCATGGTGACCCTCGGCTGGCTCGACACCTATCAGGCCCTGATCCTGCCGAGTCTCGCGATGCCGTTCGGCATCTTCCTGATGCGCCAGACGATGCTGGCCGTGCCCGACGAGCTGCTGCAGGCCGCCCGGGTCGACGGTGCGGGGGAGTTCCGGGTGTTCAGCCGCATCGTGCTGCCCACGGTGCGGCCCGCGATCGCGGCCCTCGCGATCTTCCTGTTCCTCGGCCAGTGGAACGAGTTCGTCTACCCGCTCGTCGTGCTGCGCACTCCCGAGTCGTTCACCATCCCCGTCTCGCTCGCCTCGCTGCAGGGCATCGGCACCACGGACTACGGCCAGCTGATGACGGGCACGCTCCTGTCGGTGCTGCCGATCCTGGTGCTGTTCCTGTTCCTGCAGCGCCATTTCGTCGCCGGCATCCTCGCCGGCGCAGTCAAGCAATAGGAGTTCTGCACGTGCTACTTGAAGACCACCACCTCTCGCTCATCGAGTGGACCGAGCTCCCCAGGGGCATCCGCCTCGGCACCGGGGGCGCGGTGCGGGTGTCCGGGCAGGGTGAGGACGGCGGACTCGTGAGGATCCGCCTCGCGATGCAGGGCGAGGGTCAGGTCGTGCTCGAGCTGCCGCTCGGCGATGCCGCCGGGTACTGGAACCCGGGGCTCTCGGGCGGCCGCGGCCTCCCGGCCGACTGGGCTGGGCGCGACGCCTTCAGCGCGGTGCGGTCCGCCCCGATCGGAGCGCTCTACGATGCCGACGGCAGCAGCAGGCTCGCCTTCGGCTTCGACTGCCTCGTGCACGAGGGCGAGCTGCAGTTCGGCGTCTCGGAGGAGGAGAAGACCTTCGTCGTGCGCCTGCCGATCGAGGGGCGCCTGGCCGAACTCGAGTCCGGACTCGACCTCGTGGTCGTGGGCGAGGCGATGCCGTATGCGCGTGCGGTGCGCGCGGTCTCGGAGGCGGTGCGCGCCGATCTGCCGGTCCGGCCGCCGTCGACGGCATCGCGAGAGCCGGTGTACTCGACCTGGTACGCCCACTCGCAGCGCATCTCCGAGCAGGTGATCGAGGCCGACGTCGCGGTCGCAGCGGAACTCGGTTGCCGCTCGGTCTTCATCGACGACGGCTGGCAGCGCTTCGGCGACGGCCGGTGGTACGCGGGTTGCGGCGACTGGGTGCCGGACGAGGCGAAGTTCCCCGACCTCGCCGCATTCTCGGGTCGGCTCCACGCGCGCGGACTCGACGTCGTGCTCTGGATCGCGCCGCTCCTGCTCGGCGAGCAGAGCGAGGCGTTCGCGCGCCTGCGCGGTTTCGCCAGGCACTACTCCGACGGCCTTCGAGCGTGGGTGCTCGACCCGAGGCACCCCGAGGTGCGAGCGCACCTCGTCGAGACGTGCGCGCGGCTCGTGCGCGACTACGACCTCGACGGGCTCAAGATCGATTTCCTGAACAACGCCATGGTCTACGCGGGCGAGCCGTCGACCGGCGACCTCGCCGACGTGGGCGAGGCGATGACGGTGCTGCTCCGCGGCGTCGCCGACGTCGTCGATCTCGAGCGTCCGGGTGCCCTGATCGAGTTCCGCCAGCCGTACGTGTCACCGGCTGTCGCGTCGTACGCCGATGTCGTGCGTGCCGACGACTGCCCGGCCGACGCGGTCCAGAACCGCCGGTCGATCCTCGACCTGCGCCTGCTCGCGAACGGGCAGATCGTGCACGCCGACCCCATCATGTGGGATCCGACGGCGTCGCCCGATGCCGCGGTGCGGCAGCTGTTCGGCGCGTTCTTCGGCGTGCCCCAGATCTCGATGCCGCTGGCGTCGCTCCCGGCGTCGCACCGTGCCGAGGTCGCCGCGGTGCTCCGGGTGTGGCGCGAGCTGCGCGACGTGCTGCTCGACGGCGAGATCACCGCCGGCCTGCCGATCGACGGGTATCCGACGGCGGCCGCCCGGCTCGGCGACACGCTCTTCGTCGCGGCCTACGGGGCCAGCGTCGTCGACCTCGCGCTCGAGGGGGTGCGCCGACTCGTCGTGCTGAACGCGTCGGGGGCAGGGCAGCTCGCCTACCGGAGCAGCGCGTCGGCGCCGGTGACGGCGGGGCTCACGGTCCTCACGGGCGAGGCGCTCGGCGCGGCGTCGATCTCCGTCGACCTGACGGCGCACGGATTCCTGCCGGTGCCGCCGTGGTCGATCGCGGAGCTCGCGATCGACTGAGGTCGATTCCGGGCATGCGGGTCCGGGCGGCGCACGCCGCACGCCCTGGACACGCGAACGCCGCCCGGCACCCGGAGATCCCGGGCGCCGGGCGGCGTCGTCGCGTTTGCGGGCTCCTACAGCGTGTTGCCGAGCTTGAAGCCCTGCTCCTCGTCGCCCTTGCGGGTGTACGAGAAGCCGTCGGCGCCGATCGTGACCTCCATCTCGGAGGAGTCGGTGCGGGCGACCACGGCCTTCGGGTTGCCGTCGAGGTCGAGCACGAGCGAGGCATCCGTGTACCAGCTCGGCACGACGGGGTTGCCCCACCAGTCGCGGCGCTGGTTGTCGTGCACGTCCCACGTGACGACGGGGTTGTCGGGGTCGCCCGTGTAGTAGTCCTGCGTGTAGATCTCGACGCGGTGGCCGTCGGGGTCGCGCAGGTACAGGTAGAACGCGTTCGAGACACCATGACGGCCCGGGCCGCGCTCGATGGCGTCGGAGCGGCGGAGGGCACCGAGTTTGTCGCAGATCGCGATGATGTTGTGCTTCTCGTGCGTGGCGAACGCGACGTGGTGCATGCGCGGGCCGTCGCCACCGGTCATGGCGGTGTCGTGCACGGTGGGCTTGCGACGCATCCAGGCCGCGTAGGTGGTGCCGGCCTCGTCCTGGATGTCCTCCGTGACGCGGAAGCCGAGGTCCTCCATGTAGGCGACGGCGCGGGGCACGTCGGGCGTGACCTGGTTGAAGTGGTCGAGACGCACGAGCGCACCTGGCGTGTACAGGTCGTAGCGCCAGGCGAGCCGCTCGACGTGCTCGACGTCGTAGAAGAACTCGTACGGGAAGCCCAGCGGGTCCTCGACGCGCACGGAGTCGCCGATGCCCTTCGTCCATCCTTCGGCGCGACGCTCGACGCGGCAGCCGAGCTCCTCGTAGAAGGCGACGGCCTTGTCGAGGTCTTCGGGGCTGCGCACGCGGTAGCTGAACGCGGCGACGGCGGCGACGGGGCCCTTGCGGAGCACCAGGTTGTGGTGGATGAACTCCTCGAACGACCGGAGGTAGACGGTGTTCTCGTCCTCCTCGGTCACGATGAGGTCGAGCACGTCGACGTAGAACTTGCGGCTGGCTTCGAGGTCGGTGACGACGAGCTCCATGTACGCGCAGCGCAGGATGTCGGGCGCGGGCGCCTTCGGCGTCGGGATGCGGTTCACCGGCACGGGCACCGGGTCGGCGGCCGTCACGACGGGTTCGGGCGAATCGGGGGTGATGACGGGTTCGGTCATGATGGTGCCTTCTCTTCTCTGAGCGGATGTCGCGGGGCCGGTGCCGCTACTTGGAGGTGCCGAAGCGCGGCGAGTGCGCCTCGTTGAGCGTGATGTGCACGGCCTGCTGGTCGGTGTAGAAGTCGATCGAGCGGTAGCCGCCCTCGTGCCCGAGGCCCGAGGCCTTGACACCGCCGAAGGGGGTGCGGAGGTCGCGCACGTTGTTCGAGTTCAGCCACACCATGCCGGCCTCGACCGACTGGGCGAAGTTGTGGGCGCGCTTCAGGTTGTTCGTCCAGATGTAGGCGGCGAGCCCGTAGCGCGTGTTGTTCGCGAGCTCGAGCGCCTCCTCGTCGGTGTCGAACGGGGTGATCGCGACGACGGGTCCGAAGATCTCCTCCTGGAAGATGCGGGCGTCGGGCGAGACATCCGCGAACACCGTGGGGGCCACGTAGTTGCCGGTCTCGAGGCCCTCGGGGCGACCGCCGCCGGCGACGAGGCGGCCCTCGCCCTTGCCGATCTCGACGTACGACATGACCTTCTCGTAGTGCTCGGGGTGCACGAGCGCCCCGACCTCGGTCTTCGGGTCGTGCGGGTCGCCGACGACGATGTTCTTCGCGCGGGCGGCGTAGCGGGCGACGAAGTCCTCGTAGATCGGGCGCTCGACGAGCACGCGGGAGCCGGCGGTGCAGCGCTCGCCGTTCAGCGAGAAGACGCCGAAGACGGTCGCGTCGAGCGCGGACTCGATGTCGGCGTCGGCGAAGACGACGGCGGGCGACTTGCCGCCGAGCTCCATCGAGAGGCCCTTCAGGAACGGGGCCGCGTTGCCGAAGATGATCTGGCCGGTGCGGCTCTCGCCGGTGAACGAGATGAGGGGCACGTCTGGGTGCTTGACGAGCGCGTCGCCGGCTTCCTCGCCGAGGCCGTTGACGAGGTTGAAGACACCGTCGGGCACGCCCGCCTCGCGGAAGATCTCGGCCCAGAGCGACGCCGACAGCGGCGTGAACTCGGCGGGCTTCAGGACCACGGTGTTGCCGGTCGCGAGCGCGGGGGCGAGTTTCCACGACTCGAGCATGAACGGGGTGTTCCACGGCGTGATGAGCCCGGCGACGCCGATCGGCTTGCGGTTCACGTAGTTCACCTGGCGACCGGGCACCTTGTAGGTGTCGTCGCGCTGGGCGACGATCAGGTCGGCGAAGAACCGGAAGTTCTCGGCGGCGCGCTGCGCCTGGCCGAGCGCCTGGGTGATCGGCAGGCCGGTGTCGAAGGTCTCGAGTTCGGCGAGGCGGGCGTCGCGGGCCTCGATGAGGTCGGCGATGCGGTGCAGCACGCGCGAGCGCTGGCGGGGGAGCATGCGGGGCCAGGGGCCATCGTCGAACGCGCGCTTCGCCGCGGCGACGGCGAGGTCGATGTCGGCCTGCTGGCCGGCGGCGGCCTGCACGTAGGTCTCGTTCGACACGGGGTCGAGCACGTCGAACGTCTCGCCGCCGACGGAGTCGACGAACTCGCCGTCGATGAAGTGGCGGATGCGGTCGGGCAGGTCTTCGGGGATGTAGTGCGTCATGTCGGGCGGCTTTCGGATCGTCGGGAAGGGAGAGCGGAGAGCAGTGGGCGCGATCAGGGCGCGGGCAGCGGATGCCGCGACTGGGCGGCCAGCACGGCGTCGAGTGTCGCGGTGCGGTGGCGCCGCGCGGCGAGCTCGATCTCGAGGGCGTCGGCGCCCTGTTCGATGAGCGCGAGGATGCGCTCGTGCTCCTCGACCGACTCGTGCGCGCGGCCGGGCACGAAGCTGAACGAGGAGTCGCGCAGCACCGTCATGCGGTTCCAGCCGCGGTGCACGAGGTCGAGGATGTGCGGGTTCGGGCACTCCTCGAAGAGCACGGCGTGGAACTCGAGGTTCAGCTCGGTGAAGCGCGTCGGTTCGAAGTCGTCGAGGGTGCGACGCATCCGCTCGTTGATCTCGCGTGCTCGCGCGATGTGGTCGGCCGAGATGAACGGCGCCGAGAGCGCCGTGGCCGCGCCCTCGACGAGCGCGAGCGTCTCCATCGTGTGCAGGTACTCGGTCTCCTTGATGAGCGCGACCTGGGCGCCGACATTGCGCTCGAAGGTCACGAGCCCCTCGGCCTCGAGCAGGCGGATCGCCTCGCGCACGGGCACGACCGAGACGTCGAGCTCGCGCGCGATGGCGCCGAGCACGAGCCGGTAGCCGGGCACGTAGCGGCCGTCGTCGATGCGCGTGCGGATGAAGCGGTACGCCTGCTGCGACTTGCTCTCGGTCGAGCGGTCGGTCTGCGTCTGGGGGCTCATCGCGCCTCCTCCGCGGCGCGATAGCGGGCGAGCCACTCGGCATTCATGGGGAAGAGCCCGTCGACGGATGCCCCGGCCGCGACCTGCTCGGCGACGTACGCCTCCTGACGCTCCTGTTCGAGCGCCTCGGCGAGCACCTCTTCGACGAGCTGCGGCGGGATCACGATGACGCCGTCGCCATCGCCCACGATGACGTCGCCGGGCTGCACGGCTGCGCCGCCGCACGCGATCGTGACGTCGACCTCCCACGGCACGTGGCGCCGGCCGAGCACCGACGGGTGCGCGCCCTGCGAGAACACGGGGATCTCGAACCCGGCGACGGCGTCGAAGTCGCGGACGCCGCCGTCGGTGACGATGCCGGCGGCGCCCCGCACCTGGGCGCGGAGGGCCAGCACGTCGCCGACGGTGCCGGTGCCGCGCTCGCCGCGGGCCTCGACCACGAGCACTTCGCCGGGCGCCACGGTGTCGAAGGCGAGCTTCTGCGCGTTGAAGCCGCCCCCATGGCTCTGGAAGAGGTCGGGGCGGAACGGGATGAATCGGAGCGTCTTCGCACGGCCGACGATGCGGTCGCCGGGGTGGTTGGCGGCGACGCCCTCGATGAAGATGTCGTGGTAGCCGCGCTTGCGGAGCGCCACCGAGAGGGTCGCGACCGCGACGCGGCCGAAGTCGGCCCGCAGCTCGTCGGTGAGCTCGAAGGCGGGAGCAGCGGGAGCTGCGGCATCCGCTGTGCTGGTCGTGGTCGGTGCCGAGGCGCGTCCGGCGGCGACCGCCGCGGCGAGCTCGTCGTCGCTGCCCCAGGCCTCGACGCGCTGGAGGTCGTCGGTGGCGGGCTTCGTGCCGTAGTCGCCGAACTCGGCGGCGCCCTGCGTGATGGTCGTGACGAGTCGCCCGGTCGTCGGTGCACCGGGGGTGCCAGGTGCGTCGACCTCGACCTCGACGACGTCGCCGGGCAGCACGACCGAGGACCCGGCGGGCGTGCCGGTGAGGATCACGTCACCGGTCTCGAGGGTCATGAGCTGCGAGAGGTCGGCGACGAGCCGGCCGAAGGGGAAGAGCAGGGTGTCGGAGGTGTCCTCCTGCACGAGCCGCCCGTTGACCCACGTGCGCACGCGCCAGTCGCCCTCGCCGATGCCCGCTGCGGGGATCGCGGCCGGGCCGAGCGGAGTGAAGCCGTCGCCGCCCTTCGAGCGCACGTTGGATCCCTTGTCGGCGGCGCGCAGGTCGTACAGGCCGAAGTCGTTCGCCGCGGTGACGGATGCCACGTGCTTCCAGCCGTCGGCGGGGGAGACGCGACGGGCGGGCTCGCCGATGACGATCGCGATCTCGCCCTCGAAGGCGAGCAGTTCGGTGCCCGCCGGGCGTTCGAGCGTCGCGCCGGTGGGGGCGAGTGAGGAGGCAGGCTTCAGGAAGTAGCTCGGCTGGGCGGGCGTGCGGCCGCGCTGCGCCGCCCGCGAGGGGTAGTTGAGGTGCACGGCGATGATCTTGCCGGGGGTGGCGATTCCGGAGGTCATTCTGTCCTCGTCTCTAGATATCTGAAATGATATACGATCTGGCGCAGGCTGTCGAGCGCTGCTCGTGCCGGCTCGTCAGTAGCTCGCGCGAGACGAACCATCCGCCGGGATGAAGCGGTCGGCGAGCGCCTCCGAGGCGCGCGCGACGATCGCGACATCCGCACCGACGGAGACGAACGACGCACCTGCGGCGAGATAGCGCTCCGCATCCGCGGGTACGAACGCGTTGACGCCGACGGGCTTGCCCGCCGCGATTCCCGCGCGGATCGACCGCAGCACGCCTTCGACGACATCGGGGTGCGACTGCTGGCCGATCAAACCCATCGAGGCCGCGAGGTCGGCGGGGCCGATGAACAGGGCGTCGACGCCGTCGACCGCGGCGATCTCCTCGACGACCCCGACGGCGGTCGCCGACTCGATCTGCACGGTGAGGCTGATCGTCGACGCGGCGTCGTGCAGGTACCGGTCGACCCGGTTCCAGCGCGACGAGCGGGCGAGGGCGGCGCCGACGCCGCGCACGCCGTCGGAGGGGTAGCGCACCGCCCGCGCGAGCTCGGCGGCCTGTGCGGCCGAGTCGACCATCGGCACGAGCAGGTTCTGCACGCCGAGGTCGAGGTACTGCTTGATCAGCACCGTGTCGCCGATCGGCGGGCGCACGACCGGCGCGACCGGGTAGGCCGACACGGCGTAGAGCTGCGCGAGGATCGACTCGAGCCCGTTGGGGGAGTGCTCGGCGTCGATGAGCACCCAGTCGAGGCCGCTGCCTGCGGCGATCTCGGCCATGATCGGGCTGCCGGAGCACACCCACATGCCCACGAGCGGGCGATCGGATGCCGCGACGCGGGCCGTGAGGGTCTCGGGAAGGTTCATTCGAATCGGCACGTGACTGCTCCCAGCTGTCCGTAGTCGGCATGCACGGTGTCGCCGCGCTCGACCCACATGGGCCGGGTGAACGATCCGGCGAGGATGATCTCGCCCGCCTCGAGCGACTGGTCGTGCTGGGCGAGCTTGTTCGCGAGCCAGGCGACGCCCATGGCGGGGTGGCCGAGCACGGCTGCGGCGACGCCCGACTCCTCGATCGTCTGGTTGCGGTAGAGCAGTGCCGAGATCCAGCGGAGGTCGACGTCGTCGACCTTGACGGGCCGGCCGCCGACGACCATGGCGCCCATCGCGGCGTTGTCCGAGATGGTGTCGACGATCGTGCGCCCCTGCATCTCGATGTGCGAGTTCAGGATCTCGAGTGCCGGCACGACGTAGGCGGTGGCGTCGAGCACGTCGAAGATCGTGACATCCGGGCCCTGCAGGGGCTTTGCGAGCACGAAGGCGAGCTCGACCTCGATGCGCACGTTCGAGAATCGGTCGAACTCGACGGATGCCCCGGACTCGACGACCATGTCGTCGAAGATGACCCCGTAGTCGGGCTCGGTGATGCCGGTGGCGACCTGCATGACCTTCGAGGTGAGGCCGATCTTACGACCGACGAGACGCGCGCCGTCGGCCTGGCGCCGCTTCGCCCAGACGCTCTGCACGGCGTAGGCGTCGTCGACGGTCATCCCCGGGTTCCTGGCGGTGAGCAACGGCACGGTGCTTCGGTCGTGGTGCGCCGCGACGAGTTCGTCGGCGATCGCGTCGATCCGGGTCTGGTCCAGCAACATGTGCTCCACTTCGTCGTCGAGGGGGTTCCGAGGTGATCGTATACGACGGTCCGCGTCGGGGGCATCGTCGAGTCATATTCGTATTCCAAATCGTATATCATGCTCGGATAGCTCGTCTCGGGCTCGACGACGAGCTGCCCCTGACCGCGGACACGACAGAGGAGTCGCCCCCGCATGACCACGACATCCGCCCCCGCCCCCGCCCAATCACCCGCCCAGACCGACGCGAGGCGTCGCGAACTCCGCCGCGTCGCATTCGCCACCGTGATCGGCACCACCATCGAGTGGTACGACTTCTTCCTGTACGCGAGCGCCGCCGGTCTCGTCTTCCAGGTGCTCTTCTTCGCGCCCGCCGGCCCCGAGTTCGCGACGATCCTGTCGTTCGCGACCATCGGTGTGAGCTTCCTCTTCCGGCCGCTCGGCGCGTTCCTCGCCGGTCACTTCGGCGACAAGATCGGCCGCAAGGCGATGCTCGTCGTGACGCTCGTGCTCATGGGTGCGGCGACGACCCTCATCGGCGTGCTGCCCACCTACGAGCAGGTCGGCATCCTCGCGCCGATCCTCCTCGTGCTCCTGCGCATCCTGCAGGGCCTCTCGACGGGCGGCGAGTGGGGCGGCGCCGTGCTCATGGCGGTCGAGCACGCGCCCGACGGCAAGCGGGGACGCTACGGCGCATTCCCGCAGATCGGCGTGCCGATCGGCCTGCTGCTCGCCTCGGGCGTGCTCGCGCTCATGACGGGTGTCATCTCGCCCGGCGACGCGTTCCTCGAGTGGGGCTGGCGCATCCCGTTCCTGCTGAGCTTCGTGCTCATCATCGTCGGCATGATCGTGCGCCGGTCGGTCGACGAGAGCCCGGTCTTCACCGAGATCGCCGCCCGCAAGGAGCAGACGAAGACTCCCATCGCCCAGCTCTTCAAGCGCCACTGGCTGCTCGTGATCCTCGCCGCGCTGACCTTCGCCGGCAACAACGCCGCGGGATACATGACCACCGGCGGCTACATCCAGAACTACGCCACCACGCCGGTCGCCGACGGCGGCCTCGTCGGCATGGAGCGCACCCCGGTGCTGCTCGCGGTCGCGGGGTCGGCCGTCGTCTGGATGATCGTCACGTGGATCGCCGGCTCGGTCTCCGACCGGATCGGCCGCCGCAACACCTACATCATCGGCTGGATCGCCTTCCTCTCGACGGTGTTCCTGCTGTTCCCGCTCGTGAACACCGGCAACGTCTGGCTGCTCTTCGCCGGCCTCGCGCTCTTCACGATCGGCAACGGCTTCACGTACGGGCAGCAGGCCGCGTACTTCACCGAGCTGTTCCCTGCGTCGATCCGCTACTCGGGCGTCTCCATCACCTACGCCCTCGGCGCGATCCTCGGCGGCGCCTTCGCCCCGATGATCTCGGCGGCGCTCGTGCAGGCCACCGGCTCCGCGACGTCCGTCGCGTTCTACATCGCGGGCATCATGGTCGTCGCCTTCATCGCGACCCTGCTGCTGAAGGACCGCACCGGCATCCCGCTCGGCCCCGACCACGAGGCGGAGCAGTCGGCGAGCGCCATCTACGGCGTGAAGTAACCGGCAATCGAGACACGGATGCCCCGGCGGGAACCTTCCCGCCGGGGCATCCGTCGTTCGTGGCGTCGTCCCGGTTCCCGTGGGTCGCGGGCCTGAGCCGAGCGTCAGCGCGAGTTCACGCGCACGATCTCCTCCTGGTAGGGCGCGACGACGGCGCCCGAGATGCGGCAGTCGAGCAGCAGGAAGCGGCGCTCGGCCGCGGGCGTCGCCGCCCAGGCGGCGAGCCGGTCGAGGTCGGAGAGGCCGCGCACGACGACGCCCTCGGCGCCGAATGCGGCCGCCGCAGCCGCGAAGTCGACCTCGGGGATCAGCATCGGGGCCTCGGCGAGGCCCTTGAGACCGTAGAGGTTCACCTCGGCGCCGTACGCGGCGTCGTTCCAGACGACCGCGATGCCGCGACCTCCGGCGGTGCGCACCGCCGTCTCGAGGTCGGCGATCGCCATGAGCCCGCCGCCGTCTCCGGTGGTGAGCACGACCGTTGCCTCGGGCCTGGCCGCTGCAGCCCCTGCGACGCTCGGGAACCCCTGCCCGATCGACTGGAACGCGGTGCCGACCATCATCATGCGGTCGGGCGAAGCGACCGGCCAGTACATGTTCGCCCATCCGATGAAGTGCCCGCCGTCGGAGACGACGACCCGATCCTCGGGCATCAGCTCGGCGATGCGGCGTGCGGTGCTGCGCGGGTCGAGTCGACCGTCGGCGGCGAGCTCGTCGCCCGGCGCGTACGCCCGCAGGGTCGGTGCGTCGATCGAATCGCGCCAGCCGGAGGACTCCGCGCCGATCACCTCGAGCTCGTCGACGATCGCACGAGCCACGAGTGCCGCGTCGCCGCGCACGAAGCCGCCCACGTTCGGGTGCGTCGCGGAGGCGGCGACGTCGATCTGGAACACGCGGGTGCCGGGCGCGAACAGCTCGCCGAAGCGCATCGTGAACTGGTTCAGCGACGCGCCGAACACGACGGCCACGTCGGCCTCGCGCACGAGCTCCATCGCGCCGTCGGCGCCGAACCCGCCCGAGACGCCGAGGTCGTGGCGGGCGTCGGGGAACACGCCGCGGCCGAGCGCGGTCGAGGCGGTCACCGCGCCGGTGGCGGCGGCGAGCTCGCCGAGCACCTCGCCGGCCCCGGCGAGCCAGGCGCCGCGCCCCGCGAGCAGGAAGGGCCGGCTCGCGCCCGACAGTGCACGTGCGATGTCGGCGATCTGGCGGTGCGCGAACTCCCCGGACGGCGCGAGCGGTGCCGGAAGTCGCGGGCTCGTCGTCTCGTGCAGCGGGCCGGCTTCGACGGCGGCGACGTCGTACGGGATCGCGAGCACGACCGGCACCCGGTACGCCAGCGCATGCTCGATCGCGATGATCGTCGTCGCCTGCGCGTCGGTGCGACCGACCGTGTAGGTGCGGGCACCGACCGCCGAGGCGAGGGCGATCTGGTCGACGTCCCACGGGCGCCGGCCCGAGGTCGGCTCGTCGCCGACCACGAGCACGAGGGGGACCCGGGCCTGCGCCGCCTCGGCGAGCGAGGTGAGGGTGTTCGTGAACCCGGCGCCGTACGTCGAGGTCGCCGCGGCGATGCGGTTCGAGGCGCGATAGTGCGCATCTGCGGCCACGACGCCCCCCGCCTCGTGGCGGACGGCGGTGAACGAGGCATCCGCGGTGCGTTCGATCGCGTCGAGGAAGTAGGCGTTGCCGTTCCCCATGACGCCGAAGACGTGGTCGATGTGAGCGGAGAGGGCGTGCGCGACGTGCGCGGAGACCGAAGGCATGGCGGTGTCCATTCGAGACGATGACGGATGAGGATTCCGTATGTGTCTCGCGCGGCGGCGGGGGAACCCGCGATTCGGCTTCGTGCCCATTTTTCGAGCACCGGCGCAGCTGGGCGCCTGGACGATGAGCAGCCTAGCGCAATGGCGCGGTGCGGTCGGTCTCGGAGCTCAGCGGCCGAAGAGCCGGGCGAAGAAGCCGGGCTCGGCCGGGTCGTTCTCGTGGCCGGTGCACCGGTCGCCCCGCGGAATGCCGCGCATCACCGAGTCGACGTGCTGGCCGCAGCCGGCCCACGTGGTCTTGCCGCACTTCTTGCAGGTCGCTGCTCGGCACATTCCGTCGGTTCCGTTCTCTCAGGGAGGCGGGTAAATACCCTGGGGGTATTCTTTCAGGCGCTCGGCTGGGAGATCGCCGACAGCATCCCGGCGCGACCGACCGTGCCGCGCACGGCATGATGGTCGGGTGAAGACCACCCAGCTGCGCCAGTACGTGATCGTCGACGGACTCTACGAGGAGTTCGTCGCGTGGTGGCGGGAGACCATGCCCGTGCTCCGCCCCGCGATGGGGTTCGCCATCGAGTTCGCTTACGGCTCACCCGAGACGAACGAGTTCACGTGGGCCGTGAGCGTGCCGGGCGACCTCGCCGAATTCGAGCGAGTGGATGCCGCGTACAAGGTCTCGCCCGAGCGCGCGGCGGTCTTCGAGGGGCTGCCCGACCGCGTCGCATCGATGCGACTCTCCTTCATCGAGACGTACTGAGGTCTTCGGGCTCGCGCCCGGCCACCCGGCCGAACGAGTCCATGCCGGCCGCGGCCTGCCCCAGGCCGCGATGCCCGCGCGAGGTGAATGCTGCGACGAGGCTCGCAACGGCGAGCACCGCCGCTGCCGGCCCGCCGACGGGGTCGATGAGCAGAAGCAGGCTGTAGCCGCCGATGCCCGCGAGGAGGCGCACGACGCGCCAGAGCCATCGCGGTGTGCGGTGCTCGCGGGCGTCGATCAACACGGCCCGCTCACCGAGGGTCACTCCGCCGGTGAGCACCGAGGCGGCTTGGGCGCCGATCGCCACGATGGTCGCCGACGCCGCGACCGCAGCGGACCACTCGAGCAGGCTCTCGCGACCGGCCAGCACGAGGATCGCGGTGTTCACGGCGACCGAGAGGCCCGCTGCGGTGAGCCACACGCTCGCGAGGTCGACGAGCATCGCGAGCAGGCGCCGGCCGGCGGTGACGGTGCCGGCGCCCGTGCCCGGTCGATCTCCGCCGCGACCGCGGCGCACCACCAGGAGCGCCGCGAGCGAGCCCAGCGCCGCGCCCACAGTGTTCGACAGCAGGTCGCCCGTGTCGAACACGCGGTACGCGCAGTGGAAGACGCCCCAGACCCCGGTCAACTGGGTGAGCTCGATCGCGAGGGACACGAGCGCTCCGGCGCCGATGGCGACGGCGATGCCGCGGTCGAACAGGGCCCGCACGAAGAAGCCGAGCGGCAGGAAGAGCAGCACGTTGAGTGCGAGCTGCTGCACGGCCGCGTTCGCGAGCAGCGAGCCGCCGTGGTCGGCCTGCAGGCGGGCGATGTCGACGACGTCCTCGAGCGGATTCAGCACCACGCCGACGCAGCGGAAGTCGTCGCCGTCGGGCAACGGCAGCAGCGTGTACGCCCAGAGTCCCATCACGTAGAAGAGCAGCGCGACCCACCCGATCATCCGCAGGGCGGAGAATCCGCCCCGGCGACGGTAGCTGAGCGCGACGAGCGGCACGAAGACGACGATGAGTGCCATCGAGCCGAACAGGACGGCGATGACCCCCGGCATGATGCGATCCACTCCGAGAGTCTACGAACGCATCCGACAGGAACCGGAGCCGCGGCGTCGGGTCGTCGGGGCCGCACTCGACTCCGTGTACAGGGCGTCCGCAGCGAGACATCCGTAGAATCGACCCATCCCCGGAAGAGAATGCGGCCGATGCTGCCCACCGGCAGGCTCGCCCGCGAGGACACTGGTCGACGACGCCCTCCGCACGTTCGACCGAGAAGGAAGATCGTGAGCCACGAGTTCGATGCACGCCGCACGGAATGGATCGCCAAAGAGGAGCTCGCCGAGCGGATGATCCCGCTCATCGGCAGCCTCTACCGAGACCACGGGGTGGTGACCTCCATCCACGGCCGGCGACTCATCAATCGCTCCGCCGTCGCGCTGCTGAAGGCGCACCGCTTCGCCCGTCAGGCCGGTGACGTCGAGCTCGACCTCGGCGACACGATGCGCGTGCTCGAGGTGCTGCGCGAGATCGCTCCCGGCCCGGCTTCGATCGACGTCGCCCGCCTCGTCGCCCGCTACGCCGACGCCGTCGGCGAGGGCGACGCCCGCGAGCTCGCCGACTTCGTGCGCGACGAGCTCACGCCCGTCATCGCGGCCGAGGGCGAGCCCGAGGCATCCGGCACCGATGTCGTGCTCTACGGCTTCGGCCGCATCGGGCGCCTCCTCGCCCGCATCCTCATCGCGCACGCCGGCAACGGCAAGGGCCTGCGCCTCCGCGCGATCGTCGTGCGCAAGGGCTCGGACAACGACCTCGTCAAGCGCGCGAGCCTGCTGCGCCGCGACTCGGTGCACGGCCCGTTCGCCGGCACGATCGAGGTCGATGAGGAGGCGAACACGATCCTCGCCAACGGCACGCTCATCCAGGTGATCTACTCGAACGACCCCGCATCGATCGACTACACCGCCTACGGCATCGACGACGCGATCGTCGTCGACAACACCGGCCGCTGGCGCGACGAGGCGGGGCTCTCGCAGCACCTGCAGTCGAAGGGCGTCGCCCGGGTGCTGCTCACCGCCCCCGGCAAGGGCGCGATCAAGAACATCGTGCACGGCATCAACCACGACGACATCACCGACGCCGACGCGATCCTCTCGGCCGCCTCGTGCACCACGAACGCGATCACCCCCGTGCTGAAGGCGATCGAAGACGCCTACGGCGTCGTGCGCGGCCACGTCGAGACCGTGCACTCGTTCACGAACGACCAGAACCTCATCGACAACTTCCACTCGGGCGACCGGCGCGGGCGCTCGGCGGCGCTCAACATGGTCATCACCGAGACCGGCGCCGCGAAGGCCGTCGCGAAGGCCCTGCCGTCGTTCGCCGGCAAGCTCACCGGCAGCGCTATCCGCGTGCCGACGCCCAATGTGTCGCTCGCGATCCTGAACCTGCAGCTCGAGCAGCCCGCCGAGAAGACCTCGCTGAACCGCTACCTGCGTCAGGTCTCGCTCACCTCTCCGCTGCGCCAGCAGGTCGACTACATCGAGTCGCCCGAGGTGGTCTCGACCGACTTCGTCGGCTCCAACCGCGCCGGCATCGTCGACGGGCTCGCGACGATCGCCGACGGCACCGACGCGATCGTCTACGTCTGGTACGACAACGAGTACGGCTACTCCTGCCAGGTCGTGCGCGTCATCGAGGCGATGGCCGGCACGCACCCCGTCGTGCTGCCCGAGCGCCAGCCGGTCGCCCTCGAGCGCGAGGTCGTCGCGACGGTCTGATCCGCGATTCGATCCGCGATCTCGGCATCGTCCGAGTCGCGGTGACGGATGCCCCGGTGCGCGAGCGCGCCCGGGGCATTCGGGCTTCTCAGGCCGTCGTAGGCTGTCTGCATGAGCAGAGAAGCCGTGATCGTCGACGTCGTCCGCACACCCGTTGGGCGCGGCAAGCCCGGTGGACTCCTGTCGGGAATCCACCCCGTCGACCTCCTCGCCGGAGTGCTCGACACGCTCGTCAACCGCAACGACCTCGACCCGGCGCTCATCGACGACGTGATCGGCGGCTGCGTCAGCCAGATCGGTGAGCAGAGCTACAACATCACGCGCAACGCGGTGCTCGCGGCGGGCTTCCCCGAGCACGTGCCCGGCACCACGATCGACCGGCAGTGCGGCTCGAGCCAGCAGGCGGCGACGTTCGCGGCGCAGGCGGTGCTCGCCGGGCAGGCCGACATCGTCATCGCGTGCGGCGTCGAGTCGATGAGCCGGGTGCGGCTCGGCTCGAGCGCCGCGGGCGCCGACCCCTACGGTTCGCGCATCCGCACGCGTTACCCCGACGGCCTCGTGAACCAGGGCGTCTCCGCCGAACTCATCGCCGCCAAGTGGGGCTTCGACCGCGCCGAACTCGACGCGTTCGCGGCACGATCGCACGAGCTGGCCGCAGCAGCACAGGAGGCGGGTGCCTTCGCGAGCGAGGTCGTGCCCGTGCCCGGCGTCGACTCGCTGACCGACGAGACCGTGCGACCCGGCACCTCGGCCGAGTCGCTCGGCGGCCTGAACGCGGCATTCCGCACCGACGACCTCGCCGAACGCTTCCCCGAGCTCGACTGGCGCATCACGCCCGGCAACTCCTCGCCGCTGACCGACGGCGCCTCCGCCGCCCTCATCATGAGCGCCGAGCGCGCCGAGCAGCTCGGCCTCACGCCGCGGGCGCGGTTCCGCGCGTTCTCGGTCGTGGGCAGCGACCCGCTCTACATGCTCACCGGCGTGATCCCGGCGACCGAGAAGGTGCTCGAGCGCGCCGGGCTGACCCACGGCGACATCGACGCCTACGAGGTCAACGAGGCGTTCGCGTCGGTGCCCCTCGCCTGGCTCGCCGAGACCGGGGCGGATGCCGCGAAGCTGAACCCCCGCGGCGGCGCCATCGCCCTCGGGCACGCGCTCGGCTCCTCGGGCACGCGACTGCTCACGACGCTCGTGAACCAGCTCGAGGCCACCGGCGGCCGCTACGGCCTGCAGACGATGTGCGAGGGCGGCGGCATGGCCAACGCCACGATCATCGAACGCATCTGACGCTCGGGGCGATTCCGACCCGACCCACCCATTCCCGAAGGGACGCACCACATGCAGTTGAACGGATCAGGCGCGATCGTCACGGGCGGCGCCTCCGGGCTCGGGCGCGGCACGGCCGCCGTGCTCGCCGCCGCGGGCGCCGAGGTCGTCATCCTCGACCTCCCGGGCTCACCCGGCGAGCAGACCGCGAGCGAGCTCGGCGACAACGTGCGCTTCGCGCCGGCGGATGTCACCGACGAGGCATCCGTGCAGGCCGCGATCGACCTCGTGCAGGAGCGTGCGCCACTTCGAGTCGCGGTGAGCTGCGCCGGCATCGCGACCGCCGGGCGCACGGTCGGCC
Organism: Agromyces hippuratus; assembly: GCF_013410355.1. NCBI lineage: Bacteria > Bacillati > Actinomycetota > Actinomycetes > Micrococcales > Microbacteriaceae > Agromyces > Agromyces hippuratus. The sequence goes on along the minus strand of NZ_JACCFI010000001.1, from coordinate 1,475,573 downwards.
GTGAAGGCCCGCTGGCGCTCGACGCGTTCGAGCGCACCATCCGCATCAACCTCATCGGCACGTTCAACGTCGCCCGGCTCGCGGCCGCGGCGATGGCGGCGAACGACCCGATCACGGCCCAGTCGCTTCCGGGCGTGCCCGAGACCGCCGAGCGCGGCGTCATCGTGAACACCGCCTCGGTCGCGGCGTTCGACGGGCAGATCGGGCAGGCGGCCTACTCGGCCTCGAAGGGCGGCGTGGCCGCGATGACGCTGCCGCTCGCCCGCGACCTCTCGAAGCTGCTCGTGCGGGTCGTCACGATCGCGCCCGGCATCATGCAGACCCCGATGATGGCGGGCATGCCGCCCGAGGTGCAGGCCTCGCTCGAGGAGCAGATCCCGCACCCGTCGCGCATGGGCACGCCCGCCGAGTACGCGGCACTCGTGCGGCACATCGTCGAGAACCCGCTGCTGAACGGCGAGACGATCCGCCTCGACGGCGCGATCCGCATGCAGCCGAAGTAGGCAGGCGTCGGTCGCCGGCGGCCGGTGCCGACGACCGCCGACGACCTCGACCACGCCGACGGCCCCGGCCGGCCGCCGATCAGGGCTGCGCGGGCGCCGCCGTGCCGACGAGGCCGAGCGCATCGCGACGGCTTCTGCGCATCGCATGGACGACGCCGAGGATCGCGTCGGCGAGGGCGCCGGCGACGATGCCCGCAACCAGCAGGATCGGCAGCACCTGCTGAGCATCGGCATCGAGGTTCGCCTCGAACAGCTCGACGAATCCGGGTGCGAACAGCGCTCCGGTGACGATCAGCCAGATCGACGGCACCGCCCAGGCGAGATCGAGCACGATGTTCGCGGCCGCGCCGGGCCATGTCCAGCCGGAACGGAAGATCCACACGGCCATGACCGCCTCGAGGCCCACGAGCACGAGGAAGTACGGCAGCCAGAACGACCAGAGCGCCGGATCGAACACGGGCAGCATGCCATCGAGGTGGCCCCAACGGCTCGGCCCGAACTGCTGCCAGAGCACGAGTCCGACGATGACGGCGAGCCAGAACAGCGTGGTGATCAGGCCGATGCGCCGATCGGCTGGGCTCGCCCCGGCGGCGGGCAGATCCCTCGGCGACCAGACGACCACGTCTGCCTCGCCACGCGCGGGCGCACGGTCGATCGCCGCGAACACCACGGTCGTGAAGCAGGCGATGTAGACGGCGGTGGTCAGCAGCACGAACCACGTCGTGCCGAAGGTGCCGGCGCCGACCTCGCCCGTGATGAACTGGGCGAGCAGGTAGGCGCCGGTGACCGCGGGCACGGCGCTCCACTCCGTGATGATGAGCACGCGCTTCCACGTTGCGTACCACCGCGGGCCGATCAGCATCGGCGGACGATCCGCGTAGCGGGCTGCGAGCCGGGCCGGGTCGCCGAGGGCGGCCAGCGCGTCGAACTCGGCCGCGTCGGGCATCGACGAGCCCGAGCCGACGCGGGCGTCGATGTCGTCGCGGATGCGCTCCTCGAGTTCGCGGGCGAACTCGCGCCCCTGCCGGCGGGGCAGGCTGCGGGAGGCCGCGATCACGTAGCGGTCGGTGAGCTCGGTCGTGGGGTTCATCGCGTTCTCGCTCATGCCTTCGCCCCAGAAGTCGCCGTGCCCGCCGCCGCTGAGGGCACCGCTCGGCCGGCACGGTAGGCCTTGATGCCGCCGTCGATGACGTCCCAGGTCGCGACCCCGATCACGACCACCACGATGATCGCGACGATGACGGGCCCGGAGTTGCCCCACGGCCACTGCATCGCCTCGAGCGCCTCGTCGGTGATGAGCTGCCCGGTCAGGAACAGCCACAGCGCCGGCACCGTGAACGCGACGTTCAGCACGAGGTTCGCGCCCGCGAGCCACCAGTTCCACCCCCATGAGTAGAGAGCGATCGCGAAGAGGATCTCGAGGGCGATCAGCACGAGGAAGTACGGCAGCCAGAACGACCACAGTGCGGGTTCGAGCAGGGGGATCGGCTCGCGCACGCCGTCGTGGAAGACGACGCCGAACTGCTGCCACACGATCGCCCCGGCGAATATGCCGAGGAAGACGAGCGAACCGATGAGCTCGCCGAGACGCGACGTCTTCGCGGGCTCGGGGAGCGCGGGCAGCATGTCGAGTGTCCACGCCGCATCGACGCCCCGCCGGCCGGCTTCGGCCGGGGTGCGCTCGAGGACCGCGAAGACGAGCGTCGTCCAGAACCCGAGGTGCACCGCGATGGAGATCGCCGTGGCGACGGTCGCGCCGATCGCCTCGCCGATGTCGGCGCCCGAGAGCAACTGCCCGAGCAGCACGCCCGCAGCGCCGATCGGCAGCACGATCGAGGAGAGCAGCTTCAGCAGGCGCCACCACACGAGGTAGTACTTCGGCCCGATGAGCTGCAGCGGTCGATCGATGTAGTGCGCGGCGAGGGCCGCGGGGTCGCCGAGTTCGGTGAGCGCGGCGCGCTCGGCGTCGGCGGGGGAGCTGCCCGTCTCGACGAGTGCGTCGGTCGCGTCGCCGATGCGCTCGCGCAGTTCGCGGTCGAACTCGGCGCGCTGCGTCTCGGGCAGGGTGCGGGCGGCGGCCCACACGTAGCGGTCGGTCAAGCTGGTCATGATTCGTCTCCGGTGGTGAGTCCGGCGAGCGCGTCGTCGATGCGTCGCCAATCGGTCATGAGTGCGTCGGCGAGCAGTTCGCCGGTGGGGCTCGTGAGATAGAACTTGCGAGGCCGGGCCTCGTCGGTGTTCCACTCGCTCGTGAGCAGGCCCTGCTTCTCGAGGCGCCGCAGCAGGGGGTACAGGGTGTTCGCGTCGACGAGGATGCCGAGGCCATTCAGCGACTCGAGCAGCGCGTAGCCGTAGTCGGGTGTGCGCAGCCGCACCAGGCAGGCGAGCACGACGGTGCCTCGGCGGAGCTCCTGCAGGTGCCCGGCGGTCGTCTCATCGTGGTTCATGCGTCACACGATACTGTGCGTCACACACTAATGCAACAGAAACTTCATAGTGCAGCGCTTACTTCGACTCACGCCATCTCGCGTCACTCCTGCGGATATACGATCCGCCACGCCGTGGCTTCTCACCGATTGTCGGCGCGCCGGATCGTATATCCGCAGTTGTGATCGGCCGGTGAGACGGCTCGGTGCAAGATGCAGGAGAGGGCAGACCCGCGGACTACTGCTCGGCGTGGGCCTCGAGGAACCGGTAGACCGCGGAGTCGTCGACGCCCGGGAAGGTGCCCGACGGCAGGGGTGAGAGCACGTGCGCGTGCAGCCGGGCGCTCGGCCACGCCCGTCCGGCCCAGCGCTCGGCGAGCTCCGACGGGGCGCGGCGGCAGCACGACTCGTCGGGGCAGGTCGACACGGCGCGCTGCGTCGTCTCGCGCCCGCGGAACCACTTGGCCTGGTTGAACGGCACGCCGACCGAGATCGAGAACTCCGCGGCATCCGTGCGCCCCGTCTGCGTCGCGCACCAGAAGGTGCCGGCCGGAGTGTCGGTGTACTGGTAGTTCTCGGTCGTGCGGTTGGTGTGGCCGAACGCGGTGCGGGCGCTCCACTTCTTGCACACCCACTGGCCCTCGATCGAGCCCGTGACATCGGTGGGCAGCGGCAGGCCGTCGTTCTCGTAGCCCTTCAGGAGTGCGCCGTCGCCCGCGACACGGAGGAAGTGCAGCGTCATGTCGAGGTGGCTCGTCGCGAGGTTCGTGAAGCGCAGCGCCGCGGCCTCGTGCGTGACGCCGAACGCGTCGCGGAAGTCCTCGATGGCGAGCCGCTTCTCCTTCTTCGCGGCCTGCAGGAACGAGACGGATGCCTCGCGCGGCATCAGGCACGCAGCGGCGAAGTAGTTGATCTCGAGCCGCTGCCAGAGGAACTCCGCGTAGCTCGCGGGGCGCTCGTGTCCGAGCAGCCGGTGCGCCATCGCCTGCAGCGCCATCGACCGGAGGCCGTGGCCGCCGGGAATCGAGGCCGGCGGCAGGTAGATGCGGCCGTTCGTGATGTCGGTGATCGACCGCGTCGAGTCGGGCAGGTCTTCGACGTAGATGAGCTGGAATCCGAGCTTCTCGGCCATGACGCTCACCTCGCGGTGCGTGAGCGCGCCCGAGCGGTGACCCGAGGAGCGCACCTGGTCTTCGGCGAGCTGCTCGATGTCGGGGAAGTAGTTGTCGCGCTCGCGCATGCGCTCGCGCAGTTCGGTGTTGGCGCGCCGGGCTTCTTCGGGGGTGGCGATGGCCTCGCTCGCCCGCCGCTGCAACTCCTGGTGCAGGCCGACGATCGCCTCGAGCGATTCGTCGGTGATGCCGCGACCCGGCCGGATCGCGGGCAACCCGAGGCTCGCGTACAGCGGGCTCGACTGGGCGCGCCCGAGCTCGAGCTCGAGCTCGGCGCGACGGCTCGGTGCCTCGCGCGAGAGGAGGTCGGCCAGCTCGACGTCGAGCGATGCCGCGAGCGAGTCGAGCAGCGAGAGCTTCGGCTCGCGCTTGCCGTTCTCGATGAGGGAGAGCTGGCTGCCGGCCATGCCGACCGCCTCGCCGAGTTGGTCGAGGGTCAGCCCCCGCTCGCCGCGGAAGTGGCGGATGCGCTGGCCGAGGGTCGCGAGATCGGGGGAGCCTGCCTTCATGCCTTAAGGATAGCGAAAGATCGCACATTCTTAACGACCGAATTGGCCGAACGGATGCCTCAACAGCGCGCATTCTTGAAGTACGAACCAGTTCCGGCTCACGTCGGCACCAATCTGGAAGGGACGAAGATGACCATCTCCGAGTTCTCGATCGGCACAGAGGCATCCGACTCGGCCGGCAGCATCCGTCGCGGCACCACCGACGCAGCCCTGCGCGCGTGGGTCGATGAGATCGCCGGCCTCACCAAGCCCGATGAGATCGTCTGGTGCGACGGTTCGCAGCACGAGGCCGACCTGCTGACGAAGCAGCTCGTCGCCGAGGGCAAGCTCATCAAGCTGAACCCCGAGTGGCGCCCCAACAGCTTCCTCGCGCGCACCGACCCGAAGGACGTCGCGCGCGTCGAGGACCGCACCTTCATCTGCTCGACGTACGAAGAGGACGCCGGCCCCACGAACAACTGGCGCGACCCGCGCGAGATGCGCACCGAGCTGACCGACGTCTTCGACGGCTCGATGAAGGGCCGCACGATGTACGTCGTGCCCTTCTCGATGGGCCCGCTCGGCGGCCCCATCTCGCAGCTCGGCGTCGAGATCACCGACTCGCCCTACGTCGTGCTCTCGATGGGCATCATGACCCGCATGGGCGACGCCGTCTACCGCCTCATCGAGGCCGGCGAGCCGTGGGTGCGCACCGTGCACTCGGTCGGCTACCCGCTCATCGACGGCGTCGGCCACCGCCGCGCCGAGGCCGACTGGCCCTGCAACGACACCAAGTACATCGTGCAGTTCCCCGACTCGCGCGAGATCTGGTCGTACGGCTCGGGCTACGGCGGCAACGCGCTGCTCGCCAAGAAGTGCTTCGCGCTGCGCATCGCGAGCGTCATGGCACGCGACGAGGGCTGGCTCGCCGAGCACATGCTGCTCATCAAGATCACCTCGCCCGAGGGCAAGGCGTACCACGTGGCCGCCGCGTTCCCGTCGGCGTGCGGCAAGACCAACCTCGCGATGCTGCGCCCGACGATCCCCGGCTGGAAGGTCGAGACGATCGGCGACGACATCGCGTGGATGCGCCCCGGCGACGACGGCCGCCTCTACGCGATCAACCCCGAGGCCGGGTTCTTCGGCGTCGCGCCGGGCACCGGCGAGACCACGAACCCGACGGCCGTGCAGACCCTCTGGGGCAACACGATCTTCACGAACGTGGCGCTGCGCCCCGACGGCGACATCTGGTGGGAGGGCCTGACCGACGAGGCGCCCGCCGAGCTCACCGACTGGCAGGGCAAGCCGTGGACGCCCGACTCGGGTCGCCCCGCGGCGCACCCCAACTCGCGCTTCACGGTCGCTGCGGCCCAGTGCCCGCAGATCTCCGACGACTGGGACGCCCACGACGGCGTGCCGATCGACGCGATCCTCTTCGGCGGACGCCGCGCGACGAACGTGCCGCTCGTCGCCGAGGCGCGCAGCTGGAAGCACGGCGTGTTCATGGGCGCGACGATCTCGTCCGAGAAGACCGCCGCCGCTGAGGGCACGGTCGGCGAGCTCCGCCGCGACCCGTTCGCGATGCTCCCGTTCTGCGGCTACAACATGGCCGACTACTGGGGCCACTGGGTCAAGATGGGCCGCGTGCTCGGCGAGAACGCCCCGAAGATCTTCCAGGTCAACTGGTTCCGCAAGGGCTCCGACGGCTCGTTCCTCTGGCCCGGGTTCGGCGAGAACTCGCGCGTGCTCGAGTGGATCGTCGGCCGTGTCGAGGGCACGAGCGACGTCGTCGAGACGCCGATCGGCCTGATCCCGGCATCCGGTTCGCTCGACCTCGACGGCCTCGACATCACGGATGACGCGATCGAGCAGCTCTTCGACGTCGACCGCGACTCGTGGCTCGCCGAGTGCGACCTCACCGAAGAGTACTTCGGCCAGTTCGGCGACCGCGTGCCCGCGGCGCTGCGTGCCGAGCTCTCGAGCCTGCGCTACCACCTGGCGCACCAGGAGGCGTAGCCCGACGGCGATGCGCCCCGCGATCCCGCGGGGCGCATCTCCGTGCCGCCTGCGGATGCCGCGGACGCGCGCGTTCGGGAAGGCGCGCCGCCCGCGGCATCCGTCGACGGCACTTCGGCACGCCTGACGCCGCGCTGCTCCCTCGCGCGCTAGCGTGTGCCGCAAGGAGGCGCGATGGAGTTCGGCACGGTCATCGAGACGATCGGCGAGGTCATCGACTTCGTCGGCGTGCTGGCGATCGTGGTCGGCGTCGTCTACGCGAGCCTCGATGCCGGGCTCAGGGGCATTCGCGGGAAGTCCCCGATCTACGATCGCTTCCGCCGCGTGCTCGGTCGCGCCATCCTGCTGGGCCTCGAACTGCTCGTGGCCGCCGACATCATCAAGACGGTCGCCGTGACGCCGACGCTCGACTCGGTGCTCGTGCTCGCGATCATCGTGCTCATCCGAACGTTCCTCAGCTGGTCGCTCGAGCTCGAGGTCTCCGGCCGTTGGCCGTGGCAGAAGCGCAGCACGACCGCCGACGAACCGCCGCTCGTGCAGACCGAAGCCGGCTGACGGCGGTCGCCGGGCCGACCGGGACCGCCGGCGGCCGGTGGGAGTACCATTTCTCCAACGTCGTGAGAAACGAGTCGAGGAGACCGGGTGGGCGATCCGACAGGCACGCGGCGCGGAACGAACCTGCCGCGCATGGGCGACTTCAACCAGTCGGTCGTCTTCGATGCGATCCGCCGGTCGAGCGACGGCCGCAGTCGCGTGGAGCTCGTGGCGGCGACCGGCCTCTCGGCGCAGACGATCTCGAACGTCGTGCGGCGGCTGCTCGACGGCGACCTCGTGGTCGAAGCGGGCAAGGCGAGTTCCGGCCCGGGCAAGCCCAGAACACTGCTGCGACTGAACCCGGCGGGCGCGTATGCGGCCGGCGTGCACATCGATCCGGCCGTGATGACCTTCGTCGTGCTCGACCTCGAGGGCTCCGTGGTCGCGCACGCGCGCCGGCGCACCCCCATCGCCAACGACCCCCGGCTCGTGATGTCGAGCATCCAGGACGGCCTCGACCGGCTGATCGCCGACTCGGGCGTGCTGCGCGAGAAGGTCGTGGGGCTCGGCGTGGCCGCGCCCGGTCCGATCGACGTCGAACGCGGCACCATCGTCGATCCGCCGCACCTGCTCGGCTGGCACCGGGTGCCGCTCCGCGACGCGCTCGCCGAGTCGACCGGACTCCCGGTGCTGGTCGACAAGGACGTCACGGCGGCGGCGGTGGCCGAGATGTGGACCGGGGGCGCCAACGGCGTCGGCAGCTTCGTGTTCTTCTACCTCGGCACCGGCATCGGCGCCGGTCTCGTGCTCGACGACGAGGTCGTGCGCGGTGCCTCGGGCAACGCGGGCGAGATCGGGCACATCGTCGTCGATCCGGGCGGTGCCGTCTGCAGTTGCGGCCTGCACGGATGCATCGCCGCCACCTGCACCCCGCAGGCGCTCGTCACTGAGGCCGAACGGCTCGGCGTGCTCGCCGACACGCGACTGCGCAGCGGCGCCCACGACGTCGACGTGCGGTTCACGGCGCTCTGCGATCTCGCGGCAGCCGGCGACGCCGGAGCGCGGCAGATCCTCGAGCGCTCCTCGGCTCGCACGGCCAAGGCCGTCGCCGTGCTCGCCGACCTGCTCGACGTCGATCGAGTCGTGTTCGGGGGCCCGTTCTGGCAGCGCTTCCGCCCGTATCACCTGGAGCGCATTCCCGCCCTGCTCGACGAGCTCAGCGTCACGCGGTCCATCCGCCGGGTGCAGGTCGTCGGCACGTCGGCGGGTGAGGATGTCGGCGCGGTCGGGGCCGCCTGCCTGGTGCTCGAGCGCACGCTCGGGCCGTCGGCGGCGCGCCTGATGCTCGACGCCTGACACCGGTTCCGAATCGGCTGCGCGTGGGGCTTGCAGAGTAATTCCATTCGATTTACTATTTCGACAGACGCGACCGCGTTCGATCCAGCTGGAGCAAAGGAGCACCATGCGTTTCTCTCGCGTACTCGCCGGCGTGGCGACCGTCTCTGCGGCGGCCCTCGCATTCGCCGGGTGCAGCCCGGCGGCAGACGATTCCCAGACGATCACGGTCGTCTACCAGAAGACCGACGGCTTCGTCGCGCTCGACGAGCTCTTCCAGAAGGTGAAGCCCGAGTTCGAGGCCGCCAACCCCGGTGTGACCGTCGAGCTGGAGCCCATCGTGGCCGACGAGGGCGACTACGCGACGAAGCTCGCACTCATGCAGCAGAGCGCCGAGACGGCACCCGACGTGTTCTACGAGGACACCTTCCGCGTGCGCAGCGACATCGACGCCGGCTACCTGCTGAACCTCGACGACCACCTCGCCGAGTGGGAGGACTGGGAGCAGTTCAACGACGGGGCGAAGGAGGCCGGTCGAGCCGACGACGGCAGTGTCTACGCCGTGCCGCTCGGCACCGACACCCGTGGGATCTGGTACTCCAAGTCGGTGCTCGAAGCCGCGGGGGTCGCGCTCCCGTGGGAGCCGAAGAGCTGGGAGGAGATCCTCGAGACGGCGCGGGCCGTCAAGGCTGCCTCGCCCGACAAGGTCGCGTTCAACGTGTACTCCGGCAAGCCGGCCGGAGAGGGCTCGGTCATGCAGGGCTTCGGCATGCTCATGTACGGCACCGACGACACCCTCTACGACGCCGACGAGCAGAAGTGGGTCACGGGCTCCGAGGGCTTCGTCGACTCGCTGGCGTTCATCGAGACCCTCTACGGCGAGGGCCTCGCGCCGGCGCCCGACGTCGCGCTCGACGGATCGATGTGGCAGAAACTGTTCGGCGAGTGGTTCCCGGGCGGGCAGATCGCGGGCACCATCGAGGGGTCGTGGTCGCCCTCGTTCTGGAAGCAGGGCGGATCGTACGAGTGGCCCGAGTACGTCGACGACATCGGCGTCGCCGCCTTCCCGACTCAGAACGGCCAGGGCGACGGTGCGGTGAGCCTCTCTGGCGGTTGGACGCTCGCGGTGGGCGCGCAGAGCGAGCACCCCGACGAGTCGTTCGACTTCCTCGCCATGGCGCTCGACCGTGAGAACGCGCTCGAGTACAACATCGCGAACTCGCAGATCGCGGTGCGCGCCGACGTCGCGGAAGACCCGGCGTATCTCGAGGCGAACCCGTTCATCGGCTTCTTCACCGACCTCGTGAGCGTCACGCACTTCCGTCCGGCCACGGCGGACTACCCGCAGATCTCGGCCGAGATCCAGGCGGCGACCGAGGCGGTCATGACGGGGCAGATGAGTCCCGAAGAAGCCGCTGCCGCCTACGACGAGGCCGTGATCGGCATCGTCGGCGATGAGAATGTGACGCAGTGACGGGTGGTGGCATCCACATCGGCACTGCGTGACGGCGCCGTCCGACCGTCGCGGGAACGCCCGAACTCCCGCGACGGCCGGTCATCGCGTACCTCCATCGCACGATTCCTCCCCGTCGTCCCGTCGATCCTGCTGCTCGCACTGTTCATGGCGGGCCCGGTCATCTGGTCGGTCACGATCTCGTTCACGAACACCGCGCTCACCGGCCGCAACGCGAAGGACCCGTCGTGGGTCGGCTTCGAGAACTACACGCGACTCCTGCAGGACCCGGGGTTCCCGGTCTCCGTCTGGCTGACCGTCGTCTTCGTCGTGGCATCGGCGGTCATCGGCCAGAACGTGCTCGGGTTGGTGATCGCGTTGCTCCTCGGCAGGGTGGGCCGCGCCACGCACGCGATCGTGACCACGATCGTGGTCGGCGCATGGGTGCTGCCCGAGATCGTCGCGGCGTTCGCGGCGTACGCGTACTTCGCCGACGACGGAACCCTCAACCAACTGCTCGCCGGCATCGGCATCGACGGTGCGAACTGGCTCTACGAGTTCCCGATGCTCGCCGTGATCCTCGCGAACGTCTGGCGCGGCACCGCGTTCTCGATGATGGTCTACGAGGCGGCGCTGAACGACGTGCCGCCCGAGATCACCGAGGCCGCCGTCATCGACGGGGCCGGCGGACTCAAGCGACTGATCTGGGTGACGATCCCGATGATCCGGGGGAGCATCGCCACCAACCTCATGCTGATCACGCTGCAGACGCTCGCGGTCTTCACGCTGATCTGGGTGATGACGAAGGGCGGCCCCGGCATCAGCAGCACCACGCTGCCGATCCTCGCCTACCAGGAGGCGTTCAAGTTCCAGGAGATCGGCTACGGGTCGGCGATCGCGGTCGTCATGATCCTGATCGGCGCCGTGTTCTCCGTGCTCTACCTGCGCACCCTCCGGCCCGGGCGGGACGCATGACCGGGCCGACGGCGGCACCGGCCCGCCCGCGACGGTTGAGCATGGCGTCGCCGCGTCGAGCGGTCGCCGCCCTCGCCTCGAACGTCGTGCTGCTCGTCATCGCCGCGTGCTTCCTGGTGCCGCTCGCCTGGCTGTTCCTCGCGTCCGTCGACACCGCGCCGAGCCAGCAGACACGGGTGCCGACCGACTTCACGCTCGAGCACTATGCGGCCGTGCTCACGCCGGAGCGCACGCTGCTGCCGCTCTGGAACAGCACGGTGCTCTCGGCGGGATCGGCCATCGTGACGGTGATCGTCGCGGTGCTCGCCGCCTACCCGATCTCGCGGTACAACTCGAGGTTCAACACCCCGTACCTCTCCGCGATCCTGTTCGGCACCTGCCTTCCGATCACGGCGATCATGGTGCCGGTCTACAGCCTCTTCGTGCGGCTCGGCATGCTCGACAACCTCGCCGCGGTGACGTTCTTCCTCGCAGCGACGAGCCTGCCCATGGCGATCTGGATGACGAAGAACTTCATGGACTCGGTGCCGGTCTCGCTCGAGGAGGCGGCGTGGGTCGACGGCGCCTCCGCGATGCGGGCGCTTCGGCTGATCGTGCTCCCGCTCATGCGCCCCGGACTCGCGGTCGTCTTCATCTTCGTCTTCATCCAGGCATGGGGGAACTTCTTCGTGCCGTTCATCCTGCTGCTGTCGCCGTCGAAGCAACCCGCCTCGGTGAGCGTCTTCAGCTTCTTCGGGCAGTACGGCACCGTGGCATACGGCGAGCTCGCGGCGTACTCGCTCATCTACTCGTTGCCGGTGGTGGTGCTCTACGTCATCGTGTCGAAGGGCATCGGCGGTTCCTTCGCCATGCAGGGCGCGATCAAGGGATAGGGGTTGGTCCGATGCACGACGACAGCAGGCTGGTCGAACGACGAATCGCACGGTTCGTCGCCGAGCGCATCGAGCCGGCGCTCCATCGCCGGAGCGCTCCCGTCTCGATCGAGCAGTGGGTGGCGCCGGGCGAGCCGGTGCCGTTCGCCGAAGCGGTCGCGCAGCGCTTCACCCCTTTCGAGACGGATGCCCCGTGGGGCCGTCCCTGGGGCACGACGTGGTTCCGCATCCGCGGCCGGGTGCCCGAGGCCTGGGCGGCCGAACGCGATGCCAGGGTCGAGCTCGTCGTGGATCTGGGGTTCACGGGTGCGGCGCCCGGCTTCCAGGCCGAAGGCACGGTCTGGAGTGCCGACGGCGCGATCATCAAGGCGATCGAGCCGCTGAACCGCGCGGTGCCGCTCGACGCCGGGCCCGGGCAGGACTTCGAGCTGTACCTCGAGGCGGCCTCCAATCCCGACCTCCAGGGCGGCTGGTCGTTCGCCCCGACGCCGCTCGGCGATCCCGCCACCGCCGGCGACGCGCTGCTCTACCGGATGCGCCGGCTCGAGGTCGCCCTGCGGGATCTGCCGGTGTGGGAGCTCGCACAGGACGTCTGGACCCTGCGCGGACTGCACGCCGAGCTGCCCGAGGCGCTGCCCCGGCGTGCGCAGCTCCTCCGCGCGCTCGAGCGATGCATCGACGCGATGGACCCCGACGACGTGTCGGGCACCGCGGCGCGCGGCCGTGAGCTGCTCGCGCCCGCACTCGTGGCCCCGGCCTGGGCGAGTTCGCATCGGGTGCACGGCGTCGGCCACGCGCACATCGACAGCGCCTGGCTGTGGCCGACCCGCGAGACCGTTCGCAAGGTGGCGCGGACCTTCTCGAACGTCGACGCGCTCATCGAGCGGAATCCGGGCTTCGTGTTCGCCGCGTCATCCGCTCAGCAGTTCGCCTGGCTGAAGGCGGCGTATCCCGAGCTGTTCGAACGCATCCGCCGGCGGGTGGCCGAGGGCTCGTTCGTGCCGGTCGGCGGCATGTGGGTCGAGTCCGACACGAACATGCCGGGCGGTGAGGCGCTCGCCCGCCAGTTCGTCGCGGGCAAGCGCTTCTTCATCGAGGAGTTCGGCGTCGAACCGCTCGAGGTGTGGCTGCCGGATTCGTTCGGCTACTCGGGGGCGCTGCCGCAGATCGCCCGTGCGGCGGGCAGTCGCTGGTTCCTCACGCAGAAGATCTCGTGGAACGAGACGAACGTGATGCCGCACCACACCTTCGACTGGGAGGGCATCGACGGCACGCGCATCTTCACGCACTTCCCTCCGGTCGACACGTACAACTCCGAGCTCTCGGGCGCCGAGCTCGCGCGGGCGGAGCGACAGTACGCCGAGCACGGCTCGGCCAACACCTCGCTCGTGCCGTTCGGCTGGGGCGACGGCGGCGGCGGCCCCACCGAGGAGATGCTCGCCGCGGCCGCGCGCACGGCGGATCTCGAGGGGTCGCCGAGGGTCGTGCTGTCGAGCCCGCGCGAGTTCTTCGAGGCGGCGGAGGCCGAACTGCCGAAGCCGCCGGTCTGGTCGGGCGAGCTGTACCTCGAGTTCCATCGCGGCACCTACACCTCGCAGGCGCGCACGAAGCGCGGCAACCGGCGTAGCGAGCACCTGCTGCGGGAGGCCGAGCTGTGGGCCGCGACCGCGGCGGTGCGCGGGCGGCTCGAGTACCCGTACGACGAACTGGAGACGGCCTGGCACGCTGTGCTGCTGCAGCAGTTCCACGACATCCTGCCGGGGTCGTCGATCGCCTGGGTGCACGCCGAGGCCGAGCGGCGCTACGCGGAGGTCGCCGACACGCTCGAGGCGATCATCGCGCGCTCGCTGCGCGCGCTCGTCGGCGAGGGGGAGCAGGCCGTCGTGGCGAACGCCGGCCCCCTCCCGCTCGGCGGCGTCGCCGCGCTCGCCGCAGCGACGACGCCCGAGACGGATGCCGCGGCCACCGTGCGGCGCGACGGCGAACGGATCGTGCTGGCGAACGCCCGGCTCGAGGCCGTGCTCGACGAGCAGGGGCTCCTCGTCTCCCTCGTCGACCGGAGAACCGGCCGTGACGCGATCCCCGCGGGCGGTGCGGCGAAGCTGCTGCAGCTCTTCCGCGACACCCCGAACCAGTGGGATGCCTGGGACGTCGACGTGCAGGACCGGCGGAACGTCGTCGAGCTCCGCGAGCTCGAGTCGATCGAGATCGTCGACGACGACCCGGCCTGCGCCGTCGTGCGCATCACCCGTCGGTTCGGCGGATCCGAGGTCGTCGAGAGCATCTCGCTGGAAGCGATGGGCGGTGCGCTCGACGTGCGGTTCGACGTCGACTGGCACGAGCGGCAGAAGCTCCTGAAGGTTGCGTTCCCGCTCGACGTGCACGCCGAGCGGGCGACGTCCGAGATCCAGTTCGGTCACCTGCATCGACCGACGCACACGAACACCTCGTGGGATGCGGCACGCTTCGAGTCGGTCGCGCACCGCTGGGTGCACGTCGGCGAGCCCGGGTTCGGCGTCGCCGTCGCCAACGACGCGACCTACGGACACGACATCGCGCGCACCGTGGTCGACGGGGCCACGGTGACCACCGTGCGGCTCTCGCTGCTGCGGGCTCCCCGCTACCCCGATCCGACGGCCGACCAGGGGTCCCACGTCTTCCGCGTGGCGATCGCACCCGGCGCGGGCATCCCCGAGGCCGTCGCCGAGGGCTACCGGCTCAACGTGCCCCCGCGACGCGTGGTCGATGCCGCGGTCGACCGCATCGCCCCCCTGATCGCGGTCGCGGGTGACGGGGTCATCGTCGAGGCGGTCAAGCTCGCCGAGGACCGTTCGGGTGATGTCGTGGTGCGGCTCTACGAAGCGCACGGCTCGCGCAGGCAGGCCGTGCTCTCCGCGGAGCTCCCCGGAGCGGTGGCGACCGAGGTCGACCTGCTCGAGCGGCCCCTCGACGAGTCCCGGGCCCGGCTCGCGGCGGTGCCGGGAACGCCCGGTGCCTGGCGATTCGAGCTCCGCCCGTTCCAGCTCGCGACCGTTCGCATCAGTCGCGTGGCGGCAGCGCTCCAGTGACGGATGCCGCGCCGAGCGGCCACACGCCGAGCACGCGGCGGTGATGCGAGCCCGATGGCGGCCGCATGTCGATGAGGGCGAGCTGGCGGAGCAGCACGCGGTCGCCGCGCTCCAGCCGGCCGTGGCGCTTCACGGTGACGTGCGGGCGGAAATCGCTGCGAAGGTGCCCGGTCTCGACCTCGGCGCCGGCGAGGGCGGCGAGCGCCTCGCCTCGGAGCACGGAGATCTCGCCGCCGTCTCTGATGAGGGTCACCGGCACGTCATGGCGACGGCCGAACATGGCGGGCTCACCCGCGGTGCTGGTGATCGCCGACGCATCGCGGGCCACCCTGCCGAGCGCCGCCGCGACGACCTCGCTCGGCCGGTCCGTGGCGAAGGGCTCCACGAGCGTGACGTGCAGCGGCCAGTCGGCCACCGTGAACGACTCGGCGGCGGTGAGCGGCGAGAGCGGCAGCACGATGACGAAGCGCGTCATCCGCCGATTCTCGTCCTCACCGGCCGAGGCGTACAGTGCCGAACCGACCGGATGGCGGGATCCGCCCGCATGGCTCAGGCGACGTGCGGTTCGTCGAGTCGGCCGAGCAGGCGCAGCATCGCCGCGGGCGCGTAGCGGAACTCGATCGTGCCGCTCGCGCCGGGGTCGGTCGGCCCGATCCAGGTGCTCGACCCCTCGTGCACGCGCACCCAGCCGTGCTCGAAGAGCAGGTCGGCGCCGATGACGAACGCCATCGCGGGGGTCTCGCCCTGGCGCACGGCGATCGAGCCCTCGAAGACCTGCGACGCCGAGGCATCCTGGTCTTCGCGGCACTGCACGCCCATGAGCGGGCGTGCGATCGGCGTCGCGAATCCGGTGACGTGGAACGGGCTGGCCTTGCCGATGTCCGCGACGACGCCGAAGTTCACGCTCGTCGAGACGAGGCTGAGCGAGGCCTGACCGTCGAGCACGAGCCGGCTCGAGACCCGGAATCGGTAGAAGAGCCGGCCCGCCTCCCGTGCCGGCGGCAGCACGGCGAGGCTCGCCCAGTTGCGCGACCATGCGAGCGGGTCGCCGTCGCGGTTCGGCGGATCGTAGAGGCTCGCCGTCAGCCGCACGGCGCCGTCGGGCTGCGTCGCGGCGGCCTGCAGCGAGGAGCGGCCGTGGTCGTCATCGGGCATGACGTCGCGCACGGCGGTGAACGCGGGGAGCCGCAGCGGCTCCCAGTGGCGGAGCCAGCCCTGGATGCCGGCCTGCACGCGGTCGAACGAGTTGCCGAGGCCGCTGCGGGTCGTGGCGGTCTCGGCCTCGTCGGCCGCATCGGGCAGCTCGTCGATGAGGTCGACGGGCAGTTCGTCGAGACGGTCGAGATCGCGCTCGTTCGAGACGGTTGCGATGGTCATGATGGGTCCTCCGTGGGGCGTGGGCTCGGGGCATCCGGTGGGGGATGCGGGAGTCCACGCTACGGAGCGGGCTTCGGCGCGCCATCCGAGCGAGCACTGAGTTTCGCTCGGGTTCGCACTGAGGCGGCGCACCGTCGACGGGCTCAGACGAGCAGCTGGTGCGCCGCCAGATCGCGGTAGAGGGGTACGTTGGCCACGAGCTCGGCATGCGTGCCCTCGCCGATCACCCGGCCCTCGTCGAGCACGATGATGCGGTCGGAGTCGATGACCGTCGAGAGCCGGTGCGCGATCACGACGAGCGTGCGCCCCTCGGAGACGGCGTCGACGGCATCGCGCATCATGCGCTCGTTGACCCCGTCGAGCGAGGAGGTCGACTCGTCGAGCAGCAGGATCGGGGGAGCCGCGAGCAACGCGCGGGCGATCGCGAGCCGCTGGCGCTCGCCGCCCGAGAGCATGATGCCGTCATCGCCGACGGCGGCATCGAGGCCCGCGGGGTCGCGATCGAGCACGCCGCCGAGGTTCACGGCGCGCAGCACCTGCTCGCACGCCGCGTCGCTCGCGTGGGGGCTGCCGAGCTTGAGGTTGTCGCGGAGGCTCCCGGCCAGCACCGGGGCATCCTGTTCGACGTAACCGATCTGCGCGCGGAGCTCGGCGCGGTCGAGCGAACGCAGGTCGAGGCCGCCCATGCGCACCGTGCCGACCGAGGGGTCGTAGAACCGTTCGATGAGCGCCAGGATCGTCGACTTGCCCGCACCGGAGGGGCCGACGAGCGCGATGCGCTGCCCGCGCGGCACCTGGAACGAGACGCCGCGCAGCACCGGCTGGCGGTCGGTGACGTCGGGCTCGGGCAGGTGCTCGTCGACGGACTCGTTCGCCGGGTCGGCCGGGTCCTGACGCGTCGCCGCGTAGGCGAAGGAGACGTCGTCGAAGGCGATCGCCGGGGCACCGGGCAGCACGCCCTCGTTCGCCTCGCCGACCATGAGCGCGAGCGGGGCGAGTTCGCGGTCGTGCGCGTCTTCGTCGGGCAGGTCGAGGATCTCCTGGATGCGGCCGAGGGCGCCGAGGGCCTGGTTCACCGAGGTGATCGCACCGAAGAACAGGCCGAGCGGCATGATCATCATGAACAGGAACAGGATGAACGCGACGAGGTCCGCGACCGTGAGGGCGCCGGATGCCACGCGGAAACCGCCGACGCCGAGCACGACGAGGAACGAGACCTGCATCGCGATGCCGGCGACCGGCACGATGAGCGCGGAGATCTTCGCGACCTTCACGCCCATCTGCCAGGCACCCTCGGCGTGCGCCTCCACGTCGCGGATCTCGCGCTCGGTCGCTCCGGCGGCACGGATCGTGCGCACGGCACCGATGGCGCGTTCGACGGATGCCGCGACGTCGCCGACCTTCGCCTGCGCCTGGTGCGACGCCTCGCGCACGTGGCTCGACAGCAGCGTGACGGTCGTGATGGCGACGGCGATGACGAGCACGGTCAGGCCGAGCAGCACGGGGTCGATGACGAGCATGGCGATGAGCGCGCCGATGAACGTGACGGTGCCGCCGATGGCCTCGACGAGTCCCTGGGTGAGCACGGCGCGCAGCATCGTCGTGTCGCTGCCGACGCGCGAGACGAGGTCGCCCGTGCGGCGGGTGTCGAACTCGGCGATCGGCAGCCGCAGCAGCTTGCCGATGAGGCGCTTGCGGCTCGAGAGCACGACGCCCTCACCGGTGCGCTGCAGCAGGTAGTGCTGGTATCCGGTGATCACGCCGCTCACGATGACGAGCGCGACGAGCGCCCAGACGATGCCGCCGAGTGGTTCCTCGGCTTCGACGACCTGGATGACCTGGGCGACGAGCAACGGCTGGGCGAGACTCGCAAGCGCGCCCACGACGGAGAGGATCGCGACCCAGATGAGCACGGGGCGGTGCTCGAAGATGAAGGGCAGCAGTTGCCGGAACGTGGCACGCGGGCCGGTGGTCTCAGTGCGCCGCGAGAAGGGGGATCGTCGGGTGCGGGTGTCGCTCATGTCCTCTTCCTGGCATGCCTCGACGAACGGATGCCGCATCCGCCCGGGTGTCGCAGAACGCCGTCTTGAAGTTTACGTGCCCTAACTGCGTCCGTATTTCTTGTGCACCGCCTGCTTCGAGACCTCGAGGGCGAGGGCGATGAGCTGCCAGCTCGACCCGGCGGCCCGGGCTCGACGGACGGCAGTCGCCTCGGCGCGGTCGAGCTCGCGGGTGAGTGCGACACGCGCGTGGTGGAGGTCGCGGAGTGCGCGATACGGGTCGTCGCCGTCGGCGGCCGCGATCGCGGTTCGGAGGGTGTGGTCGTCCATGGCGTCAACCGTAGTTGACCTCTGGACGATCGTCAATCCAAGTTGACGAACTGGCGAAGGCTGCGGAGGAGGTGGTGCTGCAGACGACGAAGACGGGTCGGCTGATGCAGCCGCCCCGCCTCCTCGTCAATGCTCGTGCCGGACTAGCCGAGCCCGTTCCAGAAGCCGCAGTTGTGCGCGGACTCGAACGTGTCGATCATCTCGAGGCCGCCGGCCTCCTCGGTCTTCAGCTCGAGCACCTCGCGGCCGTCGGCGAACGTGCTCCACTCGGGACCGCCGTCGATGCTCGGGGCGCCGGTCTCGAAGAACGCCGACCACAGGGCGACCATCTGGTCGGCGAGGGCCAGCTGCTCCTCGTCCAACGCGCGCTGTGCGGCGGTGTAGTTGAACAGGTACTGGAGTTCGGTGGTGTGGGTGGCGCCCAGCTCGAGCGTCGAGGGCGGGAACGGGTCGCCGAGCGAGCGCCATCCGGGCGTCGTCTCGTCGGCGAACTCGTAGAAGTACACCGAGCGACCGGCGTCGGCGAAGCTGTCGGAGGCGACGACCGACGGGCAGGCGAACATCGAGTCGCCGCTGAGCCAGCCCGAGGCGAAGATCGGGTCCTCGCCGGCGTCGGCCGGGTAGAGCTCCAGCACGTCGGGGGCGAGGGCACCGAACTGGGCGGTGACACCGGCCTCGTACTCGGCGGGGTCGAGCGGGTACTGCGCCGAGGCGAAGCCGAGCCACTCGTCGCGGGTGACGCCCATCATGATCGGCACATCGGCGAGGGTGCCGTCGGCGGCCGCCTCGAGCGGGCCGACCGGCTGGTCGGGACCGCCGCTGGCGGGGGAGGC
The DNA here is from genome assembly GCF_013410355.1 of Agromyces hippuratus. Lineage (NCBI taxonomy): Bacteria > Bacillati > Actinomycetota > Actinomycetes > Micrococcales > Microbacteriaceae > Agromyces > Agromyces hippuratus. The sequence goes on along the minus strand of NZ_JACCFI010000001.1, from coordinate 1,456,191 downwards.
GAAGCCGAACCCGGTCGCCGTTCCCACGATCGTCGAGGTCGGCACGGCGCGGAGGCACTCGGCGTCGTCGGCCGCGCAGCCCCACTGCGTCGTGAACTCGGTCGGGTCGGATGCCGGTGCGCCGGCGCCGCAGGCCATGGACTGCACCACGGCCTTGTCGAAGAGCCCCTCGGCCGTTGGCGACGCGAGCTGGAAGCAGACCGAGCCGCCGCCGGCGGACTCGCCGACGATCGTGACGTTGTCGGGGTCGCCGCCGAAGGTCTCGATGTTCTCCTGCACCCAGCGCAGCGCCTGCTGCTGGTCGAGCATGCCCCAGTTGCCCTGGGCACCGTACTCGCCCTCCTCGGCGGTCGCCGCGGTGGCGAAGAAGCCGAACAGGCCGAGGCGGTAGGCCGGGATCACGGTCACGGCGTCGCCGGTCGCAGAGAAGTTGCGGCCGTCGTAGATGTTCGGGGTGCCGGCGGTGTATCCGCCGCCGTGCAGGAAGACGACGACCGGGAGCCTCTCCTGTGCGGCGTCCTCGGGAGCGTAGACGTTCAGGTAGAGGCAGTTCTCGCTCAGCGAGCCGTCGGAGTCGCCGTTCACCGTCTGGGCGCAGTCGGGGCCGGGCTTGGACGCATCGAGCACGCCCGCCCAGGGCTCGGGGGCCTCGGGCTCGCGCCAGCGGAGATCGCCGACCGGCGGCTCGGCGAAGGGGATGCCGAGGTACTCGACGCCGTCGGCGGTCGTGACCCCTGTCAACGATCCCTGCTCGATCTCGACTTGCGGTGCGGCTTGAGGTGCGCCGTCGTCGGCCGCGCCGCCGGCGATGCATCCGCTCAGCAGCAGTGCCGTCGCCGTGGCCGCGATCGCGATCGAGGCGACCTTCGCGAGTCTCCCAGTAGTCATGTTGCTCCCTCGTGTTCTCCCGGAATCTACGGTGTGTCCACAGTGTTGTCAAAGCCGTTGACGATACCGCGTGCGCGAGCGCGCCGACGGCAGGGCACGATGGAGGGATGGACCTCACCACGGCCGCCCTCATCGGCATCTCGCACGGCACCGCTTCGCCCGACGGGCAGGCCGCCGTGCAGCGGCTCATCGACGCCGTCGAGGTGTCGACCACGGCGCGATCGGCACCGGCCGCCGCACCCGCCGCCGTGCGACTCGGTCACGTCGACGTGCAGCAACCGGATGTCGCGGCCACCCTCGGCGCGCTGCCGCCCTCGATGCCCGCGGTCGTCGTGCCGTTGCTGCTTTCGGCCGGGTATCACGTGCACGTCGACCTGCGACGGGAGATCGAGGCCGTCGCCGATCGGCAGGTGCGGCTCGCCGCGGCGCTCGGGCCCGACGACCGGCTCGTCGAGGTGCTGAGCCGCCGTCTCGACGAGGCGGGCGCGTCGCCCGACGACCGCGTGGTGCTCGCCGTCGCCGGATCGAGCGATGTGCGCGCCGTCGATGACTGTCGCGACATGGGCGAGCGGCTCGCGACGGCGCTCGGCGCGCCGGTGGCGGTCGGCTTCCTCTCGGCGGCCGAGCCCCGACTCGCCGACGCGATCGCCGCGGTTCGGGCGGACGGAGGCGGCCGCAGGGTCGTGGCGGCGAGCTACCTGCTGGCGCCCGGATACTTCCAGGACCTCGCGGCGGCCGCGGGCGCCGATCTCCTCACCGAGCCGCTCCTGACCCCGGATGACGCCCCGAAGGAGCTCGTCGACGTCGTGCTGGATCGGTTCGCGGAGACGGTGGCCGAAGCCGTGGCCGAGGCAGCCGATGCTGCGCCGGGAGCATAGCGCGCGACGCTGCGTCTCACTGATTGTGACGCCGCATTGCCGCGATTGACGCCGTGTTGCCTTCCTTGCCGTGATGTGACGGCTCGCATCCCGGCCCGCCGTCAACCCGCCTAGCCTCGGTCGAAACCCGCACTCAGCGGTGACCGAGGAGAGACATGACGCAGGAGACGATCGAGGCGCCGAGCCGCCCGGCGGCCCGTTCCGGCGAGCGTCCGCCCCGCCCGGCGAGCCGCCCCCACGGGCAGTGGAAGGTCGACGGCACCGCGCCCCTCAACGGCAACGAGGAGTGGAAGCAGGTCGACGACGGCCTGAGCGTGCGCGACCGCATCGAGCGCATCTACTCGAAGGGCGGGTTCGCGTCGATCGACCCGACCGACCTGCACGGGCGGTTCCGAGTGTGGGGGCTCTACACGCAACGCAAGCCCGGCATCGACGGCGGCCGCACCGCGACGCTCGAGCCCCACGAACTCGAGGACGAGTTCTTCATGCTGCGGGTGCGCATCGACGGCGGGCAGCTCACGACCGAGCAGCTGCGCGTGATCGCCGACATCTCGATCGACTTCGGCCGCGATACCGCCGACCTCACCGACCGCCAGAACATCCAACTGCACTGGATCCGCGTCGAAGACGTGCCCGAGATCTGGCGGCGCCTCGAAGCGGTCGGGCTCGGCACCACCGAGGCCTGCGGCGACGTGCCGCGCGTCGTGCTCGGCTCGCCCGTCGCCGGCATCGCCTCCGACGAGCTCATCGACCCGACGGCGCAGATCGACGAGATCACGAGCCGGTTCATCGGCGACCCGACGCTCGCGAACCTGCCTCGCAAGTTCAAGACGGCGATCACCGGCCACCCGAGCCAGGACGTCGTGCACGAGATCAACGACGTCGCGTTCGTCGCGGTGCAGCACCCGGAACTCGGCGTCGGCTACGACCTCTGGGTCGGCGGCGGACTCTCCACCGCGCCCCGGCTCGCCGAGCGCCTCGGCGTCTTCGTCGTCCCCGAGCGCGTAGCGGAGGCCTGGCACGGCGTCGCGCAGATCTTCCGCGACTACGGCTACCGGCGCCTGCGCAACAAGGCCCGCCTGAAGTTCCTGCTCGCCGACTGGGGCACCGAGAAGTTCCGTCAGGTGCTCGAGACCGAGTACCTCGACTCGCCGCTGCCCGACGGCCCCGCCGCTCCCAAGCCGCTCGCGCACGGCGACCACGTCGGCGTGCACCGTCAGAAGGACGGCCGGTTCTACGTCGGCGCCACGCCGATCGTCGGCCGCGTCTCCGGCCCGACGCTCGCGAAGCTCTCCGAACTCATCGAGGCGCACGGCTCCTCGCGCCTGCGCACCACGCCGCACCAGAAGCTCGTGATCCTCGACGTCCCCGAAGACCGGGTCGAGTCGCTCATCGCCGGCCTCGACGAGCTCGGCCTCTCGGCCCGCCCGAGCCTGATCCGCCGGGGCACGATCGCCTGCACGGGCATCGAGTTCTGCAAGCTCGCGATCGTCGAGACCAAGGCGTTCGCGACGGCGGCCGTGCTCGACCTCGAGCGCACGCTCGACGGATTCGACCTGCCGCACCCGATCAGCCTGCACGTCAACGGCTGCCCGAACTCGTGCGCGCGCATCCAGACGGCCGACATCGGTCTGAAGGGCCAGCTGATCATGAACGACGCCGGCGAGCAGGTTCCCGGCTACCAGGTGCACCTCGGCGGTGGCCTCGCGACGGCCGACCGCGAGGAGGCGGGCCTCGGCCGCACCGTGCGCGGCCTCAAGGTCGAGGCCGACGGCATCGCCGACTACGTCGAGCGGGTCGTCAAGCGATTCCTCGACGACCGCGACGCCGTCGCCGACGAGACGTTCGCCGAATGGGCGCACCGCGCCGACGAGGAGGTGCTCCGATGAGCGTCTCCCTGGCACCCCGCGCCACGGTACTGCGCACCCACGGCGAACTGCGCGAGCTGGCCGAGGCGGGCAACGTCGAACTCCGGAGCCTCGCCGCCGACGAGGCATCCGCCTACGAGGTCATCGCCTGGGTCGCGCGCAACTTCGATGCGGATGCCGCGGCCGTCGCCTGCTCGATGGCCGATGCCGTGCTCCCGCACGTGGTCGCCCAGTCGTTGCCCGGTGTCGACGTGCTCTTCCTCGACACCGGGTACCACTTCGCGAAGACCTACGAGACGCGCGACAAGGTCGCCTCGGCGCTCGACGTGCGCGTGGTCGACGTGCTGCCCGAACTCACCGTCGCCGAGCAGAACGCGAAGTTCGGGCTCGACCTGTTCGCCCGCGACGCCGCCGAATGCTGCGCGATGCGCAAGGTCGCACCCCTGCACGATGCGCTCACGGGCTACGAGCTGTGGTTCACGGGCGTGCGCCGCGACGAGGCGCCCACGCGAACGAACACCCCGCTCGTGACGTTCGACGAACGCAACGGGCTGGTCAAGGTCAACCCGCTCGCGGCGTGGAGCTTCGACGACCTGATCGACTACTCGAACGCCTTCGGTGTGCCCGTGAACGACCTGCTGACCCAGGGCTACCCGTCGATCGGCTGCGAACCGTGCACCCGGCAGGTCGCCGAGGGAGAGGCCCCCAGGGCCGGCCGCTGGTCGGGCCTCGACAAGACGGAATGCGGGTTGCACGTATGAGCGCCATCGACACGATCCCCGTCGAGACCGGCATCGACGCGCTCGACGCGCTCGAGTCCGAATCGATCCACATCATCCGCGAGGTCGTCGCCGAGTTCGAGCGGCCCGTGCTGCTCTTCTCGGGCGGCAAGGACTCCGTGCTCGTGCTGCACCTCGCGGCGAAGGCCTTCTGGCCGGGCAAGGTGCCGTTCCCGGTGCTGCACGTCGACACGGGCCACAACTTCCCCGAGGTCATCGACTTCCGCGACCGCACGGTCGAGCGCCTCGGTCTCCGCCTCGAGGTGGCCTCCGTGCAGGACTACCTCGACGACGGCAGGCTGCAGGAGCGGGCCGACGGCACGCGCAACCCGCTGCAGACGCAGCCGCTGCTCGATGCGATCGCAGCGGGCCGCCACGATGCCGTCTTCGGCGGGGCCCGTCGCGATGAGGACAAGGCGCGCGCCAAGGAGCGCATCCTGAGCCTCCGCGACGAGTTCGGGCAGTGGGACCCGCGCAACCAGCGCCCCGAGCTCTGGGACCTCTACAACGGCCGCCACACGGTCGGCCAGCACGTGCGGGCGTTCCCGATCTCGAACTGGACCGAGCTCGACGTGTGGCGCTACATCGAGCGCGAGCAGATCGAACTGCCGCCGCTCTACTACGCGCACGAGCGCGAGGTCTACCGCCGCGACGGCATGTGGCGTGCGATCTCCGACGTGTCCCCGGCGCAGGCCGGCGAGACGATCGAGGTGCGCACCGTGCGCTACCGCACGGTCGGCGACATGAGCTGCACGGGCGCGGTCGAGTCCGACGCGGCATCCGTCGCCGACGTGGTGCGCGAGGTCGCGACGTCGACGCTCACCGAGCGGGGCGCGACCCGGGCCGACGACCGCATCTCGGAGGCCGCCATGGAGGATCGCAAGAAGGACGGGTACTTCTGATGAGCGACGCACTGTTCCGCTTCGCGACCGCCGGCTCGGTCGACGACGGCAAGTCGACGCTGGTCGGCCGCCTGCTGCACGACTCGAAGGCGATCCTCGCCGACCAGCTCGAGTCGGTCGCCCGCACCTCCGCCGAGCGCGGCTTCGGCGGCGAGCCCGGCGCGATCGACTTCGCGCTGCTCACCGACGGACTCCGGGCCGAGCGCGAGCAGGGCATCACGATCGATGTGGCCTACCGCTACTTCTCGACCGGCCGCCGCTCGTTCATCCTCGCCGACTGCCCCGGCCACGTGCAGTACACGCGCAACATGGTGACGGGCGCCACCACCGCCGACGCCGTCGTCGTGCTCGTCGACGCCCGCAACGGCGTGCTCGAGCAGACCCGGCGACACCTCGCCGTCGTCGCGCTGCTGCGCGTGCCGCACGTGATCATCGCCGTCAACAAGATCGACCTGCTCGGATACTCCGAGGCCGCGTACACCGCCGTCGCCGACGAGGTCTCCGCGCTCGCCATCGACCTCGGCCTGCCCGCGGCCCATGTCATCCCGGTCTCGGCGCTCGCCGGTGACAACGTCGTCGACCGCTCGCCGAACACGCCCTGGTACGACGGCCCCAGCCTGATCGAGCTGCTCGAGGCGCTGCCCTCGCTCGACGAGCTCGAGACCGAGCTCGAGGCGCTGCGGATGCCGGTGCAGCTCGTCATCCGTCCGCAGGGCGCCGTGGCGCACGACGTCGACGACCCGGAGCGCTTCCGCGACTACCGGGCGTTCGCCGGCCGCATCGCGTCGGGCACCGTGCGCGTCGGCGACCGGGTGCAGGTGTTCCCCGGGGGTGCGACGACCACGGTCACGGGCATCGACGCCGGGCCGCGCGAACTCGACGCGGCATCCGCACCGCAGTCGGTCTCGCTGCGCCTCGCCGACCAGCTCGATGCGGCACGCGGCGCGGTCGTGGTGGGCGCCGGTGCGCTGCCCGAACCGCGTCGCGAACTCGACGCCGCGGTCTTCTGGCTCGGCGCCGCGCCGCTCCGCCCCGGCGCGCGCGTGCTCGTGAAGTCGGGCACGACGACCGTGCAGGCGCTCGTGCCCGAGATCGTCGGACGCCGCGACCTCGACTCGCTCGAGCTCGAGCCGGCCGACCTGCTCGAGATCAACGACATCGGCCAGGTGCGCGTGCGCCTCTCGGCCGACCTGCCCGTCGAGGAGTACGCCGCGCATCGCCGCGCCGGCGCGTTCCTCGTCATCGACCCGCAGTCGGGCGCCACGCTCGCCGCCGGGATCGTCACCGCCCCGGTGACACCCACCACCGGCCACGCCGGCAGCACCACCCGCACGACCACCGACACCGAAGGAGTAGCAGCATGACCGCAACATCACGCGTCCGTTCCCGCCTCGGCCTGGTCGCGGGCATGATGCTCGCCGCGGCGATCGTCACGACCGCCGTGCTCGCCCTGAGCGGCTGCGCGCCGCAGGCCGCCGCCGGACCGGACGCCGAGGCATCCGCTACCACGGAGCCCGCGGCGGAGCTGCGACTCGGGTACTTCGCGAACGTCACCCACGCGCCCGCGCTCGTGGGATTGGAGGAGGGCCTCTTCGGCGATGCCCTCGGCGACACGGAGCTCACGACGCAGGTCTTCAACGCCGGCCCGGCCGCGATCGAGGCACTCTCGGCCGGCGCCATCGACGCGACCTACATCGGGCCGAACCCGTCGATCAACACGTTCATCCAGTCGGGAGGGCAGTCGGCGCACATCGTCGCCGGTGCCGCCACGGGCGGAGCGGCGCTCGTCGTCCGCGACGGCATCGACTCGCCGGCCGACCTCGAGGGCACGACCCTCGCGACGCCGCAGCTCGGCAACACGCAGGACGTGGCGCTGCGCTCGTGGCTCGCGAGCGAGGGGTACGAGACCGACACGACGGGCGGCGGCGACGTGCACATCACGCCGACCGAGAACGCGCAGACGCTCACGCTCTTCCAGCAGGGCGGGATCGACGGCGCCTGGCTGCCCGAACCGTGGGTCTCGCGCCTGATCGTCGACGCCGGCGCGCACGTGCTCGTCGACGAGGCCGACCTCTGGGAGGACGGCGCGTTCCCGACGACCGTGCTGCTCGTGCGCGCCGAGTTCCTCGACGAGCACCCCGAGACGGTGGAAGCGCTGCTCGAGGGCCACGTGGCATCCGTCGCCTGGCTGGAAGACCACGCGGCCGAGGCGCCGACCGTCATCAACGCGGCACTCGAGGCCGAGACGGGCAAGCCGCTCGCCGACGAGGTCATCACCCGGGCGCTCGAGTACGTGACCTTCTCGGTCGACCCGCACGCCGAGACCTTCGAGACCCTCGTCGCGAACGGCCTCGAGGCGGGCACGCAGAAGGACGGCTCGATCGACGGCCTGTTCGACCTGCGGCTCCTGAACGGGCTGCTCGAATCCGACGGCGGCGAACCGGTCTCGGCCGGCGGCCTCGGCGAGGAGTAGGAGCGACCATGAGCGGGCAGACGGCCATCCGCATCGAGCAGCTCGGCAAGCGCTTCGGCGCGGGCCCGCTCGTGCTCGACGACGTGAACCTGAACGTCTCGGCCGGAGAGTTCGTCTGCCTGCTCGGCGCATCCGGTTGCGGCAAGTCGACGCTGCTGAACCTCATCGCCGGCCTCGACCGCCCGACGACGGGCACCATCGACGTGCCCGCCGAGGGCGCGGCCGTGATGTTCCAGGAGTCGGCGCTCATGCCGTGGCTCACCGCCCGCCAGAACGTCGAGCTCGCGCTGCGACTGCGTGGCGTCGCGCGGTCGGCTCGGCGAGGCGAGGCACTGGAGCTCCTCGACACGGTCAACCTCGCGGATGCCGCGGAGAAGCGACCCCACGAACTCTCGGGCGGCATGCGGCAGCGCGTCGCGCTCGCCCGTGCTCTCGCGCAGGACCGGCCCGTGCTCCTCATGGACGAGCCGTTCGCCGCCCTCGACGCCATCACCCGCGACCTCCTCCACGAGGAGCTCGAGCGCGTCTGGCGTCGCACCGGTCGCACCATCGTCTTCGTCACACACAATGTCCGCGAAGCTGCTCGGCTCGGGCAACGGGTCGTCCTCCTGTCGTCCCGGCCCGGCCGAGTCGCGGGCGAGTGGCGCATCGCCGAGACATCCGGCCGCCGCATCGAGTCTCCCGAAGTCGCGGCGCTCTCGATCGAGATCACGGAACAGCTCCGGAAGGAGATCCGCCGAAATGCCGCATGACGAGAACCCCACCGCCGGTCGAGTAGCGACGCAGGAGCGTATCGAGACCCTGGAAGCCGATGTCGAGAGCCCCTCACCGGGCCTCGATACGCGTCCTCCTTCGTCGGGCGCTACTCGACCAGCCGCTGACGACCTCAGAAGTCTCGAGGCGGGCCTCGACCGGCTGCAGACCGATCCCGAGCACGCACCGCGCGCCTGGCAGCGATTCACCACGAGCGTCCTGCCGCCGATCCTCTTCGTCGTAGCGCTCATCGCGGCCTGGCAGCTCTACGTCGTGATCGCGCAGCCGCGCCCCGACATCGTTCCCGGCCCGCTCGACGTGCTCGCCGCGATGTCTCAGGCATGGGAGTCGGGCCGCCTGCAGACCGCGGTGCTCACGAGCCTCGAGCGCGGCGTCGTCGGCTTCCTCATCGCGGTCGTGATCGGCACGCCACTCGGCCTGCTGCTGGCCGAGGTGAAGCCGCTGCGCCGGGCGGTCGGACCCATCATCTCGGGTCTGCAGGTGCTGCCGTCGGTGGCGTGGGTGCCCGCCGCGATCCTCTGGTTCGGACTGACGGACGCCACGGTCTACTTCGTGGTGCTCATGGGGGCCACGCCGTCGATCGTGAACGGCCTCATCGCGGGCGTCGAGCAGGTGCCGCCGCAGCTGCGCCGCGTGGGAACCGTGCTCGGCGCCGGACGCACGCGGCTCGCCACCCTCGTCGTGCTTCCCGCGGCGCTTCCCGGCTACGTCGCCGGCCTCAAGCAGGGCTGGGCGTTCTCATGGCGCTCGCTCATGGCCGCCGAGATCATCGCCATGGGCGGCACGATCGGCTTCGGCCTCGGCTCGATGCTGCAGCAGAGCCGAGAGCTCGCCGACATCGGCGGTGTGCTGGCGGCGGTGCTCGTGATCCTCTTCATCGGCATCCTCATCGAACTCGTCTTCTTCGCCCCGCTCGAGCGCCGGATGCTGCGTCGCCGCGGACTCCTGGGAGGCACCCGATGACCGCCGCCGGTCGTGTCGCGCTCGTCGGCGCCGGCCCGGGCGATGCTGGACTCCTCACGATCCGCGGCCTCCGCGCGCTCGAGGCCGCCGACGTCATCGTCGCCGATCGCCTCGGGGCCCGCGGAGTGCTCGACGGGCTCGCCGCCGAGGGCATCGAGCTCCGTGCCGAGGTCGTCGACGTCGGCAAGCTCCCCGGTCACCACGCGGTGCCGCAGGACGCGATCAACGCGCTGCTCGTCACCTTGGCCCGCGACGGCAAGCGCGTCGTGCGGCTGAAGGGCGGCGACCCGTTCATCTTCGGCCGCGGCGGCGAGGAGCTCGCCTTCTGCCGCGACCACGGCATCGACGTCGAAGTCGTTCCGGGCATCACGAGCGCCATCTCGGTGCCCGCGATCGCCGGCATCCCGCTCACGCACCGCGGGCTCGCGACGACCTTCACCGTCGTCACCGGGCACGAGCAGATCAAGTCGCTCGGCGGGGGCCGCGACCACACGGTCGTGCTGCTCATGGGCATCGGCACGCTCGCGAACTCGGCGATCACCCTCGCCCGCGGCGAACGCGGCGGCGACTGCCCCGTCGCGATCATCGAAGACGGCTACGGGCCGGCCCAGCGCGTCACCGTTGGCACGCTCGACACCATCGCCCTGCAGGCGGCGCGCCGCGGCATCCGCTCGCCCGCGGTCGTCGTCGTCGGCGACGTCGTGACCCTGAGCCCGTACGCAACGTCCCTGTTGATTGAGCCTGTCGAAATCAGCGCTCCCGATCTGGTTTCGACGAGCTCAACCAGCAGAAACCGAAAGGCCACCCTCTGATGACCCTCTCCCTCCGCGTCGCGATCGTCGGCGCCGGCCCCGCCGGCATCTACGCCGGCAACATCCTGAGCCGCCAGGTCGCCGAGATCGGCGGCGAGGTCGCGATCGACCTGTTCGAGTCGCTCCCCGCGCCCTACGGGCTCATCCGCTACGGCGTCGCGCCCGATCACCCGCGCATCAAGGGCATCGTGAACTCGCTGCACGAGATGCTCGACGCCGGCACGATCCGGCTCATCGGCAACGTCGAGGTCGGCCGCGACATCACGGTCGACGAGCTGCGCGAACGCTACGACGCCGTGGTCTTCGCGACCGGAGCCCTGCGCGACGCCCCGCTCGACATCCCCGGCATCGAGCTGCCCGGCTCCTTCGGCGCCGCCGACGTCGTCGCCTGGTACGACGGCCACCCCGACGTGCCGCGCGAGTGGCCGCTCGAGGCCGAGTCGATCGCCGTCATCGGCAACGGCAACGTCGCCCTCGACGTCGCCCGCGTGCTCGCGAAGCACCCGAGGGACCTGCTGACGACGGACGTGCCCGCCAACGTCGTCGAAGGCCTCGAAGCCTCGCCGGTGACCGACGTGCACGTCTTCGGCCGTCGCGGCCCCGGCCACGTGAAGTTCACGCCGATCGAGCTGCGCGAGCTCGGCGAGGTGCCCGACGTCGACGTGATCGTCTACGACGACGACTTCGAGCGAGCGGCGAACGACCCGCACGCCGAGGCGCTGTTCGCATCGAACAACCAGGTCAAGGTCATGACCCGCACGCTCAACGGGTGGCGGAAGCCCGCCGATCACGAGTACACGGCGTCGCGCCGACTGCACCTGCACTTCCTGCACGCACCGGTCGAGGTGCTCGGCGACGGGCGCGTCGAGGGCGTGCGCTTCGAGCGCACGCGCCCCGTCGGCGACGGTTCGGTCGAGGGCACCGGCGAGTTCGTCGACGTGCCCGTGCAGGCGGTCTACCGCGCCGTCGGCTACGCGAGTTCGCCGGTCGCCGGCGTGCCGTTCGACGAGCGCGCAGCGGTGATCCCGAACGAGGGCGGCCGGGTCACGGATGCCGCGGGCGCAGCGATCCCGGGCGTCTACGCCACCGGGTGGATCAAGCGCGGCCCCGTCGGCCTCATCGGCCACACGAAGGGCGACGCGCTCGAGACCGTCACGAACCTGCTGGCGGATGCCGCGGCGGGCTCGCTGCCCGAGCCGATCGTCGACTCGGCGGAGGGCGACGAGGTGTTCGAGCTGCTCGAGGCGCGGGGCATCCGCTTCACCACCTGGGCCGGATGGCTGGAGCTCGACGCGCACGAGCGCGGCCTCGGCGAGGCGTGGGAGCCGGCCGTGGCCGCGCACGCCGGCATCGTGCGCGAGCGCGTGAAGGTCGTGGCCCGCGACGAGCAGGTGGAGATCTCGCGCGACGGCGCCCTGGCGCTCTCGTGACCTACATCATCGCGCTGCCCTGCGTCGACGTCAAGGACCGGGCGTGCATCGACGAGTGCCCGGTCGATTGCATCTACGAGGGTGAGCGCTCGCTCTACATCCACCCCGACGAGTGCGTCGACTGCGGTGCGTGCGAGCCGGTCTGCCCCGTCGAGGCCATCTACTACGAAGACGACCTGCCCGACGTCTGGGCCGACTACTACAAGGCCAATGTCGAGTTCTTCGATGAGATCGGCTCGCCCGGCGGTGCCGCGAAGACGGGGGTGCTCGACTTCGACCACCCGCTCATCGCGGCGCTGCCGCCCCAGGCGGCGCACGCCTGACGCGTGCGCCGGCGACCGCGAGTCGCGTGCGCCGACGACGAAGGGCGGATGCCGCAGCATCCGCCCTTCGCAGCACCGGTGATCAGGCGTCCATGTCGACGTCCTTCGTCTCCTTCGAGACGAGCAGGGCGATGAGCGTGAGCACGGCCATGACCGAGAGGTAGATGCCGACCCAGAACGGGCTGCCGCCACCGGCGCCCCAGAGCGCCACCGCGATGAACGGGGCGACGGCCGCGCCGAGGATCGACGACACGTTGTACGAGATGCCCGAGCCCGTGTAGCGCACGTTCGTCGGGAACAGCTCGGGCAGGAGCGCTCCCATGGGGCCGAAGGTCATGCCCATGAGCGAGAAGCCCACGACGAGCCAGAGCATGACGCCCCAGAACCCGGCGCCGAGGAGCGGCACCCACAGCAGGCCGAACACGATGATCGCGAGCGTCACCCAGATGAGCGTCTTGCGGCGGCCCCACCTGTCGGCCCACGGGCCGGAGAGCAGGGTGAAGATGCCGAAGAAGACGACACCGCCGATGAGCATCAGCACGAAGGTGTTGTACGAGTAGCCGAGCCCGGGCAGCACGCCCTCCGCGCCTTCGACGGGCGCGCGGCCGTAGCTGAGCGAGAACGTGGTCATCAGGTAGAAGAGCACGTAGGTCGCGAGCATGAAGAAGGTGCCGAGGATGAGCTGCTTCCAGTGGTGCTTGAAGACCTCGCCGAGCGGGAGCTTCTTGAGCTTGCCCTCCTTCGACGCCTTCGAGAAGGTGGCCGACTCGACGAGGCGCAGGCGCACCCAGAGGCCGACGATCACCATGACGACCGAGAACAGGAACGGGATGCGCCAGCCCCAGTCGAGGAAGGCCTGCGACGGCATCGTCGGATCATCGGACGGCAGTGCCGCCGCGATGATGAGGAACAGGCCGTTGGCGATGATGAAGCCGATGGGCGCGCCGAGCTGCGGGAACGTGCCGTACCAGGCTCGCTTGCCCTTCGGCGCGTTCTCGGTCGCGACGAGCGCGGCACCCGACCACTCGCCGCCGAGCGCGAAGCCCTGCGCGATGCGGAGCACGACGAGCAGGAGCGGAGCGAGCCAGCCCACCATCGCGTAGGTCGGCAGCAGGCCGATGAGGAACGTCGCGATGCCCATCGTGAGCAGCGCGCCGACGAGGGTGGCCTTGCGACCGTGCTTGTCGCCGAGGTGGCCGAAGATGACCGCACCGAGCGGGCGGGCGACCATCGCGGCGCCGAAGACGGCGAACGAGGCGAGCAGCGCGGTCGTCGCGTCGCCCGTCGGGAAGAAGAGGTGCGGGAACACGAGCACGGCGGCGGTCGCGTAGACGTAGAAGTCGTAGAACTCGATCGTCGTGCCGATGAGGCTCGCGAGGATGACGCGGCTGCGAGGATTCGCGGGGGTTGCGGGGGCGGCCGTGGCCGCGGTTGAGGTGGACATCGTCAGCGAGGACTCCAATGGGTGAGCGTTGCGCCGGCTTCCGGGCACGTCGGTCGGGCGTCGAGCGGAGTCGGTGAGGTGGAATCGTCGCTTGTGGCAACCGCACTAGCCTACGCCTCGATCGTTGACGATCCCCCAGATCAGGGGGCCGGCGTGCGACGAACGGTGGCATCCGCGCGGTGAGCGGCGCCCGCCGCGCCGGGGGAGATGGATCGAACGACGGATGCCGCGGCATCCCGCTCGTCGTTAGGCTGACCCCATGGATACCTTCATCAGCATTCTGCACGTCGCCGGCGCCGTCTTCATCGTCGGCCCGATGGCGATCCTCCCGATGACCGCGATGCGGGCGGTGCGCGCCGGCAACGGGTCGCAGGTCGCGGTGCTCGCGAAGTCCACGACGATCTTCACCTGGCTGTCGCTGCTCGTCTTCGTCTTCGGGTTCGGCGCCATGAGCATGGCGCCCGAGGAGTTCGAACTCTCGATGACGACCCCGTGGATCCTCTGGTCGATCATCCTCTACGTCATCGCGTTCGTGGTGACGATGTTCGTCGTCGTGCCGTCGATGAAGAAGGCCGCAGCGGCGCTCGGTTCCGGAGCAGGCGACAGCGCCGACGCGCCGAAGGCGAGCTACCCCGCGATCGCAGCCGGCAGCGGCATCGCGTCGCTGCTGCTCCTCGCCGTCGTCGTGCTGATGGTCTGGAAGCCGTGACCTGTGCGGGTTGAGCTGGTCGATACCCCCGCTGGGGCGGTTTCGACGGGCTCGACCCGCAGTCGGTATCGACGGGCTCGACCCGCAGTCGGTTTCGACGGGCTCGACCCGCAGTCGGTATCCGACGGGCTCAACCCGCAGCGGTGAGCCCGCGCAGGGCGCGAACCGTCGCGACGGCGGCTTCGGCCGCTTCACGACCCTTGTCCTCCTTCGAGCCGGGCAGACCGGCGCGGTCGAGCCCCTGCTGCTCGTCGTCGAGGGTGAGCAGGCCGAATCCGACGGGCTTGCCGGTGTCGAGTGCGACCCGGGTGAGCCCGTCGGTCGCCGCCGCCGAGACGTACTCGAAGTGCGGCGTGCCGCCGCGGATGATCACGCCGAGCGCGACGACCGCGTCGGCCCCCGCATCGAGGGCCGCCTTCGCGACGACCGGCAGCTCGAAGCTGCCCGGCACGCGAACGAGCGAGAAGTCGGCGCCGGATGCCTCGAGGGTGCGCGTGGCCCCGGCGATCAGGCCGTTGGTGATCTCGTCGTGCCAGCTGCCGGCGACGATCGTGATCGTCAGGCCGCGGCCGTCGACGTCGAGTGCGGGGGATCCTGCTCCGCTCATGATGGGTGTCCTTCCAGAAGTGATTCGGCTGCGCCGTCGGTGAGTTGCCGGTCGTCGATCGCGTGCCCCATGCGGTGCCGCTTGGTGTCGAGGTACCCCGTGTTGCCGGTGCCCACGCCGACGACGAGCGGCAGCCGCTCGCTCACGGTGATGCCGTGGGCCTCGAGCTGGCGCACCTTCTCGGGGTTGTTGGTCAGCAGCCGCACCCGGTCGACGCCGAGGTCGGTGAGGATCGCGGTCGCTGCACTGTAGTCGCGCGCGTCGATCGGCAGCCCGAGCGCGAGGTTCGCGTCGAGGGTGTCGAGGCCGTCCTCCTGCAGCCGGTAGGCCCGGAGCTTGTTGATGAGGCCGATGCCGCGTCCCTCGTGGCCGCGCAGGTAGATGACGACGCCGCCGTCCTCCTGGATCGTCTCGAGGGCGGCGTCGAGTTGCGGCCCGCACTCGCATTTGAGCGAGCCGAAGGCCTCGCCCGTGAGGCACTCGGAGTGCACTCGCACGATCGCGCCGTCGGCCGCCGAGGCCGGGTCGCCCGCGATGATCGCGACGTGGTCGGCGCCGGTCGCGCGGTCGCGGTAGGCGCGCACGCGGAACTCTCCGTGCTCGGTCGGCAGGGCCGTCTCGACCTCGAAGTCGACGGAGGACGTCTCGGGCACGCCCGCGGCCGGAGGCGTCGCCGCGAGATCGTGGCCGGCGTGGTGCTGCTCGAGCCAGTCGATGAGCGCCGCGACGGTCGTGACGGGCAGGCCCTCGCGCTCGCCGAGCTCGATCAGCCCGGGCAGGCGCATCATCTCGCCGTCGTCGGCGATGATCTCGCCGATGACCCCAACGGGTGCGAGACCCGCGAGGCGCATGAGGTCGACGGCTGCCTCGGTGTGCCCGGCGCGCTCGCGCACGCCGCCGTCGACCGCGCGCAGCGGGATGACGTGGCCGGGGCGGACCAGCCGGTCGGGGGTCGCCGTGCGATCGGCGAGCACCCGCAGGGTGTGGGCGCGGTCGGAGGCGGAGATGCCCGTCGACGTGCGATCGGCGGCGTCGACCGAGATCGTGTAGGCCGTGCCGCGCACGTCTTCACTGCGCTCGGTCATGAGCGGCAGGGCGAGACGATCGGCCAGCTCGTTGGGCATCGGAGCGCAGAGGTAGCCGCTCGTGTGGCGCACCATCCAGGCGATCCACTCCTGCGTCGCGAACTCGGCGGCCATGATGGCGTCGCCCTCGTTCTCGCGGGCCTCGTCGTCGGCGACGATCACGGGCTTTCCGGCGCGGAGGGCCTCGAGCACCTCGGGCATCGTGGCGAGACTCATGCGGCACCTCCGGCCGTCGGCTGCGGTTCAGAGGACGGCGTGGCCTGGAAGCCGATGACCGAGCTCGTGCGCGCGTCGGGTTCGGCGCTCCAGCGGGGATCGAAGCGCAGCATGCGCGCCACCTGCCTCGCGACGATGTCGGTCTCGATGTTCACCCGGTCGCCGGCCCGGCGCTCGCCGAGGGTCGTCGCGGTGAGCGTCTCGGGGATGAGGGAGACCTCGAACCACGAGCCGCCCGGCTCGTCGCCCACGGCGCTGACGGTGAGCGAGACTCCGTCGACCGCGATCGAGCCCTTGTCGACCACGAGCGGCGCGTGCTCGGGGTCGAGTGAGAATCGCACGACCCGCCACGCCTCGCCCGGGCGGATCTCGAGCACCTCGGCGGTGCCGTCGATGTGCCCCTGCACGATGTGGCCGCCGAGGCGGTCGCCCACTCGGGCGGCACGCTCGAGGTTCACGGCGAGCCCCTCGCGGGCGGCGTCGAGCGTCGACATCGCGAGCGTCTGCGCCATGACGTCGGCCGTGAAGCGCTCGGCGTCGAACTCGACGACGGTCAGGCACACGCCCGACACGGCGATCGAGTCGCCGTGCTGCACGCCGTCGACGGCGAGCGGGCCGCGCACCGTGAGCCGCGCGGCGTCGGCCGTGCGCTCGATGCGCTCGATCGTGCCGAGTTCCTCGATGATTCCGGTGAACATGTCAGTTCCCTTCCGTGGGCTTGGGTCTGGCGACGAGCAGCACGTCATCGCCGAGCCGTTCGATGACGGCGAAGTCGAAGCGGCGCGCGGCGGCGATCGTCGGAACGCCGAGGTCGCCGAGGGCGAGTCGAGGGCCGCCGAGCAGGGCGGGCGCGAGGTACACGAGGAGCTCGTCGACGAGTCCGGCTGCGATGAACGCGCTTGCGAGCGTGGGGCCGCCTTCGATGAAGAGCGAGCGGATGCCGCGGCGCGCGAGCTCGGCGAGGTCGGCGTGCAGATCGGTGCCCGAGAGGAACAGGGGTGCGTGCGGGTGGCGGGTGATCGCAGCATCCGCAGGCGTCTCGCGACGACCGAACACGACGGGCACGGGCTGGGCGTCGAAGAACTCGCCGCCCGGCGCTCGCGCGGTGAGCGACGGGTCGTCGGCGAAGACGGTGCCGGTGCCGACGGCGATGGCATCGGCGGCCGAGCGACGGCGGTGCACGTCTGCGCGGGCTTCGGCCCCGGTGATCCACTGGCTCGTGCCGTCGGCCGCGGCGGCGCGTCCGTCGAGGCTCGACGCCCACTTCACGGTGACGTGCGGCCGGCGGTTGCGGGCGGCGAAGAGCCAGTCGTCGAGCATCGCCTCGACCTCGTCGGCGAGAACGCCGGCGGTGACCTCGACGCCGGCGTCGCGCAGTCGGTCGGCGCCGCCCGACGAGTGGTCGCCCGGGTCGGCGACGGCGTAGACGACGCGGCCGATGCCCGCCTCGATGAGCGCGACGGCGCATGGGCCGGTGTGCCCGGTGTGATTGCACGGCTCGAGGGTCACGACCGCGGTCGCGCCGCGAGCGGCGCCGGGTTCGAGCTTCGCGAGCGCGTCGACCTCGGCATGGGCGGTGCCGGCGCCGCGGTGCCAGCCCTCGGCGAGGACCTCGCCGGCGGGGGAGAGGATGACGCAACCGACGCGCGGGTTCACGCCCCGTGCCGGGCCGCGGGTGGCGAGCTCGAGCGCGCGGCGCATCGCCGCGGCATCCGCTGCCTGCTGCTCGTCCGCACTCATCCGTGATCCTGTCTCAGGGCTCCGGGGTGCTGGGCGGCGCCGACGCTCGTCGACGACCTTCGTCGGCGGCGCGAAAGCGCTGCCGACACGTGCCCCTCCCATCCGGACTTTCACCGTCGGTACCGGAGTTCCACCGGTTCGACCACGGGTGCGGGGCCTCTCGGCCTCGCGCTCGCAGTTCGCGGACTGTCACCGCCGGTTCGGACTTACACCGACCCCGGAGCACGTTTCTGTGTTCGATTCTAGGTCAACGCCTGCGTCGCGCCGCTATTCCCGATCTTCGGGCGACTCACGGTCGCTCGGTGACTCGACGAGTGCTCGCGCCGTGCCCTCGTCGACGATCAGGTCGGTGATGAGTCCGGCGGCGAGGGCGCCGCGCAGGCTCGCGAGCTTCGCGCGGCCCGAGACGACGCAGATGCGGCGGGGTGCGCGCCGCAGCACCGAGAAGTCGGGGCCGGTGGCGCGCTCGTTCAGCGAGATGCCGTCGGTCGAGCCGTCGGCACGGTAGAACACCGTGGCGACGTCGCCGACGGCGCCCTCGCGGGAGAGACCCTCGTAGTCGGCCCGCTCGAGGTAGCCGCCCTGGTAGACGTGGCTCGGAACCTCGGCGAAGGGGGAGCCGACGCCGAAGAGCGCGACGTCCATGCGCTCCTGCAGGTCGAGGAGGCGGCGGGTGCTGCGCTCGCGCCAGAAGGCGCGTCGGGTCTCGGGGTCGTCGAAGAAGGCGGGCACGGGGAACTGCTGCACTCGGGCGCCGAACGCGTCGCCGAACCGGCGCAGCAGCTCGCTCGCGTAGACGATGCCGGTCGTGCGGCCGTTGCCGGCGCCGTTCAGCTGCACGACCTCGGTGTTGTGGGTGGCCTTGGGCACGAGGTGCCGGCTCATCGCGCTCATCGTCGAACCCCATGCGATGCCGATCGTCTGGTTCGAATCGACGAATCGACCGAGAATTCGTGCAGCCGAGAGGGCGACGCGGTCGAGTCGGTCGACGTCGCTCGCGTGGTCGGGCACCGGAATCACGTGCGCGCCGACCGCGAAGCGCTCGAGGATCTCCTGCTCGATGCGGCTCGGCAGGTCGAGCGGGGAGTGGATCGAGATCTCGACGAGGCCACTGGCCCTGGCATGGCTCAACAGGCGCGAGACCGAGGATCGCGAGGTGTGCAGCTCGTGCGCGATGGCATCCATCGTGAGGTCCTGCATGTAGTAGAGGTGGGCCGCGCGCAGTGCGTCGCGCGTCTTGCCGGGTACCGCCTCGGTGCCGTCCTCGACGGGAAGAGTCGACTGGTCATTCATCCTGGCCATCCTTGCACGTTTGTTCACCCGGCTTGCAAGTTCGTTCCGCCGTGTTCACGATGTATTCATCCACACCAGGCATGCTCATGCAAGCCGCCGTTCCACACCCGAGAGGACAGCGATGTCTCCGCAGCAGACGATCCCCACCACGCCCCGCCCCGGTTCCGGCGGCGAGCGAGCGGATGTCGCGGCCATCCGAACCCGGCCGCAGGGCTCCGTGCTCGTCATCGGCGCCGGCATCAACGGCATCGCGACGTTCCGCGACCTCGCCCTGCAGGGTGTCGACGTCATGCTCGTCGAGCGGGGCGACTTCGTCTCCGGGGCATCCGCCGCCTCGTCGCACATGATCCACGGCGGCATCCGCTACCTCGAGAACGGCGAGTTCCGACTCGTGAAGGAGTCGGTGACCGAGCGCAACGCGCTCATCCGCATCGCCCCCCACTACGTGAAGCCGCTCGAGACGACGGTGCCGATCTTCTCGACGTTCTCGGGCATCCTGTCGGCGCCCATGCGCTTCCTCACCCACAAGTCGGGCAAGCCCACCGAGCGCGGGGCGGCGCTCATCAAGACCGGCCTCACGATCTACGACGCGTTCTCGCGCGACGGCGGTTCGGTGCCGCGGCACCGCTTCCACGGCCGCAAGCGCTCGCTCGCCGAGCTGCCCGCACTGAACCCCGGCATCAAGTACACGGCCACCTACTACGACGCGAGCATGCACGACCCCGAGCGGCTCGCGCTCGACGTGCTGTTCGACGGACTCGCCGCCGGCGAGCACGCCCGCGCCGCGAACTACCTCGAGGCCGTCGGCATGGGCGCAGAGGGTGTGCGCCTGCGCGACACCCTCACGGGCGCGGAGTTCGACGTCGCCGCCGACGTCGTCGTGAACACCTCCGGACCGTGGACCGACCTCACCAACGAGGGGCTCGGTCGCCCCACCGCATTCATGGGCGGCACCAAGGGCTCGCACATCGTGCTCGACAACGACGAGCTCCTCGCCGCGACCGGCGGCCGCGAGATCTTCTTCGAGCACGAAGACGGTCGCATCGTGCTGATCTACCCGCTGAAGGGCAAGGTCATGGTCGGCACGACCGACCTCGAGCACGACATGCGCGAGCCCGCCGTGTGCACCGAGGCCGAGGTCGACTACTTCTTCGAACTCATCGCGCACGTTTTCCCAACGGTCCCCGTCGACCGCTCGCAGATCGTCTACCGCTTCTCGGGCGTGCGCCCCCTGCCTCGGCACGACGACGAGGCACCGGGCTTCGTCTCCCGCGACTACCGCATCGAGCGAGCGGATGTCCCGGAGCGCCCGGGCGCGACGCTCCTGAGCCTCGTCGGCGGCAAGTGGACCACGTTCCGCGCCCTCGCCGAGCACCTCTCCGACGAGGTGCTGGCGCTCCTCGGCCGCGAGCGCACCCGGTCGACGGCCGGCCTCGCGATCGGCGGTGGCGCCGGTTACCCGGCCACCGACGACGCACGACGCGTCTGGACCGTCACGCACGGCGACGAGGTCGGGCGGCTCCGCGCCGAGGAGCTGCTCGAGCGCTACGGCACCCGCGCCGAGGCGTTCATCGCCTCGACCGAGGGGGAGCGAGACGAACCGCTCGCCCACCACACCGGCTACAGCCGGCGCGAGATCGCCTGGCTCGCTCGCACCGAGCGGGTCGTGCATCTCTCCGACGTGGTGCTGCGCCGCACCAGCATCGCCTTCACGGGCGCGCTCACCGCCCCCCTCCTCGACGAGCTCGCCGAGATCGTGGGCGCCGAGCTGGGCTGGGACTTCGAGCGTCGCGCCGTCGAGATGGCGACCACGAGGGAGCTGCTCGCCGAGCGCCACGGCGTCGAGCTCGAGGCATCCGCCACGCTCGTCTGACCTGTTGCGGGTTGAGCCTGTCGAAACCCAGTTCGTCGCTGTCTCCTCGGAGGTTTCGACAGGCTCAACCCGCACAGGACGCCGCGCACAATCTGCACGGATGTGCACCGGAATCCGCACGATTCGGGCTGGAACGCCCGATAGCTTCGACGGAGCCTCCCGGTCGACGGTCGACATGGCGGCCGGCACCACACCTCAAGAAAGAAGGTCAACGTGGACAATCTCGGAATCGTGTTCCTCAGCGAGCTCGTCGGCACGGCGATGCTCGTGCTCCTCGGCTGCGGCGTCGTCGCGAACGTCATCCTGGCGAAGACGAAGGGCTTCGGCGGCGGCACGCTCATGATCAACTTCGGCTGGGGCCTCGCGGTCTTCGCCGGCGTCATCGTGTCGTACGCCTCGGGCGCGCAGCTGAACCCCGCGGTCACGGTCGGCCTGGTGGCCAACGGTGCGACGGAGTTCGGCAACGCGGCGTTCGGCACCCTCGTGCCGGTCGGCATCGTCTCGGTGCTCACCTACATCGCCGCGCAGCTGATCGGCGCCTTCCTCGGCGCGATCGTCTGCTGGCTCGCCTACAAGCAGCACTTCGACGCCGAGCCCGACGCCGGCGCCAAGCTCGGCGTCTTCTCGACCGGCCCCGCGATCCGCTCCTACGGCTGGAACCTCGTCACCGAGTTCATCGGCACCTTCGTGCTGGTGTTCGTGGTCATCGGCTTCGGCGGCGGACGTCAGGGCGACGGCGGCATGGCAGCACTCGGCGCCCTCCCCGTGGCGCTCCTCGTGATCGGCATCGGCGCCTCGCTCGGCGGCCCGACCGGCTACGCGATCAACCCGGCCCGTGACCTCGGCCCGCGCATCGCGCACGCCCTGCTGCCCATCAAGGGCAAGGGTGGCAGCGACTGGTCGTACTCGTGGGTGCCCGTCGTGGGCCCGCTCCTCGGCGGCGTCGCGGCAGGCCTGGCGGCGATCCCGCTGCTCCCGCTGCTCGGCTGACCCTCACCTCCACCTCATCCATTCGTTTCACTGACAGCAACGGAGTTCTCAGATGGCCGACTACATCCTCGCGATCGACCAGGGCACGACCTCGTCGCGCGCGATCATCTTCGACAAGACCGGTTCGATCGTCTCGACCGGGCAGCTCGAGCACGAGCAGATCTTCCCCAAGGCGGGCTGGGTCGAGCACGACCCGGCCGAGATCTGGCGCAACACGGGCGAGGTGATCGGCCAGGCCCTCGGCAAGGTCAACCTCACTCGTCACGACATCGCCGCGGTGGGCATCACGAACCAGCGCGAGACCGCGGTCGTGTGGGACAAGAACACCGGTGAGCCGGTGTACAACGCGATCGTGTGGCAGGACACGCGCACGCAACCGATCGTCGACCGTCTCGCGGCCGACGGCGGCGTGGAGCGGTTCAAGGAGAAGGTCGGCCTGCCGCTGGCGACGTACTTCTCGGGCACGAAGATCGTCTGGATCCTCGAGAACGTGCCCGGCGCGCGTGAGAAGGCCGAGGCCGGCGACCTGCTGTTCGGCACGACCGACACCTGGGTGCTCTGGAACCTCACCGGCGGCGTCGACGGCGGCGTGCACGCGACCGACGTCACGAACGCCTCGCGCACGATGTTCATGGACCTCGAGACCCTCGCCTGGGACGACGAGATCCTCGCCGCCTTCGGGGTGCCGAAGTCGATGCTGCCCGAGATCAAGAGCTCGTCCGAGGTCTACGGCATGGCGAACGAGCACTCGCTGCTTCGCGAGACGCCCATCTCGGGCATCCTCGGCGATCAGCAGGCCGCGACGTTCGGCCAGGCCGCGTTCGAGACCGGCGAGGCGAAGAACACGTACGGCACGGGCAACTTCCTGATCTTCAACACGGGCGAGGAGATCGTCCACTCGAAGAACGGCCTGCTCACGACCGTCGGCTTCAAGCTCGGCGACCAGCCCGTGCACTATGCGCTCGAGGGATCGATCGCGGTCACGGGTTCGCTCATCCAGTGGCTCCGCGACAATCTCGGCCTGATCTCCTCGGCCGCCGAGGTCGAAGAACTCGCGAAGTCCGTCGAGGACAACGGCGGCGCGTACTTCGTGCCCGCGTTCTCGGGCCTGTTCGCGCCGTACTGGCGCCCCGACGCCCGCGGCGCGCTCGTCGGCCTCACCCGCTACGTGAACAAGGGCCACATCGCCCGCGCCGCGCTCGAGGCCATCGCGTTCCAGACGCGCGACGTCATCGAGGCCGTGAACGCCGACGCCGGGGTGGACCTCACCGAGCTCCGCGTCGATGGCGGCGCCACCGCGAACGACACGCTGCTGCAGTTCCAGGCCGACATCCTCGGCGTGCCCGTCGTGCGCCCGGTGGTCGCTGAGACCACGGCGCTCGGCGCGGCCTACGCGGCCGGCCTCGCAGTGGGCTTCTGGTCGAGCCTCGACGAGCTGCGGGCGAACTGGCAGGAGGACAAGCGCTGGACCCCGTCGATGGACGAGGCCGAGCGCGCGCGCCTCGACCGCAACTGGAAGAAGGCCGTCTCGAAGACCCTCGACTGGGTCGACGAAGACGTCGTCTGATCGTCGGCCGTGCGTCTGCGAGCCGGGAGCGCGCAGACACACGGCGACGTGATGACGAGCTGATCGACCGGGCCGAAGGTACGGTTGACGTGCAGGGCCGGGCGCATGGGGGTGCGCCCGGCCCTTTCTCGTTCCCATCGGACCCGCTGCCATGCAGGAGTCGGGACCGGTCAGCCGGCGAGGCGCGACGTGAGCAGGGCGGGCAGCTCGGCGAGCGAGGTGATCTCGAGCACGGCGGATGCCTCGGTGCTCGGCATCTGCGAACCGCCGTTCCGGTTCAGCCAGACGCCGATGAGGCCGGCGTCTGCCGCACCGATCGCGTCGGTCTCGAGACGGTCGCCGATGTAGGCCGCTGCATGCACGGGGACGTCGGTGGCGAAGCGCTCGAGGGCGATGCGGAAGATCTCGGCATCGGGCTTCGTGACGCCGACGTCGCCCGAGGCGATGACGTGCTCGAAGCGATCGCGGATGCCGAGTCGCTCGAGCTTGGCGAGCTGGAAGTCGAGTTCGCCGTTGGTGATGATGCCGAACCTCGCATCGGGCAGCACCTGCACGAGTGCGTCGAGCGCGGGCAGCGCGTCGTCGTGCAGCGACCAAGACTCGCGGTACCGCTCGAAGTAGCGGTCGAACCAAGCGCCGGCCGCGAGCTCGTCGAGCTCGTCGCCGTGCGCGATCGCGAAGTCGCGGGCGCGCGCTCTGCGCTGCCCCTCGAAGGTCAGCCGGCCCGCGAGATAGGAGTGGTAGTGCTCTTCTTCGAGGTCGTGCCAGAGGCCGGATGCCGCGGCGACGTCGCCCTCGTATGCCAGCTCACGCATGTGCAGGGCGATGCCGGCGCGCACTGCGGCGCGATGCGCCATGAGGGTGTCGTCGAGGTCGAACAGGATGACCGGAGCCGGGGAGTCGGAGCGAGGAGACGCGGTCACACCGCACCCCCGAGGATCGGCTCCCAACTCGCGAACGCGTCGGATTCGACCTCGGCGCGGCGCTCGGCGTGCCACGCGGCCAGTATGCGCCCATCGCGGCCCGGCACCGTGGCGATGCGCGGGGTGGTTCGCCGGAATCCCGCGGCGCGCGCGACATGTGCGGACGCCAGGTTGCCTTCGTTCGCACGCCAGAGCACCGACTCGGCACCGGGGACGCCGCCGCCCAGCGTCCACTCGCACACCGCGCTCACGGCTTCGGCCATGAGCGCGTCGCCCCGGTGCTCGGCACCGAGCCAGAACCCGATCTCGTTGCCCCGACGGAGTCCGACGACGCCGAGCAGCGGCGCGTCGTCGGCGCGTCGGATCGCCCAGGTCAACTCGTCGCCGGAGCGCCACGCGACCGGTACATACTCCGTGAGGAATGCTCGTGCGTGGTCGACGGTGTAGGGCCAGGGCGTCGTGAGGTACTTGAGGAACAGCGGGTCGGCACAGTACCGCGCCACGAGTTCGGTGTCGGCCTCGACGGGGAGGTCGAGCACGAGCCGTTCGGTGCGGAGCACGACGGGCTGCATGGTCAGCGCGCGCGCCGGAGGAAGCCGATGCGGTCGTAGACCGTCGCGAGGGTGGCCTCGGCGACCGTGCTCGCCCGGTCGGCGTTGATGGCGAGCAGGCGGTCGAGCTCGGCCGGGTCGTCGAGCAGTTCGAGCGTTCGTGCACGGATCGGCTCGAACACGCTCACGACGACCTCGGCGAGCGCCTTCTTGAAGTCCCCGTAGCCGCGGCCCGCGAACTCCTGTTCGATGTCGGCGATGGTGCGGCCTGACAGCACGGAGAAGATCGTGAGCAGGTTCGAGACGCCCGGCTTGTGCTCGCGGTCGAAGCGCACCTCGCCGTCGGTGTCGGTCACGGCGCGCATGATCTTCTTCGCGGTGACCGAGGGCTCGTCGAGCAGCCACAGGATGCCGGCCGGCGTGTCGCCCGACTTCGACATCTTCGACGTCGGGTTCTGCAGGTCGTAGATGCGGGCGGTCTCGCGCTGGATGACCGGCTCGGGCAGCACGAAGGTGTCGGCGCCGAAGCGGGCGTTGAACCTCGCGGCGAGATCGCGCGTGAGTTCGACGTGCTGCTTCTGGTCGTCGCCGACCGGCACGATCTCGGTCTGGTAGAGCAGGATGTCGGCCGCCATGAGCACGGGATAGGCGAAGAGGCCGACGCTCGTGGCGTCGGCGCCCTGCTTCTGCGACTTGTCCTTGAACTGCGTCATGCGCCCGGCCTCGCCGAAACCTGTGATCGTGTTGAGCACCCACGCGAGCTCGGCGTGCGCCGGCACGTGCGACTGCACGTACAGCGTCGAGTTCGACGGGTCGATGCCGGCCGCGATGTACTGCGCTGCCGTGCGGCGGGTCTTCTCGCGGAGCTCGGCGGGGTCTTGCGCCACGGTGATGGCGTGCATGTCGACGACCGAGAAGAAGGCGTCGTGCGTCGACTGCAGCTCCTTCCACTGCAGGAGCGCGCCGATGTAGTTGCCGGCGTGGAGCGAGTCTGCGGAGGGCTGCATGCCCGAGTAGAGGCGGGGCTTCTGCGTCATGGGGAGTTCCTTCGAAGTGTGCGGCCGCGGAGCGGCAGGTCAGATGGCGTAGTCGACGACCACGGGAGCGTGGTCGGACCATCGCGTGTCCCAGGAGTCGGCGCGATCGATGGCGTAGGCGACCGCGGCGTCGGCGAGCGCGGGGGTAGTGAGCTGGTAGTCGATGCGCCAGCCGGTGTCGGTGTCGAACGCCTTGCCGCGCTGCGACCACCACGTGTAGGGCCCGTCGACCTCGCCGGCGAAGCGGCGGCCGAGGTCGATCCAGCCGAGCCCGGCGCCCGCGTTGTAGTCGTCATCGCCCTCCGCGCCGACGAATCGGTCGAAGTAGGCGCGTTCCTCGGGCAGGAAGCCGGCGCGCTTCACGTTGCCCTTCCAGTTCTTGATGTCGAGCGTGCGGTGGCCGACGTTCAGGTCGCCCACGATCACGGCGAGCTCGGAGTGCTCGGCGAGCCGCGGCATCCGCTCGACCATGGCGTCGAGGAACTTGTACTTCTCGACCTGCTTCGGGGTGTCGACCACGCCGGAGTGCACGTACGCCGAGACGACGGTGACGATGCGGTCGCCGACCTCGTAGTCGGCCTCGAGCCAGCGGCCGGCGCTGTCGAAGTCGGCCGCGCCGAGCTCGACGCGGTGGATGCTCGCGCGGTTGCGGCTCGCGATCGCGACTCCCGCGCGACCCTTGGCGGTGGCGGGGTCGTGCAGGATGTCCCACTCGTCGCCGAGGAGGCCCTGCAGGTCTTCGGTGGAGGCGCGCACCTCTTGCATGGCGAGGATGTCGACGTCGCGCGCTGCGAGCCACTCACCCATGCCCTTGCGGAATGCCGCGCGCACTCCGTTGACGTTGACGCTGGCCAGACGGAGGGGCTTCGCAGAGGGCATGGATCGATCCTACGGGAGCCCTCAGACGTGGCCTCGCCGTGCGGTCGGCGCCAGCGCGGCCTCGAGGTCGGTCAGTTCCAGTTCGGCCTTGGCGAGGCGCCGCTTGGCGGGAATCCGGCCGAACCAGCTCGCGGTGTCGAGCTCGCGCCTCGCCTCGCGCACCCGCACCTGCGCGGCGGTCACGAGCGCGCGCTGCTCCCGCTCGCGCGCCTCGGCGGCGAGCTGTTCGGGGGTCACCATGCGGAGCGTCTCATGGGCATCGGATGCCTCGACGGCGATCCAGCTCGCGGCGACGAGGATGACGATGCTCGTGAGCCGGAACCACAGCAGCAGACCGATGAACACGGTGAAGGTCGCGAGCAGCGGGTTCGTGCTGGAACGCGAGAGCAGGGCGCCGCCGATCACCTGCAGCACCGAGATCGCGGCGGAGCCGAGCAGGGAGCCGACCCACATGCGGTGCCACGGCATCGCGGCTCCCGACAGGAAGCGGAACATCACGGCGAGGGCGAGGGTGTCGATCACGAAGACGACGAGGAGCGACCCGCCCTGCACGAGGAAGCCGTACCAGCCGGAGTCGTCAGAGAGCCCCAGGAATTGCACGAGCCAGCCGAGGAACGAGGTGGTCGCGACGGAGAGCACGGTCGCGAGCAGGAGGATCGCGCCGAAGCCGAACCCGGCGACGAAATCGCGCGCCTTGAGGAAGACGTAGGCGCGACGGTCCTTCGGCAGGCCGAAGATGCTGCGCACCGCCATGCGCGAGTAGGTGATCCATCCGATCGCCGTCCAGATGAACCCCGCCAGCGCCACGGCGCCGGTCCAGCCGAAGAGGCTCGTGCTGGACGACGCGATCTGCGTGAGCTCCTCCGTCGGGATGATGCCCTCGTCGCCGATCAGGCCCGGCGCATACGTGTTGAGCAGGGCCACGAAGGCCGTGAGGGTCGCGTCATTGCTCGTGAGCCAGATGCCGAAGACCGCGAAGGCGACGTAGACGGCGGCGAAGATCGCGAAGAGCGCCTGGTAGCTCATGCCGGAGGAGAGGATGAAGCCGTTGCGGTCGAGGAAGTGCCGCCAGACGCGCACCGGGAAGAGGGCGAGCGTCTGCTGCGTGAGGGTGCTGACCTTGCTGATCGGTTGCTCGAAGCGGTCCCGGATCGGCTGGCTCATCGCGTCGAAGCGTTCCCTCGCCGACGGGGAGTGATCGTCGAGCCCGAGCGGATCTCGACCGGCGCGTTCGTCGAACGTCTCCTCCTGGTGGTGTGGGGTACTCGACCCGCGCTCGCTCACGCTCCAACCCTAGCGACGGCGGCAGGCGGGAACGGCGGAGGCGGCGCCGGCGGCGATCGATGCAGGGGCGGACGTGACGCACCCGTTCGGGGGACATTTCATGAGGAATCCTTGTGTTTGCTGAATGGTGAGCGGAGACTGAATCCGCTGACCCAATTACCCGAGACAGCGCTACCGCAGTCAAGTCTGGAGTCCGCCATGTTCCCGAACCGCGCTCCCGCGCGCGAGCACGCTCGCGCAGCCCGTCGATCGATGCATGCCGCCGAGCCGCCCGGAACGGGAAGGGGCCTGCGGATCGGCATCTCGGCGATCGCCGTCACCGGGCTCGTGCTCCTCGGCGTGCCCGCCATGGCGACGGCAGACGACGCCGTCGCACCGGCGCCCGTCGCCGAGGCATCGGTCGCCGCTCCTGAGAGCGAACCCGCTGCGGAGCCGGCCGAGCCCGCTCCTGCGGCCGAACCCGCCCCCGAAGCGGAGCCGGCCGAGCCCGCGCCTGCGGTCGAACCCGTCACCGAGCCCGAGCCGGCACCCGTGGCCGAGCCGGCCCCCGCGGCACCCGAGTCCGAGGCCGTGCCGGCGGAGACCGGCGAGCCTGCGGCGGAGGCGCCCGCCGAGGCTCGCCTCGTCGCGGCCGACGCGGGTGGTCCGCCGGTGACGATCCCCGAATGGAACGACCACGTCGACATCTGCCACGCGACCTCGAGCGAATCGAACCCGTACGTGTTCATCAGCCCGAGTGTGCGGTCGATCATCGACCCGACCGGTGACCCTTCGGACCCGTTCTCGGATGGGCATGCCCACGCCGAGCACCAGGACCACCGCGACATCATCCCTGAGTTCGACTACTTCGACAAGGACGGCGATCCCGGGCACTTCGACGGGCTCAACGTCGACCTCATCGATCTCTTGGACAACGACTGCGCCATCCCGCAGCCTGCGATGCAGCTCTCGGTGGTGCCGTGCCCGCCGGATGGAACCGCGACACGCATTCTCCACGTCATCGCCTCCGACGTCGTGATCAGCTTCGACTACGAGCTGACGGTCTACGTGGCCGGCACCGACGAGGTCGTCGCCGAGCTGAGCTTCGAGGCCGCGACCGGAGCGTTCGAGGGCGACTTCGAGCCGCTGCCGCCGGGAA
The DNA here is from genome assembly GCF_013410355.1 of Agromyces hippuratus. Lineage (NCBI taxonomy): Bacteria > Bacillati > Actinomycetota > Actinomycetes > Micrococcales > Microbacteriaceae > Agromyces > Agromyces hippuratus. The sequence continues at coordinate 1,426,765 of NZ_JACCFI010000001.1, read as the reverse complement.
CCTATGACGTCGTGCTGCACCGCGTCGGAGCCGATCCGTCGACGGACCGCACCGCCACCGTCGAGCTGGGTATCTGCCCGCCCCCGCCGGAGCCCGGATGGGAGCTCGTGAAGAGCTCCGACCCGGCCGATGGTGACGTGGTCGAGGCGGGCGACGTGATCACGTACTTCCTCGACGCGGCGAACACCTCCGAGGTGGCGGTCGAGGGTGCGGAGGCGTTCGACGACATCACCGACGTGCTCGACAACGCGACCCTTCTCGAGCTCGGTCCGGGCCTCGTCCAGGACGGGAACACGCTCACCTGGTCCGTGCCGACGCTCGAACCCGGCGAGTCCGCCCAGACCTGGTACACCGTGCTGGTCGGTGAGGACGTCGTCGGCGAGCTGCTGCACAACGTGGTCGAGCCGTCCGAGGGCGGCGAGTGCCCGACCGTCGAGGACGACAACGGCTCGTGCGTCGTCGACCACCCCGTGAAGTCGATCGGCCTGGACGGCATGGCGCAGTGCGTGAACGACACCCCGTGGTTCATGTACGCGATCACCCCGTACGGCGTCGAGGACACCGGCGACAACCCGATCTCGCTGATCTGGTGGACCCCGGCGGCATTCGCCGACCGTGACCCGTCGATCGCCGCCGACGACGTCGCCGCCCTCTTGGCGGACGGCGCCTCCCAGGTCGACGCGATCCCGTACCCGGCAGGGTGGGTGAGCGGCGACACCATCTCGGGTCAGCAGCTCTGGCCCGGCGCCGAGGTCGACGCCGAGGGCAACCCGACCGACTGGCCCGGATGGACGCTGCAGCCCGACGGCACCTGGGTGCTCGACCCGAGCGCGCCGTTCTACGAACTCCGCAGCGAGGCCGTGGTCGAGATCCGCATCAACCCGTCGAACGACGCGATCGCGGTCTACCCGCCGCCGACGCCGAACTGCAACGCGGCACCGCCGCAGAACCCGCCCGGCAGCACGCCGGCGGGCAAGACTCCGACCGCGCTCGCCGAGTCGGGCAGTGACGCCCTCGCCATGCTGCCCGCAGGTGCGCTGCTCCTGCTGGCCGGCGGCGCGGCACTCGGATTCGGTGCCCGGCGGCGGCTCCTCGCCTGAGGCCGTCGTCGACCTCGCCGAGGTCGGACTGCAGCGGATGCCGCGACTCGCGAGAGTCGCGGCATCCGTCTGTTCGGGGTACACGGCCTGAGCTGCGGCGGCGGTTGCACGGTCTTCGACCTGCCCCGAATCACGGCTGTTCGCCGCTGATTACCTGGCATCGACGGGGTGATCGCCCTCGAAGAGGTTGACTGGCGTACCCCACGTTCTGGGGGACACCAAGACATGAGAAATCCTTGAATAGTGCGGAGACGTGCGAGCAGACTGGTGCCGCTGACCCGAGATCCGCCCGAGCCGGCCTACCAGCACCCCGAACGTGGAGTTCGTCATGCATCGCACACTGCGCAACCGATCCGCCGCCCGTTCCGACGAATCGACGTCGCCGCCGTCGTCTCCGATCCGAGCACTGCTCGCCGCGGTCACCGTCGGTGCGCTGATCCTCTTCGGAGGCCCGACGCTCGCCGCCGCCGACGAGCTCGCGCCGCCGCCCGCCGCCGCTGACGAGGCCGCCCCGACCTCGGAGGAGCAGCCCGTGGAGGCGGAGGCGGAGGATCCGCCCGCAGAGGAGACGCCACCGGCTGAAGCGGTCGACCCTCCGGTCGAGGAGCCGGCGCCGCCGGCCGAGGAGGAAGCGCCGCCCGCCGAGGAGGCAGCGCCTCCGGCCGAGGACGCGCCGCCGGCCGACGATGCCGCCGCGCAGCAGGCCGAGGCGCCCGCGCCCGTCGACTGCATGGCGATCCCGATCGGCAACGACGACCGCAGCGCGCGTGACGCGTGTCTCGCGGAGCAGCAGGCGGGCCTTCGCAGCTTCGCCGCCGCCGCCGACCCGGCGCCGGCCACCAACCCCGATCTCCCGAACAGTTGCGGGCTCGACTTCGCGCTCGTGCTCGACAAGTCGGGATCGATCGGCGACGACGGCATCGCGGACTTGAAGGACGCCGCCGACGCATTCACCGACGCGCTGAAGGACACCGGTTCCGAGGTCTCCGTGACCTCGTTCGACCAGGATGCCGCGCTCCTGCAGCCTGCCATGGCGCTCACGAGTGCCAACCTCGCGACGATCCAGGGCTCCTACGGCGGCCTCGCCTCTGAAGGCTGGACGAACTGGAAGCGCGGACTCGAAGTCGGCCACGACTCGTTCGGCGGGTTCAGCGAACAGCCCGTCGAACTGACCATCGTGATCACCGACGGCAACCCGAACACGGTCGACCCCGACGAGGGCGGTGAGTTCCCCGACGGCTCGCCCGAGGCGGTGAACCCCGCGATCCTCGAGGCCAACTCGATCAAGGCGAACCCCTCGCACGTCTTCGTCGTGGCGGTCGGCCCGAACGTCTCCGTCGGCCCGATCGAGGCGATCTCGGGCACCGAACTGTTCACCGGCTCGAACATCTCGACGGCCGACTACATGACGTCCGACAACTACGCGAGCCTCGCCGAAGACCTGCAGCTCGTCGCGAAGGCGCTCTGCGCGGGCAACGTGATCATCCACAAGCAGGTCGGCGTGGCCTTCCCGGGCACGCCCGGCGGCGTTGGCTGGGAGTTCTCGACGGCGACCTCCGATGTCGCCCCGACCTCCGACACGACCGAAGCGTCCAGCCAGACCGATCCCTTCGCGGTGACGGGCTTCGAGGTCGTGCCCGACCCGCCCGCCCGCCAGGTCACCTTCACCGAGACGCCGAACAACGGGAGTCTGCTGACGGGTGCCAAGTGCGGAACGACACCCGACATGAACGACGCGGTCGCCGTGCCGTTCGACCCGGCCGCCCGAACGTTCACGGCCAGCGTCGCGAAGGAGTCGACGACCCACTGCTGGGTGCTGAACACCTTCGCGCCGCGATGGCTCGCCTGGAAGACGGTCTCCCCGGCCGACGGCAGCACCGTCGAGCCCGGTCAGGTCGTCACGTACACGCTGCACGCGAAGAACGACGGGTTCGTGCCGGTGACCGGCGCCACCCTCGTCGACGACCTCGGCGACGTGCTCGACGACGCCGACCTGCTGACCGTCGTCGCGCCGCCGCTCAGCCTGGCCGGCGACGAACTGACGTGGTCGATCCCGACCCTCGCGCCGGGAGCGGAGACGAGCATCTCGTTCGACGTCGAGGTGCACGACGACGCGTTCGACCGGGAGCTGAGGAACGTCGTCACCCCGAGTGACAACGGTCGATGCCCCGACATCGTCACGCTCGCCGCAGCGCAGGCGGTGCTCGTCGACGACTGCGTCACCGAGAACCCGACGCCAGACGTGACGATCGACAAGAACGTCGACGAGACGACCCTCGATGTCGTGACCGGCGAGTGGAGCATCGGCTACACGCTCGACGTCGAGAACACCGGCGACGTCGACACCGAGTACACGCTGTCGGATGCGACGGAGTTCGGTGACGGCATGACGATCTCGGCGATCGAGTACTGGGAGCCCGGCGAGGACCGGACCCTCCCGGGGCATCCGCTCACCGGCCCGTTCGCTCCGGTCGGCGAGTACCTGCTCGGCGAGGACCATCCGCTCGCCGTCGGCGTCACCGACAGCTGGTACGTGCGGATCACCGCGACGATCGACGACGATGGCTTGCCCGAATACGGGTGCGACGGCGAAGAGGGCGGCGGATTCTCGAACACCGGCATCGTCACGATCGGCACCGGCGTCCGCGAGGACGAGGACTGCGACGCCCCCGGGCGCCTGACGCTCATCAAGGAGGTCGACAACCAGGCGATCGAGGACATCAACGAGGTCATCGATCCCGACCTCCCGCTCGCGCTGCCGAGCGACTGGCTGCTGAAGGCCGAGGGGCCGGTGACCGTCGAGGACCCCGGCATGTCCGACCCGGGCAGGACCTACCTCGTTCCCGAGGGCTGGTACGACCTGAGTGAGCAGCCGAACCCCGACTCCGACAACCCGCTCATCGTCGACGGCACCTATGTGCCCGGCGAGTGGGTGTGCGACGACGAGGATCCGGAGGTCGAGAAGCTGGAGGTCGACCCCGAGTTCGAGGTCTACGTGCCGGCAGGCGGCGACGTCACCTGCAGCATCGAGAACACCGCGAACCCGGCCGACCTCGGCATCGTGAAGGACTACGAGCTGAGCGAGGGCGTCGAGGCGATCGACGACTTCGATCCCGACGGCGACCCGGCGGACTCGGACTTCTGGTTCACCCTCACGGTGACGAACCACGGACCCGACGTTCCCGGTGCCATGGTGACCGACACCCTGCCCGACACGCTCGAGGTGCTCAGCGCGATCGAGATCACCCCGGCCGATCCCAACTGGGATGCGTCGTTCACGGGTAACCAGTTCACCGCGGTGTACGACGGCGTCTACGCCGCCGACTCGGTGACCGAGTTCCGGTTCCAGGTCAGGTTCCTCGGCGAGCCGGTCGTGCCGCTGCCCGAGAACCCCGAGGTGCCGCCCGAGCCGATCCCGGCCGAGCCCGTGATGAACGAGGCGTGCGTCGAGATCGTCGTGCCGGAGTCGCCGGACGACGACGTGACCGCCGCGCTCGCCGTGGTCGACGTCCCGTCGTTGCCCACCAACGACCTGAACCCCGACAACGACTGCGACGACACCACGGTGCCGACCAAGGCCATGCAGGCGAACGCGTACGTGCAGTGCATCAACGATGTGCCGTGGCTGTACCACAACGTCATGACGGCCGGTCCCGTCACCCCCTCCGACATCACCGTCACGTGGACGCCCGACCCGGCGTTCTACCCCGACGCGGTGCCGGTCGTGACGATCATCCCGTGGGAGGAGCGCAACGGCCGCGTGCTGTGGCCGTACGGCGAGGTGAACGACGAGGGCATCTCGATCGCCTGGCCAGGATGGCGCCTGGCCGAACCCGGCGACGTCGTCGGCGAGGGCACCATCGTGGACTCGTGGGAGAACATGGTGAAGGACTCGTCGCTGCCGAGCTACGCGTTCGCCGACCAGGACCACCCGATGACGATCACGTTCGAGATCAACCCGAGCCAGTCGGTGCTCGCGGTCTACCCGCAGGCGACACCCGCCTGTGCGGTGACCCGTGAGGCCGGGCCGCTGATCGAGAAGACCTCGAGTGTCACCTCGGTGATGCCCGGTGGAACGTTCGACTACACCCTGTCGATCACCAACCCGGGCCTCGGGGCGACGAAGGCCATGGAGCTCTTCGATGAGATTCCGGCCGACCTGAAGGTGAACTCGATCACCACGCCGCCCGCCCCCGCGTTCCCGCGCTGGGACGACTGCGAGGTGACGGGCGAGGATTCCGCCGGCTACGGCGGCACCCTGCACTGCATCCTGAACGGTCAGATCGGCGGCACGAGGCCGGATGCACCCGACGTGGTGCTGTCGGTCACGCTGAATCCGAAGTCGACGTCGTCGAGCATCGTCAACACCGGTGAGATCTGCTGGAACGACCTGCCCGACGACCAGACGGCTCCGGCGGCCGACGGAGCGATCCCGCTCGACCCCGCCGAGCAGATCCTCTGCGACGACTCCTCGGTCACCGTGCACGTGCCGCAGCCCGGCGCGGCCATCGCGAGCACCGGCTTCGCGGGGGCGCCGTTCATCTGGATCGCCGCGGGCATGCTCCTGGTGGGCGGCATGGCGGTCGCATACGTCGTGATCAGGAGGCGCCGCACCGGGGGAGTGTAGGCGCACGAGATCAGGCACGCGGATGTCGCGGCTCGCGTGAGCCGCGACATCCGCGTGCCGTCTCGCTGCTGAGCACGGCCCGATCTGTACCCCGAATTCCCGTTTCACCCCCTGTTTTGGTGTCATCGCGAGGGTTCCTCGCGAACCGGCGCGGTGCGAGACTGGCGAACGAGTCCTCCTTACCCGTGGATTCTTGGAGTTCGTACCCGCGTTCTCCGTGGCCCGGTCGCCCGGGTCGGAACACAGCCGGAAGCGGTGGTGACATCGCGTCCGCAACCCGAAGGCTGATGATGAGCGCCCAGCGACGTCTGCGTACCCGTTCCATTACCTCGGCGACCGAGCGCCTCGGCGCACGGTCCCTCCGACTGCAGGCGAGTCGAGCCAGGCGGAGGCTGCTGTCCTTCGTGGTGGCGACGGCGCTCGTCGCATCGGGAGGTGCCGTCGTGATGGCGGTCGCGCCGGCCGAGTCGGCCCGGGCCGCGACGCTCGGGCCGATCACGACCTCGTTCGAGATCGACGGGAACAAGCCGGCGAGCACGGGGGTCGATTGGGACACGGTGCTCGACGGCACGCCCACCACGGCGCCGTACATCACGGCCTCCGGTCACCAGTCCTCAGGCATCATCGACGCCTCGTTCGCCTACGACAGCGGCGCGAGCGCGGCGGACTGCACGGGCGGCGTCGACAACACCGTCTTCGCGGGCGGCGACAAGATCGACGACAATCCCTGGACGCCGAACGCCAGCCCCGAGCCGAATGCGAAGGGCGACGGCTGCTCCACGGCCAGCGCATACGAGATCGTCGACGTCGGCGGAGTGCCGCACTACATCCTCTACCAGTACTGGACACGCCTGCAGGGTCTCGGCGACATGACCACCTACCAGGTTCTGGCCGGGCCCGACCCGAGCACCTTCGACGACGACTACCTCGTCGAGTTCGACTACCAGTCGAGCGGCCCGACGACGAACGTTCGCATCCTCGACTGGGACGGCAACAGCTGGGAGCCCATCGGCGCCTCCTTCCCGTGGCAGGCGCAGGTCGGCAAGAACACCGACACGCCCTCGACGGGCAACGACGCCACGTTCGGTGAACTCGCGGTCGACCTGACCGCCGCGGGCGTGCTCGGCACCGGAACCTGCCGCACCTTCACCGTCGACGGCTTCATCACCCGTACCGGCAACAACCAGCAGGCATCGACCGAGGACATCGTGCGCGATCCGTCGCCCCTCTCGGTATCCAACTGCGGCGGCCTCGTGGTGAAGAAGGCCGGCAGCCCGGCCGGTGCTCCCGACGCCGCATTCAACTACGCCGTCACGCGCACGGGCGCGGGCCAGGTGCATGACGGCACGCTCGCCGTGAGTCCCGGTGGCACGACCGACACCGTGGGAGGCAACAACGGACTCGGCTCCACCATCGGCCTCGACGACACCCACACGTGGAGCAACGTCTTCGCGGGCAACGACTACCAGATCTCCGAGAGCGCGCCACCGGCACCGTGGGCGCTGCAGGGATACTCCTGCACGGTGGTGAACCCGACGACCCAGCAGACCGAGACCACGACGAACGGCTCGTTCAAGCTCTACGTCGGGGCCACGACCACCTGCACGATCACGAACGTCACCTCCGGAGTCAAGATCACCAAGGTCGCGCAGGGCGATGCGGCGACGTTCGACTACACCGTGACCGGCCAGCAGGGCAACGTGCAGGTCGCCGGCAACTCGAGCTCGCAGGTCTTCTACTACACGCCGGGCACGCCAGTGACGATCACCGAACTGCCCGAGCCCGGACTTCCGGCATGGAAGCTGACGGGCATCGAGTGCACCGGTGACGGCGAGGTCACGAGCCTGCCGAACGGCACGGCGACGGTCACGACGGTCGCCGGTCAGGTGCTCGAGTGCACCTACACCAACCGCCAGGACGGCCAGATCAAGATCATCAAGAACGTCGCCGGCGCCAACGGCACGTTCGAGTTCACGACGACCGGCACCGGCCTGTCGGACTTCGATCTCACGACGGTGGGCGGCACGGGCGAGAAGCTCTTCAGCAGCGTCGCCCCCGGCGCGTACACGGTGACCGAGACCTCGCCGGCTCCGCTCTACGACCTCACGAACCTCTCGTGCGTCGAAGACGTCACCGGCGACTCGGTCGCGACCGTCGCCAACGGCAAGTCCGTGATCAACGTGCAGCCGGGCGAGCTCGTGACGTGCACCTACACGAACACGCAGCGCGGCAACATCGTCGTCACGAAGCAGACGAACCCCGACGGGTCGGCAGAGTCGTTCGACTTCACGCTGACCGGTCAGACCGGCTTCTCGTTGCAGGACGGCGGGTCGAAGGCCTTCAACAACATCGTTCCCGGCGCGTACGCCCTGGCCGAGCTCGCGAAGGCCGGCTGGGATGTCACGAGCATGACCTGCACGGGCGAGAATCCGACGACGGACTCGCCGATCGCGATCACGCTCTCGCCGGGAGAGACCGTCGAGTGCACCGTGCTCAACACCGCGACGAAGGGCGGCGTGACCGTCGAGAAGAAGGTCACCGGCGTACCTGACGACTACGCGTGGTCGTTCCCCATCTCGATCAGCCCCGAGGTCCCGGGCCAGCCGGGCACCCGCGACGCGACCAACGTCGTGCCGAAGGTCGGGTGGACCGACCTCGACGTGGGCGTCACGTACACGCTCACCGAGGGAAACCTCGAGGGTTGGGATGAAGGCGACATCACCTGCACCGGCATCACCGACAAGGACCCGAATGCCGCGGGCTTCCAGTTCACCGTGACCCCCGGCCTCGCGCTCGTCTGCGAGGTGACCAACGACGCCGAGCCCGGCGAGGTGAGCGTCGAGAAGACGGTCTCCGGAGTCTCGGACGACACGGAGTGGTCGTTCGACCTCACGATCGACCCGTCGACCGGCGTGCTGCCGAGCGCGACCCAGGCGGTCAGCGGAACCGGCAATACGACCGACACCGTCACGTGGACGAACCTCGACGTCGGCACGGAGTACACCATCACCGAAGAACTCCCAGACGGCTGGACCGGCGGCGTCGTGGACTGCGGCCCCGACTCGAACCCGCAGAAGGACGGCGATCAGTTCCTCGTGACGCCCGGGTTCGAGCTCGAATGCACGGTGCGCAACGAGGCGGTCCCCGCATCGGCGAAGGTCACGAAGACGTCGGTGGGTGCCGGAGGCTCCTTCACGTTCGTGCTCACGCCGATCGACCCCAGCGGTGACACGGTCGAGCAGACCGTCGTGACCGACGTCGGCGGCGGAACCGGCGCCACGACCTTCGCGGACCTCGTGCCCGGCACGGAATACTCGATCGCCGAGAAGGCTCCCGGAGATGACTGGGTGGTCGGCGCCCTCGTCTGCGAGGTGACGCACGCCGGCGATGACACCGCAGAGGGCATCGACGAGTCGGGCTTCACCGTCGAGCCGGGCGACGTGTTCGAGTGCACCATCACGAACACCGCCAAGGGCAAGATCATCATCGTGAAGAACATCGACGGAGCCGACGGCACCTTCGACTTCACGGGGAACTGGCCCGGTACCTCCGACTTCGAGATCGAGACCGAGAACGGCACGGGGCAGGTGGAGTACTCGAACGTCGTCGCGGGCAGCTACACCGTGACCGAGGTGCTCACGAGCTCCCACGTCGGAGAGCTCCAGGCCTGCGTCGAGAGCCGCCCGGGCGGTGCGGACAACGGTTCGAGCGTCCAGGGCCTCATCGGCTCCATCGACCTCGACCCGGGTGAGACGATCACCTGCACCTACTCGAACACCCAACTCGGCAAGATCATCGTCGACAAGAACGTGACGTTCGACAGCAACCAGTCGTTCGACTTCGAGTACACGGAAGAGGCCGGCACCACGAGCTTCGCGCTCACCGGGTCCGCCGACCCGTGGGAGTCGGACCTGCTCGAGCCCGGAACCTACTCGATCGAAGAACTCGGCGAGACGAACTGGCAGCTGCAGAGCCTCGAGTGCGTCGGTTCGGACGGCGTCGAGTACGACGACGGCATGGCGACGATCGAGCTGCTCGCAGGAGAAGTGGTCACCTGCACCTACGTGAACACCCCCGATACCGGTGACGTGACGGTTCGCAAGATCGTCGACGATGTGCCCGCCGGGTACGACTTCGACTTCGTCATCGAGATCTCGCCGCAGGTCGGCGACCAGGACGTGCAGCAGCACGTCACCGACGAGGACTCGAGCGTCACCTGGACCGACCTCGTCGTGGGGGAGACGTACACCCTCACGGAGACGCCGCAGGACGGCTGGGTGGAGGGTGACTTCACCTGCAACGGCGGCAACCTCGAGGACGCCGACGACGAGCTCGACGGCTTCCAGTTCCTCGTGACACCGGGGCTCTCGCTGAGCTGCACGATCACGAACACCGCCGAGCCGGGCGACGTCACCGTGACGAAGCACGTGACCGGCGTCCCCGACGGGTTCGAGTGGTCCTTCCCGCTCACGATCTCCCCGGCCGACGGGGTGCTCCCCGACGACGAGCAGACCGTGTCCGGCACGGGCGACGAGACGGATTCCGTCACCTGGACGAACCTCGAGATCGGCACTGTCTACACCGTCGAGGAAGGCGAGCTCCCCGAGGGCTGGTCCGGCGGTGAGGTCGTCTGCGAAGACAGCGACCCGCAGACCGTCGGGAACCAGTTCGTGGCGACACCCGGGGCATCGCTCACGTGCGACGTGACGAACGACGTGGTAGCGCCGACCGGTCTCATCACGAAGGAGCTCGTCTCGATCGAACAGGCCACGGACGGCACCTGGGATCTCGTGTACGAGGTCGAGGTGACGAACCAGAGCCCCATCGCCCCGCTCATCTACGACCTGGATGACCAGCCGTACTTCGGGGTCGGCATCGTGATCAACGAGGGTTCGGCGGAAGGCCCGAGTGAAGAGGCTGCAACGTGGGATCCCACGGCGCCGCCCAACTACGTGCTCGCCGATGACGCCTCGCTGGCGGCATCCGATACCGCGACCTACACGATCACGATCAACGCGACCGCCGGAGCCGAGGTGTACGAGACCTCGCAGCAGCTCTGCCAGGAGGGTGACACGGAAGCGGGAGGCTTCCGCAACACCGCGTTCCTCACCGTCGGCGAGGGAGACCCGCAGCCGGCCAGCGACTGCGACGAGCCCGGGCGCACTACGGTCACGAAGGAGCTCATCGGCTCGCCGGTGCTCGGCGATGACCGCAACTGGACGGTCACGTACGAGGTCACGGTCACGAACCAGAGCGACCTGCATGACCAGTACTACGACCTCGAAGACGACCTCGGGTTCCCCGAGGGCGTCGAGATCGTCTCGGCTGACGCCACGACCGATGCGCCCGACACCGGCCCCGGGGTCGACGTCGGCGACTGGAACGGCGACACCGAGACGACGCTCGCGGATGACGCACCGATCGCGAAGTCCGCTGTGCACACGTACACGATCGTCGTGGTCGCCGATGTCACCGACATCACCGACATCGACGACGTCACGTGCCTGGCCACGACCAGCGGCCACGGCTTCTTCAACGAGGCGTCATTGCTCAACGGCACCATCACCGAAGAGGTCTCCGACTGCGCGACCATCCCGGTCGGTCGGATCACCCTGCTGAAGACCGTCGACGTCTCGGCGTTCGCCGGCATCGACATCGACGACCTCGGCTTCGGCGACATCACGATGCTGACCGCGAACGACTGGAACCTCAGCGGGAGCGGAGACACTCGGACGGTCGCGGCGGTCGGCGGAGCCGGCACGGTGTTCACGGTGCCCACGGGCGACTACCTCCTCGATGAGGCGGCTTCGCTCGAGGTGGAGGATCACCCGCTGCTCGCCTACTTCTTCGCACAGGGCTGGCGGTGCGACGGAGACGAGACCACCACGGCAACCGTGAACCTGGGCGAGCTCACCTCGTGCTCGCTCGTGAACAAGGCCGAACTGGTCGATGTCGGCATCGAGAAGGAGTACCAGCTCGATGAGGGCGAGACCGCGGTGGAGGGCGGCGACACGTTCGACTACGTGCTCACCGTCACGAACCACGGCAGCATCGATGTTCCCGCGCTCGACGTCACCGACCTGGTCGACCCCGAGCTCGAGGTGACCGGTCCTGCGACCTTCGCCGACCAGCAGGGTGACCCGGCAACCGGCTGGGAGCAGACATCGGGCGACACCGACAACGCCTTCGCCGCCCACGGCGACGGGCCCTTCGCGCCGGGCTTCGTGGTGACCATCACGATTCCGGTGAAGCTGCCCGTGCCCGACCCGGTCGGCGTACCCGACGTCGCGACGCCCGGCGAGCCTGCCCCGCCGACGCCGGTGATCGATCTCGATGACATTCCGAACCAGGCATGTGTCGCGATCAGCCAGCCCGATCCCGAGGCCGACCGGTCGTCCGGTACGCTCGCCGACCTCATCGCCGGGAACAACTGCGACGACGTCGACGTGCCGAAGAAGGCCATCGATCCCGCTGCGTACGTGCGCTGCGTGAACGACGTGCCGTACCTGTACTACGACATCGCGGTCTCCGAGAACGTCGAGCCCGACGTGATCACCGTCACCTGGACGTCAGGCGACGGCACGCTCACCGAGGAGTTCGAGATTCCGTGGGATGACCGCAGTGGCCGGCTCCTGTGGCCGGGTGCCGAGCTCGACGAGAACGGCATCCCGATCATGTGGCCGGGCTGGCGCCCGATCACCGAGGCCGACCTCACGGCCGACCCGCCGCTCGAGCGGTTCCTCGATCTCGTGTTCGACCCGACCCTGCCCGACGCGCCCTGGCACGACGAGGTGAACCCGTCGACGATCACGTTCTCGATCAACCCGTCGCAGTCGGTGCTCGCGGTCTACCCGCAGGCGACCCCGGCATGTGCGATCGAACGCGAACCGGCGCTCGACATCGTGAAGACGGCGAGCGTCAGCCAGGCGAACCCGGGCGCGGACTTCAGCTATTCGCTGCAGGTCACGTCGACGGGAATCGGCGCAGCCGACCCGGTGGAGCTCTTCGACGAGATCCCCGCGAACCTGCGGGTCGACTCGATCACGACCGATGCGGCTCCGGCGTTCCCCCGTTGGGAGAACTGCGAGGTGACCGGAGAGGACTCGGCGGGCTACGGCGGAACCCTGCACTGCGACCTGGTCGGCGTGCTGGGTCCGAACGTGCCGGCGGCACCGCCCGTCGTGCTCGGCGTGCACCTGGACTCCGGCACGAAGGTCTCGAGCATCGACAACACCGGCGAGGTCTGCTGGCAGGATGCGGATGCACCGGCCGAGGAGACACCAGTGGTGCTCTGCGACGATTCGACCGTCACTGTTCGAGTGCCGCAGCCGATGGCGGTGACCGGATTCGCCGGTGAACCGTACATCTGGGTCGGTGCGCTGCTGTTGCTGCTCGGCGGCGTCTTCGTCGGCGGCACGTACGTGGTGCGGCGACGTCGGGCCGGTGCGGAGGTGTAGCGCCGCACCGCACACCGCACACGAGAAGCGGACCGGGTCCCAGACCTGGTCCGCTTCTCTGCGTGTCCCCCATTCGAGGCGCATGAGCAAATCTCGCGTACCCCGCTTTCGGGTGACATGGGATGCGAACTTCCTGATGAATTCGCCATTTCTGCATGTCCGTGTCCCCCGGACTGGTGTCAGACGCGCCCTTTCGTGTCCCCCATTTTCTCTGCTTGACTCGCCCCGACTGCGCAACAGTCTCGTTCTGCTTTCTCACCCGAGCACAAGAAGGCCAATCATGGACAGCTGGTTCGGCAACACTTCCCACGACGACGTGCGACCCCGCCGGGCGCGCCGACAGCGAGTGGAGACGAGGAAGCGCAGGGTCACCGCGCTCATCGCATCGCTCTCGGTCGGCGCCCTGCTCGCGATCGGGCTGCCGATGACGGCGTTCGCGGAACAGACGGCCGAGCCGGCACCGGATGCCGCTACGACGAGTGAGACGCAGGAGGCGACGTCGAGCGAAGAGTCGACGAGCGACGCCCCTGCGAGTGATGCACCAGCGAGCGAGGAGCCCGCAACCGAGGAGCCCGCGACCGAGGAGCCGTCCGAGGCGCCTGCCGAGGAGGCTCCTGCCAAGAAGGCGCCGGCCGACCCACCCGCTCAGGCTCCGCCGGCCCAGGACCTCAAGGCGCCGACGGACGTCACGCCGATGGCGGTCTTCCCGGCGGACACCGCCGACTGTACGGCGGCGGGCACCTGCGCCAGTCTCACCATCACCAACGTCGTCTCCGGCGGTTCGGCGACCCCGGGCCAGTGGACCCTGCACGCCGTTCGCTCGAGCAACGCCGACAACTACAACTTCACCTCGGGGCAGACCCGCTCGGTGCCGCGTTCCGCGACGTACACCCTCTTCGCCGATGCCGGACCGGCGAACTACACGCTCACCGACTTCACCTGCACCACCGGTGGCCCGGGCGGCGGCGACCCCTCATGGGATGAAGACGACCGCACGGTCACCTACGGGAGCGGCAACAGCAAGACCGCCGCGTGCACCTTCACGCACACGTACACGGGTCCCGCAACCATCAACGTCCAGGTGGGCGGCTCGCGCACCGGCACCTCCAGCGTCGGCGGCCTCGGTGGAGTGACCCTGCAGCTGTACACCGACAACAGCGGCTCCTTCGGCTCGGTCATCAACCAGCCGTGGGCGACGTGCGTGTCCACTCCCGCAGGCGTCTGCACCTTCTCGGTTCCGAACGCCAACAACTCCAACTTCTGGGTCGCCCAGGCAGTGCCCGGCGTCCCGGCGACCTGGTTCGCCAATGACACGCTCGCCGTCGGCGAGACGCCCGCCTCCGCGCCCTATCGGTTCCGCATCGCGGATGTCGACGCCGGCGAGACTCTCAGCTCGCTGAGCGACTTCATGATCGCGACGGGCAACACGGCGAACAACGCGTCCGGAGGCATCTGGCAGAACTCGCTCGCGAATCCGACACGTGCCCAGCAGTGCGGTGTGCGCATCGCACTCGTCATCGACCTCTCGGGATCCGTGGCACCGAACTTCACCGATCTGAAGAACGCTGCGAAGGGCTTCGTCACCGCGCTGCAGGGCACTCCCTCGCAGGTCGGCATCTTCACGTTCAACAACGTCGCCCCGGCGACGGCCGGCTCGAACCTCGGCATCACCCCGGTGTCGACGGTCGCCGGCGCGAACACCGTGCGCAATCACATCGACACCTTCACGACGCCGACCGAGGCGACGAACTGGGACCGCGGCATCTACCAGGTCGCGACGAGCGGCACGCAGTACGACATCGCGCTCGTGCTCACCGACGGCAACCCGACGGTCTATGCGAACGATGAGGGTCCCGGCAACCGCACCCGCTTCCGCGAGGTCGAGAACGGCGTGTTCTCGGCGAACGCGGTGAAGGCGCTCGGCACCCGCGTCATCGCCTTCGGCGTCGGCAGCGGTGTCGGCGGCTCGCCCGACAACCTCGTCGCCATCTCGGGCGACCAGCTGAACTCCGACTACTTCCAGTCGTCGAGCTACGACCAGGCTGGAACGATCCTGCGCGAACTCGCGCTCGGCGCCTGCCAGGGCTCGGTCTCGGTCGTCAAGCAGGTCGTCTCGAGCTCGAGCACCGGCGAGCAGAAGACCGGTCAGACCCCCGCCGGCGGCTGGAAGTTCACCGCCGCACCGACGACGCCCGGCATCACCCCTCCGACGCAGGAGGGCACGACTGCTGCAGGCACCGGTGCCGTCAACCTGCCCCTCACGTTCGCGGGCGGCACGACCAACGGCACGGTGAAGGTCACGGAAGACCCGCAGGGTCACAGCATCGTGCAGACGGGCGGCAAGAACGCGGTCTGCACCGATCAGGCCACCGGCAACGCCATCACCGTGTCCAACGAGGCCGACGGATTCTCGATCCCGGTCAGTTCGACGCAGGCGGTCACCTGCAACGTCTGGAACCGACCGCCACTGCCGCAGTCGAACTTCAGTGTCAACAAGGTCTGGGTGGTCAACGGCACCACGTACCAGCACGGCAACCAGCCCACCGGGCTCACCGCGCAGGTGACGGTCGACGGCGCCAACGCGCCGTGGGTGACCGCGCAGGGCCCGCTGCCGGCGAACACCGTCGTCGCGCTCAACGAGACGACGGGCGTCGGCTCACGCGACCTCTGCACGATCACCGACCGGAAGGTCACGCTCGCGAACGGCCAGGCGCCTGCCGACGGCTCCCTGCCCTTCAGTCCGACGCTCCAACCCGGTGACAACACATACACGATCACGAACACGGTCACCTGCGACTCCCAGCTCACGCTGAAGAAGACGGTGGCCAACGGCGGCGTCGCCGCGAACACGTGGAACCTCGACGCCGTGGCACCCGGAGGGGCGCTCGCCGGCCCGAACGGGGCGACCGGCAGCGCCGGCGCGACCGCACTCGTGACGCCGAACGTGACCTACCCGCTCACCGAGAGCGGCGACCCCCGCTACGTGCAGACGCTCGGCGCGAACGCCGTTCCGATTCCGGGTTCGTCCGGCAGTTGGGACTGCGTGCAGACGAACGCGCAGGGCGTGGTCGTGCCCGGATTCGCCGACGGCCTGAACGGCGGCGTGACGGTGCCCCTCGGCTTCCGCGTGCAGTGCACCGCGGTGAACCAGACCGCGCAGCTGACGCTGCTCAAGAGCGTTCAGCAACTCCCGGGCACCGACGCCGAACCGGGCGACTGGACCCTCGTCGCCACGCCGAGCGGTTCGGTCCCGGGCCTCGATCCCGTGCAGACGACGAGCGGCAGCACCGTGCTCGTCCGACCGGGCACGAGCTACACGATCTCCGAGGAGGACGGCCCGACCGGCTACGAGCAGGTGAGCATCCAGTGCAAGACCAGCCCTGACGGACAGTACGTCACGACGACGACGATCACGTTGACGGCACTCGCACAGGGCACCTGCGTCATCACGAACAAGCCGATTCCGCCGCAGCTGAAGCTGACGAAGGTCGTCACCGGCAACGTGGCGCTGCCGACCTCGTGGAACCTCGCGGCCAAGGTCGGCGCCACCATCGTCGCCCAGGGCGACGGAGGCACGGCCGGATTCGTGGATGTGCCCGCCGGCGAGACGATCGCACTCTCCGAGTCGACCGCGCTGCCGAACGCCGACCAGTTCGCGGCCGGCACGTGGCTCTGCTCGACGAACGGGGGAGCAGCCGTTCCCGGTCCCTCGGTCCCGCCGCTCGCACCGGGCGACAAGGTCGACTGCACCGTGACGAACACGCTCAAGGCGATCACGCCGACGATCGTCAAGACCGCTGCCGTTCCCACCCCCAACGCCGACGGCATCAGCTGGGACATCGGCTACGACATCGTCGTGACGAACCCGAGCGCGTTCCAGGATCTGACGTACAGCCTCACCGACACGCTCGACTTCGGGGCGAACGTCACGGTGAACAGCGCGAGCTACCAGCGCACGCTGCCGGCACCACCGGGCTCGCTGACGCCGTGGAACGTCGCGTTCGGCAGTGAGCAGGCATTCGCCGGTGAGCCGAACCTCGTCAAGGGCACGTCGCACACCTGGCACGTCACCGTCAACGCGACGGTCGCACCGGGCGCCGACTTCAGCGGCACGAGCCCGACCGCGTGCGACGCGGGCACCCCGGGCACCGTCGGCTTCCTGAACACCGCGGTCATGACCGTCGGCGGCGTCACGTACCCCGCTGAGGACTGCTCGCTCCCGGTCAAGCCGACGATCGCCAAGGTCGGCGGCACCGCCGTCGACAACGGCGACGGCACCTGGACGCTGCCCTACACGATCACGGTGACCAACCCCTCGGCCACCACGAGCGTGCAGTACGACCTCGACGACACGCTCGCCTACCCGGCATCCGTGGACGTGCTCGAACGCACGGTCACTCCGCCGGCCGGCGTGACCCTCGTGCCCGGGTGGACCGGCGCAGCCGGGAACACCCTGCTCGCCGACAACGTGACGCTCGTCGGCACCGCCGGGGTCGACACGCACGTCTACACCGTCGCGATCAAGGTCGCGATCGGCGCGGATGCCCCGGCGCTCCTCTGCCCGAACCTCGACAACACCGCGAAGGTGACGGCCGGCAACCAGACCGGCACCGCGACCGGCTGCGTGTCGATCGACAAGCCGACGATCGTGCACGACAAGGCGGTCGTGCCGGGCTCGGTGAGTCAGGCCGCCGACGGAACGTGGTCGATCGCCTATGACGTCACCGTCACGAACACGGGTGCGATCGGCGGGGTCTACGACCTCTACGACGACACCAGGTTCGGTGCCGGAGTCGACGTCTCGACGGCGACCTTCACGCTCGCGAAGGACGGCGGAGCGGCTGCTCCGTGGGTCGACGGCACGGCGCTCGCCGTCGGCGCATATCTCGCGGCCGGCGATCCCGACCCGAGCGACGTCTACCGCATCTCCGTGAGTGGAATCGTCTTGACCGGACCGACGCTCACGCCCGCCCAGTCGGCGTGCCCGTCGACGCCGGATGCCGGCGCGTTCAACAACGCCGCCATCCTGACCGTCGCCGGTGTCACGACCACCGACACCGCCTGCGACGCACCGAGTGCGCCGAAGATCGTGAAGTCGGGGGCGACGTCCTCCCAGCAGCCCGACAGCAGCTGGAACGTGGCCTACACCCTGACGGTGTCGAACACGGATCCCGGTTCCAAGCCCTCGTACTACCAGCTCTCCGACGAGCCCGGCTTCCCGGCCGGCGTCGAGTTCAACTCGTACACGATCGACGATGGAGCGGCCGAGCCGTACGCGGGCGGAACCATCGAGGTCGTCGGGAACACCGCGATCGCGGCCGGTGCCACGCACATCTACACGATCGTGCTGAACGTCGACGTGCCGTTCGGTTCAGTGCCCGAAGCCGATCGCGAGTGCGTTCCGACCGCTCCGACCACGGGCAAGGGCTTCTTCAACACGGCCGTGCTCACGAGCGGGAACTTCGTGCTCGACGACAGCGACTGCACCGACATCTCCGACGGCGGCGTGCCGACCGTCGAGAAGGGCGACCCGACGGTCGTCCAGGGTGCCGACGGGGTCTGGACGATCACGTACGACGTCACGGTCACCGGCAACAGCGAGTTCGTGTCGAAGTACACCCTCGAAGACACCCTGAGGTTCGGCCCCGAGGTCGACATCCTCACCGCCGATTGGGCGGGTGAGGGAGACTCGGGCAGCTGGGCCGATCCGGAGGCGAATCCGACGGCCACGATCGTGGGCTCGCCTCGGACCATCGACGTGGACGTCGTCGAGGAGTACACCGTCACGGTGACCGCGAAGGTCGACAAGGCGGCGTTCGCCGACCCGACGACCGATACGTGCACCTGGACTCCGGAGGATCCGAACGTCGGATTCCTGAACGAGGTGCGCCTCACATCGGGCAACAGCACGCAGTCGGACACCGGCTGCGGCGTCCCCGCCGAGCCCGAGGTCACCAAGGCGACCACGGGATCGGTCACCAGGGTCGGCGACCACTGGGAGGCGAGCTACACCATCACGGTGACGAACCTCTCGTTCGCCCAGGGCCTCGTCTACGACCTCGATGACACCCCGGACTTCGCCGACGCCGCGACCATCACGGAGCGCACGGTGACGAGCGCCGATGCGACCGTCGACCCGGGCTGGAGCGCTGTTCCGCCGACGACCGACTCGATCGTCGCGAACCAGGCCCTCCCGGCCGGCGCGAGCGACGTCTTCACCGTGCTGGTGAAGTTCACGGTCGAGCCCGCCGACAGCGACGCGTCGCTGACATGCGAGGAGCAGGGCCTGGAGAACACCGCCACGGTCACCTCCGGTGACACCTATGTCGACGACGCCTGCTTCGACGTCCCGGTGGTCGTGGTGCTCGAGAAGGCCTGGACCATCAACGGCGGCGCGCCGATCGAATGGGACAGCCCGTCCCTCCCGGACGGCTTCACTGCACAGGCCACGCTCGACGGCCAGGAGGTTCCCTGGAGCAGCGAGCAGGGACCGTACACCGACGGCGCCGAGGTGACGGTCGACGAGTCCGACGTGATCGTTCCCGACGGCTGCGTCCTCGGGGACGCGACCGGACTCGGCGAGCAGACACTGGCGGGCACGGTGACCACCGTCACCGTGACGAACCCCGTCACCTGCACGCAGACCGTCAACCTCGAGAAGCACGTCGACAACCAGCACGGGGGCGCAGCGTTGCCCGCGGACTGGGCCGTCAGCGGCACGAACGTCGGCGACGACACCGACGCCTTCACCGGTGACGGAACGTCGAGCGGGTCCGTGGAGCTCGGAGTCGGCTACACCCTCAACGAGGTGAGCACCGCCTACCCGAACGGCGTCTCGTACGCCGTCTCGTCGACGTGGGCCTGCACCTCGCCGCAGGGAGCGGACGCCTTCACCCTCGTGTCGGCGCCCGGATCGACGAGCGCGACCCTCACGGTCACGGAGCTCGGCGCAACGGTCGACTGCGACATCACGAACACGGATGTCGCGCCGGAGCTCACCCTCGTGAAGCGGGTGCTGCCGCTCGAGATCGCGCCGGACTTCCCGGCGACGCTCTGGACCCTCTCCGCTGCCGACGGGGCCAACCCGCCGGCGGTCACGGGCGACGGAACGGCGACGGGAACCGTCGACTCGAACCTCGCCTACACGCTCTCCGAGGCGGCGGACTTCGCCGGAGACGACGAGTTCACGCCGTCACTCTGGAGCTGCGTCTCCACGAACGGCGTCGAGCCGCTCGTGCTGGACGCGGCTGGTGGCGACGTCGAGCTGCAGCCCGGGCAGGAGGTGACGTGCGAGATCACGAACACCGCGGCCCCGGCCACCTATCTGCTCGACAAGGAGGTCGTCTCGACCGTTCAGAACGCCGACGGCACCTGGACGATCGACTACAAGATCACCGTCACCGACGAGAGCGTCGTGTCTGCTGTCACCTACGACCTGAGTGACACGCTCGCCGACTTCGGCGAGGGGATCACGGTCTCCGAGGCGACGTGGACGGGCCCGGGCGGGTCGGGCGGCAGCTGGCCGGACCCGGCGACGGAACCCACGGAGGAGCTCGCGAGCAACGTGATCCTCACCGCGGCCGAGCACACCCACGAGTACTTCGTGACCGTCGATGCGACGGTGACCGAGGATGCGTGGGAGGACGAGACCGTCGAGTGCACCGAAGGCGAGGGCGGCTTCCGCAACACGGCCATCCTGACCGTCGGCGACCTCCCCACGGAGGCGAGTGCCTGCGATGAGCCCGGGCGTGCCACCGCGGAGAAGACGGTCGTCGGCTCGCCGACGGACAACCTCGACGGCACCTGGACGGTGGACTACGAGATCGTCGTCACCGCCGACCCCGAGAAGGACCTCATCTACGACCTGAGCGACGAGCCGGCCTTCCCGGCGGGCGCGACGTTCACGGCCACCGCAGAGGACCCCGACGGCGACCCCGTCGCCGGCTGGACCGGGACGGGTGCGAACACGGTGCTCGCCGACGGTCGACCGATCCTCGCGGGCGTCGACCAGACCTGGCACATCCAGGCGGTCGTCGACGTCACGACGATCACCGACATCGACCTCGCGAAGTGCGTCGAGACCGAGAGTGGCCACGGCTTCTTCAACGGGGCGATCTTCACGAACGGCCAGATCGAGACGCCGATCAGCGGCTGTGTCGACATCCCGATCGTCGAGGTCGGCATCGTGAAGTCCGCGGTGCTGCCCGACGGCGTCGACGCGGTCGAGGCCGGCAGCGACGAGAACACCTTCGACTGGGTGCTCACGGTGACGAACAACGGGCCGACCCCGGTCGAGGGCGTGGTCGTCTCCGACACCCTGCCCGACTCGCTCGAGTTCGACCCGGCCGACATCACGCTCGACCCGATCGGTTCGTGGACGTTCCTCCAGAACGGCAGCGAGCTGACCTGGACGACGGATGCGACCTTCGAGACCGGCCCGATCGTCACGATCACCATCCCCGTGACGCTGAAGGACCCCGAGGTCGGACCGGAGCTGCCCGAGAACCCCGGCGAGGCTCCTCCGCTCGTGCCGGCTGAGAACATCGAGAACACGGCGTGCGTCGAGGTCTCGGAGTTCGACGTCGATCCCACGAACGACTGCGACACCGCAGACGTGCCCACCAAGGCCATGGAGGCGAACGCCTACGTGCAGTGCGTGAACGACGTGCCGTACCTGTACCACAACGTGCAGACGACCGGTTCGGTCACCCCCGGCCCGATCACCGTCACCTGGACGCCCGACGCCGGCGTCTACCCCGACGCGACTCCGATCGTCATGGAGATCCCGTGGGACGAGCGCAACGGTCGCACCCTGTGGCCGTACGGTGTGGTCAACGACGAGGGCATCTCGATCGGATGGCCGGGCTGGCGCCTGATCGAAGAGGGCGACGTCGTCGGTGAGAACGGCATCGTCGACATCTGGGAGAACATGGTGAAGGACTCGAAGCTCGAGAGCTACGCGTTCGCCGACCAGTTCAACCCGATGACGATCACCTTCCAGGTCAACCCGAGCCAGTCGGTGCTCGCGGTCTACCCGCAGGCCACTCCGGCCTGTGAGGTCGAGCGCGATCCGAGCGTTACGATCGAGAAGACGTCGAGCGTGACCGAGGCGAAGCCGGGCAGCTCGTTCGACTACACGCTGTCGGTCACCAACTCGGGGCTCGGCGCGGTCGAGGCCGTGGAGCTGTTCGACGAGATCCCCGGCGACCTCAAGGTCACCGAGATCACGACCGATCCCGCTCCCGCCTTCCCGCGCTGGGACGACTGCGAGGTCACCGGCAAGGATTCGGCCGGCTACGGCGGCACGCTCCACTGCGTGCTGAACGGCATGATCGGCGGCACCGAGCCGGATGCTCCCGACGTGGTGTTGAGCGTGACGCTGAACCCCGCCTCGAAGAAGTCGAGCATCGACAACACCGGTGAGGTCTGCTGGAACGACCTGGTCGATCCGCCGGCGCCGACCGCGGAGGGTGAGGTCGCGCTGTTCTCGGTGATCGACCCCGAGCTGCCGGTGATCTGCGACGACTCGACGGTCACGGTAAAGATCCCGCAGGCGGGCGCCATCGCCTCGACCGGGTTCGCGGGAGCGCCACTCCTGTGGGGCGCGGGCGGTCTGCTCGCCGCCGGTGCGCTCCTGATCGCCGCGATGATGATCCGTCGTCGCCGTGCGGAGGAGTCCGCCGAGTAGCGGCATCGTCCCCCCGCGAACGGGAAGGGCCGGGTCGAAGACCCGGCCCTCTCTCGTGCCCTGGAACCCGGTGACCTCGACGCGCAGCGGAAACGGAAGAGCCTGTCGGATGCCCCGCCGCAACGGGGTCCGACAGGCTCGACCTGCGTGGTGGTGCGACTACGGCTTGCCGCGCATGACGGCCTGCTTGACCTCGGCGATCGCCTTGGTCACCTCGATGCCGCGGGGGCAGGCCTCGGTGCAGTTGAAGGTCGTGCGGCAGCGCCACACGCCCTCTTTGTCGTTGAGGATGTCGAGACGCGTCTGCGCGTTGTCGTCGCGCGAGTCGAAGATGAAGCGGTGGGCGTTCACGATCGCCGCCGGGCCGAAGTACTGGCCGTCGGTCCAGAACACGGGGCACGACGAGGTGCACGCCGCGCACAGGATGCACTTGGTGGTGTCGTCGAAGATCGCTCGCTCGGCGACCGACTGCACGCGCTCCTTGCCGGGCTCGGGCTTCGAGTTCGCGACGAGGAAGGGCTGCACCTCGCGGAAGCTCGCGAAGAACGGCTCCATGTCGACGATGAGGTCCTTCTCGAGCGGCAGGCCCTTGATGGCCTCCACGTAGATGGGCTTCGAGATGTCGAGGTCCTTGATGAGCGTCTTGCAGGCCAGGCGGTTGCGGCCGTTGATGCGCATCGCATCGGATCCGCAGATGCCGTGCGCGCAGGAGCGGCGGAAGGTCAGCGAGCCGTCCTGCTCCCACTTGATCTTGTGCAGCGCGTCGAGCACGCGGTCGGTCGCGTACATCTCGACGTCGAAGTCCTGCCAGCGCGGCTCGGTGTCGACGTCGGGGTCGAAGCGGCGGATCAGGAACGTGACGGTGAACGACTGGATCGCGGCATCCGTCGACTGGGCTTCGAGCGTGGCAGTGCTCACGTCAGTACTTCCTCTCCATGGGCTGGTAGCGGGTGATCGTCACCGGTTTCCAGTCGAGTCGGATGTGGTCGGCCGCATCCGACGAGTGCGCGTCGCCCGACAGGTACGCCATCGTGTGCTGCATGTAGTTCGCGTCGTCGCGGTTCGGGAAGTCGTCGCGCATGTGGCCGCCGCGGCTCTCCTTGCGATTGCGGGCCGAGTACACGACCACCTCGGCGAGGTCGAGGAGGAAGCCCAGCTCGACGGCCTCGAGCAGGTCGGTGTTGAACCGCTTGCCCTTGTCGTGCACGGCGACGTTCCGATACCGGTCGCGGAGGCCGGCGATGACCTTCGTGACGTGCTCGAGCGACTCGTCGGTGCGGAACACCTGGGCGTTCTTGTCCATCTCGTCCTGCAGTTCCTTGCGGATCGCGGCGATGCGCTCGGTGCCATCGGAGTCGCGGAGCTGCTCCAGCATGCCGCGCACGGCGGCAGCCGGGTCGGAGGGCAGAGGAGTGAAATCGACCGTCTTCACGTACTCGACCGCGTTGCGGCCGGCGCGCTTGCCGAACACGTTGATGTCGAGCAGGGAGTTCGTGCCGAGACGGTTCGAGCCGTGCACCGAGACGCAGGCGCACTCGCCGGCGGCGTAGAGGCCGGGCACGACGGTGTCGTTGTCGGAGAGCACCTCAGCGGCGACGTTCGTCGGGATGCCGCCCATCGCGTAGTGCGCGGTCGGCATGACGGGCACGGGCTCGAACACCGGGTCGACGCCGAGGTAGGTGCGCGCGAACTCGGTGATGTCGGGCAGCTTCGTCTCGAGCACCTCGGCACCGAGGTGGGTGCAGTCGAGGAGCACGTAGTCCTTGTGGGGGCCGGCGCCGCGGCCCTCGGCGACCTCCTGCACCATGCAGCGGGCGACGATGTCGCGAGGCGCGAGGTCCTTGATCGTGGGCGCGTAGCGCTCCATGAACCGCTCGCCCGAGGCGTTGCGCAGGATCGCGCCCTCGCCGCGGGCACCCTCGGTGAGGAGGATGCCGAGGCCGGCGAGCCCGGTCGGGTGGAACTGGAAGAACTCCATGTCCTCGAGCGGCAGGCCCTTGCGCCAGATGATGCCGACGCCGTCGCCCGTGAGGGTGTGCGCGTTCGACGTGGTCTTGTAGATCTTGCCGAAGCCGCCGGTCGCGAAGATCACGGCCTTCGCCTGGAAGACGTGCAGCTCACCCGAGGCGAGGTCGTAGGCGACGACGCCCGACGGCTGTTGCTTGCCGTCGACCTCGGTCATGACGAGGTCGAGCACGTAGTACTCGTTGAAGAAGTTGATGCCGAGGCGCACGCAGTTCTGGAACAGCGTCTGCAGGATCATGTGGCCCGTGCGGTCTGCCGCGTAGCAGGCGCGGCGCACGGGCGCCTTGCCGTGGTCGCGGGTGTGGCCGCCGAAGCGTCGCTGGTCGATCTTGCCCTCGGGCGTGCGGTTGAACGGCAGGCCCATGTTCTCGAGGTCGATGACCGCGTCGATCGCCTCTTTGGCGAGGATCTCGGCCGCGTCCTGGTCGACGAGGTAGTCGCCGCCCTTGACGGTGTCGAAGGTGTGCCACTCCCAGCTGTCCTCCTCGACGTTCGCGAGCGCCGCGGCCATGCCGCCCTGCGCCGCGCCCGTGTGGGAGCGGGTGGGGTAGAGCTTCGAGATGACCGCGGTCTTCGCGCCGGGGCCGGCCTCGATCGCCGCTCGCATGCCGGCGCCGCCGGCGCCGACGATGACGATGTCGAACTGGTGGTAGTGGACGCCGTCGATGACCGTGGTCTCGGCGTCGGCGCTCTGGGTGTTCACGGATCTCCTAAGCGGCGCAGAACGAGGGAAGCAGGTCGGCGGGTGCGCCGACGGGGCAGGGCTCGAAGGTGAAGACGACGAGCGTGCCGAGGATGATGAGCACGGCAGCTGCGGCGAAGAGGGCGCCCTTCAGCACCTTCTGCACGACGCCGGGGTTCGTGTAGTCGTTGACGATCGTGCGCATGCCGTTGGCGCCGTGGATGAGGGCGAGCCAGAGCATCAGCACGTCCCACCACTGCCAGAACGGGTCGGCCCACTTGCCGCCGACGAAGCCGAAGTCGATGGCCTTGACGCCGTCGCCGACCATGAGGTTCATGAAGAGGTGTCCGAAGATGAGCACGATCAGCACGACGCCCGAGGCGCGCATGTAGATCCAGCCCCACTTCTCCAGATTGATGCCGCGGCGGCGGGGGCGGTCGGCTGGTTTCAGCGCCGACGTTTCGATGGCAGTCATGTCCCGCGGCTCCCTAGTGGCTGAAGACGTTGATGAGGTGGCGCGGCGTGAACGCGAGCATGGTCACGACCCAGAGGGCGACCACGATCCAGAAGAGGAGCTTCTGGTGGCGCGTGGCCCAGGCCCAGAAGTCCACGAGGATGATGCGCAGTCCGTTGAACGCGTGGAACACGATCGCGCCGACCAGGGCGACTTCGCCGAGGCCCATGATGGGCGTCTGGTAGGTGCCGATGACCGCGTTGTACGCCTCGGGACTGACCCGCACGAGCGCTGTGTCGAGGATGTGCACCAGAAGGAAGAAGAAGATCGCGACACCCGTGATGCGGTGCAGCACCCATGACCACATACCCTCACGGCCGCGGTACAGCGTGCCACCAGGCTTCTGTTTCGCAGGCTTCTCGGGTGCGGTCAGGGTTCCTGCCGAAGTCTCTGGCATGAACAACCCTCCCTGGCTGTGTGAATCGCCCCGAAGATGCCGGGGCATGACGGGCACACGGCCCGATTCGAGTGTAGACCCGAGCCACTGCGGCCGCTGCTAAGGCCTGCCTAACTCTCTCGATGTCGAGATATCGGATGCCGCGGCATCCGTCACCCGTGTGGTCGACGGGCGCTCCGGTTACGCTGTGCGGATGGACGAATCCCCGATCGACGGCTTCTACAGCGTCATCCCCGCCGGCGGCGTCGGCTCGCGGCTGTGGCCGCTCTCCCGCGCCGACGCGCCCAAGTTCCTGCACGACCTCACGGGATCCGGTCAGACGCTCCTCAAGGACACCTGGGATCGGCTCGCTCCGCTGTCGGGCGACGACCGCATCATGGTCGTCACCGGCCGTGC
The DNA here is from genome assembly GCF_013410355.1 of Agromyces hippuratus. Lineage (NCBI taxonomy): Bacteria > Bacillati > Actinomycetota > Actinomycetes > Micrococcales > Microbacteriaceae > Agromyces > Agromyces hippuratus. The sequence continues at coordinate 1,399,879 of NZ_JACCFI010000001.1, read as the reverse complement.
CCACCGCGCCGCCGTCGAGGCGCAGCTGCCCGGGCTCGCCGACCACAACGTCGTGCTCGAGAGCGAGCCGCGCGACTCGACGGCCGCGATCGGCCTCGCCGCGGCGATCCTCGAACGCCGCGAACCGGGCGTGATCATCGGCTCGTTCGCGGCCGACCACGTGATCTCGGGTGCTGCGCTCTTCCGCGCCGCCGTCGCCGACGCCGTCGCGGCGGCCCGCGCCGGATACATCGCGACGATCGGCATCACGCCGACCGAGTCGGCCGTCGGCTTCGGCTACATCGAGTGCGGCGCGCCGCTCGCCGTCGAGGGCGCCGAGCACGTCGAGGCGGTCGCGAGCTTCGTCGAGAAGCCCGATCTCGACACCGCCAAGCGCTACCTGGCAGGTCACAAGCACCTGTGGAACGCCGGCATGTTCATCGCGCGCGCCGATGCGCTGCTCGCCGAGATCGCCAGGAACAAGCCCGAGCTGCACGCGGGCCTCGTCGAGCTCGCGGCAGCGTGGGACGACCCCGCGACCCGCGGCCCCGCGGTCGACCGCATCTGGCCGCGCCTCGAGAAGATCGCGATCGACTACTCGGTCGCCGAACCCGCGGCGGCGGCGGGTCGCCTCGCCGTGATCCGCGGGCACTTCGCGTGGGACGACGTGGGCGACTTCGCCTCGCTCGCCAAGCTCAACACCGCGGGCCGGTCGGGCGAGCTCGCGATCCTCGGAGAGAACGCGCGCGTGCTCTCCGACGCCTCGAGCGGCATCGTCGTCAGCCGGTCGAAGCGGGTCATCAGCCTGATCGGCGTGCACGACATCGTCGTGGTCGACACCCCCGACGCACTGCTCGTCACGACGAGCGAGCACGCCCAACGGGTCAAGGCCGTCGTCGACGCCCTCAGGCTCGGCGGGTCCAACGACGTGCTGTAGGGCACGAGAGAGCGGGTACCGGATGTCCCAGGGTCGAGCAACGCGCCGGCGAGGTGTCGGCCATCGGATGGCGCTGCGCCGAAGCATCTCCGTCGCGGCGGCGCTGGCCGCGGCATCCGTCGCGCTCGCGGCGTGCGCTCCGGCCCCCGAGTCCGGAGGCGGCGGTTCGGCGAGCGACGCGTGCGTTCGGATGGTCACGAACTCGGGCGGCCTCGAGGACCGCTCGTTCAACCAGTCGAGCTGGGAGGGGCTGCAGCAGGCCGAGGACGAGTACGGCATCGATGCCGAGGCGATCGTCTCGACCGGTGAGACCGACCTCGCCCCCAACGTGGCGCAGGCCGTCGAGTCGGGGTGCGAGCTCATCGTCACCGTCGGCTGGGAGCTCGCGGAGTCGACGCTCGACCAGGCGGGCAAGAACCCCGAGCTCGCCTTCGCGATCGTCGACGAGACCGTCGAGGCCGACAACGTCAAGCCGGTGGTCTTCGACACCGCCCAGGCCTCGTACCTGGCTGGATACCTCGCGGCCGGCGTCTCGAAGACCGGCGTGGTCGCGACCTTCGGCGGCGGCAACCAGCCGCCGGTGACCCTGTTCATGGACGGGTTCGTCGACGGCGTCGCGAAGTACAACGAGGTGCACGGCGCGCAGGTGCGCGTGCTCGGCTGGAACAAGGAGGCCCAGGACGGCACCTTCACCGGCGACTTCGAGGACATCTCGAAGGGCAAGACGCTCACCCAGGCGTTCATCGATCAGGGAGCCGACGTCATCCTGCCCGTCGCGGGGCAGGTCGGCGAGGGGGCGGCCGCTGCGGCGAGCGAGAACTCCGGCGTCTCGGTGATCTGGGTCGACAGCGACGGATACGAGGTGCTGCCGGCCGAGTTCCGCGGGTACGTGCTGACGAGCGTGCTGAAGAACACGCAGGACGCCATGGTCGAGATCGTCGGCGACGTGCTCGACGGGGACTTCGACGCCGAGCCGTTCGTCGGCACCCTCGAGAACGGCGGCGTCGCGATCGCGCCCTACCACGATCTCGCCCCGCTCGTGTCTCCCGGCCTCGACGGGGAGCTCGAGGGGCTCAGGCAGGCGATCATCGCCGGCGAGATCGTCGTGGAGTCGCCGAGCCGCCCCTGAGCCGGTCGGCCCTCGTTCGCGGGGTGTTCGGGCTGCTCATGTGAGCAGAACATCGCGTCTTGATAACCATTGGATGTCGTCGACCCTCCGGCCGTGGCGCGCGACGCAACATTCGGTAACGTGACTGCACGAGCCTCGGAACGGTCGGGGCGCAGTCTTTGGAGGACACTGTGAAGGTCACGACCAAGAAAGCCGCCCTCGGCGGTCTCGCCCTGTTCGGCGCAGCCGTGCTGCTCGCCGGCTGTGCAGCCGCACCAGAAGAGGGCGGATCCGGCGAGTCCGCCGCTCCCGACTTCCTGCCCTGCATCGTCTCGGACTTCGGCGGCTTCGACGACAACTCGTTCAACGAGTCGAGCTTCAACGGCATCACCGAGGCGGCCGAAGAGCTGGGCGTCGAGTTCAAGCAGGCCGAGTCCAAGTCCGAAGACCAGTACGAGTCGAACGTCTCGAGCATGGTCGACCAGGGCTGCGACTTCATCCTCACGGTCGGCTTCGCCCTCGCCAACGCCACGCGCGATGCTGCACAGGACAGCCCCGACACCCAGTTCGCGCTCATCGACTCGGCGCTGTCGAACGACGACTTCACGCCGCTGACGCTCGACAACGTCAAGCCGGTGCTCTACGACACGGCCCAGGCCGCCTACCTCGCCGGCTACCTCGCCGCCGGCACGACCAAGACGGGCACCGTCGCCACCTACGGCGGCCTGCCCTTCCCGTCGGTCACGATCTTCATGGACGGCTTCGTCGACGGCGTCGCGAAGTACAACGAGGTCAAGGGCACCGACGTCAAGGTGCTCGGCTGGGACAAGGCAGCCCAGGACGGCACGATGGCCGGCAGCTTCGATGACATCAACCAGGGCAAGACCCTGACCCAGGGCTTCATCGACCAGGGCGCCGACATCATCCTCCCCGTCGCCGGTCCGCTCTTCCAGGGCTCGGCCCAGGCCATCCAGGACTCCGGCAAGGACGTCGCCATCATCGGCGTCGACAGCGACCTGTTCCTCACCGCTCCCGAGTTCGGCGAGATGTACCTCACCTCGGTGATGAAGCAGATGACGGCCGCCACCAAGGAGATCATCGTGAACGCCGGCAACGGCGACTTCTCGGCCGACCCCTACATCGGCACCCTCGAGAACGACGGCGTCGGCCTGGCCCCGCTGCACGACTGGGAGTCCAAGGTCGACCCCGCGCTGATGGAAGAGGTCGAGCAGCTCAAGACCGACATCGTCAGCGGCGAGATCACGGTCGAATCGCCCTCGACCCCCAAGTAAGTCCAGGCGAGCCTGGAGCAACCGCACCGGAGGGAGGTCGGCACGAGCCGGCCTCCCTCTCGCGTGCTTCCGGCTGGATGCGCCGCCGTGGTGCGTTCGGCGCGGTCGTCTGCTCATCGGAGCAGGGCATCGCGCGAGCGCACAGTCCTCAATAGAATCTGGAAGCATGAAGCTCGAACTTCGCGGCATCACGAAGCGATTCGGTGCCCTGGTCGCAAACGACCACATCGACCTCACTGTCGAGGCAGGTGAGATCCACGCCCTGCTCGGCGAGAACGGCGCAGGCAAGTCCACGCTGATGAACGTGCTGTACGGCCTGTATCAGGCCGACGGCGGCGAGATCCTGCTCGACGACCAGGTCCAGCACTTCGCCGGCCCCGGCGACGCGATGAAGGCCGGCATCGGCATGGTGCACCAGCACTTCATGCTGATCCCCGTCTTCACGGTGGCCGAGAACGTCATGCTCGGGCACGAGTCGACCAAGGCCGGTGGCGTGCTCGACCTCGCGACCGCGCGCACGAAGGTGCGCGAGATCTCCGACCGCTTCGGGTTCGACGTCGATCCCGACGCCCTCGTCGAAGAGCTTCCCGTCGGGGTGCAGCAGCGCGTCGAGATCATCAAGGCGCTCTCCCGCGACGCGCGCGTGCTCGTCTTCGACGAGCCCACCGCCGTGCTCACACCGCAGGAGACCGACGAGCTCATGTCGATCATGCGGCAGCTGAAAGAGAGCGGCACGTCGATCGTCTTCATCACGCACAAGCTGCGCGAGGTGCGCGAGGTCGCCGACCGCATCACGGTCATCCGGCTCGGCAAGGTCGTCGGCGAGGCCTCGCCGACCGCCACGAACGAAGAGCTCGCCACGCTCATGGTCGGCCGCGCCGTCGACCTCACGGTCGACAAGTCGCCGGCGAAGGCGGGCAAGCCCGCACTGGTGGTGCAGAACCTGACGGTGCTCGACCCGCTCGGCAACATCGTGGTCGACGACGTCAGCTTCAGCGTCGCCGAAGGTGAGATCCTCGCAATCGCCGGGGTGCAGGGAAACGGGCAGACCGAGCTCACCGAGGCCCTCCTCGGGCTCCAGCCGCGAGTGCTCGGCGAGGTGTCGCTCGACGGCAAGGCGATCCGCGGGCACTCCGTGCGCAAGATCCTCGACGTCGGAGTCGGGTTCATTCCCGAAGACCGCACCGAAGACGGCCTCGTCGGCGAGTTCACGATCGCCGAGAACCTCATGCTCGACCGGGCCGATGGTGCGCCGTTCGTGCGGTTCGGCAACATCCAGCGCGGCGCGCTCGAGGACTTCGCCCGCGAGAAGGTGGCGGAGTTCGACGTGCGCACCCAGGGCATCGACGAGCCAGTGCGCCGCCTCTCGGGCGGCAACCAGCAGAAGGTCGTGCTCGCCCGTGAACTCAGCCGCGACCTCAGGCTCTTCGTCGCGGCCCAGCCCACCCGCGGCGTCGACGTCGGCTCCATCGAGTTCATCCACAAGCGCATCGTCGCCACCCGCGACGCCGGCACCCCCGTCATCGTCGTCTCGACCGAGCTCGACGAGGTGACGGCGCTCGCCGACAACATCATGGTGATGTACCGGGGCCGCATCGTGGGCATCGTGCCCGGCGACACCCCTCGTTCCGTGCTCGGTCTCATGATGGCCGGCGCCGCCGGCGGCAGCGAGAACCCGACCGCCCCCACCGGAGAAGGAGCCGCGGCATGAGCGCCGACCGACCCGAGTCGCCGCAGAGCGAGGCCCAGCCCGCCGCTCCAGCGAAGACCGCCGATCCCGCCGAGGCTCCTGAGCCCTCGCGCTGGCACAACATGTTCCGCGAGATCACGACGGGCAACGCGATCATCTCGGTGCTCGCCGTGGTGCTCGCGCTCATCGTCGGCGCGGTCATGATCGCCTTCACGAACAAAGACGTGCAGGCGGCATCCGTCTACTTCTTCGCACGACCGGGCGACATGTTCGTCGCGATCTGGGACTCGGTCGCCGGAGCCTACTCGGCGCTGTTCCAGGGGTCGATCTACAACTTCCGGCGGCCTGGCTTCGCCGACGGCATCAAGCCGTTCACCGAGACGCTCACGTTCGCGACCCCGCTCATCGCCGCGGGCCTCGGCGTCGCGCTCGGCTTCCGCGTCGGCCTCTTCAACATCGGCGGACGCGGTCAGATGCTGATCGCGGCAGCGCTCGGCGGCTGGGTCGGGTTCGCGCTCGAACTGCCCCCCGTGCTGCACATGGTCGTCGCACTGCTCGTCGGCATCGCGGGCGGCGCGCTCTGGGCGGGCATCGTGGGTCTCCTGAAGGCGCGCACCGGTGCCCACGAGGTCATCACGACCATCATGCTGAACTACGTCGCGTTCTATCTCGTCAGCTACTGGCTCCGTGAGGGCTTCCTGAAGACGCCCGGATCGAACAACCCCAAGAGCCCGGCGACCAAGGAGACCGCGGTGTTCCCCGACCTGTTCGGTCCGGAGTACAACCTGCACTTCGGCTTCGTCCTGGTGATCGCAGCCACGGTGTTCGCGTGGTGGCTGCTGTCGCGCTCGAACCTCGGATTCAAGTTCCGCGCGGTCGGCGAGAACCCCAATGCGGCTCGGGTCGCGGGTATCAACGTCAAGCGCATGTACGTGTACGCGATGCTGCTCTCGGGCGGCCTCATCGGCCTCGCGGGCGTCAACCAGGTGCTCGGCACCACGACGAGCGGGTTCGGTGCCGGCATCGACTCCGGCATCGGCTTCGACGCGATCACGGTCGCCCTGCTCGGCCGCTCCCGCCCCTGGGGCGTGTTCGTTGCGGGCATCCTCTTCGGCGCCTTCAAGGCCGGCGGGTTCTCGATGCAGGCCGCAGAAGGCGTGCCGATCGACATCGTGCTCGTGGTCCAGTCCCTCATCGTGCTGTTCATCGCGGCGCCGCCGCTCGTGCGCGCGATCTTCCGGTTGCCCTCGCCCGACACCGTGCGACGAGCCACCCCGTCCGTCACGAAGGAGGTGGCAGCGAAGTGAGCACCGTCGCACCCGTGAGCCGGCCGACCGAGCCGCACCAGCCTCCGCCCGGCCCGGCCGTCGGGCTCATCCGCAACTGGAAGACGCCGGTCGCGCTCGGCGTGTTCAGCATCCTCGCCTTCGTCCTCCTCGTCGTGTTCGGTCGCGACGGCGTCAGCACGATGCGCCTCTCGACCGCCAGCGACGTCATCCAACTGCCCGACGTGCACCTGCCGACGCGCGCGACCAGCATCGTCATCACGATCCTGCTGTTCGCGATCACCGCGGTGAGCACCTGGCTCGTCGTTCAGCGGCGCAAGACCCCGATCTGGCTGATCTCGATCTTCGCGGTGCTCGCCCTCCTCGGCTTCCTCGTGTGGGCCGCGGCCGATGCGACGATCCCGGTGCCCGGGCTTCTGTTCGGGTCGTTGAGCCTTGCGGTGCCGCTCATCTTCGGCGCGCTCGGCGGCGTGATCTCCGAGCGGGTCGGCGTCGTGAACGTCGCCATCGAAGGTCAGCTGCTCGCAGGTGCGTTCACCTCGGCGCTGGTGGCCTCGATCACCGGACAGCCGCTGTTGGGCCTGCTCGCGGCGATGGTGGCCGGAATGCTGGTCTCCTTCGTGCTCGCGGCCTTCTCGATCAAGTACTTCGTCGACCAGGTGATCGTGGGTGTGGTGCTCAACGTGCTCGTCACGGGCCTGACCGGGTTCCTCTTCTCGCAGTTGCTGGCGCCGAACGCCGCGACCTTGAACGCGCCGCCCCGGTTCGAGCGCATCAACATCCCGATCCTGTCCGAGATCCCCATCCTCGGACCGGTGCTGTTCCGTCAGACGCTCATCGTGTACCTCATGTACATCGCCATCGCGGCCGTGTACATCGGCATCTTCCACACGCGTTGGGGCCTTCGGCTCCGTGCGGTCGGCGAGCACCCGCAGGCGGCCGACACGGTCGGCATCAACGTGAACGGCACCCGCTTCTGGAACGTCTCGCTCGCCGGTGCGATCGCAGGCCTCGGCGGTGCGTACTTCACGCTCGGATCGGTGGGAGCCTTCGGAAAGGAGATGACGGCGGGCGCCGGCTTCATCGCCCTCGCCGCCGTGATCTTCGGTCGATGGGATCCGATTCGAGCGACGCTCGCGGCGCTGCTGTTCGGGTTCGCGTCGAACCTGCAGAACGTGCTGAGCATCATCGGCTCGCCCGTGCCGAGCGAGTTCATGCTCATGCTGCCGTACCTCGTCACGATCTTCGCCGTGGCCGGACTCGTCGGGCAGTCCCGCGGCCCGGCGGCATCCGGAAAGCCGTACATCAAGTCCTGACGCGGCCCGCCCTGTCGGGCCGAAGCACACCATCCTGGAACGGGGGAGCACCATGACCGCAACGGATGCGATCGACTGGAACGATCTCCGCGGGCGCGCCCGCGAGGCGATGGCCAAGGCGTACGCGCCGTACTCGGAGTTCCCCGTGGGCGCTGCGGCGATCGTCGACGACGGCCGCATCGTGAGCGGATGCAACGTCGAGAACGCCTCGTACGGCGTGACCCTCTGCGCGGAGTGCTCGCTCGTCTCGGCACTCGTGATGTCGGGCGGCGGCAAGCTCGTGGCGTTCACCTGCGTCGACGGGCACGGCGCGGCGCTCATGCCCTGCGGGCGCTGTCGGCAACTGCTCTACGAGCACTCCGCCGAGGGCATGCTGCTCGACACCGTGTCGGGAATCAAGACCATCGACGAGGTGCTGCCCGACGCGTTCGGCCCGCGGCAGCTCGCCGAATTCAGAGGAGTGAAGTGATGAGCACCGTCGAACCGTTCGACGCCGTCGACCTGATCCGCGCCAAGCGCGACGGCCACGAACTCGAGACGCCCGAGATCGACTGGCTCGTCGACGCTTACACGCGCGGCTACGTCGCCGACGAGCAGATGTCGGCCATGACGATGGCGATCTTCCTCAACGGCATGACGCGCCGCGAGATCCGCGACCTGACGATGGCGATGATCGCGAGCGGCGAGCGCATGGACTTCTCGGGGCTCGGCAAGCCCACGAGCGACAAGCACTCCACGGGCGGCGTCGGCGACAAGATCACCCTGCCCCTCATGCCGCTCGTCGCGACGTTCGGCGTGGCGGTGCCGCAGCTGTCGGGCCGCGGGCTCGGCCACACCGGCGGCACGCTCGACAAGCTCGAGTCGATTCCGGGATGGCGCGCCGAGATCACGAACGACGAGATGTTCGCGCAGCTCCGCGACGTCGGCGGCGTCATCTGCGCTGCCGGTGCTGGCCTCGCTCCGGCCGACAAGAAGCTCTACGCGCTCCGCGACATCACAGGCACGGTCGAGGCGATCCCGCTCATCGCGTCGTCGATCATGTCGAAGAAGATCGCCGAGGGCACCGGCGCGCTCGTGCTCGACGTCAAGTTCGGCTCGGGCGCGTTCCTCACCGACATCGACCGCTCGCGGGAACTCGCGCGCACCATGGTCGAGCTCGGCGAAGACGCGGGCGTCGCGACGTCCGCGCTCATCACGAACATGAACGTGCCGCTCGGCCTCACGATCGGCAACGCCAACGAGGTGCGCGAGTCGGTCGAGGTGCTCGCGGGCGGCGGTCCGTCGGATGTCCGTGCGCTCACCGTGGCCCTCGCCCGCGAGATGCTCGCGCTCGCGGGGCAGCCCGACGTCGATGTCGAGGCAGCACTCGACGACGGCCGGGCCATGGACACCTGGCGGCGCGCGATCCGCGCTCAGGGCGGCGACCCCGATGCCCCGATGCCGGCGGCGCGGGAGCAGCACGTCGTGACGGCCGAGCGCGACGGCGTGCTCGTCGAGCAGCAGGCCCTGCCGTTCGGCATCGCAGCCTGGCGTCTCGGCGCTGGGCGTGCGCGAAAGCAGGACCCGGTGCAGCACGCGGCCGGCATCGACCTGCATGCGAAGCCCGGCGACGTCGTGCGCAAGGGCGAGCCGCTGTTCACCCTGCACGCCGACGAGCCCGCCCGGTTCGCGCGGGCCCTCGAGTCCGTCGAGGGAGCGTGGCGCATCGGCGATGCGGGCGATCCGATCGATGACGGCGGCCCCCTGATCGCCGACCGCATCGGCCGCTGACGACACGCGCGACGGCCCGGGCGCCGCGCGACGCGGACCCGGGCATCGCGCCTGCGCGCGGGTGCTTCCGTGACCGGATGCGTCGTGCGCGCACGGGTTGCTTCGAGATTGCCGAGACTTCGCGGGCGCCCTGTCGCTATCGTTGACTCGTGAACACGATTCCGACGGAGTACCGCCTCGAAGGCGACGGCACGAACATCCAGGCCCTGCCGAAGATCTCGCTGCACGACCACCTCGACGGCGGACTGCGACCGCAGACGCTCATCGAGCTCGCCGACGAGATCGGCCTCGAGGTGCCGGCACCCGATGCCGAGAGCCTCGGCCAGTGGTTCGCCGAGCAGTCGAACTCCGGTTCGCTCGTCGAGTACCTGAAGACCTTCGACCTCACGACGGCCGTGATGCAGACCCGCGAGGGCCTCACACGGGTCGCCCGTGAGTTCGTGCAGGATCTCGCGGCGGACGGCGTGATCTACGGCGAGATCCGATGGGCGCCCGAGCAGCACCTCACGCGGGGCCTCAGTCTCGACGAGACCGTCGAGGCCGTGCAGGCGGGCATCGAGCAGGGCATCGACGACGCGCGCGGACAGGGCAAGGGTGTCCGTGCCGGCCAGCTCATCACGGCGATGCGCCACGCCGACCGCGGCCTCGAGATCGCCGAGCTCGCCGTGCGTCACCGCGATCGCGGTGTCGTCGGATTCGACATCGCGGGCGCAGAGGCAGGGTTCCTGCCGAGTCGTCACCGCACCGCGTTCGACTACCTCGCGAGCCAGTACCTGCCGGTCACCGTGCACGCCGGCGAGGCCGATGGCCTCGAGTCCATCCGCAGCGCCCTCTTCGACGGCCGTGCGCTGCGGCTCGGTCACGGCGTGCGCATCGCCGAAGACCTCATCATCGATCGTCAGGACGACGAGAACACCTATGTCTCGCTCGGCCCCATCGCGCAGTGGGTGCGTGATCGCGAGATCGCACTCGAGACGAGCCCGTCGTCGAACCTGCAGACCGGCGCGATCGCGGCGTGGGGCGACGAGCTCATCGACCACCCGTTCGACCTGCTGTACCAGCTCGGCTTCCGAGTGACCGTCAACACCGACAACCGCCTGCAGTCGGGTACGACGCTCACCCGCGAACTCGCGCTCCTGAGCGACGCCTTCGGCTACGACCTCGACGACTTCGAGACGTTCCAGCTCAACGCGGCGGCGGCGGCGTTCCTGCCGCTCGACGACCGCGAAGAGCTCGCGGAGTTGATCCAAGACGGCTTCGACGACGCCTGACACCCGGGAGCGATCGACCGCCCCGCACCAGCCTGCATCATCCTGAACGGACCCCGATGACCCTCCCGCCGCTCCCCGACGAAGCGATCGTGATCAAGGCGCACGTCGACGACTGGCGCGCCGCCGTGCGCGAAGCCGGCCGTGCGCTCGTGCGTTCGGGATCGACCCGCTCGGAGTACGCGGATCGGATGATCGCGGTCATCGAGGAGTTCGGCGCCTACGTCGTGATCGCGCCGGGCCTCGCGCTCGCGCATGCCAGGCCCGGCCCCGACGTGCGCCGCGAGGGGCTGGCCGTCGTCACCCTCGCGGAGCCGGTGCCGTTCGGGCATCCGCACAACGATCCCGTGCGGGTCGTGGTCGGCCTCGCGGTGTCGAACGCCGAAGAGCATGTGGCCTCCGTCGCGCGACTCGCGAACGCATTCAACGACAGCGGCATCGTCGGTCGCATGGCTCGAGCCGAGACGGCCGACGAGCTGCGGGCGCTGCTCGGCTTCGATGGAGCGGCGGAGGCGGAGGCGTGAAGATCATCGCCGTCTGCGGACTCGGCATCGGCACCTCCGCGATCCTGAAGGTCAACGCCGAGCGCGCCCTCGATCGACTGGGTCTCACGGCCAACGTCGATGCCAGCGATCTCGCGGGCATCGCCACCGCGGCCGCCGATGCGCAGGTGATCCTCACATCGAGCGAACTCGCCGACGCGGTGCGCGCCGCGATCGGCCGCAGCTTCGCCGAGATCGTCGAGGTGTCGAACTACTTCGACGTCGAGGAGATCGGCGCGAAGCTCGAGACCTCGCTCGGCTGACGCGACGAGCGCTCGCTATGCGACGAGCGCCCGCATGCCCGCATCGAGCGCCGCCACCGCAGCGGATGCCGCGGCGCGACGCTCTGCCACGGTTCCCGTCTCGGACACGGCGTCGATGTAGACCTTCAGCTTCGGCTCGGTGCCGCTCGGGCGCACCATGACCCGGCCGCCGCCCTCGAGCACGATGCGCAGCACGTCGGACGGCGGCAGCTCGCCGAACCCGTCGGCGAGGTCTTCGATGCGCTCCACCCGGATGCCGCCGACCGATGCGGGCGGCTCGGCGCGGAGCCGGGCCATGATCTCGCCGATGCGCGACAGCTCGGTGACCCGGATCGAGATCTGGCCCGAGTCGTGGCAGCCGAACCGCTCGACGAAGTCGTCGAGGTGATCGGCGACCGTGCGCCCTTCGACCTTCAGCTCCGCAGCCAGCGAGAGGAAGGCGAGCCCGGCCGAGATGCCGTCCTTGTCACGCACGGTGCCGGGGTTCACGAGGTAGCCGAGGGCCTCTTCGAAGCCGAAGACGAGGCCGGGCGCACGCGAGATCCACTTGAATCCGGTGAGGGTCGCCTCGAAGTCGAGGCCGTAGGCGGTCGCGATCGCCTCGAGCCCGGGGGAGGAGACGATCGAGCACGCCAGCGCGCCGTTCGGGCCGGAGTCGCCCGTGACCGCAGCGGCGCGTTCCGCGGCCTGCCAGCCGAGCACGAGTCCGACCTCGTTGCCGGTGAGTCGTCGGTACCCGGCCTCGGCGGAGGCATCGGGGATCGCGATCGCGAGGCGGTCGGCGTCGGGGTCGTTGGCGACGATGAGCTCGGCGTCGACCTCGCGGGCCCGGGCGAACGACAGATCCATCGCGCCCGGCTCTTCGGGATTCGGGAACGACACCGTCGGGAACGCGGGGTCGGGCTCGATCTGCGCCTCGACGAGCGAGGGCGCGTCGAAGCCCGCGGCGGAGAGCACACTCGCCATGGTCTGCCAGCCCACTCCGTGCATCGCGGTGTACACGACGCGCGGCTGCACCGCCGGGGGAGCGGCGACCTGCGCGGTCTGGCGGATGTACTCGTCGACGACGGACTCGGCCGCCGTCTCGAACACGCCGCGAGGCAGATCGGTGACGGGCAGGGTGTCGGCGACGCGCTGGATCTGCGCCGCGATCTCGGCATCGGTGGGGGCCACGATCTGCGAGCCGTGGTCGTCGCCGCCGAGGTACACCTTGTAGCCGTTGTCGTTCGGCGGGTTGTGCGATGCGGTCACCATCACACCGGCCGAGACGTCGAGGTGACGCACGGCGAACGCGAGCACGGGGGTCGGCAGCAGTCGGGGCAGCAGGATGGCGCGCACGCCGGCGCCCGCCATGATCTCGGCGGTGTCGCGTGCGAAGACGGCCGAGTTCTTGCGGCCGTCGTAGCCGATCACGATCGACGGCGTCTGTCCGAGCACGGCGTGCTCGACGAGGTGGGCGGCGAGGCCCGCCGCCGCCTGGGAGACGAGCACGCGGTTCATGCGGTTCGGTCCGGCGGCGATCTCGCCGCGGAGCCCCGCGGTGCCGAAGGCGAGCCGCTGGTCGAAGCGGTCGGCGAGGTCGGCGGAGGCCACGGGGTCGCCGCCGCGCACCGCGTCGACGATCGCCGAGAGTTCGGCGATCGTCTCGGGGTCGGGATCCTGGCTGATCCACGCCTCGGCGAGTGCGATGCGCTGCTGGTCGGCGTCGGTCTGCGACATCCGCTGCCCCCTAGAGCTCTGCGACGATCTTGGCGAGCAGGCTCGAGATCACCGGCTCGGCCGTGCGACCGGCCTCGATGACCTCTTCGTGGCTGAGCGGCGTCGTCTGGATGCCCGCTGCGAGGTTCGTGATGAGCGACATGCCGAGCACCTCCATGCCGGCCTGGCGCGCGGCGATCGCCTCGAGCGCCGTCGACATGCCCACGATGTGGCCGCCGATGATCTTGGCCATCTGCACTTCGGCGGGCGTCTCGTAGTGCGGTCCACGGAACTGGCAGTAGACGCCCTCGTCGAGCGTGGGGTCGATCGAGTGCGCGAGGTCGCGGAGCCGCTGCGAGTAGAGGTCGGTGAGGTCGATGAAGGTCGCGCCCTCGAGCGGCGAATCGGCCGTGAGGTTGATGTGGTCGCTGATGAGCACTGGGGTGCCGGGCGTCCAGTGCTCCTTGATGCCGCCGGCGCCGTTCGTCAGGATCATGGTCTTCGCGCCCGTCGCGGCCGCGGTGCGCACCGAGTGCACGACGCGGCGCACGCCGTGGTCTTCGTAGTAGTGAGTGCGGGCGCCGATGACGAGGGCGCGCTTGCCGCTCGGCAGCAGTACCGAGCGCAGGGTGCCGACGTGGCCCTCGAGCGCGGGCTTGGAGAATCCGGGCACCTCGGTCGCGGCGATCGTGTGCGTCGTCTCGCCGATGAGCTCGGCGGCGCGGCCCCAGCCGCTGCCGAGGGTGAGGGCGACGTCGTGGTGCTCCACCCCGGTGAGTTCCGCGATGCGCTCGGCCGCGAGGGCGGCGATCGCGAACGGGTCGGCAGTGGGGTCGTCGAGCGGATTCTGAGCGTGCATCATCCCACTCTAATGAGCGGCGGATGCGTCGGCGAGAGCGTGCTCGTTTGCTGGCCCGAGCGTGACAACTGGCAGAATGTGAGCATGGCCTATGAGTTCGAGCGCACCCAACGTATTGCCGTACTCGGAGGAGGGCCTGGAGGCTACGAGGCCGCACTGGCCGGCGCGCAGCTCGGTGCAGAGGTCACGCTCATCGAGCGTGCCGGTGTCGGCGGTGCAGCGGTGCTCACCGACGTGGTGCCGTCGAAGTCCCTCATCGCGACCGCAGAGGCCTCGAACGCCGTCAAGGAGGCCGCCGACCTCGGCGTGCAGTTCTTCGCGAAGGGCGACTCCGAGAAGGCCGTGAAGCCCAACGTCGCGATCAACCTCGCCGCCGTGAACAAGCGGCTGCTCGGCCTCGCCGCCCAGCAGTCCGAAGACATGCGTTCGAACCTCATCGAGGCCGGCGTGCACCTCGTGCAGGGCGAGGGCCGCCTCGACGGACCGAACGCGGTCATCGTCTCGACCGCGAAGGGCGGCACCGACTTCGACCGCATCGAGGCCGACACGCTCGTGATCTCGGTCGGCGCCTCGCCGCGGGTGCTCCCGACGGCGGTCCCCGACGGCGAGCGCATCCTCACGTGGACCCAGCTCTACCACCTGCAGGTCGTGCCCGAGCATCTCATCGTGGTCGGGTCCGGCGTCACCGGTGCCGAGTTCGCCTCCGCATACCGGGCGCTCGGCGCGAAGGTCACGCTCATCTCGAGCCGCGACCAGGTGCTGCCGGGTGAAGACGTCGACGCGGCATCCGTGATCGAGAAGGTGTTCAAGCGCAACGGCATGAAGGTCATGAACAAATCGCGCGCCGAGTCCGTCGTGCGCGACGGCGACAGCGTCGTCGCGACGCTGACCGACGGCCGCGAGGTGCGCGGCAGCCACTGCCTCATGGCGGTCGGCTCGGTGCCGAACACCCTCGACCTCGGCCTCGAAGATGCTGGCGTGCAGCTCTCAGAGGGCGGCCACATCCGCGTGAATCGGGTCGCGCGCACCTCGATGCCGAACATCTACGCGGCCGGCGACTGCACCACGTTCCTGCCGCTCGCCTCGGTCGCCTCGATGCAGGGGCGCACCGCGGTGTTCCACGCGATGGGCGACGTCGTGAACCCGCCAGAGTTGCGCAACGTCACCTCGAACATCTTCACGCAGCCCGAGATCGCCACGGTCGGCTGGACCGAGAAGGAGATCGAGGAGGGCGTCGTGCCCGGCGTCGTCTACAAGCTGCCGCTGGCGTCGAACCCGCGCGCCAAGATGATGGGCATCCGCGACGGCTTCGTGAAGCTCTTCGCGTCGAGCGGTTCGGGCGCGATCATCGGCGGCGTCATCGTGGCGCCGAAGGCGTCCGAGCTCATCTTCCCGCTCGCGCTCGCCATCGAGCACCGGCTCACGGTCGACCAGTTCGCCGAGGCGTTCCCGGTCTATCCGTCGCTCAGCGGTTCGCTGACGGATGCCGCGCGTGCCATGCACGTCGTACGCTGAGGTAGCAGTGTCGCGGGGGCGGCGCGCCGTTCTCTGGGGGTAACGATGAACCTGCGAGTGAAATCGGTCGAATCGTCGATCGCCGACTCCCATGACGAGGAGCGGAGCCTGAAACGCTCGCTCGGCACCTGGGACCTCGCGCTGATGGGCATCGCGGTCGCCGTCGGCGCCGGCATCTTCTCGGTCGGCGCGCAGGCCGCTGCGAACTTCGCCGGGCCGAGCGTCATCGTCTCGTTCGTGCTCGCGGCAGTCACGTGCGGGCTCGCGATCATGTGCTACGCGGAGTTCGCCTCGACCGTGCCGGTCGCCGGCAGCGCATACACGTTCACCTACGCGACGATGGGGGAGCTCCTCGCCTGGATCATCGGCTGGGACCTCATCCTCGAGCTCTTCACCGCCGCAGCGGTGCTGGCGAAGTACTGGGGCGTCTACCTCGGCGAGGCGCTGCTCGCGTTCGGGCTGCCGTTCCCGTCGACGTTCCAGCTCGGCGGCATCGAGGTGAGCTGGCCCGCGTTCCTCATCGTGGCGGTGTTCACGGTGCTCCTCGTCGCCGGCACGAAGCTCACGGCGCGGGTCGGCGCGGTGTTCACGATCATCAAGGTCGCGATCGTGCTCTTCGTGATCGTGGTCGGGTTCTTCTTCGTCAAGGCGGCGAACTTCACGCCGTTCATCCCCGAGTCGGTGCCCACCGAGGGCGGCGCGACGGATGTCTGGACGCAGTCGCTGTTCTCCTGGATGACCGGTGCCGCGCCCGCGCAGTACGGCGTCTTCGGCATGCTCTCGGCAGCCGCGCTCGTGTTCTTCGCGTTCATCGGCTTCGACGTCGTCGCCACGAGCGCCGAAGAGGTGCGCGACCCGCAGAAGCGGTTGCCGCGCGGCATCTTTATCGGACTCGGCATCGTGACGCTGCTCTACGTGCTCGTGTCGATCGTCATGACGGGCATGGTCTCGTACACCGAACTCGCCGCCGAGGAGACGCCCTCGCTCGCGACCGCCTTCCGGCTCGTGGGGCAGGACTGGGCGTCGGCCGTGATCTCGCTCGGTGCGCTCGCCGGACTCACGACGGTGATCATGATCATCCTCCTCGGGCTCTCGCGCATCGTCTTCGCCCTCAGCCGCGACGGACTGCTGCCGCGATGGCTGTCGAAGACCACCGAACACACGAAGACCCCCGCGCGCATCCAGATCATCGCGGGCACCGTGGTCGCCTTCGTCGCCGCGTTCACCGATGTGGGACTCCTCGAGGAGATGATCAACATCGGCACGCTCTCGGCCTTCGTGCTCGTGAGCATCGGCGTCGTGGTGCTCCGCCGCACCCGTCCCGACCTGCAGCGCGGGTTCCGCGTGCCGTGGTCGCCCGTGCTGCCGATCCTCTCGGCGGCGCTCTGCGTCTGGCTCATGTTCAACCTGACGACGCTGACGTGGGTGCGATTCCTCGTCTGGCTCGCCATCGGGATCGTCATCTACCTGCTGTACGGCCGTCGTCGCTCGCGGCTCGGCCTCGAGCTGCGCGTGAGCGAGGTCGAGCTGCCCACTGCGCAGGGCGCAGAGCCGCCGCAGGGTTCCTGACGCCCCAGCGGCGACGCAGGGGCGACGAAGGACGTCGCTCCCTCGGGTGAGCGACGTACCTTGGCCGGTTGCGCCCGTGCGTCGTCGCGTCTCCAGCGCAACGATGTTGTCAACATCGTTGCGCGAGCATCCTCGTCCGCGGTACTGTCCGTTTGCAGCATCCGTCCGCCGGCCGGTCCCGCACATCGAGATCGCTGACGGCCACCTCAGACAACGACGTTCCAGGAGGCACGATGTACGACGACGAATCGACCCCGACCGCGAGCAGGGCGGGAGCGCTCACCCGTCGCACCCTCCTCGGCGTCGGTGCCGCCGGTGCCGCCGGCGTCCTCCTCACCGCGGGTGCGCGCCCCGGCGCCTTCGTGCCGGCCTCCTACAACCGCATGTGGGACACGATCGTGATCGGTGCGGGCGCCTCGGGTCTCGGCGCCGCACGCGTGCTCGCCGACGCCGGCAAGCGGGTGCTCGTGCTCGAGGCGCGTGATCGCATCGGCGGCCGCATGTGGACCGACCGCACGTCGATGGGCGTCCCGATCGAGCGCGGCGCGGAGCTCGTGCACGGCACCACGGTCTCCACGTGGGGGTTGATCGACCAGCTCGGCCTGTCGACGCGCCGCCAGACGTCGATCTTCGGGCGGCTCTCGCCCGAGACGCCGTGGATCGACGGCTTCACCTTCGAGAGCTGGCACTTCCCGCTCGGCGCTCCGTCGCTGCCCGGCGGGCTTCCCGACCCGGTCGACGGCGAGTCGGCGCTGGCGTGGCTCGAGCGGGTGGGCATCACCCCCGACAACTACCCGATCATGCTCGCCGCGGCCGAGGTCGACAGTGAGCAGTTCGACGTGCTGCCCGCCTGGTTCGTCGTCGACACCGTGGCCGCCTGCCTCGAGATGCAAGAGCTCTCGGGCCCGATGCCGCCCGAGGAGTACGGCGACTACCGGGTCATCGGCGGGTACAGCCAGGTGCTGCAGCCGCTCGCGGCCGGCCTTCCCCTGCTGCACGGCGCGCGAGTGCACACGGTCGAGCATCGGCCGGGCCGGGTCGACGTGCACTCGAGTGCCGGTTCGTTCAAGGCCAAGTCGCTCGTGGTCGCACTGCCCGGCGGTGTGCTGAAGCACGGCGACGTCACCTTCGACCCGCCGCTGCCCGCCGACAAGCGCGACGGTTTCCAGGAGATCGAGTACTTGCCGGTCTTCAAGGGCATCCTCGAGTTCGCCCACCCGGTGCTGCCGGCTGACCATCCGGTGCCGCAGGCGTGGGACATCATGACGACGTTCTCCAAGAACCCGCCCAGCCTCTGGAACGGCTCCGTCGGCACCCCCGGCTACGACGGCGAGGTCATCGTCGCGTGGATGACCGGGGGCAAGGCCCAGGATCTCCTCGACCTGCCCGAGGCCGAGCGGTTCCAGGCGGCGCTCGACAACATTCGCACAGCCGTCGGCGACCAGGGCCTGCAGTACGTCAGCGCCTCGACCTACGACTGGTCGAAGGACGAGTTCGCCAGAGGCGCCTACCCTGGTCCCTTCTCACGGCGCAGCGGTCTGAACGCCCCGATCGACGACACGATCTTCTGGGCGGGCATGGTGACGAGCACGATCCACTCGTCGCGGAACTCCGGCGTGGCTGCGGCGAACGCGACCCTCGCCGCGCTGGCGCTGCGCTGAACCGACCCCGCCGTACCCGTGATCGACCGAGCCCTCGCGGGTACGGCGGACCCTCTTGGACGTCCGAGGGCGACGTGTCGCCCTCGGACGGGCGCAGCTGCGCTGCCCACCGACCGTTCCACCGCACCACCGACCGCACCATTGCACCGTTGCACCACTGACCGATCCGATGCACCACGACATGCAGGAGGCAGTACCGATGCGCGACCATGAAGCGAACCGCCCCGCGAGCCCGGATCGCGGCGGCATCCTGACCCGGCGGAGCCTGCTCGCCGCAGGTGCCGCGGGCGCGGCGGGGCTCCTGCTCACCGCCGCGAAGCCCGCTCCGAACGACTGGCAGACCCGCACCTGGGACGCGATCGTGATCGGTGCCGGGGCCGCCGGCCTCGGGGCCGCGAGAACCCTCGCCGACGCTGGACGCAGTGTGCTCGTGCTCGAGGCGCGGGGGCGCATCGGCGGGCGCATGTGGACCGACCGCACGTCGATGTCGATCCCCATCGAGCGCGGCGCCGAGCTCGTGCACGGCAGCACCGTCTCGACGTGGCAGCTCATCGATCAACTCGGGCTGTCGACGCACCGGCAGACGAAGATCTTCGGCCGGCTTCGGCCCGGAACACCGTGGATCGATGCGTTCCACTACGAGACGTGGCAGTTCCCGCTCGGTGCGCCTTCCTTCCCGAACGGCTTGCCCGCCGCCACCGAAGGCGAGACCGCGCTGCACTGGCTGCAGCGTGTCGGCATCACGCCCGCCAACTACCCGATCATGCTCGCGGCGCTCGAGGTCGACACCGAGCAGTTCGACGTGCTGCCGGCCAAGGAGGCGGTGAAGACGGTCGAGAACGCGCTCAAGTACCAGGGTCTGAGCGGACCGATGCCGCCCGAGGAGTACGGCGACTACCGCGTCATCGGGGGCTACGACCAGGTGCTGCAGCCGCTCATCGCCGGTGTGCCGCTGCTCCTCAACGCCAGGGTGCACACCGTCGAGCACGCACCCGGTCGCGTCGAGGTGCACTCGAGCCAGGGCACCTACTCGGCGAGGTCCCTCGTCGTGGCGCTGCCCGGCGGTGTGCTGAAGCACGGGGACGTCGTGTTCGACCCGCCACTGCCTCCCGAGAAGAACAACGGGTTCCAGGCGATCAGCTACCTGCCCGTCTTCAAGGGCATCCTCGAGTTCGCGCACCCGGTGCTGCCCGTCGGGCACCCGGTTCCGCAGGGATGGGACATCCTCACGACGTTCTCGAAGAACCCGGCCGCCAACTGGAACGCCTCGGTCGGCACGCCCGGCTTCACCGGTGAGGTGGTCGTGTCGTGGATGACCGGCGGGAAGGCGCAGGAACTGCTCGACCTGCCCGAGTCGCAGCGCTTCGCCGCCGCGCTCGACAATCTCCGCACGGCGACCGGCGATCAGGGCCTGCAGTACACGAAGTCGTCGACCTACGACTGGTCGAAGGACCAGTTCGCGCGGGGTGCGTACCCCGGCCCCCTCTCGCGCTGGAACGCCAACGGCCTCTACGCGCCGGTCGACGACACCATCTTCTGGGCCGGCATGGTCACCAGCACGATCGCCTGGTCACGAGACACGGGCATCGACGCGGCGAACGCGGCGCTCACGGCACTGGCGGCGCGCTGACGAGTGAGGTGAACGACGAACCGCCGTGCAGTGCCGGACCCGGCACCGCACGGCGGTTCGCGTTGGTCGAAGTGTTCGCGCCTACGCGTCGACGATGGCGAGCAGCAGGTGGCCGCTCGAGACGGTGGCGCCGGCCTCGGCGTTGACCGTGCCGACGACGCCGTCCTTGTGGGCGAGGATCGGCTGCTCCATCTTCATGGCCTCGAGCACGAGCACGAGGTCGCCCTTGACGACCTTGTCGCCCTCTGCGACGGCGACCTTCACGATGGTCGCCTGCATGGGAGCCTTCACGGCGTCGCCCGTGCCGGTGTCGACGGCGTGGGATGCGGCGCGGCGGCGCGGCGCGGCACCGGCGGTGCTGGAGGCGGATGACCCGCCGCCGACGATCCGCTTCGGCAGCGTGACCTCGACCCGACGGCCCGCGACCTCGACGACGACGCTCATGCGCTCGGCGAGGCCCGCGTTGTCGGCGAGTTCTCCGGACCACGGCTCGAGCCGGTTGTCGTACTCGGTCTCGATCCAGCGCGTGTAGATCGAGAACGGCTCGTCGCCGGCGGGGGCGAAGGCCGGGTTGTTCACGATGTCGCGGTGGAAGGGGAGCACGGTCGGCAGGCCGGCGACCTCGAACTCGTCGAGGGCGCGGCGGGCGCGCTCGAGCGCGTCCTTGCGGTCGCGACCGGTGACGATGAGCTTGGCGAGGAGCGAGTCGAACGCCCCCGAGATCTCGTCGCCCGAGGTGACGCCGGAGTCGATGCGGATGCCGGGGCCGCCCGGGAAGCGGAGCTGGTGCACCGGGCCCGGCGCGGGCAGGAAGCCGCGACCCGGGTCTTCGCCGTTGATGCGGAACTCGATCGAGTGCCCGGTCGTGACGGGGTCGGCGTAGTCGAGCACGCCACCTTCGGCGAGGCGGAACTGCTCGCGCACGAGGTCGATGCCGGTGACCTCCTCGGAGACCGGGTGCTCGACCTGGAGGCGCGTGTTCACCTCGAGGAATGAGACGGTGCCGTCCTGGCCGATGAGGAACTCGCATGTACCGGCGCCGACGTAGCCCACCTCACGCAGGATCGCCTTCGAGGACTCGTAGAGCTGCGCGGTCTGCTCGTCGGTGAGGAAGGGCGCGGGGGCCTCCTCGACGAGCTTCTGGTGACGGCGCTGCAGCGAGCAGTCGCGAGTCGAGACGACGACGACGTTGCCGTGCGCATCGGCGAGGCACTGGGTCTCGACGTGGCGCGGCTTGTCGAGGTACTTCTCGACGAAGCACTCGCCACGGCCGAACGCCGCGACGGCCTCGCGGGTGGCCGACTCGAAGAGCTCGGGCACTTCGTCGCGGGTGCGGGCGACCTTGAGGCCGCGGCCGCCGCCGCCGAAGGCGGCCTTGATCGCGACGGGCAGGCCGTGCACGTCGACGAAGTCGAGCACCTCCGAGGCATCTGCCACGGGGTTGAGCGTGCCGGGCGCGAGCGGTGCGCCGACCTTCTCGGCGACATGGCGCGCGGAGACCTTGTCGCCGAGTCGCTCGATCGCCTCGGGCGAGGGGCCGATCCAGATGAGGCCGGCGTCGATCACGGCGCGGGCGAAGTCGGGGTTCTCTGCGAGGAAGCCGTAGCCGGGGTGCACGGCGTCGGCGCCGGAACGGCGGGCGACCGAGAGGATCTTGTCGATCACGAGGTAGGTGTCGGCGCTCGTGGTGCCGTCGAGGGCGTACGCCTCATCGGCGAGCTTCACGTGCCGCGCGTCGCGGTCCTGGTCGGCGTAGACGGCGACGGAACCGAGACCGGCGTCACGGGCGGCCCGGATGACGCGGACGGCGATCTCGCCACGGTTGGCGATGAGGACCTTGGAGATGCGCGGCATAATGCTCAAGCCTATTGCGCGCGCCGGTCGGCTCTTTGGGCGCCTTCCACAAAAAGAGCGGATGTCTCTTGCGGAGACCGACAATCGACCTGCGGGCTCACTCCGCGGAAGGCCGGCGATTCCAGAGCGAGGGCCATGCCACGCCGAGCTCGCGCACGAGGTCGCGGAGCGTCGAGAGCGAGAGGCCGACGACCGTCGACGGGTCGCCCTCGACGCGGCGGATGAAGGGCCCGCCGAGGCTGTCGATCGTGAAGGCGCCGGCGACGAGCAGCGGCTCTCCGCTGGCGACGTAGGCGTCGATCTCGGTCTCGTCGAGCGCCGCGAAGCGCACGGTCGCGACATCCGCTCGCCCCACGGCCCCGTTCACCCGACCGCCGCGATGGTCGATCAGCCAGTGGCCCGACCACAGCTCGCCGTGCCCGCCGTTCTGGGCGAGCCAGCGCTGCTTCGCGACCTCGGGCAGGTGCGGCTTGCCGTGGATCGAGCCGCCGGTGAGGAACGCCGAGTCGCCGCCGAGGATGAGCCCGTCGATCGGCTCGCCGCCCGGCTCCGCCCCGACGAGCGCCTCGGCCTTCGCCTGCGCGAGCAGCTGCACCATCTCCCTCGCGGCGAGCGGGCCGGACTCGGCCTCGCGTGCGGCGACCACCGCCTCCTCGTCGACGCCGGGCGGCGCCGCGATCGGCTCGATGCCGGCCGCGCGAAGGGTCTGCAACCGGGCGGGGGAGGTCGAGGCGAGATAGAGGCGCATGGGTCCATCCTGCCCGCCGGCGCGTCGCTGTGGAATGCTCGATGCATGCCAGAGAACCGACGACCACGTCGAAGCGGCGGGCGCAAGCCCTCGCGATCGCCCCGCCCCGCCCCGAAGCCGCCGGCCACCGACGGCCCCGTGATCGAGCTCGAGGTCGAGCGGGTCGCGCACGGCGGCGTGTTCGTCGCCCGGCACGAGGGACGCGTCGTGTTCGTCGCCGACGCGATCCCTGGGGAGCGCGTCGCCGCCCGGGTCAGCGACCAGGGCAAGGAGAAGTTCTGGCGAGCGGAGACCGTGGAGGTGCTCGAGGCGTCGCCCGACCGCCGCGAGCACGTGTGGGCCGAGGCATCCGTCGACCGTGCGCCCGAGCTGCGGCCCGGCGGCGCCGAGTTCGGCCACATCGTCATGGCGCGGCAGCGCGGACTGAAGGGCGAGGTGCTCCGCGAGGCGCTCTCCCGCATGGCGGGCGTCGAGGTCGCCGTCGAGGTCGCCCCGGTCGATCCAGGGCTCGCCCCGGGCGTCTCGAGCGACGACGGCACCGGTTGGCGCACCCGGATGCGCCTGCACGTCGGCCCGGATGGCCGTGTCGGGCCCTACGCGGCCCGGAGCCACACGATCGTGCCCGTGGCATCCGTTCCCCTCGCCGTGCCCGAACTGGCCGCGCTCGCGCCGCTCGGCGACCGTTTCCCGGGCGCCGTCGCGATCGACCTGGTCGCCCCGAGTGCCGGCGACCCCGCCATCGTCATGGTCGAGGGCGACCGCCCGAAGCGCGGCGCGCGTCCGACGATCGAGGAGCGCGTGGGCGAGCGCAGCTTCCGGCTCGACCGCGACGGCTTCTGGCAGGTGCATCGGGGTGCGGCGGAGACACTCACCCGGGCCGTGCAGGAGCTCGTCGACGGCGACCTCTTCGACCCCCGCGCGGCCAACCACGACCTCTACGGCGGGGTCGGGCTGCTCGCCGCCGCCGTCGGCGACCGCTTCGGCGAGACCGTGCGCATCACGACGGTCGAGTCCGACGCGCGTGCGACCGAGCACGCCGGAGCGAACCTGTCGGAGTGGCTCGGCGCACGGGCCGTGACCGCCCGCGTCGATCGGTACCTCGCAGAGCTCGAGGCCGACTCGAGCAGCGCCGATCGTGCTCGCCTCCGCGACGCGACGATCGTGCTCGACCCGCCGCGCTCCGGCGCTGGGCGCGAGGTCGTCGAACGGCTCGCGGAGCTGCGGCCGCGGCAGCTCGTCTACGTCGCCTGCGACCCCGTCGCCTTCGCCCGAGACGTCGGCCTGTTCCGCGAACGCGGCTACGAGCTCGACGAGCTGCGCGCCTACGACCTCTTCCCGAACACCCACCACGTCGAAGCGGTCGCCCGCCTCCGCGCTATCGTGTGAACGTGGAAGAGGGGGACGCCGTGGCTGCGCTGCCGACACGGGAATCGGATGCCGCTGCGACGGTCGCGATCGTCGACGACCACGAGGCGGTGCGACTGGGCCTGCGGGCGGCGTGCCGCGACGCGGGCTACGACGTGGTGGTCGACGCGGCGAGCGTGCCGGAGCTGCTCGAGGGCCTCGCCGGTCGCGCGTGCGACGTGGTCGTGCTCGACCTCTCGCTCGGCGACGGTTCCTCGGTGACCGAGAATGTGCGGGCCGTGCTCGCCACCGGCAGCGCCGTGCTCGTGCACAGCATCGCCGACCGCGTCGCGGCGGTGCGCGAGTCGCTCGCGGCAGGTGCCGCCGGTGTGATCCCGAAGGCCTCGCCGATGTCCGCCGTGATCAGCGCGATCGCCACGGTCGCGCGGGGCGAGGTGCTCAACAACGTCGAGTGGGCGAGCGCCATCGAGGCCGATCGCGACTTCGCGAAGGCGCAGCTCGGCCGCCGCGAGCACGACGTGCTGCACCTGTACGCCTCGGGGCTCCCGCTGAAGCTCGTCGCGGCCCAGCTCGGCATCGCGCACTCGACGGCCCGCGAGTACCTCGACCGCGTTCGGGCGAAGTACATCGAGGTGGGCCGCCCGGCGCCGACGAAGGTCGACCTGCTGCGTCGCGCCGTCGAAGACGGGATCCTCCCCGGGCTCGACGATGGTGGAGATGCCCGCCGTTGACTGGCGGGTGACGCGACTCTCGCGTCGCCGCTCCACGGTGACCCGCGCCCAGGTCGAGACCGTCGTGGGCCGTGCGCTCGGCCTGTTCGGGCTCGTGTTCGGAGCCCAGACCGTTCCGATGGCACTGGAGCAGGTCGGCGCGCTCATGCCCGGCGCCGGCGCCGCGCTCATGGCCGTCATGTACGGCGCGATCGTCGGGCTCGCGGTCGCGACCGTCACGAAGGTCGCGGTGCGCACGGCGTGCCTCGCCTTCGCACTGCTGTATGCGCTCGCCCTCCTGGCATGGCCGTTCCTCGTCGACGACCCGGCGGCCCTCGGCGGCGCCGCGCCGTGGCTCTACTACCTGTGCACCGTCGCCACCACGGCTGCGGTCGTCGCGGTGCCGCCGGCCTGGGCGGCCGTGTACACGCTCGTCGTGCCGGCGGGGTACGGCGTGATCCGGTTCCTGCCCGCCGGCGGTGCCGCCGGACCGCTGCTCGCGGTGCTCGACGCGATGTACGCCGTCGTGCTGGGCGTCGTCGTGCTCGTCATCGTGACGATGCTGCGCCAGGCCGCCGGAGCGGTCGACAGCGCTCAGGAGGCGGCGCTCGAACGCTACGACGTGGCCGCGCGCCTGCACGCGAACGAGATCGAGCGGGTCAAGGTCGACGCGCTCGTGCACGACAGCGTGCTGACCACCCTGCTCTCGGCGGCAGCGGCGACGACGCCCGACCAGCAGCAGCTCGCGGCGCGGATGGCCCGCGACGCCGTGCACCGACTCGACGAGGCCGGCGCCACCGGGCCCCGGGCACTCGACCGGGTCGGGCTCCCCGTGCTGGTGCGACGGCTGCGCGCCGCGCTCACCACGTTCACCACGCCGTTCACGGTGCGGGTCGTGAACGCCGGCGGCGTCGAGTTGCCGGTCGAAGCCGTCGAGGCCCTGTACGCGGCGGCCGTGCAGGCCATGGTCAACAGCCTGCAGCACGCCGACGAGCCGGGCCTTTCCACGAGGCGCGAGCTCCGCATCAGGGGAGTGCGCGCGGGCGGTTGCGTCATCGAGATCGCCGACAGCGGGCGCGGGTTCGTCATCGAGCAGGTGCCCGCCGAGCGCCTCGGCCTGCGCGTCTCGATCGAGGAGCGCATGGTCAACGCGGGCGGTGCTGCGCACGTCGAGTCGCGCATCGGACACGGGACGACGGTCACCCTCGCGTGGCCGCAGGGGGCTGGTGGCGGCGCATGATCTCCATACCCCGCTGGCTGCTGCTCGTGCTGGGCGCCTTGTTCTCGGCCTATCACGTCGTGCTCGGCGTCTACTCCCTGGGCCAGGCGGCCTCGCCGTGGCCCGCGGTCGTCGCGCTGCTGCTCTACTCGACGGCCACGACGCTGAGCCTCTGGCCCGCGAAGCGTGTGCGCATGCCCGACTGGCTCGCGGCGTTCGACCTCGCCGTCTCCATCGTGATGCCGCTGCTGGTGACGAGCCAGCTCGACCCCGCCGCCGAGAACGGGTACGCCACGTGGTACGTCGCCGCGGTCGGCACCCTCATGACCATCGCCGCGGCGCGCCGCCAGCTGACGGCGGCGTGGCTCGGCGTCATCGCGCTGGCCGTGCAGAGCATCGTCTGGGCGGGGCCGTTCTCCCTCGGCGGGCTCGGCGTGATCGGCAGCATCGTCTGGGTGGCCATCGCGCACATGCTGACGAGCGCGCTGACGAGTGCCGCGCGCGAGACGCGGCGCTACGCGCAGGCGGAGCGGGAGGCCGCAGCCTGGCAGGCCGCACAGGACGCGCACCTGTTCGAGGGCCGTATGCGCCTGGCCCACACGAATCGACTCGCGGCGCCGATGCTGCGACGCATCGCGGATCGGGGCGGCGCGCTCACCGCGGCGCAGCAGGCCGAGTGCCGAATGCTGGAAGCGGCCATCCGCGACGAGATCCGCGGCCGCATGCTGTTGACCGATGCGGTGCGGTTCGAGGTGCAGCGCGCCCGCGGCATCACGGTCACCCTCCTCGATGAGGGCGGAATCGACGATCTCGACGAGGCGACGCGGAACCGGGTGCTCTCGCGTCTGGCCGACGCGGTCGCGGGCTCGTCGGCCGATCGGATCATCGTCCGCACGGCGGCCGAGGCGTCGTCCGTGGCGGTCACGGTCGTGGGGCTTCGGGAGTCGGTCGGCTCGGCGGCGGACACCGACGAGGCCGAGGTCGAGCTGTGGCTGGAGATCCCGCGGAAGCTCTGAACAGGGCAGGGAGCGAACGCGGCCGGACATGAAGGTGGGGGGCCGATCCGAGATCGGCCCCCCATCAAGCCCGAGTCACCGCGACAACCCGAATGTCGCCCTGACTCGCCCCCAACTGCCATCGGTTACCCGACCGATGACGGTGGCGACTCCTGTGGAGCCTGCACTGTCCATATTGGTGCACGATCCGAAATCCGCACAGTCATCATTTCGGGGGACAAGATGTGTCCCCCTTTCTCCGAATCCTCGACGTTCCGGGTGCAGAACACGAAGGAGCGCTGCCCGGCCATCGGATTTCGGGGGACATCCGGTCAGGCTCCGGTGCGCACCCAGCGGCCGGGGCCGACCACGAGCGGCCGGCGCATGGCGCCACCGCTGCGGACCCAGGCGCTGCGGCCCGGGTCGACGGATGCCTCGGCCGCCGTCTGCTCGTCGAGGGCCGCGAGCAGCACGGCCGTGACCGCTGCGGCGTCTTCGGGCGTGACCACTCGGGTCTCGAAGCGCAGCGCGTCGGCGCGGTCGTCGATGTCGTCGCTCATGTCGTCCGCCCCTACAGGGGGATGTTCCCGTGCTTCTTGGCCGGCAGGCTCGCGCGCTTCGTGCGGAGCGCCCGGAGTGCCTTCACGACGGCCACGCGGGTCGCCGCGGGCTCGATCACGCCGTCGAGTTCACCGCGCTCGGCGGCGAGGAACGGCGAGGCGACGTTGTACGTGTACTCGTTGGCGAGCTTCGTGCGCACGGCCGCGACGTCTTCGCCGGCCTCCTCTGCACGCTTGATCTCACCGCGGTAGAGGATGTTCACGGCGCCCTGGCCGCCCATGACGGCGATCTCGGCGGTCGGCCAGGCGAGGTTGATGTCGGCGCCGAGCTGCTTGGAGCCCATGACGATGTAGGCGCCGCCGTAGGCCTTGCGCGTGATGACCGTGACGAGCGGCACGGTGGCCTCGGCGTAGGCGTAGAGCAGCTTCGCGCCGCGTCGGATGACGCCGGTCCACTCCTGGTCGGTGCCGGGGAGGTAGCCCGGCACGTCGACGAGGGTCAGGATCGGGATCGAGAACGCGTCGCAGAAGCGCACGAAGCGCGAGGCCTTCTCGCCGGCCGCGATGTTCAGCGTGCCCGCCATCTGGCTCGGCTGGTTGGCGATGATGCCGACCGAGCGGCCCTCGATGCGGGCGAAGCCCACGACGATGTTCGGGGCGAACAGGGGCTGCACCTCGAGGAAGTCCGCGTGGTCGACGATGCCCTCGATGACCGAGTGCATGTCGTAGGGCTGGTTCGGCGAATCGGGGATGACGGTGTTCAGTCGCCGGTCGTCATCGGTGATCTCGAGTTCGGCCTCGGCGTCGTACACCGGGGCATCCGTCATGTTGTTGTCGGGGAGGAACGAGATGAGCGTGCGCGCGTAGTCGAGCGCATCGGACTCGTCGCTCGCGAGGTAGTGCGCCACGCCCGAGACGGTGTTGTGGGTGAGCGCGCCGCCGAGCTCCTCCATGCCGACGTCCTCACCGGTGACGGTCTTGATGACGTCGGGGCCGGTGACGAACATCTGGCTGGTCTTGTCGACCATGATCACGAAGTCGGTGAGGGCGGGGGAGTACACCGCGCCGCCGGCGGCAGGGCCGCAGACGATCGAGATCTGCGGGATGACGCCGGACGCCTGGGTGTTGCGGCGGAAGATCTCGCCGTACTTGCCGAGGGCGACGACGCCCTCCTGGATGCGGGCTCCGCCCGAGTCGAGGATGCCGATGATCGGCACGCCCGTCTTCAGCGCGAGCTCCATGACCTTGATGATCTTCTCGCCCGCGACCTCGCCGAGCGAGCCGCCGAAGATCGTGAAGTCCTGCGAGTACACGGCCACCTGGCGGCCGTGGATGGTGCCGGTGCCCGTGACGACGGCGTCGCCGTAGGGGCGCTTGCCCTCCATGCCGAACGCGTGCGTGCGGTGCCGCACGAACTCGTCGAGCTCGACGAACGAGCCGGGGTCGAGCAGCTCGGCGATGCGCTCGCGCGCCGTCATCTTGCCTTTGGCGTGCTGCTTCTCGATCGCCGCCTCACCCGACGCCGTCACGGCTTCGTGGTAGCGCAGCTTGAGGTCGGCGAGCTTGCCGGCGGTCGTGGAGAGGTCGGGGCCGTCAGTCGCTTCGGTCACGCCGTTCACTCTACCGCTGAGCACTTGGCCGACTTCCTTGACGGATTCCTACAAAAACAGCCGCGCCTCTGGTGGCAATCGCCATGCGCGTGGGCTCGCGCACGGCTGGGTAGGGTGATCGCATGGATTGGGAGCGATCGCGCGCGGCGGTGCCGCGGTTCGAGTTCCGCGACGAGGTCGGATCGACGAACGACGAGCTGCGTGCGGCCGCGAGCGGTCCGGATGCCGCGGAGTGGGGCCACGGTGCCGTGCTCGTCACCGACAACCAGACGCACGGGCGAGGCCGTCTCGGCCGGGTCTGGCTGGCCCCCACGGGCAAGACCCTCGCGATCTCGGTGCTCCTGCGCCCCGAACTCGACGGCGGTGCGCCGCTGCCGCCCGACGCATACGGCTGGATCCCGCTCATCGCGGGCGCGGCGATGACCGAGGCGGTGCGTCGTGCCGTCGAGCTGCACGTGCCGCCGGGCACAACGGACGCGACGGCGGGTTCGATGCCGTCGCCGGCGGAGCAGCAGGGGCCTGCGGCATCCGCTCGCCCGAGCCGTCGGCGTCTCCGTGCCGAGGAGGCCGAAGGACCCGACGGCAGCGGCGGGGTCGACGTCGAGCTCAAGTGGCCGAACGACGTGCTCGTGTCGGGCTACAAGATCTGCGGCATCCTCTCCGAACTGCTGCCCGACTCCGGGGCGGTCATCGTGGGCGCCGGCCTCAACCTCACCCTCGACGAACACGACCTGCCCACGTTGACCTCCACGTCGCTGCTGCTCGTCACCGGCGCGCAGCCCGATGCCGACGCGGTGCTCGCCGACTACCTCGGCACGTTCCTCGAGATGTTCGGCGCCTTCGTGGCGTCGGGGGCGGATGCCGTGGCGAGCGGCGTCGCCGCCCGGGTCGCCGAGCTCTGCGGCACGATCGGCAGCGAGGTGCGCGTCGAACTGCCGGGCGACCGAGAGCTCCTCGGGCACGCGGAGCGCCTCGACGACGACGGCCGACTCGTGGTGATCGACCGTGAGAACGGCGAGCCGTGGTCTGTCGCCGCAGGAGACGTGACGCACCTGCGGTATTAATGGCGTATGAGCCCTGCCGTGACACCCGAGTCGGTCGTGCCGGCGGCGCAGCCGCCCGAGCGCGTCGTCGCGAGGGTGCGACGGCACGCCCGAGTGCTGATCCTTCCCGCGATCCTGCTCATCGCGGTCGCCGGTGCGGCCGCCTACGGCGCGAGCGTCGTCCCTGAGACCTGGCAGGTGCTCGCGGTCATCGGCGGGGCGCTGCTCGTCGTGCTGCTCGGCTCGTTCCTGCCGTTCCTCGCCTGGCTCACGCGGCGCACGACGATCACGACCCGGCGGGTCATCGGCCGGAGCGGCATCTGGGTGCGCGTGCGGCAGGAGATGCTGCTGAGTCGCGGTCGCGACGTCACCGTGCGCCGAACCTGGGGCCAGGGCGCCTTCGGATCGGGCGACGTGCAGATCGACACGGGCCACGAGAAGCCGTTCGTGCTGAAGGACGTGCCGAAGCCCGAGCTCGTGCAGGGCGCGCTGCAGGAGCTCATGGGCGAGGAGCAGTCGCGCGTCGCCGAGCGTCGACGCGCCGAGCAGACGATGCTCGACGGCGACACCGTGGCCTGGGGCGGACGCTGAACCTGAGCGATCGTGCAGCGGGACGTCGGGAAAGGACGTAACGTGGACAGGTGGTCTCGCGTCGCCCGAGCGCGAGCCGCACGATGAAGGGTTTCTCTTGGCCGACGAATGCAAACACGGTTTCGATGACGGCCTCTGCGCCATCTGCTTCCCCCCGCCCGAACCCGAGGCGAAGCCCGCGCCCGCCCCGGTGCCCCGATCGGCTCGGTCGACGACCACGCGCAGCGGCCGACCCCCGGCGCGAGTGCCCGGTGCCTCGCGCCCGACGATCGCGTCGGACGCACCGCGCCTCGACCTGAAGGCGATGCGCATCTACCACGTGACGCACATCGACAACCTGCCGCCCATCCTCGACGCCGGTGCACTCCTCGCCGACGCCGCTGGAGCGGCTCCGGTGGTCGACCTGGCCGCACCTCACGCCCGTGAGTATCGGCGGGGTGCCGCGATCGACGGCACCGATGCCGTCGTCGCCGACTACGTGCCGTTCCTGCTCACGACCGATGCGCACGTCTGGAACGCCGTGCGCACCGCAACGCCCGACCCGCGTCTCGGCGAGGACGCGGTCAAGCGTGCACCGGCCGACTTCGTCATCTTCGTCAGCTCCCTCACGAGCGCCCAGGCCGGCAAGGCCGAGGTGGCCGGCACGATCGTCGTCAGCGAGTCGGATGCCGCGGTCACCGGCGCAGCCGTCGCGACCGAGTGGGCCGACGTGCAGCGACTGCTGCAGCGCCTGCACCGCGATGAAGAGGGTGCGGGCCTCGACGGCGCCGAGCTGCTCGTGCGCGAGTGCCTTCCGCTCGACGATGTCGCGCTCATCGCCGTGGCCAACGAGCCCGTGCGCGACCGGGTGCGGGCCGAGCTCGCCGGTGCGGGCGTGCGTGCCCGCGTCGCGGTGTACCCGCCCTGGTTCCAGCCGACCGCCGAGTCCGCGGAGTAGGTCAGGCCGTGGGGGCGTTCGTCGGCGGCGACGCCCCCTCCGGCTCCTCGAAGATGGCGCGCTGCGCCTCTTCGACGCGGGCGAGGTTCGAGAGCCCGTCGGCCCGGTGGTGCCCGAAGACCCAGTACCGGTAGAGCACGAAGCGGAACGCCGTTCCGAGGCCGAGGCCGACCACGTTCGTCGCGATGTTGTCGGCCATGAGCGTCGTGTAGCCGAGCCAGTGATGGCTGATCCAGAGGCATCCGAGCGCGATCGCCATGCCGCCGAGCGAGACGATCGCGTATTCGGCGAACTCGCGCAGGTAGTTGCGGCGGCGGTGGTTGCGGAACGTCCAGTAGCGGTTGCCCAGCCAGTTGAAGATGATGGCGACGCTCGTCGAGATCGTCTTCGCGCCGATCGCCGATTGCGCCCAGTGGCCTTCGCCGAAGACCCCGAGTCGCAGCAGGTTGAAGAGCATGACGTCGATGACGAGGCCGATGAGGCCGACGACGCCGAACTTCACCGCGTAGGCGAGCAGGCCGTTCCAGAGGCGTTCGAGGGCGCTCGCGAAGCGGGTGGACACCGGCACATCCTATGCGGTCGGGCGCGGCCTAGACTGAACTGGGCGCCCGTACGGGCGCCGATGGCGGCGGTGAACGGAGTGCATGGCGTGCGGGTCGGAGTGATCGGTGGAGGGCAGCTCGCCCGGATGATGATCCCCGCGGCGATCGAACTCGGAGTCGACCTCCGAGTGCTCGCCGAGGCCGAGGGCATGTCGGCCGCGATCGCGGCCGATCGGGTCGGCGACTACACCGACGTCGCGACCGTGCTCGCGTTCGCGCGCGAGGTCGACGTCGTCACCTTCGACCACGAGCACGTGCCGCAGGACGTGCTGCACGCCCTCGTCGACGCGGGCGTGGCGGTGCACCCCGGCCCCGATGCGCTGCGCATCGCGCAGGACAAGCTCGTCATGCGCGAGCGCCTCTCCGAACTCGGCCTGCCGGTGCCCGACTGGGCACGTGTCGAGACGGTCGCCCAGCTCGACGACTTCATCGCCGAGCACGGCGGCATCGCGGTCGTGAAGACGCCGCGCGGCGGCTACGACGGCAAGGGCGTGCGCGTCGTGCGGAGCGCGGGCGAGGTCGCCGAGTGGTTCGCCACGATCGCCGAAGACGGCATCGCCGGAGCCCTCCTCGTCGAGGAGCTCGTCGACTTCCGCCGCGAGCTGGCCCAGCTCGTTGCCCGTCGACCCTCGGGCGAGGTCGTCGCCTGGCCACTCGTCGAGACCGTGCAGGTCGGCGGGGTCTGCAGCGAGGTCATCGCGCCGGCGCCCCGATCGG
This sequence comes from Agromyces hippuratus, assembly GCF_013410355.1. Taxonomy (NCBI): domain Bacteria; kingdom Bacillati; phylum Actinomycetota; class Actinomycetes; order Micrococcales; family Microbacteriaceae; genus Agromyces; species Agromyces hippuratus. The sequence goes on along the minus strand of NZ_JACCFI010000001.1, from coordinate 1,366,545 downwards.
CTGGCCGGCTCGCGGATGTCGCGGCCGACGTCGCGATCACGATCGCCGAGGGCCTCGGGGTCACCGGGGTGCTCGCCGTCGAGCTCTTCGAGACGAGCGACGATCGGATCCTCGTGAACGAACTCGCGATGCGGCCGCACAACAGCGGCCACTGGTCGATGGACGGCTCGACGACCGGGCAGTTCGAGCAGCACCTGCGTGCGGTGCTCGACCTGCCGCTCGGCGCCACCGGCAGCCGCGACGACTGGTCGGTCATGGTCAACGTGCTCGGCGGGCCGGTCGAAGGCTCGCTCGCCGACCGCTACGCGGCCGCACTCGCCGGCCACCCGACCGTGAAGGTGCACAACTACGGCAAGGCGCCGCGGCCGGGTCGCAAGATCGGACACGTCACGGCGACGGGCGACGATCTCGACGCCGTCGTCTACGAGGCCCGGGCCACGGCGGCGTTCTTCCAGGACTGACGTCGTTGCACAGGCCGCGTGCCCTGCGGTCATCTCCCAGCGCACGGCCCTACACTCGATCAAGTGATTGAGACGAACACCGCACCCCTCGTCGGCGTCGTGATGGGTTCCGACTCCGACTGGAACGTCATGCGCGAGGCATCCGCCCTGCTCGACGAGTTCGGCGTCCCCCACGAGGTCGAGGTCGTCTCGGCACACCGCACGCCTGAGAAGATGATCGCCTACGGCAAGGAGGCGGCCGGGCGCGGTCTCAAGGTCATCATCGCCGGCGCCGGCGGCGCCGCGCACCTGCCCGGCATGCTCGCCTCGGTCACGACGCTGCCCGTCGTCGGCGTTCCCGTGCCGCTCTCGCGGCTCGACGGCCTCGACTCGCTGCTCTCGATCGTGCAGATGCCCGCCGGAGTGCCGGTCGCGACCGTCTCGATCGGCGGTGCCAAGAACGCCGGCCTCATCGCGGTGAAGATCCTCGCGACCGCCGATGGCGCCCTCACGACGGCGCTCGCCGACTACGCGACCGACCTCGCCGCTTCCGTCGAGGAGAAGAACGAACGGCTCAAGCAGAACCGATGACGCTCGCCGCAAGCCCGATCCGCCATCCGGACATCGCCTCGCGCACGGTCATGACCCGCCGTGCGTGGTGGCTCGTCGCGCTCAACTTCCTGATCCCGGGTGCGCCGCAGGTGCTGGCCGGCAACCGGAAGCTCGGCAGGTTCGGCCTCGGGGCGACGCTCGTGCTGTGGACCCTCGTGGTCGTGGGCATCGTGGTCTGGTTCCTCTGGCCCGCGACGCTCTACACCGTCTTCTCGACCTCCGTCACGCTCTGGATCGTCGCCCTCGTGCTCGCGTTCTACGCGGTGCTCTGGGTGATCCTGACGCTCGACACCCTGCGCCTCGTGCGGCTCGTGAAGACCGCGCCGTCGGCACGGGTGTGGGTCGCGGGTCTCACCACCCTCGTGATGGTCGGCCTCTCGGGCGCCGCCGCATACGGCGCCTACTTCGCGACGACGGCGAGCGGCTTCCTCTCCTCGGTGTTCGTGGCCGGCCCGAGCGAGCCGCCGGTCGACGGCCGGTACAACATCCTGCTGCTCGGCGGCGACTCCGGCCCCGATCGCGAGGGCATGCGGCCCGACAGCATGACCGTGGTCTCGATCGACGCCGAGACCGGCCAAGCGGTCACGATCGGCCTGCCGCGCGACCTCGAGTACGTGCCGTTCCCCGAGGACTCGCCGCTCGCGGCCGTCTACCCCGAGGGCTACGGCGCGATCGACGGCTGCGAGGTCGACGTCTGCCAGCTCAACTCGATCTACACCGAGGTCGAGCTGAAGAGCCCCGAGATGTACCCGAACGCCGTCGCCGAGGGCAGCGAGCCCGGCATCGAGGGCGTCAGGGATGCCGCTGAGGGCATCACCGGTCTCGAGATCCAGTACTACGCCCTCATCGACATGCAGGGCTTCCAGCAGCTCATCGACGCGCTCGGCGGAGTCGACATCGACGTCGACACCCGCATCCCGATCGGCGGCGACGAGAACAACGAGGGCGTCGACGGGTGGATCGAGCCCGGCCAGCAGCACCTCGACGGCTACCACGCGCTCTGGTACGGCCGTGCACGCTACGGCACCGCCGGCGGCGACTACGAGCGGATGGCGCGTCAGCGCGTGCTGCAGGAGGCCGTGCTGCACCAGTTCACGCCGACGAACGTGCTCGCGAAGTTCCAGGAGGTCGCCTCCGCCGGTGCCGACACCGTGAAGACCGACATCCCCCAGTCGATGCTCGGCTACTTCGTGAACCTCTCGATGAAGACGAAGGAGCTGCCGATCACCTCGGTCGAGCTCGTGCCGGCGAACGACGTCGATCCCACCGATCCCGACTGGGACTACATCCGCTCGCTCATCGACGAGGCGCTGGTGCCGGCGACCGAGACGCCGACGGAGGAGTGAACCGGGCGTCGAGCGGATGCCGCGGCATCCGCTCGACCGCCTGAGGCTCGAATCGGCTCAGAGGTCGGCGTGCAGTTGCCAGACGCGCTCGGCGGAGTCGCGCCAGCTGAAGGCGTGCGCGCGATCGCTGGCCGTCACGGAGAGGCGCTCGGCGAGGGTCGGCGACTCGACCACGGTGCTGATCGCCGCCGCGAGCCGCTCGGTGTAGCCGCCGCCGATGCCGATCGGCACCGTCAGTCCGCCCTCCGCCGCCACTTCGACGTAGGCGGCGATGTCGGAATGGACCACCGGCAGCCCGAGCGAGAACGCCTCGATGAGCGAGGTGCCCGACCCCTCGTCATGACTCGGCGCGACGAACGCGGTCGCACCCGCCAGGATCACGGACAGGTCTGCCGCGTCGGTGGTGTCGATGGCGTGCACGCGACGCGGGTCGACGCCCGCCTCTTCGGCGACGGTCGCGAGATGCAGCTCGCCCCACGTCGACGGGCCGATGACGACGAGGTCGATGTCGGGCATTCCGGGTCGGCCGAGCGCCTCGAGCAGGTCGAGCACGCCCTTCCGGGGTTCGAGCGTGCCCGTCGCCACGAGGTAGGCCGGCGGCAGCGCCAGCCGCGCCGCGCGGGCGGCGACGTCGGCGGCGTCGGACGGAGCGACCAGGCCCGGACGAGGAGCCGTGCCGATGACCCGCACGCGGTCGCCGAAGTCGGCCACGTTCGCGAGCCGCTCCGCGAGGGCGTGCGTCGGCACCACCACCGCGTCGGCGTGCTTGCGCGCCCGCTTCAGCATGCCCTTGTGCCACGCGACCGACGCGGTCGTGAGGGACTCGGGATGGGTCCACGCGAGGAGGTCGTGCACGGTGACGACGACCTGATCGCCGGAGACGGTGCGGTCGTGCCGGCGGAGCGGGGCGAAGAGCCCGGGGGCGTGGATCATGCCCCCGCCGGGCGAGGTCGTCAGGCCGAGCTGCCATGCCGCGGCGAGCTCTCGGCGGGCGAGCGTCGTCTTGTACAGTCCGGCGAGGCCGGGGAACTCCGATTCGAGGCGCTCGGTGTCGGCAGGGGCCGATGAGGAGACGATGCCCTCGACCTCGCAGCCGGGAGGCGCGACCTGGATCAGGGCGCGCGTGAGGGCTTCGCTGTAGACGCCGAGGGGACCGGGAACCGGCGCGATGACCTGATCGACGATCATGCGGAGGGTCGTGGGCATGGGGCTCCTTCGTGCGTTCGGTGCGCGAGCACCTCGACCAATCTAGCGTCGCGTACCTTGGAATCAGCGGGAATCCAGTGCCTGTGGAGGGAACGGACCGCGCGACAGGGCAAGATGGAGTGTTCCCCGTCCTCGAATCCGAAGAGTCCATGAGTTCGTCAGCAGCAAGCCCTCGCGTGATCGCCGTCGTCGTCGCCTACAACCGGCGCGATCTCCTCGTCGAGGTGCTCGAGGCCCTCGCCGCCCAGCGGCATCCGCTCGCTCGAGTCGTCGTCGTCGACAACGCGTCGACGGATGATTCGGCCGAGGTCGCGCTCGCAGCCGGCGGCCTCGTCGATCTCGTGTCGCTACCGCGCAACACCGGCGGCGCGGGCGGGTTCGCCGCCGGGATGGCCGTCGCACTCGACCGGCATGAGCCCGACTGGCTCTGGCTCATGGACGACGACACCGTGCCGACCCCCGATGCGCTCGCCGCCCTGCTCGCCGCGGTCGACGGCTCCGATGTCGTCGCCGCCGGATCCCGGGTGATCTGGACCGACGGATCCGAGCATCCGATGAACACGCCGCGGGCGAAGCCGTTCGTCTCGAAGGCCGAACGCGTCGCGGCGGCCCGTCGCGGCTCCGTCGCCATCCGCAGCACCTCGTTCGTCTCCATGCTCGTTCGCGCCGACGTCGTGCGCGAGGTCGGGCTGCCGATCGCCGACTACTTCATCTGGAACGACGACTTCGAGTACTCGACGCGGGTGCTGCGCGGTCGCCGCGGCCTGCACGTCCCGGCGTCCGTCGTCGTGCACAAGACCAAGGTGCTCGGCTCGACCGATGCCGACCCGGGACCGCGCTTCTACTACGAAGTGCGCAACAAGCTGTGGATGTTCCGTCGGTCGCAGAGCCTGTCGGCGTTCGAGAAGATGATCTACGGCGCATCCAGCGTGCGACGGTGGATCAGGACGTTCATCCGCTCGTCCGATCGCGCGGTGCTCCGCGACGGCTGGCGGCGCGGCTACCGCGACGGTACGCGCACCCGACCGCGGCCGAACGCGTCGTCACTCGCCGGACTCGGACCGGCCTCCGCGGCGGTCGAGGCGGTGGAGTCGGCGTGAATGCTGCCTTCTCGTTGCTCATGCCGGTCTACCGCGGCGACGACCCCGGTCACTTCTCGAAGGCGTTCTCCTCGAGCGTCGGCGAGCAGACCGTGAAGCCCGCGCAGGTCGTGCTCGTACAGGACGGTCCCGTCGGCGACGAGCTCGCCGCCGCGATCGACCGCGCCGTCGAGTCCAGCCCGGTGCCGGTGACCCGGCATCGCATCGACGAGAACGTCGGCCTCGCCCGAGCGCTCGACATCGGGCTCTCGCTCTCGGAACACGAGATCATCGCCCGCATGGACGCCGACGACATCTCGCTGCCCGAACGGTTCGCACGCCAGCTGCCGGTCGTCGAGGGCGGTGTCGACCTCGTCGGCACCGGCATGTTCGAGTTCCTCGACGACGGCGGTGCCATCGTCGCACGTCGCACACCGCGCACCGGGCACGAGGAGATCGCGCGGTACGCGCGGTTCCACGATCCGTTCAGCCACCCGACCGTGATGTACCGGCGCAGCGCCGTGCAGCGCGCCGGCGGCTACCAGCCGCTCGGGCTCATGGAGGACTACTGGCTGTTCGCGCGCATGATCGACGCCGGGGCATCCGTCGACAACATCCCCGACCCGCTCGTGATGTATCGCGTCGGGGCGGGCGCGTACGCGCGCCGTGGCGGCCGGGCCCAGTGGCGCAGCGAGCTCGAGCTGCAGCGCGCGCTGCGGGGCATCCGCTTCACGAGCCGTTGGGAGTACCTGCGCAACGTGAGCGTGCGCGGGGTCTACCGCTTCGTCCCCGAAGGCGTGCGCAAGGTCGCCTACCGGCGACTCATCGCGAGGGGCTGACCGCACCCGACCGCGGAAGTCGCGGTCGGGTGCGATGCGCGCGACGCGTCACTCGGCGTCGTCGAACTCGTAGACGTGGACCGGTGTGTCCTTCCACTGGATCACGTCGCGCTCGACGAGACAACTCTGAGGCAGCTCGTCCCGCGACATCACCGTCGTCAGCTCGGGGTACGACTCGTGAAGACTGCAGGGGTTCGCGGTGATCGTGACGACGTTGTAGCTCGTCGATTCGATCTGGACGCCCGGCTCCTCGGTCCAGACGATGCGGATGCGGCTGCCGCCGCGATTCCAGGCCGCCTCCGCGGAACCCTCGGGATCGAGCCGCTCCCACTGCTCGGCTCGCGGACCTGACGGCTGCGGTCCCGAGAGCGAGGGCAGTCCGTTGGCGAGCATGATCGCATCCATGGCCCGGAAATCGCTGGCCCAGACCTCGCCCGCTGCACGAACGTCGTCCGATGCCGCGGCGAAGTAGCGCGCCGGATCCGAGTCCCGGTATCCGCCGAGCCCGACCGTGATCGGATTGACCGTCGCCGAAACTGCCCCAGCGAGGAGCGCGACGACGGCGATCGCCCAGACCCGGTCTCCCCAACGGACCATGAGGAACGCGGCCGCACCCGACAGGATGCCGGCGATCCAGACCGCGGTCGTCGACATGTCGGGAATGAGGAACCGCTGCAGGAGGGAACCCGCATACAAGCCGATCGCCGCGACGACCACGGCGATGCCGGCCGCGCGCGACGTGCTCGTGCGGATGCGGGAGAGCATCAGGCAGAGCACCAGGACGCCGATGATGCCGACGACCTGGGCGGCGCGTTGCGACGGCACCTGGCTGAAGATCGGAAGCCGGGCACTCGCCTCGCCGAATGCCAGCGAGGCCCAGGCGAGCCACACGAGCCCCCAACCGAAGAGGATGCCGACCGGCAGCCAGAGACGCCATTCGCGCTTCACGAGGCGCACGAAGGCTCCCGTGACGAGCAGCGCGATCATGACGAACGCGACCGTCCACGAAACGGCGAGCTCGCTCTTGTTGGTGACCCCGCCGTACGAGGTCAGGGCGCCGCGATCGACCGCGAGCGCCGACGGAGCCCCGAACAACATCTCGAAGATCGTCGGGGTCGAGGGGAGTCGGCGGTCACCCGGGTAGAGCGTGTTCCCCATCGCCACGAGTCCATCGCGGACATCGGCCAGCATGCCGATCACCAGGAGGATGGTGAGCAGGCCCACCCCGACGAGATAGCCCCAACGGAGCTTCGCCCCCGCCTCGCGATCCATGAGGATCAGCAGAGCGCTCATGATGAGGAGTGGAACGCCGAGCAGCAGCGACCAGAGCAGATACGCAGAGGGAATCCCCGCGAGCAGGATCGCCGCGAGGATGCCGAACGGCAGGGCGCGCCAGATCCGGCCCGCGGCGATCCGCCGGTACCCGGCGATCAGGGCGACGCAACCCGCGAGGGTGAATCCCATGACGTTGACGGGCTGGAGGGACCACCACGCGACCGCGGGCGACGCCGCGATGAGGAGGCCGGCGAGCCAGCCGAGCCTGCTGCCGAAGCCGAGCTGACGGAACCAGATCGGCATGCACGCGAGGAACAGGATCGTCGGCAACCACCAGTGGAGGCTGAACAGGATCGCGTCGGGGATGATCCCCGAGAGGCGGAGGAGCGTTCCGTCGAAGAAGACGAGCGCCCCGATCGGCCCGCCTTCGCTGTAGCGCATGGCGAGGCCCGCCTGCTCGGCGAGCGGGGGGAACGACGGCAATCCGTTCGTCGACATGATCGACAGGAACGTGGGCGTGCCGCCGAGGTACTCGTCCCAGCGGATCTCCTGAGCGTTGCCGCCCAGGATTCCCTCGCGGCCCCCCACCGTCTGCTGCAGGTAGTCCTGGGTGAGGTTGGACGTCGTCGTACCGGTGAGCACGAGCACTGCGAAGACCGCGAAGAGCACGACATGCGCCCAGCGGTCGTTCACGCTCAACCACACGATCACGCGCGTCGACCAGATCCGGAACGAGCTGCTCGGAGCGCCGGTCCGCGTCGATTCAGTCATCCGCTACCGCTCCGTGGCCAGATAGTGCGAGAGAGAGTCCTCCACCGGCGTCGTCGCGAAGCCCGTCTCCGCCAGCTTCGCGAGGTCGAGCACGCTGTTCCGAGGTCGCGGTGCGACGGGGGTCGTCGCGGCGGCGAAGTAGTCCTCGGTGGTGACCGGGGACACTCTGGCGGGGTCGTGGCCGCCGAGTTCGAAGACCCGTCGCGCGACGTCGGCCCACGACATCGGGTCCCCGGATCCCGAGAGGTTGTACATGCCGTACGAGGGGCGCGTCTCGAGGAGATGGCGGATGCCCCGGGCGAGGTCGTCGGTGAACGTGAGTCGGCCGACCTGGTCGGAGACGACCTTCGGATCGACACCCCGCTCCGCGAGCGAGGCCATCGTGGACACGAAGTTCCTGCCCTCGCCGATGACCCATGACGTGCGGACGACGTAGTGGCGCGGCACGGTCGACACGATCGCGTCGCCGGCGGCCTTCGTCTGTCCGTACACGCCGAGGGGGCAGACCGGATCGTCTTCGCGGTAGGGGCGGTCGAGCGCCCCGTCGAACACGTAGTCGCTCGAGACATGCACGAGCGTGATGCGGTTGGCAGCCGCCAGACGTGCGAGCGCCGAGACACCGGTCACGTTCGCGGCCCAGGCGTCGCGACGCCCGTCGGGCGTCTCGGCGAGGTCGACGGCGGTGTAGGCGGCCGCATTGACGATGGCGGTGTAGTCGCCCCAGTGGCGTGCGTGCTCGAGATCGTTCGAGGTGAGGTCGAGATCGGCTCGTCCCGCGAATTCGATCCGACCGGAATCGCCGAACTCGGCGCGAAGCGCCTGGCCGAGTTGCCCACCGGCACCGACGACCAGGATCTTCTGGGGAGGCACTGGCGTGACCTCAGCGAGGCGGGGGTGCGCGAGGTCCTTCGCCGACACCTCCGCTTCGGAGAGTGCGATCGGCCAGGGCACGTCGGCGGTCTCGTCGGCGAGGTTGAGGAAGGTGTACTGCGCGTCGGGCGACCAGTGGTCGTTGACGAGATACGTGTAGGCCGTGTCCGGTTCGAGCGTCTGATACGCGTTGCCGACGCCTCTCGGCACGAAGATCGCCCGAGACGGATCGAGCTCGGTCGTGAACACGGCACCGAACGTGGGACCCTCGCGAAGGTCGACCCACGCGCCGAAGATGCGCCCGGTGGCGATCGAGACCCATTTGTCCCATGGCTCGGCATGGATGCCCCGGGTCGTGCCGACGGCGTCGTTGAACGAGATGTTGTTCTGGACGGGGCCGAAGTCGGCGAGCCCGAGCCCGGTCATCTTCTCGCGCTGCCAGTTCTCCTTGAACCAACCGCGATTGTCGCCGTGCACGGGCAGCTCCCAGACGGTCAGCCCGGGGATCGGCGTTTCGATGCTGCGGAGCTGCTTTCCGAACTCCGCCACTACTGCCCCTTCGACGCGTAGAACGCCTCGGTCGCGTCCTTGGCGGGAGCCCACCATGCCTCGTTCTCGCGGTACCAGTCGATGGTCGCGGCGAGCCCGGCATCGAAATCGCCATAGCGAGGCTGCCATCCGAGCTCCGCACGGAGCTTGGAGGAATCGATCGCGTAACGCAGGTCGTGGCCCGCTCGATCGGTCACGTGATCGTACGCATCACGAGGCTGCCCCATGATCTCGAGGATCAGTTCGACCACCTGCTTGTTGTTGCGCTCGCCGTCGGCACCGATGAGGTACGTCTCGCCGATCGCGCCCCGCTCGAGGATGGTGAGCACGGCCGACGAGTGATCGTCGGCGTGGATCCAGTCGCGCACGTTCTCGCCGGCGCCGTACAGCTTCGGTCGGATGCCGCGGACGACGTTCGTGATCTGCCGCGGGATGAACTTCTCCACGTGCTGGTACGGGCCGTAGTTGTTGGAGCAGTTCGAGAGCGTGGCCTGCACGCCGAACGAGCGCACCCAGGCGCGCACCAGGAGGTCGCTGCCCGCCTTCGTCGACGAGTACGGCGACGAAGGGTTGTACGGCGTCGATTCGGTGAATCGTTCGGGATCATCGAGCTCGAGGTCGCCGTAGACCTCATCGGTCGAGATGTGGTGGAAGCGCGTGCCGTGTCGACGTGCCGCCTCGAGCAGCGTGTAGGTGCCGATGATGTTGGTGTCGAGGAACGGTCGCGGGTCATGCAGCGAGTTGTCGTTGTGCGACTCAGCCGCGTAGTGCACGACGGCATCCGCCTGGCCGACGAGTTCATCGACCACGGAGGCATCCGTGATGTCGCCGTGCACGAAGGAGAGCCGATCGGCCGGGATGCCGTCGAGCGACGCGCGGTTGCCCGCGTAGGTCAGCTTGTCGAGGACCGTCACGTCGTGGTCGGTGTGGTCGATGACGTGGTGGACGAAGTTGGAACCGATGAAACCGGCGCCTCCCGTCACGAGCAGCCGGGTCATGCATGGCCCCTTTCCAGAGTGTCGAGCAGGTAGGTGCCGTAACCCGATTTCACGAGCTTCTCGGCGCGTTCGCGGAGGCCGTCGTCGCTGAGGAAGCCCTGCCGCCATGCGACCTCCTCGGGGACGCCGATCGACAGGCCGGTGCGGCGCTGGATCGTGCGGACGTACTCGGCGGCGTCGGTCATCTGGTCGAAGGTGCCGGTGTCGAGCCAGGCCGTGCCGCGGGGGAGCACCTCGACCTGCAGCTTCTCCCGCTCGAGGTATGCGCGGTTGATGTCGGTGATCTCGTACTCGCCGCGAGGACTCGGCTTCAGGCCGCGGGCGATCTCGATGACGTCGTTGTCGTAGAAGTAGAGGCCGGGAACGGCGTAGTTGCTCCGGGGTACGGCCGGCTTCTCCTCGAGGGACACCGCGCGGCCGTCGGCATCGAACTCGACGACGCCGTAGGCCTGCGGATCGGCGACCCAGTAGGCGAACACCGCACCACCGTCGATATCGGTGTAGCGCTTGAGCTGCGTGCCGAGGCTCGGGCCGTAGAGCAGGTTGTCGCCGAGGACGAGCGCGACCTTGTCGTCGCCGATGAAGTCGGCGCCGATCGTGAAGGCCTGCGCGAGCCCGTCGGGAGAAGGCTGCTGAGCGAACGTCAGGGAGATGCCGAACTGCGACCCGTCGCCCAGCAGGCGTTCGAAGAACGGGGCGTCGTGCGGCGTCGTGATCACGAGGATCTCGCTGATCCCGGCCAGCATGAGCGTCGACAAGGGGTAGTACACCATCGGCTTGTCGTACACGGGAATCAGCTGCTTCGAGACTCCGAGCGTGATGGGATGAAGTCGTGTGCCCGAGCCGCCTGCGAGAATGATGCCTTTCACGAGCACCTATCCTCTCATGTGGGGAGTGATCGCACCGACCGGGGCCGGCGAGGCCGCGAATCGGGGCAGATAGGATGGGCACGTGGTGGACGAATGGCGTGGACAGGCGACCGCGTCCGCACAGATCGCGGTCCACTCGACCCGGGTCGCCCTCGTGAGCCGGAGCGCCGCTGAGCGCTCGGCACGCCGGGATCGGGCGACTGCGGGCGATTCGTGAACGCCGATCCGGTGGGCGACGCTCCGATGGACGAGCCTCGCCGACCGGCCGAACGCCGGTCTCGCGGGCTCATCCTGATCCTCGCGGCGACGGCGGTCGCCGGGGCGTTCGGCTACCTCATCCAGCTCCTGGCTCCCGCCCTGCTCGACGATGCCGAGTCGTATCTCGCCTTCACGGTGTTCTGGTCGACGCTCTACCTCTTCAGCGCAGCGGTCGGCGGAACCCAGCAGGAGGTGACGCGCGCGACGCGACGTTCGGACGTGCCGGTTCACACGCCGACACTGCGCACGTTCACCCTCATCGCTGCAGCGATCCTGGCCGTCGTCGCGGTCATCGTGGGGCTGGCCCTGGGGCCGGTCGCATTCGCTGCGGCACCGGTGGCCATGACCGGCGCCTTCGCCATCGGCCTGATCGGGTACCTGCTCACTGCGGTCCTGTCCGGGGTGCTGTACGGTCTCTCGCTCTGGCGCCCGATCGCGCTCGTCATGGTCATCGACGCGGTCCTGCGCGGTGTGGCGGTCGGGCTGGGGCTCCTCCTGAACGCGCCGCCCGGGCTGCTGGCGTTCCTCGTCGCGGCGCCGTTCGCGCTCACCTTCGGCATCGTCTGGATCGGGTTCCGCAGAGAGGTCGTCGGCAACTACCGTCTCGACGTTCCCGCGGCCCGCCTGAGCGTGAACGCCCTCGGCACCGTCACGGCCGCGGCAGCGACCGGAATCATGGTCACCGGGCTGCCGATGCTCCTCCGCACGCTGATGCCGACGTTCCCCGCCGAATCCCTCGCGGGACTCGTGCTCACGATCACGCTCACGCGCGCTCCGTTGATCATCCCGCTCATGGCGCTGCAGAGCTTCCTCATCGTCGACTTCCGCGACGCAGGCAAGCGGGTCCGGCCCAGGCTCGTCAAGTACGCGGTCCTGACCGCGCTCGTCACCGCGCTCCTCGCCCTGGCCGCATGGCTGTGGGGGCCCTGGCTCGTCGAGCTCCTGTCCAGCGGTCGCTACAGCGTCGAGCCGTACGTCGCCGCAGCCGTCATGGTGAGCGGCGGTCTCGTCGCGATCCTCTGCCTGACGGGACCTGCGGTCTTGAGCGAGGGGCGCCACGCGCCGTACATCGCCGGATGGGTCGGAGCCGCCGTGGTCACGATCGCAGCGCTCCTCCTGCCCCTCGATCCGATGACCCGAACCATCGTCGCGCTCCTGGCTGCTCCGATCGTCGGGATCGCCATCCACGTGTTCGGCATCAAGCCGGGCGGGACGGCAGCGGACGGGGCGACCCCGCCGGCCGAGGTCGGGCGGGTCGGGTGACCCGCGCGAGTGCCCGAGACCGTCGTCACGTCCAAGTTATGATCGGTACATGACCAGCCGACGTCCCACCGTGAGCGTCTGCATGGCCACTTACAACGGCGAGCGGTACGTGGTGGAGCAGATCGAGTCGATCCTGCCGCAGCTCGCGGCCGAGGACGAACTCGTCGTCGTCGACGACGCGAGCCGCGACCGCACCGTCGAACTCGTGCGCGCGATCGACGATGCTCGCATCCGCTTCGTGCAGCTCGAGAAGAACGTCGGCTACGTGCTCGCGTTCCAGCAGGCGATCTCGATCGCGCAGGGCGCACTGATCATGTTCTCGGATCAGGATGACGTCTGGGCGGAGGGGAGGGTCGACGCGCTCGCGGCGGCGCTGGAGTCCGGATCCGTGGCGGCGTCGAATCTCGCACTCTTCCCATCGCGAGAGCCCCTCACCTCGCCGCTCACCGGTCGGGAATGGCGGCTGCGCGCCAGCGACTCGAGCAAGTCGGTTCGGAACGTGGTCCGCGTGCTCATCGGCGACGCACCGTACTACGGGTGCGCGATGGCGATTCGCAGTGAGTTCCGCGACGTCGCACTCCCGTTTCCCGAGTACCTCGTGGAATCGCATGATCTCTGGATCGCTGTCTCGGCGAACGTGAATCGGACGATGCGTCATGTCGAGGACGTCACGATCCTGCGGCGGCTGCACGACTCGAACGCGTCTCCGGCGAAGCCGCGCGGTGTTGGGGCGGTGATCCGTTCGCGGATCATGCTGCTGCGCGCTGTCGGCACGGCGACACGGCGACGGAACCGTCAGCGGCGACGCGCGTAGGTCCGGTCGGGGCCGCAATCGCTCCGAGCCGAGGGTCGGAGCACCGAGCACCGATCGCCGAACGGGTCGGCAGCGCCCACGCCGCGCCGGCGCCGAATGACGATCAGTGCGGACGCTACTCGGGGTTCGTCGGCAGATCGGGCTCGTCGCGCGACGACGGCGTGAGCTGATCGATCCGACGTGAGAGCCGATCCACCTCGGCATTGAGGATGGCGGTCTCTTCCGCGACTCGTCTGATCTCGTCCTCGGCCTGCGAGATCTCCCACGAGAGGTGGAGGCTCACGCCGAGGAGGAGGACGATCGCGAGCGAGAAGAGGAGGTTCGAGGGCACCTGCACGCCGAGTGCGCCGGTGAGCCACTCGAGCAACTGCGGGAAGAGGCCGAGGATGAGCACCGCGACGCCGATGACGATCCAGAGGATCGCGTACTTCTCCCGCAGCTTGCGACGGAGCAGCATCGAGATGACGATGGTGAGCAGGATGACCGCCAATGCGATCCCGAAGGTGACGATCATGTCGTGGTTCCTCGTGTAGTCTTCCTGGGTCTCATGAGTGCCAGCCCGAGCGCGAAGACCGATCGCAGCAGGTAGACCGTCGCACCCATCGGGTTCTGGCTGGGGTTGCCGTGGGCTCTCGGTCGCATCGCGACGGGAACCTGGGTGACCGTGAGGCCGGCGTGCACCGCTGCGACGAGCGAGTCGACGGTGTCGCCGAGGTACTCGGCGGGGTAGTAGCGCACGTACTGCTCGATCGCCTTGTGGTTGGCGGCGCGGAATCCCGAGGTGACGTCGGTGAGTCGGGTGCCGGCGACGTTCGTCATCACGCCGGCGAGGAAGAGCATCGCCCACCGTCGCGGGCCCCGCACCTCGTACGCGCCCTTGTCGGCGAATCGAGCGCCGATGGAGATGTCCGCGTGTTCGAGGCCGTCCAGCACGTGGCGGATCTCAGCGGGATCGTGCTGTCCGTCGGCATCGACCTGGATCGCCGCGTCGTAGCCGTGGCGCTGCGCGTAGGTGAAGCCCGCGCGCATCGCTCCTCCGACCCCGAGGTTGATGGGAAGCGGGATGACGGTGGCGCCGGCGTCGCGCGCGACGCGGGCGGTGTCGTCGGTCGAGCCGTCGTCGACCACGACGATGTCGAGCCCCGCCGAACGTTCTCGGATCTCCCGAACTGTGTTGCCGACATTGGCCTGTTCATTCCACGCCGGAACGATGACCAGTACGCGGTCGAGAGAGTCATTCATGATGAATCGAGCATATCAACGACGCCCGCGCGTGCTCTGCGAACGAGCCGCCGTGGGATCATGGATCGGTGACCCTCGACATCATGATGCCGTTCTACGGTCGTATCGATCACTTCAAGCTCGCGGTCGAGAGCGTGCTCGCTCAGTCCGACCCGGACTGGCGTCTGACGATCATCGATGACGTGTACCCCGACCCCAGCGCCGGAGCATGGGCGGCGGCGATCGCCGACGCACGCGTCACCTACCTGCGCAACGACATCAACCTCGGGGTCAGCGGGAACTTCCACAAGGCGGTGTCGTTGATGCGCGAGCGACGCGCGGTGATCATGGGATGCGACGACGTCATGCTCCCCGGTTTCGTCGGGCGCGTCCGGCAGATCGCGACGGCGTTCCCCGACGCCGCGATGATCCAGCCCGGGGTCGAGGTCATCGATGCCGATGGCGCCGTGCACCGTCCGCTCGCGGATCGGGTGAAGGCGCTGTACGCCCCTCGCGGCACCGGGATGCGGACGCTCGAAGGCGAGCAGATGGCGAAGAGCCTCTTGCAGGCGAACTGGCTCTACTTCCCCTCGATCGTCTGGGACGTCGAGCGGCTGAAGCGGTATGAGTTCCGCGCCGATCTCAACGTCGTGCAGGATCTCGTCATGCATCTCGAGTTCGCGAAGGACGGGGGCCTTCTCGTTGCGGACGACGAGATCGTCTTCCGATACCGACGGCACGGCGGTAGCGTCTCCGCGGTGACCGGTCCCGACGGTTCGAAGTTCGCCGAGGAACGACAGGTGTTCCGGGAGGCGGCGCGCGACATGGATGCGCTGGGCTGGCATCGTGCGGCGCGTGCGGCGCGCGTGCACCTGAGTTCGCGCCTGCACGCAGCCGCAGACCTCCCGAAAGCCGTGCTCGCCCGTGACGGCGAGGGCTTCAGGAGTCTCGCACGTCACACCTTCGGCGGCCTCGGCGCCGGCTGAGCCTCAGTCGCCGTCGAGCTCGAGCGACCGCGACCATGCCTCGGCCGACGTGATCGAGCCGAGATCGGCTCGATACCGCGCTGCGAGCGTGCTCCACTGTCTGCGCGATCGAAGGTTCAGCCGCAGCGAATCCCTGAGGTACCGACGGAACAGCTTGGGATCGCGGACGTGCCACGTGACTCCCGAGCCCTCGGCGTTGCTGATGAGCACGCTGTCGTGGTTCGGCACCTCGAACCACCGGGCGTCCTGATACGGCAGGTGCGCGGCAGGGCGCACTCCCGCGTCCGCCGCGGGCCGGCTGAAGGCGTGGCGCCACGCGGTCCGCAGCGACCAGGTGAGGAGGCGGGGACCGCGGGGCCGAGGGTCGGCGCGTCCGGGCGTCACCTCGACGGCACGAGCCGGCAGGAGCGGCAATCGGCTGGAGTCGCGGATGAGCGTGGACTCGCGGAAGTCCGCACCGAGCGCGCGCACGCGCGGCAACCGGTCGACCATGTCGGTGTGCAACTGGGCCGGACCCTCGAACACGTTTCGCAGGGCTGCATGGCGCATCGCGACGGTGTAGTAGTCCATGGTGAAGAGGTTCTTCACATCGAGCGCGAAGTTCTCGCGCCACAGCTTGCCGCCGTTGCGGGCCGGTGAATGGAGGAGCGCGGCGACGAGTCGGTTGCGTGCGTGGAAGAACGCCTGCCAGTCATGGGAGTCGTCTTTGTCGACCCATGAGACGTGCCACACGGCGGCGCCGGGAAGGCTCACGGTCGCATACCCGTGGTCCCTGGCGCGCAGGGAGTACTCCGCGTCATCCCACTTGATGAAGACCGGGATCGACAACCCGATCTCCTTGATGATCGACACGGGGATGAGCGACATCCACCAGCCGTTGTAGTCGACGTCGAAGCGGCGGTGCAGCCACGGGGTCTGGCGGAGGTTCGACTCCGCGAGATCGTGCCGGGACGGCGTGAGCGCACCCCAGTTGAACGTCTGGGGCTCGACCCCCTCGGCGTAGGCGTGGAGCTTCGACTTGTCGTACATGTCGAACATGTGACCGCCGACGATGGTGGGCGAGACGCAGTGATTCGCGAAGACGATCGCCCGTCGCAGGCTCTCGGGCTCGATCTCCACGTCGTCGTCGAGGAGGATCACGTAGTCGGACTCGCCGGCCTCGACGGTCTCGAGCATGCCGCGCGAGAACCCGCCCGAGCCTCCGAGGTTGGCCTGCTCGATGACGCGAAGACGCTCGCCGAGCCGTTGCGTCGCGAGCGCGTAGCCGGGGTTCTCGACGATGCGCTCGCTGCCCTGATCGACGACCTGCACGCGGTCGATGAGGGCCATCGTGTCGGCGTCGCCGCCGATCTCGGCGAGGAGCTTCGTGCAGTAGTCGCCTCGATTGAGCGTCGTGATCGACACGGTCGCCGTGCCGCCGCTGTCGACCGACTCTCCGTCGAGGGCGAGCCAGTCCGCCTGCACGACGGAGAGGGGACGGTCGGCGGCGATGAGGTCGAACCAGAGCCATCCGCCGTCGAGGTAGGAGTTGAAGGGCAGCTCGAACTCGGTCGTGGCGGGCCCGTCGACCTCGACGCCGTCGAGACGCTGGATCACGCCTCGTGCATTCGAACGGAAGACGATGATCCGCCCGGCGCCCTCGGTCTCGATGCGCAGGCGAGTGCCCGTGAGCGTCGTCCAACGCGCCCAGTAGCTGGCAGGGAAGGCGTTGAAGTACGCGGCCAGTGAGACCGACTCGAATGCGGGGAGCTCGACTCCGCGGCGCCCTCGAAGCCAGGCCAGCCCGCTGTGCGAGGACTTCCTGGTCCCCGTGCCCGACGCGGTGTCGAGGTAGAGGGGGAGCGCCTGCGGGTCTCCGTGTTCGGGGAAGATCACGCGCTGCAGCACGACGGGGTGCGGAGTCATGGATTCCTTAGGGCTCTCGGTGGGCGGGCTCGCCGAGCGACGAACCAGGGGTCAGCTGAACGACGGCCTCAGTCGATTGTCGAACATCGACAGCGCCGCGCCGATCGCCATGTGCATGTCGAGGTACTGGTACGTGCCGAGTCGGCCTCCGAACAGCACATCGGGCTCGGACTTGGCGAGTTCGCGATAGGCGAGGAGCTTCTCCCGGTCGCTCGGGGTGTTGACCGGGTAGTAGGGCTCGTCGGACCGTTCGGCGAAGCGGGAGAACTCGCGCATGACGATCGTCTTGTCGACCGGGTAGTCGCGTTCGGGGTGGAAATGCCGGAACTCGTGGATGCGCGTGAACGGCGCGTCGGGGTCGGCGTAGTTCATGACCGAGGTTCCCTGGAAATCGCCGACGGGCAGCACCTCTCGCTCGAAGTCGAGCGTGCGCCATGCGAGCTCGCCCTCCGAGTAGTCGAAGTACCGGTCGATCGGACCGGTGTAGACGATCGGGACGGTGCCTGCGAGCGCGCGCTTGTTGATCGGCTGGGACTCGTCGAAGAAGTCGGTCGAGAGCCGGACCTCGATCAACGGGTGGTCGGCCATGCGTTCGAGCCACGCCGTGTACCCGTCGACCGGGAGCCCTTCGTGGTCGTCGTTGAAGTACCGGTTGTCGTACGTGTAGCGCACGGGGAGCCGGGAGATGATCTCCGCGGGAAGCTCCCGCGGGGGCGTCTGCCACTGCTTGGCCGTGTAGTCGCGGATGAACGCCTCGTAGAGCGGCCGCCCGATGAGCGAGACCGCCTTCTCCTCGAGGTTCTTCGCGTCGCCGGCTTCGATCTCCGAGGCCTGGGAGGCGACGAGCGCTCGCGCGGCGTCGGGTCCGTGTGCGGATCGGAAGAACTGGTTGATCGTGCCCAGGTTGATGGGCAACGGGAACACCTCGCCGCGGTGCGTCGTGTACACCTTGTGCACGTACGACGTGAACTCGGTGAATCGGTTGACGTACTCCCACACCCGCGGATTGGAGGTGTGGAAGAGGTGCGCTCCGTATCGGTGGACCTCGATGCCCGTCTCGGGGTCGATCTCGCTGTAGGCGTTGCCGCCGATGTGGTCGCGTCGGTCGATCACGAGAACCCGCTTGCCGAGCTCGGTCGCGCAGCGTTCGGCGATCGTGAGTCCGAAGAAGCCGGATCCGACCACCACCAGATCGACATCTTTCGCCAAGGCGATTCTCCGTTCGGTAGGCATGTGCCGGGCCAGGGGCGGCCGACCCTCGATTGTACCCGCGGACGTGCTGGGGCCAGCGACCTCGACCGCGGCCAGCGTGTTCTCCCACCGTCGCCGGCAACGCTCCCTAGCATTGACGCAGTCGATTCCCTTGGGGTCGAATGGAGTCGATGCTGTGGGTGGACAGCAAGAAGACGGGGGTCGGTCGATGCGTTGGCAAAGACTGTGCGGCGTTCTGACGGCGGCAGCGATCGCGACGAGTGCGCTCGTCGCGTTGCCGCTGGCGCTGGGTTCCGCGCCCGAAGCCGCGGTCGCTGCGGACGCACGCCAGTTCGACCCGGGCAACATCATGAGCGACGAGATCTTCTACGCGCCGGGCACGATGTCGGTCGCGCAGGTGCAGGCGTTCCTCGTGGCGAAGGTGCCGAGCTGTCGCGCGGGCTACGTCTGCCTGAAGGACTTCCGCCAGAACACGACGTCTCAGCCCGCCCGCAGTGAGGGGTGCGCAGCGATCACGGGCCGCACGTCCGAGACGGCCGCCTCGATCATCGTGCGGGTGTCGACGGCATGCGGGATCAGCCCGAAGGTGCTGCTCGTGCTGCTCGAGAAGGAGCAGGGCCTCGTGAGCGACACGTGGCCGACGGCACGACAGTACCGATCGGCGACCGGCTACGGATGCCCGGACACGGCCGACTGCGACACGACCTACTACGGGTTCTTCAATCAGGTCTATCACGCGTCCTGGCAGTTCAAGAAGTACCGGGCTCGTCCGGACGGGCGGGGCTACGTCGCCGGGCAGTGGAACACGATCGCCTGGAATCCGAATGCCGCGTGCGGCTCGTCGCGCGTCTTCATCCAGAACCAGGCGACGGCCGGTCTCTACCTCTACACGCCGTACCGTCCGAACGCCGCCGCGCTCGCGAACCTCTACGGCACCGGCGACGGATGCTCGGCCTACGGCAATCGCAACTTCTGGCGGATGTACACCGACTGGTTCGGCAGCACGAAGGGGGCGCCCAGCACGCTGGTACGGGCCGAGACCGGGACCGAGGTGTTCCTGCTCTCCGCCGGCGTGAAGCACCATGTGCTCGGTGCCGACTACGCCGAGTTCCTCGCCGTGCTCGGACCCCGACAGCTCGTGAGCCAGGCGTTCCTCGATTCGATGCCCACGGGGCGCGTCGCATCGCTGTTCGTCAAGAACGCGCGCACGGGGGAGATCGCCCTCATCCAGGACGGGGCGACGCACCGGTTCTCCTCGTGCGCGCTCGTCGCGATGTGGGGCGACGGATGCGGCGACGGATACCTGACGATCACCGACGACATCTTCACGCGGTTCAGGGTCGGTGGTCCGATGACCAAGTTCGCCAAGGACGCGTCGGGCGCGACGCGCATGATCGAGGGCGCGACGGCGTTCACCCTCGTCGGTTCGGCGTCGACCGCGTTCAACGGCGGCGCGAAGCCGTACGAAGCGCGGATGCAACCGGCCGTGCTCGCCCGCTATGCGAACGGTCGCACGCTCGCCGCCCCGAACTCGTTCGTGAAGTCGGCGACCTCGAGCGAGGTGCTGTACGTCGACGGGCGGAGTCGCACGTACCACCTTCCGGATTGGACGTTCGCTGCGGAGTACGGAATCGCAAGGACCTACACCACGGTGTCCGACGACGTGCTCTCGGGATACTCACGAGCCGGTGAGGTCGGCCTGCTCGCCAGTTGCGGCACGACCGTGTACTCGGCGGCCAGCGGCAGGCTCATGAGGATCGCGAGCGGCGACACCGGTGGGCTCCCCGTCATGCAGCTCGAGAACGAGACCTGCGCCCTGCTTCCGAAGTCGGCGGCCGTGGTCACCGGCCAGCTCTTCCTGCAGGCGAAGGGGGCGCCGGAGGTCTACGTCATGCACGAGGGCACCCTCCGTCACATCACCTCGCCCGCCCAGTTGACCGCCCAGAACAACGGAACGAGCCCCGCGATCATCGGCGTGTCCTCCTCGACGCTGCAGCGGTATCCGAAGGGGGCCGCCGCGATGCCGATCGGTAGGTTCGTCACGTTCCCGGACGCGCCCGAGGTGTTCCTGGTCAACGGGTGGGAACTCGTCCACCTGCCACGATGGTCGCTCGCCACCGAGTACCGTCAGCCGCGCACCCTGAGCCCGGTCGCCGCAGACGCCCGCGAGGGCTACACGCGTGCGGTCGCTCCGCTCGGCACGTACGCGAAGTGCGGTCCCAGCAACGTCTACGCCGTCACTGGCGGCAGCATGCGGGTCGTCAGCCAGGTCGCGCTCGCGGGCAACGCGTTCACGCGGCTCCATCCCTCGATCTGCGCGACGATCCCGACCGCGGGTTCACCCATCATGACGCCCCTCTTCCTCTCCTCCGGCGGCAGCTACCGAGTGGCGGTCGCGGGCGGGTTCGCGCCCATCGGAGCGGCGGCGATGCGCGAAGCGAACGCCGGCGCAGCACCCGCGCCGCTGCCCGTTGCCGCTGACACGCTCGCGGTGCTCCCGCCTCGCGGGGCGGCTCCCGCTCCGGGCACGCTCATCCGCGCATCGAATTCGAACGCGGTCGTGTTCGTCGACGGCTCGGCGAAGCACGCCCTGCCGAACTGGGGTGTTGCGGCGGATCTCGGCGTCGCCGGCCGCTATTCGATCGTTCACCCTGCTGAACCGGCGCTGCTCGGCTCGGAGTCGCCGGCACTCGGCGTCTTCGTCCAGTGCGCCGACCGGAGCTACGTCGCGTCCGCCGGCGTGCTGCGCCCGGTTGCGCCCGCGCTCATCGCCGGCTTCCCGCTGACGGCGTTGCGGCCCGAATCGTGTGCGGCGCTGAGCATCAGCGGCAGCGAGATCGTGCGCGACCTCTACCTCAAGGATGCTTCGACCGGTGCGGTCTACCGCCCGGCGGCCGGAAAGCTCGTCGCCGTCGGCACCTCGGCGCCGCCCGCCGGTGCGAGCGTCCTGGTGCTCGACTCGCGCACCATCGCGGGGCTTCCGCGCGGCTGACGCACGACGGTCGCGCAGATTTCTCGGCTAGTATGCCGTGGGGCTTCGGACTGACGGGAGCCCTTTTGATTTGGAGACAACCCACATGACATCTGGCGACCTGACGGGGTTCGTCACCCCCGGGCGCGGTCGCGGCATCCTCGACGTTCTGGGCCACGGCTATCTGCTCCGGCTCCTGATCCGCAAGGGAACCGCGACGCGTTATCGCAACTCCGTCCTCGGCTGGACGTGGTCGTATGTGAAGCCCGCCGCGCAGTTCTTCATCTACTACTTCGTGATGGGCGTGGTGCTGCAGTTCCACCGCGACGTCGAGAACTTCGCGGTCTACCTCTTCGCCGGCGTCGTCGCCATCAACCTGTTCAACGAGGCGTTCGGCAATGCGACGAGTTCCATCGTCGACAACCGTGCCCTGGTGCGCAAGATCTACCTGCCGCGCGAGCTGTTCCCGATCGCGTCGATCATCATCGCGTTCATCCACTTCCTGCCCCAGGTCGCGATCCTCCTGCTCGCGTGCATCCTGCTGGGCTGGACTCCGACCCTCCTCACCCTCGGCGCATTCCTGCTGGGCCTCCTCATCGTGCTGATGATGAGCCTCGGCCTCGGACTGTTCTTCGGGGCGCTGAACGTCCGGTATCGCGATGCGCAGAACTTCGTGGAGATCATCCGGATGCTCTCGACCTGGGCCTCTCCGGTGCTGTACACGATCACGATGGTGCAGGCGTCGCTCCCCGAGTGGGCGTTCCGGCTCTACATGCTGAACCCGCTGACCACGTCCGTCGAGCTGTTCCACTTCGCATTCTGGGCGCCGACCACCAGCGCGGCGGACTTCGCCGACACGCTCGCGCCGAGCATCGGCACCGACATCCTCACCTCGGTCGGGATCGGCGTGGTCCTGATCATCATCGGGCAGCTCGTCTTCCGCCGGTTCGAACGGAGCTTCGCACAAGACCTATGAGCGAGATCATCACGCAGCATCGCCCCAGCATCATCGTCGAGGGCGTGCGCAAGACATTCCAGATCAGGCACACGCATTCCCTGAAGGAGGCGTTCGTCTCCTGGGTCAAGCGCAAGAAGGTCGGATCGACCCCGTTCCACGCACTCGACGAGGTGAGCTTCACCGTCGCCGAAGGCGAGAGCGTCGCGCTGCTCGGCTACAACGGTTCCGGGAAGTCGACCCTCCTCAAGCTCGTCTCGGGCGTGCTCGAACCCGACTCGGGTCGAGTCCTCACCCGCGGCAGGGTCGCCGGACTCATCGAGGTCGGCGCTGGCTTCCACCCCGATCTCTCCGGTCGCGAGAACGTCTATCTCAACGCAGCGATCCTCGGCATGAACAAGTCCGAGATCGATGAACGCTTCGACGACATCGTCGCCTTCTCCGAGATCGGCGAGTTCATCGACCAGGAGGTGAAGCACTACTCATCGGGTATGTTCCTTCGCCTCGCGTTCTCGGTCGCGATCCACGTCGAGCTCGATGTGCTGCTCGTCGATGAGATCCTCTCCGTCGGCGACGCCCCGTTCCGCCAGAAGTGCACCGAGAAGATCCACGAACTCGCGCAGGCGGGCAAGACGATGCTCATCGTCAGTCACAACATGGGGATGGTCCAAGAACTCTGCGAGCGCGGTGTGGTCATCCGCAAGGGGCGCAAGGTCTTCGACGGCCCGATCGTCGAAGCCGTCGAGGCCATGAACGCCAAATGAGCTCATCCAAGCGAGTACTTCGCATCGATCCCGCGCTGCTCGAGGGGGTCGGAACGATCGACGTGCTGTTCGACGGACGCCGTGTCTGGTCCGTCGGCACCGACGACATCCCCGAGGGCCGGTTGGTCTGGCCGAAGACGATGCGTTCGTACTTCGACGGCCGAACCGAGGTGAGCATCCGGGACTCCGCGAACAGCGAGGAGCTCGTCACCACCGAACTGCGGTTCGGACGGTCCGAACGTCGCATCGAGCTCCGCGACGCAGCCGGGCGGCCGCTCGCGATGAACAAGTGGCAGCGCCTCGGCCCGGTCTTCGAGGGCGGCAACGTCGAACTGCGCGAACGACTTCTCGAGAACGCTCGCTCGCTCGTGGCGCTGCTCGAGCGCGAGGCGTTCGACGTCTACATCGTCGGCGGGAGCCTTCTCGGTTACATGCGCACCGGAGGGCTGCTGCCCCATGACGACGACATCGACCTCGCCTTCCTGAGCAAGCATTCGCACCCCGCCGATATCGCCCTCGACAGCTATCGCATGGAGAGTGCGCTCGCTCGCGCCGGCATGACGGTGGTGCGGCACAGCCTGACGCACCTCGAGATCGACTTCTTCGACGACCAGGGGCATGTCGAGCACTACGTCGACATCTTCACCGGCTACTTCCGCGACGGTCTGTACTGCCAGCCGTTCGCGCTGCGGGGACCCGAGGTCACGCCCGCCGACCTCCTGCCTGTGCAGCGGGTGGAGGTCGACGGAGTCACGCTGCCCGCCCCGAAGCGACCGGAAGCGTGGCTCGAGTACGCGTACGGGCCGAACTGGCTCGTGCCCGATCCCTCGTTCGTCTTCAACACCTCGCAATGGACCCGGCGACGCTTCGAGAACAACTTCGGGGTGTACAACCGGGCTCGTGTCTACTGGGAGAAGCGCTATCTCTCCCTCGACGGCGTCCAGCCGAAGGCGCCCGACGAGGCGGGTGTCGTCGCGTGGGCCGAGGCGCTGCCCGACGGCGCCGCGGTGCTCGACCTCGGCTGCGGTACCGGCGAGTCCACGAACCTGATCGCCTCGACCGGGCGACGCGTGATGGGGATCGATTTCAGTCACGAGGCGCTCTCGATCGCCTCGAAGAACGCCGTGCCCGGTGC
This sequence comes from Agromyces hippuratus, assembly GCF_013410355.1. Taxonomy (NCBI): domain Bacteria; kingdom Bacillati; phylum Actinomycetota; class Actinomycetes; order Micrococcales; family Microbacteriaceae; genus Agromyces; species Agromyces hippuratus. The sequence continues at coordinate 1,342,207 of NZ_JACCFI010000001.1, read as the reverse complement.
GACGTTCGCCTACACGAATGTGAACGACCGCCACGCGCTGTTCGCACTCGGTGCCAGCATGCTCGCGACCGGTGAGGTCTGGCATGTGCGCATTGCCGACGTGATCCACGGGCTGACTCTGGCCAACCGTCAGGCGCTGTTCGAGTTCCTCGAGCTCGTGCTGCGCGGTGGCGCCGTCGCCTGGGGCACCACCTACACCGACCTTCCGGCCTGGTACGAGCGCGGGGATCCGACCAGCTGGCACTACCCGGAGGAGTGGTTCGAGGACGAGCTCTCCAAGCATGCGTTGAGCGTCGAGTTCGTCTCGAACGGTCGGCAGGAGACGCAGCGAGGTCGCCGAGACCAGGTGGAGTTCTTCGTCCGTTCGACCCGGACGTCCACGACCGACAATGGAGACCGTTGATGAAGAAGTACATCGAGCGCTTCGCCGCCCGAACGATGCCCAGCGCCTACAAGAACCTGCGGATGCTCGCGAGGGTCAACGCGTCCGATGAGACGATGCTCGCGCGAGTGATCGCATACGAGGAAGAAGTGCGAGAGCTTCGCGCCGAACTCAACGAAGTCCGTCGTGACAATCGCCGTGTCGTCGAACTCTACGATCTCGTCTTCGCACGCCTTCGGGACGACATGCCGCTGCGGGCCCAGCCGCTGCCGACGAACGCGCAGAACGACTGAACCCGCTCGGGCGACCGATGCGGGCGGCCGACGTCTGGCCCCAGCACCTGGGGCCCGCCGACGCAGACGCGGCGGCGGACCTCAGCGGACCTGGAGACTCAGGTTGCCATGGCGGTTCTGGTAGACGCGGAGATCGCGTGCCCCTTGAGCCCGGCCGCCCACTCGGACCGCTCGAAGCGCTCGATGGTTCACCACGCCGAACAGCACGTTCCGAACGTTGAAGTCCCAATACCCGTCAGCCATCGGCTGCCCGTGTCGCAGCGTCGCCGGATCGATGCGTGCCACCGAGGTCGCCGTGACGTCGGGATAGCCGGGATCATCGCTCACCTTCACCACCGTCTCGGTCGGCACGAGCCAGGTCATCGCGGTGTCGCGTGAGCGCAGACCCACCTGGCTCGATGCCGCGGCGAGATCCCCGTCGAGGGAGATGAGCTCCGGACCGAGCACGCGCTCGAGCTCGGGCGTCAACGCCCGGCGGACCCGGCCGTCGTCGACCACGAGATCGAGGAAGCCGCCCCGGTGCGCCATCCACGTGGTCGAGGTCCGAAGGGTGATGATCGAGTCCTCGATGGCGACGGATCGAGCGAAGCCGATGCCGACGATGCCGTCGTCGAAGGCGGCGAGCGATTCGACGAGATCGGGGCGCCCGATTCGGAGGAGGTGCGCGCGGGCAGCGAGGTGGTTCGGCAGCGTGCCCAGGATGTCGGGGTCGCCGAACTCCGTGACGAGTCGTGCCGCGTGCGACAGTGTCAGCGCGCGGTCCTCGGCAGAGCGGCGCAGCATCGCCGGTCCGACAGCGGGCAGCACTCGATCTCGGAACTGCAGCGCGAGGAGCAGCCGGCGTTGCCGTCGGTCCTCGGGCCGGTCGAGGGCGGTGGCGATGTGTTCGACGACGCTGCCGAGCGCGGTCCACCATTCCTCGGCGTTCTCGCCGAAACTCGTCGACGTCGTGCGGCCGTCGCGTACCCAGTGGTAGAACGGCTCGTCAGAACGGATGGCGACTCGGGAGGTGCGTCGTGCGACATCGACGTTGAAGTGGACGTCCTCCCACAACTGGCGATCGCCTTCCGGGAAGCGGATCGCGTGTTCGCGCAGAACCGAGGCGCGGTAGAGCTTGTGCGGGTTCGTCGGGACGAGCGGGTGGACGTCCTCGCGGACGCCGGCGTCGTCGTAGTTGCCGTCGAAGACGTCGAGGCCCCACTTGGCCTGGTCGGTTCGGGCCTCCTTGCCGGCGAAGACGTCGGCACCGGTGCGCTCGAGGGTCTCGAGTGCCGACGCCAGCGACGTCGGATACAGCTCGTCGTCGTGATCGGCGAAGAGGATGAACTCGCCGGCTGCGAGCTCGATGCCGACGTTGCGTGGGCGGCTCGGCCAGCCGGAGTGCTCGATCCGGTGGAATCGGGCGTTCGGCTCGCGCGCGACGAGTTCGCTGATCCATGCGGCGTCGGCTTCGGGCGAGCCGTCGTCGACGATGAGCACCTCGAACCGCTCGGATGGCAGGGTCTGTGCGCGCAGGGATGCGAGGAGCCGCTCGAGCCCCGCGCCCGAGCGATAGGTCGGGACGACGACGGTGACGGAGGGCGATGCCGCCCCACCCGAGGTCTGCTCAGCCACGGTCGCTCGCAAGGCGTGCCGTTCCGTCACCGACGATGAGGTTCCATGGGGCGAGTTCGGGAGACCGACTCGACGGCAACCATCGATAGCGGCCGGCCTCCGGCGGCAGTTCGATCGTCGCTCGGGCACCGTTCTCGGCCGATGCGTAGCGCACCGGGAACCGGGTCGCGGGGTGTTCGCGACGCAGGACTCGGCGGAGCCCGCCAACGAGCTTGGACCGGACTCCGTCCCGGCGGTACGCGAGTTCGACCCAGCCGTCGCCGGTGCCGGTGCCGCTCACCGCGACGTCGGGCAGTTCGAGGGTGACGCGCATGCCGCCCTCGTGACGCTCGGCCGAGATCACGGGACCGGGAGCCGATCCGTCGAACAACGACGTCACGTGACCGCCGAGGTCGATGCTGAGGTTGCCGTCGCGGTTCGCATAGGCGACCGCCGGGCGGCCGTCGAGCAGCGCGGCGACGGCCGGGGAGGTCGTTCGCACCCGAGGCTGCTGCACTCGACCGGCGCGGTTCACACGCAGGAACACGTCCCACACCTGATCGTCGAGGGGTGCACCGGCCGCCGCGGAGGCGACGTCGAGACGACCGTCGGCGCGGAGGGAGAAACGGGCTTCGAGGCCGTCGGCCAGGGGCGAGACCGTGCGGTGGGATGTCTCGCTGGGGACGAGCCAGGCGAGTCGTGATCGCCGACCCCGCACCGCGAACGCAGCGGATGTCGCAGCGAGTTCGTCGCTCACGTCGAACTCGTCTGCCGAGCCGAGCGGACCGATCGCCTCGACGGGTGCCGCGAGCACGCGCTCGCCGTCGACGCGGAACGTTCCGCCACCGGGCAGCCGCTGCACGGACGACGACGTTGCGGCGAGCACGAGGGCGCCGTCGTCCCAGCGGAGCGAGATGAGCTCCGCTGCGCCGAATCGATCGGTGCCCGCGGTCGTCGAGATCTTCGCGAGCAGTTCCGGGTCGCCGGAGCGGAGGGCACGTGCGGTCGCGAGCGCGCCCGCATCCAGCGCAGCATCGTCGGCCTCGTCCATGAACCGCGTCTGCAGGGCGCGTGCGCGTTCCTCGACCAGTGCGCGTTCCTCAGCGGGTCGCTTGCCGTGCGCGGGAACGAAGGAGCTGAGAATCCTGCTCCGGTACTGGTGAAGCCGCAGTTGCCGCGCCTGCAGCGAGTCGCGGCCGAGGTGCTGGTCGGCCGACTCGAGGACACGCTCGAGATAGTCCCACCACGCCGGGTCGGATCGCTTGAACGTCGTGGATCCGCTGCCGTCGGTCTGCACCCAGTGGTAGAACGGCACGGAGGTCAGCGTCGAGATCGTCGTCGCATGGGCCGCGACCTCGATGTTGAAGAACGCGTCCTCCCAGAAGACCCGGCGGCCCTCGGGGAAGCGGATGCCGTGTTCGCGCAGGAACTCCGCGCGGTAGAGCTTGTGCGGGTTCATCGGGATCAACGGGTGAGCGTCGTCACGCCCGAGGTCCTGCTCGCGGTCGTCGCGATAGGTGTCGAGGGCCCAACCGGGGTCGTGCGTTCGGGCCTCCTTGCCGTTCAGGACGTCGGCGCCGGCTCGCCGTGCGAATTCGAAGGCGCCCCGGAGTGCGTCGGGGTAGAGCTCGTCGTCGTGATCCATGTACAGGACGTACTCGCCGACGGCGAGGTCGGTGCCGACGTTCCGGGGCCGCGAGGCCCAGCCGGAGTTCTCGATGCGCTCGACCCGCACGTTGGGCCTGGTGGCGGCGATGCGCTGCAGTCGCTCGACCGTGCCGTCGGGCGATCCGTCGTCGACGAAGATGACCTCGAATTCGTCGGCGGGCATCGTCTGCCCGTCGAGGGAGGCCACCAGCTTGTCGAGGCCGGGACCGGAGGAGTACGTCGCAACGACGACGCTGACCTTGAGCATGTGGCGGGTCTTTCTGTGACGGTCAGCAGTGCTGAGCGAGGGGGAGAAGCGCTGCTACTCGTCTTCGACGAGGTGCTCGACGATGAGCCGAGCAGTGCCGAGGTCCTGCGGGGTCGTGATCTTGATGTTGTTCACGTGCCCCTCGACGATCCGCACCGAGGTTCCTGCGAACTCGGCGACGAGGTCGGCGTCGTCGCTCACACGTGAGTACTCGGTCTCGACGGCCTGTCGGTAGGCGTGATCGAGGAGCTCGCGCTTGAAGCCCTGCGGCGTCTGGCCGAGCCAGGAGTGCGATCGGTCGAGCGACCCCTCGATGAAGCCGTCGTCGCTGACGAGCTTGACCTGCACCGTGCTCGGCATGCCGAGCATGGCGGCGCCGTGCTCGACCGTCGCCGAGACGACACGCTCGATGAGCTCCGCCGTGGCGAACGGCCTGACGCCGTCGTGGGTGATCACGATGTCGCCCGTGGTGGCTTCGAGGCCGTTCATCGCCGAGAGATGGCGCTCGGCGCCGCCGTGCACGAACGTGACCTCGAGCCCGCCCTCCTCGACGAGGATCCGCCGGTACTCGGCCTCGTGCTCGGGGCTCACGGTGACGATGACCTCGTCGATGATCGGCACCATCATCGACCGGACGGTGCGTTCGATGATCGTCATCCCGTCGAGTTCGACGAGCAGCTTGTTCGAGCCGAATCGGGTGCCCTTGCCGGCGCACGTGACGATCGCCGAAACCTTGTGTCCCTCGTACATCAGACCGCCTCTCGGATCGATCGGGCGAATTCGCGGATGCCGTCGAGTTCGGCGGCCGCGTCGAGCAGGTAGTCTCCGGATGCGCCGAACAGCCCGGCGTGCTCCGTGCGCATGTCGCGGCTGTACATCGCGGCGAACGGGTCGGCCGGTCCGGGGTCGTTCTGCGACACGTCGACGCCGAATCCCTCGAGCGCGACGGTGTCGGCGCGGAGCGGCGGGGTGGCCAGGTTCAACGACTCGATGCCCGCCTCGAGCGCGACGCCGATGTCGTTCCAGAGACGTCGGGCGTCGTAGTACTGGAACTCGGCATCGGGCCGGATGTGCTCGACCCGGTAGTCGTTCGCGAGATCGTAGACGATGCCCTTCTTCAGGCCGTCTCCGTACAGCTGCGGGAGCCGAACCACGAGGGTGTCGTGCGCAGCGGAGAGGCGCTGCTCCTGATGGAGGCGGTTGGCGCCGTAGGGAGTGAGGTCCGCGGGGCTCAACGGCGTCGACTCGGTCGGCGCCGAGCCGCCGGGGTACACGCAGACGGTCGAGACGAGCACGAGCTTGCCGATGCGCACCGAGTCGAGGCGGTCGGCGAGCGCGTCGATCTCGGCGAGATCCTCAGCTCCGTGGCGGTTGATCCGGTGGGAGTCCGCACGATTGCCGGCGCTCACGACCAGATCGAACGACTCGTTCGCGATCTCGGCGATGTTCCGGGTGTTGTAGACGGCGTCGAACTCGTGACGGGCGGCGAGGTTGGTTCCGACGAAGCCGGTGTAGCCGATGAGGGCGGTTCGCACATCTGCCTTTCCTAGAGGGGTGCTGACAGAAGGAGTGTAGTGGACACGGCTTCACGGCCCGCTCGGATTCGGGCGGAGGCGCCTGTCGGGTTCACTCGCGCCGGAGGGCGTCGCGCCAGCTCATGTCGCGCGCCGCCTTGACCGCGCACACGACGAGCAGCATCCAACCGCCCTCGAAGAGCGCGAAGCTCTCGGCGAACGAGGTCACCGTGATCGCGACGAGCATGAGCGCCGGCCACACGTAGACGACGCTGCGCCGCGTCGAGGCGAGCAGCCAGGCGCGAACGAGGGCGACTCCGAGCAATGCGATGAAGAGCAGCGCGCCGATCACGCCGACCTGGAAGTAGACGTCGATGTATGCGTTCAGTGCGGTGCCGTGAGCGCGGCCCGTGGCGAGTTCGATCCACGTGTACGGCGGGGCATCCGGCCAGGGGCCCACCCATCCCCAGCCCTGCAGCGGGTTGAGGTTCAGGTATCGCGACAGCTCGCGCCAGACATCGAGGCGAACGTCGAACTCGCTGCGCGCGTCGAGGAGTTCGATGATGCGGATGCGGAAGATCCACGCTGCGACGATCGTCACGACGCCGGTGGCGAGCAGGGCGATCTGCCAGCGCCACCGCGTGGGCGCGGACGCCTTCCGCAGGCCGTAGAGCGCGGCCAGCGCCAGGAGGGCGGCGCCGAGGGCGAACCAAGTCGTCGGCGATCCCGAGAGGACCAGGCACAGCCCGGCGAGCGTCAGCGAGAGGATGGCGCGAGTGCGCTGCACGATCTTCATGCGCCATTCGACGAGGAACGTGAGCAGCGCGATGAGCGCGACGAACCCGAGCATGTTGCGCGATCCGAAGATGCCCTGGATCGGTCCGAGCCCCGCGATGCCGCCCTGGATGCCGAGCACGCGGATGGGGATGTCGAAGATGATGCCCGAGAGCACCTCGAGCACGATCGAGACGCCGAGGAGCGCCCGCAGGACGTCGCCGAACGCGCGCACGATCTGGATGGTGTCGCGCATCAGGGCGATGTAGACGCCGATGAACGCGAAGGCCACGAGGTAGCCGACGCGGGCGACGGATGCCAGTGCGGGCAGGCTGCTCCACAGGATCGACGCCGTGCACCACCCGATGAACACGAGGATCGAGAGCGGGAGGATGCCGTACCATTCCACGGCGCGCCAGCGCGCCACGAGGGAGGCGGCGCAGAGCACGAGGAGCCCGGCGATCGCGGCGAGGAGGCCCGGTGTGCCGATGATGCTGCGCACGGCATGCGTCGAGAAGGAGAGGCCCACGGCGGTCAGCGTGAGCGCCTGGGCGAACCGGGCCGAGCCGACGAACCCGCGCAGCGCGATGCTCAGCGGCGATGCGCCGGATGCGCCCGACGTGCCGTCGTTGCGATCGCGGCCGGCTCCGGGCAGGCTCATCGGCGGTCGCCCCCGATGCGCGAGGCTCGGCTCATCGAGCGACCTCGGGAGGAGGCATCCGCGATGCCGGCACCGGCACGGGCTCGGCTGGAAGGGGTTCGTGCTCCCACTGCCGCCGCTTGGTCGACCAGGCGATCGCGATGAGCAGCAGCCAGCCGCTCTCGATCAGGAGACGGCTCTCGGCGAAGCTCTGACCGATGAGCGCGACGAGCAGGAGCAGCGGCACGAGGGCGGCGGCGGAATGGGGGAGCGGCCGCCCCGCGGCATCCATCGGACGGTCGACGGCGAGGAACCACGAGCGCCACAGCGCACCGGTCACGATGGAGGCGAATGCGATCACGCCGATGATGCCGAGCTGCATCCACACGTCGAGCCAGGCGTTGTGCGCCTGCAGGTAGGTCACGCCCTTGCGCACGGCGAGATCCTCGAACGGTTCGACCCAGGGCACCCAGTAGCCGACCCAGCCCCAGCCGAACCACGGTCGTTCGACGGCGAGCCCGATCACGGAGTTCCAGATGTCGAACCGGCCGGTGAGGTCTTCGCTCTTGCCGAAGAGGTCGAGCAGCCGATCCCAGAAGACGATCAGCGCGGTGACCGCCGCCACGAGCGTCGCCGCGGCGGCCCAGTACAGCCCACGACGGCGATCGGGCCCGACCCTCCTCGCCCAGAGCGCGAAGCCGAGCGCCACGAGCACGATGACGGCGACGAGGATGACGGTCGCCGACCGGGTGAGCGCGAACACGAGGCCGGCGACGACGATCCACGCGATGCCGGAGCCACGGCGAACGCTGCCGGCCGCGAGCATGGCCCCGAACACGACGAGTCCGAGCAGCGCCACCATCGCCAGCAGGTTGCGGCTCGCGACGATGCCCTCGATGGGGCCGCCGTCGAAGAGGAGTCCGCGCGACCAGTAGAAGGCCATGGGCAGCTTCTCGCCCGTGACCTCGAAATCGGGGAAGTTCGGCAGCAGCGGCCCGCCGACGAAGATCGCGACCCAGAGCTCGAAGGCGAGCGAGAGGCCGAGCACCCACTTGAGCGCGCCGCCGAGGCAGCGCACGAACTGCGTCCAGTTCAGGCACAGCACGAGGGCGACGGCGGTGAACGTGGTCGCGAGGGTGATGGCCACGCCGAGCGCGGATGCCCCGGGGTAGAACGACCACGCGATCGAGGCCGTCGCGAGCAGCACGAAGACGAGGGTCGACTTCGGCACCCGGCGCCAGATCCACCTCGGCTTCACCTGGGCGACCAGCACGACCGCGCCGATCAGCACCAGGGCGGCGACGATGCCGAATCCCCACCAGCCGAGCAGGTTGCGCCAGAACTGGCCGGCGAGCACGGTGAACAGCGCGAACGTCGCGTACGCCGTGATCCAGCGTCGTCGATCGGTGCTCATGAGGTACAGGCTATCGCGGGCCCGGCTGCGTCCATCCGGCGGCTGGCGCGAGCGGGACCGAACCCGTCTGCTTGATAGTTTGGACCCACACGACCGAGAGGAACCCCGGGCATGTTCACAGCGATCGGCAACACCCCGCGCGACTACGGCTGGGGCTCCGCCACGGCGATCGCGGAGTTCCGCGGTACCGACGCCTCCGGGGCGCCCGAGGCCGAGCTCTGGCTCGGAGCGCACCCGGGTTCGCCGGCTCGGGTGCTCGACGCGGCATCCGTCGGGCACGCCGATCTCGCAGCCTGGATCGAGGCCGATCCCGTGCGGGCGCTCGGCGCCCGTCTCGCCGCGGAAGGTGCACGGCTGCCGTTCCTCATGAAGGTGCTGGCGGCGGCCGCGCCGCTCTCGCTGCAAGCGCACCCCACGCCCGCGCAGGCGCGCGCCGGGTACGCCCGCGAGGAGGCCGACGGCGTGCCGCTCACGGCATACGACCGCAACTACAAGGACGAGTTCCACAAGCCCGAGCTCATCGTCGCGGTGAGCGACACCTTCGACGCCCTCTCGGGGTTCCGTCCGCTCAGCGAGGTGCGCGGCGTGCTCGAGGTGCTGCGAGCTGCGGATGCCGCGTCGTCCGAGCCCGAACCGGCCGCGCTCGACCTGCTCGAGTCCCGCCTGTCGGGTGAGCACGCACTGCGCGACACCGTCGAGTGGCTGCTGCGCGACGGTCGCGGCGGCGACACCGGCGAGGCGTCGTGGGTCATCGACCGGGTCACGGCGCTCGCGGCATCCGAGACCGCGCTCGCCTCGCCGTACGGGCCGTCGTTCGAGACGGTCGGCGCGCTCGCCGCGGAGTACCCCGGCGACCCCGGGGTCGTGCTCTCGCTGCTGCTCAACCGGGTGCGCCTCGTTCGAGGCGAGTCGCTCTACCTCGCTGCCGGCAACATCCACGCATACCTCGACGGACTGGGCATCGAGCTCATGGCGGCCAGCGACAACGTGCTGCGCGGCGGCCTGACGCCGAAGCACATCGACGTCACCGAACTCATCGACGTGCTCGACTTCACGCCGATCGCCGCGCCCTACCTCGCCCCGCTCGAGGTCTCTCCCGGGGTGACGGCGTACCGTCCCGGCGTACCCGACTTCGAGCTGTACCGGGTCGGGCCGGCGACGCAGGTCGCGCGGGTCGAGCTCGACGGGCCGGCGATCGTGGTCGTCGAGGGCGACGGCGTCTCGATCGGCGGCGGCACCGGGGCATCCGTCGTGCTCGGTCGCGGCGAGTCGGTCTACGTCACGCCCGACGAGCGAGCGCTCGAGATCAGCGGCGCGGGCATCGCCTGGATCGCGACGACGGGATCGCCGTCGGCGCTCGTCGAATAGTTCGACGGGCCTAGGAGGCGACCCGCATGCCGAAGAGCCGGCGATAGGCCGTCGGCGTCGTCTGCAGCACCTTCACGAAGTGGTGCCGCATGACGGCGGCGGCGCCGAAGCCCGTGTCGCGGGCGATCTCCTCGAGCGTGAACGAGGTCTCTTCGAGCAGTTGCTGGGCGCGCAGCAGCCGTTGGCGGTTGAGCCACGCGTTCGGCGTCGTGCCGGTCTCGGCTCGGAACCGGCGTGCGAACGTGCGCGGCGACATGAGCGCCTTGCGGGCGAGCAGGTCGACGGTGAGGTCCTCGTCGAGGTGCTCGACCATCCACTCCGTGATCTTCGCGAAGGAGTCGCTGCGGCATTCGGCGATGGGCGACTGGATGAACTGCGACTGGCCGCCGTCGCGCTGCGGCGGCACGACCATGCGGCGGGCGATCATGTTCGCGGCGCTCGCTCCGAGTTCGGTGCGCACGATGTGGAGCGCGGCGTCGATGCCGGCGGCGGTGCCGGCCCCGGTGACGACCTTCCCGTCTTGCACGAAGAGCACGTCGGCGTCGACGTCGGCCCGGGGGAACATCTCGGCGAGGCGCTCGGTGTACATCCAGTGCGTCGTGGCGCGCCGGCCGTCGAGCACGCCGGCCCGGCCGAGCGTGAAGGCGCCGGAGCAGACGGAGAGCACCCAGGCGCCGCGTTCGACCGCGTCGCGCAGCACCTGGGAGACCCGCTCGTCGACGGGCTCGTCGATGAGCGCCGCCGGCACGGCCACCAGGTCGGCGGCGCGGGCGAAGTCGAGCCCCTCGTGCACGACGATGTCGAAGCCGAGCTTCGTGGGGATGGGCCCCGGCTCCGCTGCGACGACGTGGAAGTCGAAGGTCGGGCCGCCGGTGTCGCTGCGATCGATGCCGAACACCTCGCAGAGCACGCCGAACTCGAAGGGCGCCATCTGGGGCATGGCGATGCAGGCGATGGTCTGGAGCACGGCGGCCTCCGTTTGGCAGGAATCGGTCGTTTGATGGCCACTCTGCCACTTTCGGCAGTATCTCACAAGTCATACATTTACTGCCATGACCACGATCATCTTCCTCGTCCTCGCAGGACTCGCCGTCTGGGGTGTGCTCGCCACCGTGCTCCGCCTCGACACCGATGGCTACGGTCGACCCGAGATCCGCGACCGCAACCGGCACGCCGAGCACCAGCCCACCCGGTCCGCCTGAGCGCCTCCGACGCAGCCGGCGACCGGGCTGCGTCCGGATACGATCGATCCCGGCACGGAGACACCGCGCCGGGAGGCGGGAACATGAGCTGGCTGGTCACTGGGGGAGCGGGTTACATCGGCGCGCACGTCGTGCGCGCATTCGAGGCGCAGGGCATCGGGGCAGTCGTGCTCGACGACCTGTCGTCGGGTCGGCACGAGTTCGTCCCGGCCGGCACCCCCTTCGTGAACGGCAGCATCCTCGACGGCTCGGTGATCGAGCGCACGATCGAGCAGCACGACGTCCAGGGCGTCGTGCACCTCGCCGGATTCAAGTACGCCGGCGTCTCGGTTCAGCAACCCCTCCACACCTACCGGCAGAACGTCACCGGCACCGCCACGCTGCTCGCGGCGATGGAGTCGAAGGGTGTCGGCCGCATGGTGTTCTCGTCGAGCGCCGCCGTGTACGGCACGCCCGACGTCGACCTCGTCACCGAGGCGACCCCGAAGCATCCGGAGTCGCCCTACGGCGAGTCGAAGCTCATCGGCGAGTGGCTGCTGGCCGACCAGGCGAAGGCGGCCGGCCTCCACCACACGAGTCTGCGCTACTTCAACGTCGTCGGTTCCGGCACTCCCGAGGTGTTCGACGTCAGCCCGCACAACCTCTTCCCGCTCGTCTTCGACGCCCTGATCGACGGGCGCACCCCCCGCATCAACGGCGGCGACTACCCGACCCCCGACGGCACCTGCGTGCGCGACTACATCCACGTGGCCGACCTGGCAGAGGCGCACGTCGTCGCGGCGCGTCGCCTCGACGCCGGCGACGATCTCGAGCCGGTCTACAACCTCGGCTCCGGAGACGGCGTCTCGGTCGGCGAGATCATGCGCGCGGTCGCGGAGGTCACCGGCATCGAGTTCTCGCCGGAGATCGTCGAGCGCCGCGCCGGCGATCCCGCCCGCATCGTCGCCTCCGGCGAACTCGCGGAACGAGACCTCGATTGGCGCATGCGCCACACGCTCACGGAGATGGTCGAGAGCGCCTGGCAGGCCCGCCGCGCGGCATCCGATTCATAACGTCTGCTCAACGTCCCGGCGTGTCGAGCGGGTCATCAAGCCTCGACGGTGGATTGAGGGTTTACCATCTGCGACTTGACTCACGGGAATTACACCGGTGTAATTGGTCGTGACACACCCTCTGGGTGGTCGGTACAACTGGGTGGGAGACGATATGAGCAATCCTGAATATCGTTCTGGAGTACCTGACGATTGGTTCGTCGATCCGGTCAGGCTGGGCGTTCCGGGGGTTCGTTCGGTCTCAGACGATGACAATCCGTTGGCATGGCAGAGCGACGCGCTGTGCGCGCAAACAGATCCTGAGGCGTTCTTCCCTGAAAAGGGCGGATCGACGAGGGACGCGAAGAAGATCTGCACCGGATGCGAGGTACGCAATCAGTGCCTCGAGTACGCGCTCGGCAACGACGAGCGCTTCGGCATCTGGGGCGGGCTCTCCGAGCGTGAGCGACGCAAGCTCCGCAAACGAGCGGTCTGAGTCGTGGGGCCTGCTTCGGCGGGCCCCGCGCTCGCGGCCGCGGTCGCAACGTCTGACATTCGATCCGTCTTTTCGAGGCACGCCCGGAGTGGTGACGAATGCCGCGTGGTGCGCCGCTTAGGCTGACCCCGATGTTCCCCAGAGTCACCGCCGTCCTCGTCGCACATCACGGTGGCGACCACCTCAGACGCTCCCTCGAAGCGATTCGAGCCCAGCGCCGAGCCCCCGATGCCCTCGTCGTCGTGCTGACGGAAGCCGATGCCGAGGCGCGCGAGATCGCCGCGGCCTCGTCGCCGACGCACATCGTCGAACTCTCGCAGCGACTCTCGTTCGGCGAAGCGGTGCGCGCGGCGGACCGGGTGCTCGATGCGCCGGAGTCCGACGCCGACGCACTGTGGCTCCTCGCAGAGGACACCGCCCCGGCGCCCGAGGCGCTCGAGCGGCTCGTCGCGACCCTCGAGACGGCGAAGTCCGTCGCGATCGCCGGCCCCAAGCTCCGCGAATGGGACGATCCCGACCGCATCGCGACCTTCGGCCGGACGATGACCCGGTTCGGCCGCAGCGTCGCGCTCGTCTCGGGCGAGCTCGACCAGGGGCAGCACGACGGTCTCAGCGACGTGCTCGGGCTCGATTCCGCCGCGATCCTCGTGCGGCACACGGTCTGGCGGTCGCTCGACGGCTTCGACCCCGCGTTGCCGACCGTCGACGACGCCCTCGACTTCTCGATCAGGGCCCGCCTCGCAGGCCACCGGGTCTCGGTCGTGCCCGACGCGCACGTGCGGTTCGCCGGCGACGGCGTCGTGGGGCCGTCGGCCGACCCCCGCGCGCGCGCTGCCCGGCGCCGTACCCGCGCCGCTCGGGCCGCCGCGCTGCACCGCCGCCTGGTCTACGCACCGGCCGTCGTCGTTCCGGTGCACTGGCTGAGCTTCCTGCCGCTCGCGATCCTCCGCTCGATCCGGCTGCTGCTCGTGAAGTCGCCCGGCGCGATCACCGGTGAGTTCGCCGCAGCGCTCGGCACGATGTTCTCCGGCATGCGGGTCGCCCGCGCCCGTCGACGGCTGAAGGCGGCGCGCACGACCGGGTGGTCGGCGATCGCGCCGCTCCGGATGCAGCCCGACGAGGTGCGCCGGCGGCGACAGCACGCCGCCGAGGAGCGCCGCGCCAGAGCCCGGGGCCGGAAGCACGAGCTGCAGTTCCTCGGAACCGGCGGCGGCTGGGTGCTCCTCGTCTCGGTCGTGGCGAGTGTCGCCCTGTTCTCGTGGCTGCTCGGCGCCGGAGGCCTCAGCGGCGGGGGCATCCTCCCGCTCTCGAGCGGGCTCGACGAGCTGTGGCGCAATGCGGCCTACGGATGGCGCGACATCGGCGCCGGATTCGTCGGCGCCGCCGACCCGTTCGCCGGCGTGCTCGCCGTGCTCGGCTCGCTCTCGTTCTGGGCGCCGTCGTTCGCGCTCGTGCTGCTCTGGCTGGTCGCGGTCCCCGTCGCGACCCTGGGTGCGTGGTTCGCCGCCTCACGACTGACCGAGCGCGGCTCCGTGCGCGCGGTCGTCGCGCTCGTCTGGGGACTCGCCCCGCCGCTGCTCGTGGCGCTCGGCGACGGGCGCCCGGGCGCCGTGCTCGCCCATGTGCTGCTCGGCTGGCTCGCGTTCGCCGTGTTCGGCGCGGCGACGTCGTGGGCGGCAGCCGCGACGGCGTCCCTCCTGTTCGCGGCCGTGATCGCGGCCGCACCGAGCCTCGCGCCGGCGCTGCTCCTGGCCTGGATCGTCGGGCTCGCGGTCAGCGGTCGTGCCGCCGTGCGCCTCGCAGGCCTGCCGTTGCCGGCCTTCGTGCTCTTCGCGCCGCTCGTGTTCGAGCAACTCGGTCGCGGCGCCCCGATCGCACTGCTCGCCGACCCGGGCCTGCCGCTCCAGAGCACGGTTCCCCCCGTGTGGCAGCTCGCCCTCGGGTTCCCCGGCGAGCCATGGGGCGGCTGGTCAGCCCTCCTCGGCGACGGCGCCCTGATCGACCCGAAGCTCCTCCTGACGCTCCTCGTGGTGCCGCTCATCGTCGCCGCGCTGGCCGCCGTGCTGGCGCCGGGCATCCGCGGGGCGGTGCTCAGCCTCGGCATCGTGCTGATCGGCTTCGCGACCGCCGTCGCCGCGAGCCACGTCGCGGTGGCGGTGGCCGGTCCGGCCGCCGTGCAGCTCTGGACCGGCCCGGGGCTGAGTCTCGCCTGGCTCGGGCTCGTGCTCGCAGCGGCCATCGCGCTGAGCGCCGTGCGGCGCGGCGGCGCGGCGGTCGCGTGGTTCGTCGCCGTGACGACCATCGCGGCGGTGGTGCCGACGGGTCTGGCCATCGCCACGGCAGAGACGACGATCGGCCCGGCTGCCGAGCGCACGCTGCCGGCGTTCGTCGGTGCCGAGGCGGATACCGATCCGCGGGTGACGACGCTCCGCATCCAGCCCGAGTCCGACGGCAGCATCCGGTCGACCCTCGAGCACGGCACGGGCACGACGCTCGACGAGCAGTCGACCCTCGAGCAGACGCTCGAGGAGATGAGCGAATCGGAGGAGCAGCTCGCTGAGGTCGCCGGCAACCTCGCCTCCCGCAGCGGATTCGATCCGGATGCCGCGATCCGCGACTTCGGCGTCTCCTTCGTGCTGCTGGCTCCGCCCGCGGGAGACGACCGCGAGGCCGAGGCGACCGCGAACCGCGCGCGCACCGCCCTCGACGGCAATTCCGCCCTCATCGCGGTCGGCGAGACCGACTTCGGAACGCTCTGGAGGTTCAGCGCCGCGGAGCCCGACGCACCGGCAGCGCAGATTCCGCCGAACGCGGGCGGTGCGCTGACGGCGATCGTCAGCGCCGTGCAGCTCGTCGTGCTCGGCGCGACCCTGCTGCTCTCCATTCCGACCGGTGCCGGGCGCGAAGCCGACCGGCGCCCCGTGCGACGCCGCCCGCGCCGGCCCGCGAAGTCGCGGAAGCCTGCCGTCGCCGACGGAGCAGCCGACTCGGGCGAGGCCGATGACGGCGAGTCCGCAGACGGCGATCGTGCGGAGACCGGCGAGCAGGCGGCGACCGGCGATCCTGCGGAGACCGACGAGGCGGATGCCGCGGGCGATTCCCCTGCCGCCGACGAGCCCGCCGGCCGGGAGGAAGCGGCGGACGGCTCCGGCGCGACCTCGGCCGAAGCCTCCGAGCCGCCGGCCGACACGACGGAACCGTCGTCGCCGGTCGGATCGCCGCCCCCGGACGAGGAGCCCGACGGGGCGGCCGACCGACCCGAACCGACCGAGACGAAGGGAGACGACGATGCCCGCTGATCGCATGCGATCCATCGTCCGCATCGGCGGCAGGGCCGCCGGATTCCTCGTGGCGGCCGCGCTCGCCGTGGCCGCGCTCGGAGCCGCCGCCCTCGTGCCGTGGCCGGAGCACCGGGTCACGCCGCCCTCCCTCGTCGTGCAGCCCGCGGAGAGCCGTCAGCAGCGCGTCTGCCCGGGCCCGCTGCTCACCCTCGCCGACGATGCCGCAGCCGCGACGACCGCGTCGTCCATCGGTGAGGCCGACGTGATCGTCGGTGCCGATCCCGACGATGCCGAGATCACCGAGACCCCGATCGACGCGCCCGAGAACCCGCGCGCCGACCGCGACGGCACCCCCGTCGCGATCGAGGTCGAGCCGGGCACCGTCGATGCCGGACTGATCGCGGGAGCGCAGTCGCAATCGGCCGACACCGAGACGATGGCCGGATTCGCCGCCACGGCGTGCGCCGAGGCGACCTCCGAGTCGTGGCTCGTCGCCGGCGCCACGACGCTCGGACGCACGAGCCTCGTGATGCTCGCGAATCCCACCGACGTCGCCGCGACCGTCGACGTGCGGGTGACGGGCGAGACCGGCGCGATCGACGCCGGTTCCGCGCTCGGCATCATCGTGCCCGGCGGCAGCCAGCGGGTGGTCTCGCTCGCCGGTATCGCCCCGAACCTGTCCTCGCCGGTCGTGCACGTCACGAGTTCCGGGGGAACGATCGCCGCGACGCTCGAGCAGTCCGCCGTCGACGGTCTCGCGCCGGCGGGCGTCGAGCTCACCGGTGCCGCCGCGATGCCGGCGACCACCCAGATCATCCCCGGGTTCGTGGTCGCCGAGGCGGGCGGCATCGATCCCGCCGAGGATCACGCCGAGGGCGACGGCTTCCCGGCCGTCCGGCTGCTCGCCGTCGGTGACGAACCCGTCGACGTGTCGATCGGGCTCGTTCCCGAGACCGGCAGTGCCGCAGGCGCCACGATCGAGGCGACCCTGCAGCCTGGGCGGGCGACCGACGTGCCGCTCGGAGTGCTCGAGGCCGGGGCCTACACGGTGAGACTCGAAGCCGACGGGCCCATCGTCGCGGCAGCTCGCGCCGCCGTCGGCGGAACGGACGCTGCGCCGGCGCCGGGTGCGGCCGACATCGCGGCAGCGGGCGATTTCGCGTGGTCGGTCTCGACCGCGCCGCTTCTCGACGATGCGGTCGTCGCGATTCCCGACGGCGGTTCGCCGGTGCTGCACCTCGCGAACGAGGGCGAGGACGTCGCAGAGGTGCAGCTCACGATCGACGGATCGGCGCGCGCCATCACGATCGACGCGGGGTCGGCGGCATCCGTCGAGGTCGATGCCGGCTCGACCGTCAGGCTCGCCGGGGTCGCCGGCGTGCACGCCGCGGTGTCGTTCGACGCCGAGGGCGAGCTCGCCGCGTTCGGGGTGCAGCCGCCCGGTCCGCTCGACGCGCCCATCCGCGTGTTCCCCCGGTAGCGGCACGTCGTCGGGCGTGCGCGCACGCGCTCAGAGGTGGCGGTAGCGTCCCGGTGCGAGTTCCCACGGGTCCTTGCCGAGCAGGTCGGCGATCGCGCGGAAGACGCAGCTCTCGATGAGCAGCTTCTCTTCGCGCTCCTCACCCTCCTGCAGGCGCAGGAATCGCACGATGGGCAGGCGGTAGAAGACGATGCGACGCTCGTCGTGGAAGACCTTCCACCGGTCGACGTGGTCGTCGTGGATGGCCTCGGCCGGCCCCTGCGCGACCTCGAACACGACGCCCTCGAGTTCGGGCCAGAGCCCGCGCAGATACGCCGCGGTCGTGCCGACGGTGACGTCGAAGTCGTCGAGGCGGTTGTGCAGCATCGGCAGGTGCGGCCCGGTGACGGCCGAGCGGAGTCCGCGGCCGTGACGGTCTCGGGCGAGCCGTCGGGGCGAGCGCGGCTCGGAGGCGACACGACGGGAGCGGGGCATGCCCCCATCGTACCGAGTCGTATCCGCCGATCGCCCGCGATGCTCGCTACTCTGGTGGAGCCATGAGACGTTGTTCGCGCACTGCCTGCGCTGCCGAAGCGGTTGCCACGCTGACGTTCGACTATGCCGATTCGATGGCCGTGCTCGGCCCGCTCGCGGCGAACCGGGAGCCCCACGGCTACGACCTCTGCGCCCGGCACGCCGAGCGCACGTCGGCGCCCGTCGGGTGGCAGGTCGTGCGGCACGTGAGCATCGGTGAGGTAGGTTTCAAGGCATGAATTCCGCTGCACCTTCCGAGGCCCGAGCGCGCCTCGACGCGATCGTGAAGGCCTACGACGTCCGCGGAATCGTCGGGGAGGGGCTGACCGCCGAGACGGTCGAGGCCCTCGCCGCGGCGTTCGTCGACGAGGTCGGCGCCGCCGGTGGCCGGGTCGTCGTCGGGCACGACATGCGCGACTCCTCGCCCGGCTTCGCCGAGGCCTTCGCCCGCGGCGCGACCGCCCGCGGCGCCGACGTCGTCTCGATCGGGCTGTGCTCGACCGACGAGAGCTACTTCGCGTCCGGCTCGATGGATGCGCCCGCGGCGATGTTCACGGCGAGCCACAACCCCGCCGCCTACAACGGCATCAAGTTCTCGCGCGCCGGCGCCCAGGGCATCTCGCTCGACACCGGCCTCGCCGCGATCCGCGATCGCGCGGCCGACCACCTCGAGCAGGGCATCGTGCCCGCTGCCGAGCCCGGCACGGTCTCGACCGTCGACGTGCTCGCCGACTACGCGGCGTACCTGCGCTCGCTCGTCGACCTCAGCGGCATCCGACCGCTCAAGATCGTCGTCGACGCGGGCAACGGCATGGGCGGGCTCACGGTGCCCGCCGTGCTCGGCACCGCCGCAGGTCTCCCGGCCCTGCCCCTCGAGATCGTGCCCCTCTACTTCGAGCTCGACGGCACCTTCCCGAATCACGAGGCGAACCCGCTCGAGCCCGCGAACCTCGTCGACCTGCAGCGCGCCGTCGTCGAGCACGGCGCCGACCTCGGACTCGCGTTCGACGGCGACGCCGACCGCTGCTTCGTCGTCGACGAGCAGGGCGGCGCGGTGAACCCGTCGGCCGTCGCCGCCGTCGTCGCGCTTCGCGAGATCGCCCGCGTGCAGGCGATGGGCGAATCGGATGTCTCGGTCATCCACAACCTCATCACCTCGCGCTTCGTGCCCGAGGCGATCGAGGCCGCCGGTGCGACGGCCGTGCGCACGCGTGTCGGCCACTCGCTCATCAAGGACCAGATGAAGGCCACCGGCGCCGTCTTCGGCGGCGAGCACTCGGCCCACTACTACTTCCGCGACTTCTGGGGCGCCGACAACGGCATGCTCGCCGCCATGCACATGCTCGCCGAGTTCGGCGCGCAGCAGGCCCCGCTCTCCGAGATGTCCACGCGGTTCACCCCGTACTCGCTGTCGGGCGAGATCAACTCGGTCGTCGACGACGTTCCCGCCGCGTACACGCGCATCTTCGAGGCCTTCACCGATCGTGCCGAGTTCGACGAGCTCGACGGCCTCACCGTCACGGGCACGACCGCCGGCGACGAGGCTTTCTGGTGGTTCAACGTGCGGCCCTCGAACACCGAACCGCTGCTGCGCCTGAACGCCGAGGGGCAGGACGCTGCGACGATGGCGGCCATCCGCGACGAGGTGCTGGCGCTCATCCGCGCCTGACCCGCATCGCACCCCTCTCCGTGAAGCGGAGGTTCGGCCGGAGCCGAGCTGGCAGAATGGGCATATGACCACGCTGCCCGCGACCACCGCCCTCCCGTTCAAGGTCGCCGACCTCTCACTCGCCGACGCCGGCCGGCACCAGTTGCGGCTCGCCGAGAACGAGATGCCGGGCCTCATGGCCCTCCGCGCCGAGTTCGGTGCGTCGAAGCCCCTCGCGGGCGCTCGCATCGCCGGCAGCCTGCACATGACGGTGCAGACCGCCGTGCTCATCGAGACGCTCGTCGCGCTCGGCGCACAGGTGCGCTGGGCCAGCTGCAACATCTTCTCCACGCAAGACGAAGCGGCCGCCGCGATCGTCGTCGGCCCCGAGGGCACCGTCGACGCGCCCGCGGGTGTGCCGGTCTACGCTTGGAAGGGCGAGACGCTCGAGGAGTACTGGTGGTGCACCGACCGTATTTTCGACTGGTCGGCCGAGGCCGCGGCATCCGGCGCCGAGTGGATCGGCCCCAACATGATCCTCGACGACGGCGGCGACGCGACCCTGCTCGTGCACCGCGGCCGCGAGTTCGAGGCTGCGGGCGTCGTTCCCGAGGCGACGGATGACGCGAGCCACGAGTACCGCGTCGTGCTCGACACGCTGCGGGCGAGCCTCGAGCTGAGCGCCGACCGTTGGACCCGCATCGCCGCGGAGCTCAAGGGCGTCACCGAGGAGACCACGACGGGCGTGCACCGCCTCTACGAGCTGCATGCCGAGGGAGAGCTGCTCTTCCCGGCCATCAACGTCAACGACTCGGTCACGAAGTCGAAGTTCGACAACAAGTACGGCATCCGCCACTCGCTGCCCGACGGCCTGAACCGCGCCACCGACGTGCTCATGGGCGGCAAGGTCGCGTTCGTCGTCGGCTACGGCGATGTCGGCAAGGGTGCGGCGGAGGCCCTGCGCGGTCAGGGCGCCCGCGTCATCGTCTCGGAGGTCGACCCGATCTGCGCGCTGCAGGCATCGATGGACGGCTACCAGGTCGCCCGCCTCGACGACGTCGTCGGCGAAGTCGACATCTTCGTCACCTGCACCGGCAACAAGGACGTCGTGCGCACCGCCCACATGCTCGCCATGAAGCACCTCGCGATCGTCGCGAACGTCGGCCACTTCGACAACGAGATCGACATGGCAGGGCTCGAGTCGCTCGAGGGCGCCGAGCGCATCGAGATCAAGCCGCAGGTGCACGAGTGGCGCCTGCCGTCGGGGCGCTCGATCCTCGTGCTCTCCGAGGGGCGTCTCATGAACCTCGGCAACGCCACGGGGCATCCGTCGTTCGTCATGTCGAACTCGTTCACGAACCAGGTGCTCGCCCAGATCGAGCTGTGGACCCGCCCCGAGCAGTACCCGGTGGGCGTCTACGTGCTGCCGAAGCACCTCGACGAGAAGGTCGCGCGACTGCACCTCGACGCGCTCGGCGTCGTGCTCACCGAGCTCTCGCCCGAGCAGGCGGCCTACATCGGCGTGCCCGTCGAGGGGCCGTACAAGGTCGACCACTACCGCTACTGAGACGAGCGACGGATGCCGCGGCTCGCGGCATCCGTCGGATCCGACCCGTCGCGTGCCGTCGTGCCGGCGTCTCAGCGCTGGGGGAAGCCCGGCGGCGTCGCCGTGAGCACCGGCGCCAGCGACGCCATCCGGGCGTCCACGAGGGAGAGTGCGACGGCATCGCGCTCGCGCCGGAGCGCCGCGACGCCCGCGAGGAAGAGCTCGGGCGGCGCATCGGGCAGCGGTGAGACGAACGGGGCCACCTCGGCGGCGAGCACGGCCGCCACGCGCGCGCGGCTCTCGGGAACGAGGTGCGCGGCGTTCGTGAAGAAGGCGGCGACCCGTCGTGCGAGCGGGTCGGGCAGGCGAGCGACGTCGGCGATCGCGGCCCACGACACGAGCTGGGGCGGCACGCCGAATGCGGTCGACGGCAGCTTGGGCACCCGCTCGACCTGGCCGTGGGTTCCCGCGAGCAGGTCGCCGAGTCGCTTCGACGACGGATTCAGGAAACCGACGAGCACGGCGAGACCACCGAAGGTCAGGTAGATCTCGACGACACCGGTGAGCGCGCGGATGAACGCGTGCCGCAAGCCGATCGCCCCGCCGTCGTCGCGCACGACCCGCAGCCCCAACGCGAGCTTGCCGAGCGAGCGGCCGCGCGACGCCGTCTCGACCGTCGTGGGGATGACCACGATGCAGGTCACGATGCCCGCGATCAGGATGGCCTGGAAGCCCTTCTGGTCGATGCCGAGCCCGGAGAGGGCGAGGAGGAGGCCGACGATCAGGAGCACGGAGACGAGCACATCGATGATCGCGCCCCCGGCGCGGATGATGGCGCTCGCGGGCCGCACGTCGAGCGTGACGGCCTCGCCGGTGACGACGCCCTCGTCGTCGAATCGGCTCACGTGCTGTGCGACGACCGGGGCATCTGCCATGGGTAGTATTCAAGCAGATGGACCTCGATGCGCTCGCCTCCGCCCGTCACGACGACTGGCAGCGGCTCGACGCGCTCGCACGCCGCCGTAGGCTCGACGGCGCCGAGGCCGACGAGCTCGTCGAGCGGTATCAGAGCGCGGCATCCGACCTCTCGCTCGTGCAGACGACCGCGGGTGCGACGCCGCTCGGCGACCGCCTCTCGGTCACGCTCGCGCGGGCCAGGCTGGCGTTCACCGGTGCGCCCGAGAACCCGCTGCGGCAGTTCACGCGATTCGCGGTCGTGAGCCTGCCCGCCGCCCTCTACCGACTCCGCTGGCTGACGCTCGCCGTGGCCGTCGTCACCGTCGTCGTCGCCGCGCTCTACGCGTGGTGGATCAGCGGCGACCCGCGCGTGCTCGCGGCGCTCGGCAGCGAGGAGGAGCTGCGCCAGCTCGCCGAGGAGGGCTTCGTCGCCTACTACTCGGAGAACCCCGCTGCGTCGTTCGCTGGCGCGGTCTGGACGAACAACGCGTGGATCGCGGCGCAGTGCGTGGCCTTCGGGATCCTCGGCGTGTGGGTGCCCTGGGTGATCCTGCAGAACGCGCAGAACCTCGGCGTCAATGCGGCGGTCATGTTCGCCTACGACGAGGCCGACACGTTCTTCCTCTACATCGCCCCGCACGGGCTGCTCGAGCTCACCTGCGTCTTCGTCGCGGCGGCGGCCGGCCTCCGCATCTTCTGGGCCTGGGTGGCACCTGGCGCCCGGCCGCGAGGCGTCGCCCTCGCCGAAGACGCCCGCGCGCTCTTCAGCGTCGCGATCGGCCTCGTGTTCTTCCTCTTCGTGTCGGGCATCATCGAGGGATTCGTCACGCCGGCGCCCTGGCCCTGGCCGGTGAAGATCGGCATCGGCGTCGCTGCACTCGGCGGGTTCCTCGCCTACATGCTCGTGCTCGGCGGCCGCGCGAGTCGTGCGGGCGAGACGGGCGACCTCGTCGAGTTCGACGCAGGTTCGCAGCGCATCGTCGCGGGCTGACCCGACGCGTCGCTCGAGCCTGCGGAGACGACGATGGCGGATGTCCCGTGGGACATCCGCCATCGTCGTCTGCGAGGTTACGCGGCGAGCTGCTTCGAGCGGTCGAAGACGAGCTTGTAGATGAGACCGGCGATCACCGCACCGAGGATCGGGGCCACGATCGACACCCAGAGCTGGGTCCACGCGATGCCGCCGCCGTAGAGCGCGGTGGCGATCGAACGGGCCGGGTTGAACGAGGCGTTCGACACGGGGATCGCGATGAGCGCGAGCAGGGTGAGTGTGAGGCCGATCGCGAGCGGGGCGAAGCCGACGGCTGCGCGGGTGCTCGTGACGCCGAGGATCACGAAGAGGAAGATCGCCGTCGCGACGGTCTCGATGAGGAAGACCGAGCCGAGGCCGTAGCCGCCGGGGGAGAGCTCGTCGTACCCGGTCGAGGCGCCCGTGAACTTGGCGATGTCGAACAGCGGGCCGGCCGAGAGGATTCCGAGGAGCACGGTGGTCGCCAGGATGCCGCCGAGGATCTGCACCGCGATGTACGGGCCGACCGCCTTCCACGAGAACTTGCCGGCGACGGCGAGGCCGATGCTCACGGCGGGGTTGAAGTGCCCGCCCGAGACCGGGCCGAACGCGTACGCGCCGACGACGACCGTGAGGCCGAGGGCCAGGGAGACGCCGAGGAAGCCGACGTTCAAGCCGCCTTCTCCACCGTTGAACCCGGCGGCGAACAACACGGTGCCGATGACACCGAAGACGAGGATGAAGGTGCCGATGAACTCGGCGGTGAGCTTCTGCGCGGTCGAGGGGGCCTCGAGGGCGGATGATGCGTCAGACACGTTGGTCCTTTCGTAGGGGAGACAAGTCAGAATCGGCACCAACCCCCTGGTGCCTGAAAGCGAACCTATCGACCGCTCAGCCCGCCGTACGGGAACCGCGCGCGAATGTTGTGAATCCGCTGGGCATCGCCGACGCGCCGAGAAATACGCCGACGCGCCACGACATGCGCCGACGCGCGACGTCACCCCTCGATGCCGTCAGAGCCGGCCGGAGGCCTTCAGCTCGAGGTAGAGGTCGGCGAGCGCCGGCGGGAGTTCCTGCGGGGCGGCGGTCACGGTGAGACCGCCGAGGCGGCGCACTGCGGCGCCGACGCGTTCGCCGTCGAGGAGGCCCCGTTCGGCCGCGGCGGCGGCGTAGACCTGTTCGAGGTCGTCGCGCGCACGGGCGGACTCGAGCAACGCGGGATCCGTGACGGACGCCACGACCACGGTGTGCCGCGAGGTCAGCTGCGGAAGCATCGAGAGGAGCCCGCGCGCGGTGCCGGGGGAGTCGGCGGCGGTGAGCAGCACGACGAGCGCGTGCCGACTCGTGATGCGACGCACCTGCGCCGGCACGGCGGCCCAGTCGGCCTCGATCAGTTCGGCGTCGATGCCCGCCATGGTGTCGACCATGCGGGCGAGCAATGCCGGACCGCTGGCTCCGTGCACGCGGCCGCGGAGTCTACGATCCCACGCGAGGAAGTCGACCTTGTCTCCGGCGTGCGAGGCCAGCGCGGCCAGCAGGAGCGACGCCTCGAACGCGGTGTCGAGGCGGGGCTCGTCGGCGATGCGGGCCGCTGCCGTGCGCGACGTGTCGGTCACGATCACGATGCGCCGGTCGCGCTCGGGACGCCAGGTGCGCACCATGAGACGCGCGCCGCCGGGCACCTCGGGGTCGGTGTGCCTCGCCGTGGCGCGCCAGTCGATCGATCGCACGTCGTCGCCGCGCACGTACTCGCGGATCGAATCGAACTCGGTGCCCTGACCGCGGATGAGGAGCGGCGTTCGCCCGTCGAGCTCGCGCAGGCGGGTGAGTCGCGACGGCAGGTGCACCCGCGAGTGGAACGGCGGGAGCACGCGGATGCGGCCGGGTGCCGAGAGCGTCGCCTGGCGCGACCAGAGGCCGAGGGGGCCGGCCGAGCGGATCGTGACCTGGTCGCTGCGTCGGTCGCCGCGCCGCCACGGCGTGAGCTGGAGCGTGATGCGACGTCGTTCGAACGGGGGAACGCGAAGCGGGGTGCGGTTGCGGCCGGCGACCCCGGCCGACGGCTCCCAGCCGTCGCGCACGGTGGCGCGGAGCATCCGCTGCCCCAGGTTCTCGACGCTCAGCACCGCCGTCACCGGCTCGCCGAGCCGCACCCGGTCGGGCAGGTCGCGGCGCAGCGCCACCCGCCGCGGCGAGGCGGCGAGCGAGAGGTCGAGCACGCCAGCGCCCACGACCAGCACGAGCCAGCCGACGAGCGCGAGCCATGCCTCGGGCGCGCCGACGGCGCCCGCGAGGACGACGGGAACGACGCCGAGCGCGACGAGGAGGGCGAACCGACCGGTCAGTGCCATCAGAGGATCCGGGTCATCTCAGAGCGGCACCTGCACCTGTTGCACGATCGACTGCAGCACCGCGTCGATCGAGACGCCCTCGAGCTCCGCCTCGGGTCGGAGCTGCACGCGGTGGCGCCAGACGGGCAGCAGCATCGCCTGCACGTGGTCGGGGGTGAGGGAGTCGTAGCCCGTGAGCCAGGCCCAGGCCTTCGCCGCGGCGAGGAGCCCGGTGGTGCCGCGCGGGCTCACGCCGAGCCGCATCGACGGGCTGCGGCGCGTCGCGCGCGCGAGGTCGACGAGGTAGCCGAGCACGTCGTCCTCCACGCGGACCGCGGATGCCGCGGCGCGTGCCGCCGCGAGTTCGGCGGCGCCGAGCACGGGGGTCACCCCTGCTGCGGCGAGGTCGTGGGGGTCGAATCCGTCGGCGTGGCGGCGGAGGAGCGAGAGCTCGGCACCCCGCTCGGGCACGTCGAGCACGAGCTTCAGCAGGAACCGGTCGAGCTGCGCCTCGGGCAGCGCGTAGGTGCCCTCGTACTCGATCGGGTTCTGCGTCGCCGCGACCATGAACGGGTCGGGGAGCGGCCGGGTGACGCCGTCGGCGGAGACCTGCCGCTCCTCCATGGCCTCGAGCAGGGCCGACTGCGTCTTCGGCGGGGTGCGGTTGATCTCGTCGGCGAGCAGGATGTTCGTGAACACCGGGCCCTCGCGGAACGCGAACTCGCCCGAGCGCGGGTCGTAGGCGAGCGAACCCGTGACGTCGCCCGGCATCAGGTCGGGCGTGAACTGCAGGCGCCGCGTGTCGAGCTGCAGCGTGCGGCTGAGCGTGCGCACGAGCAGGGTCTTCGCGACGCCGGGCACGCCCTCGAGCAGCACGTGGCCGCGCGTCAGCAGGGCGATGATGAGGCCGGTGACGGCGCCGTCCTGCCCGACGACGGCCTTGCCGACCTCGGTGCGCACGCGGTTGAGCGCGGCGCGCAGTTCGTCGTCGGTGGCAGCGATCGCCGGAGCGGAGATGGGATCGGTCATGGTCGCCTTCCTGTGGGGTCGTCACGATCGGGGTTCGCGGTGCTCCGCGGGTCCAGTGAACGCTGCACGTCGGCTTCGAGGTCCGCGAGCCGTGCACCGAGGTCGACGAGCGCGCGGTCGTCGCCTGGCAGGTCGTCGACGAGCAGCCGGTGCACGGATGCCCCGTCACGGCCGGTCGCCCGCGCGGCGGCGTCGGTGACCTCGTCGACGCCGGCCGAACGGGGCAGTCGCAGCATGCGCGCGATGCGGAGGATCGTGCCGATGCGGAGCTGATCGAGTGCGTGCGTACGGGAGGCCGTGCGGGCGTAGAGCCGGGCGCGACCCCTGCTCGTCTCACCTGCGGGCACGTGCACGGGGAGGCGCTCGACGACGAGCGGCCCGAACCGTCGACCCTGCCAGATGCCCGCGACGATGGTGACGACGATCGCGAGCGTCATCACGGGGCTCACCCAACCCGGCGTGAGCTCGGCCAGGGTCGGGGCGTCGGCGGCATCGACGTCGCCGGGGCCGGGCAGGTACCAGACGAGTTCGTCGGTCGCGCCCGTCAGCCCGATCGCGAGTGCGGCGTTGCCGGCCTCGGTGATGGTCTGGTTCGCGAACACGCTCGTCGACCCGACGATCGTGAGGTCGGCACCGCTCGGGGCCGGGCCGGTCGCGACCGCGAAGCCGAACTCGCCGTCGCGGAAGCAGCCCTGCCAGCCGTCGTCGGCAGCCTCGTCGTCGACGGTGACCAGCCGCTGGCCGTCGGAGAGCGAACCGGCGCGTTCGGCGGGACCGAGGTCGCACGAGACCTCGTCGAGGGGACCGCTTGCGGCGCCCGCGAACCGGATGCCCGGTGCGAGTGTCTCGAGGGCCGTGAACCCGGGCTCGACCACGACGAGGCGGTCGGCGGCCTCGGAGAGCTCCGTCAGGCGGCGCTCGTCGAGGATCGCGTACTCGTCGTAGAGCAGCACGGTCGCCGTGCCGTCGGCTGCGTCGATCGCGGCGTCGAACGAGCGCGCCTCGGTGACGACGACCCCGTGATCGCGGAGCACCTCGACGAGCGCCTTCGCTCCGTCGGGGGCGGGATTGTCGGCCGCGAGCGGCGAGCCCGGCGTGCGCGCGCCGCCCTGGATCACCATCACGATGAGGGCGCCGAGCACGAGCACGGCGGCGATCACGAGCCAAGCGCGGCGGCGCTTCAGGAACGCCCGCACCGTGGGGGTCACCGCGGGCGCGGTCGCGCCTCCGCCTCCTGCGGTCTTCGGCGCCCCGGAACCCGCGTCCCGGGTCTCGATCGTCGCGGTCATCGAGCAGCCTCGAGGGTGCGGCGGTCATCGTCGGCGGATGCCCGGTGGTCGCCCCGCCCCGCCGGGCGCGCGTCGGCGACGCGCCGCTCGAGGTCGGTCACCCGGGCGTACTCGTCGGGCGAGCCGGCTCGGCCGAGGTAGCGCACGCCGTCGAACCCGCCCGCCGCACCGCGCAGCTCGGCGGCCAGGTCGGGGAACGACGACGCCGCGGCATCCGCGAACGCCCGCGCCGTGGTGCCGGGATGCACGGTGACGACCTCGCGCTCGACGAGACCGCGCACGAGCGCGCGGAACCGCTCCTCGATCGCGAGGGGCCAGTCGCCAGCGCCGGCCGCCGCGGTCGCCGCCCGTCGCAGGGTGTCGAGGTCGCGCAGGTCGTGGTCGTCGAACAGCGGCACCTCACCCCGACGACGACGCCGGAGTCGCGGCACTCCGAAGACGAGCAGGCCGACGACCACGATTGCGGCGACGAGCAGCACCAGCAGCAGCGTGAGCACCGGGCCCGGCAGGCCGGTGGCGCCGTCGAAGAGTCCGAAGAACCAGTCGCGGATCGCCTGCATCGCGACGTCGAACGGGCTCGGCTTCGCCGCTTGGTACTCGGGTCCGGTCAATTCGTCTTCGAGCCACCGACGCGCCTCGGGCGCATCGGGGTCGAGCGGGGTGCCGCGCAGCAGGATCACGGCCATGCGGGAGCGGAGGACGCGTCGGGACGCGCCGCCGCGGCCGCCGGGGCACGGTAGGGGTCGGTCACCGGCATGCCGGCTCCGCGCTGCTCGATGTGCCGCACGAGCTCGAGGTCGAGGGCTTCGGTGCGCATGCGCAGGTCGATGTAGATGACGGCCACGAGGGCGGCCTGCACGACCGCGGTGATCGCTCCGATCAGGAGCGAGAGCACGAGGGTCACGACCATCGTCACGACGGTGATCGCGATGGCGGCGCCAGCGCCGGTCGGGTCGATGATCGCGGCGAGGATCGTGCCGATGAGCGAGACCGGCTGCACGACGATCTGCGACGCGATGGAGAGGATGACCCCGACGAGGAGCAGCGTGCCGAGCGTGCGCCAGAAGTACCCGGTGGTCAGCTGCCACGAACGCCGCATCGCGGTGCGGATGCCGACGCCCTCGAGCACGATGATGCTCGGCACGATCGAGAGCTTGGTGCCGAGCCACGCGCCCAGCACGAGCAGGCCGAAACCGGCGAGGAGCCCGATGAGCACGGCGACGACGAGTGCCGCCGGGCCGATGAGCGCCGCGAGCACGATGGCCAGCACGAGCGCGCCGAACACGACCGCGATCGCGCCGGCGACCATCGCCGTCCAGCCGAGCAGCGGCCAGATGCGCTTCGCCGCGGCCTTCCAGAGGGCGCCGAACCGGAGTCGGTCGCCGAGGGTTCCGCTCGCGACATCGACGACCATGACGCCCTGCAGGAAGGCGCTCGCGACGAGCGACAGCAGCATCGGCACGAGCATGAGCAGCAGGAAGCCGCCGACGGCGCCGGACATGAGCGCGTCGGCGTCGGCGTCGCTGCTCGCGCTCTCGACCCGGGTGACGACGAAGACCATGAACGGCGCGATGACGGCGACGGTCGCGATCACCGAGATCAGCTGCACCACGAGCCCGGTGCCGAACGTCGCCGCGGGGTTGCGCCGGAGCACCGCGAACGGCGCCCACAGCAGCGTTCCGAACCCGAGCGGATGCAACGGGAGGAGACCGGGCTTGGGCGGTGGCGTCCACCCGAGCGGTGCGCCGGCAGTCGGTGGGGGGCCGTACGACGGGGGCACTGGGAACGTCGGGGGCACCGCGGCTGTCGGAGGCGCCGCGGCGGTCGGCGGCGGGAAGGCCGCAGGGTCGAACCCGGCGGCGGCCGGGGCATCGGGAACCTGCGGCGGTACGGGAGCACCGCCGGGCGCCTGCCAATCGCGGTCTGACACCTGTGGGGCTCCTTCCGGCGGATTCCCACCATGCTCGCACATTTCGGCGACGCGCCGGGCACCCGCCGAACGGCGCTCGGGTGGTCTTCCCGCCCTGACCGACTAGGGTTTAGGCACTGGTTTCAGCCGTGACCCGGCGGTGCTGACAGGAATGAAGGATGAACCCACGCGTACTCGTCGTCGATGACGACACGGCCCTCGCCGAGATGATCGGCATCGTGCTGCGCACCGAGGGGTTCGAACCCTTCTTCTGCGCCGACGGCACCGGAGCGCTCGCCGCCTTCCGCGAGTCCAAGCCCGACCTCGTGCTGCTCGACCTCATGCTCCCGGGCATCGACGGCATCGAGGTGTGCGGGCGCATCCGGGCGGAGTCCGGCACGCCCATCATCATGCTCACCGCGAAGACCGACACCGCCGACGTGGTCAAGGGCCTCGAGTCGGGCGCCGACGACTACATGGTCAAGCCCTTCAACCCGAAGGAGCTGATCGCCCGCATCCGCACACGGTTGCGGCCCACACCCGACCAGGCGGTGTCGACCCTCAGCATCGGCGACCTCACGATCGATGCAGCAGGCCACGAGGTGCGCCGCGGCGACGCCCGCATCAACCTCACCCCGCTCGAGTTCGACCTGCTCCTGACGCTGGCATCGAAGCCGCAGCAGGTCTTCACCCGCGAGATGCTGCTCGAGCAGGTGTGGGGGTACCACTACAAGGCCGACACGCGCCTCGTGAACGTGCACGTGCAGCGTCTGCGCGCCAAGGTCGAGCACGACCCCGACAACCCCCGCATCGTCATGACCGTGCGCGGCGTCGGGTATCGGGCCGGCGCGACCACCTAGGGGCGCGGATGTCGCAGGCGGAGGCCCCTGCCGGGTTCAGCACGGGGTGGTGGCGCGAGGTCCGGCTCCGTCTCGCCGACCTGCCGCGTCACGCCCTCGAACTGTGGCGGCGCTCCCTGCAGTTCCGCACCGTCGTCATCACCTTCGCCCTGTCGTCGCTCGCGATCTTCGTGATCGGGTTGTACATCTCCTTCAGCATCGCGTCGAACCTCTTCAAGACGCAGCTCGACAGCGCGCTCAGCGACGCCAACGACGCGACGATCGCCGCCCAGCGGATCCTCGAGGGCTCCGATGCCGCCGACCGTGCATCGATGCAGGCGTCCATGGCCGCGGTCGTGCAGACGGTGCGCAGCGTGTCGGGCAGTTCGGCGATCGCCTACTTCCAGCCGGCCGGCGCGTCGGTGTCGCTCGCTCCTCCCACACGGATCGCCCCGATCCTGCAGGGGGGAGTCATCACCCCCGAGCTCCATGAGCATGTGCGCGCCGATCCCGACGGCCAGTACTGGCAGTCGGTTGCCCTCGAAGGCGACGACGGCGCCGACGACCCGGGCGTCGTCGTCGGCAGCTCGATCGGGGTGCCGGGGGTGGGCGAGTACGAGCTGTACATCGGCTACAACTTCGCCGCCGCGCAGGAGACGCTCGCCTTCATGCAGCTCGTCGGCACGATCGGCGCCGTTGCGCTGCTCGTGCTGCTCAGCGCGATCACGCTGCTCGTGGTGCGCTGGGTGATCGAGCCGATCCGGTCGGCGGCGACCACGAGCCGGCGGCTCGCGGCCGGCGACCTCGGTGTGCGCATGCCCGAGAAGGGCGAAGACGAGCTCGCGACGCTCGCCGCCTCCTTCAACGGAATGGCCGACAGCCTGCAGGCGCGCATCCGAGAGCTCGCCGACCTGTCGGTCATGCAGCAGCGCTTCGTCTCCGACGTCTCGCACGAGCTGCGAACGCCGCTGACGACCATCCGGCTCGCCGGCGACGTGCTCTACGGGCAGCGCGACGACTTCCCCGGCCCCACCTCCCGAACGGTCGAGCTCCTGCACACGCAGACCGAACGGTTCGAGACGCTGCTCTCCGACCTGCTCGAGATCAGCCGCTACGACGCCGGGTCCGTCGAACTCGCGACCGAACCCACGAACCTCGTGCACCTCGCGGGCGATGCGATCGAGTCGATGCACGAGCTCGCCCACAGCCGGGGCAGCGAACTCCGGCTCGAGGCGCCGGGCGGACACCTCGATGCGAGGGTCGACCCGCGGCGCATCCGGCGCATCGTCCGGAACCTGCTCGGCAACGCGATCGAACACGGCGAGGGGCGGCCGATCGTCGTCGCCGTCGACAGCAACGAGACCGCCATCGCGCTGTCGGTGCGCGACTACGGGCTCGGCATGACCGCCGAGGAGTCGGCCCGCGTCTTCGACCGCTTCTGGCGGGCCGATCCGAGCCGCACGCGCACGATCGGCGGCACCGGCCTCGGACTCGCCATCTCCCTCGAAGACGCCGTCGCCCACGGCGGCACCCTCGAGGTCTGGTCGCGGCGGGGCTCCGGCACGGTGTTCCGTCTCACGCTGCCGCGCTCCGGCGTGCCCGCAGACGAGGAGATCGTCTCGCCGCTCCCGCTCGAGCCCGACGACATCGAGGCCACCGGGCCGCCGCCGACGGGTGTGGTGGGTGCGATCGACACCGAGGCGACGGTCGAGACGGATGCCGCAGGGCGCGCCGCGTCGGCGAAGGGGACCCCCGCAGGTCGATGGGAGGCGCACGATGCGTAGAGGAGTCCTGGCGGCGATCCTGGCCGTCGCCGTGCCGGTGCTGCTCGCCGGCTGCGTGTCCATCCCGAGTTCGGGCGGGGTCAACGCCGGTTCGCCGGCCCTGGCCGAGGAATCGCTCGAACTCGACACCATCGTGGCGCCTCCCGCGAAGGACGCGACCCAGCAGCAGATCGTCGAGGGGTTCATCGATGCCGCGCAGAGCCCGCGCAACAACTACCAGGCGGCGCGCGAGTACCTCACGCCGGCGTTCGCCGACGAGTGGAGCGCCAATGCCAGGGCCACGATCGACGTGCCCGGCGAACGAGTGTTCACCGAGCTCGGCGAAACGGAGATCGACGTCGACGCGACCCCCGCGGCGCAGCTCTCGGCGACGGGGCAGTACGACATCTCCGAGTCGAGTACGCCGATCGAGCTCAAGTACACGCTCGAGCAGAACGACGAGGGGCAGTGGCGAATCTCGTCAGCCCCGCCCGGTCTGCTGATCGACGAGACGACCTTCGCGCAGGTCTTCCGGGGCTACCCGCTCTACTTCTTCTCTCCGGACTACGACTACCTCGTCCCCGATCTGCGCTGGTTCGCGGGGCGGGACTCCGCACAGACGAGCATCGTGCGAGCGCTGCTCGTCGGCCCGTCGGAGTGGCTCGCAGTGGGTGTCCGCACTGCGTTCCCCGAGGGAACACGGCTCGACTCGGGGTCGGTGCCCGTCGAAGGGCAGGTGGCGAGCGTCGACCTGTCGGGAACGACCGATGACGACGTGGCGAGCGTGCAGCGCATGGAGTTGCAGCTGCAGGCGAGCCTCGACGGGGTGCGCAACGTCAAGTCCGTCGCGCTGTCGCTGAACGGCGTCGAGCAGGACGTGCCGGAGCTCACTCCGGCGCCGGTGAAGAATCCGCCGGTCGACCCCCGCCCCGTCGTCTTCGACGGCACGACCTTCGGCTACCTCGCGACGTCGGGCGAGGGCGTCGAACAGATTCCCGATCTCTCACCCCAGGTCGAGGCGCTGGTTCCGACCGGGGCGGCGCTCGGCGCGAACGGCGAGGTCGCCGCCGTGCGTGCGGCCGACGGGGTCTCGGTCGTGCGAGTCGGTGAGGACGCCGAGCCGCTCGACCCGCGCGACGGGCTCATCGTGCCGGCGATCGACGGAACCGGTGCGGTCTGGTCGGTGCCCGCGGGCCTTCCCGGGCAATTGGTCGTGTACCCAGCCGATCGATCGCTCGACTCGATCCAGCTGTCGGTGCCGTGGACGGGATCGTCGATCGCCGCCCTCGAGATCTCGCGCGACTCCACCCGACTCGTGGCCCTCCTCGGAGATGGCGACACGACGCATTTCGTCGCCGCCTCGATCGAGCGGGATGCCGCGGGCACGCCGACCGCGCTGAGTCCGGTGGTACTCGGCCTCGACGACGTCGAGGGAAAGCCGCTCGACGTCACCTGGCTCGACGCCCGCACCGTGGCCTCGCTCACGGCCGTGCCCGGTGGCGGAACGCGGGTGATCACGCAGGAGCTCGGCGGCTTCGCCGTGCAGCGGCGGGGTCCCGAGGGCGGCATCGCGATCGACGGCGGCAACAGCGTGCAGGACCTCCGGGTGCTGACCGGGGCCGAGGTGCTCGAAGCGCCGAGCGGTGTCGGCTGGCAGGCGCGGGCGAGCGGCATCCGTCTGATCGCCTCGCAGCAGCCCGACTGAGCCCCGACCCGCCCTCCACAGCGGGTGAGCGAGCCCGGTGTCCGCACCTGCGGGCTCGCCGAGCGTCTCCCTCCTCCCGACGGGGAGGCTGGTGCCATGCCCGAATCCCCAGTCACGTGATCGGACGCGAACGCGCCTCGATGCCCGCCGTCGCACGGGAGGCCGTGCGCGACGCGCTCGCGGTGCTCGTTCCCGTGGCGTGCTCCGGCTGCGGTGCGCCCGATCGCGCCGTCTGCACGTCGTGCCGCGCTGCGCTCTCGGCCGTGCCCCGGCGCATCGATCGCGCCGGACTCGTGCTCTGGGCCGGTCTCGAGTACGCGGGTGCGGCCGCGTCGGTGCTCGGCGCCTTCAAGGACGGAGCGCGAACGGATGCCGCGGCGGTGCTCGCGCCCGCACTGCGAGCGGCGGTGACCGCCGCGCTCGCCGAGGTCGCGGCCGGGGCACCGGTCGAGGTGTGCACGATCCCGTCGACGCCGGCGGCTCGCCGGGCGCGCGGCTACGTGCCCGTCGAGGTGCTGCTGCGGCGATGCGGCATCCGTGCGGCGCCCGTGCTCGCGCTCGCGAGGGAGCGCGCCGACCAGGCCGGGCTGGACGCGGAGGCGCGGCAGCGCAATGCGGCCGGCGGGTTGGTCGCGCGCGCTGCGGCTCGCCCGTTCGGGGCGCCGAGGAGGCCGCTCGACGACCATCGAGGCGGGCTCGACGGCCGTCGCTTCCTGCTCGTCGACGACATCGTCACGACGGGGTCGACGCTCGCGGAGGCGGTGCGTGCGATCGATGCGGCGGGTGGCGAGACGGCGGCGATCGCAGTGCTCGCCGAGACGCCGCGCAGGTTCCCGCGATATGCAGGCAGCTCACGGCAAACACTCCGTGACATCCCCGCGCAAGGGGGCTACGGTGGCAGGACAGGCGTGGTCGATCCACCCTTCAGAACCGGGTGACACGTCGGTGAACGGAGGTCGTCATGGAACTGAACATCGTCGGACGAAACCTGGGGATCACGGACCGATTCCGCGCCTACGTGGCGGAGAAGTCCGAGAAGGTGTCGCATCTGGCAGAGCGCGCGATCTCACTCGACGTGAAGCTCAGCCGGCACAACGAGAAGAACGGAAACCCCGGGCCCGACCGCGTCGAGCTCACCCTCGTCGGCAAGGGGCCAGTGGTCCGTGCCGAAGCAGACGGCTCCGACAAGTACGCGGCGTTCGATGTCGCACTCGGGCGATTGCTCGAGCGCATCCGGCGGGCGAAGGACCGCCGGAAGGTCCATCGCGGCGGATCCCGACGGCCGACCTCCCTCCGGGAGGCGACGGACGCCGGATTCTCCGAGGTCGGTGTCCAGGCCGCGGCTCCCGAGGTGCTCGCCCAGGTGCGCACCGGCAGCACTCCCGCCATCGACGAGTTCGAACCGCATGTCGATGAAGACGAGGTGTACACGCCGGTCGTCATCCGGCGCAAGGTCTTCGCGGCGACGCCCATGACCGTCGACGACGCGCTCTACTTCATGGAGCTGGTTGGGCACGACTTCTACCTCTTCGTCGATGCGGAGTCGGGCCGGCCGAGCGTCGTCTACCGACGCAAGGGCTGGGACTACGGGGTCATCGGGCTCGACGAGCGGGCTGAGGGGCGCTCGCCGGCGACCTCGCCGGTGGAGCTGCAGCGCGTCACCGCGTGACGGCGACCACCTGAGTCGTTGCGCTCACCGACCCCGCCGGGCGGTTCGGCTCCGGCCGGGCGTTCGGCGGGGTCGGGAAGGCGCAGCTCGTTCACCGCTAGCATGGCTAAGATAGCCGTCTGCAAGGCGGCAGCGGGCGTGCCCGGACTCCATCCGCGGCCGTGCGCCCAACGACAACAGGAGAACATTCGTGGCTTCGATTCTGGAAAGGGTCCTCCGCGTCGGTGAGGGCCGAACCCTCAAGCGGCTGGAGAACTACGCAGCGGCGATCAACGCCCTCGAAGACGGATTCCAGGCGCTCAGCGATGACGAACTGCGGAACGAGACCGTCGAACTCCGCGAGCGCTACGCGAACGGCGAGTCGCTCGACGACCTGCTGCCCGAGGCGTTCGCCGCGGTGCGCGAGGCCAGCCGCCGCACGCTGGGCCTCCGTCACTTCGACGTGCAACTCATGGGCGGGGCTGCGCTCCACCTCGGCAACATCGCCGAGATGAAGACCGGTGAGGGCAAGACCCTCGTCGCCACGACCGCCGCGTACCTCAACGCGCTCACGAGCCGCGGCGTGCACGTCATCACGGTCAACGACTTCCTCGCGAGCTACCAGTCGGAGCTCATGGGCCGCGTCTTCCGCGCCCTCGGCATGACCACCGGATGCATCGTGGCCGGTCAGAACCCGCAGGTGCGACGCGAGCAGTACGCCGCCGACATCACCTACGGCACGAACAACGAGTTCGGCTTCGACTACCTGCGCGAC
Organism: Agromyces hippuratus; assembly: GCF_013410355.1. NCBI lineage: Bacteria > Bacillati > Actinomycetota > Actinomycetes > Micrococcales > Microbacteriaceae > Agromyces > Agromyces hippuratus. The sequence goes on along the minus strand of NZ_JACCFI010000001.1, from coordinate 1,305,864 downwards.
AACATGGCCTGGCAGGCGAGCGACATGGTGCAGCGCGGCCACCACTTCGCGATCGTCGACGAGGTGGACTCGATCCTCATCGACGAGGCCCGCACGCCGCTCATCATCTCGGGCCCCGCCTCGGGCGAGGCGAACCGCTGGTTCACCGAGTTCGCGAACCTCGCGAAGCGACTCGTGCCCGATGTCGACTTCGAGGTCGACGAGAAGAAGCGCACCGTCGGCGTGCTCGAACCCGGCATCGAGAAGGTCGAAGACTATCTGGGCATCGACAACCTGTACGAGTCGGCGAACACCCCGTTGATCTCGTTCCTCAACAACTCGATCAAGGCGAACGCCCTGTTCAAGCGCGACAAGGACTACGTCGTGATGAACGGCGAGGTGCTCATCGTCGACGAGCACACCGGCCGCATCCTCGTCGGCCGCCGCTACAACGAGGGCATCCACCAGGCGATCGAGGCGAAGGAGGGCGTGCAGGTCAAGGCCGAGAACCAGACCCTCGCGACCGTCACACTGCAGAACTACTTCCGGCTCTACTCGAAGCTCTCCGGCATGACGGGTACCGCCGAGACCGAGGCATCCGAGTTCATGTCGACCTACAAGCTGGGCGTGGTGCCGATCCCCACGAACAAGCCGATGGTGCGCATCGACCAGCCCGACCTCGTCTACAAGAACGAGGAGGCGAAGTTCGCCCAGGTCGTCGAGGACATCGTGGAGCGCCACAAGCAGGGTCAGCCCGTGCTCGTCGGCACCACGAGCGTCGAGAAGAGCGAGTACCTCTCGCGCCTCCTCGCCAAGAAGGGCGTGCGACACGAGGTGCTGAACGCGAAGAACCACGCTCGCGAGGCTGCGATCGTCGCGCAGGCCGGTCGCCACGGCGCCGTGACCGTCGCGACGAACATGGCCGGTCGTGGTACCGACGTCATGCTCGGCGGCAACGCCGAGTTCATCGCCGTGCAGCTCATGCACGAGCGCGGCCTCAGCCCGGTCGACACTCCCGAGGAGTACGAGGCCGCGTGGGACGAGGTCTTCGAGAAGGTCAAGGCCGAGGTCGCCGTCGAAGCCGAGAAGGTGCTCACCGCCGGCGGGCTCTACGTGCTCGGCACCGAGCGTCACGAGTCGCGCCGCATCGACAACCAGCTGCGCGGTCGTTCCGGCCGTCAGGGCGACCCCGGCGAGAGCCGGTTCTACCTGTCGCTGACCGACGACCTCATGCGCCTCTTCAACGCGGGTGCCGCCGAGAGCCTCATGTCGCGTGGCGTGCCCGACGACGTCGCCATCGAGTCCAAGGTCGTCTCGCGGGCCATCCGTTCGGCGCAGTCGCAGGTCGAGGCGCGCAACGCCGAGATCCGCAAGAACGTGCTGAAGTACGACGACGTGCTGAACCGTCAGCGCGAGGCGATCTACAGCGACCGCCGCCACATCCTCGAGGGCGACGACCTGCACGAGCGCACGCAGAAGTTCCTCGAAGACGTCATCGACGAGGTGCTCGACAGCCACACGGCCGAGGGCAACCCCGAGGACTGGGACTTCGACGCCCTCTGGACCGAGCTGAAGACGCTGTACCCGATCGGCATCACGATCGACGAGGTCGTCGCCGAGGCCGGCGAGAAGGGGCGGGTCAACCGCGACTTCATCCGCCGCGAGATCCTCTCCGATGCGAAGGTCGCCTACGCCCGTCGCGAGGAGCAGCTCGGTTCGCCCGCCATGCGCGAACTCGAGCGACGCGTGGTGCTCTCGGTCATCGACCGTCGCTGGCGCGACCACCTCTACGAGATGGACTACCTGAAGGACGGCATCGGCCTGCGCGCCATGGCGCAGCGCGACCCGCTGGTCGAGTACCAGCGCGAGGGCTACGCGATGTTCCAGCAGATGATGGGTTCGATCCGCGAGGAGACCGTCGGCTTCCTCTTCAACCTCGAGGTCGAGGTGGCACCGCAGCCCGGTGCCGCCGGCGCGAAGATCGAGGCGAAGGGGCTCGGCCGTCAGGGAGCGCCCGACGACAAGCTCAGCTACTCGGCACCGAGTGACGCCGGCGGCGTCGAGGTGCGCAACCAGCGTGGCCAGGTGCAGCAGGCGGCGACGCAGCGCGCCCGCCGTGCCGTCGCCGAGAGCCAGGCCCCCGCGGCCGAGGAGTCGCGCGGCGCCTTCGGGCAGCGCACCGGCGGCGACGTCGCTCCGCAGAACCGCGCGGAGCGTCGGGCCCAGGACCGCAAGGGCAACTGACACCCGTCGACGAGACCCCGGTCGGTGTGCTGCACCGGCCGGGGTCTCTCGTGTGCGGTCGCTGCGCCGCGCGGAAGCGAGGACGTGGCGTGTCGTGGGGCTCGGGAGTGAACTGTATCCGGAGCGCGCTCGGCGCACCGGTCTTCAGGCGTGCCGGTGTTCAGGCGTGCCGGTGTTCAGAGCCCGTCGGGGTCAGAGCACGCCGATGGCGCTCGCGCGCCAGCGTTGATCGAACCCCTCGATGCGGATCGCGACCGCTCGCGAGCGGGCTCGTTGGTGCACCATCACGACGGCCTCGATGACGCCGTCGGTCGGCTCGTACACGTGCACGCGGCCGATCGAGAATGCGGGCCGTTGCGGGGCCTGGCCCTTGGCGCGTCGGGCGCGGGCCGCGAGCACGACCCGCTTCGAGAGGTTGCGGTAGACGTCGTCGTCGACCCACCTCGCGAGCTGTTCGAGATCTCGGGCACCCGCGAGCGCCTCGATGACGCAATGGGTGAGGCTGCGCAGGAGCGGCTCGGGATCGGGCAGTTCGGTACGGCGTGCGGGTTGTCGGGCGAAGAACTCGTCGTCGTCGCCGAGCAGGCGCGCCGTCGAGCTGCGAGTCGCGGCGGTTCGGGCGCCGATCGCGTCGCGTGCGGTCATCTGTGCTCCATGGGGGAGGAGTGGCTCGCAGGGCCTCTCGACCGAGCGACAGGATCACCCCCGAGTGGGGGACATCGGGTGATTCCTGTGTGAACCGTAGGCGAGTCTCCGAATTGGTGTCAAGGGATTTCCACGCCTGTGGATAACGTTTCGGAATCGGGAGGCCGCCATGTAGCGTCGCTGCATGCGCTGGGAGCTGCTCTTCGACGACCTCGAGTCGCAGATCGACCAGGAGCAGCGTGACGAGGAGCGGGCGCTCGCCATCGAGGAGGAGCGCCTCCGGCTCGGCCGGCTGACCCTGCGCGACCGCCTCACGGGCATCGCGCGATCCGCCCCCGACGATCCCGGCGCCTTCGTGCGCATCGAGCTGCACGGCGGGCGGATCCTCTCGCTCCGGCCGCAGGCGTTCGGCCGCGACTGGGTCAGCGGCCGGTCTACGGAACCCGCGAAGCGGGAGCTCCACTGCGTCGTGCCCATCGCGGCGATCGCGGCGGTGCTGCCCACTCGCGCGCAGTTGGAGCCGAGCCTCGAGTCGGTGCCCGAGGCATCCGCTCGCATCGCCGAGCGCATCGGCCTGCCCTTCGTGCTCCGCGACCTCTGTCGTCGGCGAACCCCCGTGCACGTCAGCACCGTCGATGGAGCGTCCCACGGCACCATCGACCGGGTCGCACGGGACCATCTCGATCTCGCGCTGCACGACGTCGACCGGCCGCGACGCGACAGTGCGGTGCACGGGTATCGCATCGTGCCGCTCTCGCGGCTCCTGGTCGTCGACTTCCGCTGACGGCCGAGTCAGTCGACCGGCCGGAGTCGCCCGGTGCGAGCGCCTGAGAGTTCGGCGATGTTCGAGAACTCGCCCTGGTTCCAGGCCGAGAACTTGCGGGTCTCCTCGTACTGGAGCTCGATCCAGACCTCGAGCTGCAGCCGCTCGATGCGCCACGGCCCTGCGGTGCCGACGCGGATCGCGGGCAGTTCACCGGATCGGATCAGCTCGTCGACCGCCGCGACGTCGACGGCGAGGATCTCGGCCGCGTCTGCGAGCGTGAGGAACCGGCCGATCTCGTCGCCCGAACCTGGAGAGGTCATGTCTTGATTATCGACCGGTCGCGGGTCGGACGGGGTGATTGTGGATAACTTCGGAACCGTGTCCGAGCTTCGGGTGACGATAGACGCCGGCGCGACCCGGCGCCACTCCGAAGGGAACGCACATGACGACACGTCGCGACCGGGGTGAGCGAGGCGCACTGCGGCTCGACCCGCGCCTGATCATCGGCATCGCCCTCATCGCGGGGTCGACCTTCGGCGTCTGGACCCTGGTCTCGGGGCTCGACGACGGGGTCGAGGTCTACGTCGCCCGGGGCACGCTGGCCTCGGGCACGCACATCCAGGTCGACGACCTCGACACCGAATCCGTTCGTCTCGGCGCGAGCGCTGAGCACTATGTGGTCGCGGGCGACTTCCCCGAGGACGGGCTCGTCGTGGCGCGAACGATCGAGGCCGGCGAGCTCGTGCCCGACGCCTCCGTCGATGCGACCGATCGCGCCGGACTCGCGACCGTCGTCGTGCCGAGCAGGGGCCCGCTTCCCGCCGATGTCAGCACCGGAACGCGAGTCGACGT